>CAVRXY010000021.1:0-150562 GCA_963725225.1 uncultured Acidobacteriaceae bacterium
TGGCGATGTCGAACGCACGCGCGGTGAAGGCCTTGTTGATCGAGATGTCGATTGAACCCATCCAAGCGGTATCCATGCGGATATGGGCGACGAGATTTCCTCCTGCATCGGCAACAGCAATATTCATGGGCTGACCGATCTCTTCGGCTTTCTTCTCCGCGGCAGTGATGATACGACGCGCATCGGCGAGGGTCACGGTTTCAACAGAAATGGGCATGCAGTTCTCCTTGAAAAATGGAATGCGGAAGACATGGGCAGACTACATCATCACAGCAGTGAGACGCTGCAGCCGAGATGAATAGGTGCGAGGCAAGACAATTCTGACGCTCAAAATGCGGTGTCTGGGCATTCGTTGAATTCATCCTTCTGCCGGCATCCCTAAAGGGAGAAAAACGTGATGCGGTCTAAAGAAAAAGGCGCTGTTGTCAGCGCCTTTTTATCGATTTGGGACCAAATTACTGCAGCAATGTGCCATTCTCCGGTTCCGCTTTAGCTTCCTCCGGCGGGATAACCACAGCAGCGGCCACCTTGTCTTCTTCTTCAAGGTAAAGCAGCTTGACTCCTTGAGTGGAGCGGCCGGCAGCCCGTACGGTTTTCGTATCTATGCGTATGATCTTGCCGTACTGACTGATGACCACCAGTTCTGATGTATCGTCGACGAGCTGGATGGAACTAACCTTGCCGTTGCGAGCGGTCGTCTTGACGTTGATCACGCCCTTGCCCCCGCGCGACTGCAGCCGATATTCATCGACATCAGTCCGCTTGCCAAATCCATTCTCAGTTACGGAGAGGATCAGACATGCGCAATCGGCACCTGCGCCATTCTTCTTTCGCTCCTTAGGAGTTACGGCAATGCCGACGACATAGTCCTTCTTGGCCAAGTCAATGCCGCGCACACCATACGCCGGACGTCCCATTGAACGGACATCCTCTTCGTCGAAACGGATTGCCATGCCTTCATGCGTGGCAAGGAAGACAACCTGGTTGCCGTCGGTGATCCGCACGCCGATCAGTTCGTCCTCAGCGTCGATACCGATGGCGATGATGCCGCGGGACATTACGTTGGAGAAGTCTTTAAGGGGCGTTTTCTTCACCGTGCCATTGCGCGTAGCGAAGAAGATAAATTTGCCTTCTTCTTCAAGGTTGCGCACGGGCAGGATGGTGCGGACTGTTTCGCCAGGTTGCAGGTTGAGCAGGCTGGCCATAGACTTTCCTTTGCCCGCTGCTCCGACATCGGGAACCTCATAAACCTTAAGCCAATAGACGCGCCCGGTGTTCGTGAAGCAAAGCAAATAGGCGTGAGTCGAGTCGATGATGAGCTGCGAGACGAAGTCTTCCTCGCGCGTTTTCATGCCAAGGCGCCCCGTGCCTCCGCGGCGCTGTTGGCGGTAGGTGGAGATCGGTGTGCGCTTGAGATAGCCCGAATGCGAGACGGTGACCGCGACCTGCTCGTCTGCGATGAGGTCTTCGAGCTGCAGTTCGGCGGTTTCGTCAAGAATTTCTGTCCGGCGCTTGTCGCCAAATTCCTTGCGGACAGCCTCAAGCTCCTTCACAATTACCGACCGCAGCTTCTTCTCGGAAGCGAGAATGGACTCGTATTCAGCAATGTTGTCGCGAACCTGCGCCAGCTCCTTGAGCAACTCGTCGATGGATAGCTGCGTCAGGCGATAGAGCTGTAGTTCCAGGATCGCATCGATCTGGCGATAGCTGAGCGTGAGCGTTGCCGAGATAAGAGTCGTCTGGTCAATCGCGTATTTCGCGGGGTCAAGCTTAACGCCTGCCAGCGCCTGATCACGCACGGTGATCGTCTTGCCGGAGAAAAACTGAAAGAGATTTTCCCTCGCATCCGCACGCGAAGACGATCCGCGAATGATCTTGATCACGTTGTCGAGGTGATCGAGCGCAATCTGGTAACCGAGAAGGATATGCTCGCGTTCGCGGGCTTTGCGCAGCAGGAAAGGCCGTGCGACGACGCACTACGTCAACGCGGTGATCGATGAAGTGGCGGATGGCCACATGCAGGGGCAGCTCCCGCGGCTGGCCGTTAACCACGGCTAGGAAGATCATCGAGAAGCTCTCCTGCATCTGCGAGTGTTTGTAGAGCTGGTTGAGAACGATCTGTGCTTCGGCACCCCGTTTCAGCTCGATCACGATGCGCATGCCGTCGCGGTCACTTTCATCGCGCACGTCGGAGATCTCGTCGATGACTTTATTATTCACCAGCTCGGCGATGCGCTTGATGAGCGTGTTCTTGTTGACCTGATAAGGAATCTCGCTGACGATGATCGCCTGCCGGCCCTGTGTCAGGTTTTCGACGGCCGCCCGGGCGCGCATCAGGAAGCGACCACGGCCAGTCTTGTAAGCCGACGCAATTCCGCTGCGTCCGTAGATGAACCCGCCGGTAGGAAAATCCGGCCCCTGCACGTGCTTGAGCACCTCGGCCAGGCCGGCATGTGGGTTGTTCACCATTTCAATGGCTGCATTAACCACTTCCGTCAGGTTGTGTGGCGGGATGTTCGTGGCCATACCCACCGCGATGCCGCTCGACCCGTTGACGATGAGGTTGGGGACGCGGGTCGGCAGACAAAGAGGCTCAAGCGTGGATTCGTCGTAGTTCGGGGTAAAATCGACCGTCTCCTGGTCGATGTCGGCGAGCATTTCGCCGGCCACGCGCGTCATGCGGGCTTCCGTGTAGCGCATAGCCGCCGGTGGGTCGCCGTCGACCGACCCGAAATTGCCCTGACCGTCAACCATCGGATAACGCAGGCTGAAAGGTTGCGCCATGCGCACCAGGGTGTCGTAAATCGGCGCGTCGCCGTGAGGATGGAAGACACCCATCGCCTGTCCCACGATCTTGGCACTCTTGGTGTACTTCTTGTTGTGCTGCAGGCCCATCTCGTGCATCGTGTAGAGCACGCGACGGTGCACGGGCTTGAAGCCATCGCGCACATCGGGCAGTGCACGCCCGATGATGACCGACATCGAGTACTCGAGATACGACCGGCGCATCTCGTCTTCGATATTGATCGGGACTATGCTGGCGGCGCCCGTCGGGTCGCTTTTGCCGTCACTGCCATTGCTGCCGAGGGGAAGTTGAGGATTCTGATCGTCTGCCATAAAGGTGTGCGGTCATCGCAGCAGGTGTTAGCCGGATCCCAGTCGGGATCAGACGGAATGTGTTCTTTCAGCCTGCGGTTTGACCTAACTCTATGATACTGCTTTATTTATTGCCTCGCAATGCGGGTTTGGCCAATGGATTCAGAGGTTTGCACCGCGGCAGTTTGGCGCATCGCCCACCGCGGAGCCGCAGTCGATACAGGCGTGCCACGAAAGCGCAGAGGCTCGCACATTTTCCTCTGTCCGACCGCGTGTAATGGCATGTCGCACTGCGGCGGACCGCAGCGTTTACACTGACCATTGACCACCAGATAAATCCCGCCTGAACGATGCCCCCGACGAAACACCGCCTGCGCAAATTTCGCTTTGACCGGCCGCAGCAAATAGCGGCGCTGCTGCTCCTTGCATTGCTGGCGGAATGTCTCTGGGTAATCGAGCGCAGTACGCTCTCCGAGAGCGACTACCAGTACGCGCGCTGTGGGCGCGAGATGTGGGAAAGGCCGTCACCTCTGGCGGGATACTTTACTACCTGCGGGAATATCCATGATGGAACACTGGCCTATCGCGTGGCCGGGCTGCCGTTGACACTGGATCGCATCCTCGCCGGCCAGGCGTCCACCACCTCAACGTGGGAGATGCGCCACGAGTTGAGCCATATTAATCTGCTGCTGCGGATGCCTTTCGTCTTTGCGGCGTTAATGCTCGGAGGGTGTCTCTGGTGGGTAACGCGGCGGCTCTACGGCAACACCGGCGGATACATCTCGCTGACCCTCTATTGCTTCTCGCCTCCGGTCATCACAGCGGCAGTCTACCCGAACAACGAGATATGGGCGGCGTTTGGCCTCTTCGCGGCGGTCTACACGGCGATTGGAGTCTCCCATGCAATGCAAGGGCCACGTAAGAAGTGGCGTCCGCGCATAATCCTGCTCACCGTGATTCTAGGATTTACGGCGGCGGCGCATGTGTCGGCTTTTGTGCTTGCGCTGGTGTTGACTATATCTTTCATGGCGTACCTGGCGGAAGGCAAGCGGGCGTATCTTCCGACACTCCTGATTGTGTGGGTACTGGGCGCAATGCTGATCCTCTTTGCGTCGTATGCCTTCAGGCCGGACGCCTTCAGCTACGTCTTTCGCAGTGAGGCGGCCAAGATCGGGTTCTCATTCGAGCAGTTGCGAGGGTTCTTTTCTACTCTGCCGAATGCGGGCCTGACGATTGCCGCCGCCAGCGCACTCGGTCTGTATCTGGCGATGCGGCGATCACGCTACTTCGGCAATACGGCGCCGTTGATTGTGACCGTCTTGCTCATACTGCGTGGTGACGCCCGGAGTAGCGAGCACTACAACCTTATGGGCGCTTCCGTTTCTCCTGGCCTTCGTGGGCGGGGTCTTTGCTGACGTGCTCGAAACACGCTATCGTCGTTGGTTCCTGTGGATCACCGGCGCGTTGCTATTGGTACAGGGGGCGTTGTGCGTGGCTGGACTGCCGTTGCTTGCGCAATAGCGGGAACGATCGGAAGTTCAGCATCTCTAACGGGCGTGGGAGAGGTTCGTGAAATTTCGTTGCATCGGATGCGCCTCAGTATTGAAGACTATTGAGTCGAAGTGCAGAGTGTCCGGTGGGGCGAAAAGTAGGTACAGATACTTCAAAGTTTCAGCAAAGAAGAAGCTCTCCATGGCGTCCTCCTTCTGCTTGGTCCGCACGTCTTTGAGGGCTGCAAAGCCGTCTTCAGTGCGGCAATATTTCACAAGAGATTCCAGGAACGTTTGCCCCATTGCGAGGTACCTTGCGTCGTGCGTTGAGTGGTAGAGGTAGTAGGCAGACTCGATGATTTCCGGCCGCAGCGGGTATTCCGGGTTCACGATCTGAGACTTGACGTAATCAAATTCGTCCGGTTCGACTCCTGCAAAATTCCACATCTTGTAACCCGACTGCTGCAATTGAGCGGCCCGATCCACATCGCCTGACAGAACAAGCACCGCCGGAAAGAAGGCATCGAGCGCCCCATAATAGGTCGTTGTTCGCTTCCCGGTGTTCATGTCGGCCTGCCCGTACCATAGGCCGTCGGGCCGTTCGTCGGCGAGATACCCATTGATTGCTGCGATGCTCTCCTTCCACATCCGCTCGCAATCTCGGTCGCCGAAGAGGATCGATGCCTTCAGGAGATATTCGTAGTAGGAATCGATACCGCCCATAATGCCTGCGGTCGAATCGGTCCACTGACCCGTCTCGACGTTGATACCCGAGCCGACCAAGCCAATCTTCGATTGCCGCTTGTACAGCTCTACCACCGCACGTTTTGCCTTGTCGTAATATTCCTTTTTCCCCGTAAGCTTTGCCAGCGTTCCGTATTCGATGAGCAGGCTGCCGATTTCGGCGGGATTGCTGATGGCGCCTCGCACTGCACCGGTCCGCAGGTTGACATACTCATAGGGCATGCCCGTCGGTGAGTTGAACATGGGCAGCATGCGGCGGCCCAGGTCATCGGCAAGCTCGAGCAGGCGCTTGTCGCCGGTTAGTTCGTAGCTGGAAAGAAGGCTGCCCAGCAGACGGATGGTGATCTCGAAATCCTTGACGTAGATGTCCTGATTGAAATCAAGCTTCGTATCGATCAACCCGCGTGCCTCATCAGCCTGCGCCTTAAGGCCCATCAAGATCATGGTGTCGAGCCCGTCGACGGGTGTCATAAGCAGCGAATGAGCGTACCAGTCGTGCGGCTTATGGCTGAGAGGCATCAGTGCGTCGTGTCCCCATGCGTATTTGCGATAGCCATTCCATGCATGAAGAAACTCCTGCCGCACCCGGCGGGCCATTTCCGCTTTCTGAGAATCTGAAATTGCAGTGCCAGCCGCCTGCTGGCCGAAGGAATGGGGAAGGAAGAAGGCGAGGGACAGGAAGACGATCGATCGAAGCATCGTCATCAATGTAGCCGAAATTCGGCTACGTTGCTTCCCGCCCGCTCACCCGGTAGACTCCGATTGAAATGGCGTCACGCAAAGATGATCCGGAACGGCTGGTGAGCGCGGCGCGCGCCGAGGATGAAAGTTCGTTTGAGCTGAAGCTGCGCCCGCGCTACTTGCAAGAATTTATCGGTCAGCAGAAGGCAAAGGAGCAACTGGCGATCGCTCTGGAGGCTGCTCGGTCGCGGGGCGAGGCCCTCGACCACGTGCTGCTCTTCGGACCCCCGGGGCTGGGAAAGACGACTCTGGCGACGATCATAGCTAACGAGCTGAACGTGGGATTTCAACAAACCTCCGGGCCCGCGCTTCAGATCCAGGGCGACCTGACAGCGATCCTGACCAATGTGCGAGAGCGCCAGGTGCTTTTCCTCGACGAGATTCACCGGCTACAGCCAGTGCTCGAAGAGAAGCTCTACACGGCGCTGGAGGATTACAAGCTCGACATCATCATCGGGCAGGGACCGGCGGCACGTACGCATGTGATGGACATCAAGCCGTTCACGTTTGTTGCCGCAACCACGCGGCCAGGATTGCTTTCGTCTCCGTTGCGGTCGCGTTTCGGCATTCTTTTACGTTTGGAGTTTTACTCCGATGAAGACCTGCGCTTTGTGGTGGAACGCTCGGCGGAGGTGCTTGGAGTCCCCATCGATCCTGAGGGGGCAGCCGAAATCGCCATGCGCTCGCGCGGCACTCCGCGTATCGCGAACCGGCTGCTGCGGCGGGTTCGCGACTTCGCACAGGTGCGCGGTTCGGGCGTGATCGATCGAGCAACTGCAGAAGGAGCATTGAAGATGCTGGAAGTGGACGCTCACGGCTTCGACGAACTCGACCGGCGGCTACTGATAACGATCATCGAAAAGTACGATGGCGGCCCAGTGGGATTGAACACGCTGGCGGCCTCGCTGGCCGAGGAGGAGGACGCGCTCGAAGAAGTGTACGAGCCATTTCTCATTCAGCGCGGCTTTTTGGATCGCACCCCGCGGGGGCGTGTTGCGACGCGACTGGCGTACGAACACCTTGGCGTGCCTCTGCCCCGCAGGGGTATGCTTTTCTAAACTGAAATTAGCCAGAAAGTTCGCCAGGAGGTCACCATGGCTCGTTCAGAATCGGCGATGTTGGCGTTGGGAACCTCGGCGCCGGATTTTGTCTTGACGGACGTCGTCACCAGTCATCAGGTAAGTACGCAGGCGGTTAGCGGTCCTAAGGGCATGTTGGTCATGTTCATCTGTCGGCATTGCCCATTTGTGAAGCATCTGGAACGAGCGCTGGCGCAGCTTGGCCGCGATTACGAGACGAGCGGGGTGGGTTTGGTTGCTATCAGCAGCAACGACGCAGCAAGTTATCCCGACGATGCCCCCAGAAGTCTGGCGGAACAAGCCAGAGAATTGGGATTCATCTTTCCCTACCTCTATGACGAGACGCAAGAAGTAGCTCGGGCTTACGATGCGACGTGCACGCCGGATTTCTTTCTCTTCGACGCCGGATTGAAGCTGGTTTACCGCGGGCAATTCGACGATAGCCGGCCTGCGAGTAATATTCCGGTTACCGGTAGAGACTTGCGTGCTGCGCTGGACGCGCTGATCGCGGGGAAGCCTATCAATCCGGAACAGCGGCCCAGCGTGGGCTGCAATATCAAGTGGAAGTAGCGTGCGCGACCTGGGTTTTCGGGAACATAGGGCGCATCCAGTCACAACGAAAGCGATTTCAAAAACTCACGGAACGGCGGCCCGAGATCTTCTCTTTTAAGAGCGAAATCAACGGTTGCTTTTAGCATTCCTAATTTGTCACCAGCATCGTGACGAGTTCCATCGAAGGTGTAGCCGTATACCTTTTCCGTCTTCAATAAACCTTTGATTCCGTCGGTGAGCTGGAGTTCGCCTCCCGCTCCGGGAGTTAGGTTCTCGAGCAACTCGAAGATTGCCGGCGTGAGGATATAGCGGCCGATAATCGCGTTCTTTGACGGTGCATCTTCTAATTTCGGTTTTTCCACCATGCTTCGAGCCTCGATGATCCTAGGGTTGCTTCGCAGAGGAGAGCCGTCGAGGACGCCGTAAGCAGAGATCGCAGGCCCTTCTACGATCATCGTTGCCAGAACGGAACCCTGCACCTGTTCAAACACATCGATCATCTGCTTCAGGCAGGGTACGGGCGCGTCGATCACATCGTCGGGCAGGATGACGGCGAACGGCTCGTCCCCGACGAGCTCCTTGGCCATGAGAACGGCGTGACCCAGGCCTTTAGCCTCTTTCTGCCGGACATAGGAGAGATCGGCCATATTTGAAACCCTGCGGCTGACCTCGAGCAGCTCCTTCTTGCCGCGCTTTTCGAGAGAAGATTCGAGCTCGTAACTAATGTCGAAGTGGTCCTCGATGGCCGACTTGCCGCGCGCGGTAATGATGATGATCTGCTCGCACCCGGCGGCAATTGCCTCTTCGACTCCGTACTGAATGATCGGCTTGTCCACCACGGCGAGCATTTCCTTGGGGATGGCCTTGGTGGCTGGAAGAAAGCGGGTTCCAAATCCCGCCGCGGGGAAGACTGCCTTGCGTACCTTAGGTTTCATTTTGGGGGTTCCTTAAACTTAAGATCTTTGTGTGGCAGCAACAACGGATTAAAGTCCTTCAAGTGTTACAGAGGATCGCGCGCGGAGAAAGTGTAAATTCTCTGTTCCGCTGCATTGGATGCGTTCAAAGCGCCGGTGAGTCGTCTCCTAGCAGCGCCTGCCGCACGATTTTGATGGGCGCGCCACCCTGACGCATGAAATCGTCATGGAAGCGCTGTAGTGAGAAGTTCGGCCCCTGCTTCTTTTCAAGATCGGACCGCAGTTTCATGATCTGCAGCTTGCCCAGCGTGTAGTAGAGATAGGTCGGGTCGGCAGTTCCTCGCTTGGTTTCGACCAGACCGACCGAACGCGACTGGTAGCCGTCGGTGACGAAGAAGTCGACAGCCTGGTCGAAGGTCATCTGACCGGTGTGCATCTTGATGCCAACGATGAAGCGCGCATCACGCAACAGGGCATCCTGCAGCTGACCGAGCCGGATCAATTTCGCCTCGCGCTCGTCTTTTGCTCCTGTGCCTGGCTGGCCATAGCCCTCGTCAAGCATCATCTGCTCGCAGTAGTGCGCCCAACCCTCGACGTTAGTGTTAGCGGTTATGATCTTGCGTACCTGGCTCAGGTCCGCGTGATTCACCCACAGAAACTGTACGTAATGGCCTGGGTACGCTTCGTGCACCGATGTGCTGATAATGGTGCCTACGTTGAAAGCTGCCATGTGTTCGGCGATGTGCGCTGCGGACCATCCCTTTTCAGGCAAGGTGACGTTGAAATATGCCGTAGTCGAATTTGTCTCAAACGGGCCGGGCGAATCCATCGAGGCTTGCGTCGTTGCCCGCATGAAAGGGGGCGTCTCTTCGAGCACCGGCTGCACGTCCGACGGGATAGTGATGATGTGTTTATTGCGGATGAAGCCGATGAGTCCGCCGAAAGTGTTGCGGAATGTGGGCAGGAGCTGGTCGGGAGAGGGATGAATGGAAGCGAGCTCGGCGAGCACTTCCTTTGGAGTTTTGGAAGGATCGACTTCTTTCGCGACGCGCTCAAATTCCTCCTGATTGCGGTGCAGATCGGCGTAGGCCACGGTGAGCAGCTTGTCGAGCGACGTGTCGACCATCTCGTCATAGAGCAGCTTTTTCGAGAAGGTGTCGCTGCCGATTCGGAAGTCTCCATTCGAGCGAGGCAGCAGGTCGGTCTTGACCCACTGCTCGTACTCCCGAAGGGAGGAGATGACTGCTGCGTTCGTTCCATGGAACTCAGCGATCAATCTGGGATCCTTCGCATCAGTGAATGCCTCGGGAACATCCTTTTCGAAGAAGCTAATGATGTCCGGCAACTGCTCCACCGCGATCTCGGTAAAAACGCGCGGGGGATTTTTGAGGTTCTGACGCGCCGCGGTGAATACAGCAGGCATCTGCTTCTCGCGGGCGATGAGGGACCGCAGCCGTTCATCGGCCGGGGCAAACTTCCGCTCCATGAGAACAAAGGCGCTGTTCGCAATACCGCTGGAGTATGTGTCTGGATTCTTCTCCCACGGTCTTATCGTTTCGAGCTCGAGGAGGTTGCCACGAATGTTATTGCGCACCATGGCGAGGTCGCCCCGAGTGCTTTCGTCCAGAGCGACCGGTGAAATAGCTTCGAATTTCGTAGCGAACATTCTGAGGTTTGCGATCTCACGCTCAACCTCGGCACGGCTGTAGTCCTCAAGTCTTGGATCGTATTGGTGCAGACCAGCCTGTGTGCCTTCGGTCGGCGAATACTTGAAATAGACCTGTTCAAAGTAGTCGGCTGCCAAGGTCCGGAACTTCAAAGCAGAGTTCTCACTTACGGAAGTCTGGGGGTACACGATTGCTGTCATTGTCCCGCCTCCTGATATGAGTGCAATGGAAGTAAGCAGAGCAGTCGGAAATCGGCGAATCATTCGGCCTCGCTTCTATTTACAGCTAAAACAGATACTTACTGTACAGTCATTTCCGTTACGGCGAGCTGATCGAGCAGAGCACGTGTCTCTGCCAGAACATCATCAGGCTTCGGCGAGGTAAGAGGATAGCGCAGGACACCCTGCGGCGTGAACTGCGCGCCGCGCTTGGCATTCTTTGCGACCAGCTTCATCAGCCGGCCGGGGTCAATGCCGGCGTTTTCGGTGAAGCGGATATGCAACTGGTCGCGTTTGCGGTCGATCTGGGCCACGCCGATCCGCTCGCATTCAAGGCGCAAGCGTGCCGCGTCGAGCAGGTGGCGCACACTCTCGGGTAGAGGTCCGTAGCGGTCTTCTAGCTCTGCGCGTACATCGTCATGCGCCTTTTCGCTCTGGATGCCCGCAATTAGCTTGTACATACGCAGGCGCTGGTTTTCTTCGGCGATGTAGCTTTCGTCGATGCGGAGCCCGATCCCCAAGCTGAGCTGAGTCGCCGGAACCTCGACATGCTCCTCGCCCTTGAGCTTCGCGACCGCTTCTTCGAGCATGCTCGTGTAGAGCTCGAAACCGACCGCTTCGATATGTCCGCTCTGCTCTCCGCCGAGCATATTGCCTGCCCCGCGCAATTCGAGATCAAGTGCGGCAATCTTGAAGCCGGCCCCGAGGTCGGAAAATTCTTTCAGTGCTGCCAGACGACGGCGCGCGACCTCCGTCAACTCCTGCTCGGGCGGAATGAGCAAATAGGCATAAGCGCGACGATTCGATCGGCCTACGCGCCCGCGCAGCTGATACAGCTCGGAGAGGCCATGGCGGTCGGCGCGGTTGATGATGATGGTGTTGGCTAGCGGAATGTCGAGACCATTCTCGATGATGGTGGTCGCTACCAGAACATCGTGCTGGTGGTGCATAAAGCCGAGCATCACTTTTTCAAGCTCGCCCTCACTCATTTGCCCGTGGCCGACCGTTATACGTGCGGTTGGAACGAGTTCCTGGATCTTGGCGGCCAGCTCATAGATAGTCTCTACGCGGTTGTGGACGAAATAGATCTGGCCGCCGCGTTCCAGTTCGACTTCCACAGCAGACCGGATCAGCTTCTCATCGAATTTCGCCACGACTGTCTGTATGGCCATGCGGTCCTTCGGAGGCGTCTCGATAACGCTCATATCCCGCAGCCCGACGAGCGACATGTGGAGCGTGCGCGGGATGGGAGTCGCCGACATGGCCAGCACATCGATCTCGCGGCGCATCTGCTTGAGGCGCTCCTTATGGCGGACGCCGAATCGCTGTTCCTCATCGACAACCAGCAGGCCCAGGTCGTGGAACTTGATGTCCTTAGAGAGCAGGCGGTGCGTACCAATGAGAATGTCGACTTTACCGGCTTCCACGCGCTCGAGGATATCCTTCTGCTCCTTTGCTGTGCGGAACCGGGAGATCATGTCGACGCTGATGGGAAACTGCTTAAATCGCTCCTTGAAAGTCTCGAAGTGCTGGAAGCTCAGTACGGTTGTGGGCGTGAGGACGGCGACTTGTTTGCCATCCTGTACAGCCTTGAAGGCAGCACGCATCGCAACTTCAGTTTTGCCATAGCCGACGTCTCCACAGAGCAGGCGGTCCATCGGAGTTGTCGATTCCATGTCACGCTTGATGTCGTTGATGGCCGACATTTGGTCGTCGGTCTCGTTGTAGTCGAAGGCGTCTTCAAACTCGCGCTGAAATTCGTTGTCCGCTGGAAACGCATGGCCCAGCGCGGCCTTCCGTTGTGCGTAAAGCTTGAGCAGTTCGTCGGCCATGTCCTGCATGGCCTTGCGCACGCGCGCTTTGGTCTTCGCCCACTGTTGTGAGCCGAGCCGGTTCAGTACCGGTGCGGGTCCCGCATCGGTCGAACGGTATTTTTGGATCAGGTCGAGACGCGTGAGCGGCACATACAGGCGCGCCTGTTCGGCGAACTCGAGGATCATAAACTCGATCGACACGCCGTCCTGCTCAATTTCCTTAAGGCCTATGTAACGGGCGATGCCGTGCTCGACATGCACAACGTAATCGCCGATGGTGAGATCCCGGAAGTCAGAAACAAAGGCGCCGGTCTTCGATTTCCTGGGAACAGGACGAGCCGTCACATCTGCTTCATCGGAGAAATCGTTCGCGCCAAAAAGAACCAGGTTCGCTTCCGGCAGGCTCACGCCCGCGGACAAGCTGCTCCGTACCAGGATTGGCGTACGGTAGTTGCCCGCGAGATAGCTGGACTCATCGTAGATATTCTCGCTGCCGGCGTGCTGCACGCGACTGCCGAGTCGATACGGCAGTTCGTACTCGCGCAGCAGTCCGGCCAGCCGCTCTACCTCTCCCTGATTAGGAGCGACCAGCAGCATGCGGGTTTCTTGTTGCATCAGTGATCGGATCTGCTCGAGGAAAGCGGGTATTGATCCATGAAAACGAAGGGTTGGCCGCGACTGGAAGACGATCTCTCCCAGCGTCGTGTCTTCGTCCAGAACATCTACCGCTCCGAGCTGATCGACATCGATGCCGGGGTGCGAGGACAATTGAGCCTTCAGCACTTCGGGTCGCAGGTAGATGTCCTCCGGGCGAATGAGGGAGCCAATGCTGGCGCGCTCGTGGCGCTGTTCAACCTTGTTCCACCAACGATCGATCTGGTTCTGGATCATCGCCGGCTCCTCGACGAAAAGCAGGGAGCGTGGCATCAGGTCGAGTAACGTGGAATTTGCCTCAGCCACCCCGGCAAAGAATTCCCAGCCCGGAAACACGCTCACCCCACCTGCGGAAACGGCCTCCGCTACAAGATCTGGATCGTCACCCGCTTCAATTCGAGTTCCGCTCAACCGCGTGTGCACTGCGGCCAACAGGCGCTCGGTAACGGGAGTCTCCGTGAGTGGGAGCAGAAGGGCTTCATCGAGCGGCGAAGACGACCGTTGCGTCTCGGGATCGAACTTGCGGATGGTCTCGATTTCGTCGCCGAAGAATTCGAATCGGACGGGCCGGTCGGCCTCGGGCGAATAGATATCGACGATGCCGCCGCGCCGCGTGTACTGGCCCGGCATCTCGACGATATCCATTGGCGTGTAGCCCACGCTGGCCAGATGCGCCAGGAGCGTCTCCACGTCGACCTCTTCGCCGCGGCGCAAAACCTGTGCGAGGCCGCCGTAGAAATGGCGCGGGAAGAGCTTCATGGCCGCGGCTTCCACGGGCGCGATCACAATGGACGCAGCTCCGGTGGCCATCTTCCACAACGTGGCTGCTCGCTGTTCCTGGATTTCGGGATGCGGCGACAGGTTCTCGAACGGGAGCACGTCATGAGCCGGCAGTTTTAAGACACGATTAGGTGGAATGGCTCCGGTCAGGTCGCATCCCGCGCGGAGTGCCACTTGTAACGCGTCCGCGGCTTTGTTGTCAGGCACCACCACCAACACTGGGGCATTGGCAGCTCGCGCAAACAGCGGAATGTACAGGGCGCGCGCCGAAGAGGTGAGTCCGGAGACACGACGACGCCCACGGGCAAAGGAGAGGTGCCTCCGTGCCTGTTCAAATGAGGGTGAGTTCTCCAGATCCGCGAGCAGATCGCGGACAAACGGGAGGATCATGCAGCTTCCAGTCTAACAAGCATTGGCGCCCACCCACATCACGGATGAGTGAACGGGCAAGGTAGACCTCGGCCAGATTGGTGTGGCCCCGGTGCTGCGTGTACATTGTTCCCGTAGACCGAAACGCTTATCTTCCGATGAACAAGTCAATCGTTTTACTTAGCCTCGCCGCCGCACTGCTGTTGTGCGCCCCGCCGTCTTCACAGGGTCAGGCGTCCATCCCCTATAACGTCGTCACCAACGATCCGCCCATGTATGGGCCCTATAACGGCATCTTTCTGGCTGATGGCGACGGCTTGTACAAAAAGCTCACCGAGAACGACACGGTACTGGTCGCCGATTCCCCCTGGACACTCTACGCCTGGGTGAATTCCGACGAGCCGATCGCCAAGCCGACCTTGATTGCGGGTCTCGGCAGGCCGGAAGAGGAGTATGCACGCTACCTCGCCATCGCGCCGCGAAAGCTGATTCTCTTCGGCGGTAAAGACAACAGTCTGGATGGACCTGTGACCTTCGGGCCGGGCAAGTGGCACCTGATTGCCGCCACGTTCGACGGAGAGCGGTTTCACCTCTACTACGACGGCACTCAGGTGGCGAGCGGCAACCTGGTGCGAGGCAGCGTGGCTGCTGTACTGGGCATGGCGCCGTCAGCGTTGCGTGAGCCGGAATGGGGACATTTCGGGGGCAGAATCGCCGGTTTAACCCTGCAGCGTGAATCGCTTGCCAGTAACTTGATCGCTGAGATCGCCGCGAAGGGCTACAACGAGGCGCAGCCTGTGTATGAAGAAGGTTCCAAGCCGTGGCCGGTACAAACGCGCGGACAGGCCGGGTATCGCGGGCCGCAGGACGCCTCGCAAATGCCGCGCAGCAAAGCGCCATTTTCAGCCCCGGTAGCGAAGCCTCTTCCGGCACCGCACGAGGCTCTGCAGCCGGACGGCGAAAATCAGTGGTCGGTCGGCGGCTGGATGCTGGCCGAGGCTCCGAAGGTCGGGGCAGATGGTGCGACGATCTCGGGAAGGAGCTTCAGCGCGAAGAACTGGTACGTCGCGACAGTGCCCGGCACCGTGCTCACGACGTTGGTAGATCGCGGCGTTTATCCGGACCCTGACTACGGCCTCAACAATATGGCCATCCCCGAGACGCTGAACAAGCACGACTACTGGTACCGCACCGAGTTCAAGACGCCGTCGAGCCTCGGCGGGAAGCGTTTCACGCTCACCTTCCATGGCATCAACTATCAGGCCGCGGTTTGGCTCAACGGGCAGTCGCTCGGCACAATTACCGGCGCCTTTATTCGCGGCAACTTCGACGTGACTGGCATTCTGAAATCGGGACAGACGAATGTTCTGGCGGTGCGGGTCTCTCCGCCGCCGCATCCGGGCATTCCGCAGGAGCAGTCGATCAAGGGTGGCCCCGGCGAGAATGGCGGGATCATGTGCCTCGATGGGCCAACGTTTGTTGCCACGGAGGGATGGGACTGGATTCCCGCGATTCGCGATCGAGACACCGGCATCTGGCAACCTGTAATCCTTACGGCTACGAATTCAGTAAAGATCGGCGATCCGCAAGTGATTACCACCTTGCCGTTGCCGGATACCTCCAAGGCCAACGTCGAAATCAATGTCCCGCTGACGAACACTTCGACGACTCCCGCCAGGGCGACGCTGAGCGCCAGCTTTGAGGGCGTGACGGTCGCCAAGGATGTGATGCTCGCGCCAGGCGACAATATGCATCAAGCTGGCGCCGGCAGAGTTCGCACAGCTCACCGTGCAGAATCCCCGACTATGGTGGCCTAACGACTATGGCAAGCCGGAGCTTTATCACCTCAAGCTCTCGGTCACCACAGGCCGCGACGTTTCCGACACGAAGCAACTGCGCTTCGGCATCCGGGAAATTACCTACGAGCTGAGCCTGCTCGACAGCACCGGGCATCTCCGGCGCGTGGAGTATGCGCCGGCCATCCTTCCGGCTGGTGCGAGCCTGCCCGTCGACGTGACCCACGACGGCATGCGGGAGATTCCGCCGGCCGATCCGCCGCCACCATACTTGCCGGAGGCATGGCGGGAGAACTGGCACTCGTGGGTCGCCTCGCTTGCGCCGGGGGGAGAGAAGTCTCCGGCGATCCGCATGCTCGACGACGGCAGAACCAAAAAGGGCTGCGCCGTATCTGGTGGTGCGGGTGAATGGCGTGCGCATTGTCTGCCGCGGCGGTAACTGGGGTATGGACGACGCACGCAAGCGCGTGTCGCGCGAGCGGCTGGAGCCTTACTTCCGGCTCGATCGCGACGCGCATCTGGACATCATCCGCAACTGGGTGGGACAGAGCACCGAGGATGTCTTCTATGACCTCGCCGACGAATACGGCATGCTGGTCTGGAACGATTTCTGGGAGTCGACGCAGAACTACAACATCGAAGCACAGGATCCGGATCTCCTTCTCAAAAATGCGGCGGACGTGATCTCGCGCTACCGGAGCCACCCCTCCATTCTGGTGTGGTGCGGGCGCAACGAGGGCGTTCCACAGCCCATCGTCAACGAGGGGTTGATACATCTGGTGGCTACGCTGGACGGCACCCGGTATTACTTCCCGAGCTCCAACCAGATCAACCTGCAGGGCAGCGGCCCCTACAGCTACCAGGACCCGAAGCTCTACTACACCGTGCTCAACCACGGCTTCTCGGTCGAGACGGGCACGCCGTCCATGTCCACGCTGGAGTCGTTCCGGGCATGGACTCCCAAGGCCGATCAGTGGCCCATCGACGATGTCTGGGCTTACCACGACTGGCATGCCAAGCGGGAACGGCGATACCGCGCCGTTCATGCAGGAGATCCAGACCGAGTTCGGCGCGCCGACGGGGCTCGAGGACTTCGAGCGCAAGGCGCAGATGCTGAACTACGTCGATCACCGCGCCATCTTCGAGGGCATGAACGCGCATCTTTGGGCTCCGAACAGCGGCCGCATGCTGTGGATGACGCAGCCGGCCTGGCCCAGCAACATGTGGGAGATCCTGAGTTCGGACTACGACACGCAGGCTTCGTTCTACGGGACGATGAAGGCCTGCGAGCCGCAACACATCCAGCTCGACCTGGCGACGCACGACGTGGAACTGGTGAATACCACGAACTCGCCGCTGGCCAACGCGACCGTTACAGCCGACGTCTTCTCGCTCGACAACAAACCGCTGCTTCATCAGCAGGCGCCGCAAAATGCCGCCGCCGATGCGACGACTACCGCGTTCCATCTGGACCTGGCTCCCCTGCTCCAGAACGGCGTGGTGCTGGTCAGCCTGCAGCTGAAGTCGGCGAGCGGAGAAACCCTCTCGCGCAACCTTTACTGGCTCGCCGCCAAGAGCGAGGACTACCGTGCGCTGGACAAGCTTCCGGCGGCTAACGTGACGGCTACCGCGTCGTTTCCTGGAAAGGAAAACGGCGGAAGGGACAACGGCGAAGACCGGATTACGGTCGAGCTCAGGAACAACGGGACGACTGTGGCGCTGACCAACAAGCTGACACTTGTGAAGGCAGGCGACGGAACGCGGATTCTGCCTGCGTACTACGCGGACAACTATGTCTCGCTGCTTCCGGGCGAGACCCGCGAGATCGAGATCCGTTATCCGGAAGCTGCGGCTGGCGGAAACAAACCGGAGCTTACGCTGCGGGGCTGGAGTCTGGCCTCGGAGACGATTCCCGTTTCGGGAGGGAACTAGCCGGGCAGAGAGGACCCCTCCCCCCGGTGTACCATCCCGATGTCTTGCAAAGATCTGATTCCGGGATGTTTACGGGCACCCAGTGGCGTAAAGATCTGAAAACAGAGTCTTTATCGGTAAAGATCTGAATGTAAATAACTTAAACGCCAGGTAATCATGCCAGTTTGCTCCCAGAATGGAAAAGCCCGGCTGCAATCGCGGCCGGGCTGTTTCAGTGCTCTATTTCAATTATAGCGCTGCTGTGGGAATTGTCCGCCAAGAAAGACCGGGATCAGGGCTACTACCGATGACGAATTCTCAGCTTGCAGAGCACGGAGCCTCCGCGCTGAGAACTGTTGGGCGAGGTGAAGGGCAGATATAAACACTCGGCTAATCGTCCGACCTGCTGGAGGGTTGCGGCAAATTTTCCACCATCACGACTTGACTCTGCGGGGCCCACTGTTCGAACAGCAGGATGCGGCCGTCGCGGGAGGCTGACAGGTTGGCCACCCATGGAAAAGGTTGTTCCTCCATCTGGAGGACGGGCATGAGCTTCCGGGTCTGAATGCTGTAGTACATGATGGTGGGTCGGGGCATCGCGTCCACATCAAGCAGGTAGATGCCAGAGTCGGTTACGGCAAAGTGCCCCCAGTAGCCGCGGTGAAGGGCGGGGGTGACGAGTTCTTCGGGACCGCCGGAGACGGGGATGCTCCAGAGACCGCCGCCCTCAAACTTTGAGTAGTAGAGGGTCTTGCCGTCGTAAGACTCGATGGCCAGAAAACCTCCGTGCCGCGTGATCCGGGTTTCCTGGCCGCTGGTGAGGTTGCGTTTCCATATCTGCCAGTCGCGGGTGCGGTTGGAGGCGAAGTAAATGGACTTTCCGTCGCGCGAGAAGTTTGGCACGACGTTCTCGTAATCGCCGGAAGCGACGGTGTGCTGGTTGCGGCCCTCGGAGTCGACCATATCGATCCGGCTATGCTGTCCGACGTGGTAGTCAAAGACAACCCACTTCAGGTCTGGCGACCAGCGGGGAGAGCCGTTAAATCCCTTGTTGTTGTCGATAAATGTGAGCTGGACGGGGTTGGAGCCACCTGCGTCATTCCTCCAGAGATTTTGGTATCGCCCTGATGCAAAGGTTCGATATACGATCTGCCGGCCATCGGGCGAGATCTGCGCCGAGTCGTCTCCATTCGACAGGAAGAGGTGTTTGTTCAGGGAAACCACTTTTCCGCCTGATCTAGCCAGGTCGGCGCGCCAAGTCGTTGGGGGTAGCCCGGATTGGGTGGCATATGCCAGAAGTCGGCCGTGCTCCGACAAGCTTCCGATATTTGGATACGCGGTCTCGGGTTCGATAACACCGTCGACGGTGGATACCCTCAAAAGCGCGCCGCTTCTGTTTGAACCGAAAACAATGTGCCGGCCGTCGGGCGTCCACATGAGCGGGATGTGATACGCAGGCCCGTCGTGCGTGAGCTGTTTGAAGTGATCGTCGGCGAGCTTTACCGTATCAATCTCGATATTTTGTTCCAGATTAACGGTTTCTTCAAAGGCGACTGTCTCGTGGTCAGGCGACAGAGCGGGGTGTAAATCCCCTGCATCACTGAAGGGGCCGGGTTCGTGCAGGCACCGCTTTGCTCCGGTCTCGAGCGAGAAAAGGACGATGCCTCGTGGGCCGTTTGGCACGCAGCTGTCTGCCAGGATCAGAGATTTTCCGTCCGCTGTCCATTGCGGCTGCCCTGCATCTCCGAAGGGACAGATGACGTCGGAGAGTTTTCGCTCAGGACCGCCAAGACCGGGGACAATATAGACTCCTCCGGCACCGTCCTGGCAGCGGCCAAACGCGATCTGCGTTCCGTCCGGCGACCAGGCGACGCAGCAGGTAAAGCCGCTTTGTGTATGCGTGAGCCGAAGCGGTTTGTCCCCTCCGACAAGTTGGACATACACGTCGCCTTTCCCGGGGTTCTCGCCGTCCCAGATGAAGGCGATCTGCTTGCCCTCGGGCGAGAATGCCGGACCTGATATCAGACCGGCGAGATTCGTAAGAGCGACAGTGCGGGGGACTGAAGCGGCGCTAGCCCGACCCGAATCATTACGGCTGCTGAAGGCATGGTGGACGAGGAATCCTGCGGCTATCACAACCAGAGCTAGCGCGGCGGCGAGGAATCTCAGCGGCGCTCTGGTATGGCGAGTTGGCGGCTCGGTCGGGGGGCTGCTCTGCCTTCACCGCCGGAGGGCGCTCGGCGGCGGAGACTGCGTTCAGAGACTCCAGGTGAGAGTGGTTTTCCTCGACCGCCTTCACATCGCAGAGAAACCGGTAACCGACGGTCGGGACGGTGGCGATGTAACGGGGCTCGTGGGTGTCGTCGCCGAGCAGTTTGCGCAGCAGGGCGATGCTACGGGTCAGGGAATTCTCGGAGACGGCGGTGTCTCCCCAGACCGCGTCCAGCAGCTCGTCTTTGGTAATGAGCTTCCGGGGGTTGCGCAGCAGGAAGAGGAGAACGCGGAAGGCCTTCGGCTCGACGGCCAGTACTTCGTCGTTTCGCACGATGGAGAATTCGCGTTCTCGGACCTCGATCTCAGCAAAGCTGAAAACAAGGCACTTGCGTTCCGTCATGAGCGCATCACCCCCATTTCAGGGAATGATCAGGGACCCATCATGACCATGGAGAGATGGAGACGGACAGTTCACCCAGCCAACCAGGCTGAGGTAATGATCCGTGAAAAATCCTATATGGCTCGCGTCCGCCAGTCTCGCACTGGTCCTGCTTCCCGCGCTTCAAGGGGAACCGCACTGCCCGGGAAATGTGCCAAGTATACGCCCGCGATTTGTCGAGCGCTCCATCATTATTGTTCCGGTCACGTTGAATGGTTCGGGGCCCTATGACTTCGTTCTGGACACAGCGGCGCAGGTGACGACTGTCGATCCGGCGCTGGCGTCGGAGTTGCACCTGAAGCTGGAGGGAACGGCCGGTGTGAGGGGTGCGGCCTTTTCGACTCGCGCCTCTTACGCTCATGCGGGGGCGTTGCGAGCGGGCGATTACGCGATCAAGAGTGCCCTGATCCTCGTCCACAACCTCGGGCAGGTACAGCTTATGGATCGACGCGTTCGCGGGATCCTGGGGGAGAACTTTCTGGAGCGCTTTGATCTGTTGATCGACTACCCGCACGGCCTCGTCTGTCTGGATGATGGCAAGCGGATGGAGAGCAAGATACAAGGAGAGCGCGTGGCATTGGAGACGTCGCCTGACGGGGCGCAAAATCTGCCCTTCACGGAGCCGCTGATCGTGCGGGTCCGGCTATCGGGTGGTGAGGGACGGCCGCTGGTGCGGCTGCAACTAGATTCCGGCATTAATGCGCCGTTGTTGTTTGAGGTGGAAGACAAGGGCGTGAGCAACGGGTTGCTGCAGAGCACTGGTACGGATGGCGTGAAGAGGGCTTACAGCGTGCTAGCGCCTCAAGACATTCAGATGGGGACGAGGTCGTTTCGCCAGATCTCGTTCGTTGTGCCATCGTCTCCGGGCGAAGGGATTCGCGACAGCAAGATAGACGGTGTGTTGCCGACGATTCTTTTTCGGAGAGCGTTTATCAGCTACGCCGATCGGATTGCAGTAGTCGAGCCGTGGTGAAGCGAATTTAGTAAGGCTCGAACACTGTAAATCGTATGGATGCTTCAATTCGCTGCGCTACGTTCAGAATGATCCCCATTAAGCATCACTGAACGTTGAAGTTCACGGTCTGGCCGACGGCCAACTGATGGGCTTTGATCGAGCCGACGGGTAGCTCCAGCACATAAATTGAAGTCTCGTGGCCGCCGTAGTTCGGGCAGGTGTCGGCTTTGCCTTTGCACGGCGGAGTGTCGGGCGACATCTCGACGATGCGGTGGGCCTGGTCCATCCAGATGATGTCGAGGCCGATCTTGCAGTCGTACATCCAATAGGGATAGCGGCCGGGCTGGTCGTGGATGAAGAGCATGCCGCGGCCCTGGGGCAGCGAACTACGCTCCATAAGGCCGAACTGGCGCTCCGCTTCGGTCTTTGCCAGCTCGACATGCACTGTCGATCCGTCGGGCAGCATGACCAGGGTGTTCGCGGGCCGGGGCGCGACTTTAGGGACTTTCTGGTCCTGCGCGCAGGCAGAAAAGAGCGCGGGGATCAGCACTACAGACAGGATCAGCGTGAGGAGACCGTTGGTACGGCGCCTGGTTCGGCGTTTTGTTCCGGCGCTGGGATTATTCCAGTTTGCGGTTGTCATTTTCATAGGTCTGTTGATTTCGCCGATGCGATGTTCGGTAACCACAGGGCTATCTACACAGGATGTAATCACCGGTTGCGACAATGCGTGTTTATGCGAATTCACCGCTGTCCGGGGAAAGTTGCGTGAGATTGGCGTAAGCGGTTGGATGTCCTTAGGATACGCGGCGGTGTCAGCGGAAACGATTTGAACCTCCAAGTCGTGTCTTAACGCCGATCCGGATGGTTGGGGTCGGTGAACTCCATCAACTCAATGGGTGCGCCGTTTTCGACGATGAACGCGACGCGCACGCCATCGGATGGGCTGTTCGGCGCAATCAGAATTTCTCGGCCTACCAGTTCGGACGCAAGGTCACTCACCTCAAAAGCAACATGTGGCACTTGCCTGACCAACTCGGGAACAGGTGCGTCCGCTTCGAACCGCATCCATTCCACGCCATACTCGCTGTTTTCGTGTCCGACAATAAAGATCTTTAGATGCTCGATGTGGCGCTCTCCCGGCCTTGGTTGGCTGGTAGGAATTCCAATGTGGTGATATCGACGCATTTTTTCGCCTTTGTTCCAAAACATCAGAATTCTACGGGATCATTTTATGCGCCCTTCAGACGATCGACGCGGGCGCCAATTTCACCGAAAGCGTCGACCAACCGATTCTTTTCGACTTTTAACCGGACAGCAGTGATGCGGATTCAACCCTCGCGCACGGCCTCCGCAGTTCTGTTGTCAAAGCCCGGTGCTGGTCCGCTGCGTGGCCAGCGCTGCGTTACGTTTTTTGTGCGGGTGAAGAAGCGGATGCTGTCATCTCCATATTGGTTAAGGTCGCCGAAAGCTGAGTCCTTCCATCCGCCATGGCTGTAGTAGCCGACCGGAGTTGGCAGCGGAAAATTGACGCCCACCATACCGACCGCTACCTCGGCTACGAAGCGCTGGGCCGCATCTCCGCTCTGCGTAAAGACCGTAACCGCGTTGCCCTCGTGATGGAGGTTCGGGTAGCTCAGCGCCTCCTCAAATGTCTCCGCACGAATGATCTGCAGCACAGGGCCGAAGATCTCGTCCTGGTAGCTCTTCATTGAACGCGTGGCGTGATCGATCAGGGTCGGCCACAAGAAAAACCCCTCCTCATGGCCCGTCAAGGTGCGGCCCCGCCCGTCGATCACCAGTTCGGCACCCTCGTCGACAGCCAGCTGGATATAGCCTTCGATCTTTTTCTTGTTTGCTTGGGTGACGATCGGTCCCATTTGCGCGTTGGGGTCAGTGAAGCCGCCGATCCGCAACCTGGGAATCTCCTGCAGAAGGCGCTCGCGAACCGCCTCAGCCGTCTTCCGGCCAACGGGCACGATCACCGGCATCGACATGCACCGCTCACCGGCGGAGCCAAAGGCTCCAGCGAGGATGTCGGTGACGGCCTGGTCAAGATCAGCGTCGGGCAGGATGACGCCGTGGTTCTTCGCTCCCCCCATGCATTGCATGCGCTTGCCATGGCCCGCGCCGCGCGCGTAGGCGGACTTGGCGACAGCCGTCGAGCCGATCAAGCTCACGGCCTTGATGTCCGGATGATCCGTGATCGCCTGACCGACATCCTCGGCCCCAAGCACGATATTGACGATCCCCGGTGGCACGCCGGCTTCATGAGCGAGCTCCACGATCCGAACGGCAGGGGTGGGGGTACGCTCCGACGGTTTCAGGATGATGGCGTTGCCGACTGCAATGGCCGGCGCGAGCATCCAGAGCGGGATCATGCCGGGGAAGTTGAAGGGCGGAACTCCGGCGACGACCCCTAGTGGCTCGCGGATGGAATAGGCATTTACGCCGGGGCCGGCGCCCTGGGTGAAATCGCCCTTCTGCAGATGCGGCACTCCGCACATAAACTCCACCACATCCAGGCCGCGTTGCAGTTCTCCCATGGAGTCGCCCAGCATCTTGCCGTGTTCGGAGGACATCAGGTGGACGAGTTCCTGTTTGTGCTCTTCGATCAATGCCTTGAACTTGAAGATCACCCGTGCCCGCTGCTGGGAATTATTCGCAGCCCAGGCGGGTTGTGCCGCCTTGGCAGCCGCGACAGCCTCCGCAAGGAGTGCGGCGTCACCGTGCTCCATGCTGGCTTGCACCTGGCCGGTAATCGGATCGTAGACCGGGCTGGTGACGGTGCCAGTGCGGGTGACGCTTTGGCCGTTGATGAAATGGCTGATTGTGCGCATGGGATCTTCCCCTCCTCGCTGTTGACTCGGAAATAGGCAATGCGCATTTATGTGTCAACCCACAAGCTTTCCGTAATCGCGCATCACCTTTCCGGTTTTCAGGCCTCCAATTTCAGGACCAGAAGTGTCATGTCGTCGTGCTGCGGAGCCCCGGCGGTGAAGGCGTCGGCGTCATCAAAGATAGCGCGCAGGATGTCGCAGGCGGGCTTGTCTTTCACTTTCTCCGCCGCAGCGATGAGCCGTTCTTCGCCCCATTCCTCATCCTCGTGAGTCATGGCCTCGCTGATGCCGTCGGTATAGAGCAGCAGCACATCGCCGGGCATCAGCGTCATGGATTGTTCGGTGTACGGAGCGAGGGGCAGCAGACCCACGACCGGGCCATCAGCTTCGAGGCGCAGAGTCTGCGTCTGGCCATCGGGGCCGATGCGGAGAAGAATGGGCGGATTGTGTCCGGCGTTCACGCAGTCCAGCCTGCGGGTTGCCGGGTCGAAAGAAGCAAAGAAGAAAGTGGCGTAGCGGTTTGATGCCGAAGCTTCGAAGACCAGCCGGTTGACCTTGTCCATGAGGTTGGCGAAGTCGCGCGGGCTGTCGAGGGTGACGCCGCGCAGCGAGGCGCGCAGGCTGGCCATGAGCAGGGCCGCGGAGATGCCCTTGCCGCTTACGTCGCCGATGGCCAGCCCGGTGCGGCCTTCACCCAGATCGAAGACATCGTAGTAGTCGCCGCCCACCCCCTGCGCCGGGCGGCAGTGTCCGGCAAGCGTGGCTCCGGGCAGGCCGGGCATCTGCTGAGGAAAGAGCCGCTCCTGTACCTCGCGGGCAATTTCGATCTCTCGATTCACGCGCTCGCGTTGGGCTGCCTCAGCGGCCAGCGAGTGCGCCAGCTCAGCCACTTCGATGGCTAGCCCGGTCTGGGTGGCGACAGTATGGAGGAGATGCAGATCGGCGGGAGTGTAGGCGGCCTCCGATCGTTTGGGGCCCAGAGCCATCATGCCCATGAGGCGGTTGCGCCCGGGCAGCGGCAGCAGCAGCTCCGCGTTGACCAGATCGAGGACGTGCCGCTCTGTCGTTCCCGCCATCAGGTACCAGGCGTCGGGGTCTTCGCGGTAAAGGCGCGCCGGTTCGTTGGTGGCGGCGAGGTAGCGGACGGCAGAGGCCTGCGCGGGCAGGGTAACAGCACCGTCGATGGTGACGCCAATAGCCTGCTGCAACTGAAAGTTCTCGCCGCGGCGGAGGAGCATCGCCACCTGGTTGATGTGCAGTGTCTCGGCCACGCGGCGGGCGACGGTTTCAAGAAGCGGCGCGGTTTCGGTGAAGCGCCTTACCTCGTCGGAAAGCTCGTTGAGTACGACCTCGGTGTCGTACGCCTCACGGAAGAACTTGCGATCGAGCCAGATCTGCATTTTCTTGCGCAGGCCGAAGCGGAGGATGAGCACCAGGGCGAGAACCGCTAGCGCGCCGAGCATATCGGAAGGCTCGGGCTGCTTCTTGCGCAGCGCCGGCAGGAGGAGACGCCAGATGGCAATGGTGATGAGCACAACCTGCAGGACGAAGAGGAAGGCCTTGGCCAGCACGTAGCGGGTGCCCATGCGCAGGATGACGCGCACGTCCATGGCGCGCTGCACGAGCACAACGTAGGCGAGGGTAAGCGGGGCGATCATGAAGAGCACTCCGCCGAGGTACTGCAGCCAGTAATGTCCGCGTGCGCGGAAGTCAACTCCGAAATGAGGGAGAAGAATGAAGACGATCAGCAACGCGCCTACGCCTACACCGGTTCCAGTGGTCAGGACGCGCAGACGGCGACGGGCGTCTTCGGTGGAGGCCGAGCGCAGCTTGTCGAGGGTGACGACCAGGTAAAGGATGACGCACAGCAGATTGAGGAAATTGAGGACTTTGTCGGCATCATTGCTGAGCGCGGTCAGCAGCGGGCCATCGCCCCCGCTGTAATAGTCGGCATAAACTGCCGGAAGAAGGATGCAGATGCAGGCGGCCAAGGGCAGCAGGATGATCCACTTGATCCATGGCGCGCGGGCGTCGACGCGGGAGCGTTCAGGAAAATAGATCCCGAAGAGCAGCAAGGCCGGTGACGCGGCGAGCTGGATCAGGTGATACCAGAAGCCGCGCAGAAAGAGAGAAATACCCGTCGCCAAACCGGTGCTGAAAAAGAGCACACTGGGAAAGGTCAGCAGGACAAGCAACAGCCAGGCATTCGAGTCGAGAGGGCGAGCGAGAACCACCCAGTAACCGAGGCCGAGGCAGACCAGCGGCAGAATCCCTCCGACCAGGAACGCCTGCCAGTAGGACATTACGGGCGACAGGGTGCCGTAGAAATACGGCGCGTGGTCCAGGGTGATTGTCCCCACCTTGCGAGAGCCGTCGGGCCGGGTGAATTCGACGTCGAGGGTGTCGCCGGGTTGCCCGTCGGAGAGGATCTCGCTCCACTGTGCCAGTCCGGTATAGGGGCCACCGTTCAGACCTTCGAGGCGGTCGCCTTTGCTTAATCCTGCTGCTTTGGCCTCGGCCTGGACGGACTCGACAATATGGCTGTCATCGTCGAAGCGAAATGGCGCTTCGACCCTCCGGTCCCAATGGACCTGCGTCTGCCACAAATCCATGGCGCCGGCGAGCCAATATCCCAGGCTGGCCAGCGCGTAGAGCAACAGGAGGGCGCGCAGCGGATTTGGGGATCGTTCTTTTCGGGGCCGTCTTCGTTTCTTCATCGGTATGGCCACCATAGTATCTTGGCTCGTGGGTTTCTACGCATGAGGCGTTGCGGCGGTTCTCGCGCGCGCCAGAGATGCGGTTACGGAGGCGGGCTGTCTTCGGAGTGGGTAAATCGGTTATCTTGGTAAACGCTTTCAAAAGGACTCTAAAGATGCGCTGTTTTCTCTCTTTGCTTTTCCTGCTGCCGGTGGCCGCCGGTGCGCAGGCGCGTCCTGCGATCACCGGGATCTCGCACATTGCGGTTTATACGAGCAATCCGCAGGCGGCGGAAAAGTATTACGTGCACGATATCGGGCTGTTCAAGGGGCCGGACGCTGAGAATCCGAACGGGGTGCGGTACTACGTCAATTCGACGCAGTTCGTGGAGGTGCTGCCGCTGCCGGCGGCGTCCGGTCCCGACCGGCTGGATCACCTGGCTTACATCACCGCGGATGCCGAGGCGCTGCGCAAATATCTTGCCGCGCACAAGGTTGATGTGCCGGCGAGCGTGGAACACGGATCCGATGGCAGCCTCTGGTTTCATGTCAAAGACCCGGAGGGCAATGTAGTGGGATTTGTCCAGCCGCCGGCGCATCCTGCGGCCATCACGGGAGCGGACCCTGTCGGCCACCACATTATTCACGTGGGCATGAGTGTGCATAGCAAGGACGCGGAGAACGCCTTCTACCGCGAGATTCTGGGGTTTCGGCCTTATTGGTTTGGGGGGATGAAGCCGGACAGGGTGGACTGGGTTTCGCAGCAGGTTCCGGACGGCCATGACTGGCTGGAGTACATGCTGAGTCCGGTGCCGTCGGGCACGCCGGAGGCGACGCAGAAGGCGCTTGGGGTGCTGAATCACGTTTCGATCGGAGTGGTGAATATGGAGAAGGCGGTGACCACGCTGAGCGCTGAGGGACGGCTGGATAACCAGCACACACCGATGCAGATCGGAAAGGACGGCAAGTGGCAGTACAATCTGTTCGATCCTGATCTGACTCGTCTGGAGTTGATGGAGTACAGCCCGGTGGAGAAGCCCTGCTGCTCGCCGTTCACTGCAGAAAATCCTGTTCCCGCGGAGTAGACATGCATTCTTTTACACGGCGAAGCTTTTGTGAGGCTGGGCTCAAGACTGGACTGGGCGTATCTCTGGCCATGGCTGCTGATTCCACGCTCGCACAAACCGCCTCATCAGGCCAGACCGCCCCATCAGGACAGACCGCGCAATCGCCGGCAAAGGGACGCATCCACCAGTCAGTGTGCCGCTGGTGCTACAAGGAGATGTCGGTCGACCAGCTCGCGGAGGCGGGCGCAGGTATGGGGCTGAAGGGAGTTGACCTGCTCGAGGTGAATGAGTGGGAGATTCCGCACAAGTACGGGCTGATCTGCACAATGGGTTATGCCGGAGGGGGAACGATCCCGGACGCGCTGAACCGGGTGGAGAATCACGCGGCGATCGAGGAGGCGTTTCGGAAGAATATCCCGCTGGCGGCCAAGGCGGGCGTGCCCAACGTCATCACCTTTTCGGGGAACCGCAAGGGGATGTCGGACGAGGAAGGCGCGCGCAATACGGTTATCGGATTGAACCGGGTGAAGAAGATCGCCGAGGACAACGGCGTGAACATCTGCATGGAGCTGCTGAACAGCAAGGTCAACCATCACGACTACATGGCCGATCACACCGCGTGGGGCGCGGCCGTGATGCACGAAGTCAACTCGCCGAATGTCAAGCTGCTCTATGACATCTACCACATGCAGATCATGGAGGGTGACCTGATCGCAACGATCACTGCCAATATCGACGTGATCGGACACTTCCACACCGGCGGTGTGCCCGGGCGCCACCAGCTGGACCACAACCAGGAGGTCCAGTGGGACGGAGTGATGAGGGGAATCGCCGACACCGGATACAAGGGCTACGTGGCGCACGAGTTCCTGCCCACGATCGATCCCATGACCGCGCTGCGGCAGGCTGTGGAGCTGTGTAACGTCTAGCTGCCGGCGGTTTGTTTCTTCTGCAAGGCATCCATGCCGGCTTGCGCTTCGCGGAGCGCCTCTTCGATCCGTTTGCGGTCGTCGATGTCTTCGACCACGCCGTACCAGCGGATGATTTCGCCGTTCTCGCCGCGCCGGGGTGCGGCCCGCGAGCGCATCCAGCGCCAGGCACCGTTGCCGTGGCCGATGCGGAATTCCACGTCGACGGGATCGCCGGTGCGCAGTGCTGCCGCCCACTTCTCGTCGGTGGGCTGCAGGTCGTCCGGGTGCAGGGCATTGCGCCAGCCATAGCCCAGGCTGTCGCTTACTTTGAGTCCGGTCAGCGCTTCCCATCGGGGGCTGGCGCCGAGAACCGCGCCATCGGGCGCGGCTGTCCAGGTCACGTGGGGGCTGAGCTCGACGGTATTGCGATAGTGCTCCTCGCTCTCGCGCAACGCCTTTTCGGTGCTCTTGCGCTCAGTAATGTCCATGGCGGCAATCGATATTCCTACGACTTCACCTGCCTCGTCGCGCGCCGGCTGCAGAGAAAGCAGAAGCGTATTGAACTCCGAGGTGGAACCAGGCCGTTCGGTGAGGATTTCCAGGTTGGGGATCGCTTCGCCTGCCAGGGCGCGCTTCAGGTAAGGCTCCATCTGCAGGTACACCATGGGCATGACCTCGCCGATCTTCTTGCCCAGGCGAGGTCCCAGAGGAGCGGCGCTCATCTCCGACAAGCGGCGGTTCTGGCTGACGTAGCGAAGATCGCGATCAATGAAGCACAGACCGACGGGCGAGCCATCGTAAATAGCCTGAAGCTGCGCGAGCCGCTGCGCGGGCGAAGCTTCGAGAGTAGAGGCCATGTCCGCGGCCAGAAGCGGCGCCCCGGCAGCTGACGCGAGAGACTCCCGGGCGACGATGGCGGGAAGCTCGGTTGCTGAAACGGGCGGTCCGTAAAGCCAGCCCTGACCGAGATCACAGCCCAGATAGAAGAGCATGTCGGCGTGCGCCTTGTCCTCGACGCCTTCGGCGACAGTGGTCAGGCCGAGACTTTGACCCAGCCCAATGATCGCAGCAGCGATTTTGCGGCTCTCGCGCCGGTAGCTCATCGAGTGGACAAAGCTGCGATCGATCTTGATTTCGTCCAGGGGCAGGGAGTGGAGGTGGCGAAGGCTCGAATACCCGGTGCCGAAGTCATCGAGCGCCAGCCGGATGCCGAGCGCCTTCAGGTCCTCGGCAATGGCGAGCGCGAGATCCATATTGCCTACCAGGCCGCTCTCGGTGATCTCGATCATCAACTGGCGCGGCGGAAAGCCCGCTTTCTCCATGAGGGAGCGGATCTTTCCGGAGAGGGAGCGGTCCCGCAGTTGAACCGGGGAGATGTTGACCGACAGGGTGAGGTGCTGGGGAAAACCCGGCGCAGGGCCAGCCAGCGCTTCGACTGAAACCATAGCCTGGTCCAGAATCGTCTCAAAGAGAGGCCCGATCAGTCCGGTGCTTTCGGCTTCCGGGATAAAACGCTCAGGCGAGATGATGCCGAGCTGGGGGTGGTGCCAGCGCGACAGTACCTCAAACCCCCAAAGCCGTCCGCTACGCAGTGCAACGATGGGCTGAAAAGACGGTACGAACTCGTGGTGTTTGATGGCATTGCGAAGGTCGATGAGGGGAAAAGCCTTGGCAGCCATGCTGGCTCAATATCTTACGCGCGAAATTGTCCCATATATACAGGTCTTTCGACTTAGCCCCGGTAGTTCTTCTTGATTGTCTTACTGATGTGGCATCCTGTAAGTCAGATTCGAGGATATTTTGATGCCAGGTGTTGTCAGAAGAGTCGCTTTTGCCGCTGTTGTTCGCTCTTGCGGGAATTTCAGCCGTGGCGCAGAGCCGAATCATCTACTCGGCCACCGCCGATGCTCATGCCGATATCGCCCAGGCGATCAAGACGGCGACGACAGAGCACAAGCACATCATTCTCGACTTCGGCGGAAACTGGTGCGGAGACTGCCAGGTGCTGGATATCTACATTCACCAGCAACCCAACCTGTCGCTGCTCGACAACAACTACGTGCTTGTTCATGTGGATGTTGGCCACTACGACAAGAATCTCGATCTTGCCGCCAAGTATGACATTCCGCTGAAGCGTGGAGTGCCTGCCCTGGCTGTTCTGGATGCGCACGGGCGGATACTGTACAGCCAGAAGAACGGTGAATTCGAGTCGATGCGCCGTATGGATCCAGCCTCTGTTACCGAATTTCTGAATCAATGGAAGCCGAAGCACTGACCCGGCCGCTGTTCGCCAACCTATAGAGATGATTCTCCTCCGCACCTTCGACCATCTTCGGCGAGCCGTATGGAGAGCTCTCGGGCATGGAGCCTTCAATAGCGCGAAGGCGGCGGCATTCTCCGCGATCCTCAGCATTTTTCCCGCGCTGCTGGTGATTACCACGCTGCTGGCGCTTACCCCTGAAACCGATACGGTGCGCTCCGATATCCGCAACGCATTCAGCGAATTTCTGCCCACCGACACGATGTCGCTGGTGCAGACCTACTTCTTTACCAACCATGCGCGTTCGGTCCGGCTGGTATGGACGGCGGTGTTTATCACTATCGGCGCCGCGATGGGAGTGATGCTTTCACTGATGGACGGCTTCCGCCGCGCCTACCTGCTGCCGCGCGGCGAGTGGAGCTTCTGGCGCGAGCACGCCATTGCCCTGGTGCTGGTGCCGGCTACCTTCGTGCCGCTCATCTTCGCCACTGCGCTGGTGGCCTTCGGCCACGCGATTGAGCACTGGATGGTCGATAACTCCGACCACGAGATCCGTTTCTACGTGCTGCTGATCTGGCGGGTCATTCGCTGGGGCATCGCCACGCTTGACCAGCGTGGCGGTTCTGGGAGTCGTGTACCACTTCGGGACACCCCGTGCGCGCCCGTGGAAGCAAGTTGTGCCGGGAAGCCTGCTGGCCACGGTCGCCTGGTTTCTCGCGACACTTGGCTTCGGCTGGTATCTCACTCGCTACGCTGATTACTCCGTTGTCTACGGATCGTTCGGTGCAGGCGTGGCTACACTGGTGTGGCTCTATATGGTTTGCTTCACGATTCTGGTGGGCGCGGAGTTCAACGCTCTCGTCTATCCGGCAGTACGGGCCGCAGTGGGGGCCCGCAGTACCGGGGTCTGCAGTACCGGGGCCTGCCGTCCCATCGTCCGTTACAGCGCCCGCTGTTTACGGCGATGATGAAGACCCGGTTGAGGTTCGTCCGCATCAGACCGCGTGAACGGCGGAACATGCGTCTTGCGAGTTAAAATGAAAATGCTTTCATCGGCACTGAAGCAGAAACACAATCGACCTTAAAGCAGAAACACAGCAGTTGGGGGATGGATGAACGTCACGTATACCGGCTCGACCTCTGGGCCGGGAAAGAATCCGCGCCGAGCCAAGATTGTTGCCACTCTCGGGCCTGCTTCGAACAATGAAACCACTTTTCGCGAGCTGGTCCGCGCAGGCCTGGATGTCGCGCGCCTGAACTTCTCGCATGGCACCCATCCTCAAAAGCTGGAACTCATCGAAATGGTCCGCAAGGTGGCGCAGGAGGAGGGCAAGAACATCTGTATCCTGGGCGATCTGCAGGGACCGAAGATCCGCACCGGCCGGCTGCACGACCGCAAACCTATTCAGCTGGAGGCGGGGCAGCGCCTCACTATCACGCCGCGCGATATCGCCGGCACCCCCAGCGTGATTTCGACGACATTTCCGACGCTGGCCGAAAATCTCGAAGTCCGGAGCGCGCATCCTGCTCTCCGATGGCCTTATCGAGCTGCTGGTGCTGACGGTGAAGGGCGAGGATGTCGAATGCGAGGTGATCAACGGCGGTGTTCTCGGCGAGAACAAGGGCATCAACCTGCCGGGCATTGCGGTTCGCGTGCCGTCGCTGACCGAGAAGGACGAAGCTCGATCTGGAGTTCGGCATCAAGAATGGCGTGGATGCCATTGCCGTCTCGTTTCGTGCGCACGGCCGAGGATGTGAAGCTGGTGAAACAGCGCATTGCCGATCTTGGCGCTGACACCTGGGTGATCGCGAAGCTGGAGAAGCCGCAGGCGATCGAACATCTCGAAGAGATTCTCAACGTGGCCGACGGCGTGATGGTGGCGCGCGGAGACCTGGGCGTCGAGATGCCGCCGGAACAGGTTCCGGCAATTCAGAAGCTGGTCATCCGGCGCGCGTCTGAATATCGCAAGCCGGTGATCACGGCTACGCAGATGCTGGAGTCGATGATCGAGAATCCGCGGCCTACACGGGCGGAAGCCAGCGACGTCGCCAATGCGATCTATGACGGAACCGATGCCGTCATGCTGTCGGCGGAAAGCGCCGCGGGCAAGTATCCGGTTGAAGCGGTCAAGATGATGGCGAAGATCGTCATCGAGACGGAGTCGCAGATTCACGGAACGATTTCGCCGCACGACGGGCGCCCGAGCAATCAGCATCTCTCCGTCGCAGAGACGATCTGCGAATCGATGGCGCATGCCGCGGAGGATCTGGAGCTGAAGGCGATCGCCGTCTTTACCGAGACGGGCACGACGGCGCGGCAGCTCTCGAAGTATCGTCCGAAGCCGCCGATTTATGCGCTGTCCAGCATCAATGTGGTGATCAACCGCATGGCTCTGCTCTGGGGAGTGCAGCCGGTGAAGTGCGCCAAGGCGCATACCGCCGAAGAGATGGTGGACATGGCGGAAGAACTGCTGGAGACGGCCGGCTATGTGTTTCCGCAGGACATCCTGGGCATCGTCGCCGGCACCCGGACCAAGTCAGGATCGACGAATTTCCTGCGGCTGCACGTGCTTGGCGACCGTCTGCACGAGCACGAAATGGCCCGGTGAGCGTCTGTCTCATCGGGAGATGCTTCGCCTGGTTGCGCGGCTGAGACAATCAGCCGCGCAGGCACACCGCTGACATGGGTCGCATACACATACTCACCGACCAGGTCGCGAACCAGATCGCCGCGGGCGAGGTCGTTGACCGTCCCGCGTCGGTGGTGAAGGAGCTGCTGGAAAACGCGCTCGACGCCCAGGCCACTCGCATCAAGGTTGAGATCGAAGGCGGCGGGCGCAAGCTGATCCGGATTGTCGACAACGGCATCGGCATGGTGCGGGATGATGCGCTGCTGGCCTTCGAACGACACGCGACGTCGAAGATTCGATCGAGCGACGACCTGCTGTCGATTGCGACGCTGGGTTTTCGCGGCGAGGCGCTGCCGTCGATCGCGTCGATCTCGCGGCTTGAACTGGAAACGCGCGCGGCGAGCGAAGCCAGCGGGACGCACGTAGAGATTGTCGGCGGCAAGATTTTTCGCGTTGACGATGCCGGGTTGCCTGCGGGAACGACGATCACGGTCCGCGATCTCTTCTTCAATACACCGGCGCGGCGCAAGTTCTTGAAGGCGGAATCGACCGAGCTTTCGCACGTAACCGCGCTGGTTACACATTATGCGCTGGCGCATCCGGACAAGCATTTCGAGCTGCATTCGGCCACGAATGCGCTGCTGATCGCGCCTCCGGTCCAGAAGGCGGCGGAGCGGATCTTCCAGATCTTCGGCAAGGACACGCTCGACCAACTGCTGCCGTTCGCGGCGGAGCGTCCGTTCGATCGAGCAGGGCTGCCTGAGCCTCCTCCGTGGAAGCGCGACGAGGATTATCAGCCGCCGGATCCGGGATTTCTGAGGGTCAGTGGCTTTGTCTCGCGGCCGGAGTTGCAGAAGCTCAATCGGAATTCGATCTACATCTTCGTGAACCAGCGGTTGATTCGCGACCGGCTTATCCTGCATGCGGTCAGCGAGGCGTATCGCAATGTGATTCCGCCGACGTCGTTTCCGGTGATCCTGATGTTTCTGGAGATGCCGCCGCATGAGGTGGACGTCAATGTGCATCCGTCGAAGACCGAGGTGCGCTTTCGCCAGCCGACTTACATTCACGACTTCGTGCGCGACAGCATTCGGAACACGCTGATCAAGGCGCGTCCCGCGGCTGAATTTCTTGCCGCGCTGAGCGCGAATCCTCACGCGACACCGGCGCTGCAGCCGACGACCTCTCCCATTCCGGCGCAAGGCGACGGCGAGGCCGTCCAGGATTCGGAGCCGGGTATCAGCGCGGCCGACACTGTGCCGTTCACGCTGATGGAACGCCAGCCGGAGCCAGCGACGGAGAGTCTTCCCTTTGCTGCCGCACCGCAGCAACCGCCTGCGACGCCGAAGGCCGGTCATAATTGCGAGCCGGAGTGGAATACGCAAAGCTTGCCCGATGGGGGAGAGCCGGCGAACCTGAACTCGCTCGCGTCGCTGAAGCCGCTGGGGCAGCTGCGCGAGTCGTTCATTCTTGCGGTCAATGACGAAGGCCTATGGATCGTCGACCAGCATGTTGCCCATGAACGGGTACTCTTCGAAAAGATTCTGCGCGAGCGCGAAGTGGAGAGCGTGGAGCGGCAACGCCTGCTGATGCCGCTGCTGGTCGATCTGCAGCCGCACCAGATGGTCCTCTTCGGTGCGATCGCCGATGAACTGGAGCGAAACGGCTTCGAGGTCGAACCGTTTGGTCCGCACACTCTGGCGGTGAAGGCGGCGCCGGTAGGGCTTGAGGGGCGACAGCTCGAACGCATGCTGATGGAGGTGCTGGAGCAGGCCGGGAATCCGGCGCAGTCGGAGAATATGGGCACGATGCGGACGCGCATCGCGGCATCGATCGCATGCCACGCGGCCATCAAGGTGAACATGCCCCTCGACCCTCGGCGCATGGAGTGGCTGCTGGCGGAATTAGCGCGTACCGAGCATCCGACGAGCTGTCCGCACGGCCGGCCTATCGCTTTGCGGTATTCTTGGAAAGACATCCAGCGGGCCTTTCAGCGGATCTAGATTCGCTTTTCCGCAGGACGAAGAAGGTCTCCTTGACAGCCGAACAGCTACAAGCCGTGCGCGCCGAGCGCTGGCGGCAGAAATCCGATCCCGTGCTCACGCGCGAAGACGCGTCGGCGTGGATCAACACCAGCGGTCTTTGCCTTTATTTACCGCGCCGTCATCAGTTTCTGGCTCCGGCGCCTTCCTTCGTCGAAGCCACAATCGGCGCACCGAGCGAGACGCCCGCACCGGCGGCGATCGCGAATGCCCGCGGACTGATGATCCGGGTTGTGGAAAGCGGGGAGGCGCTGCCGCTCAATCTTTTCGGAACGCTTTCCGAGCAGCCGGATTTCCTGGCGTCGCGCGAGGCCTTTCCATACATCTTTACCATGCGCGGCGGGCGGAACTGGAAGACTCCACCACCGAAAGCATCGCCACTTGTAACGGCGATATGGAAGCTCCTCGAGGATGGCGCGTCTCTTGAGGCGACGGAGATTCAGGCTGGCGTCGGGCACGAGATCACAGAGTCCGCTGTGCTGCGCGGGCTGATGGACCTCTGGGGCGGCTTGCGGGTGATGCCAGTGTATTCGGATAGTGGCCCGACCCGGTGGGAGCTTACGCAGAAGCGCTTCGGAGATGCGCTGACGGCAGCCAACAAGATTGCGCAGACGACGGGACTGTCGGCGCTGGTTTCGCTCTATCTCGAATCGGTTATAGCTGCGACGCCGGAGGAGGTTGAGACCTTTCTCTCGCCGCTCACGGCGCGGTCGAAGGTGCGGGAGGTGGTGAATGGGCTGGCAGCTACGCGCCAGATCGCGATTGTTCCTGTGGGAACGCAGACGATGTACCACGTCGCCGGATCACTGCCGGAGTTCGCCGAGCCGGAGCCGATTGCGCCGTCCGAGCCGGTGGCTCGTCCTACATTCGACCGGGAACGGCCGGCCCGGGAACGGCCGATGCGGGAGCCGCGAGACGCGGAGCGGCGTCCGTCCTTTGGGCGCGGCCGCGTTGGCGAGCGTCCTCGCACTGGACCGCCGCGAGATCGTTTTGCGGCAGCAGGAAGCGATCGCCCCCGTCCCCGATCGGCAGGCGGTGCAAGGCCCGGTGGTTCAGGCGGCAGCGGGCGCCCGCTGCGTACGGGTACTGACTCGCGTGGCAACTATCCGCCGCGCCGGAAGCAATTCGGTGCGAGCACCGGCCGTCCGCCACGACCGAGAGCCGAAGGGGACCGTCCTCCGTTTCGCAAGTTTGAAGAGGGCAAGCCGCGAACGAACTATCCGCGCAGGGAAGAAGGCGCCGGCGGTGACCGCAAACCTTTCGCAAAGCGTCCATTTGGACAGCGCCCTGACAGCCGGCCGTCCGGAGGTGAGGGCCGTGCGGACTTTCGCCCGGGCGGTGGCAAGTTTCCGCCGAAGAAATTCGGAACCGGTGGCGGCAAATTTCCGGCGAAGAAGTTTGGAGCAGGGGGCGGAAAATTCGCGCCGAAGTTTGGCAAACCGAAATTCGGTGCTGACACGGCGCGTCCCTGGAAGGGTGAGGAGACTCGGCCCCCGCGTGCCGAAGGCTCCGGGTTCAGTCCGCGCGGTGCACGATCCGGACCAGGATCTGGGCCGCGACCTGGTCAGCGATCTGGCACGGGATCTGGCCCGCGGTCCTACGGCGGCGCCGGCAAGCCGCGGGAAGGGCAAAAACGCCCGTTCTTTCGCGATAAGCCGGGCAAGCCGGGAGACAAGGTAAGCGGCCGGCCGGGCTCTGCCGAACGATCCGGTTCATCTCAGCGCGAGTGGAAGCCGAAGCCTTCTGGTTTCGGGAAATCAACAAAGCCCGGATTCGACAAGCCGAAATTCGGCGGGAAAAAATTCGGGGCGGCTCGCCCCGGCGGGTCGAAGTTTGGAGGATCGAAGTTTGGCGGATCGAAATCTGGAGGGTCGAAATCTGGAGGGCCGGGCTTCGGCGGGAAGAAGTTTGGTTCCGGCGGGAAGAAGTTTGGCGGGCCGCCGTCCCGGGGGAAATCTGGGGGAGCGAGACCGGGCTTCAAATCGGGACCCAGATCGGGCGGCGTGAAACCGCCCTTCAGGAAGCGGAAGGATCAAGGGGATAGCGGTAAGAGTTCCGAATGAGTCGACGACGTCTGATTATTGCCATCGATGGGCCGGCGGGAGCCGGCAAGAGCACCGTAGCCAAACACCTCGCCGCTCATTTCGGCCTGCTGAATCTGGAGACGGGGGCAATGTATCGCGCCTTCGCGCTCAAGGCGCTCGGCAGCGGCATGAATCTTGAGGACGCCGCTGGTCTCACTCGCCTGGCTGCATCGACCGCGATTGCTCTTGAGGCAACGCCGGCCGGGAATCGAGTGCTTCTGGATGGAGCAGACGTGACGGCCAGGATTCGCGATGCGGAGGTGACGCAGGCGGCGTCGAAGGTGAGCGTGCATCCCGCGATTCGCTGCTGGATGGTCGATCTGCAGCGCGAGATGGGCAAGTCGGGCGGGGTAGTGATGGAGGGCCGCGACATCGGCACCGTTGTTTTTCCCGACGCGGACATCAAGTTCTTCCTCGATGCCTCGCCGGAGGCGCGCAGCCAGCGGCGTTACGAACAGAGCAATGGTCCGGTTGAAGCCGAGAACGCTCCGGCGGGTCTTTCGCAGCAGGCAATTGCCCGCGAACTGCGCGAACGGGACGACCGGGACCGCAATCGCGCCCAGTCGCCGCTGCGTCCTGCGCCCGATGCGGTGATCGTCGACTCGACCTTTCTCACACTGGACCAGGTGCTGGAGCGGATTGAGTCAATCGTGCGGGAACGGCTGGCAGAGCAACACCTGGGCGACGAGGGCCCGGCCACTGAACGGCCCGGGGCTACTGAACGGGCCGAGGCTACTGAACAGCGCGTGGCTACTGAACGGTTGGTTCAGGGGTAGGCGTCTTCGGCGCTGCCAGATGCCGCGGTGGAGCTGGCGGCTTCTCAGGCTTTTCCGGTTTTTCAGGCTTCTCAGGCCTTTCTGGTGCCTCGGGTCGTTCAGGCGCTTCCATGCGAGCGGAACCCTGCTTCAGACGCAGGTTGCCGTGCGTGGTGCTCAGATCGAGCCTGACTCCGCCGTGGCCTACGCTGCCCTCCGCAGTGCGCCGGTCACCGCTGGTGGATTGCTGCAAGGGAAAATCTGTCTCGAGTTCATCGTCTTCCGTGGTGGTGGCCGTGACGGTGAAGTTCGAATTCTCCGGCACAGTGAGCGACAGGCCGCCGGAGCGATTCGAGATCTGCACGTTGCCCAGCGGAACCGCCGCCACGACATTCACGTCACCGTCGCTGTTCTCGATGTGAAGGTCGCCGGCTACCTGGGACAGATCGATATTTTTCGAGCGCGTGATGATGCGGACTGGTCCGGTGGCCTGGTTCGCGGTCAGATCGCCCGAATCCATGGTCAGGTCGCCGCTGAGTTTGGGAATATCGAGGTCGGTACGGGTGGTGTGGAAGTGGACCGTCGATCCCACTTGCTCAAGATGAGTGTCGCCGAAGAATTCGCCTTCCAGCACGACGGGACCCTTGATCTCGGAGAGCGTCACGTCGTCGACATGGCCGTCCATGAACGCGTGTCCGCCAACCTGGTGTGCGGAGAAGTCTCCGTGGTCCATGCGGGCGTGCACGTCGCCGGTGATGCTGTCGAATTTGACATCGCCATGGCTTGAGGTCACGTCGGCGTTGTTCTTCAGGCCCTCGATGGTTACATCGCCGTGACTTGTATTTACGGTGGTGAAGGACTTTTCGGGTACCTGTATAGTCAGGTCGACGCGCGCACCGTTGCGGCCGGGCACAGTAATTACGGCGCTCGAACTCGACGCCACCACCTTCGGCTTGATCTCGTCAAAGATCTTTGGCGCGTCCTTGTCCGATGAATGTACAACCTGGTGAGCGCGGATGTGCATCTGGCCGTCGGTTGATACGGTAACCGTCACGTCGCCGCGCGGGTTTTGAATATTCACAGCCGCGTTATCGCCGATTGCCTGATCCATCTGGACGTCGTTGTCGTGTTCTTCGCCCATCATGGAGAAGAAATCATCGCTGTTATCGAACTGGTCGCTGAACGGCCGCCACCAGCGCCCGTTGGCTCCCCATCCGACCATGGCGAGAAGGATGATGAGGAAGACCACGCCGCCGACCGACCGCCGTCCTGCGTATGGGTCGTTGCGGTCCCAGAAATATTCCGCGAGCGATACCAGACCCACCGCGATCAGGAGAAGCGGCCACCAGCGCTCGTACCACATCCAGAAGCCGCTGACGCTGATGTGGTCGGTCTCAAGCAGCAGGGCGAGGATACCGATGCTGAGCAGCAGGACGGGGCCGACGACCGAAGGCCGGCGGTATCCATACCAGTGCCGCCAGTAACGGCGCTGCGCGCGCATCTGCTCGCGCTGGGCGCGTGCCCAGTCGCGTGCCTGCCGGCGTGCGTCGCGGGGAGAATAAGGGGGCGGATAAGGTGGAGGATTGGCTGCCATCGCGCTACCTCCCCTCGCCTGAATCGAAGCGACGGTTGGGGTCGGACGGCAGACTTGGCGGCGTTACCACCAGTGAAGATGATCCGGGAGGCACATTGGCTGGCGGCACTACACCGCCTGGTCCGGGAACCGCTCCCTGGGCAGCGTATTGGCCCTGGGCATATTGCTGCTGCTGCCACTGCGACCACGCCGCGCGCTCGGCGAGCTGAAGGACCCCGAGCACGATCAGATACAGGGGCCAGCTCTTGCCAAAGGTGATGATGTCCCACTCGTTGAGCAGCGCCGTGATGCCGAAGACCAGAAGCATGGCTGGTCCCTTGATGCGATGGATAAACAGGTATGGGTTCATTGCCCACCTCCCGCTGGCGGCGCCGGTGGGGGAGGCGGCGGAGGAACTCCGCGTGTACGGCGGAACAGCAGCCAGGCGCCGAGCACGATGATCAGAATCGGCCATGTGTGTCCGAACCAGTCGAACCGGAAGACGCCCAGAGTGTTGAAGAGGAACAGCAGTCCCAGCCCAATGAGCACGATCGCGCCGACCGGCTCACGTCGCCGTACCGGGGCATAGGGGTCGGGCTCGAGTGGGGGAATTGGCCCGCCTGGCGGCGGCACAGCCGTATAGGGCGGATATGTCGTGTAGTCGGCAGGGGGCGTGTAGCCCGCTGCGGGGGGAGTAAAGCCTGCGGCGGGAGGAGGATAGCCAGCGGAGGACGGAGGGACCGGCGGCACCGTGTAAGTCTGGGTGGCCTGCGGCGTGGTGGGCGAGTTGGGAATGCCGATCCTTGATCCCAGCTCGTTGAGGCCGAAGGGATCGGGGAGAGGCAGTCCGTCGCGCCGCGCCTTGGCCGTCTGGTGCGCGTCGAAGACCTGGTAGAAGATCCACGCCGCGATAAAGAGGCCGAAGATCGGATGGTTGTCGGTGATACCGATCAGGATGACGAAGACCAGCACGTGCACCAGGGCCTTCACGAACTGCCCGTTGTACATCGCTCCCACGCCGGGGATGAATCCGAGGATTGTCGCCGTGCCGGGATTCGGACCGCCGGAGGTGATCACGCCGGGCACAGCATAGCCGACCCCGCCGGGTACTGCTCCGGGGACTGTGTAACCTGCGCCGCCCGGCGCAGCATAACCGCCGCCGATTCCCAGTTTGGCCGCGAGGCATTGCTCGCAATAAATAACACCGGAGACCGATCGCACGCACTGCGAGCAAAGAGCCTTTCCGCAGTTCTGGCAATATGCAGCTACCGGGATGTCGGGGTGGTTGACGCAATTCATGCCAAGCCTCTTTCTGCCTGGCCACGTAGGAAAGCGACCAATGTGTCTACCTCTTCTTCGTGCAGTTCGTTCTTTGTATTCTTGACCTCACCAGCCAGCGTGTGGAGCGATTGTGTTTCACCGGACAGCGAACCGTGAATGCTGGCCAGCATTTTCTTTCCGAAAATTACATCCGGTTGGGGCGCCACCGGTGCGGGTTCGAGCTTGCCGCCATTCTTGTGCGGATTCGCGGGCGGCTTGCCGGTGGGCTGAGTAGTTTGCGGCGCAGGCACCTTCTGTTCAGGCTGAGGAGCGGGGCGCTGCGTATCCTCATCGCGGCGCAGCTCGCGCATCTTCGACTCCACCTCGTAGACGAAGCGCAGATTGTCGTAGTAGCGCACTGCCTGGGTCTTCGCGGTGTAGAACTGCCGCGTGAGGTTGTTTTCAAGGCTCGCCGGAGTCAGATCCGAGAGCCGCAGGTCGGTCAGCCGCACCCCAGCCAGATTCAAGGTGAGGGCGATCGAGAAGAAGGCCATCGCTGCCGTCATCATCAGGCGGGTATCCCAGACAAAGCGCCGGCGGGGCAGGGCCAGCACATTGGGGCCGGCGGCAATCGGAGCTCCATACACGGCCAGCGGCCGCTCGGCTACCGCGCCGCTCGTGCGGCCAAGGATGCGTTCCGCGAGGTCGGCCGGCATTTCGGGTTCGGTGTGCAGGAACTCCAGCCACTCCCTCCCCTGGCGCGACTCGGCGAGCAGCCCGGCACACGCGGCGCAGTCGTGGCTGTGAGCCTCGAAGCTTGCACTGTCGGCGGCGGGCATTACGCCGTCCAGGGCATCGGCCAGAAGAGCTTCCCACTCCTCGCAGCGCAGCTCCCGGCCGGCCCCGTGTGCTCTCTCGGGACCTCTGGGATGCTGTTCAAATGGATTACGCTCCGACATCTAAACCACCTGTCCTTTATTACGTTCTAATAACCGCGCCAGTTCCGCCCGGCCCCGGCTGATACGGGACTTCACCGTACCCTCGGGGATGCGCAGAACCTGTGCGATTTCTTTGTAGTCCATGTCTTGCAAGTCACGAAGAATAACGGCTTCTCTCAACTCAGGTGAGATCTTTGTCAAAGCCTCCTGCACCATGCGCGCGATTTCCTTCTGCGCGGCGCGATCGTGCTGGGTTGGGCCGGTCGCGGCGAGACGGTCGGCCATGGGAAGCTCCTCCGATTCGTCCCAGCCGGCGTCCATAGAGTCTGTCACGCGCTGCTGCTTAGTTCTACGAAAATGATCGACCAGAAGATTCCGGGCAAGCGTGGTGAGCCAGGTCTGAAAACTTCCGCGGGCGAGATCGAAGCTGGTCAGATTTCCGTAAACCTTGATGAAGACGTCCTGGGTCAGGTCCTCGGCATCATGCGCGGAGCCGGTAAAACGGTAGCAGAGAGAGTAAATGCGGCGATGATGGGACTTCACCAACTCGGCCCAGGCCACCGAGTCGCCATCGAGGCACCGCTGTACAACGATCTGCCAGTCGGCTTCCAATACTCTCCCTGCTCCCCGTACCTCTGCCTGGTTCCCCGTTATACCGGGAGCGCCGGCCTGTGCATGCCCGGCTCTGCTTCCCGGCCATTGTCCCGGTCCGGAACGCATCCGTTCGACCGGGGCGGTGGCCGCCTTCGTCTTCGATCCGCGCTGCCGGATGCTCCTGAGACATCGGACGCGGCTCTGGAGCAACCGCTCCAGCTCTCGGCCGGGTCCGGACCACCCGGAAACCGTCCATCTCCCACGTCATTGCCCCGGCAAAACTCATGGCAATTCATACGCAGTAAACACAGGGCCGGTTCCGTGGGAGGGGTCCGGCAGCCTTTCAGCGCGGTGAAGTCGCCAGAATACAGGAAAATGGGGAGGAATTCAGTCCTATGAAAAAGCAGGGGAGCTGGCAGGAAAAGGCTGACGGATCGTGGCCGGTCGCATCTGCCGGTTGCGAGCGGGCGCTTCCTGATTTCAGGCAATATAGGGGAACCGGTAAACGGCCGATGTAGCCAATCGGCAAATATGGCTAACCGCAAATATGGCTAACCCGTGGACACATTGGTGGACCGACTCTGTGCCGCTGCTGCATCAGGCGACCTTTCCGCGTCTGCTGTTGGCCCTGATCCTTGGCGCCTGTGTGGGCGCCGAGCGCCAGTGGCGTCAACGGGCGGCCGGTCTGCGCACTAACACACTCGTGTGTTTCGGGGCTGCGGCGTTCGTCGATCTGGGATCGACGATCGCTCCGGGAACGACCCAGGTGATCGCCTACGTGGTTTCCGGAGTCGGGTTCCTGGGCGCGGGCGCCATCATGAAGGACGGCGGCAGCGTGCGCGGACTGAATACCGCCGCCACGCTCTGGTGTTCGGCGGCGGTGGGCGCATGCGCCGGAGCGGGCGAGATGCTCGACGCGGTCTTTGTGTCAGTGCTCCTGATTGGGATCAATCTACTGTTGCGCCCGCTCTCCCGTTATATTGACCGGCGCTCGCTGGCCAGTCTGGATTCGCGCGCGGTTTACCGGCTAAGACTCTTCTGCGCAACGGAACACCAGGTGGAGGCCGAATATCAGGTGACCCGCGCGGTCGCCGCCCGTTCTCTGGTGCTGCGCAACATTCGCGCCGAGCAGGTGGAAGAAACCGATCGCTCGGTTATCCAGGCGGTACTTGAATCGGCCACTCGCGATCCGCATCTTCTCAACGCGATGGTCGAAGAGCTGCGGGCATTTCCCTGGGCGCAATCCGTGGAGTGGACTGAGAGCGACGCAGAAGCTGAGTAGCAGGGAAACGGCCGGGAAGTAATTTGTGGAGCCGGTGTTGCGCACGGGGCATCGAAACCCAGGGTATGTCGCGCGCCGCGCTCATCGTCGAGTTTCTGCTGCTGTTTGTCGCTCTGCCGCTCGGGTATCGCTTTTCGCCGCGCCCGATTCCGCCACTGCCGGTGCTGTGGGTGGCTGCGCTGTACTGCTATTGGCAATTGCGCCGCGATGCGACTTTTTCGCCGGCGCTGCTCTGGAACCCGCAGGCCGCTGGGGCGCAGATGCCGTCGATCCTGGTGGGCTTTCTGGTCTGCGCTGCTTTCGTATGGCTCGCGGTTCGGCTCATAGCGCCTGATCTTCTCTTCAGCTTTGTGCGCGCGAACCCCGGTCTCTGGGCGTTGGTGATGGTGTTGTATCCGGTTCTGTCCGTGTATCCGCAAGGGATTATCTACCGCAGCTTCCTGATGCATCGCTATGCTTGGCTGTTTCCGTCGCAGATGGTGTTGATTATCGTGAGCGCGGCGGCTTTCGCCTTCATGCACATCATCTTCAGGAATCCTCTGGCAGTGACGCTGACCTTTGCCGGAGGGCTGCTCTTTGCGTGGAGATACCAGGTCACCGGCAGCCTGTTTACATCGTCACTGGAACACGCGCTGTATGGCTGCTGGCTGTTTACGATTGGATTAGGGCAATACTTCTACCACGGGCGCATTGCGCTCAGGTAGTCTGCCGCCGATTGAGGGATGCAGTGTGCCGGCTACGACTTAGCCGCGACCGAAGTTACCGTGATGGTGTCGCCTTCGACCGTACCTTTGATGGTGACGTTCTGTCCGGCCAGGCCCTTCACGGCGGCATCTTCGCCCTTGAGCTTGTAGACCTTGCCCTCGCTCACCAGCACTGGAGCTGCTCCGCGCGCGATGCAGCCCTTGATGCACTTCGCGGCCGAGGCGCTGGGCGCTGCATGCGATGCGGCGCACTGATCCTCGCTGATGAAGCCGTTGATGGTTTGCGCCGACTGGGCGGAGAGGATAGAAGCTGAAACGGCCAGCAACGTTAACGCTGCAAGGTTCTTGATTGACATTCGTATATACCTCCGAAACGGATACGAATCGACAGTACCATCGGCATACAGCCCGGTCCCAGTCCCCGCCAGGAAACCGCTTTGCCGGGATGGAAAATTCCGGCGGCGGTTACGTCTCCAGCATGAAGTCCGGAGCTACGGGGTTCTCGTAGAGCGAGTAATCTCTGGTCACTACAGTCAGCCCGCTGGGGGTGACGAAGTACTTGCGCTTGTCCTCGGCCTGATCGTATCCGATGACCGTGCCTTCCGGCAGCTGGACATCGCGGTCGATGATGGCCCGCCGGATGCGGCAGTGACGGCCGATATTCACGTGCGAAAACACGATGCTCGAATCGAGCTCGGAGTACGAATTGACGCGCACATCCTGCGACAGCACGCTGTTGCGCACTACGGCGCCGGAAACAATGCATCCGGCGGAAACGATGGAATTAATCGCCATGCCCGTGCGTCCCGGCTCGCCGAAGACGAATTTTGCCGGGGGATACTGGCGCACGCGGGTGCGGATGGGCCAGTTGCTGTCGTAGAGATTGAAGACCGGCGATACCGATGCGACGTCCATGTTGGCGTCGTAGTAGGCGTCCAGCGTGCCCACGTCCCGCCAGTAGAGAGCCTGCGACTTGCGGTTCTCATCGACGAAGTTGTAGGCGCGCATCTTGTACTTGCCCAGGATGGACGGCAGGATGTTGTGCCCGAAGTCGTGCTTTGACGACGGATCTTCGGCGTCCTGCATCAGCGCGGGGAGCAGCACATCGGTGTTGAACAGGTAGATGCCCATCGAGCAATCGACCATGCTCGGGTTGAAGGGGGAGCGGAGATCGGTGGTCTTCGGCTTCTCCTGGAAGCCGATGACCTCACCATTCTGGGCAACCTCGACCACGCCGAAACTCGCCACCTCCGAAGGATCGACGGGCAGAGTGGCCAGCGTGACGTCCGCACCCGACTCCACGTGCTCACCGAACATCTTTCCGTAATGCATCTTGTAGATGTGGTCGCCGGAGAGAATCAGCACGTGCTTGGGCTGCTCGGAGCCGATGGAGTAGATGTTCTGGTAGACCGCGTCGGCGGTGCCCATGTACCAGTTCGAGCTCACGCGCTGCATGGGGGGCAGGATTTCGATGAATTCGCCGAGTTCCTGCGCTACGGCGCTCGTCCAGCCCTCGCGGATATGGCGATTCAGTGACAAGGCCTTGTATTGGGTGAGGATGTAGACGTGGCGCAGATCGGAGTTGATGCAGTTGGAAAGGGTTATATCGATGATCCGGTAATTGCCGCCGAATGGCACCGCCGGTTTGGCCCGGTCACGCGTCAGGGGAAAGAGCCGCTCCCCAGCGCCGCCTGCCAGTAACACCCCGAGTGTGTCTCTCATGGTCAGTTAGCACCCTCACGTCTCTTCGCTTCAAAGTCAAAGCAGCAGAGGCCTTGCGCTGCACACTCGCAGAGACGAGCGGATACTAACACAAACGCCGAGATGAGAGCATCAAGACGCAACGAGGACGCCGCTAACGGTGGTCTTCCGGCTCTTCAAGCGCGATGCGGAGCGATTTCAGGAAGTTAAGATCCTGCGGGGTAAAGGTATCGCCTCCTGCCGGACTGTCTTCGCCCGGCGATTCAAGCGCGTTCGTGGGCTGCTGTTCCAGCTCATTCAGACCTATGGTCGCCTCCAGCATCAGCAGAACGTCGAATCCCTGCTTGCGAATATCTTTCACCACGCCAGCGATGTGCTCAGACTCAGAAACGCTCTCATGTATGGCTTCGCCCAATTGCTGGACAAGGTTCCGCAGTTTTTGATTCAAGGATTCACTCCGTTTCCACGCCGGGTTGTGCGAGGGCGTTTTCTTCGAGGTTTTTCTTACATTACTTCCGATGCTCCGTGGAGGCAATGCGAATCAGTATTACACTGCTACACTTTTGTGTATGGAGCCGAAGCATGTTGGCCGAAAACTGGGCGTCGGCGTCCGTGTTGCCTCCGGGATGGTTCGCGACCGCGCTGCGCAAGCCGCTCATTCCATGCAGCAAGAAGCTCCAGCGGTGCAGCAGCAGGCGGTGGTTTATGGTCAGCGGGGAGCTGAGCGTGGACGCGCCGTCGCGACCGGCGCCAAAAAATTCGGGCAATCTGTCTGGGGACCCTTCGTCCACGCCGGCGGCGTCCTCTGGCTCGAAGTGACGGGCCTTTTCTTCGCCCTCTTCGGCTTGTTCTTCGCACAGAATGCGTACAAGCTGCGCCACGCCTGGTATTCGGGAGCGGATCATCCGCGCTTCCTGATTTATGTCATCGTGACTCTGGTCTTCTTCTACTTCACGTTCAGTTCGTTCTATCGGGCGCGCAAGAAGGAAAAGCTGAAGCGCCAGCGAAGTTAGGGTGATGTTCTTCGCCGCCATGAGTGATTCGTCGACAACCGATGCGCAGGCTATCCGCGAATTGATGGATACCTGGCTGCGCGCCACTGCGGCCGGTGATCTGGAGACGGTGCTCACGCTGATGTCGGACGATGCCGTGTTTCTGGTCCCAGGCCAGCCGTCCATGCATGGCAAGCGCGCATTCGCTGAAGCGTTTCAGGCCATGGTTCCGGTGGTTCGCATCGAGGCCGTCAACGAGACGAGGGAGGTTCAGGTCCACGGCGACGTGGCCTGGTGCTGGAGCTACCTCAACGTGACAATTACGCCGCGCAACGGAGGTCAGCCCTCGCGCCGGGCCGGCCACACGCTGTCGATTCTGCGCCGCGAGCCGGCCGGTAACTGGGTCGTGATTCGCGACGCGAATATGCTCGCTCCGGCATAGCCGAGTTCACGTCAGTGGCTGACGGGCTACAATACCGAGTTCTCATGCCCGAGCCGAAAAGCCCACACCCCAAGCCCGTCTACACCGCCGCCGACCTGGAAGCCATCGGCTTTGACCCCGAGCGCGATCTCGGATACCCCGGTGAATATCCCTTCACGCGCGGCATCCAGCCGACCATGTACCGCGGACGCCTGTGGACGATGCGGCAGTACGCGGGCATGGGAGACGCCGAAGAGTCGAATCGCCGTTACAAATTCCTCATCGCCAATGGAACGGCGGGGCTGTCGGTAGCGTTCGATCTTCCCACGCAAATCGGATATGACTCCGACGACCCGATGGCTCTGGGCGAAGTCGGCAAGGTGGGCGTGGCAATCGACTCTATCGAGGACATGACGAGGCTCTTCGACGGCATTTCCCTCGACAAGATCTCCACGTCGATGACGATCAATGCGACAGCGAGCATTCTTGCTTGCGCTTTACGTCGCCGTTGCTCGCCGTACCGGAGCCGAGGTCAAGAAGCTATCCGGTACTGTGCAGAACGACATCCTCAAGGAGTACATCGCGCGCGGGACTTACATCTATCCCATTCCGCAGGCGATGCGCATCGTCACGGATATGTTCGCGTGGGCCAATGACGAGGTGCCCGAGTGGAATACGATCTCCATCTCCGGCTATCACATGCGCGAGGCTGGCTCGACCGCCGCACAGGAAGTGGCTTTCACGCTCGCCGAACGGCATGGCGTATGTGCAGGCCGCTGTCGACGCCGGGCTCGACATTGATCGCTTCGCGCCCAGACTGTCTTTCTTTTTTAACGCCCACAACAAATTCTTCGAGGAGGTTGCCAAGTTCCGCTGCGCGCGGCGACTGTGGGCGTCGATCATGCGCGACCGCTTCGGCGCGAAGAATCCCCGCTCGTGGATGCTGCGCTTCCACACCCAGACCGCCGGCTCCACGCTGACTGCGCAGCAGCCGGAGAACAACATCGTCCGCACGGCAATCCAGGCGCTGTCGGCCGTGCTCGGTGGCACGCAGTCGCTGCACACCAACGGGTACGACGAAGCGCTCGCCCTGCCCACCGAGGAAGCCGCGCGTATCGCGCTGCGTACGCAGCAGATCATCGCCAGCGAATCGGGAGTCGCGCAGACCATCGATCCCTTCGCCGGGTCGTATTATGTGGAAACGCTCACCAATAATTTGGAGCAGCAGGCCCGCGCTTATCTCGACCGCATTGACGCTCTTGGGGGCATGGTGCGCGCCATCGAGCGCGGCTGGGTGCAGCAGGAGATCCAGAATGCCGCCTACGAATACCAGCGCGCTGTCGATACGGGAGAAGCGACGGTGGTCGGCGTGAACCGCTTCACCCGCGAGGAAGAGCCGGAGATCCCCATCCAGCGTATCGACGAATCGCTGGAGCGCAAACAGGTCGAGCGCCTTCGCGCGCTGCGAGCGCGCCGCGATGCTCAGAGTTGGCAGTCATCACTCGATCGGGTCCGCGACCACGCACGCAGCGGAGCGAACCTGATGCCGGCAATTCTCGAGGCGGTCGAAAGCTACGCCACAGTGGGAGAAATCGCGGCGGCCATGCGGGATGTCTTCGGGGAGTATCAGGAGTCGGTGGTCATCTGAAGTGTCAGCCCGGAATCACCCGTGCCGCTTTCAGCTGCGCAAACAGCTCGAAGAATGAAGCCGGGGTCTCCTGGTATTCCATGAAGCCGAGCCTGCGGCTCTTCGTCATATCGTTCACGCACTCGATCTGCCGGCCCAGATCTGCATCCGTGTGCCACCACGAGGCCAGCTTGTCTACGCGGCTCTCGATCAGCCCATACTTCGCCGCGATCTTCTCCCAGATGCCCGCGATCTCGCGCATCTGCTCCTCGAGCGTAGCCGCCGTCTCCGGTGGAGGAACGGCTTCCACCCCGAAGTGGGCCGCAATCTGAGGCCACAGCCAGCGCCAGCGAAAGATATCGCCATTCACAGTGTTGAACGCCTGGTTGTGAGCGTGGGGAGTGACCGCCGCCCACTCCAGTTGCTTCGCCAGCAGCCGCGCATCGCACACGTCGGTCAGGAAGTTCCACTGCTCGCGCGATCCGGGAAAGACGAACGGGCGTCCGGTCTCGCGGCAGATCGTCGCATAAACAGCGAGCGTTACACCCATGTTCATCGCGTTGCCCAGGGCGTAGCCGATCACGGTGTGCGCCCGGTGCACGCTCCACGTAAAGCCCATGCCGCTTCGCCGCGGCGAACAGAATATCTTCCTGCGTGTAGTAAAAGTTCTCTCCAGGCAGCCGCGGCTGATCCTCGCGGAACGGAGTCTCCGCCATGGTCTTCCCGTAAGATTCAAAGGGCCCGAGATAATGTTTGGTACCGGTCACCAGCGCCGCATGCGATAAATTCTTCGCGCCCTCGAGCGCTCCGAACAGGTGCTCGACCATCGCGCCATTCACGAGTACGTTCTCGTGCTCCGTCGGCTGGCGCAGCCACGCGCAAATGAAGACGTCGGTGATGTCGCGTCCCGCCAGGGCCCGCTCCACTGAGCTCTTGTCCAGCAGATCGGCGGCCAGGGGCTGAATCTTCGTTCCTGCCTGCGGATTCCGCGCCAGCCCGAAAACTTCCCATCCCTTGTTCACCAGATGATGCGCAAGGTTGCTGCCGGCAATCCCCGTAGCGCCAACGACCAACGCTCTTCTTTCACTCATCGGATTCACCTGTCTCTTGAACCTTCTTTGGATGAAGCAGCGAGACCCAAAGTCTCAAAGTGGACCGGCGACTGCGCGCTTATTGCCTGAATGAAAGATGGTTCCGCTCCATTCGCGCAGGCCATCACCATCTGCTGTTGATGCGCCTCCTCCTCCACAAATTTCTCCGATACAATCCAAAGTCGTCAGGAGATTCCCTTTGCACAGACGCCGCTTTCTCGCTTCCGCTCTCGCCACGTCGGCCCTCGCACTCACAGGAAAATCCGAAGCGCAGCCTTCGGCAGGCAAGCCGCGTGAGTACTACGAGCTGCGCAAGTACTTCATGCAGAACGGTCCGCAGACCAAGCTGACGGAAAGCTACCTCTCCGGCGCACTGATTCCCGCGCTGAATCGCCTGGGGATGTCTCCGGTGGGTGCGTTCAATCTCACGATCGGGCCGGAGACGCCGACGCTTTACGTGCTCATCCCGTCCACTTCGGTTGAAGCGCTGGTCACCGCCGATCTGCATCTGGCCAAGGATCAGCAGTTCATGCAGGCCGCCGAGCCGTTCTGGGCTGCCGCCGCAAAAGAGCCGCCTTACATTCGCATCGAAAGCACGCTGTTGATTGCCTTCGAAGGCTGGCCGAAAATCACGCCTCCGGCCTCGACTGCCCAGCACGCCAAGCGCATCTTCCAGCTGCGCTAGCTACGAGAGCCCCACTAACCAGGATCATGTGCGCAAGGTGGAGATGTTCCACAGCGGAGAATTCGAGATTTTCCAGAAGGCAGGCTTCGCGCAGGTCTTTTACGGGGACGCGCTCATCGGCCCGCGGCTGCCTCACCTGACCTACATGCTCAGCTTCGCCGATCTCAACGAGATGGACGCGAAGTGGGAAATCTTCCGCAACGATCCCAACTGGAAAAAGCTGTCGGCTGATCAGAGATTCGCCTTCGAGCCGATCGTCAGCAATATAACGAACCTGATCCTGACGCCGACTGCTTTCAGCCAGATCTGACTAGACGTCGTTGCCTAAATGAAAGATCGGTTCGACGCCGGTGGCACGCGCCATCAGCGTCTGCTGCTCGTGCGATTCGAGGGGCTTATAGTTCTGGGCCACATCCATTGCCAGCCGGAAATACCGCTCATCTCCGGGAGGCAGCGCTGCCGTGATCGGATGGCCTAGCGTCCAGCGCAATCCCAGCGAAGCCTCGTCAGGATAAGCCGCAGGCTGGTACCAGCACTTGGGCTCGGGATGATTCTGCTTCTGATCGGCCGACCACACCGTCTTTGCCATCGCTTTCAGAGCCAGAATGCCCATGCCTTTCTCCTGCGCACGCTTCAGAATCTGTGGGCCAAAGTTAGCCTGGGAGAAGAGCACGAAGTTAACCGGGAAGAGCACTGTGTCGAAGTTGTAGCGGTCCATCGCGGCGAGGGCGGTTTCCGCTGAATGCACGGAAAAGCCGATATAGCGGATCTTGCCTTCCTTCTTCGCGGCTTCCATCGTCTCGATTGCGCCGCCGGGTCCCAGCACCTTGTCGAGGTCGGTCATCTTGGTCAGCGCGTGGAATTGATAGAGGTCGACATGATCGGTCTTGAGCAGGCGCAGCGACTCTTCCAGCTGCTTGCGCGAGTCGTCTTTCATCCGCCCTTCGGTCTTGCACGCCAGGAAGCAATTCTTGCGATAGGGAGCGAGCGCCGGACCAAGCCGCTCCTGCGCGTTGCCGTAACTGGGAGCAACGTCGAAGTAATTGATTCCGCGGTCGACTGCCTCGGACACGATGTTGCTGGACGCGCCGGTGTCCTCGTTCATCACGACGATGCCGCCGAAACCGATGATGGAGAGATGCTCTCCTGTCTTGCCCAGCGGGCGGCGAGCGATTGGTTGGGTTGGTGTATTGGCGGCGGAAGCAAGTCTGGTGGTGGCGGAGGCAGCGGCGGCGAGAGCGCTCTGCTTCAGAAAGTCGCGGCGTTCCATAGGGGGGACCTCGTTGGATGGGATCAGGTGGAGCCGGCTTGCTGAAAGCTATTTTCTCAAAGATCGGCGTGCTGCCGGGAATTTCGGGGCGCGGCTGGTTATTTAGTGGCCAGCGCAGAGTTCACCATCTTGACCAGCGTCTCCTTTATCTCGGCCTTCATGCTGATCGAGTAGTGGTTGCCGCCCTCGGTCCAATAGACCGCGGAGTCGTCGCAGTTCGCACCGCAGCCCGCGTCGATGAAATATCCCTGAATGCCGCCGCTTAAGGTGACCGGAATCTTCGGTCCCTTGTTTTCCTCGAGTGGCGAACTGCTGCCGCTGATGTATCCCAGGTGGCAAGCGCCGCCGCCCCCGCAATCGGGAGCCCAGGCGAGTTCTACCTGGTACCCACTGGCGGTCGCTGACGCGACACTGGCGAAGACCGGGTTATCCTTGTCGTCGTCGTACGGCACCCACGTGGGCAGACGCAACGGGAGGACTTTGGTCGAATTCTGGAGCTTCGCGACCGCATCGCGGTATCCGCTCACCAGGCCCAGCGCGGACGGCGGTGTGGCGGCGCCTGCCGGCTGCTGTACTGCGTAGCTCAGGAACGGCTGATTAGCAGGGCTTACCCTTTGTGCGCTGCCTGCTGCCGCCGCAGAAAGAAGCAGGACTAGCGAGATGGCCGGGTATTTCATAGGGAAGAAATGTACACCCAATTGGTGGAGAAGTCTGCGCTACCGGGTGCTGCAGCCGGGGGCTTACCGAGCAACCCGTGTCTCTTCAGCCCTCTGCGCTGCTTTGCTGCGCAGCCTGTAGAAGCAAAACGCAACCAGGTTGCTCAGAACAGTCGTGCCTGCGATCTTCAGCGCGTAGGCCCGCGCGTCCACGACATGCACAAACGGAAACACTGAGATGAGCAGGCTGAAGAGCGTCGCGAGGAAGCCGACGATGGAGGTCCACTTCAGCCACCAGGGCAGCGATCTTCGCAGGGCGGCGGCTCCCGCAAGCGGAATGGCAAACATAGCCAGATACGACAGCTCGTAGTGCGTGAGGCTGGCGTTGGAGAGGACCTGAAATGCCTCCTGCGCATGCACCCCGATATTTGCCAGCACGACGAGAAGGAAGACCAGCAGGGAAGTGAAGATGATTGAATTTGTGGGCGTGCGCCGGGTGGGATGGAGACGGGTGAACCACGCGGGGAGAAGTGCGTCCCAGCCTACGGTCATGGGCAGGCGGGTCACACCGGTGAATATGTAACTCGAGGCTCCGATGAGCCGGAGCTGAAGCAGGAAGATGGCGGCGATCGCAAAGATATTCCCCGCGCCGGAGTTGCCCAGCGCGGCACGCAGGGTCTGCGGGATGGGCGCGATGAAGTCGATGTGGCCAACGGGAACGAAGGCCGCAACCGAACTTGTCCCGAGGATGAACATCGCACAGATGATCGGTGAAGAGATCCACACCGAGCGGCCGATGGCGCGGGCAGGCTGGCGGCTTTCTCCGGCAAGAATGGCAATGTACTCCAGGCCGCAGAGCGCGCCGAAGAGCATTTGTCCGAAGAGGGCGAAGGAGCGCAGGTTGCGCGGCGGAAGCTGCATGACGAAGGGCGCCCAGTGGATGGGCATGTGCCGCGACAGCGCCCAGAGCGGAAGGAAGATGAGCACGACAAAGACGGTCAGCATGGCGCCGCCGCCGATGTTGTGAATCCACTTGCTCAGCTCGAGACCGCGCAGGGCGGCGATCGTGACCGCGGCGATCATGGTAGAGACAATGGCGACGGACGCTATGCGGCTCTCCGGAATCCACGCTGCCGAAGGTCCGATGAGGTAGGAAAGCTCAGTGGGAATCGCGTAGAGGATGGCCGCGGTAACGGCTATGCCGTAAAACCAGATGTTCCACGCGGTGAGAAATCCGCCCAGGTCGCCGAATGCGCGATGGGCCCAGATGTAGAGGCCTCCTTCGAGCGGCATGGTCCGGTTCAGTCCGATTACCGATGCGGCCATGGGGACGTAGAAGAGCAGCATGGCGGCGATCCACATGGCCGTCTGGGCGCGGCCGAGGCCGGCGGCGACTCCTACCCATGAGCTGCCAACAACGCAGAGAATCTGCGTGAGCACGAGATCGCGCAGGCCAAGCTGACGGCGAAGGTGATGATCTTTGTCTGAAGAGGACAGGCGGCTGGACACTTGTGCAATGGTCGCACATCGCAAACAAAGGTTGGCGGCGCGCGCCAACCCCGATGCCGGTCACGACTCCCCTATTCGCAGAAGACGCGCACCTTGACCTTCTGATCGCGCTCGTCCACGTCCACGTCGACAGTCAGGTCTTCGAGGTGGTTCACGATTTCTTCAAGATTGTTGGCGTTTATTCCGCTCATGTCGAAAGGAATCCCCTGCTCATGAAGCGCCTTATCCACCTGCGCCCGTGCCTGTGGAGGAATCAGGTTTGCCAGTTTCACCCCGGCCCGCAGCAACTGCATGGGCACCCGGGTGTTTACCCGTACTGGTCCCTGGCCCGGCTCATCTGAATCGACCATTACGCGTAGATACTTCGCTTTCGTGGCGGGACGTGTTTCTGCAGCCGGGGTGGAATCCCGTTCAAATGCCGCAATCAGCCGCTCAGCTTCCTCCGCTGTGATTTTGCCTGCGGCCAGCATCTCCAGCACCTGCCGTCGAGTTTCACTCATAGTTTTTCTCCTTCGAATCCTCAGAAAATGTTCACCAGCAGGGAAAAGTTGTCGTTCACTACCTCAACCTGAGTTCCGCGCAGCGAAGCCAGTAATCCCAGCACCGCGCCGACCGCCGTAAACGGGTTGAGGCCGACGAAGAAGGCTGCAATAAACAGCACAGGCACAATGAGCGCCAGCAGCGGCAGGAACAATAACCACAGCAATAAAAAGGGAATCGGCAACCGGAATCCGCGTACCGGCCAATGGCCCACTCGCACAGCGCCTGCAACGGGAATCATGGCAGCGCCTCCAGTTCGCGGATGGCGTCGGCGGCGCTGATCTCTCCGGCCTTCAGCCGATCCATGATGGTGGTGCGGATGGTGTCGCGGATTTCAGTGGCGGACGGAGCAACATTGGTTTCAACGAACTCAAGACTCTGAGCGATGCGGTTGAGGCGGGACTTGATGGTCGGATAGCTCACGCCGAAGATCTGCTCCATTTCCTTGATCGAACCGTGGCAGCGGACGAAGGCGGTGACGAAGACCTGGTCGTCGGAGCTGAGGCGGGCCAGCTGCGGCAGCTCAAACCGTCCCTCGATGGCGATGTCTTTACCGGCAAGCCGAACCCGCTCGACAACCAGGGGGGAGCCCTGCGTCAGCCGGGTGAGTTCCTGCCAATCTGTGTCGCGGTGAGCTGGCATGTTGCCCCTTTCCTATTGGTATTCAATTTAATACTTAAGTTTAATGATTATTGTCAATAATAAAATTGAAAATATTGATAATTTAGGCGATCTGGCATAGTGATTCTTAGTCAGGCGGTATCCGTGGCGCGGCGGCGTGGGGACGAGGAAGGAGTCTTCGATGCGAGGTAGATCGTAGAAGAGTGGAGTGTTACGGTAGTGCAATTAACAGAGGTGAGCGATGTTCTCTCAAGACCTGAAGTCGGCCCTGCGGCAGCTTCGCAATGCCTGGGGATTCACCACGCTCGCGGTGGTCACGCTGGCGTTGGGCATCGGGGCGAATACGGCGATGTTCACGGTGGTGGAAAGCGTGCTGCTGCGGCCTCTGCCTTATCCGCATGCCGAGCGGCTGCTCTATTTCGGGCCAACCGGAACGACCGGATTTGGAACGACGTCATACCTGAACTACAGAGATGTCCGTGACCAGACGCAGCGCATGGCGGCGGTGGGCGGCTACTCGGAGGACGTGAGTGTCGTGGAAGGCAAGGACGGATCGGTCAGCGTAGTGGCGCCGCGCATGACGCCGAACCTGTTCTCCATGCTGGGGGCGCAGCCGCTGGTTGGGCGAACCTTTACTGCGGCTGAAGGCGACGTGGGTGGTCCGCAGGTAGCGCTGCTCTCTGAGGGCCTCTGGAGGCAAAGCTTCAATGCCGATGCTGGAATCGTGGGGCGCACGGTACGGATTGGAGGCATTGAGCGGGAGATTGTGGGAGTGATGCCGGCGAGCTTCCACTTTCCTGATTCGATCGGCCCGGAGATCGAGAAGGGCGTCTGGCTTCCGCTGCAACCGAGCGGGGAGATGCTCAAGGACCGCGGTTACCACTTCTTTAGTGTGCTGGGAGAGATGCGCGCGGGTGTGACAACGGCGCAGGTGCAGCAGGAGCTCGATGCGATTACGCAACGCATCCGGCAGGCCGACCCCAAGGAAGCAGAGGGATTGGCATTTCACGCGGCGTCGTATCAGGAAATGCTGACCGGGCCGGTGCGGCCAGTGTTCCTGGCCCTCCTCGCGGCGCTCTTACTGGTGCTGCTGATTGCCTGCGCGAATGTTGCGAATCTGCTCATTGCCCGCTGCCTTGGCCGGAAACAGGAGTTCGCGGTTCGGGCCGCACTGGGCGCGAGCCGCGGCCGATTGACAGGTCAGCTGCTCGCAGAGGGCGCTCTGCTCAGTGTGCTCGGCTGTGTGCTGGGGGCGGTTCTAGCGCGGCTGGCTCTGATGGCGCTCGCTAAGCTTCCCGACGGCACCATTCCACGCGCCGATCTGATCAGCATGCACTGGACAGTGCTGTTAACGCTGGCCGTGGTTGCGACGCTGACCACGCTGCTGTCATCGCTGCTGCCGGCACTGCTGGTGGCACGCACTGATCCGCAGCCGGCGTTGCAGGCTGCCTCGCGCGGCATCGGTGCCCGATCGGTGAGCGGGCGATTGAGCGGAACTCTGGTCGCCGGGGAGGTCGCGCTGTCGACACTGCTTCTGGTGGGTACCGGCCTGCTGTTTCATACGTTGTGGAACCTGGAGCACGCGCGGCTGGGCTTTGATGTGGATCGAGTCACGACCTTCACGGCAATGCCCGCGGATGCGGCGGGCTTTTCCAACATGGCGGTTTCGGCGGATACCGAGCATGCTCCTGTTTCAATCGCGTCGACCATTTACGGGCCGACGCTGGAGCGCATCAAGCAAGCGCCCGGTGTGCGGTATGCGGCGGTAGCGACGGCACCTCCGCTGTCCGGCATTGACATGCACTCGAGCTTTGACTTCGTGGGTCATCCGTCCTCTCCCGGCCATCATCCGGAAGCGCGCGTGACCGCCGCGAGTGAGGATTATGCGCTCGCCATGGGCACCCCGGTTCTGCGCGGTCGCATGATCGGTGCGGACGACACGGCGGCGACTCCGCCTGTGGTTGTTATCAACGAGGCGCTGGCCAGGAAGTATTTTGCAGGTAAGGATCCGCTGCAGCAGCAGATTGATCTTGGCGGCAAAGATACCGGGATGCTGAAGCCGCTCACGATTGTCGGAGTGATCGGCAACCAGGCCGATCGCAGCGTGGGCGGCGACGTGCAGCCTCTGATGCTGATTCCTTATCAGCAGGTGCCGACCACGTCTCTGTTCTACCAGGCTCTGCTGAAGACGGTAGTCACCTTTGTCGTGAAGACACGCGGGGTAACTCCGATTGCGCCTGAGATGCGATCGGTTTTCAAGCAGACAGCGCCGGATTACGCGCTCGACAATTTCCAGACCATGCAGGAGTCGGTGGACGCGAACACGTTCAGCCAGCGACTGGGGCTATATCTTGTTGGCTCCTTTGCGGGGCTGGCGACGGTGATGGTGATTGCAGGGTTGTACGGAGTGCTGGCACAACTGGTCAGCTATCGCAGGCGTGAAATTGGCGTGCGCATGGCTTTGGGCGCGACCCGCGAGGGTATCGCGAAGATGGTTATGCGGCAGGGCGGCGTGTTGATTGTTGCCGGGCTGGTTGCGGGACTTGTGCTCGCGACTTTTGCGGGGCAACTGGTGAAGAGCTTTCTCTACGATGTGAAGCCGATCGACATTGGAACTTACGTTGGCGTAGCGTTCGTGTTGCTGGTTGTGGGATCGATCGCCTCGTTCATACCCGCATATACAGCGTCGACCATCGAGCCGATGGAGGCGTTGAGAGAGGACTGACGAACGTCAGGTCGCTGTGAACCGGGAAGAACTGCACCAGTTCGTTCACAACTTTATCGCCGCGCGGAAATATGGAGTGATCTCCAGTGTTGGTCCGCGCGGAGAGCCGCAGTCTGCTCTTGTGGGCATTGCCGTTTCGCACCAGCTCGAGATCGTTTTCGATACGGTCACGACTTCGCGGAAATATCCGAACCTGAAGGCTGATCCGCGGATCGCCATGGTCACTGGCTGGGAAGGCGAGCAGACGGTCCAATACGAAGGAATCGCCATCGAGCCGGAGGGGCGGGATCTCGTGCACGCGAAGCAAACGTATTTCGCTCGATGGCCGGACGGCGTCGAGCGCCAGAAGTGGCCGGCGATTGCTTATTTTCTGGTGCGCCCGACCTGGATTCGCTACAGCGATTTCGACACGGGGCGCGTTGAGGAAATGCGGTTCTGAACGGCAGGCACGCCTTAGTCCTTCCTGCTTTGCGCTCCATGCCAGATCGTGCTGATGACCATCCGTTTTGCTGCACCCGGTAGAGAATGATGTAGGGCGTGCCTCCAACCACAAGTTCGCGGACGTCAGGCTCAACCCCAATTCGCCCGGCGTGTGGATGATGTCTCAACACCTCTACCATTGCGACGATGCGTGTCACGAGCCGTTCTGCGGCATCAGGTTTATCCAATGCAACGTAGGCACGAATTTCGCGCAGCCGTGCCCTCGCCAGCCGCGACCAGACTATTTCCATCGGTCTTGGTGGGGTTTCCGGTGTCACAGGGTGTTGTCGTGATCTTTGCCGCAGATGCATTTCGGAGGCGGCAGCTCATTGTCGGTACCCCACGATAGAAGCCACGCTTTCATATCCTCGTGCCGAATGTAATGGCCGGCTTCAACCTCGCGGTCAGCCTGACGAATTTCGGCCAGCATTCTTTCCTGGTCGGCAACGTACGATTCAACCGCATCGGCAATGAGGAAGTTGGAACTGCGCCCCGAGTCCTTTGCGAGTTTTGCCAGACGCTTCTTCACTCCCGGTTTCAGTCGGATACTGAAGGTTGTGCTCTGTGTGTTTGCCATAAACACATTGTTGCACACGGCTCGGTCGATTGATTTCTATACGATCACAGCGATCTTAGCCCGCTTTCCAACCCGAATCGTAAGGCGCTTTGTGCCGTTCAGGGGGAGGTGCGATTGCTTCACGACCTCGCCGTCAACGCGCACTGCGCCTTCCTTCACTTTGCGGTCGGCTTCGGTTGAGGAAGCGGCGAGCCCAACCAGCGTCAGGAGCTTCGACAGGCGAACACGTCCGTCGATGTCGCGCGACAGATCGGCCTCGCGTACCGGTACTTCCTCGAGCCCCTCGACGTCGTCGCTCTTCTGCTGAAACTGCCGTGCCCAGTTCTCGTCTGCGGAGCGTGCGGCGTCTTCTGAGTGGAAGCCGGCGACGATGGTGCGGGCCAGGCGCTTCTTGGCTTCCATGGGGTGGAGTTTGCCGGATGCGACATCGGCCCGCATCTGGTCGATCTCGCTCTGGCGCAGATCGGTAAGCAGCGTCCAGTAGCGCCACATCAGCTCGTCGCTGATGGACATGAGCTTGCCGTACATTTCCTGGGGCGGCTCATGAATGCCGATGGCGTTATTCAGCGACTTCGACATTTTCTGAACGCCGTCCAGACCTTCAAGGATCGGCGTCATCAGTACGATCTGCGGCTGGCTGCCCGTAATCCCGCTGCAATTCGCGGCCGGTAAGCAGGTTGAACTTCTGGTCTGTGCCGCCGAGCTCCACATCGGCCTTCAGAGCGACCGAGTCATAGGCCATTGCCAGGGGATAGAGGATTTCGTGGAGTGCGATCGGCTGCTCGTTCTGGAAACGGGTGTGGAATTCATCCCGTTCGAGCATCTGTGAAACCGTAAACTTCTGTGCCAGCCGGATCATGCCTTCGAATCCCAGCGTACCGAGCCATTCGGAGTTGAAACGCACCTCGGTCTTGGTCCGGTCGAGAATGCGGAACACCTGATCGGTGTAGGTCTTCGCGTTTTCGTTGATCTCTTCGCGCGTCAGCACTTTGCGCGTGGTGGACCGGCCGCTGGGATCGCCGATCAGCGAAGTGAAGTCGCCGACCAGAAAGATGACCTGATGACCGAGATCCTGAAAGTGCTTGAGCTTGCGCATGAGCACGGTATGGCCGAGGTGCAGATCGGGGGCGGTGGGGTCGAATCCGGCCTTGACGCGCAGGGGCACGCCGGTCTGCCGCGAATTTTCGAGGCGCTCGCGCAGCTCCGAGACGCGAATGATCTCCGCCGCGCCTTTCTGAAGCAGGTCCATCTGCTCGTCTACCGGCAGAAAATTGGTTACAGAAAGAGAATTTGCCATTGCTGTAACCAGTATAAGGATTGGGTAGAAGGACGGAGCAAGCCTTTACAGAAGGTGATACTAGCGCCCATGCGCACACTCTAGTGAATGCCGAAATCAGGACGCGGGCCTTCGCGCAGGCTGTCGAGCCGATTGTGGGCGCGCATGTGCGATTCCAAGTTAGAGGGGCCTGGTTAGCCCCACTTCTTTCCCAATGCCCCCAGTCCAGCCTTGGCCAGGTCCTCGGCGGTCATCACTGCGTGAAACTCACAATCGGCGCTAAAAGTGAGAAACCATGGTTCGGCGAACGCAGGAATCTGCGACGCTTCTGCGATGTCCACAATTAGCAGGGCGGAGCGTCGGCCGTGAAAGTCGGTGAAATAGGCAGCCTCGGGCTTCTGTTCATCGAGGATACGCTTCATCTTGGTTTCCGCGCTGCCATCTTTGACTGCGGCGTTGAAGCCTTCGTGGGGAATTTTGACGTGTACAAGCATCCGCATCTGTTATCTCCTCGCAGTTCGGGCGTAATTGTCCCGGAACCTAATCGATTTCCCGTAGGGAATTGCGCACCAAATTTACACCTCGATCATCAGAGGGTCAAAAGTTGGGTTATGCAGGCTGGCGATATGGGATAAGTAGGTCGTTGCTTGCGACTGTTGAGACCGGAGAGCATGTTGCTGGAGCCGTTCTGAGGCGAGAGCGGCCGGCATGCTGACCATTCCGCAGGGAGGCCGCGTCAATATATTTGAGGCTTATCCGAACCCTGTGCTAGCATCCATAGCTCTTGAAGGCTCGGGGTGATTGCTGTACTGAAATCCCGGCCTCCGGCTCGCGCCTCGCATGAAGGATGAGGACGTAAGATTCGGCTGCACCGCGACTGAGACGCTCTGCGAGACGCCCGCGCCAGTTTTTCGTCCGATGATTCGCGAGGTTGTCTTGCTCAAAATGTGCTGGCCGATTCATGGTTTTGTATCCGCCCCGGGCGCTCCGGGGCGAACTTATTTTCAGGAGTAACTTATGAAGTCTTATCAGGGAAGTGAGATCCGCAACGTAGCTGTAGTGGGGCATGCGCACAGCGGGAAGACAACACTGGTGTCCGCTCTGCTGCATGCCGCAAAGATGACTGCGCAGCTTGGCCGTGTGGAAGATGGCTCGGCGGTGACGGCCTATGACGAAGAGGAAGTGTCGCGCCGGACGACGATGCAGAATGCGGTTGCTTTCGCGGAATGGAATGGCGTCAAGGTGAACCTGGTCGATACGCCGGGCTTCCACATGTTCGTGCATGAGGCCAAGTCGGCGATGCTTCCGGTGGAAGCGGCGATGGTGGTCGTGAATACCCCGTGCGGCGTCGAAGCCATGACCGATCGCGTCTGGAAATACGCTGACGAGTTCAACCTGCCGCGCGTGATTGTGCTCAATCAGATGGATCATCCGCGCGCCGCGGCCAGCGTGGAGCCAGCACTCGAGGCCCTGCGCGCCCGCTACGGCCGCGCAGTGGTTCCCGTGCAGCTGCCGATTGCCAACGGCAAGGGCTTTGAGGGTGTCGTCGATCTGGTCACGATGGAGGCGTTCTATTACTCGCCGGGCGGCGATGGCCAGGGCAAGATCGGTGAGATTCCCGCGGAGATGCAGGCTCCGGCCAAGGCGGCGCACGAGGCGCTGGTGGAACTGGTAGCTGAAGGCAAGGACGAACTGATGGAGGAGTTCTTTGCCGAGGGAACGATTGCGGAGCAACATCTGATCACCGCTCTCCATGAGGCCATCCGTGAAGATCGCATTTTCCCGGTGCTCTTCTCGAGCGGCCTCGCCAATGTTGCCACCGATCACCTGCTCGATTTTCTTAAGGTCTACGCTCCCGCACCGATTGAGCGTGAGCCGGTCGCAGCGCGTGCCGCGTTGACGGCGGTTTCAGCGAATGGGCACGCGGCCAACGGACCGGAAGCCAGCGGGCCGGTTGTCACAGGCGATGGCTCGCATGAGATCGTTATGCGCAAGGTGGACGATAAGGAGCCGGTCGCCATTTATGCCTACAAGACGATGACGGATCCGTTCGCCGGGCGCATTACCTTCTTCAAGGTGTTTTCCGGGATAGTAAGGAACGATGCGACGGTTGCCAATTTCGGCCGGCGTGGCACCGAGAAGCTTGCTCATCTTTCCATCATGCAAGGGCACACGGCGGTTCCGGTGATGGAGCTGCATGCAGGCGATCTGGGCGCGGTGGCCAAACTTCGGGACACGCTTACCGGGGACACGCTGGGCGATAAGGGCCACGAGATCTTCTTCGAGCCGGTTGCCCTGCCGGAAGCGGCGATGACCTACGCGATTGAGCCGAAGACCCGCGCGGACGAAGACAAGCTGGCGCCTGCGGTTCATAAGCTGATGGAAGAAGATTTGCTGGTCCGATTTTTCCGCGATCCGCAGACCAATGAGTTCCTGATCGCGGGGGCGGGTCAGCCGCATATCGAAGCCATCGTGTCCAAGCTTCGACGTCGATATCACACCGAGGTCACGCTGAAGGCGCCCAAGGTTCCATATCGCGAGACGATTCGCGGGCGGGCCGAAGCTCACGGACGCCACAAGAAGCAGACGGGAGGCCACGGTCAGTTCGGCGATTGCAAGATTCGCATCGAGCCGCTCACGCGTGGTTCGGGCTTCGAGTTCGTCAACGATATTTTCGGCGGAGCGATTCCGCGCAATTTCATTCCCGCGGTTGAAAAGGGAATCCAGGAATGAGCTGCGCGGGGTTATCTGGCGGGCTATCCGGTTGTCGATTTTCGCGTCACGCTCTATGACGGCAGCTATCACGATGTCGACTCGAACGAACTGTCTTTCAAGATGGCTGGGCGTCTGGCTTTCCGGAAGTGCATGGAGCAGGCCAAGCCGGCACTCCTGGAGCCGGTTATGCGTGTCGAGATCGAAGCGCCTGAGGAGTTTGCCGGTACGCTGATGGGGGATCTCAATCAGCGCCGGGGACGAGTGCAAGGCATGGAGAGCCGTGGATCGACCACGGTTGTTCGTGCTGAGGTTCCGATGGCGGAGATGCTGAGTTACGGTTCAAGCCTGACCGCGATGACCCAGGGCCGGGGAAGCTTTCACATGGAGATGGACCACTACGACGTGGTGCCTCAGCCGATCGCGGAGAAGATTCTGGCTAACGTCAAACGGCCGCAACAGGAGGAAGAGGAGGACTGATCGCTAGCCTTCTCTAACCCACAAGCGGTCTCGACGGGCGTGGTCGGGCTCCGGAGTGCGCGCGTGAAGGCTGGAAGCCGACTGGACGCGACTCAGGGGCGCGGACTGTGAGTGCGGGCTTGTTGCGACCACCAGAGGCCTCATATTTGTCGGCAGGAAAATACTGAATACCGTGCCGTGTCCCTCTTCAGAGGTAGACGAGCGTAGCTGAAGGTTGCCGCCGTAGCGGCTGAGAATTGAGCGGGTAACCCATAATCCCAATCCGGTGCCCGCCTGTCCCTTGGTAGTAAAGAACGGTTCGCCGAGACGCCTGCGGGCATCGGGCGAGATTCCGGAACCATTATCGGCGACTGAAAAACGCAAACCGCGCACGCCAACATCCGACCACTTGCGGGTGTCGCGAATCCTGAGGATCAGCGTGCCGCCCCTTGCCGACGCCTCGATGGCATTGGTGATCAGATTCGACAACACCTGCCGCATCTCACCGGGGAATGCGGTGATGGCCTGCGACGACTCATATTCCCGCACCACGCGCAGGTCTTTGTCTGCGACCTTTCTGCCGTAAAGTACGAGCACCTCTTCGATGAGTTCGGCTAACTGGAGGCGTACCGGGGTGCTGGTCTCGCGGGAAAATGTCAGGGTTTGTTTGCTGATGTCAACGACCCGATTCAACTCTCGTTGAGCGAGCTGAAGGTATTCGGCCGACTTTTGCGGGGAGCTATGGTCGATCTCCATCAGGTAAAGCAGGTTCGTGATTGATTCGAGCGGATTATTGATCTCGTGCGCGATGGATGCCGCGAGCCGACCGAGGGTGAGCAGCTTTTGATTCTCACGGAGCACGTCCGCGGCACGCTCCAGTTCAACCCGGCCGCGCTCCTGCTTGTCGCTTTCGCGTCTTTCGCGAAGCGCCCGCTCGATGATTGCAGGAAGCCGACCCAGCTGTGTGAGGCGCACGTAGTCTGACACGCCGTCGCGAAGAGCCTGCGCTGCCTCAGACTCTTCACCTTCTCTCCCGATGACTACCAGCGGGATGCGAGGTTCTCCATTTCCGGCGTATTCAAGGACTTCTGCAATGGGCAGTCCGCGTAACCCGGAAGTTGCTGCCAGGATCAGGTCGACCGGGCCTCCCCGCAAACGCGAGAGGAATTCCGCACGGGTTCCGACGGTCTCCAAAATGACCGTCAGTCCGGCACGGCGAATCCCGTCCCGGACCGCATGGGCGGATGCGAGATCGTTGGCCAGCAGCAACACCACAGGAAGAGAGCCGGGGGAAAGTGACCCTGCTTGAGTGGTGCGGTGGTGCTGATGGCCTATGGCTGACACACTCTCTCCGTGGCCTCGCGGGCCGTTTTTAGTGCTGAAAATACGATGATTGCCGTCCCCGGCTTGTTGCTTGCAATGCTTATCCCGGTGGGCGTCCGAGGGTAAGCCTCGAATCAACAGATGCTTGGCGGCGATTGTCCTTGCCTGATTTTTCTATCGGCAGGAAATCTTTTGGCAACCAGTTCGGCTCATGAAACTCTAATAAAGAGTTCAAGATTGACGAGTGTTTCGTAACGAATGAGAAGCGCCAAGTATTGCACCCCGGTAATTCTGTTAGCTGGGCTCCTGTCCGGTTTGCCTTGCGCGCGGGCGCAGGCCAACCCGAACAATTCGGCCGAGAACCCCTATGTGGGAAGCGTCCAGGCTGTGGCCGCGACTCCGGGCGTGAAGCCGCTGTCGTTGGACGATGCGATCCGCCTGGGTATCGAGAACAATCTCGCCCTGACGCTGGCGCACCTGAATGAGAAATCAGCCGAGGCGCAGAAGCTGCAGCTGGAGAACGCATTGCTGCCGAATCTTTCGGTGCATGGGGAGACGGGGCTGCACCAGTTAAATCTTCGGGCGGGCGGTTTCAGCCCGGGAGTCCTGACGCAGTTCGGCGTGCCTGCGGATCAGGCTGCCACCTACCCATATATGGTCAAGGTCGACTCGACCATCGGGCAGGTGAACATGTCGCAGGCCCTGTTCACCTGGGCGGGGTGGGACGTGTGGAAGGCGGCCAAGGCAAACCAGCGGGCTGCGTACTATGCGGCTCAGTCTTCGCGGGGACTGGTGGTGCTGAACGTCGGCACTGCGTATCTGCAGGCGCTGGCGGCTTCCTCGCAGGTGGATTATGCCGAGGCGCTGCTCAAGACGGACGAGACGCTGCTCTACCAGGCACAGGAAGAGCACAAGGCGGGGACCGCGGCCAATCTCGACGAATTACGGGCGCGAGTGCAGTACCAGACGCAGCAGCTGACGCTGATTCAGGCGCAGAACGACTTCACAAAGTCGAAGATCGCGCTGAATCGGCAGATCGGGCTGGCGCCGGAGCAGGAGATTCAGCTGACGGATGCCACCCCGTACGCCGATCTGGCCGCCGTCACCATCGAGGAAGCCAAGCGCGAGGCCTATGCCAGCCGCCAGGACTATCAGGAGCTCAGGCAGCAGATGGTTGCAGCGCGCCTGGAGCGGAGGGCGGCGAAGCATGAGCGCTTCCCCAGCATCACCTTTAACGGCAACTACGGGGTGACCGGCGTCTCCGGCCTGATCTACCACGGGACCTTTGCGGCGACTGGAACTCTGTCAGTACCGATCTTCGAGGAAGCGAAGTTCCGCGGCGACCGCGATGTTGCCGTGGCGCAGGTGGACGAGCTGAACTCCCAGTTCAACGACCTGACGAACAAGATCGACCAGCAGCTGCGCGACAGCCTGCTCGACCTGCAGGCGGCGGCGGAGCTGGTGCGCGTATCGCGCAGCAACGTGGATCTGGCGACGAAGACGCTGGAGCAGACCACCGACCGCTTCCAGGCGGGGGTGGACGATAACCTGCCGGTGGTGCAGGCGCAGTCGACCCTGGCGCAGGCCCAGACCCAGTATGTCCGCAGCGTCTATCAGTTCAACCAGGCTAAGCTCGGGCTTGCGCGGAACCTGGGGATCGTCGACACGCAGTACAAGAACTACATCCCGAGCGGAGGGGGCAGTGGCGCCTCGCAGCAACCCCAAGGCGGGAAATAGTTTGTAGCGGAGGGTACCCCCTCCCCCTTGTGGTTTGTAACTCATTCATTCCAAAGCATCGCCAATCTGTGATTTGTTACTCATTCATTCGAAAGCACTTGTTGGCTTTTACTGAAACTGATTGATTTCAAAGAATTACCTAAAAAGCAAATGCCCGGCCGCTCGGACCGGGCATTTTTGTCTCTATTTCTATTCTAGCGGTTCTGCGTAAATGGTCGGCCAGATCTTTTGCGGTCCGACGATGGTCTCAGCGACCTTTGCCGCTGTAGTTCTGGGCGTAGGTGTCGCGGGGAAGACCCTGGTTGCGTGCCTTCTGAGCCAGGGCGAAGGCCTCATCCCGGCTCATCGCTCCGCCGAGGGCGACCAGATAGGGCGCGTGTCCGGTAGGGGTGAAGACTTCGGGGTGCAGGTCGGGGTGAGCCTGAGCGACGACATCCGCTTTATGCTGCGCCTGATCCTGATGGTTGTAGGTGTAGGCGATGACCCTCCACTGGTTGCGGACTGTCTTGATTTTGGGTGGCGGCGGCGAGAGGTTTCTGATTCGCCGGGGCGCTGGCGACTGCGGGTGGGCCTGGGGCCGGGGATGGCTTTGCCGGGGCACTGTTTGCGGCCGTGTTCGCGGGAGCAACGGGCGCCGAGGCTTCCGGTTGAGGGCTGACCGAGTTTGCCGGCCGGGCGGAGAGGAAATGCCATCCGATCCACAGAAGCAACACGACCGCCAGTCCGATCGCGATCCATCTCGGGCTCAGGAAAGGGGTGCGCGGTTCGTCTTCCAGCGGTTCGGGCAGGGCCTCGGGAATGCGGCGCGGCGAGGGGACTTCTTCTGTCTTCACCTGCGCGGCCTTCACCGGAGCCGGCGAAAGGGGCGCGGGTGGGGCTTCGATTTTGGGAGTTGGAACAGGCGAAATGTTCGGTGCGGCGGCCGTGGCGGGGGTATCTGTCGCTCCGAGGGCGGCGGAAATCTCGGTCACGCCCCATTCGCCACTCATCGTCCGCGGCACAATGCGGTCGAACGGTGCAGGCAGGGTGCGGCCACCCGCTTCGAGGGCGGTTCGCTGGGTGAGAGCCTGGAGCAGGACGACCGCGAAATCATGCAGGTCGCGTTTCTTTAATTCCTGGCCTTCCTGGTCTTCAGGAGCTTCGCGGATGCAATCGCTGCGCAGCTTGACGGTTTCGCCGACGGCGAAGACGTGGGCCGGCTCAATGTGCTCGTGCACGAAGCCGTGGGAGTGAAGGGTTCCGATGGCGGAGATGAGGCTCTGGGCAAGCTGCCGGGCTTCGGGCAGAGTGAGGCGCTGCTGGACGACTACCTCGCCGAGGTTGGCGTCGACCGGCTCCATCACGGCGTAGAGGAACGATCCGTCCTCGAGTTCGACCTGGCCGAACTTTTCCAGCTTCAGGATGTTGGGATGGTTCAGAGCGGCGACTCCCCGCCAGCGGGCGAGGATCTCGTCTTCGTCGAAGTGGGGTTCGATGAGGCGGATGACACGGGCGACGCCGTTGCCGTTCGAGGTGAGAAAAAACGCGCTGCGGCCTTCGGGCCTCAGGAGTTTCGTCAGCGGGAAGAGACCATCGATCGTTCTTCCTTCATATTCGGTCCATAGCTCCATAAATTACGTCCAGTCCGGGGAAGTTCATCAAGGAAGAAACGCCGCAGGGCGAGTGAAACAGAAGAGATGTCTGAAGAGATGCGGGCACAGCGAAAAGCGCCGTCATCTTCCGGCAGACCACGAGTCATTATCGTCCATTGCGCGGGTGGCCTCAATGGGAGGGATGAGCGGGCAGTATTCAGATGGGTTCGGGAGGGGATCTGTGGCTTGGCCGGGTGATCAGCTCGAGGAGTGAAGGACGGGGCATCACGATGCGTGGGTGGGCTAGAAACGACAAAGCTCGGCTGGGCCACCCGCTGGGGAGTGGGGTGCAGGGCGGACCCGCCGTCGCGGCTGACTACGACTTGTTGAACATCACCGACATGGTTGATGGAGAAGGCGCCGGCGTGACGTCCGTCTCCTTGACCGTCTTGCCGTCCGGGCTCAGGACGAAGGTGTTTTCCCGCTGCACTTCCCCGGCGTTGCTGTACGTCACCTTCAGCGTACGCGGTCCATCCAGCTTCGCCGACATGGTGCGCGTTCCAGAAAGTGTCGTCGGAGTGCCATCCAGCTTGCAGGTGATCGGCTTGTCGTTATCAGTCTCCTTGAAGTCGACGCTGTCGCCGGTTACAAGGATCGTCAGCACTCCCGTATCCTGCGACTCGTTGAAGCTGGTTTCCTTCCATACGACGGGTGCGCCATCTCCACCCGAGACCCGTTTCGATTCGAAAGTCATCGTGAAAGGACTTCCGTCCGACGGTGTGATGTCCGCTGTCCTGGTCATTTTGTTGCCATCAGGTGATATCTCGACCTTCACCGTGCTCACCTGCTTGCCGTCACGGGTGTTGACCAGATCATAGCCGGTGCCGGATTTGGTGCAGGTGGTCGCCGTGCCGTTAACAGGCGCGTTTGGCTTGCCGTCGCAAACCACCTTGGGGCTGGGCTTGCCGCCGCGGGTTACCGTGTATCCGTCGGTGTCCGTAGCTATTGAGACAGTGGGTCCGTCGTACTGGAGCGTGGATCGATCCATCTTCCACGAGCCGTTCCAGGGGTTATTTTGGGGGTTGTCCTGTGCCTTGCAGGGAAGAGTGAGGACTACAAAACACGCGAGAGCGCAAATGCTTATGCCGTACCGTTTCATTATTGATTTGCCTTTGAAGAGCAGATTTTCGGCCCAACCATGTTGGGTTTGGCCTGGGGTGCATAATGCTGCTCGCAAAGCGGATGGTTGTCAAGAACAGTAACAGCCAGAGTTACTGTTATGACCGGATCATCGTCCACAAGTGACTGGTGCAGGTGAGGGCGCTCCCATCCTTGACGCAAAAAAGCAAAGACGCGGCAAAGATGGGGCACCCGAATGCGTGGCTGTGACAGAAAGGACAAAGCAGGGTGGTCGACCCGCTCATTTCGTTATGCTCAAAGAGCGAATCGAGGTACAGCGCCCGCGATTGCCGGAGAATGAAGCTGGCGCTCTTTATTTCGCAAGCGAATAGATTACGTTGACGGTGGTCTTGACCTCGATGGGATTGCCGTTGAGGAGATAAGGCTTGTACTTCCACTGGCGAACGGCGTCGAGCGACGATTGCTGAAGCTCTTTCGGGCCTGAGGTGACTGTCAGTTCCTCAACAGTTCCATCCTTGCCGATCACCGCGTCCAGTACGACGGTGCCCTGAATTCCTTCTTTTTTGGCCTCTACGGGATACTTCGGAACAGGGCCAGAGATCTTGTTTCCGGCCATGTCTGACGCGGAGACGGTGAGGGGACTATGAGGCGGAGCTTTGTCGGCTGCGGCTGCGGAGCCGGCATCGACGTGCATGCTAAGCGCCACAGCTGACGCGCAGGTTCCGATTGCAAAGACTGCGCAGGCGAGGACGATGGCGAATCGGCGCGCACCGCGGATTTCGTTCTGCTTCTTTGACAGCTTCATAACTCTCCTTTCAAAGGTGTTGGCATCGAGGATTCCGATGGCGTGAGGGGTTCTGCGCGGCAGTCCGTGCACGAGCAGGGAGGCCAGGCGCAAGAGCGATCGCGCGTATTCGTTTCGTCCGGAGATGTCGGCGGCCATCTGGTCGCAAACCATCTCACGGCTTTCCGTGATTCGTTCGCGAGTGAGCCAGAGCACCGGATGGTAGCTCACCGGGAGCGAAAGCAGTTCGTAAACGAGGTTCTTCAGGAAGTCGTTGCGATGCAGATGCGCAAACTCATGCGCCATTGCGGCGTGCAGTTCGGGTTCCGGCACGCTGGCCGCGGTGCCGGCGGGAAACAGCACGAGTTTTCGGAAGAATCCGATGGTGACCGGGCCGAAGATCCGGGAGGAAGTCGCAATCGACACGTCGGCGATACCGAACCGGGCGGAGCATTGCGCCCACCGGAGGGTGGCCTCAGGACTGAGCGGCATGGTCTCAACTTCCCGGCGCAAGCCTGCGAGTTTTTTCCATCTCCAGGCAAACCGGGCAGCGAAGTAAGCGATGGTCGCGCCATAGGCAATTGCGATAGCCGCAAGCAGCTCTGCCGGCAGGTGCCATGCACCCAGCGGCGTTCCTGCGCCCATGACTACGGATACATGCGCTTCACCAGCGTAGCGGGCATCGCCGGCCCAAGAGAAGAGGGTCCGCAGCCAGCCGCTGCGGCAGGGCAGAACACGCCGGAAGGAGACATTGCAGCAGCAGGACACTTACCCACACCCGGTGCTCGGCCGCGGCTCCGGCCGGCCTGAGCGCCCGCGCGGCGAGCCAACCGGCGGCAAAGAGCAGCGGGATCTGCCAGAGGGAGTTCAGAAGATAGGTCAGAAGCCAGGATTCGAAGTCTTTCATGATTCGCTCGCCTCCCTGTTAAAGCGTTCGGTCAATTCGGCTAATTTCCGGGCATCGATATGGCGGTTCTTGAGCAGGCTCATGACCAGCTCTTCGCTTGAGCCGCCGAACATGCGGTCGATCAGGTCGCGCAGGCCTTGTCCGAGCACCTTTCTTTCGCTGACCCTGGCGCTATAGACGTAGGCTCGGCCCTGCAGCCGGCGCTTCAGCTTTCCTTTGCGCTCGAGGATATTCAGCATGGTCTGCACGGTGGTGTATGCCAGGGGAGGGTCGAGCTCTGCCTGCACGGCGCTTACGGTGCCGCCTCCGTGTCTCCAGATCACCTGCATGATCTTCAGTTCAAGCTTGGTAAGGCCGGCCTTGTTCGACTCTTTCGTCACCTGCGATCTCCTAAACAGTTAGGAGATTAGGCCGGGAAAGGTGAATTGTCAACTAAGAATTTAGGAGTGGGGACAGTGGCGTGTACGGGGGGAGGGGTTTCGGCTTCAGTCAAAGCGGGGCTAGTTCTGACCGGTCGATTCGCGAAGTACGGCGGCACTGGCGGCCGGCAAGGTAATCAGGTCGGACTCCAACCGTTCCTCTGTTTTCGGCAACCAGCGGCCCTGCGCATCGACTTCGGCCCCGGCAAATTGCACGCCTTCTTTGCTGGTAAGGCTGGGCGCTGTCAGTCGCAGCACGTGCGCGGAGCGCAGTCCCAGTCCGGCGATCGATACTGACGTCCGATTCTTCTGGCTCCAGTTGAGAATGACGACCGACCGTACCCGGCCTCGCTTCCTGACCGCATAGGCTGTCAGCCCGGAGCCTGGTGCCGTAATTTCAACGGGAAGCATCTCGGCACCGTCGGCACCCGCCGCCGCGAAGGCCAGCATTCCGTAGTACGGAGCGCCCGTCGCAACCTGTCCATCAGCCTCGGTTCGGATGGGCGAGTAGGAACTGAGAAACCCGAGCTGGTTCACTCCGGTTTCGAGATTCACGCCGGCGCATCCGTACTGTGCCAGCAGCAGCAGGTAATCCAGTGTCCAGAGGGCGCCTGCGAACGTATCGCTGAGACCCGGATGGCCGCCTCCGAAGAACGAATTTGTCTCGCACATTCTCCAGGGGATTCCGCTGTCGCGCGAAATCTGCCGCAGTTTCTCGAGCTTGCTTCTCAGCACAGGATCCGGCTGCATCAATTGCTCCAGCGTGGCCTTGCGCTGGTCGCCCAGATAGAAGTGCGTTGTTAGCAGCTGAACGTCTCCGTGCGCCTGGCCGGCCATTTCCTGCACCCACTGAACGGATGCGGCGGTATCGGGTGCGGCAAATCGCAGGCCGGGAATCGCGGCCAGAATCGCGTGATGCCACTGGCGGTACTCGGTCAGATATTGGGGAAAGTCCCAGGGGCCCTTGCGGAGCGGGTGATCGCCACGCCCGTAATTTTCGACCTCGTTGCCCAGCTCGATCGCCTCCAGCCGCGGCCCGAGAATGCTGTGAACTGCTCTGGCCTCGGCGATCGCCTCTTCCAGAGTGCCGCTGCCGAAGTTAACGCTCCAGATCGCCGTCCATCCGGTCGCATCCAAAAAGCCGCGAAGCTGTTCCAGGCTGGCGCGGCTGATGACGGTATCCTTCGGTTCGGTGCGGATTGGCCCAGCGGGCGCGTAGCTCGTAAAATCCGCCACAATTCCGCCGAAGCGAAAGACGCCCCGGTTGCCGAGATTGCGTACGAGCTGGACGTACTTCGTGTCCTGCGCGCTGAGCAATCCGAGCTGCGCCGCAGACGACATTTCGTAGCCGAGGCCGATGAAATTCTCCGGTACCGGCGTGGCTGATGCTGCGGACGACAGACGCAGCGAGGCCTGATTTCCCTCTTGCGCGAGGGCGCGCAGTTGAAGGCTGGTGGCTGCGGCTCCTGCCGAGAGTAAGAGCGTGGAGCGCAGAACAGAGCGCCGCGTCAGCATGGTCGAAGCGTCTCCTGGTTAACCTGCCCGAGTATAAATGGCGCAGGAAAAGGTGCCTGCGAGCTGGTTACGAGGCGGCGTGGGGTGAGGCTGCTGGCAGCTTCCATCCGACGAGAGCGATGAAAAGGGTAACGAGAAGGATGGACGCGATCAGGGCGACGCAGGCGGGCCACTTTCCAAGTTCCCAGATATAGCCGGGGATGACGCCGCCGGCGGTTCCTCCCATGTAATAGCAGCAGATGTAGAGCCCGGCCGCGGAGGCGCGGGTTCCCGGCGGCGCGGCATGGCGCAGGAAGCTGTTGGCGGTCGCCTGGGCGATGAAGACTCCGGTGCAGACGAGCCCGAGTCCGGCGAGGATCACGACCCACAGGGAGTGGCTGAGGGTGAGCAGCACGCCGGCCAATGAGGCGCAGATGGCGACGGCGATGCCGGCACGCATGCCGATGCGGGTGACGAGATATCCCCCGGCGGGAGTGACGATGAGGCCGATGAGATAGATGGCGAAGAGATAGCTGAGGGCGGCTGTCGAGAGATTAAAGGGCGGGTCGGCCAGGTAAAAGGTGACGAAGGTGAAGGCGCCGACCAGCGTGAAGAGCATGCCGAAGCCGACGGCGAAGGTGGCTACGAGCCGCGGATTGCGGAAGTGGGCCAGCATGGATCCAATCTGCACGAGAAGCGACGGACGCGGCCCCGAGGGCATGGGGCGGGTTTCGGCGGGAAGCCAGCGGGCGACGGCGGCGGCTCCGGCGAGCGTGAAGGCGGCAAGCACGACGAAGGACCAGCGCCAGGTGAAGTGCTCGGCGACCAGGCCGGCCATGATGCGGCCGAGAAATCCGCCGAGAGCGGTGCCGCTGACGTAGATGCTCATGACGATGGGGACGGCGTGGTGGTCCCATTCTTCGCCGATGTAGGTGATGGCGATGGCGAAGATTCCGGGCAGGATGAGTCCCTGGAGAAAGCGCCAGGCATCGAGGGCGCGCAGGCTGGGCGAGGTGGCTGCGAGGAGCGTGGGGATGGAGAGGGCGATGATGGAGGCGACAATGACGCGCTTGCGGCTGAGGCGCTCGGCGAGGGCTCCCAGGATGGGCGCGGAGATGGCGACGCCGAGGGTGGCGGTGCTCACGGTGAGGCTGGCGACCGATTTTGAGGCGTGAAAGACGTGCGTGAAGAGGGGAAGCAGCGGCTGCGTGACATAGAGGTCGAGGAAGGCGAAGACTCCGCAGAGGCAGACGGCGGCGACGGCGGCCGGGGAGCCGAGACCGGGGGTGTCGGGCGGAGGGAGCTGCTCGTCGATGATCTCGAGGGGACTTTCGAGGGCGAGCGCGCCCGGCAGGTCCAGCTCATCCGGCCGCGGCTCGATCTGCTTTGGGGAAAGGCTCTCGTCGGAAATGTTCTCGCCGGGGAGGTCCATGCTCCAGATTACGGAAAAGCGGAGATTGGTAAAAGACGGCGGTCACCTGACAAGCGGCGACGGGGAACGGTATAAACAAAGGAGGCATGCCTGATCGTCCCCCAAGCAAGGCCGCAGCCGCATTTCTTTCCAGCGATTTCCGCCGTTACCAGTTGGCCCGCATCATGGCCATCGTAGGGGCGGAGGCGCAATCGCTCGCTGTGGCGTGGCAGGTGTACCAGATGACCCACAAGGCCATCGACCTGGGCTACACGGGCCTGGCGCTGTTTCTGCCGGGGCTGCTGTTCATTCTGCCCTCGGGCCATGTGGCGGACCGCTTCGACCGGCGGCACGTGATTATGGTGTGCTACTCGCTGCAGTGCCTGTGCACGCTCACCCTGTTCCTCTTTGCCTGGCATGGTTTGCGGACGGTATGGCCGATCTATACAGTGCTGTTTTTTATCGGCACGGGGCGGTCGTTCAGCGGCCCGGCAGCCTCGGCGCTCATTCCCCATCTTGTGCCAACGGAACACTTTGTGAACGCGGTCACGTGGGGAGCGACGATCTTCCAGATCGCAAACATTACCGGGCCGGCGCTGGGCGGCGTGCTGTTCACGCTGCCGATACACCATCGCGTCGCCGGAGCGGCGGCGGTGTATCTCTTTACGCTGGTATCGCTGTTGTGGTTTCTGGTGCTGGTGGGTTCGCTGTCGGTGCGGCCGGGGCGCATGGAGCACCGGGCGACTTCGATGGAAGTGATTCTGGCGGGGTTTCACTACGTGGCGAGGACGCCGATCCTGCTGGGGTCGATCTCGCTCGATCTGTTTGCCGTGTTGCTGGGCGGGGCGGTGTCGCTGATGCCGATTTTCGCCCAGGACATCCTGCACGCCGGACCGCGAGGATTGGGGTTGCTGAGGGCGGCGCCGGCGATCGGGGCGCTGCTGGTCTCGTTTTCAATGACATGGTGGCCGATCCAGCGGAAGGCCGGCGCGGTGATGTTTACCTGCGTAGGGATATTCGGCGCGTTCACGATTGTCTTCGGGTTGTCGCGCAGCCTGCCGCTTTCGCTGCTCGCGCTGTTTATCGTCGGCGCGGTGGACATGGTGAGCGTGGTGATCCGGTCATCGGTGCTGCAGCTGGGTACTCCGCCGGAGATGCGCGGGCGGGTAAGCGCGGTCAACTCGCTGTTTGTAGGCGCGTCGAACGAACTGGGCGAGTTTGAAAGCGGACTGACGGCGCAGTGGTGGGGCGCGGTACGTGCCGTAGTCATCGGCGGGATCGGCTCGCTGGCGGTGACCGGGATATGGAGCTTCCTCTTCCCGGCGCTGAGGAAGGCTGACCAGCTCACGCCCGAGGCGCTGCTGAATGTCGAGGTGGAGCAGCTGGGCCAGGAGGTCCGGCAGCTGTGAGCCGCATCGAAAGAGGCAGGGAGATACGGCAATGAAAACCTGGCAGGCGATGGGGCTTCTCACACTGGTTGTGCTGCTGGCGGCGGGTGGATATCTCGCGTACGTCTTTCATGAGCGCAATGAGCCAGGGGTGCAGAAGGCGCAGGCTCCGGAGCGTCCGGTGACTGAGGATGAGGTGGTGCAGCCGCGCAAGATGTATATCGCGACACTGAAAGACGCCAAGGACCTTGTCGGCAAGACGGTGTGGGTGCAGGCCGGCTATGCGCTGGATTATTATCCGTTCGCGGCGGGGCGGGTGGAGTTTTCGCATCCGGCGGGCGTGCTGCCGAGCGTGCAGCAGTTGACGATCGGGAAGATTATGACGGAGAAGGCGCCGGCAAATTTGGCAATGCGGGTTCCGATCGGGGACAAGCAGGTGTTTGCGGTTTTCAAGATGCCGGGCGACGCAAAGGAATACGCGACGGCGATTGGGATGATCAAGGGCACGGACGAGACGTATTACGCCGATCAGATGTTCTACTACGACGATCCGCACCAGCTGTACAAGCATTGGCCTCCCGATGTGTGGCAGGCGGTGGACCAGCACAAGCCGAAGCCCGGCATGAACGAACTGCAGGTGGCGATGGCGCTGGGCACGATCCAGCAATCGCAATCGTCGGACTATGGGAACCGCACGGTCACTTATGATGCGGGCGGCAAGAAGTGGTCGGTGAGCTTTGTGAAAGACAAGGCGACGACGGTGAATCCGGAGTAGGTATGGCGCTGGTATTTACAACCTCGTATGTAGAAGACGCGAAGGCGATCTTTCACCAGTACAAGCGACTGGCGGAAGGCGCGATCGCCCAGGTGGCGGACGAGCAGCTGACGGCGAGCGCTCGATCCGGAGATGAACTGCATTGCCCAAATCGTGAAACACATGACCGGGAATATGCGCTCGCGCTGGACGGATTTTCTGACCAGTGACGGCGAGAAGCCAACGCGGCATCGCGACAGCGAGTTCGAGGCGCCTCCGGCGACGCGGGCGGAGCTGATGGCGCTGTGGGAGCAGGGCTGGGGATGCCTGTTCGGGGCGCTGGACGGCCTGACCGATGCGGACCTGGGGCGGACGATCACGATTCGTGGCGAGGCCCACTCGGTGATGCAGGCGATCAACCGGCAGGTGGCGCATTACTCGTACCACTGCGGGCAGATTGTTTTTCTGGCCAAGCATCTGCAGTCGGCGGACTGGAAGAGCCTGAGCGTGCCGCGCAAGATGTCTGACGACTTCAACCGGCGAGTGCTGGCCGGAGAAGCCAGTCAGCGGTGACATTGAACCCAGGTCCCAGACGCGGGACCTGGGGCACCCGTCTCAACGGTGAGTCTTCAGGCGCGAAGGGTGAGCCGGCCGGGGCTTCCGAAGAGAAGCTGGCCGACCCGGGCGAGGAATCCTCCAAGGGAAGCTGGCGCCGTCGGTGGTCCGGCAGTGAGGCTGCGGGCGGGACTCGGCTCCGACATTTGTTCCGACTTCTGTTCGATGAGGGCGAGAGTGTGATGCACCTGGGCGCGCAGCTTCTCGACTTCCAGGGCGCACTGGCGCAGGTAGGCGGAGACAGACAGGCCGGCTTCGGCGGCGCGGGCCTTGATCAGGGCCTGCTCGGAGGGGGCTACACGCAAAGACATCGATACCTGGCGCTCGTTTTTCGGCGGGGCGGGCCATACGAGGGCAAGCGGGCCAAGATCCGGGTTGGGGTCTGGTTCGGTGGGGAGGGCTTCGGCGAGCACGGTTCCGAATGCTGGTGCGACGGATGTCTCCGGCAGAGCCGTTGTGTGAACTGGTGGTCCGGCGTTGCTGAGGCTCAGCTTGTCGGGCTGAATGGCTTCGGCGTTAAACGCCGATGCGGGGTCGGACCTGCCCGGTGTGACTGCCCGAACTGATTTCTCGTCCGCACTGGTTGGGACCTCTTCTGTCGAGTCACAAATCACGGATGGCTGGGTGCGGGCTTGCCAGCGGTAGCGGCCGGATTCAAGCGCCTCTTCATAGGAGAGCTCGCGTACGCCGTCGGGGAGATCTTTTCTCTTCTGGGTTGTCTTGCCTGTCGCCTTGCGGATGGCCGACCAGGCCTGGAATCGGCCAAGTACGGCGTCAATGTCCTCCGGCGGTGTCAAGGGGGACGGTTTCGCGGCGGTCGCTGTCAAAGACTGCATCGGGATTGCCTCTGTGCATGAGCATACGACGGCGGTGCGATGGCAATCAGCAGCTACGGATGGCTTCGGTGGGGCAATTTCCCGATTCCGGTGCGCCGTGCTCTAACGGTCTCATTCTGGGACTGCGCGGGGAAGATTTGGCTCATCCGGTATTGCGCAAGCCGGCGGAGATGCCGTTGATGGTGCCGGCGATGGCGCGGTTGACATCGGGGGTGTCTTCTCCGGCGCGCTTGCGGCGGAGAAGGTCGACCTGGATGAGACTCATGGGGTCGACGTAGGGATTGCGCAGGCGGATGGAGCGGGCGAGGACCTGGTTTCGTTCGAGGAGCTCGCGCTGGCCGGTGACGGCGAGGACGGCGGAGAGGGTTCGCTCGAATTCCGCCTTGAGCTTCGAAAAAACGCGATCGCGGAGGCCGGCATCGGGGACGAGCGAGGCGTAGAGCGAGGCGATGCCGAGGTCGGCCTTGGCCAGCGCCATTTCGACGTTGCGGACAAGGTCGATGAAGAGCGGGAACTCGGCCATCATGGCGCGTAGGAGGTCCATGCCGCCGGGCTGCTTGGCGTATTCGCCGATCGCGTGGCCGACGCCGAACCAGGCGGGGATGAGCAGGCGGGACTGCGTCCATCCGAAGACCCAGGGGATGGCGCGCAGGCTGGCGAAGCTGGCCTTGCCGCCGCGGCGCGCGGGGCGGGAGCCGATCTTGGCGTGTTCGAGTTCGGCGACGGGGGTGGCGAGCTCGAAGTACGGGAGAACTTCGGGGTCGTCGATGATGTTGGCGCGGTAGAAATCGAAGGCGGTCGCGGAGAGCGCGTCGAAGGCGGCTTCCCACTCAGGCAGGAGGACGCCGGATTGATGTCCCTTGGGATCGCGGGCGTTGGGGCGGGCGAGCGCGTCGAGCGAGGCGGCGATCATGAGTTCTAGATTGCGCTCGGCGAGGACGACGTCGGAGTACTTCCAGTTGAGGACTTCGCCCTGCTCGGTGATGCGGATCTGGCCGTCGAAGGCGCCGACGGGCTGCGCATAGATGGAGCGATGGGTGGGGCCGCCGCCGCGTCCAACGGTGCCTCCGCGGCCGTGGAAGAGGCGCAGCTTGATGCCGCATTCGCGGGCCACCTCATGCAGGGCGCGGTGGGCGCGGAAGATCTCCCAGGTGCTGGTGAGCATGCCTCCGTCTTTGTTGGAGTCGGAGTAGCCGAGCATGACTTCCTGGGTGTTGTCCCAGCTTTCGAGCAGCTTGCGGTAGTCGGGTGCGGTCCAGAGCTTGCGGCAGACGGCGGGTGCGTTCTGCAGATCCTCGATGGACTCGAAGAGCGGGACGGGCATGAGGCCGGGATCGCGGCCGCTGGCGGCGACTTCGACGCCTCCCAGGCGCGCGAGCCACACGACGGCAAGGACGTCTTCGGCGGTGGCGGCTCCGCTGATGACGTACTGGCGGATGGTCTCCGGGCTGCAGCCGGCTTTTACCTCGGCGACGGCGCGAAGGGTCTCGATGACGTCGCGGGTTTCGGCGCTGAGCGAGCCGGGGACGTTGCCGGCGTTTTCTCCGCACCAGGCGGAGGCTTCTTCGAGGGCTTTCTGGTGGATGCGGGCGTGCTGGCGGACGTCGAGGGTGTGCAGGTGGAGTCCGAAGGTGCGGACGAGCAGGATGAGCGGGTCGACGAGAGCCTGGGCGAGGCGCAGGCCGTTGTTTTCGGCGAGGCTGCGGCGCAGGATTTCGAGGTCGTGCTGGAACTCGGCGGCGGAGCAGTAGGCGGGAGCGAGGTGAGCAAGGCTTCGAGGCTTTCGGCGTCGGCGATATGCTGGCCGGCGGTGCGCAGCATGCGGGCGTGGACGCAGACCAGGAAGCGCCGGTAGAGCTCGAACTGGAAATGGCCGCCGAAGACCTGCGAGGCGCTGATTTGTAACGTGTTCAGATACGAATCGAGCTGGGTACGAAGCTCGGCGCTCACCGGCAATTGCTGGGCGGAGGTGGTGAGCAGGTCGATGGCGAGTTGCAGGCGATGGTCGTAGTAGGCGAGCAGACGGGTTTTGGCGTCGCGAATGGCTTCTCTTGTAACGTCGGGAGTTACAAATGGATTGCCGTCGCGGTCACCGCCGATCCAGGAGCCGAAGCCGAGCAGCAGGGGCAGCTCGGAGATGTCGATGTCGAGGTTGTACTCGCTTTTGAGGGCGGCGGAGACTTCCTGGTAGAGGCCGGGAAGGGTTTCGAAGATGGAGACTTCGTAGTAGTCGAGGCCCATCTTGATTTCGTCGGCGACTTTGGGGCGGCTGCTGCGTACTTCATCAGTCTGCCAGAGCGCGGTGATCTCGGCGACGAGGGATTCTTCGAGAGCGGCAAGCTGCTCGTCGGGGATGGGGATACGGTCGAGGCGCTCGAGGAATTCTCCGATACGGCGGCGTTTTGTCAGAACCGACCGGCGGGCGATTTCCGTGGGGTGCGCGGTGAAGACGGGGACAATGAAGATTTTCTGCAGCCAGTCGAGGGCCTCTTCGGCGGAGATGCCGACACGATGCATGGCGCGCAGGGTTCCGCGGAGCGAACCGCGCTGGGCGACGGTTTCTCCGCTGAGCTGGAGGGAGAGACGGCGGCGCTTGCGGTGGTTGGTTTCGGCGAGGTTGATGAGCTCGAAGTAGAAGGCGAAGGCGCGGCTCAACTGATAGGCCTGGTCGACCGGCATGGTGTTTGCGCCGAGAACGGCCAGCTGGAGCAGATCTTCCGCCTCTTTTATTGATCCTTCGGCCAGCGCCTCGCGGCGGCGGATGGCGGAGATGCGCAGTTCTTCGACTTTTTCAAAGAGCGCGTCACCGGCCTGCTCGCGGAGGACTTCGCCGAGCAGCATGCCGAGCGAACGCACGTCGCGGCGGAGTGGAGCTTCTTTGAGGTCTCCGGTGCGCGCTTCGAGTTCGGCAAGACGCTCGGACCAGCTATCGGGCTTCCAGAGGGGTGGCATACCTTGATTATGCCTCATGAAGGGAGCGGGCGGCGGAGCCTCCGACAGGCGTCGGCGCAAAAGCGTTTCGGCTCTGGCTGCTCCTGGAGCTGTTCCATCAGCTTTTCCCACTCGCCGGTGAGCGATGCATGCTTCTCGCGCAGGTCTTCCAACTCGCGGGAGACGCGGGCGGTTCTTCGGCGCTGACGAGAGACGCCCAGGACTGCTCGGCGTTGCCGATGGAGGCTTCGAGGCGGGGGATTTCTTCTTCGACGAACTTGGGCGGTCCTGCATCTGCTTCAGCTTGATGGGATTCACGCGGCGAGCCGGCTCTTTCGCTGCGGGTTCGGGGGCTGTGGCCGTTGGGAGTCGGGGAGAACGGGCGCGGCGGGAGCTTTCCGCAGCGGACTGTTGCGGCGGCGAGGGCTTCGGCTCCGCCCTCCTTGCGCCAGAGGTAATCTTCGTAGTTGCCGGGGTAGACGTTGACCGCGCCGTCGGCGACTTCGAAGACGCGCGTGGCGAGGCGGTCGATGAAGTAGCGGTCGTGGGAGACGAAGATGACGGTTCCGGTGAAGGAGTTGATGGCTTCCAGCAGGACGTCTTTGGCGCGCAGGTCGAGGTGGTTGGTCGGCTCGTCGAGCAGCAGGAAGTTCGCCGGGACTGACCAGAATCCTGGCCAGGGCGTAGCGGTTGCGCTCGCCGCCGGAGAGGACGCCAAGCGGTCTTGAAGACGTCGTCGCCGGAGAAGAGGAAGCAGCCCAGCAGGCTGCGCAGTTCGGTCTGCGGCACTTTGGGCGCGATGCTGCCGATGTCGTCGAGCATGCGGGCGCCGGGGTCGAGCACCTTGTACTGGTCCTGCGCGAAGTATTCGGCGAGAACGTTGTGGCCGAGCTTGAGGGTGCCGGTGGTGGGCGTGTCCTGCGCCGGAGAGCAGGCGGATCAGGGTCGACTTGCCGGCGCCGTTGACGCCGACCAGCGCGATGCGGTCGCCGCGGTCGATGGTGAAGCTACGTCGTGGAGCACCTGCTTCGGGCCGTAGCTCTTCGAGAGGCCTGAGACCTCGACGACGGTGCGCCCTGAGGGCGGCGGCTGCGGGAAAGTGAAGTGAATGATCGGCTCTTCCTCGGGCATCTCGATGCGCTCGATCTTTTCCAGCTCCTTGATGCGGCTTTGCACCTGCTTGGCCTTGGTGGCCTGGTAGCGGAAGCGGCTGATGAAGGCTTCCAGCTGCTCGATGCGGTCGCGCTGGTTGCTGTAGGCGGCTTCAACTGGGTGCGGCGCTCGGCCTTCTGCTGGAGATATTTCTCGTAATTGCCGTGGTAGACGTGCATGCTCTTGTTCCAGATCTCGATGATCTTGTTGACCGTGACGTCGAGGAAGTAGCGGTCGTGGGAGATGAGGATGTAGCCGTTGGGATAGGTGCGCAGATAGTCTTCCAGCCAGTTGCGGGTTTCGAGGTCGAGATGGTTGGTCGGCTCGTCGAGCAGCAGCAGGCTGGGCTTTTGCAGCAGCAGTTTGGCGAGCGCGATGCGCATCTGCCAGCCGCCGGAAAACTCTTCCGTCCGGCGCTGCCAGTCTTCTTTGCAGAAGCCGAGGCCGGTGAGCACGGTGCCGACCTGCGCGTCCAATGCGTAGCCGTCGTGGGCACGAAACTGGAGTCGATCTCGGAGAAGCGGTCGGCGGCGGCGGCATAGGCGTCGCTTTCGGGGTCGAGTCGGCGAGCGAGGCGGCGACAGTCTCCATCTCTTTTTCCAGCCCGAGAACTCATCAAAGACGGACAGGCATTCGTCGAAGACGGTGCGGCCGGAGAGCGCGAGGCCATCCTGCGGCAGGTAGCCGATGCTCATGCCGTTGGTGCGCTGCACCTGGCCGTAGTCGAGGCCGTCGATCCCGGCGAGGATCTTCATCAGCGTGGATTTGCCGGTGCCGTTGGCGCCGACCAGAGCGGTCCGCTCATCCGGCGTGATCAGCCAGTTGGCGTTCTCAAAGAGCAGTTTGGGGCCAAATCGCTTGCCCGCGTCGGCGAGTTGCAGCATGAATCTATTTTAACGGGGGGACTGCGCGTCCAGCGATCCGCGCCTTCGGCCCCATATAAAAGAGGGGCGACCATTTGTATCCAAGAAGTGTTTCGAACGGTATATCGTTACGTCGCTGCCTTGCTGCCCTGCGGTTTCGGTTGATTTAATCTTCGCGCCCGCTCGTCGTTGCGGGCAGGTTTTCTTGACCTGCTTCCTCGCGGACTTGTTTGGTTTTTCCGTCGCACACTTTTTTGCCGGAGCTTTGCGGGCGATTTTCAGTTCTTCCCAGTCTTTCTCGGTCTGGTCGGCGTAGCCGGCGGCGAAGCGGGCGATGGCGTCGTCGAAGCGCGCGCCGGTGCCGATGTAGCCGGCGAGGACGCAGGGGTCGCCGGCGCGGGCGTGGCCGCGGGCGAGCAGCTCGCCGCAGACGGCGGCGTATTCGAGCAGGCCCTCGCCGGCGAGGTCCTCGAGCTCGAGCGAGCCCTTGTGGTCGTTGAGCTGGCGGACGAGGTAGTCGCGGCTGGCGATGGTGGTCCAGCCGAGGAAGGGGTCGGACTGGAACTGCATGGCGCGCTGGCCGTCGACGACGCGCTGGCCCTGGTGTGGAGCCGGTCGGGAGTCGCCGATAGGGCGCGTAGGCGGAGACGGGCTCCTCCTTGATCTGCAGGAAGAGCGGGTCGCCGGGGCCGTTGCCCTGCATGTAGATGCAGTAGTCGCGCAGGCCGACGGAGCCGGTGCCGACGACCTTGAAGGCGACGTCGATGGGGTGTACTGGGCGAGGAAGTGGCGGCGCTCGGGCTGCAGGGTTTGGCGTAGTCGCTGAGCGAGTCGAGCACGGCGCGGCGCTGGGCGCCGGTGACGCGGGTCAGCGATGCGGCTTGATCTCCTTGAAGATGCGCGTTCTCGGCGGGCGGCGCTTGGACGGGCGACGGTGAGCTCTCGAGAGTGTGCAGCGGAGTGGCGCGCTCGGCCTTGAGCAGCGGCTTTGGAACTGGGCTGACACCTGCAGGCGATGGACCTGATAGCGCGCCACTCCGATGCACCGGCATGCGCGCGAAGGTGCGATGCATCTTGCGGTAGCGCTCGGCGAAGGCGAGGACGGCGTCGTCGCAGGCGCGTGCTTCGCGCGCCGGCTCGCGGCCGGCGAGGACGAGGCTGGTGGCCATGCGCTTGAGGTCCCACTCGAAGGGACCGCGGATGGTCTCGTCGAAGTCGTTGATGTCGAAGACGAGGCGGCCGTCGGGCGCGGCGAAGGCGCCGAGGTTGCGCACGTGCGCGTCGCCGCAGAGCTGGGTGATGATGCCGGTGTTGGGCAGGGCGAGAGATCGGAGGCCATGACGGGCACGGCGCCGCGGAAGAAGCCGAAGGGCGACGCGGGCATGCGCTGGTATTTGAGGGTGACGAGTGCGGGACGCGGCCGCGCATGGAGTCTGCAGGAGCTCGAGGGGTCCGCGGCGGCGGCCCTCGGGTTTCCATTGTGAATGTTCCTGGCGGGCAAGCTGTTTGCGGCGGGCGCGCCCCAGTGCCCGGCGTTCCTGAGGGGTCGGAAAATGTGTCATTTATTCACGCGACGATACATCTTTTCGAGGCTTCATGACAACTTCTCGTCGTCGAGCGCGGCGCGAATCTGGTCAGTGATCGCGGCGAGGGTGACGCTGTCGAGAGGCGGCATGGCGCCAGGCTGCGACGCTACCCATCCGCCCCGAGCGATTTCCGGTCTCGTTCACCTCGCGGCGAGAGAAGCGCCTGCTCAGGCGCGCGTGGACAAGAGCCGCAGTGAAGGCGTCGCCTGCACCCACTGTGTCGGCTATTTTGATGGGAACTCCATGATGGCGATGGAAGTTTTCGCGGGTGACCAGCAGGCTGCCCTCGCCTCCCATGGTGATGGCGACGAGTTGTAGCGGGTACTTCTGTGGAAGGCAGGGCCAGTGGCTGAGAGGAGCGCGGCCTCTCGTCAAGAGTCGGCGGCAGGTTGAGGCATATCCAGCATGGCAAGAACCTGCGGGACTTCGAGCTCGTTCAGCTTGAAGATGGTAGCCGAGGCAAGCGAGGCTGCGATGACATCGGCATTGAAGAACGGGGCGCGCAGATTGACGTCGAAGACGCGCACGCACTCGGGGCGCGTGGCGGCTAAGAACTCGCGGATGGTTGCGCGGGAGTCGGAGTCGCGCTGGGCCAGAGAGCCGAAGCAGACGGCGTCGGCGGATTCGGCCAGGGAGCCTGCCACTCCGGCGTCCATTCCATGAAGTCCCAGGCGGCGGGCTCGTGGATGATGTAGTGCGGCTCGCCGTCGTGAATCTCGACTCCGACGGTGCCGGTGGGATGAGCGGCATCTATCTGAAGGAGCCCGACATCGGCGGGTAAGGCCTGGAGCATGTCGCGCGCTTCGGCCCCGAGTGCGTCGTTTCCGAGACGGCTGGCGATCACGCTCGCGATTGCCCAGACGCGACCACATCACGGTGAAGTTCGCGGGTGCGCCGCCAAGCCGCTTTCCGGCGGGCAGCATATCCCAGAGCAATTCACCGAGGCCGACGACGACATCTGCATCTATCGCTGACCTTCCGAAAACTGCGTAGGGAGCATGGTAAACCAACGCAGCGTCATAAAATTGCCTCTAACCCCTTACATGCCTGGTCCAAAAACCTGGGGGAGGGAAAGAGAAAGTGGCCGATACGTCTGAGCTGAAGGATTCCGGCCGCGACGGTCGCGGATGGTTCGTGTCTTTATGTGGATTGCTGTAGTCCTGTTTTTGCTCGCTGCCGCCGTCTTTTACCGTCGTAGCCATCTATTTCCGCCGCGCTGAGCCGATCCTGCGCGCGCGGGTGATCAATACGCTTTCGACGCGCTTCGACAGCCGCGTGGAGCTGGCTACCTTTGATGTCTCGGTGCTTCAGGGATTCGAAGTGAACGGCGGCGGGCTCAAGCTGTATCCCAACAATCTGGACATGCAGCAGCCACTTTTTTCGGTCGACAAATTCTCATTCAGGACAGGCTGGCAGGATCTTTTCCGCACTCCGATGCACGTGGGACTGGTGCGGCTCTCGGGACTGGCCATCAATCTGCCGCCGAAAGAGCAGCGGCACGATATTCCGAAGCTGAACCAAGGTGGCTCGGGGTCGGGGAAGATAGAGATCCTGGTTGACGAGCTGCAGATCGACAACGCCAGGCTTGTTCTGGGCACCAGCAAGCCGGGAAAGGTCCCGCTGGACTTTGAGATCAGCAAACTGCGCATGAATTCAGTGGGCGCGAATCAGCCGATGCAGTTTCATGCCATTCTTACGAATCCGAAGCCGGTCGGGGATATCGATTCGACCGGCTACTTCGGTCCTTACAACACACATAGCCCGGGAGACTCGCCGGTGCGCGGCAAATACAGCTTCAGCCATGCCGACCTGAGCACCCTCAAGGGCATTGGCGGCATCCTCTCCTCGACGGGGGTATACACCGGCACGCTCAACAACATTGTGGTGGATGGCGAGACGGACACGCCGGATTTCCGGCTGGACCACCGCCAACCATCCTATGCCGCTGCACACGAAGTTTCACGCAATCGTAGATGGCACGAACGGCGATACACATCTGCTGCCGGTCGATGCGATGCTCGCGCATTCGCATATTCTTGCGTCAGGCGTTACGTGGTGCGGGCGCAGGGGGTTCCGGGTCATGACATCAACGCTGGATGTGACGATCTCGCCGGCACGGATTGACGACATGCTGAGGTTGGGAGTGAAGACTGAGCCTCCGGTGATGACGGGTGATCTGGTGATGCATACCAAAATGCATTTGCCGCCGGGTGAGGGAACGGTGTTGGACTGGCTCATCTGAAAGGGAATTTTCAGATCGCCGATGTGCACTTCACGAGCGAGAAGATTCAGGTCGAAGGTAGACGAGTTAAGCCTGCGCGGTCAGGGCAAGCCCAAGGAAGCTAAGGAGATCAAGGAAAAAAGGAAGATCCTCCAGACATTGCTTCTTCAATGAAGGGAGATTTCGAACTCGGGGAGCAGAAGATGACCATAAACAACCTCGATTACCAGGTGCCGGGCGCAGAGGTAGCGATGAATGGTGTTTATACGCTTGACGGGGAGACCTTCAATTTTGAAGGAACTGCGCGCCTGCAGGCGAAGGTTTCCGAGATGGTGACGGGCTGGAAGTCATGGGCCCTGAAAGTCGCCGATCCGCTGTTCATGAAGAACGGAGCGGGCACTGAGGTTCCCATCACCATCACGGGCACACGCTCTGAACCGCACTTCGGGGTGGAAATGGGCAAGGTCTTCGGGCACAAGGACAAAGACCAGAACAACGGAACTCAAGAATCAGGGGCAGACGCCCGCGCAGCCGGCTCCGCAGTAGACCACGCTGCGGTTGGGTCGGGTTTATACTTGTTCAAAGAATGTCGAAACAGAGAAGTTCCTCGGCCGCCGAGTCTGGCGGCAATTTCGTCTCCGCTCAAGCTGATCAGGCCCGCTCGCCGCGCATCCGCTCGACCACCGTGCTTTGCGTGCGGCGCAACGGCAGCGTGGTGATGGCTGCCGATGGCCAGGTGACGCTGGGCGAACGGTGATCAAGCACTCGGCGAAGAAGATCCGGCGGCTGTACCAGGACAAGATTCTGGCGGGCTTTGCGGGCTCGACGGCGGATGCGTTTTCGCTGTTCGGCCGGTTTGAGGCCAAGCTGGAGCAGTATGCGGGGAACCTGGGACGCTCGGCGGTGGAGCTGGCGAAGGACTGGCGCACCGACAAGATGCTGCGCCATCTGGAGGCGCTGCTGATGGTTGCGGATCTGAGCGCAGACCTATCTGCTCAGCGGAAAGGGCGACGTGATCGAGCCGGACGAGGGGATTGCGGCGATCGGCAGCGGCGGGTCGTATGCGCTGGCGGCGGCGCGGGCGCTGATGGAGAACACGGAGCTGGGGCGCGCGAGATTGCGGAGAAGGCGCTGACGATTGCGGGGCAGATCTGCATTTATACGAACGAACAGATCACGATCGAAGAACTGAACGCGCTGAGGGCAGGCCGAGCAAACGAACGGCCGAAGAAGGAGCAGGCGAGCTATGGCGATTTATTTACCGGGAACCGCGGAAGACCAGGACTGGCGCTGGATGAGCTGACTCCGCGCGAGATTGTGGCGGAGCTGGACAAGTATGTGGTGGGCCAGCATGCGGCGAAGCGCGCGGTGGCGATTGCGCTGCGCAACCGCATGCGGCGGCAGAAGCTGTCGCCGGAGCTGGCCGACGAGATCATGCCGAAGAACATCATCATGATCGGGCCGACGGGCGTGGGCAAGACGGAGATTGCGCGGCGGCTGGCGAAGCTGACGAACTCGCCGTTCCTGAAGGTGGAGGCGTCGAAGTTTACCGAGGTGGGCTACGTGGGGCGCGATGTGGAGTCGATGGTGCGCGACCTGGTGGAGATCGCCATCGACATGGTGCGCGAAGAGAAGCTGGAGGACGTGGAGGACAAGGCGGAGATGAATGCGGAGGAGCGGCTGCTGGACCTGCTGCTGCCGCCTCCCACGCCGGCTCCGGCGTCGTCATCGCGGCCGGCGCGGGATCGCACCGGAGTCCCCATGCATCGAGGGCAACACGCTCAGCTTCCCGGCTGCGAGCGGCGATGCGCAGCGAATTCGCATGGACGCACGCGCGAGAAGCTGCGCCAGCAGTTCCGCGAAGGCAAGCTGGACGAGCGCATGGTGGAGATGGACGTGCGCGAACGCAATACGCCGGCGTTCGAGATCATCTCGCAACCAGGGCATCGAAGACATGGACATCAACTTCAAGGACATGCTGCCGAACATCTTTGGCCAGCGCACGAAGAAGCGGAAGATGAAGGTTGCGCGAGGCGTTCGAGTACCTGGTGCAGGAAGAAGAGCAGCGGCTGATCGACATGGACCAGGTGACGCGGCTGGCGGTGGAGCGGGTGGAGGACTCCGGCATCATCTTCCTGGACGAGATCGACAAGATTGCCGGGCGCGAGGGCGGGCACGGGCCGGATGTTTCGCGCGAGGGCGTGCAGCGGGACATTCTGCCGATTGTGGAAGGGACGACGGTCAACACGCGCTATGGGATGGTGCGGACGGACCACATTCTGTTCATTGCGGCGGGCGCGTTCCACGTATCGAAGCCGAGCGATCTGATTCCGGAGCTGCAGGGGCGGTTTCCGATCCGCGTGGAGTTGAAGTCGCTGACGGTGGAGGATTTTATGCGGATTCTGACGGAGCCGAAGTCGTCGCTGGTGAAGCAGTACGACGGCGCTGCTGGAGACCGAGGGGCTGAAGCTGGAGTTCACGCCGGAGGCGCTGGAGGAGATGGCGCAGTTCGCGTTCCGGGTGAATGAGACGACGGAGAACATCGGGGCGCGGCGGCTGCACACGATCATGGAGCGGGTGCTGGACGAGATCAGCTTCCAGGCGCCGGACCTGATCAAGGCGCAGCCGCAGAGCGAAGGCATTGTGCTGGAGGTGGCGGCGGCGCCGCGACCGGAGCCGACAGTGCCGCTGCCGGTGATCGAGCGGCAGACCGCTGATGGCGGCATGGAGAAGGTGATGGTGGTCGATCCGGAGTACGTGCGCCAGCAGGTGGCGTCGATTGTGAAGGACCAGGATCTGTCGCGGTACATTTTGTAGCCGCACAGATCGGAAATTGGGAGTGCTGCTATGAAGAGACGCGTAGCCTCCGCGGCGTTTCTGGGAACCGGCATCGCGATTGTGGCGCTGGCTCTGGCGCTTCACGCCAGCTCAAGCGGCAAAAGTGTGCCGCCTCCGAACGCCCCGCCAGTTCTGGTTAATACCTGTCTGATTACGGCGGATCTGAATCGCCTTTCCGCCTTTTACGCGCAGGTCCTGGGCATAGAACCGCACAAAGATGGCGCCGATTACGTCGAATTTCGCACGACTAGAGGAGTACTGGCATTGTTTTCGGCCAATGCGCAGGAGAAGTACATTCCCGGTTCGGCGCGATCCGGGTGAAAATCACAGCCTGGTTCTGGAGTTCGAGGTGGGCGATGTCGATCGTGAATATGCGCGGCTGCACGACCTTGTGAAGACATGGGTTAAGGAGCCGAGCACTCAGCCGTGGGGTACCCGCTCCACCTATTTTCGCGATCCCGACGGCAATCTCGTCGATTTGTTTACGGTCGTGAAGATGCCGTAAGCGCAGCGCTAAGGAATTCCACCCGGCCTACATCACGTGGAGGGGCGCGCCCATCCGATCGAGTTCTCCTCTTACTTTGGTAAGGCCGTACATGTAGCTCTCGAAGTCTTCGGCGAGGCGCCCGAAGAAGGGAGCTTCGTTCTGGTATTCGAAGAGATTGAACTGGGAGACGATGTAATAGCTCTCCTTGCCGGTGCGAACCATTTCGAGGAAACTGGTATCGCCTGCGAATTTTGAGCGCTGCACAGCTTCGGGATACATTCCGGTGGAGAACAAGGCGTAATCGCCGATGTGCTTGCGCACCTTACGCTCGGCGTCGAAAGAAGGCGCAGTTCCATTGATGGGGTCGGAGGCAGCCAGCATCTGGGAAACATCTTTTACCGGACGGCCGTCTGGATCGCGGATGCAGTAGAGATTTTCGACGACGCAGAATTCCGTAAGCAGATCGGCGACGTACGAGGTGACTTCCCGATCGTGAACGCCAAGATGTTCGGCGTAGCACTCTGAAACGGTGCGATGAAAGAGCTGACGAAGCGCGTGTTCTTCGGGAATCATTCTGCCCTCCCCGGTGCGTTCTGAATCGTTGGTTTTTGGGGCCCTATGCACTTGCTAGATGCTTAAGACGTCGGCAAGGTCAACCGCCATCTTTAACATCTTTGTGACAAATGTACGGAATTTGTTACGGCTGACAAGTCACCAATCGTGTTACAGGGCCAAATTTTCTGGCACTCGGGGGAGGCAAGTGCGAATGGTTCCGGCGGCAAATCATTGAAATTAGCGCATATGAACAGGAATTCATGTCGTGTGTGCGCTTACCGGGCTATCTTGGTCCGTTAGCAACTTCTCGCCCGCCGGCGAAATCTGAGAGGTTCAATGGCCAAGTCTTCCCCTTCCCACAGCGAGTCCAGCAAAAAGCATCACCCGAAACCGGGCAGCGGCAAATCCGGAGGCGGCAAGTCCGGAGGCGGCGCTGCGGCAACGCCCCAGCCGGTGTTTGCGCAGCCCATGCCGTCTCCAGACCCTACCGGCTTCAAACACCCGGTAACCGACCAGAGTTTGCCGAGCTCACCAATCTCGAGCCGGTGCCGCAGCCTAAGGGCGGAGCTGTCGAGCCGGTTCTGACGCTTGCGCAGATTTACGGAAGCGCAGGCGCGGCGAAATCTGCGGCAATCCAGAAGAGCGGACAAATTGTTTTTCACGCGGTCGGGGACACCGGCAGTGTCGAAGGTCCTACGACCCAGTCGCTGGTAGCGGACAAGATGGTGTCGGATTTCACCGAGGCGAACCCCGCCGATGAGCCGTCGTTCTTCTATCACCTGGGCGACGTCGTCTACTACTTTGGCGAGGCGGCCTATTACTACGACCAGTTCTACGAGCCTTATCGCTCCTATCCGGCACCGATTCTCGGCATCCCCGGTAATCACGATGGTGTGGTCTACGCGAGCGATCCGGCTCCTACGCTCGCGGCCTTCCTGGCCAACTTTTGCGCCGCAGAGCCGGTAGTCACTCCCGATGCCGGCGGGCTGGTACGCACGGCCATGATTCAGCCCGGTGTTTATTACACCTTTGATGCGCCGTTTGTCCGGATCCTCGGCCTCTACAGCAACGTACTCGAGGATCCGGGCGTGATTTCTGACGAGGGGGGCATGAATACGGTCCTTGACAGCCGCCAAGTCGACTTTCTCACCGCTGCGCTGAAGCGGGTCAAGAGCGAGAAGTACGCGGGCGCGGTCATTATCGCCGTTCATCATCCGCCCTTTAGTGGTGATTCCACCCACGGAGGCAGCCCGCAGATGCTGGCCGACATCGACAGTGCGTGCACAGCCGCCGGAGTCTGGCCGCACGCGGTCATCTCCGGTCACGTGCATAACTACGAGCGCTTCACACGCACGGTGAACAATATCCAGGTCCCCTACGTCATCGCCGGCTGCGGAGGCCACACACCGCTCTCGACCATGCGGGGTACCTTCCGCACGCCTTACAAGATCGACAGCACGCTTACGCTTGAGAGCTACGATGACACGGACTTCGGCTATCTGCGGTTGGTGGTTACGGCGACCACGCTGACCATCGAGTTCCATCCCGAATCCGATGGCGGCGTCACCAAGACGCCGGATGACACGGTAACGGTGAACCTGGCGACTCGTGCTCTGAGCTAAAGAACCAGGCGTTCATTGCTCACGCCGCGGCGCGAAGCGCATTCGCCCGTGGGCCAGCACCTATTGCATTCCCATAGGAATTGTGCGATAGTCCTATGGCATAGCAATAGGAGGCGATTTGTGGGCAACAAAGCGGACGTCTGGCAGGGCACTCTGGCCCTCATGGTTCTGAAGACGCTGGAGACGATGGGGCCGCTGCACGGCTATGGCATTGCGCGCCGCATTGAACAGACCAGCGGCGACCTGCTCTCGCTCAACTACGGAACGCTCTATCCGGCGCTGCTCAAGCTGGAGCAGGAAGGCTATATCAAATCCAGCTGGGGCGCCTCGGAGAACAATCGCCGGGCGAAATATTACGAGCTGACCAAGGCCGGGCGCACGCAGGTCAAGAAGGAGGCGGCCGACTGGGAGCAGACGACTGCCATCCTGGCGCGGTTTCTTTCGCCCGCAGAGGAGGCGTGATGCCGAACCTGCCGAGGACGTTGCGGGCGTTGTGGCTGCGGATGCGCGGGATGTTCGGCTCGGGCCGCGTCGGAGGCGACTTTGCGGCGGAGCTGGAGAGCCATCTGGCAATGGACATCGAAGACGGCGTGCGCACGGGGCTGAGCCGTGAAGAGGCGAGGCGGCAGGCGCTGATCCGTCTGGGCGGACTGGAGCAGGCGAAGATCGCGCAGCGGGAGCGGCGCGGCTTGCCGGTGGTTGAGGCGCTGGGCCGAGATGTGGCTTATGGCGTGCGCACGCTCAGGAAGAATCCCGGATTTGCCATAGTTTCGATTCTGGTCATCGCCATCGGGATCGGGGCGAACGCCGCGCTCTTTACAGTGGTGCGCTCGGTGCTGCTGAGGCCTCTGCCGTTTGCCGATCCCAACCGGCTGGTCATGTTGTACGGCCAGGACGACCCGAAGAATCCGAATCTGCGCAATGTGGATGCCGCTGGCGACTTCTACGAGTGGCAGAAGGCGTCGCATGGCTTCGAGCAGATGGCCATCTGGCGCTGGTCGGGCTACAACCTCTCGGGTGACAGGAACGAGCTCCCCGAAATGGTGAGCGCGGCGTACGGCTCGTGGAATGTGTTTTCGACACTGGGCGTGCAGCCGGTGCTTCGGCCGGTCGTTTAGTCCGGAGGACGACAGGGCAGGCGCGAATCGTACGGTCATCCTTAACTGGAGCCTGTTCAAGCGGCGATTTAATGCCGATCCGTCCCTGATTGGGCAAAACCATCCGGCTCAACTCGCAACCGTACACCGTGGTGGGAGTTCTGCCGAAATGGTTTACCTATCCAGCTCCCGTGGTAGCTGTGGACCCCTTATCGGCTGGAGGAAAATCCGCAAAACATCGAAAGCCACTTTAATCACATGGGACATGTGATCGCGCGGTTGAAGCCGGGCGTAAGTATAGAGCAGGCGACGCAGCAAGTGAGCGGCGTGCAGCACCAGCTGTTTCTTCGCTACAACAATTCGGGGCCGGTCGCGACGGGAGTGATCTCTCAACCGCTGGTGAACGACGTGGTCGGTGAAGTGAAGAAGCCGCTCTACGTGCTGATGGGGGCAGTGGGATGCCTGCTGCTGATTGCCTGCCTGAATCTGTCGAATCTACTGGTGGCGCGCTCGGCGGCGCGGCGCAAGGAGATTGCCATTCGCACGGCGCTGGGCAGCAGCCGTATGCGGCTATGCCGTGAGCAGCTTACCGAGAGCCTTCTGATCTGCGTTGCGGGCGGTGCGGTCGGGATGGTGATGGCGGTGTGGGCTACGCGCTGGCTGACGACACGGTGGGTGGATATGCCGCGCGCCGAAGCGGTGCATCCTGACGGCGTGGTCGTGGCCTTCGCGATAGGCATCACGCTGCTGACGGGAATGCTTGCGGGACTGCTGCCGGCGATTTCCGCCACGGGCAGCAGCGTGCTGGCGGCTCTGCAGGATGCCTCACGCAGCATCGGCGGGAGTGCTTCGCGGGCCTCGCTGCGCAAGGTGCTGCTGACGGCAGAGATTGCATTGACGGTGGTTCTGCTGGTGTGCGCTGGGTTGCTGTTCAAGAGCTTCCTGCGGCTTCGGTCAGCCGACCTGGGTTGCCGGACCGACAACACCCTGACCATGAAGTATTTTCTGCGCCGGCCGAAGTATGCCCAGCCGGAGCAGATTGTGGCTTTTCATACAGGGCTGCTCGAGAAAGTGCGTGCGCTTCCTGGGGTCGAGTGGGCCGGGCTGACGAACGTTGTTCCAGGCGACGGCTACTACGGAAACACGGGAATCAGGTTTCCCGAGCATCCTCCACTGCCGCCGGGCGTGCACCAGTTCGCGATCTACCGGACAGCCGATCCAGGATACTTTTCGGCGATGGGGATTCCGCTGGTCAGGGGGCGCGTGTTCACCGAGGACGAGCGGGGCATGACGAACGACAAGTACATCGTCATCAACCAGCAGTTTGCGCGCGAGTATTTCCCGAACGAGGATGCGATCGGGAAGCACGTGTTTGTCAGTTGGGAGAGCGATCCAGGTGATGCTTATGAAGTGATCGGCATCGTGGGCGACACGCTTTACGCGCTGGACCAGCCGGTGAAGCCGATGATCTGGTTTCCGATTCTGTCCGGGAATCCGGTGGAGTCGGTCGATGTGATGCTGGTCGTTCATTCGCGCGGCGGCGATGTGACGTCTCTGGCCTTGCCGATTCAGAAGCTGATTGCGCAGATGGATCCTGATCTGCCGGTGTCGAAGGTTCTCACCATGGAGCAGATTGTGGGTGAGTCGACGGCGAATTCGAGCTTCAGCGCGACGCTGGTGCTGGCGTTTGCAGGCCTCTCGCTGCTGCTGGCGGCGGTCGGACTTTACGGAGTGCTGTCTTACCTGGTGACACAGCGCACGACGGAGATCGGCATTCGTATCGCGCTGGGTGCGCGCCGCGGACAACTGCTGCAACTGGTGATGCTCGACGGGTTGAGGCCTGCCCTCATCGGGCTGGTGCTGGGGATTGCGGGCAGCGTTGCCGCCACGCAGCTGATTCGATCGGTGCTGTATGCAACGCGACCACTGGATGCGGTGGTATTTGTATCCGTCATTGCGACGTTACTGCTGGTCGCGGCGATAGCTTGCCTGGTGCCTGCGTGGCGTGCAGCGCGAGTGGATCCAATTCAGGCGCTGCGGGCGGAGTGATTCCATGAGGAGATTGAAAGCGCTGTGGCGAAGGCTGAGAGGCGTGTTCTCCTCCGACAGGGCCGAGCGGGATTTTGCCGATGAGCTCGAGGGCCATGTGGCGATGCACATCGAAGACGGTGTGCGTGCCGGGTTGAGCCGCGAAGAGGCGCGGCGACAGGCGCTGATCCGGCTGGGCGGGCTAGAGCAGGCAAAGATCGCGCATCGAGAGCGCCGCAGTCTGCCCATGCTCGAGACGCTGGCGCAGGATGTGCGGTATGGCTTGCGGCTGTTGGGGAAGTCTCCGGGATTTGCGTGCGTGAGCGTGGTGACGCTAGCGTTGGGCATCGGCGCGACGACGGCGATCTTCTCTGTAGTGAAAGCAGTGTTGCTGAAGCACCTGCCGTACAAGGATCCGGGAAGCATTGTTGCCGTGTGGACGGCGAATCAGGCAAGCGGAGGGCAGCCACTGCCTTCCTCACCCGGCGACTTCGCGATCTGGAAGCAGAAGGGCGGCGTCTTCGAAGACATGGCTCCGTCATACGACGACGAGAAGACGCTGACTGGCGAAGGCGCGCCGCAGTTTCTGATTGGCTACGGCGTGTCGGCGAATTATCTCCGCATTCTCGGCGTTCAGCCGCAACTGGGACGCCTCTACACAGACGAGGAGGACAAGCCCAAAGGTCCGGATGTCGCGCTGTTGAGCGATCATCTCTGGCGGACGACGTTCCATTCCGACCCGAGCGTGGTTGGCCGGGCGATCACTCTGGAGGGAAAGCCATACACCGTTGTGGGCGTGATGCCGCGCGGCTTCGACTATCCAGCAGACGGTCGAGATATGGACGCCGGCGGCGATGGCTCCATCGGACTTTGACGATTTCAAACATACATATGTGCGGATCCTGGCGCGGTTGAAGCCGGGGTGACGCTCGGCGGCCGCGCAGAAGGCAATGGATGCGCTCGAGGTGCAGGTGGACGCTGCGCATCCGGATACAGACGGCGGCAATCGGGTGGTGCTGACTCCCTTGCGAGAACAACTGGCGGGCGATATTCGAAGGCCACTACTGATTCTGCTGGGTGCGGTGGCCATGGTGCTGCTGATCGCCTGCGCGAATACGGCAGGGCTGGCGCTGGCGCGGGATGCGGAACGGCAGAAGGAGATCGCGGTGCGGCTGGCTCTGGGAGCGACGCGCTTGCGACTGCTGCGGCAGTTCCTGACGGAAAGCCTGCTGCTGGCGGTGATGGGCGGGATCGGCGGAGTGCTGCTGGCGCTGGCAGGGACGCGGCTGCTCGTAGGGCTGTTTCCCAACGATGTGGCCAATCTGCAGATCCCGAAGGTGACAGAGATTCCAGTCGATCACGGAGCGCTTCTGTTTGCGGCTGCGGTCACGCTGCTGACGGCGCTCCTGTTCGGAATTGCGCCGGTCCTCAAGGCCACGCAGGTGGAAGCCGGCGATTCGATGAAAGATGCGACGCGGGGAAGCACGGCGAGCAGGCACTCGAACCGCTCGCGGAACGCGATTGTCGTCGTGGAAGTGGCCTTGTCATTGATGCTGCTGGCATCGGCGGGTCTGGTGGTTGCGAGCTTTCAGCGGGTCATCAATGCAGACCTCGGGTTCGAGGCGGATCACCTTCTCTCCCTGCAGGTATTTTTGCCGCTGAACCGGTATCCCCGAGAGAATGCCGCGAAGACGAGTGCGCTTGTCGATGAAGTGGTGAAGAGAATGAATGCACTGCCTGGAGTGAGAGGTGCGGCGGCGACGAATTTTCTGCCGCTCACCGGCTTCTGGGGGATGAGCAACTTTCTGCTGCGCGGGCAGCCGGCTCAGAAGAATGGGCAGGGGCCGGAGGCTGATAGTCGCGTGATGACGCCGGAGCTATCTACAGACGATGGGCATTCCACTTTTGCGTGGACGCGCTTTTACGAATGCAGATCGCGCGGGCTCTGCGCAGGTCGTGATGATCAACCAGACCTTCGCGAAAGAGTACCTCAAGGGCAAAGATCCGGTGGGTGAAGAGCTGAATCTGGGCAGCGCCGACAAGCCGGACTGGTGGCGGATTGTGGGCGTAACCGGCGACGTGAAGTCGTTCGGCCAGGATCAGCCGACACATGCCGACATCTATCGACCTCTGGATCAAAAGCCATTTCCGATCGTCGCGTTCGTGCTGCGGACGGAGAGCGATCCTGCGGTGATGGTGAAGGCTGCCGAGCAGGCGCTGTGGAGTGTGGATCCGGAACTGCCGGTATTTCGGGCGATTCCCATGGACATGCTGGCGAGCCAGACATTGGCCCTACGGCGGGCAAGCTCCGTGCTTATTTCGGGATTTGCAGTGCTGGCGCTGGTGCTGGCCTGCATCGGAATTTATGGAGTGATGGCGTATGCGGTGACGCAACGGACCCCCGAGATCGGCGTGCGCATGGCGCTCGGCGCACGGCGGGAACAGGTGCTGCGGATGATGCTGCTGCGCGGCCTTCGTCTGGCGGCGGTGGGCGTGGCGATCGGCGTGGCGGGAGCGCTCGCTTCGACGCGGCTACTGGCGAGCCTGCTGTTCGAAGTGGGCGCGATGAATCCGCTGGTCTTTGCGCTGGCTGCCGGGCTGATGCTGGCGGTGGCGCTTTTCGCGTCGTACCTGCCGGCACGGCGTGCGGCGGCAATCGATCCCATGCGGGCGTTGCGAGCTGAGTAGGAGGGAGGATGAAGAAGTTGCGGGCGCTGTTACTCCGGCTGCGTGGGATGTTCGGAGACCAGGGCGCGGATGGGGAATTTGCGGCGGAGCTGGACAGCCATATCGCGATGGACATCGAAGAAGGCGTTCGCGCCGGGCTGAGCAGAGAAGAGGCGCGGCGGCAGGCGCTGATCCGGCTGGGAGGGCTGGAGCAGGCAAAGATCGCGCATCGCGAGCGGCGAGGGCTGCCGTTCCTTGAGACGCTGGGGCAGGATGTGGTCTATGGCCTGCGGGTGCTGCGGAAGAATCCGGGATTCGCGGTCATTGCGATTTTGACGCTGACTCTGGGCATCGGCGCGAATACCGCATTGTTTTCAATTGTCAACGGAGTGCTGCTGAATCCGCTGCCTTACCCGCGGCCGGATGAGTTAGTGACGGTGCATGCGAGCAAGCCGAATTTTGATACCGGCTCAGTTTCGTATCCTAACTTTCGCGACTGGCAAAGAGACAATCAGTCGCTCTCCGCGCTTGCAATCTCCCGCATCTACAGCTTCGTTCTGACCGGAGCGGGTGAGGCGGAGAGCATACCGTCACAGTTCGTCTCCTCGGATTTCTTCCCGATTCTTGGGGTGAAGCCGGCATTGGGGCGACTGTTCGCTCCGGGTGAAGACGAGATCGGCCGCAGTCCGGTGGTGTTGATCAGCGCCGGGTTCTGGGAGCGCAAATTCGGGTCGAAGCCCGATGTTCTGGGGAAGACGCTTACGCTCGATGGCCGTGACTTCACCATCGTCGGCGTGATCCCCGACGACTTCAACCTTACGGTGGGGAGTTTTCGCCCCAGCGAGATTTATGCGCCGATCGGGCAATGGGGAAACACGGCGCTGAAGGATCGAGCGGCCGGACTGGGCATTCATGGAATTGCCCGCCTCAAGCCGGGCGTCACGCTGGAGCAGGCCCAGGCGGACATGAATAATGTGTCCGATCGCCTGGCGGCGGCTTTTCCCGAGGAAGATCACGGCATTCGCGCCAAACTGCTTCCGTTCCGTCAGTCCATGGTCGGCGAGGTGCAGCCGATTCTTCTTGCTCTGCTTGCGGCGGTGGGCTTTGTGCTGTTGATTGCCTGCGTCAATGTTGCGAACCTGCTGCTGGCGCGATCGAACGCGCGGGCGCAGGAATTCGCGGTGCGCATCGCACTCGGTGCGGGGCGCGTACGGGTGATCCGGCAGCTGCTGACGGAAAGCACAATGCTTGCGCTGGCCGGCGGAGCGCTGGGATTGGCGGCGGCGAGCTGGGGTACTCGCGCCGCGCTCAAGCTGGCTCCCAGCAGACTGCCACGGGCATCGGAGATCCATTTGAGCGTGCCGGTGCTCGCGTTTACCCTGCTGCTTTCGCTGGCTGCCGGCATTCTGTTCGGCTTGCTGCCGGCGCTGAGGATTTCCCGCGAGAATCTGCAGGACACGCTCAAGGAAGGCGGACGCGGGCCGACTGGAGCGCGCCAGGGGACGCAGCGTGCGCTGGTTGTTTTCGAAATGGCGACTGCGCTGGTGCTGCTGAGCGGCGCCGGGCTGATGATCCGCAGCATGGTGGCGTTGTCGAAGGTTGACCCCGGCTTTCAGCCGCACGGTGTTCTCACTGTGAGCCTGGCCGCACCGCCGTCGCTTAAGGGCGCGCCCGCGGATGCAGTGCGCGCGTATGCCCGGGAGGTGGACCGCAGGATCGAGCAGGCTCCGGGTGTGCGCGGCGTGTCGCTGCTGTGGGGCGCGTTCCCGATGAACTACGACGACGAGGGCCTTTTCTGGCTGGAGGGGGAACCAAAGCCGGCGAGCCAGAATGACATGCATTGGGCGATCCGGTACATCGTCGAGCCGGGCTATCTGAAGGCCATGGGGATTTCGCTGATCCGGGGACGGTTTTTCAACGAGAATGACGATCAGCACTCGCCGCGGGTAGTGGTGGTCGACGAATTATTCGCGCGGAAGTTCTTCGGAACCGGCGATCCGATCGGAAAGCGGATTCATCTGCAGAATTTCGATGACGCGGCTACGGTGGTGGGCGTGGTCGGACACGTGAACCAGTGGGGACTGGACAGTGACACAACCAATCCGCTGCGCGCCGAGATCTACGAGTCGTTTGCGCAACTGCCGCCGATGCAGATTGCACGCATTCCCGACGGGGTCGATGTTCTTATCGGTTCATCGCGCGATGCCTGGGCACCGCTGAAGAGCATTCAGGAATCGATGCGGCAGATGAACCGCGACGAGGTCGTCTACGATATGCGTTCGATGGACGAGATCATCGCAACGACGCTGGCGTCGCGGCGCTTCTCGATGATTCTGCTGGCGGTGTTTGCGGCACTCGCGTTGATCCTGGCAATGGTGGGTATGTATGGCGTGATTTCCTACCTGGTGGGGCAGCGTACGCAGGAGATCGGTATCCGAATGGCGCTGGGTGCCGACCGGAGGGATATTCTGCGCTGGGTGATCGGCGAGGGCGGTAGGATGGCGATTCTCGGGGCGGGCGTGGGCCTGGTTGCGGCGCTGGCATTGGCGCAGATGCTGGCGCACTGGTCGCTGATCTATGGAGTGCGCGCTTACGATCCGTGGACGATGGCGGCGGTGACGATCCTGCTGATGGCGGTGGCGCTGGTGGCTTCGTATATCCCGGCAATGCGCGCTACCCGCATCGACCCCATGCGCGCTCTGCGCAACGAGTAAAAGGACGGGTGCCCCACCCTCGCCAACTCCGGGGGCACCCGCTCAAGCAAAGCGGAGGTAACGATGCCGCGCGGCGCAGAAGGTACGCCGCATCGACCCCATGAGCGTACTTGAGAAGAACGATGGCGGTTGTCAGGCGGATGTCATCTTTTTGTCGCCGGCGTGGACCGTTATGGTGCGGTAAAAAGTCGCGCTTATAATAGGCTCCTTCAAGCAGGAGTGCCATGGCTACTAACGGCTCGAGCGGCGATCTCTGGCCGGCTCTTCCCTGGCGGGAGTGGGAAGCGACGGCGACAACAGTGCACATGTGGACGCAGATCGTGGGCAAGACGCGCCTGGCGCTCAGTCCCTTGCAGGCGCAGTGGTGGAATGTGCCTCTTTACGTGACGGCGCGCGGGCTGAGCACGGCAGCGATGCCGCTGCCCGATGGCGTGCTGGAGATCGAATTTGATTTTGCCGATGATCGGCTGTTGTTCCGGATGAGTTCGGGAGCGCGGCTGGAGATGCCGCTGCGGGCACAATCGGTGGCGGAGTTCTATCACGAATATCTCGGCTGTCTCGCGCAGCTTGGCGTGTCGGTGATGATCAACCCGGTTCCCGTCGAGGTCAAGGATCCAATTCCGTTTGCCGAGGATACCGTGCACGCCGCATACGACGCCGAATATGTCCGGCGGTTCTGGCACATCCTGATGCGTGCGACAGCGATCTTCCAGCGGTTTTCATCGGGATTTCTTGGCAAGGTCAGCCCGGTGCATTTCTTCTGGGGAAGTTTTGATCTGGCGGTTACGCGCTTTTCGGGAAGGCGCGCTCCGGAGCGGCCGGGGGCGGATGCGATCACGCGGGAGGCTTACTCGCATGAGGTGATCAGCGCCGGATTCTGGCCGGGAAACGGCGGCTATGGCGAAGCGGCGTTCTACTGCTACGCGGCGCCGGTTCCGGCAGGCCTGGCGCAGAGCAAGGTGAAGCCTCAGGCGGCTCAATGGGATACGGCGCTGGCGGAATTCATTCTGAAGTATGAAGATCTTCGACGTGAGCCGTCGCCGGATGATGCGCTGATGGAGTTTCTGGAGAGCACCTACGATGCGGCCGCGGACGCTGCAAAGTGGGACCGTGCGGCGCTGGAACGGTGATGCGCCTCCCATTTCGCAACTATCCTGATTCGTCCCGTCGAAATCCACCGGATGTGCAATGCGTGGCCGGCGCGAGGTGGGATATGCTTCAAGTAATACCGTCTGATGGAGGAGCCGATGAGCGATTTCTCACTGCGCGATCCCGAAGCACTGGGGACCATCGCAGCGATCGCTCTTTGCATCGGAGGCATCGTCGCTTACCGCGCGCTTCGCAAGCGGCCCAGTGAAGAGGAACTGGAACTGCTTCGCCGCCAGGAGCTTGTGCAGTCAGGCCGCATCCTCGACGGAACGATACTGGATATTTCCGATGTTGGTCCGCATGAGTGCGGACGGCCCAGCGGAATGCAGTTGATCATCTACAAGTACGACGTTGCGGGTGTGAGCTATGAATGCTCGCAGGACGTGACGAACCTGCGCGATCACGTGAATATCTATGACTGTCGCCTGGGATTTCCGTGTTCGGTACGTTACGATCCGCATCGGCCGATCAACAGCATTGTGGTGGCGGAGAACTGGAGTGGTTTGCGTGACACGGCAAACTCCGTTCCGGTACGGGTAGCCCCACGCAAGTCTCGCGCGGGCGTTGCCCTATGTCGGCAATTGAAGCCCCGGCCCAGGGCCGATAGACTTAACTCATGCACGTCCATGCCACTCCGACGGGAAAAATGCAGCGCGTATTGCGCCTTTCCCTGGTTGCTACCTTGGCGTACGTGGTGCTTACGCTGGTTGCCGGGCTGCGCGCGCACTCACTGGCGCTGGTATCGGAGGCGGGGCACAATGCGTCGGACGCGCTGGCGCTGCTGCTTTCTTTTGTAGCAGTTCATTTTCAGGGGCGCCCGGCGACCGATCGGAAGACATTCGGTTATCAGCGGGCCGGTGTGCTGGCTGCATTTCTTAATGCGATGACGCTGATCGTCATCAGCATCTGGATCGGAGTAGAGGCCATTCATCGCCTGTCCGAGCCGGTGCATCCCCAGCCCAGCCTGATGATGCTGGTGGCGGCGGCGGGCGTGGTGATGAACGGAGTGATCGCCGCCATGCTGTGGCGGTGCAGCCGCGACGTGAATCTGCGCAGTGTGTTCATCCACATGCTGGGCGACACGCTCTCGACCGCGGCGGTGATTGCAGGCGGCGCGGCAATTCTGTTCACCGGAATGACGTGGATCGATCCGGTGCTTTCGCTGGGGATTGCGGCCCTGATTCTGTGGTCATCGGTGTCGATTGTGAGGGAGACGCTGAACATTCTGCTCGAGGGCACGCCGCGCGGATTGTCTCTGACGCAGATACGCTCGACGCTCGAAGAGATTGAAGGCGTGGAAGACGTGCACGATCTGCATGTCTGGAGCCTGGGCTCGCAGACCCATGCGCTGGCCAGCCACGTGACGATTGCCGATATTCCGCCGTCAGAGAGCGCGCGTATTCTGGAGCAGATCAACGGCCGGCTGCGTGAGAATTTCCATATTCACCACACGACGATTCAGTTCGAGCACGTGGAGTGCGAGGTCGCTCACGGCTGCGTGATGGTGGTGGAAGAGGTGAGCGCGCATGGTCACCATCACGGGCACAGCCACGATCACAGCCACAGCCACTGACTCGTCAATCTTATTCAACGGGCTTGTCGGGCTGGGCGTTGTAGATCTCTTCGACGCGCGCCAGGGTGTCGATCTCGTCGACCGGCTTGTCGTCGCGAATCCTTAAAATGCGGGGGAAGCGCAGAGCGAAGCCGCTCGAGTGCCGCGAAGAGCGCATGACGTTGTTGAAGGCGACTTCGAGGACTTTGAGTGGTTCCACGGTTCGGAAGCCGCCGAAGTCTTCGATGGTGTGTTCGTGGAAGAAGCGGGTGAGCTCGTCGATTTCGGCGTCGGTGAGGCCGGAGTAGGCTTTGCCGACGTTCTTCAGGTCTTCTCCGTCGCGGACGGCGAAGGTGTAGTCGCTGAGCACGCCGGCGCGCTTGCCGTGGCCGAACTCCGCGCCTGTTACGACAACGTCAAGAGTGGCCAGCTCACGTTTCAGTTTGAGCCATGCGAGTCCTCGCTTGCCGGGCTGATAGATGCTGTCGAGCGCCTTGAGCATGACGCCTTCATTGCCGCGGGCGCGGGCGTCGCTGTAGGCGCGGTCGAGTTGAGCGGCGGTGCGCAGATACGTCGTGCCGGCGAGCATGAGCCGCGGGAACGCGGTATGCGCATCGGCAGCAGGCGCGAAAGAGCAGGGATTGGCCCGGTTGCTCGAAGCTTTGGGTGCTTGCGGCGTGCTTGACGGCGAAGGATTCGAGATGCCGCCGGCGCTGCGCAAGTGGCAGCTCGATTAACAGGTCTCCGTTGAGGGAGAGCAGATCGAAGGCCATGAAGATGACGGGGACATCCTGCTGCATCTCCCGCGTGACCCGCTTTCGGCCCAGGCGTTGCTGCAGCGCGGTGAAGGGCAGCGCGCGGCCGTCTCGCGGATTCCAGGCGAGGACTTCGCCGTCGAGGATGGCGGGCTCGCGGATTGCGGCGAAGGCGTGGATGAGTTCGGGAAATGACTCGCCCAGGTCTTCGCGGCTGCGAGAGAACAGCTCGACGCGTCCGGCCTGAGTGGGGTCGCCGCAGTGGAGTTGCGCTCGGATGCCGTCGTACTTGTCTTCGATAGATACGCGGCCGGGGATCAGGGCCGTCGCGGTCTGCTGGTCGGTATCGTTCTCAACGGCGGTCTCTTCTGAGAAGCGCTTCATGGCTTCCTCCACGGTAGAGACGGGGCTGGCGAGCATGACGCCGAGGGGATGGAACAGCTTCATCCGCGCATCGCCCAGAGTGTGCGTTGCGGCCATGGCGACGACTTCCGGCAGGCTGCCGGTGAGCATCGCTGCGTGGCGCACGGCGACGGGTTCGGCGTTGTATGCGGCGGCGATGGCTTCTTCGACGAGGCTCTGCTTGACCCCGATGCGCATGTCGCCGGAGATGAGCTTGAGGATGTACTTCGCTTCGATTGGCGTCGCGCTGCGAAGGAGTTGCAGGACCAGAGGCATTTTTGCCGCGGGGCCGCGCGCCGCGGCGATGGCGGTGAGCGAATCTTCGAGCTGCTGCAAAGTCAAGGATGCGGGCGGGATTTCGCGGGCGTTGAGCAAATCCTGGGCGGCGGCGCCGAGATCTCCGTGGCGGCGGTAGGCGGCGTGCATGGCGTCGCGATTGGCTTCCGCGACTTCTGCCAGCGCGCGGCTGAGAAGTGATCCGCCGACGTTGAGGGAGCGGCGGTCGGTCTCTGGGAAAGGCGTGCCTGCGATGTAGAGCGCGGCGCGGGAGGCGTCATCGATGCTGAGGCCTCGGAGGTAATTGGAGATGATGGCGCGCTTCTCGAGCTTTTTGGTGGTCGCGGCGAGCGCGTCGCAGACCTCGGCGAATTGGAGCAGGGAGCCTGACATTCAGAAGGAGCCCAAAGTGACACTCCCAAAACACACTATAGACGCGGGCTTGCGCCTTTTCTGCGCCCTGCGGCATCCAAATAGCGGTACACTAATCCAGATGCGGCTCTCGCTCACCAACGGCGCACTTCTCTAGCGGCTCCCGCCGCATACAGCCGTTTTCCGCCCAATTTTCCCTTTTAAATCTGAAAACAAGCGCTATCGCGCCGTGAGAAAAGACCATGTTTGAGCGTCTGGAACAAATCGAAGCCCGCTACGAATCGCTGGGCGAGCAGCTGGCCGATCCGGAGATCATCTCCGACCAGCCGAAGTATCAGAAGATCGCGAAGCAGCACCGCGACCTGGAAGCGGTCGTCGAGAAGTATCGCGAGTACAAGCAGGTGACGCGGGGCATTGCCGATGCGAAGGCGATGATGCAGGAGAGCGATCCCGATCTGCGCGCGATGGCGGAGGAGGAGCTGATGCAGCTCGAGGAGCGGTAGCCCGCGATTGAAGAGGCGCTGAAGCTGCTGCTGCTGCCCAAGGATCCGAATGACGAGAAGAACATCATCATCGAGATTCGCGCGGGGACGGGCGGAGACGAGGCGTCGCTGTTTGTCGCCGAGGTCTTCCGCATGTACTCGCGCTTTGCGGAGCAGCACCGCTGGAAGGTGGAGGTGCTGTCGAGTTCGGAGTCGTCGGTGGGCGGTATGAAGGAAATCATCGCCATCATCGAAGGGAACAGGGTTTACTCGCAGATGAAGTACGAGAGCGGCGTGCATCGCGTGCAGCGCGTTCCGGCAACGGAGACGCAGGGGCGCGTGCACACTTCGGCGATCACCGTCGCGGTGCTGCCCGAGGCCGAGGACGTGGACGTGAAGATCGAGGCCAAGGACCTGCGCATCGATACGTTCTGCTCGTCGGGGCCGGGCGGGCAGTCGGTGAACACGACGTACTCGGCGATGCGCATTACGCATCTGCCGACGAATACGGTGGTGAGCTGCCAGGACGAGAAATCGCAGATCAAGAATCGCGAGAAGGCGATGCGCGTGTTGCGTGCGCGCCTGTATGAAGTGGAGATGGAAAAGCAGCACGAGGCGCAGGCGAAGGAGCGCAAGCAGCAGGTGGGATCGGGCGACCGCAGCGAGAAGATCCGGACGTATAACTTTCCGCAGAACCGCCTTACGGATCACCGCATCGGGCTGACGATTCATCAGCTGGCCGAGGTGATGGAGGGCAGGCTGCAGCCGGTGATCGACGCGCTGACGGCCCACTACAACGCCGAGCGCCTGAAGGCGGAAGCCGAGGACTTGCCGTCCGGGCACACGCGCTTCGCGCCGATTGGCGGCTAATCGAATGCCTGTTGCCGCCTCGCTTTGGTGATGAGCAACATCATTGCACTGCAGACTGCTTTGCGGGACGCTGCCCTGCGGCTGGAACCCTCTGCTACCGCTCGGCGTGACGCAGAGCTGCTGCTCATGCACGTGCTCGGTTGCGATCGCGCTTATCTGCTGACCCATCCGGAGATGCAGCTGACCGCCGAACAGGCTGCGCTATATGAGCGCGTGGCTGGCGCGGCGCGCACGGCACGAGCCGGTCCAGTACATCATTGGTGAACAGGAATTCTTCGGGCTGAAGTTTCGCGTGACGCCGGATGTGCTGATTCCGCGTCCGGAGACAGAGCATCTCGTCGAAGCCGCGCTGGCGCGAACTGACCGCGATGCTTCGTTGCGCATTGCCGACATCGGGACGGGATCAGGCGCGATTGCCGTGGCGCTGGCGCATGCGTTGCCGCGGGCGCGGGTCACGGCGCTGGACATCTCGGCGGCTGCGCTGGTTGTTGCCCAGGAGAATGCTGAGAGCCATGGGGTGAGCGATCGCATTCGGTTCTTCAAGTCAGATTTGCTGACGGCGGTCGCGGGCGAGCAATTCGACATGATCGTGTCGAATCCGCCGTATGTGGCCGAGGACGAGGAACTCGAACCGCAGGTGCGCGACTACGAGCCGGGTTCGGCGCTGTTTGCCGGGCCGGAGGGGCTCGATGTTTATCGGCGGCTGATTCCGCAGGCGCAGGCGGCGCTTAAGCCGGGCGGATGGCTGCTGCTGGAGATCGGCCACGGGCAGCAGGATGCATTGGAGCGATTGCTGAGCGGCTGGGGCAACGTGAGCTTTATCGCCGATTTGCAGGGGATTCCGCGCGTGGCCTGCGCGCAGCGGACAGAGTAACTAGAGTCTTTATCGGCGCCCCCGTTCACGCTGCAGCTCGCGGTAGGCCTCGCTCTTGGAGACACCGCGCTCGCGGGCGATGCGCTTGAGGGCGTCCATCTCGTCGAGTCCTTCGGTTTCTTTCAATTCAGCAATGCGGGCCTGGACGCTGACTGCCGCTGCGCCGGTTGCAGCCGCAGGGCTGCGCGTCGACGAGCAGAACGATTTCTCCGCGGATTCGGTCGCGTCCGGCGAGCTGCTCGCGGACCTCAGCGACGGTTCCGCGCAGGAATTCCTCGTGCAGCTTGGTCAGCTCACGGGCGACGACGACCCTGCAAGCCGCTCCCCAGACCCGTTCCACGTCTTCCAGAGCTTCGAGGATGCGGTGCGGGGCTTCATAGAAAACGAGTGTTGCCGGCTGGTTGATGCCCGCTTTCAGCTTTTCGAGATCGCTGCGGCGTGCGCTGGTCTTCGGCGGCAGGAAGCCGAGAAAGAGGAAGCGCTCGGTGTCGAGTCCCGAGGCTACCAGGGCGCTCAGTGCGGCATTCGCTCCGGGGACGGGAAAGACGGGGATCTCGGCTTTGATCGCTGCGCGCGTGAGGAACATGCCGGGATCGGAGATGCCCGGTGTGCCGGCGTCGGAAACAACGGCGATGCGCTCGCCGCCGAGCAGGTCGGCGATCAGCTCGGAGGTGCGTCCAGCCTCATTGTGCTCGTGCAGGCTGACGGTCGGTGTGGTGATGCCGTAGTAGTTCAGCAGCTTTTGCGTCTGGCGGGTGTCTTCGCAGGCGATGCGGTCGGCGGATTTGAGCACCCGCAGGGCGCGCAGGGTGATGTCTTCAAGATTGCCGATGGGCGTGGCTACGAGATAGAGTCCGGGAGCGAGCGGTTGCTGCCCGGCGGGGTTATCGTCGTTCGGCATCGCGGGAAGTTAGCTTTCGCGCTCGAAGCGGCGGTGCTCGGCGAGCAGGCCCATGCTATTGCTGAGGTTTTGCCAGGTGACGATGCCCACGATGCGCCCTTCTACGGCGACCGGCACCAGCGCCATGCGGCCGCCGGCAATGCGGCGGATCATGAGGCCGAGGGAATCTTCCGGCTTGGCCACCTGGAAGTTGCGCGCCATCACCGACTGCACGTAGCCGTTGCCGTCGCTGCGCAGCGCGGCGAGAATGCTTTGCTTCGAGACCACGCCGACCAGGTTGGCGCCGCGGACGACAGGGAATTCGTCCTGCAGGCTGTGGATCGCTTTGTAAAGAGCATCGGCGAGGGTGTCGGACGGCGACAGCGTGGAGAATTCGGTCAGCATGACGTCGCGCATGAGCACGGTTTCGACGACCGACTGGAACATCACGCCCTGATCCTCAAGCTGCGCGCCGACAAAGATGAAGAAGCCTCCCATGACGAGCCATGGGCTGATGGCCGCAGCGATTCCAGAGTTGGGAAGCGCCAGCAGACCAAGACCAACGACCATGGCGAGAAGTCCAAAGCCCTGGCTGAGGCCGGAGACGGCTCGCGTGGCTTGCGCGGTCCCGCGTGTCCGCGACATCGCGCCGCGCAGTATGCGCCCTGCATCCAGCGGGTATACGGGTAAGAGATTGAGCAGGCCGAGCATCGCGCTCAACCATACGGTTGAGCGGATGAGGTGCCGGGGGGTAATCCAGGGCTTCGCGGCGACAGGCACACCGGTGGTTGCGCCAAGGATGAGTCCGGCAAGCACGGCGGCGAAGAGCAGATTCGCGATGGGCCCGCTGAGCGCCAGGATGGTCTGCACGCGGCCTTCGCTGGCGCGCTCGGCGCTTTCCGGCGTGGAGTAGGAAAAGAGCCCGCCGATGGGCAGAAGGAGAATGCTGCGTAGGTGAAGATCGTGATATGCCGCAGTGATGAGGCGGGCAACTTCGCGCACGAAGACGGCCAGCAGCAGCAACAGCCACATCATGATTCCGCGCCAGGCGGCGACACCAGCTACTCCGGTGGAGAGCAGGCAGAAACCCAGCACGAGCAGAAAGAACATGTGAATGCGAAGGTCCACGCCAAACCAGCGTCCCAGCGGAAATGACCATCCTCGCATCGTCTTCCTCGATCGTCCCTTCTTGCTTTTTCTATTGTAGTGGGTGAGTGGTTTCCGCTTGTTAGGATGGGGTGCGATGCGGGTGATTTCCGGCCAATATCGTTCGCGCGTGCTTATCGCGCCCAGGGGCCGCGATACGCGTCCTACCAGCGACCGCCTTCGCGAGACACTTTTCAATGTGCTCGCGCCGCGTATCGAGGGCGCTGTCTTCGTCGATCTCTATGCCGGTTCGGGAGCAGTCGGAATTGAAGCCTTGAGCCGGGGCGCGCGGGAGGCGGTCTTTGTGGAGCACGCAGAACCAGCGCTAAAGGCCATTCGGGCAAACCTGGGCGCGTTGGGCATTCGCGGAGGGTACTCGCTGGAGCTGCGCGGTGTTCCGGCAGCACTGAAACGGCTGGCTTCGTCGGGGCAGTGTGGCGGATGTTGTTTTTCTCGATCCGCCGTATGAGCGCGCCGATGAATATGAAGCTGCGCTCGGGCTACCTGGGCGGCGAATGTGCAGGTCTGCTCGCGTCGGATGCGGTCGTTATTGCAGAGCATGCGAAGAAGAATGATCTGGAGGAGCGTTATGGGAAGCTGCTTCGGTATCGCCTGCTGAAGCAAGGGGATGCAGCGCTGAGTTTTTATTCGAAGGCCTGAACTTTAGTCCGCCAGCGGATTTAATTGTAGCTACAATTAAACCGTGATCGTCTGGGATGAGAGCAAGCGGGAAATCAATCTCAGGAAACATGGATTGGATTTCAGAGACGCGTCGCTGGTTTATGACAATCCTGCCAAAATGACGTTTTCATCACCACGAGGCGGTGAAGAGCGGCTACTGGACGTAGCCATCGTCGAAGTGGTCGGGCGATTTCTCACTTTGCTCTATGTTCATCGAGGTGAAGAAATACGAGTGATCTCATTCAGGCCATCATCGCGAGCAGAAAGGAGGCGATATGAGCAGCAAAAAGAGTCAGACTGATTGGCAGCGAGTAAAGGCATATCAAGAAGGGGATCACATTCCATACGACCCCGAAGATGGCCCTTACGATCCGAATGACGAGGCTGCGGCCGAAGAATTTCTGGCATCGGCGATCGTCACGTATCCAGGTCAGCGCGGACCGCAGAAAGCTCCAACCAAGCGGCTCATTTCGCTACGCCTGTCGCAGGAAGTGGTGGATCACTACAAGGCTCTGGGACCCGGCTGGCAGACACGCATCGACGAGGCCTTGAAGAAGTCGATCGCTCCCAAACGCCGCAAAAGGGCGAGTTAGCCAGTCGCAACGAGGTTAGCGCCCGTGCGTAGATCGATGGCGAAGGGAACGTCGCGGTCGGCGAGCATGTCCCAGCCGGTTCCTTCGAGACGATCGCCTTCGACACGCGTGATCTCGACACCTTCCCACGAAAGTCGCGACGTCTGCCAGGCCTTTCCCTTCGGTCCCCAGGCGAGCAGCGAATGGTGTCCGGCGAATACGAGAAGCTGTTGCTCCGGCAGAGCCAGCACCCGGAGCACCGGGCGATATTCAATCTGCTCGAACTGCTCGGGGCGGGTGGTGTTGACCAGATATGCGTAGCCCCCGGCGACGGCGCAGAGCTGGTTGGGATCGGGGCAGCTCCATAGACCGGATGGGGCAGCGGCGTCGGCAAATCCCAGGGCGAAGGTCGCGAGGAATGGCTGCGCGGCGGCGGGGTGAACGAGAATCTCCAGCGCGCCGCGCTCGACTTCCTCCGCCTGTCGCGGATAGACGAATTGCCGGGAGGGAAGGATCAGCGGACGGCGGGGCAGGATTTCGGCTGTCCAGGTGTGGGGGAAGGCCAGATCGACGACGGGGGTGTTCATCGGTCCGGCTCGCCGTGTTGGATGTCCTTCATCAATCCACCAGAAATTGCTGGATTCGTTCGCGCACGCTCAGGATGTGCAGCGGGAGCTCGAGCTGGCTGCCTTCCTCAATTACGGGGATGAGCTTGTCGAACTCGGGGCCGGAGTGCGCGCCGGTGAGCGCGATACGCACGGGATGGAAGAGCTCCTTGCCCTTGGCGCCGGTCTCGGCCTTGATCTCGTTCATCCATGATTTGAACTGCTCGGCGGTCACCGGGCCGGAGGCGTCTCTGAACGCGAGCGGCGAAGGCGGCTAATACCTTCTGCGCGGATTCCGTGGCGAGAAGCGCTGCGTTCTCTTCGTCGGCGTGTGCGGCGTCCGGATCGAACTGGAAGACAAATGCAGACTTCGCGGGCAACTGATCGAGTTGATCGAGCGCGGGCAGAAAAAGGGCGACAAGCTTTTCGAACCATGCGAGGATCTCGTGCGTTTGCCCGCTCGGGAAGGAGGCCGACGGTCTCGAAGTAGGGGGCGGCAAGGGCGATCAGGCGAAGCGGCTCGCACTGCTTCAGATAATGCCGGTTCAGCCAGTGGAGCTTGGCCCAGTCGAATACCGCCGGTGCCGCGGTTACGCGCTCGACTTTGAACTCGCGTGTCAGTTCTTCGAGCGTGAAGGTCTCGCGTGTGCCGCCTTCGGCGCCCCAGCCGAGGAGTGCCAGGTAATTCACCAGCGCCTCGGGGAGAATCCCCATCTCGCGGAAGCTGGCGATGGAGGTCGCGCCATGGCGCTTGGATAGCCGCTCGCGGTCGCTGCCGAGGATGGTCGAGAGGTGCGCGAACTCGGGCACCGGCCATCCGAAGGCCTCGTAAATGGCGACCTGCTTGGGGGTGTTGGAGATGTGGTCGTCGCCGCGGATCACGTGCGTGATCTCCATGAGGGCGTCGTCGACGGTGACAACGTAGTTGTAGACGGGCACGCCGGAAGACCGCACCAGGATCGGATCGCTCACCGTTTCGCTGGCAAATTCGACATCGCCGCGAACGATATCGTGGAAGCGCAGCGGGCGGTCGGGGATTCGTAGTCTCACGGCGAAAGGTTCGTTGGCGGCGCGGGCTTCGGAGTCAGCGGTCGAGATGCTGCGGCATCGGCCTGAATATATCTGCGGGCGATGCTCGGCGACGGCTTTCTGCCGCTCGGCTTCGAGCTCTTCGGCGGTGCAGAAGCAGCGGTAGGCCTTGCCTTCGGCGAGCAGCTGAGCGGTGTGTTCGCGGTAAATTGCCAGCCGCTCAGACTGGCGGTAGGGTGCGTGCGGGCCTTCAACGCCTTCACCTGCAAGACGGGGGCCCTCATCCCAGTTCAGGCCGAGCCACTTCAGATCTTCGATCAGTTGCGCTTCGTGGCGCGCTTCGCTGCGGTCGAGGTCGGTATCTTCAATGCGCAGCAGGAAGTCTCCGCCGGTGTGCCGGGCAAAGAGCCAGTTGTAGAGGGCGGTGCGGGCATTGCCCACGTGCAGCAGTCCGGTGGGCGAGGGCGCGAAGCGGACGCGCGTTTTCGTTGCGTGCATGACTCTTCTGAGATTACCAAGATTGCGCTCAGGCGACGCCTGCGCAGCGCGGCCTATCTGAAGTGCTCCCAGCCGGCCGCTTCGAGTGCCGTCGACTGGCCGTCGCGCTCGTGGAGCACGATGCGGGCGCGCCGAGGACGACGGGCCTGCATCTGGCCGATGGGGTGAATGTTGACTCCGGCGATCTTGCGGGGAATGGGCGACCACTTGGGAGCGGTGAAGAGCAGCTCGTAGTCCTCGCCACCGTGCAGGGCCAGGGCCAAAGCTGAGGGAACCCAGCCGTCATACTCGGCCTGTGCGGCAAGGGGATGGATCGGGATCGCGGCGGCGTCCAGTTCCGCTGAGAGGCCTGACTCTTCGCATATGTGGAGAAGATCGGTGGAGAGCCCGTCACTCAGATCGATAGCGGCGTGGGCCTTTTTCCCGGCGACGAGTTTCAGCCCGACCTCGACCCGCGGTTCGGGAAAAAGATGCGGATGATTCTTCCCGGCGCGGGAGAGCGCAGCGAAGTGCTCAGGATTCCGGCCCGCTGCCAGCAGTTCGGCGGCTGCACCGCCCAACTCGCCGGTTACGTAGATCACGTCTCCGGCGCGGGCGCGGGAACGCAGCAGGGCATGGCCGCGCTTGACGGAGCCGAGCAGGACGATATCCGCAGCCACGAGTGCGGAGTGCTTTTGGCCGCGCCTGTCGAATTCCGGAGACTGGGCGGTGTCACCGCCGGCAAGCGGGACCTGGTAGCGGTCGGCAAGTGCCAGAAATCCGTCGAAGAAGCGGGTAAGCCAGCTCTGGCCCTGGCCGGGGGTGTCGAGTTCGGCGGGAATGGCGAGGGACAGAAAGGCCGCCAGGGGGCGCGCGCCCATGGCTGCCACGTCGCTCAGGCCGCGAGCCAGGCAACGGTGGCCGATGACCTCTGGAATATGCCAGTCGCGCCGGAAGTGGACCTGCTCGAGAGAGAAATCGGTGGTGACGATCAGTTCGTCTCCGGCGGGGACACGCAGGACAGCAGCGTCATCGCCAATGCCGACACGAAGATTGCCCTTTGGCCGGAGCGCCCGGTCACGGATAGCGGCGATCAGGGCGCGCTCTCCGGTGGGCATCTCCCGAGTTGGATTTGGCCTTCGGGGCCGCGATTGGCGGGATTTCATCGCGAGGCCCCAAGAATAACGCAAAAGGGTCGAATCAGACACGTGGAGTGTTGACCAGGGTAAAACGCACTGAAATCAGTGCATTACGAGAGATGGATCGCGCTTCAGGAAGACAAATTTGTGACGAATAAACTGCATCTTACAGGTTGATTCCTTAGGCCCAAGCTGTTAGCTTCTTCGAAAGATCAAGAAATTTTAGCTATTTGCAAGACACGCGCTTCGGTTCCTGCGTCTTGATCTACTAGCGCCAGGAAATTTCTGCTCATTGGATCGTTCGCAGGTGAAGTGGATTTTTTGTGAGATTTTGCGAGATGCGTAAACGTTACTACATTATTTTTGTCGCTCGCGAAGAGGATGGTCGACTCCGAAAGATCCCGGTCCCTCTGCACTATGCGTACGTCTTTGTGGCCGCGGCGGTGGTCGGCGCCTTCACGATCGCGGGTATGGCTGGTTCTTACAGCCGCATGTTGCTGAAGACAGCCAGCTTCAACCAGGTTCGCTCGCAACGCGAGGCTCTGCAGAAGGACTATAAGCAGCTTGAACAGGTCGCGCAGCAGAAAGAAGTACAGGCCGCCTCTCTGGGCTCCCTGGCCAGCGAAGTGACCGCCCTCTACGGCCTGAAGCACAACAAGCTCAAGGGCGCGGCAACTGTGAACGCGGTTCCGGTTCCGACGGACACAAACGACACGAACGACAACCTTCACTGACGCCGCCTACACCGAGTCCTTCGATCAGCTTTCCACCCTTCGCAGCACGGCCCTGTCCGGCCGGCTTACGCACGCCTTTCAGACGGGCCTGAGTCCCCTGAGCGGCGACAACTGGCTGAATATGGCGGATGCGCCGTCGCTCTGGCCGGTGGTGGGACCAATTACCAGCTCCTTCGGTGAGCGCCAGGACCCCTTCAACGGTGAAGGTGCTTTCCATTCCGGGATCGACATCTCGACGAGTTTCGGGCAGCCGGTGCATGCCACCGCGGACGGCGTTGTTCTGACCGCAGGGCTGGCCAGCGGATACGGCCGGGAGATTCTGATTGATCATGGCCACGGGATCGAGACGCTATACGGGCACCTTTCCGGCTTTGCCGTCAGCTCGGGCGAAGAGGTCAAGCGCGGCCAGATTATCGGCTACGTTGGAACCAGCGGGCGCAGCACCGGGCCGCACCTTCATTACGAGGTCCGGATCCGCAATACGCCGGTCAATCCGCACAAGTATCTGCGGGAGACGATGGATCAGCTGGCGAGCGCGGAGACGCAATCAGCCAAGGCCGGCAACTAAGCCTGCCCAATCGCAATCCGCTCAAATAAAAGAGGCCGGCAAAAGCCGGCCTCAGTCTTTGCGGGAAAGCTGGTTTACTGTCCGCCGTACGTGACGTGCCAGATCGATCCCGAGCCGTCGTCGGTTACAAACAGCGACCCGTCGTTTGCGACCGTGACTCCGACTGGCCGTCCCCACACATGGCCGTCCGCTGTGGTGAAGCCGGTGAGGAAGTCTTCGTATTCGCCGGTCGCGTGGCCGTCGTGCATGGGGGCAACGATTACTTCGTACCCGGCTCGTGCTGCCTTGTTCCACGATCCGTGCTCAGCGGCGAAGGCGTCGCCCTTATATTGAGCGGGGAACTGCGAGCCTTCATAGAAGGTCATCTCCAGTGACGCGAAGTGGGGCTGCAGGAGAACGTCCGGGGTGATCACCTTGGACTTCAGCTCAGGATGGCTGCCCGCGTGGCGAGGATCCTGCGTGCCGCCCATGTAGTACCAGGGCCAGCCGTAAAACCCGCCTTCCTGAATGTGAGTGATGTAGTCGGGGACCAGGTTGTCGCCGAGCATGTCGCGCTCGTTGGTGGAGCACCACAGCTGGCCGGTGATGGGATTGATGGCTTCGCCAACGCAGTTGCGAATGCCGTAGGCGTAAACCTTGACGAACTTGCCCTCGGGGGTGAATTCAAGCACGTCGGCGCGATGGAATTCCTCGGGATGCGTGTCGGGGTCGTCGACGTTGGAATGAGAACCCACCGAAACGAACATGTGCTTGCCGTCCTTCGAGAAAGCGATGTCGCGCGTCCAGTGGCCGCCGCCCCGCAGCTTGCCGCCTCCGGGCAGGTCAGCCAGCTTCTCCGCCGGGCCGGTCGCCTTCAGATCACCGTTCTTGTAGGGAAAGCGCACTACGGAGTCGGTATTGCCGATGTAGACCCACTTGGGATCGGGGCCGAGCGGATAGAAGGCGATACCGAAGGGCTGGCTCAGGTTGTCGGCGAAGGTGGAGACTTCCTTGGGTTTGCCGCTGGCATCCACGCCACGGAAGACCATGATCTTGTTTGAGTAGCTGACGGCCACAAACAGGTCTCCGTTGGGAGCGGTGCGGATCAGCCGCGGCTGGTCGATCCCGGTGGCGTAAAGACCGACCTTGAATCCCGCCGGAGCCTTTGGCCATGCGTCGTCCGGACGTTTGACCATCTGCGCGCCGTTATCCACGCCTTTGGTGGCGTAAGGAGCAGGCAGGTCGGCGACGGTCAGCTTGCGGCGAACGCCGGGGCTTTCTTTGCTGTAGTCGGTGAACGCGGATTGCCCGGTGAGCACGGTTCCGGAAGAGCTTTGCGCGGGCAGCGAAAGGGCGGGGCCGAAAAGGGATGCAAGCGCCAGCAGCACAAGAGGCTGGCGTCGTGAATACTTCAGCATGGGTTCCTCCAGCGACGGTTGGAAGTGATAGAGAGAAAATGATTTGTAAGCGTTTTCTGGAACGGACTTATTAAACGGCTCATCTTTTGGACGCGCTACCGGCACGTGGGGACTCTTCTAATTCTTATTTCCGCCTGAACTTGCCGGCTGAGGGTTGCTCCCGGCAGCGCCTTCGAAGTTTACGGGCGCGTTCACCAGCTTCCGGAGAAGACTTGTTGGCACTGTTGCCGTGAGGACGACTCGATTCTTATGATGCTCGATCTGGGCCGAATCGAGCAGTGCCTTGGTATCGGCGTCGGCCATGCCTGGGGCGGCTCCATCTTCGGCGGCCCGCGCAAAATTCAGAATGTTTCCGATCGAGTCCGCTGAGGCCTTAGCGGCGACGTCGGTGGGGGTGATTTCTTCGATGCGGAGGCGTGTCTTGCCCGCCCAGCTGATCGACGCGATGAAGGTCGCGTCAAAGGTAAGCGGGAGCGACATGCCCATGACCTGGACACTGCCTCCTGCGTCGCTCAAGGGCAGACCAATCTGGCCCACTCCCCAGGCCACGGAGAGCAGCGGGACATCGCTGTAATGCGCCGCAAGCAGGGAAGAACCGGAAAACGGGAGAGCCGCGGTCCGATAGCGGTCGAGGATGGAGTGAATCTGTTCCTCGGTGGTGGTGTTGCTCGCCGCGACCATGTCGTAGCCGAGCAGAGTGACGCGTACCGTGCGGCCGTCGCTGGGGATGTTGTAAATGTCGTGTCCGGCGTAGGTCTCGGTGGATTTCGCTACGCTGGCCAGGTAACTCGAAAGCCGCCGGCCATCGAAGTGGCCAACAAAGACCTCAGAGAAAGCCACCGGCCCATTGGGGCCATTGGGATCGGGCATGCGATGCAGAGCGAATGCCACTTCGTCGAGATCGCGCTCGATCTGGATGCCGGTCTGATCGATGAACCGCTGATATGCAGGATCGTGGCTTACCGGGTGCTGATCAAAATGGGTGGCAGCGCGCAGCGGGCGGAGATTGAAATAAACAATGCCATCGGACTCAGGCAGCAGGCGGGCCGCTTCAGGGGGTGCCTTCTTGCGCAGGTAGATGGCTCCGGCCAGCAGCAGCAGAACCACGACAACGATCGCGATAGTGACCCTGGTGCGTCGGTGCATTTCGTAGGGGGCAGGCTTCGTCCGCTATCTATCATCTCATTTCCCCAAATAAACGTGTACGTGGGGTGGTTCGCTGGGGCTGGCGCCTCTGGGGAGGAGTCGGCCGCAGGTGCTGGACCCGGGCAAACCTGAGGGCCGATAATCGCGACCGGGAGAATTGGGTTGAGATTCAAGCTGGCAGCCCTTGCGCTCGTTTATCTCGGTTCTGCGGTCGGCGGAGAATCCGGCCATGGGCCTTCGTTTCGCGAATATTCCATCCCCACGGGCCGCGGTCCGAGATTCGTCGCCGTGGCGGATATAAATCGCGACGGAAAGGCCGACATTATCGTTGCCAATGACGATGAGAGCGTCTCCGTGCTGCTGGGCGACGGCAAGGGCCAATTTCGCAATGCGCCCGGTTCGCCTGTTCCCGCGGGTCATCTTCCGAACGATGTAGCGGTCGCCGATATGAACCACGACGGGAATCCCGATCTGGTGATCGCGAATCATCAATCGCCTTACCTGACGATACTTCTCGGTGACGGGCGGGGCGGCTTTCGAGCAGCGCCCGGCTCACCATTCGATGTCCACTCCACTCCTCATCCTCACGGGGTGGTTGCGGCCGCCTTCAGCGGCGAGAGGTCCATGGACGTGGCTACGGACAGCTGGGGCAACAATCAGATTGAATTACTGAGGGGCGACGGTAAGGGAAGGTTGCTCATGCCGGGTCGCTTCTTTCATGTGGGACGCCGTCCCTATGAGCGGCTGCGCTCGGCGGATTTCAATAAGGATGGTCATCCCGATCTGGTCACAACCAATCTGGACGACGATACGGTGACCATCCTGCTGGGAGACGGGAATGGCGGTTTTCGCGAAGCAACCGGTTCGCCGTTCGCCGCAGGGCCGAAGCCCTGGGAGGTGGCCATCGACGATTTCAATCAGGACGGCAATCCAGACCTGGCGATCATTCCCTATGAGCGCGATGTACCGGACAAGAACCAGGTGGCGGTGACGATCTTGCTGGGAGATGGCAAAGGCGGGTTCAAGCCCGCATCTCCGCTTTCGCTCCGCGGCTGCCAGGGGCCGAACAGCATCGCCACGGGCGACATCAATGGCGACGGATATCGCGACATTGTCGTGTCGTGCGCGGAAAGCGCGAATCTCATGCTCTTCATGGGCTCGCGTAACGGCGAATTTGTCCGATTCGAGCACGCGACTGCCGGCGGATGGGGTTCTGTTGCTGTTGCTGACCTGAATGCGGACGGCAAGGATGATCTGATTCGCGCCAATGACAGCAAAGACAGCGTAACAATCTATTTCAGCAATTAGGCAGGTGGCCGCAAAGTTTGCTGACCGGTCCGCTCTTCAAGCACAATGAGTGCAGTAACGATGGCATTTGAAGCAGGACAACGGGTCGGCGACTATGAGGTCGTACGCGTGCTGGGCACCGGTGGCCTGGGCGAGGTTTATGAGGTAAGACACGCCATCTCGCAGCGCGCCGAAGCCATGAAGGTCCTGCTTCCGGACCAGCGCGCAACGGATCAAATGGGCGAGCGCTTCAAGCGCGAAATTCAGATGCTCGGCGCCCTGAGTCATCCGAACATCGCATCTCTGCACAATGCGTTCTACTTTGATGGCCAGCTGATCATGATCATGGAGCTGGTATCGGGCGAGACGCTGCGCTCGAAAAGCATCCGCACCCGGCTGTCGATTCCGCAGGTTCTGCGCTACGCGCGGCAGATTCTCTCGGCGCTCGAGTACGCGCATCAGCGCAACGTGGTGCACCGCGATATCAAACCGTCGAACATCATGATCACCGAGGAAGACGAGGTCAAGTTGCTCGACTTCGGCATCGCCATCACCGATCGGTCCGCGGAACTCACCGCTCCGGGTTTTCTTGTAGGCTCAATCAGTTATATGTCGCCGGAGCAGATCTCGGGCGACAAGGCGACCACCCGTTCGGACATCTATGCGGTCGGGGTGACGCTCTATGAAGTGCTCACCGGGCGGCTTCCCGTAGTCGGTACGAGCAACTTCGCCATCATGCGGTCGCACCTGACGGAGCAGCCCGTTGCTCCTGTCGAGCTGAACCCGCGCCTCCCGGCTGTGCTTTCGAATGCAGTGCTCAGGGCGCTTGAAAAGAAGCCGGAGGACAGGTTCGCCAGCGCCAGGGAATTTCTCATGGCTCTGAACGCCCTGTCAGCATCGGGGATGGAGGACGTCTACTCGATGCCGACGTCTTTGCTGCCGGTCCAGGCCAGCGCAACGCCGCGCCCGCAGCCGAGCGGAGCCAGCCAGGCGTCCAAATCGGTGTCCGCATCGGCGCCGCAGAATATTGCCCTGGGCGACATCACCAAGAAGCTGGCGGTTTACATCGGGCCCATCGCCAGCGTTCTGGTTCGCAAGCTGGCCGCGAACTGCACGGATATCGACCAGCTCTACAAAGAAGCCGCGACGCACATTGCGTCGGAGGCCGATCGCCAGCGTTTTCTGCAGTCGAAGCGCAGCTAGGGCATTTCCACGGTTACTGTGCCCCGAGCAGTTCCTTCCGGGTCGCCGCTCTCTGATGGTCGCGTCGACTCTAGGTTCATGACTTCGGCAATTAGCGCGCCTGGAAATGCGTTAGCCGTTCAGCAGCTCCATCGCCTTCTTCAGGCTGGTATGCATGCGGTTGAACGATGTGGTCACTTCGGCGATCTCGTCCTTGCCTTTTACGGGCAGCGGCGGCAGATCGATTTCTCCTGTCGAGATGCGGTCGGCGGCCTGGCTGACCTTACGCAGCGGCCGAATCACGATGAAGTACATTCCGATATCGATGAGCACAATGGTGGCGAAAAAGATGGTTCCCAGAGTGATGAGTAGGCCGCGAAGGCCGTCGTTGGCGAGCTTGATCGGCAGCGACATGGGGATCGAGATGATCTGTGCCGCGACAATCTCGTTCTGATGCCAGCCAAATCCGTTCTGGCTTCCATAGCGCTTGATCTGTGCCTTGGGAGCAACGCTCGGACTGCTGTGGCAGGTGAGACATCCTGGCTCAACGGCGATGGGCCGGGCGAGATACAGGGTCGGCCCCACGGCGCTGTCCCGCTCACCCACCACCTCCTTGTCGCCGGGATTGTTGCGGAAGTGATTAACGATGTCGGCCTCCCAATCCGTGGCCCGGTCTGTCAGGTTGGTGGGGTTAAGCGTTGCTTCTTTGTAGGTGTAATCGGCGAAATCGGAGCCGGACTTGCGCAGGCGGTTGAATGTGACGGTAGCGGCGTAGAAGGGAATCGTCTGAGGCAGGAATTCGTTCTTGTGCTCGGGAGTGTTCTCGAGAATCGGGCTGATTTCCTCGTCGGTGTAGTCGCGGGTCGCCTTGGAACTGGCAGCCATCAGCTTGGCCTGCTCGAGCACCGTTGTCTTGGCATCCTGGAGCAAAAAACTGCGCGCATTTATGGCGATAAGTGCCAGTCCCAAGCCAAACACTACGATGAGAAGGAGATTGAACTTCAGGAGCAGCTTCATGACTCAGAATTCCTCGTGCGCATTAAAGCACACACTGCGAAATGGCGAACAACTTCTTTCCGGGAGATGTGGTTGCGGCGCTTTTCGGCGTCAGCCGTGGGCCGACTCTATGCCGATGGCGATTACGAAGTAGTTCGCCGGAGCGCTGCCGATATTCTTCAGCCCGTGCATGGTATTTGAGGCGGCATAGCACACACCGCCGGGCCCGACCTCCGCGGACTTATCGACCCCGTTGTTGTTGGGCATAATGAACTCGAGAGTTCCCTCACGGATGAGCATCAGCTCAGTGTGCAGGTGCTTGTGCGGTGGATGCGGCATCTGGCCGGGCATGAGCGTAGTTTCGTGCAACTCGATGGACTCGCCGGTGGGCGTTACGCCGTGAAATATGGGACGTGTAGCCGCTCCGTTGGCCGAGCGGTTCACAGGAAGCTTGTCGAAGGAATAGACCCTCGATTCGGTCGGGAGGGGCGAGGTTGCGGGTGCTGTCTGGGCGCCCGCCAGGGCGTCTTCGGGAAAAACAGCGCCCAGCAGCGCAAGCGCCGGCAGAGCGGAACAGAGATCGCGACGGCTAAGATTTTTCATCGGTCCATCATACTCAGAACCGGGCGTCGCTAAGCCGGTTCCTGGTGAGGGCTCGTTCCTCGTTGCGCTTTTTCCCGTTGACAGAGTTCCGCGCAAATCCCACTATTTCTAATGCCCCGAAAGTTGGCGGCACTCCTCCTGATGCTCCTGTCGGCGTTCCTGTTCGAGTACAGTGCTCGCGCAGCTGATCACTGTACGCCGCTCCCGCCGGCCACTTCCGCCACATTTCCTGCACAACTGCAGGCGTTTCTCGACAATCACTGCTACCAGACCTGGAAGCATGATCCTAAGATCCGCACCACGCACGGAGTTCACCCGAACGTTCAGGTCTACTATTCGCCCACGCTGTGGAGCTGGCTGGTCGCGGGCAATCGCCAGGCCGATGTTCCCGAGGGCGCGGTTCTGGTCAAAGCGCAATTCAGCGATTCGTCCAATCCGACCAAGCTCACCGACTGGTCGGTCATGGTCAAGGATCGCGATGGCGCGTGGGATGGCTGGTACTGGGCGGACCTCGTGCCGTCGAACACTCCTCCGCCAACGCTGCCTGCGCCCGCCCCGCCGGAGCCCGGAGGCCCGAAGTGTCAGGACGCTGAATACCCCGCCGGCGGTTTCGGGCAGTATTGCCTGAACTGTCACGCTTCGGCTGCGGACAGCCAGCAGACGTTTGCGACTACCCATTTTGTCAACGGAGGCCTGGCGAACGCGCTGGCGATGGAGCGAGTCGCTCCGCTCTCTACCTTCGCCCCTAACGACAATATCCACTATCGTCTGGCGCTTCTGGGTCAATTGAGCCGGATCCTGAGTGCCCGGCCGGAGGATACGGCCTGCATGGTTCCGGAGCAAAAGGATCACGTCGTTGTCCCCGGAAAGCCGGTTGGCCCTCACAAATTCACTACGTCCGATCAGTGCGCCGCCTGCCACGATGCCTCGGCGACCCTCACACCTGCGCGGCCCGATTTGCCCAGCATGCTTTACTACCTCCAGCCGTCGCCGTCGCCCAGGACGGTCAATCTTTCGATCAGCGGCGAGTGGCGTTACTCGATGATGGGCCTGGCGGGCCGGGATCCTATTTTCTTCTCTCAGCTCAATTCCGAGGTCACGCTGCACGGCAACCTGAAAAACCATCCCGGCCAGGGCAAGGAATTCGTGCAGGATCTGTGCCTGCACTGTCATGGCGTGATGGGGCAGCGGCAGTATCACGACGACACCGGCCGGTTCTTCACACGGGACATTCTGCAGGACCCCAATTCCATGTACGGAGCATTGGCGCGCGATGGTATTTCCTGTGCCGTCTGCCATCGGATTTCCGCGCAGGGATTGGGCACTCCCGGCGAGCTTTACCGGAAATTTCAATCTGGGTCCGCCTGACCAGATGAATGGCCCGTACAAAGAGGTCATTTCCCTGCCGATGAAGAACATGCTTGGCATGACTCCGCAGGAAGGGGACCAGATCAAGGACTCGAAGCTCTGCGGAAGCTGCCATACCATCATTCTTCCCGTCTACAAGGCCGACGGCGAGCCGGTGATGCTGAACGGCCAGCAGAAAACCTTCACCGAGCAGGCCACATTCTACGAATGGCTGAACAGCGTGTTCGCCGATAACGGGTCGAAACCGCAAAGCTGCCAGGACTGCCACATGCCGAAGGTCTTTGTTCATGATGGCGCGACCAGCCCTCTCGACTACAAGATCGCCAACATCGAGGACAACACTTTCCCGGCAGTTGATTTTCGCGCGCCTGACAAGGACATCACCTTAACCAGCCGCAATGACTATCATCGCCACACGCTGCTCGGCATCAATGTTTTCGCGCTGGAGATGTTCAAGCAGTTCCGCCCGGAATTGGGTCTGTATGCGACTGATCCGATGCTTCGGACCTCGCTGAACACTGACAACAGCATCGACACCGCCATCGACATGAGCGCGAACTCAATCGCCAAAACAAAGACTGCGGATGTGAAGATTGTCTCGATCACAAAAGCAAATGGGATGTTGCAGATCGATGTCAGCGTCACGAATAACGCCGGTCACAGCTTCCCATCGGGAGTAGGATTCCGCCGCGCGTTTCTTGATCTTCGCGTGATGGACGGCAGCCAGGTCGCGTGGGCATCGGGAGAGGTTTCGCCGAAAGGAATCATCGTGGACGGCAGCGGGCAGCCCCTGGTGACCGAGACATTCACCCCGACTCAGCAGCACTTCCAGGCGCACTATTGGGAGAAAAACCCGATCACGCGGGAAGATCAGGTGCAGATCTACGAAGAGCTGGCCGTCAATCCCGAGGGGTTCCTCACAACGAGCTTTATCGCTCTCGATCACAAGGTGAAGGACAATCGGCTGCAGCCGCAGGGTTGGAGTTCAACCGGTCCATTTGCGGAGGAGACTGGTCCGGTGGGGACTTGCGTTACATCCACAGTTTGCGATCCCGGATATCAAAATGGCAGCGGATCGAACCTGGTGCGCTATCAGATTCCTTTGACCGCCTGCCGCAACGCGGCCTGCGTGAACGCAGCCACGAACGTCAGCGCAACGTTGTACTACCAGACGATCCCCCACTACTATCTTGAGCAGCGGGCCACGGACGCAACCGGCATCGATACGGACCGCCTTATCCGCTTCACCCGCGACCTGGCAGTCGCCAAAACGCCGGTGGATAACTGGGTGTTGCCGATTGCGTCGGCAGAGTCCCCGGTCCAGTAGGAAAAACACTGCGCCACCCCGGCGGCGCTCCGTTGCGAGGCTCCGCGTGGCGTGCTAAAATCCTGTTCTGTACCCCTCTCGCAGCAGACGCGCCCGTGTGTCCAGGGTGAGAATGGTACGGGCTGTTTTGGGCTGGCGTAGCTCAGCTGGTAGAGCTCCTGATTTGTAATCAGGCGGTCGGGGGTTCAAGTCCCTTCGCCAGCTCCAGATTCTCCAGGGCAAGACAGGCGTGAGCAGGTGGCCGGCCGACCTCCGCAGAGAAATCCCTCAGGCAGCGAATCGTGGTTTTGACGGGGCTTTGGCTCCGAAATGCTGGTGGGTGTCCGAAGCGGGTCAGGATGGATGCTCGAAGGCAAGGGCGGGTGAGCGCTGGGAAAGCGCGAGCAAAGCGAGAGGGTGGAGCGGCTTGCCGAGAAGCCCTCAAGAGGTGAATCGCGGAGCGAGCGCTCGAGAAGGCGCGAGCAAAGCGAAGGTAGTGCACAGGTGGCCGAGTGGTTAATGGCAGCAGACTGTAAATCTGCCGCTCCTTGGAGCTACGGAGGTTCGAATCCTCCCCTGTGCACCAGAAGTTTGGGATTTGTGGGTGAATCGCGGAGCGAGCGCCGGGAAAGCGCGAGCAAAGCGAGAGGGTTAGGACAAGAGCCGCAGGCGCGAAGTCAAAACCCTTTAAACACAGGAGCTACGGAGGTTCGAATCCTCCCCTGTGCACCAGAAGTTTGAGGTAGGGCTTGGAAGGCGTCAGCATGCGGTTTGAGGGCGGAAAGCGCAAATTGGTGGCGCTCGCCGGACTTGCGATTCTGGCGGTGTTGGCTTGGCAGACAATCGATCCGGGCAGGGTTCGGGTGCTGGTTTTTGTGCTGCTGGGTGGATTTGCTCTTCGCATCGCGCTGACGAACGGGCGTTCGCGGTACGATGAGACGGAGCATCCTGAGTAGGTGGTAGTGCAGGGCGGGTGAATGTTGTAGGGCTGATGTAGCTCAGTTGGTAGAGCACTCCCTTGGTAAGGGAGAGGTCACCGGTTCAATCCCGGTCATCAGCTCCAGAATTTAAGTGGTTTCAGGCCGACGGCTTTGGCTGTCGGCCCTGTAGCGTCCGGCGGGAGTAACTCAGTGGTAGAGTCACAGCCTTCCAAGCTGTTGGTCGCGGGTTCGATTCCCGTCTCCCGCTCCAAAGATTGAGGGAAGGGTCGTCGCGGGAGCCGTAGGCCGTTCGCGATGCATCGAAAGATAAGGGTTAGGTAGGATGTTCGAGCAGGCGGTGCTCCCCGTACAGGACGAGAAGACCTTCGCTGAAGTGCACGGCGCTCTGGAGAAGGCTTTTGCTCCGGCGCAGGTGACAGGCTTTCTTCGCAGCGTGCAGCGGGCAAAGTTGCGGGCGCGGCAATTCGAGGCGGTCCTGGCAGATGGCTTGCTGGGCGCGGAGACCTCGGCGAAGTACGCAGCTCTGAGCGATTCCGATCGCGGCCAGATTCGCGAGCGCTATTTGAGCATGGTGGAGCGCGTTGATCCGGCGATCCGGGCGAAGTTTTTGAAGGTTTACGCGTATTACTGAGCGCCGCATTGTTCTCAGGCGTCAGTGAATCGCAACAGGTTTGGTTTTTAGGAGAAGGAAATGGCGAAGGAGAAATTTGACCGTTCGAAGCCGCACGTGAATGTGGGAACGATCGGGCACATTGATCACGGCAAGACAACGTTGACGGCGGCGATCACCAAGGTGTTGTCGAAGCACAACCCGAAGAACTCGTTTCGCTCGTTTGATTCGATTGACAACGCGCCCGAAGAGCGGGAGCGCGGCATCACGATTGCGACAGCGCACGTCGAGTACGAGACGGCCAAGCGCCACTATGCGCACGTGGACTGCCCGGGTCACGCCGACTACATCAAGAACATGATCACCGGCGCGGCGCAGATGGACGGCGCGATCCTGGTGGTGGCGGCGACCGACGGACCGATGCCGCAGACCAAGGAGCACGTTCTGTTGGCCCGCCAGGTAGGCGTGCCCTACATCGTGGTCTTCCTGAACAAGTGCGATGCGGTTGAGGATCCGGAACTGACGGATCTGGTGGAGATGGAAGTTCGCGAGCTGTTGTCGAAGTACAACTTCCCGGGCGACGATGTGCCGGTGATCCGCGGGTCTGCTCTTGGCGGGTTGAACGGCGAGGCGCAGTGGGAAGCCAAGATCGACGAGCTGATGGACGCGGTGGACGCGAATGTTCCTCTGCCGGCGCGTGCCATTGATCAGCCCTTCCTGATGCCGATCGAAGACATTTTCTCGATCTCCGGCCGCGGCACGGTGGTTACGGGCCGTATCGAGCGCGGCAAGGTGAAGGTGGGCGAGGAAGTGGAGATTGTAGGCTTCCGCGAGACGCGCAAGACCGTCGTCACGGGCGTCGAGATGTTCAAGAAGCAGCTGGATGAAGGTCTCGCCGGGGACAACGCTGGACTTCTGCTGCGCGGCATTCCGAAGGAAGACGTCGAGCGCGGGATGGTTCTGGCGAAGACCGGATCGATCACGCCGCACACCAAGTTCAAGGGCGAGATTTACGTGTTGTCGAAAGACGAGGGCGGCCGTCATACCCCGTTCTTCAACGGCTACCGTCCGCAATTCTACTTCCGGACGACGGACGTGACCGGATCGGCGAAGCTTCCGGAAGGCACGGAGATGGTGATGCCGGGCGACAATATCTCGCTGGAAATCGAACTGCACACGCCGGTGGCCATGGAAAAGGGCCTCAGGTTTGCGATCCGCGAAGGCGGACGCACGGTGGGCGCCGGCACCATCAGCGAGATTATCCAGTAGACGCTGGCGGCGTCGGGCAAACGCGCCTGACGGCGCATAGCCTGGCAGGTGCAGTGAGAGTAAGTTCGAGAAGAAGGTCGAAGCGCGGTTTCTGAGCGGTAGAAGAGGGGCCGGGTTTCAGTTAGGATAAAAAGATGCGCGAAATTGTGACATTGCAGTGTCCGGTGTGCAAAGAGCGGAATTACTCGACGACCAAGAACAAGAAGACGACCACTGGCCGTCTGGAGTTCTCGAAGTTCTGCAGTCGTTGCCGCAAGCACACGGACCACAAGGAAACGAAGTAAAGCAGCGCCCAGAGCGCAGAGCGCAGAGCACAGCGAACCTGAGCCCTGCGCCCTGATCCCTGAGCCCTGTAATGCAGGGGCGTAAGCTCAACGGTTAAACTGTCGGTCTCCAAAACCGAACTTGGGGGTTCGAATCCCTCCGCCCCTGCCAGAGATTCAAGTAGTGTTGGGCCAGGCAGCGACCGCAGAGCAGAGGTAAGGAATGGCTTTGAGCCGTTCCGGGCAGAGAAGGATCATATGGCGAAGGCAATCACAGTACCTGAGAAGGATCGTCCGCAGCAGGGCATCAGCAAGGTGACCGGGTTTTTCGAGCGCACCCGCGATTTCCTGAAGGACGTTCGTGGCGAGATGCGCAAGGTGGTCACCCCCACACGCGCAGAAGTGCGCTCCACGACCACGGTGGTGATTGTTACCGTCTTCGCTTTTGCCGCGTTTTTCTACGTGGTGGATTCGGTGCTCGACCAGGTGCTGCGGGCAGTGTTGCACGCATTGGGTGGCACGCAGTAAGCGGGTGCTAAGAGGATGTTAATGGCGGAAGATATTCAGGACGGCAACACCGGCGAAGTGCCCGAGGCAACTCCGGGGCAGCTCGGACCGGCAGCCAACGAGCGCTTCAAGTGGTACATCATTCACGCCTATTCGGGCTTCGAGCGCAAGGTGCGCGAGTCGCTCGAGAGCCGCGTGCAGGCCTTTGGCCTGCAGAACAAGATTGGCCGCGTGATGATTCCGACCGAGCCGGTCACGGAGATCGTGAACGGCAAGAAACGTACCGTGGAGCGGGTATTTCTGCCCGGCTATGTCCTGGTGGAAATGGATCTCGACAACGACCTGTGGCACGTGATCAAGAACACGCCGCGGGTTACAGGTTTTCTGGGCACCGGCGACAAGCCGGTGGCGCTGAGTGAACAGGAAGTCAGCTCGATTATCTTCCGCAGCGAAACCTCGAAGGATAAGCCGCGGCTCAAGATCAAGTTCGAGAAGAACGAATCGGTTCGCATCACCGAAGGTCCTTTCGCGAATTTCAACGGTATTGTCGACGAAGTGAACGAAGACCGGGAGACCGTGAAGGTTATGGTCACGATATTTGGCCGTTCAACGCCAGTCGAACTCGAGTTCGGCAAGGTGGAGAAGGTCGAGCAGTAAACAGGTTTAAGCAGTAAAGAATTTGGCGAGAAGCTAGCGGCTGACAGCCGCCGCAGAGGAAAGGTTCAAAAGCAATGGCACCACCAAAGAAGGTTCAGACTCAGGTAAAGCTCCAGATTGAAGCCGGCAAGGCCACGCCTGCGCCGCCGGTTGGTCCGGCCCTCGGCCAGGCCCAGGTCAACATCATGGAGTTCTGCAAGCAGTTCAACGCGCGTACGCAGAATAAGGAGATGGCCGGGCTGATTATTCCCGTGGTCATCACCGTTTACGTCGATCGCAGCTTCACATTCGTCACCAAGACGCCGCCCGCGGCTGTCCTGCTTAAGAAGGCAGCGAACCTGGCCAAGGGTTCGGGTACGCCGAACAAGGACAAGGTGGGCAAGGTGACCGAAGCGCAGGTGCTCGATATCGCCAAGCAGAAGATGCCCGATCTGAATGCCGCTTCGGTCGAAGCTGCCGTCAAGAGCATCAAGGGTACGGCGCGGTCGATGGGGATCGAAGTCGTCGCGTAACGCCCGACAAGCATGTTTCCCGGTGGAAATCGCACGAGAAACATGGCATACTTATAAATGCGCCTCTTCGTGAGGCGCCGCAACACATACCACGGCCGGCAGGCAGCATCGACCGCGCGGTGGGAGACGAGGAAGCATGTCGAGAAAAGTCAGCAAGAATGTCGCGAAGGCGCGTGCGGCTGTCGAAAACCGCCCTTACGCACTCCAGGAAGCGGTTCCGCTCCTGCAAAAAGTCAAGTTTGCAAAGTTCGATGAGACCGTCGATCTGACGCTGCGTCTGGGTGTCGATCCCAAGCATGCGGACCAGATGGTTCGTGGCACGGTCGTTCTGCCCCATGGGCTGGGTAAGACCAAGCGGGTTGCCGTGATCACCTCCGGCGATCGCCTGAGGGAAGCCGAGGCAGCCGGTGCCGAGTTTGTCGGCGGCGAGGACCTGGTCGAGAAGATTCAGAAGGAAGGCTGGACGGACTTTGACGCCCTGATCGCGACTCCGGACATGATGAAGTCTGTCGGACGCCTGGGCAAGGTGCTCGGTCCGCGCGGCCTGATGCCCAACCCGAAGACCGGCACGGTCACCAACGATGTGGCGCGCCGCTGTTCGCGAGATCAAGGCCGGTAAAGTAGAGTTCCGCACCGACAAGACGGCGCTGGTGCATGTCCCGGTGGGCAAGCTTTCGTTTACGCCCGACAAGCTGGTTGAGAACGCGCAGACGGTTATCTCGAGCGTGGTTCGCGCCAAGCCTTCGGCGGCCAAGGGCAAGTACATCAAGGGCATCACGCTCAGCTCTACGATGGGCCCGGGGATTTCGCTCGACAGCGCGATTGCGGACGCCGCTGCGAAGGCCTAGCGCAGATTTCAGCCGCTGGCTCCTAGCCGCCAGCAGGCCGATCAGGATTGAACGACGGATTTTCAGCTAACGGCTAGTAGCTAGAAGCTAGAGGCTTATTTTTATGGCATTGACCAAAGCAAAGAAGGCGGAGAAGGTTGAGCAGCTCGCGAAAGAGCTCGAAGGCTCGACCAGCGCCATCGTGGGCACCTTCGCGAAGCTGACTGTTGCTCAGGATTTCGAGCTGCGCAAGACGGTGCGCAACGCGGGCGGCCGCTATCGCGTGCTCAAGAACAAGCTCGCCGCGCGCGCATCGAAGGGTTCGCAGATTGAAGCGGCTCTGCAGGGGCTGAAGGGCGTTTCGTCGGTGGCTTACACCACGGGCGACCCGGTCGCGCTGGCCAAGGCGCTCTCGACCTGGGTTGAGGAGAACGCGCAGTTCACCTTCAAGCTGGGCATCGTTGACGGCAAGGTCATCAACGTCGACGAGGTGAAGGCGCTGGCTACGATGCCGGGCAAGGAAGAGATCTTTGCCAAGCTGCTCTTCCTCATCAACTCTCCCGCGCAGCGTCTGGCGACAGTCATCAACGCAACAGGACGCGATCTGGCCGTGGTGATCAACCAGGCAGTCGAGCAGAACAAGTTTGCAGGTGCACAGGCGACCGCGGCAGTCGAGCAGCCACCGGTGGCGGAAGCAGCCGCAGCCGTAGAGCCGGCTCCTGCAGCCGACGCTGCTCCTGTGATCGAAGAGGCGGCTGCGCCCGTGATCGAAGAACAGGCTCCGCCTGCGATCGAAGAATCGGCAGCGCCCGCGGTTGAAGAGCCGGCAGCGCCGGAAGTTTCAGGCGGAGAAGCAGCCGCCAGCGAATAGCGGAAAGCTATTGGCTAAGAGTTGGGAAGTTTCAGCCGTAAGCAGGCTTGAGGGGTGCTGGGTCTGGGCACATCGGAAACCTCGGGACCGGCGAGCGGCAACCGGAAGGCGATCGATGGGCGTTCCGGCGCAACAGAAATTAGCAGCACTGAAATTAGAAGTAACTGGAGAAAATCATGGCGGATTTACAGCAATTGGAAGATCAGATCGTTGGGCTCAGCCTGCTGGATGCGGCGGCCCTTGTGAAGAAGCTCGAGGAGCGCCTTGGCGTTTCCGCGGCAGCGGCGGCTCCGGTGGTTGTGGCCGGCGGCGGCGCGGCTGCGGCAGCCCCTGCGGCTGCAGAGCAGACTGAGTTCAGCGTCATCCTGAAGGATGCCGGCGCGAACAAGATTGCCACCATCAAGGCGGTTCGTGAAGTCACCGCCCTGGGTCTGAAGGAAGCCAAGGACCTGGTGGATGGCGCTCCGAAGCCTTTGAAGGAAGGCGTGAGCAAGGAAGACGCGGAGAACATCAAGAAGAAGTTCGAAGGCGTCGCGACCGTCGAAATCAAGTAACTCTAAGATTCAAAAGGCTTCAGGGCAGGATAGTCCTGCTCGGAAGCCTTGCGTCTCTGGACGAACTGCGAATTCTGCCCGGTCGTGTTATTTGCAAGTTGCGTGCCAAACCGAAACGCGCTATTCTTATAGAGGTGCGTACGGTCTGGCTTTTCTCTTGTGAAGATTGCCGTAAGGGCTTATTCGCGGGTGTGGTTCAGACTCGGTCTTTGCGTTTCAAATCCGAAAATTCGTGATGAGACAGCACGTGCGGGCTCGCTGCAGTGGAGTTCGACAGTCTGCGCGAGTTTTCGAGAATGGCAGTTTCCAAGTTCATCCGGTGGCTTTCCATACCGGCGTATCGACAGGATAATCGGCGGGCCTGTGGATATGATTTGCAATCGGCTGTAGGGCGGCGAACACGCAGTATAGCAAGCGGCGGGAATCAAACATTCTGTCTATATTCAGTGCACAATCCGGTTGTGGCGCTCGCGAGACGTCTTGTCTCTGCGGGCCTTTATCCGTTTTGTCGGCAGAATCCTTCCTTCCCTTGAGTGTGTGCCGCTCCCTTCCTCCCGATCCCGCCAAAGATGTGCCGGTGTCTTAACCGGCGGCAACTACGCTGGGACGCAAGCTGATCCCGGCGGGTTGTCTTGAGCAAGACGGAAGCCTACGCCTCTCATGGTCTTCCGTGCAAGCGAATATCCGGCGCCATATACGGCCGGCAAAGAAAGAAACGCGAAGTTTTCTCCGAACGAGGCGGGGCAGACACGAATCGCGTGCAAGGCGCAGTAACGGGGACGTCGCGCGACTCGGGCGATGTTTCCTTCCTTCGGCGAAGTTGGCCGGGGCCTCGTGTCGACGAGTCTTGAGGAGTCAAGCATGCCGAACGAGAACCGCGCCCTTCGAAGCCGTCTCGATTTTTCAAAGATACCTACATCGATCCAGATTCCTAACCTGATTGAAGTCCAGCGCCGTTCGTATGAGCGCTTTCTCCAGATGGACAAGCTGCCTTCAGAGCGTGAAGATAACGGTCTGCAGTCGGTCTTCACATCCGTCTTTCCCATTACCGACTTCCGTAATATTTCGCAGCTCGACTTCGTTGATTACTCCATCGGCAACTGGGAGTGCAAGTGCGGCCACCTGAAGGGCCTGCATCACCTGCGTACCTCCTGCGTGAATTGCGGCAACATGGTCATCACCGACCCGTTCCATCCGGGCGATGTGCTCTGCTCCAAGTGCGGCACCTACAACAAGAACACGCCCGATTTCTGCAACAAGTGCGGCGACCCTGTCGGCCTGCAACTCAAGTACGACCAGGCAGAGTGCGAAGAGCGCGGCATGACGTATTCGGCTCCGCTCAAGGTCACGGTGCGCCTGACCATCTACGACAAGGACGCTGAGACCGGCGCAAAGACCATTCGCGATATCAAGGAGCAGGAAGTCTTCTTCGGCGACATTCCGCTGATGACGCAGAATGGCACCTTCATCGTGAACGGCACCGAGCGCGTTATCGTTTCGCAGCTGCACCGCTCGCCCGGCGTCTTTTTTGAGACGGCGAACAACCGCACCTACTTTCTGGGCAAGATCATTCCCTATCGCGGATCGTGGGTGGAGTTCGAGTTCGACCAGAAGAACACGCTCTACGTGCGCATCGACCGCAAGCGCAAGTTCCTGGGCACCATCTTCCTGCGCGCTCTCGGCCTGCGCGCCGACGACGAAATCCTCAAGACCTTCTACACCGTCGACAAGATCGCGGTGAAGGATGGCAAGCTCTTCTGGACCATCGACGAGAACAGCGACAAGGCAACGCACCTGCTCGGCGCAAAGCCCGCGCACGCCATCGTCCACAAGGGCGAGGAGATAGCGCACTCCGGCCGCAAGGTTACGGCATCGATCATGAAGGCCTTGCGCCACGCGAAGATCTCCCAAGTCGAAGTCGAAGCTGCTGAACTCGACGGTGCCGTGACTGCGTCCGACGTGGTCGACACCACAACCGGCGAGGTCTTTGTCGAGGCCAACGTTGAGCTGACCTCCGACAAGCTGCACAAGATCATCGAGAGCGGCGTAACTCAGATCGAGGTCTTCTTCCCCGAGCGCGATGACGTGGGCAACATCATCACCAACACGCTTCGCCGCGACTCGGTGCGCAAGCCGGAAGAGGCGCTGATCGAGATCTACCGCAAGCTGCGTCCGGGCGATCCTCCGACGCTTGACACGGCGACCGCCCTCTTCGAAGGCATGTTCTTCGATCCGCGCAAGTACGACTTCTCGCGTGTGGGCCGTCTGAAGTTCAACATCAAGCTCTACGAGAACGCGGAAAACTCGCCCCTCGACCGCCGCACGCTGACGCCCGAGGATTTTTACGCGACCATCCGTTATCTGCTCAAGCTGCGCAAGAACATCGGCACGGTGGACGACATCGATCACCTCGGCAACCGCCGCGTTCGCGCGGTCGGCGAGCTGATGGAAAACCAGTTCCGCATCGGCCTCGTCCGCATGGAGCGCGCCATCAAGGAAAAGATGAGCGTGTACCAGGAGATGTCGACGGCGATGCCGCACGACCTCATCAATGCGAAGCCGGTCATGGCCGCGATCCGCGAGTTCTTCGGATCGTCGCAGCTCTCGCAGTTCATGGATCAGACCAATCCGCTCTCGGAGATCACGCACAAGCGGCGTCTCTCCGCGCTCGGGCCGGGCGGTCTGTCGCGTGAGCGCGCCGGATTCGAAGTGCGCGACGTTCACCCCACACACTACGGACGTATCTGCCCGATCGAGACGCCGGAAGGTCCGAACATCGGCCTCATCAGCTCTCTCTCGTGCTTTGCGCGCATCAACGAGTATGGCTTCATCGAGTCGCCTTACCGCCGCGTAGCCGGAGCCCGTGTGCTTGACTTCGTTCAGGTCTCCAACGCCGGCGAAAGCGGCCTGCGTGTCGGCGAGCACATCGAGAAGTCCGAAGCGCTCAAGCTGAACAACCAGCTCAAGAAGGACAAGAAGCGGACCATCGAGTTCGAGCCCTTCTCGTTCTATCTGTCGGCGTGGGAGGAAGACCGCCACACCATCGCGCAGGCGAATATCGACCTCGACGACCAGGGACACATCACCGAAGAACTGGTGAATGCCCGCCGTCAGGGCAACTTCGTGCTCGTGAACCGCGATGAAGTGGACTACGTCGACGTCAGCCCGAAGCAACTCGTCTCGGTTGCCGCTTCGCTCGTGCCCTTCCTTGAGCACGACGACGCGAACCGCGCGCTGATGGGCGCGAACATGCAGCGCCAGTCTGTTCCGCTGCTTGTTTCCGAGGCCCCGTTTGTCGGAACCGGTATGGAAGGCGTGACCGCTCGTGACTCGGGCGCCGTCATCCTGGCGCGCCGCAACGGCATCGTAGACTCGGTCGACTCCGAGCGCATCATCATCCGCGTTGAAGGTGAGCACCATCCCACGCAGCTGTCGCGTGAGGTTGGTTCGGACATCTATCAGCTCATCAAGTTCAAGCGGTCGAACCAGAACACCTGCATCAACCAGAAGCCGATCGTCCGTCAGGGCGACCGCGTGCTGAAGGGACAGGTGATCGCCGACGGACCTTGCACGGAGCAGGGCGAGCTCGGCCTCGGACGCAACGTGCTGGTCGGCTTTATGCCGTGGCGCGGTTACAACTTCGAGGACGCGATCCTGATCTCGGAAAAGCTGGTGCGTGAGGACTACTACACGTCCGTGCACATCGAGGAATTCGAGATCGAGGCGCGCGACACCAAGCTGGGACCGGAAGAGATCACCCGCGACATCCCCAACGTCAGCGAGCATGCTCTGCGCGACCTTGACGAGAGCGGCGTGATCCGCATCGGCGCCAAGATCAAGCACAACGACATTCTCGTTGGCAAGGTGACTCCGAAGGGCGAGACGCAGTTGACCCCTGAAGAGAAGCTGCTTCGCGCCATCTTCGGTGAGAAGGCCGGCGACGTTCGCGATGCTTCGCTCACCTGCCCTCCGGGAATCGAAGGCACGGTGGTTGATGTCCGCATCTTCTCCCGCAAGGGACAGGAGAAGGACGAGCGCGCCAAGCAGATCGAGTCCGATCAGGTGGCACAGCTGGAGAAGAACCTGGCCGATGAGATTCGTATTCTCACCGACGAGCGCCTGAAGCGTCTGGAAGCGATTCTTGGCAACAAGGTTGTGCTGGCTGACCTGCACGACGAGCGCACCAACAAGCGCCTCCTCGTGAAGGACGCAGTTCTCGATCGCGATGCCATCGAACGCATCTCGACCAAGAACCTCAAGCGCATCCGCTATGCCGACAAGGATCCGCGCGTGAACGAGCAGATCGACGAGATCGAAGAGATGACCTCGCGCCAGATCGACGTTCTGCGCAAGATCACCAACGAGAAGATCGCCAAGCTGCAGAAGGGCGATGAGCTCGCACCCGGCGTCATCAAGCTGGTCAAGGTGTACGTCGCCATGAAGCGCAAGCTGTCGGTCGGTGACAAGATGGCCGGACGCCACGGTAACAAGGGCGTTATCGCGCGCATCCTGCCCGAGGAAGACATGCCGTACCTGCCCGATGGAACTCCGGTGGAGATTGTTCTCAATCCGCTGGGCGTGCCTTCGCGTATGAACGTCGGTCAGATCCTCGAGACGCACCTCGGCTGGGCAGCTCACGAGCTCGGTAAGCAAGTCGCCGAGCTGGTGAAGCAGAACCAGGAAGCCAACGCCATCCGCGAAATCTTCAAGCAGAAGTTCGCAAACACAGCCACGCTCCGCCAGCTGCTCGAACTCGATGACGAGCAGACAGTTCGCGTCGGCCTGGGTATGGCGCGCGGCATCTGGTTCGGCACCGCGGTCTTCGACGGCGCCAAGGAAACGGAGATCAAGGCGCTTCTTGCCGCGGCCGGCTTGCCGTCCTCGGGTAAGACGCCGCTCTTCGACGGAATGACAGGTGAGCAGTTCGAGCAGCCGGTTACGGTCGGCTACATCTACATGCTCAAGCTGTCGCACCTGGTCGACGACAAGATCCACGCTCGTTCTATCGGGCCGTACTCGTTGATCACTCAGCAGCCGCTGGGTGGCAAGGCGCAGTTCGGTGGACAGCGCTTCGGAGAAATGGAAGTGTGGGCGCTCGAAGCTTACGGCGCGGCATACATTCTCCAGGAGCTGCTCACTGCCAAGTCCGACGACGTATATGGCCGCACCAAGATCTACGAGGCCATCGTCAAGGGCGAAGCGGCGATCGAGCCCGGCGTGCCGGAGTCGTTCAACGTGCTCATTCGCGAGCTGCAGTCCCTGTGCCTCGACGTGGAGCTGATGAAGATGACTCCCGACGGCGAAGCGAAGAAGCAGCCGCTGCCCACACTGGCAGCCGCCGACTAACAGCGATCCGCCATCAGCCGTCAGGGTCAAACCCGGGCTGATGGCCTCGCAAAGAATTAAGCGGCGTCCTTAACTAGCGCCGCAGGTAGAGAACAGAAGCAACCGCAGCTGAGAGCGTACGGCAATAAGCCAGAAGCCAGCTGCAAGGAGGAACACCTTGTACCGTTCCAGCCCGTTTGAACTGACAAGCCCGATCACCGACTTTGACGCGATTCGCATCCAGCTCGCATCACCGGAGAAAATCCGCAGCTGGTCGCACGGCGAGGTCACCAAGCCGGAAACCATCAACTACCGCACCTTCAAGCCGGAGCGCGACGGACTCTTCTGCGCCCGCATCTTTGGCCCGGTCACCGACTGGGAGTGCCTCTGCGGCAAGTACAAGCGCATGAAGCACCGCGGCGTGATCTGCGACAAATGCGGTGTGGAAGTCACCGTCTCCAAGGTGCGCCGTGAACGCCTGGGCCACATCGAGCTGGCTTCGCCCTGCTCGCACGTATGGTTCTTCAAGGGACTGCCTTCGCGTATCGGCCACCTGCTCGACATCTCGCTGCGCGACCTCGAGAGCGTGCTCTATTTCGAGAGCTACGTTGTCGTCGATCCCGGCGACTCGCCCACCCGCGAGCGCGAGATCATCAAGGACGAGACCCGCTTCCGCGAACTCGACACTCAGTACCGTCCCACCGGCTTTAAGGGCATGATGGGCGCCGAGGCTATCAAGGAGCTACTCAAGCGCGTCAACATTGACGAGCTGGGCATCGAGCTGCGTGAGCGCATGAAGGCCGAGACCTCGCTGCAGAAGCGCCTGAAGTACGCCAAGCGCCTGAAGGTCGTCGAAGCTTTCCGCAAGTCCGGCAACAAGCCGCAGTGGATGATCCTCGACGTGATCCCGGTTATTCCGCCGGAGCTGCGTCCGCTGGTGCCGCTGGATGGCGGCCGGTTTGCTACTTCCGACCTCAACGATCTCTATCGCCGCGTCATCAACCGTAACAACCGCCTCAAGAAGCTCATGGATCTCCATGCGCCTGAGGTGATCGTGCGCAACGAAAAGCGCATGCTGCAGGAAGCCGTCGACGCTCTGTTCGACAACGGCCGCCGTGGCCGCGTGCTGCGTGGCGCCAACAACCGTCCGCTGAAGTCGCTCTCCGACACCCTCAAGGGCAAGCAGGGACGCTTCCGCCAGAACCTGCTCGGCAAGCGCGTCGACTACTCGGGCCGTTCGGTCATCGTTGTCGGTCCGGAGTTGAAGCTGCACCAGTGCGGTCTTCCCAAGAAGATGGCGCTCGAGCTCTTCAAGCCATTCATCTATCACCGGCTCGAACAGACCGGCCACTGCACGACCATCAAGCAGGCCAAAGAAATGGTCGAGCTGCAGGAGCCCATCGTGTGGGACATCCTTGAGGAAGTGATCAAGGACCACCCGGTGCTGCTGAACCGCGCTCCAACCCTGCACCGCCTCGGCATCCAGGCCTTTGAGCCTGTGCTCGTCGAGGGCAAGGCCATCAAGATTCACCCGCTCGTCTGCACCGCATTCAACGCGGACTTCGACGGCGACCAGATGGCTGTGCATATTCCGCTGTCGCCGGAAGCGCAGGTAGAAGCCAGCGTGCTCATGCTTGCTTCGCACAACATCCTGTCGCCGGCGTCGGGCCAGCCGATCACCGTGCCTACACAGGACATGGTTCTCGGTCTCTATTACCTGACCAAGGCGCGCAAGGGAGCCAAGGGTGAGGGCCGCGTCTTCGCGAACATCGAAGAAGTGTTGATGGCTCTCGAAGCGAAGGAAGTCGAAACGCTGTCGCCGATTCGTCTGCGCTATAGCGGTCCTGTCCTCGACATGACCACGGCCTACGACGATCAGGACCTGACGCACACCGAGCCGGTCGAGTACGACAAGCAATTCATCTCGACTACTGTGGGCCGCGCCATCCTGAACGACGCCCTTCCCGAAGGCATGCCTTATGTCAACGGCCTGCTCAAGAAGAAGGGCATCGGACAGCTGGTCAACTACTGCTACCTGAACCTTGGCCTTGAAGTTACGGTCAAGATGCTCGACCGCATCAAGGAGCTGGGCTTCCAGTTCGCGACTCGCTCGGGTCTCTCCGTCGGCCTGGATGACATGGTCATCCCGGAGACGAAGTACCCTGTCGTGCGCGAGGCCGAAAAGCAGCGCTTCGCGGTGCAGCAGCAGTACCTTGACGGTGCGATCACTAACGGCGAGCGCAACAACAAGGTTATTCAGTTGTGGTCGACGGTGACGGAAAAGGTCGCCGACGAAATGTTCAACAACATGAAGGAAGCCGACAAGGCCGGTACCATGAACCCGATTTACATCATGGCCGACTCCGGCGCTCGCGGATCGAAGCAGCAGATCCGTCAGCTCTCCGGCATGCGCGGACTGATGGCCAAGCCTTCGGGCGAAATCATCGAGACTCCCATCACGGCGAACTTCCGTGAAGGTCTCACCGTGCTCGAGTACTTCATCTCCACGCACGGCGCGCGTAAGGGCCTTGCCGATACCGCTCTCAAGACCGCTGACTCCGGCTACCTGACCCGTCGACTCGTCGACGTGGCCCAGGACGTCATCGTCAGCGAGAAGGACTGCGGAACCGTCGAAGGTATCTACGTGATGCCGATCGTCGAGTCCGGCGAGATCATCGAGCCGCTGCGCGACCGCATCATCGGCCGCGTGTCGCTCGAGAAGTTGAAGGACTTCGAAGGCAACGTCATCGTTGACATCAACCAGGAGATCAACGAAGACATCGCCTCCGCGATCCAGGCAGCGGGCATCGAGCGCGTCAAGATCCGCTCCGTGCTCACCTGCGAATCGAAGCGCGGTGTCTGCATCCTCTGCTACGGACGCAACCTCGGCTCCGGTCGTATGGTTGAGCTCGGCGAAGCAGTCGGTGTGATCGGCGCGCAGTCAATCGGCGAGCCCGGAACCCAGCTCACGATGCGTACCTTCCACATCGGCGGTACAGCGTCGCGAGTTTCCGAGCAGTCGCGCCTCGACGCCAAGAACAACGGCTCGGTGCGCTTCATCAATCTGGTCACCGTGCGCTCGAAGCAGGGCGGCCTGGTTGCCATGAACCGCTCGGGAGCCATCGCCGTCATCGACGAGCGTGGCCGCGAGAAGGAGCGCTACCAGATCGTCTACGGCGCGCGCCTCAAGGTGGAAGAGGGTCAGCAGGTCGAGCTCGGGCAGGTTCTTGCCGAGTGGGATCCGTACACCTTCGCCATCCTCACCGAGATCGGCGGCACCGTGCAGTTCAAGGACCTGCAGGAAGGCATCACGCTGAACGAAGAAGTGGATGAAGTCACCGGCCTCTCGCGGCTCGTGGTCTCTGAAGCTTCGGACGAGAAGCGCCAGCCTGCGATCATCATCAAGGGAGCCAAGGGCAACAAGCGTTACCTGATGCCGTCTCGCGCTCACCTCATGATCCAGGACGGAGACGAGGTCTTCCCCGGCGATATCCTTGCCAAGATTCCGCGCGAAACCACGCGCACCAAGGACATCACCGGTGGTCTGCCCCGCGTTGTCGAGCTCTTCGAAGCCCGCAAGCCGCGCGAAACCGCCATCATCTCCGAGATCGACGGTGTCGTGAAGTTCGGCGAAGTCAGCAAGGGTCAGCGCAAGATCTACGTCACCGCCGACAACGGAGAAGAGAAGGAATACTCCGTGCCGCGCGGTATCCACGTCAACGTGCAGGAAGGCGAGCGCCTGAAGGCCGGCGAACCGCTGATGGATGGACCGCTCAACCCGCACGACATTCTTGCCGTGCTTGGTGAGAAGGAACTGCAGGGCTACCTGGTGAACGAGATCCAGGAAGTCTACCGGCTCCAGGGCGTGGCCATCTCCGACAAGCACATCGAAACCATCGTCCGGCAGATGCTTCGCTGGGTGAAGATCGAGGAAGTCGGCGACACCAGCTTCCTGCTCGAACAGCAGGTCGATAAGTTCCGCTTCCGCAACGAGAACGAGCGCGCGATCGCCGACGGAGGACGCCCGGCCATTGGCCGGCCGCTCCTGCTGGGCATCACGAAGGCTTCGCTCTCGACCGACAGCTTCATCTCCGCGGCATCCTTCCAGGAGACCACGCGTGTGCTGACCGAGGCGTCCATCAACGGCGCCGTCGACAACCTGCGCGGCCTCAAGGAAAACGTCATCGTCGGCCGTCTCATCCCCGCCGGCACGGGCATGGAGTACTACCGCAACATCCAGCTCTCACCGGAGCTGGAAGAAGCGGCCCAGCGCGTCCAGCAGGAAGTGCAGACTGCCTACGAGGAAGCCGAGCGCGAGCTCGAAATGATGCGTCAGGAAGGCGAAGCCGAAGAGATGGCTGCGTCCGAGTGAGGACTGGCCGTCCAGGCAAACGCGCCTTCGGCGCAAAACCTAACTACAAAGCCCGGCTTCGTGCCGGGCTTTTCTTTTGTCCATCGCTGTCCTTCATCGTTCTGTAACAGTGTGCGGAACATAACTCGGGCCGATGAGTAGAGATGAAGCAGCTGTCATCTACTTGTATCCAAAGATGATGGCCTCACACCGAAACCTTGCAAAATGTACTAGCCCAAACGAGCTAGGTCCTTTGGATAGTAGAAACAATTGATAAGCCGATTCACTTGGGTGGTACTATTTACGAACTATCAAACAGGCACAGTAGTTGCCTCCACCTACACAATGCCAGACATCAGCGGCAACGTGCATTGAAAGACTGCCTTTATCGACATGTCTTGGATCAGGGAGATAATACATGTCCGAAAAGGCAAGCCTTCCTCGTGCTGCGTCCAATTACGGTTTCTGGCTGGTGATTTCACTTGCTGGGGCCCTTGCCGTTTCTGCTCTCCATGCGCAAACAGTCTCAGCTGACTTTGGCAATCGAAACGGATCCACACCCGCCGTGCCAGCCGGAATTTTTTCGGCAGGTGGAACGGGCACAGCACCTGTAACCAGCCAATCCACGATCGGCCTGTTCACGGCTGCGGGGATCGATCGGACACGCATCTGGATCCCTCTTAACCAGGTGTACGCCACCTCCAGTGCGAATTTCACCTACCTTGATCGGTCCTTACAGACCATGAGCAATTCGGGACTCCATCCACTGGGGGTGATCTATAACACGCCGCCCTCGCTGGGCTGGAGCTCCTGCGTCGCGCCGTCCGACAATTGGCAGTGGGGACAAATGGCCGCTTCAGTGGTAGCGCATGTGGACCAGAAGTTTCCCGGGCTCATGCAGGACTACGAAATCTGGAACGAGCCGGAGCTCCAAGGATCGCTATGCACGGGCAGCATGGCCTCGAACCTCAGTGCCTACGTGTCAATGTTTGCGGATGCAGGCAAGGCGATGCATACCCAGGCAAGCGCGGATGGCCAGGTCATCCGTGTTGGCGGCCCGGTGATCTCGCAACTATCGCAGGCGTCTACGTGGATTCCAGCATTGCTCACCAACGGCTCTACCGAGCCGTATGTTGATTTTGTCAGCTTTCACGTCTATATCACCGGCCAGACCAACATCGACTCCGGAATGACCTGGTCTCAGCTTTACTCGATCACGCAAGGCAGCAGAGGCCTGGCCTACTACTACAAAATGATCGAACCCTATGTGAGGGCAGGCTACCAGCGAAATGCCGCGACGACCCCGATATACATCACCGAATACAACGACAACTGGGCCTATTCAACTGAATGCTGCCGCAACGATCCAACCTATGGCCCTTTGTGGAATAGTGTGGCTATAGCCGATTTGTTGAATGTGGTGTACAGCGGGGCTACGGCTGTTCCCAGCCAGTTAAGTTACTTTAACTCAGCCGGAAGCTATTTCTGCCTTTTGGGCAGATGGGACTGGGATATGGACTGCGATTCATCCCAGTTAACGCCCTACCCTCAGTTCTATGCTTTTGACCTATTCGCTTCACCCCAGTTTCTGAACCTGCAAGCTGGTGGACACATGGCGGCCTCCGTGTCGCCCGGGTCCACCACGTCAGGATTAGACGCGACTGCTTTTTACACTAATTCGGGAGACGATGTAGTCATCATCAATCCCACCGCGACTTACTACGGCTCTGTGAATGTGTCGCTCGAGAATTTGGGATTCAGCGCGACAGGCGGGACTCAGTATCTTCTGAATAGTTCTAACGCTCAGATATCAAGTCAGTCAGTTGCTCTCACGCCAATATCAGGAGGCTACTCGGCCCAGGTTGCGGTCCCGGCTTATTCGACAGTCGCTATAGCGGTAGCGTCCGGCCAGAGTGGCGGGAGCAGCGGCGGAAGTAGTGGCGGAAGTAGTGGAGGTAGTGGAAGTAGCGGCGGCGGGAGCGGCGCGCCAACGGCCGTCATATCAGTAACTCCGCAAGCAGGAACTTTGGAGATTCTCGCCAACTCATCGCAGAGCACAGGTGGCGGGAGCGCCATCGTGGGCAGGACGATCTTTTTCGGAGATGGAACATGGGCGAGTTGGCAGCCGACCGCCTATCACACCTACGCGGCTCCCGGTCAGTACACCGTCGTTGTAACCATCAAGAATCAGTCGGGGCAGAAGTCTTCGGCGAGCACCGTCGTAACCGTTTCCAGTTCATCAGGCGGAGGATGCTATCTCTGCGGTTAGCAGCATTCTGAGAAGCGGACTCCTCGAGGATTGTCGGGAAACCAGGCGAGTATTTGCCGCGGGCTAGTTAGTTGCTTTGAACCTAGTGTCCTGAGTCAGAGATTCGTTTAGAAAGCCTCTGGATTTTGCCAAGGATGAGATCGGCGTCAGCGGTCCACACAAAAGGTTTCGGTGCGCGATTGCGTTCTCGAAGATAGTTCAGCATGGCCTTCTCCAGCTGAGGGACTGCGGTATGGCTGCCGCGGCGAACACAGCGCTCGGTGATCTCGGCAAAGAGTCGCTCGACCAGGTTCAGCCAGCTTCCGCTGGTGGGAGTGAAGTGCACATGATAGCGGGGATGGCGTGCGAACCAGTTCCGCACTTTGTCGACTTTGTGCGTGCCGTAGTTGTCCATCACGAGATGCACCTCGATGTCGGCGGGGACGGCGGCATCGATCCGGGCCAGAAACTTCAGGAACTCCTGATGCCGATGGCGACGATGGCAGTTGCCGAGCGCCTCGCCGGTGGCCACATTCAGCGCGGCGAACAGCGAAGTGACGCCATGCCGTTCGTAGTCATGGGACTGGCGGGCCGGCACGCCTGGCGCCAGGGGCAGAATCGGCTGCGTGCGGTTCAGAGCCTGTACTTGGCTCTTTTCATCCACGCACAGCACCATCGCGTGCTCCGGTGGATTCATATACAGCCCGACGATGTCCCTGACCTTCTCGACAAACTGCGGGTCTTTGGAGAATTTGAAGTTCTCCACCCGGTGCGGCTGGAGTCCAAAGGCGCGCCAGATGCGCACAATCGCAGTCTGCGACAGCCCAGTCTTCTGCGCCATCAGCCGCGTGCTCCAGTGCGTGCAGTTGGTGGGCATCGATTCCAGCGTCTGCGTGATCACCGCCTCGACCTCGGCATCGCTGATCGAGCGCGGAGCGCCCGGCCGCGGCTCATCGAGCAGCCCTTCCAGCCTGTTGACTCGAAAACGCTCGCGCCATTTGCATACAGTGGCTCCGGTGATATTCAGCTTCCTGGCCACAGCGCTGTTGCTCAGGCCGTCATCACAGCCCAGCACTATGCGGGCGCGCATGGCTGTGGCCTGCGAAGACTTCGGCCGACGCGCCAGCAGCGTCAATTTTTCCTTTTCCGCGGCGCTTACGTCGAGCGGTTTGGTGGGACGGCCCAGTGCCATATCCAACTATGCCGCACCTAACTGTATTCTTCAATCTATTTCTGATTCGGGACACTAGTTACCGTATATATATATATGACGGTTACGAATTCGGGCTCTGCGGCCAAAGAAGCCGCAAACGTCGCTGGGCGATCGTAATGGTCGCCCGTTCCATTCCAATCACCTCGCCGTCCGCTTCCACCAGCAACGGAGTTCGATAATCGAAATCCGGGACGGGCCTGCACACAATCGTGCAGGCATCGTCGTATTGCGGATAGGGAAGTTTCGAGCTCCCCTCGGTTTTCCGCGTCACTAAAGCGTGAAAGCTGGCGTGCGCCAGACCGGCCCGTCCCGTCTCCCGCAGGCTTGCCAGGCGCAGCGTCGGTTCAAGCAGATTTCCGCCCGGCCGCCACAGATTGATCTCCGGCACCCGTAACGCAATTGCCTCGTTCACCCTTTCGCGGCGGATGCGACCACCAACGGTAGTTACTTCCAGATCGAATGGTTCGACTGGATGTTGAATCAAGAGGCGAATGCCGCCGGTGAAGTAAGCGAGTTTTCCGCCGACACGCTTGCCGGTTCCGGTCGGAGCCAGATTCATCAAAGCGGCATGCACACCCATGCCGGCCGCGATGGTGAAGTACCAGTTTTTATCTTTCGCGTGCCCCGGCGTCTTACACACGATCTTGCCCAGCGGGATCGATACTGCTCGCGCATGCAGTTGCGCACGTACCGCGGACATGGCATCGCCCGGCAGCCGCAAATTCTGGGCCAGCACATTCCCGGTACCGAAGGGAATGATACCGAGCGCAACCTCGGAACCGGCGACTCCCTGAATCACCTGGAATATCGTCCCGTCGCCGCCGCAGACGAAGATCGTGTCGAAGCCGCTCGCCACTGCCTCCTGAGCCTGCTCGCCGGCGGAGTGAGCAGAAAGCGTGTCCTGCATTTCGACCGCGCAGCCCTCACTCTGCAGATAGGCGGCAACGCGGTCGACCGTGGCGCGCCGGTTGCGGCGCTCCATCAACAGCGGATTGAGGAAAAGGAGTACACGGCGCATGCCCAAACAAGAGAGTAAGTGCCGGAGCGATTACTGCTTGATGAATAAAAGATAAGAAGCGCGCCGGAGAATCCTCGAAGTGAATACTCCGGTGGCGAATACTCCGGAGCGCCTCTGCACGCTGTGACCGCTTTCGAACAACCGAAGAATGAAGCATTAAACCTTTGCCGGCTTTTCCCATTCCGCGAAGACGAACTCGGCGAGCGGCTTCCGCTGCCGCGGCGATACCTCCTGCTCGAGCAGGCCTTCCGGCAGGGAGTCCACGTCGCCCAGGTGTCCCAGCGCGGTGACCGCACCGATGTTGAAGGTCTCGGGGATGCCGAATGCGGCGCGCGCTTTGTCATGATCGAAGCCCGCCATCGAGTGCGCATGGAGGCCGAGCGCGGTGGCCTGCAATGCGAGATAGGCGGTCGCTGCGCCCGTGTCGTGAATCCCATATGGATTCGGGGACTTGTTATGAGCGAAGTGCTTGCTGGCCGCCGACAAAATCAGCACCGGAGCACTCTTCGCCCATCCCTGGTTGAACTCGACCAGGCTGTCGAAGATCTTTTGATACGTGGGATCGCCGCGATGGCCCACGAGGAATCGCCAGGGCTGCTCGTTGTAGGAGGACGCCGCCCAGCGCGCGGCCTCGAAAATCTTCTTCAAATCCTCTGCGGAGACCGGTTTGTGGGAAAAAGCACGCGGGCTCCAGCGCGCCAGAATCTCTTCGATCACGCCCGGCGTAGCAGGCGCATGCTTCACCTTTTCAATGTCTTCGGCTCTGTGAGACAAGATGGAACTCCTCGGGAAGACTCCCTTTGCCCTCTTAGATTCCAGCGACCGGGCCCGGACGCAGCGATTTGGGGCGCATTCTCCACATCTCCCACATCCATCCACAGTGTTGCACCGGTTTGCGCCTTGCTGCCCGCACTGAAGCACGCGTAGCCTGCGATCAGGGACCGGTGGCAAAGGGGGCGCCGGCTGCTTTGGCAATTTTGGCTCGCCGCGAAGTGCTTCCGGTCGCGACTATAGCGGCTTCAGCGAATTCTCCACAGGCAAATTCCCGGAATTGAAGCCGGGGTTACCAAAATTGAATCTAAAATACTAGATATTGTGGTTGTGGCTTGACACCCACTACCAAGAGCGGTACTTTCCCACTTGCGGCCCTGAAATTTACCGCAGGTTCACGGGATGAAAGCAAGGATCTCCAGGCTCAATCTGCAAGTCCCATGTTGAGTGGAAGATAGCTCCCGCGGCCACGAGTTCAGGAGATTTTCAGGCGGAGCAGGGCAGCGAACGGCCCTTTCCCCCGTCAGATCGAGATTCAAACCCGCCGCGAGCGGGCATCCCAATTCGAAGCACCCAAGGAGTACCCATGGCCGAGGCCACCAGGAAATCCGTTACCACCGTCCCCGCACGCGACGACTCTCCGACCGCTTCCAAGACTGCGGCGCAGGCAGCGCTGCGCTTCGAGCGTTTCTTCTCGAAAGCCGGCATCTCGCCCTATGACGAAGTGCAGTGGGAGCGCCGTACAGCCCTGATCAGCGACGCGAGCGGCAAAACCATCTTCGAGCAGAAGGACGTTGAAGTTCCGATTGACTGGTCGATGACGGCGACCAACATTGTGGCCAGCAAGTATCTCCACGGATCGCTCGGCACCCCGGAGCGCGAGACTGGTGTCCGCCAGCTTATCGGGCGCGTGGCGGAAACGGTTCGCGACTGGGGCCTGGCCGGCGGCTACTTCGCCACCCCCGAAGACGCCGCTATCTTCCACGACGAACTGGCGCACCTGCTCGTGGGGCAGAAGGTCGCCTTCAACTCCCCGGTCTGGTTCAACGTGGGCTGCGACCGCCTGGAGCCCAACTCTGATGCGCAGAATTGGCACTGGAATCCGCACACCTGCGCCGTCGAGTTCTCGGTCACCGGATACCGCACCCCGCAGTGCTCGGCCTGCTTCATCAACGCCGTCGACGACTCGCTCGACTCGATTCTGACCCTGGCCAAGACCGAGGGCATGCTCTTCAAGTGGGGGTCGGGCACGGGCACCAACCTTTCGACGCTGCGCGGGTCGATGGAACAGCTTTCCGGCGGCGGCACCGCCTCGGGCCCGCTCAGCTTCATGCGCGGCTTCGATGCCTTCGCCGGCGTCATCAAGTCCGGCGGCAAGACGCGTCGCGCCGCCAAGATGGTCATCCTCAACGTCGACCATCCGGACATTCTGGATTTTGTTGAGTGCAAGATGAAGGAAGAGGCCAAAGCCTGGGCGTTGATGCGCGAGGGCTACGACGGCTCTTCGGGCCCCGACTCGGAGGCCTACAGCTCTATCTTCTTCCAGAACGCGAATAACTCTGTTCGTGTCACTGACGAGTTCATGCGCGCGTTTGAGCGCGATGGCGACTTCACCACGTACACCGTGAAAGACCACAAGCCCGTCGAAACCAAGAAGGCCCGCGAGATCATGCACAAGATCGCCGAGGCGACATGGCAGTGCGGCGATCCGGGCATGCAGTACGACACGACTATCAACAAGTGGCACACTTCGAAGAACACGGCACGGATCAACGCGTCGAATCCATGCTCGGAGTACATGTTCCTCGATAACTCCGCCTGCAATCTGGCCAGCTTCAACCTGCTGAAATTCGTAACACCGGCGGGCACATTTGATATCGCCGCATATCGCAACGCCATTGACATCATGATCACGGCGATGGATATCCTGGTCGACAACTCCGGATATCCGACTGAGTCGATCGCCCGCAACTCGCACGACTACCGGCCGCTGGGCCTGGGCTACGCCAACCTCGGCGCGCTGCTCATGTCGTTCGGATTGCCCTATGACTCCGACGCCGGACGCGACTTCGCTGCGACACTGACCGCCATCATGTGCGGCGAGGCTTATCTGCAGTCTTCGCGCATCGCCGAGAAGTGCCCGGCGCTGGCATCGGCGACGCCACTGACGGCCTCGGTGAATCACGAAGGCGGAGCCTGCCCGGGTTTCTACGTCAACCGCGAGCCTTTTCTCGACGTGATCCGCATGCACCGCGCCGAGGTGAACAACATCGGCAAGTCGAAAAACATCAGTGAGCCATTCGTCGTGCCACAGCTCGACGCCCTGATCGAAGCCAGCCGCGACTGCTGGGATAAGGCGCTCGCGCACGGCGAGAGGCACGGGTACCGTAACTCGCAGGTCACGGTACTTGCGCCTACCGGCACCATCGGCTTCATGATGGACTGCGACACGACCGGCATCGAGCCCGATCTTGCGCTGGTGAAGTACAAGAAACTGGTTGGCGGCGGCATGATCAAGATCGTCAACAACACGGTACCGGCCGCTCTCTTCAAGCTTGGCTACAACAACGATGAGGTCGACGCCATCGTCAGCTACATCGACGCGACCGGCACCATCGAAGGCGCGCCCGGCATCAAGCCCGAGCACCTGGCTGTCTTCGACTGCTCGTTCAAGCCGTCGAAGGGCACGCGCTCCATTCACTACATGGGCCACGTCAAGATGATGGCGGCCACACAGCCCTTCCTCTCGGGAGCCATCTCGAAGACCGTAAACCTGCCGCATGACTGCACTATCGACGACATCGCCGAAGCTTACCTCGAGTCCTGGCGTCAGGGACTGAAGGCGGTCGCCATTTACCGCGACGGATCGAAGGGCGCGCAGCCGCTCAATGTTTCAGACGGAAAGGGCGCGAAGGCCATCAAGGGCGCTCTGCTGACGAAACTCTGATTGCGGCTGTCGACCGGGTCTTGGCGGCCGTCGGATCCGGAAAGCCGGCAACCGACGCAGACGTCAAGACCCTCGAAGCCAAGCTCTCGGAGAAGATCGAAGTCTCCGCCAGGCAGGTGCTCGATGCGACCAACGCGTTCACGGCTGCTTTGGCTTCCATCATCCGCGGCGCTTCACCCTCGGAGGAGGACCGGAGCGCTCCGCCCCGTGCCGTGCGTCACCGCCTGCCCGAGGAGCGCGCCTCGCTCACCCACAAGTTCGGCATCGCGGGACACGAGG
>CAVRXY010000022.1:0-33570 GCA_963725225.1 uncultured Acidobacteriaceae bacterium
GCAGTTCTCCTCGGTGTGGGCGGGAAAGAGCAAGTCGAGTTCCCGCCGAGGAGAAGAAAGTGGACGAAATTTCGAAATACGAGGTAAGCAACGCCGGATCGACGGCGCACACCAGTCCGGACGGCAGCTCAGACGGAATCGACCGGCGCGGATTTCTGAAATGCATGGCATGGGCGGGAACCGGTCTGGTCTGGAGCTTTGCCGGAGGAGTGCCGGTATCGCGCGTTTTCGGGGAATCGCGTCCTGCGTCGAAGCAGACGGACTTCAGCTTCGTACAAATCAGCGACAGCCATATCGGGTTTAACAAGGCGGCCAATACGGATGTGACGGCGACGCTCGGGGCGGCGCTGGACAAGATCAACGGCTATTCCGGTGTTACAGACTTTTTGATTCACACCGGCGACCTTACCCATTCGTCGAAGCCGGCCGAGTTCGACACACTGGAACAGGTGCTGGTCGGCGCGAAACGGCAGGTCTTCTATGTGCCGGGCGAACACGACACGTCCGTCGACGACGGCAAGCTGTATCTGGAGCGATACGGCAAGGGTTCGAGGGGCAACGGCTGGTACAGCTTCGACCACAAGGGTGTGCATTTCGTTGGACTGGTCAACGTGGTGCAGCTTGAGGGGATGGGCAGGCTGGGGCAGCCGCAGCTCGATTGGATCAAGCAGGACCTGAGCGGCCTGAAGAGCAGCACTCCCATCGTGGTCTTTGCGCATATCCCGCTGTGGGCGGTGTATCCCACGTGGGGATGGAGCACGGCGGACAGCGAGCAGGCCTTTGCGATGCTGCGGAGGTTCGGCTCCGTGACGGTGCTGAACGGCCATATTCACCAGGTGATGCAGAAGGTTGAGGGCAACGTCTCGTTTCACACGGCGATGTCGACGGCGTTTCCGCAACCTGCGCCCGGCTCCGCGCCGTCACCGGGACCGATGAAGGTTCCGGCGGAGAAGCTGCGCGACGTGCTGGGCATTACTCATGTCGAATTCGTGCCGCGGAACCGTTCGCTGGCGACGGTTGACGCGACGTTGTCGGGAGCTCCGATCGAAAATCGTGACGGCAAGGAGGAAGGGGCCTCATGATGGACAGGCGCGTCGCGGTTCTTCTGCTTCAAAGACCTGCGACGGTTACATTTTTCGTCTTTTTATCGATTGCGATTGCCGCTCCGCGTTTGAGCCGTGGGGCGCAATCGGCCGACGCCAGCAACCGGGAGCTGACCGATGGCAAACGGCTATTTGAGAAGCGATGCGGTGGATGCCACGCGCTCGATCAGGACCAGACCGGCCCGCGGCTGCGAACGGTGTATGGACGCAGGGCGGGAAGCGTTCCGACCTTCAGATATTCGGCGGCGCTCAAGTCGGCGAAGTTTACGTGGGACGATGTTCTGCTGGATAAGTGGCTGACCGATCCGGACTCGCTGATTCCGGAGAACGAGATGGATTTTTCGGTTCCCAAGGCTGAGGAGCGTGCAGCCATCATCCGGTTTCTTCGACTATCCTCGGGGAAACAGGGCCGCGAATAAGAAAGGCATGGGATGAATCCCGAGTTCTTCGAATCGGCGGCGATGCCGCTATTCGACCAACTTTACAACTTCGCCCACTGGCTGACCGGCGATCGAACCGACGCCGAAGACCTGGTGCAGGAGACCTATGCGAAGGCGCTGAAGGGATTCCGCTCGTTTGAGGAAGGAACCAATCTGCGGGCGTGGATGTATCGCATTCTGCGGAACTCGTTCCTCACTTCACGCGCCGGTTTGAGAGCGCAGAACATGGCAGCGCTGGATGACGATGATGACGGAGAGCTGGAGGCGGCGACGTCGCACAGCGTGACGCCTGAACTCCTGTTGTTGCAGAGGGAGAGCGAGCAGAAGGTGATGACTGCGCTGGCATCGATGCCGGTGCATCACCGCGAGATTGTGCTGCTGTGTGAGATCGAGGAGATGTCTTACAAGGAAATTGCTCAGGTGCTGGGAATACCCATAGGAACGGTAATGTCGCGGCTGGCGCGGGCCAGAAAGATGCTGCGCCAGGTATTGACAGCGAGAAATCCGGAAAAGGCTGCGAAATGGACTGTGATCAAAACCCCGTCACGCTAGGCTCGTATCTCGACGGCGAACTGCCGGCGGAACAGGCGGGCTCCGTTCGGGAACATCTCGGGAGCTGTCCGAAGTGTGCGGCGGAACTGGCTGACCTGGTCATCGTGCGGCGGGCGTTGCGTCCGGCGCGGGGCATGTTTACGCCGAGCGGCGAGTTCCGGAGAAGGGTTGAGCGGCAGATCGCAGTTCCCCGGCGCCGCCGATTGGGCTGGCGACTGATACCGGCGACGATTCTGGCAGCCGCGGTGCTGCTGGTGGCGGTCGCATGGACGCTGTATTCGCACCGGCCGGATAACTTTGCCGAGGTCGCCGATATGCATGTGAGCGCGCTGGCCAGCGCAAATCCGGTGGACGTTGTATCGACGGACCGGCATACGGTGAAGCCGTGGTTTGAGGGGAAAATTCCCTTCTCGTTCAATCTGCCGGAGCTGGCGGGGACGGACTTCAATCTGGTAGGCGGGCGGCTGGTCTATTTCCACCAGAGCCCGGGCGCCCAGCTGATTGTGGCGATGCGCCAGCACAGGATCTCCGTGCTGATCTTTCAAGATTCACCGGAGATGGACAGCGCGTTCGCCGTGCCTGCGGGAGTGCGCCATCGCGATGCTTTCAGCATCGAGACATGGCAATCGCAGGGGCTGCGATTTTTCGTTATCGGAGACGCCGAACCGGCCGGGATCGACAAGCTCGCACAGCTGCTGAAGGCGGCCAATTAATCATCTTCGATGTGAGGGCGGGAGAGAAGCTGGCGCAACTTTGCGGCCATGGCGGCGGCAACTTCTTCAGCCAGGCTGCGGGGAAGATCACCCTGGGCAAGATCGGGCGAGCCGCCTCCGCGCAGACCGTGCGCGGCGAGAGATGAGCGAAGGAAGTCGCCACAGTTGAGGTCGATATCGTGACTGCAGGCGAGAAAGATGCGCGCCGGTTCGGAATCAGCAGCGATGAAGAGCGCTACGGTACGTGGAACCGTGGCGCAGACGCGGGAGGCGAGCAGACGGACATAGTCACGGTCACGTTCGGCGAAGGTGCGACGGACGAGACGGAGATTGTCCCGGATCATTTCCTCGACGGCGAGACGGGTCGCGTGATACGTGGCCAGATCCTCGCGCAGCCGCTGGCGATCTTTGGTTGAGGATTTGAGCTCGGACTGAAGGCGCTCGATGGCGGCGGGGATGTCATCGCGGCCAATGGACAGCGCGGCAGCGGCACGGCCCAGCAGCGAGAAGTCGTGGCGAGCAGCGGTGACGGCGCGCAGGCCGCAGACGAATTCAACCCTGACGCCGCGGCTGACGCGCTCCGTGGAACGCAGGAGCAGCGAGCCGATCTGGCCGGTGGAGCGGACGTGGGTTCCTCCGCAGGCATTGAGGTCATAGTCGGCGATATCGATGAGGCGGATGGTTCCCTCGCGTTCGGGCAGCTTGCGCAGAGCTCCGTCGGCCAGGAGCGTCTCGGCTTCGCCACGGGGGACGGTGCGAACAGTGACGGGGCGATCTTCGGCGATGATCTCGTTGGCGATCCGCTCGATGCGCTCGAGACTGTGGTGGGCGATGGGACCCAGTGGTGAGATCGATGGTGGAGACGGTCTCGCCGAGATGGAAGGAGACGGTCGGGGCTTCGAGCTCACGGGCGAAGACGGCGGAAAGAAGATGCTGGCCGGAGTGCTGCTGGATGTGGTCGAGGCGGCGGGGCCAGTCGATTGAGCCGTGAACTTCTGTTCCGGCAGTCAGAGGTTTGCGGGTGAAATGCCAGACGTGACCCGCCTCATCCTCTTCGACGGATTCGATGGGCACTTCAAGGATCGCTCCGTTGCGTGAGGTCGCGGTGAGGATGCCGGTATCGCCGGGCTGGCCCCCGCTGGTGGGATAGAAGGCGGTGCGATCGAGGGCGATTTGCCACAAAGAGACGCCGCCGGTACGGGAAGCTTCGCGGATATCGACAACCCGAGCGCTGAAGTTTTTCAGGAAGGAATCATCGTAATAGAGGCGGTCGTTCACGGGATCAGTCTAACCAAGGAGCCCGAACCGAAGAGGTACAGTATCACGCAACTTTGCTGTTACACAATGCGACTTAATTGCTAGCCCTAACGGATGCTGCGTCTTCCGCAAGCTGTTCGGCGGCGCTCCGGCAAGCGATCAGCGCGAGGCCGGCGGCTATCTCGCCTGCTCCGATGGCGCGTGTGATTTGTGGATGATCAGCGAGGTAGCCCATCAGGGCTTTCCAGCGCTCCGGGCCGGCGTTCCACGTGAGCGCATCGCGCCGCGGGCTAAGGAAGGCGAGAACGCCGTCCCCGATCAGCATCATGGCGGCGAGGTACTTCCAGCGTGTCCAGTTCATTCGAGCTCCCGGTTAGTGGGATGGGATTTCCGCTCAGGAGTTGCCTGACGGATTTTCGCCGGCCGGGGCTAACTTTTTCCTTTGGAACGCGTTTAGGTCTATAAGGATGGCAGGTCAATCTATGCCGCATTTTCGTCGATTTTCAACTTTCGCCCTGTCGGCGCTGCTGTCTGTAACGCCGTTCGTTGCCAAAGCTCAGCAGGCGGGGCCGGCGCCAGCGGCCGCTTCGCAGGCTTATCCGGACGATACGTGGATTCCGCAGGGAATGGAGGCGCTGGCCAGGCGGGCGACTTTCCACACCGACTTTACCTTTGATAAGTCGATGCTGGATATGGCGAACAACTTTGTGGGCGACGAGGAAACGCGGCAGGCGATCGCAAAATTGCGGGGCATCTCGGTGCACAGCTACAAGTTTTCGGCTCCCGGCCTCTACGATCCGGCAGCGCTGGATGCGGTGCGGGCGCAGTACCGCGACCGCGGATGGAAGCACCTGGTCACCTCGCAGTCGTATGTCGCTACGCCCAACCAGGCGCGCACAGATGTCTGGGTTCGCTTTGAGCACGCCAACGTCGAAGGCATGGTGCTGCTGGTCGCCAATCAGACCAATCTGAACCTGGTGGCGATCAACGGCACGCTCAGCCCACTCGATCTGCTGCACCTCAGGGGACACTTCGGGATTCCCCGGTTTTCGGGCGATGACCTGGTCGAGTCGAGGAACTGACGCGTCTGCGACTTGGCACAGGACTTACTTGAGCTGATTCAGGGTGTCGAGTTCCCGGGTGACGATGCGGCGCGGGAGAGGTCCGTAGCCGAGCGCTTCGCATTCCTTCTGTCCTGAAGTGAGCATCCAGCGAAGAAATTGAAGGATGGCCTCGCGCTTGCGGGCGTCGGAGGACTGCGCCGGGACGAGGATCCAGGTAAAGGCGCTGATCGGATAGGCGTTGCGGCCGGGCGCGTTCAGGATGGAGAGGCTGGAGTTGCGTGTGTCGGACACCGCGGCGATGATGCTGTCCAGGCTGGCCTTGACGAACTGGCCGGCGGGATTGCGCACGGCGGCGTAGTTGAGCTGGTTCTGAACGGCGTAGATGAGCTCGACATAGCCGATGGCGTTCGGGGTCCGCTGGACGAGGCGGGCGACGCCCTCGTTGGTTTCCGCACCGGTTCCGACCGGCCACTCGATGTGAGCAGCGGCTCCGTAGCGTGTTTTCCAGTCGGGGCTGACCTCGGAAAGAAAGCTCGTCCATATATAGGTGGTGCCGCTGCCGTCGGAGCGATGGACAACGGCGATTTCGGCGTCGGGCAGGTGGAGGCCGTGGTTCGACTCGCGGATGAGGGGGTCGTTCCACTTGCGAATGGCTCCGGAGTAGATGCCGGCCAGCGCCTGCGGGGTGAGGTTCAGGGTTCGGCCGCCGAGGCTGGGCAGGTTGTAGACGGGGACAACTCCGCCCAAGTGAGTGGGGAATGACAGGAAGGCCGAGGAGTCGGAAGGCGGGATGTCCGAACCGGCAAAGTCGATCGGAACCGGCCTTGAGTTTTTCAACGCCAGCCTCCGAGCCGATGGGGTCGTAAAGGATTACGGTGCCGGATTGGGTTTGGGCATAAGACTCAAACCATTTGAGATACAGGGGCGCGGGGAGCGTCGAACCGGCGGCCTGGAGAGTGACAGACACGACGCCGGGCGCGGCGCGGGTGGCGGCCGGATAGGGAATGCCGCTGCGAATGGCGGCCAGCAGGCGCGCGGCCAGCTGGTCGGCGAGGTCGTCGGTGATGCTGGAACTGCGGAAGGTGCGGGGCGTGACCATGTAGGACCAGAGTGTCTCGCGGTCGCGGCCAATGAGTTCGGCGGAGAGATGGCCCTGGTAGTCCACGTCGCGGAGGCTGTTGGAGCGGAGGCTGGTAGAGACGGTGCCGGTGACCCAGATGCTGGCGGTTGCATGCAGAACGGCGTCGGCGGCAGCCGGATCAGAGACGATTCGCAGACTGCCGGAATGCTCCAGTTGAGCCTTGAGGCGATTGGCGATCGCGGAGGAGTTGCTGCCGGCATCGACTGGGGCAATGAAGATGGTGTGGACGGTGCCGAGCTTCTGCGCGCCGGCATCCCGGCCGGGGCACGCAGTGAGAAGGAAGACTGTGAATGTCCACCAGAGAGCAACTTGCCAGGCCGAGGAGGTGATGGATCGGCTGCGCTTCATCACAGCAACTAGATTGCTACAGCCCGCCTACCTTTTGCATGAATTCTGAAAAATCTTTGGGCCAGCAGCTTACGACCCGATCGATGCGGGATCGATGGCGAGCGATAATTCAGGAATGCCTCCAAGCAAGCCGCGTGTAGCTGATGTTCCCCGCAACCTGAAGCCGTATTTTCTCTGCCTGCTCAAGAAGGGCCCGCACTGGAATGTGACCGAGGGCCACGAGAGCCTGATGCCGGAATATCTGGCCTATCTGAGGCGTGAGACGGAGTCGCGGCGCATTCTATTCGCCGGCCCGATCACGGATGACGGCGAGGTGATCGCTGTTGCCGTCCTGGAGGCAGCGGGGGCACAGGAGGCAACGGCGATCGTCAATGAGAATCCGGGAGTGCAGTCGGGGCACTTTGTGGCCGAGCTGCGTCCCTGCTATTTGCCGGCACTGGATGGGGTGCAGGTGGAGTATCCGGAGCGAGCGTGAATCACTCGTAGCGCAGGGCCTCCATCGGGTCGATTGCTGCTGCCCGCCTGGCGGGAATATATGCCGCGAGCAGGGCCACGGCGGTGAGGAACAAGGCCGCTCCCGCGTAGATGAACGGATCGGTCGCGCTCACTCCCAAAAACTTTCCACCCAAGCCCATCGCGTCGCTGGCGAAAGAGATGGCGGAGACGCTTCGCGCGGCGGCAAGCGCCAGAGCGAGTCCGATAACGAGACCTGCAGCGGTGAGCTTCAGCCCCTGCCACACCATCAGGCGCAGTACGTCGGCCGGACGCGCGCCCAACGCCATTCTGATGCCAATTTCGTGGGTGCGCTGCACGATGGAGTAAGCCATCACGCTGTAGAGTCCAACCGCGGCCAGCAGGACGGCGAGCGAGCCGAGAACGCTGAGCAGGCTGGCTGCGACCTTCTGCGGATAGAGCGAGGCGCCGACATATTCCGTCAGCGGCACGGCGTCGAAGACCGAGACATTGGGGTCGATCTCGGCGACTTTCTGGCGAAGAATCGGAAGCGCGACCGAAGGATCGCCCTTGGTTCGCACATAGAAGGCGAGCTGCATGTCGGCGCGGTAAATCTGCTCAAAAGGCACATAGAAATAGGGCAGCGGAGATTCGCCCGGATAGTGATACTTGCTGTCTTTCACCTCGCCGACGATGGTGAACCACTTGCCCCATCCGCGAACCTTGTGGCCGATGGGATTGGCTCCGGCGAAGAAGCGGCGCGCGAAGGTCTGGTTCACGATCATGACGGAATTTGATTTCTCGTCATCGAGCCGGGTGAAGTCGCGGCCGTCGATCATCGGGATACGCATGAGGTCGAAGTATCCCGGCGAGACGACGTTGCGAAAGATCTTCATGTTTTCGCTGGGGCCGGGCGCGTAGCCCTGTATGTTGAGGTCTTCCCACCAGCTCGGCTCGAAGCCCAGCGGCACGCCATCGGAATAGGCGACGTCCACGACTCCCGGAGACGACTCCATCTTCTCGCGCAGGCGCAGGCAGAACTCCTTCCGCTGGTCGAGACTGTAGCCGCTGGTGGAGAGATAGAACTGCGAGAGAAGCACGCGGTTGGGATCGAATCCCGGATCGATGCGCCGCGCTGCTTCGAAGCCGCGCGCGAAGAGGCCCGCACCGATGATGGCAACCAGCGCGAGCGAGACCTCGGCGGCAACCAGGACGGAGCGCAACCGATGAGATCGCACGCTGCCCGTGCCGCTGCGTCCGCCCTCGTTCATGCGCTCGCTTATTCCGGACTGGCCCGATTGCAGCGCAGGCGCGATTCCGGCAAGGCAGGTGACCAGAGCGCAAATTGCGATCGTAAACAGGAGCACGTGACTGTTCACGGTGAAAGGAGCGGCGAGCGAGAGCTGTCCCGGAGGCAGCAGCAGGCTCAATGCCCTGCCCATCCAGTGCGCTGCGGCCAGACCGGCGAAACCGCCGGCAGCAGCCAATACCATGCTGTCGGTGAGCACCTGCCGGGCGAGACGGGCGCGGCTGGCTCCCAGGGCAAGCCGGGTGCTGAACTCCTTCTGGCGCGCGGCGGTGCGCGCGAGCAGAAGGTTGGCAACGTTCGCGCACACGATCAGGAGTAAGAGCACGCACACTCCCATCAACAGTTTCAGTGGCGCCATGAGCACGCTCTGCGGACCGAAGTGCGATCGCGACATGGGCAGCAGAACAGCGTTCAGTCCCTCGTTGGTATCAGCGTCGGCGACGGCCATGCGGGCGGCCAGGGCGTGGAGCTCCTGCTGCGCCTGCGCGAGGGTTACGCCGGGCTGGAGGCGGGCGATGCCGAGCATGTTGCGGTCCTTGCGGTCGCGCAGCATCCACGATTCGACGCCGTTGAGCTCGGGCTGCATCATGTACGGAACCCAGAGATCGAGGGCTTCTCCGGCGAGCGATCCGTGAAATCCGGGCGCGGTAACGCCCACGACTGTGAGCTCATGCTGATTCACGCGGATTGTCTTGCCGACGATGGCCGGGTCAGCCTGAAGATGCGAGCGCCAGTAGCGGTCGCTGACGACAGCGATGGGATATCCGCCGGGCTTGTCGCCGTATTCAGCGGGCAGGAAGACGCGGCCCAGCTGCGCCTTTGCTCCCAGCACAGCGAAGAAATTTCCCGTGACCAGTTCGCCCCAAACGCGCTCGGCATGATCCTGCGGACCAACGCTGAAAGCGGCGGGGCGGCTCATGGCAACCTCAACCAGCTTCAGATTGTCGCGGAAGTCGATGTAGTCGGGATAGGAATTGGTGACGAAGTCGCCGCCCGGGGTGGTCGTTTCGAGGGCGACCAGGCGGTCAGGGTCCTGCACGCCGGAAAGAGGGTGCAGCAGGATGGCGTCGACCCATCGGAAGACAGTCGCGTTGGTCCCGATGCCGATCGCGAGCGTCAAAACGGCTACCAGGGTGAAGCCCGGATTGCGTCTCAACATGCGCAGGCTGTGCAGGATTTCCTGGCCAAAGGCGTTCATACATGCTCTCCAGAAACGTACAGCTTAGTGCATGCGGAACTCCAAACGCCGGCCTGCAGAGCATTGAAAGCAAAGCGGTCAGGCATGCGAGTGCGCGGGGGCGCGTTCGTTCCTGAACAATTCTGTCCGTAAATGGGCGGAGCGGAAGTGGGATTGCGCAAAAAAGAAAACGCCCGCACGCGGCGGGCGCTTCAATGGGAAAGCGAGCAGCTAGATCGAGCTCATGTTGAGCAGGAACTCGGCGTTGTTGCGTGTCTTGCCGAGTTTGTCGACGAGAAGCTCCATCGCTTCGACCGGCGACAGCGGGTTGAGCACCTTGCGGAGCACCCAGATACGGCTGAGGTCTTCCTTGACGATGAGCAGCTCTTCCTTACGGGTTCCGGAGCGCTGGATATCGATGGCCGGGAAGACGCGCTTGTCGACGAGTTTCCGGTCGAGGATGATTTCCATGTTGCCCGTGCCCTTGAACTCTTCGAAGATGACTTCGTCCATGCGCGAGCCGGTATCGACGAGCGCGGTGGCAATGATGGTCAGCGACCCGCCTTCTTCGATGTTGCGGGCCGCGCCGAAGAAGCGCTTGGGGCGCTGCAGGGCGTTGGAATCGACACCGCCGGAGAGCACTTTTCCTGACGGCGGAACGATGGTGTTGTAGGCGCGCGCGAGACGGGTGATGGAGTCGAGCAGGATGACGACGTCGCGCTTGTGCTCGACCAGACGCTTGGCCTTCTCGATGACCATTTCGGCCACCTGCACGTGGCGGGCGGCGGGCTCATCGAAGGTGGAGCTGATGACTTCGCCCTTGACCGAGCGCTGCATGTCGGTGACTTCTTCCGGGCGCTCGTCGATGAGCAGCACGATGAGCACGACATCGGGATGATTGGTGGTGACGGAGTTGGCGATGGACTGCAGCAGCATCGTCTTGCCGGTGCGGGGCGGGGCGACGATCAGCCCGCGCTGTCCGCGGCCGATGGGGGTGAGCAGGTCCATGACGCGGCCGCTGATGTTCTCGCGGACGGTCTCCATCTTGATGCGCTCCTGCGGATAGAGCGGCGTGAGGTTGTCGAAGAGGATCTTGTTGCGGGTCTCCTCGGGCGACTCGAAGTTGATGGCCTCGATCTTGACCAGCGCGAAATACTTTTCTCCCTCGTGCGGCGGGCGGACGTTGCCGCTGATGGTGTCGCCGGTCTTGAGGTCGAATTTGCGGATCTGCGACGGCGACACGTAGATGTCGTCGGGGCCGGGCAGATAGTTGTAGTCGGGTGAGCGGAGGAAGCCGTAGCCGTCGGGCAGAATTTCAAGCACGCCCTCAGCGAAAATGTGGCCCTCTTTTTCACTTTGAGCCTGGAGAATCTTGAAGATCAGGTCTTGCTTGCGGAGACCGCTCGCGCCGGGGATTTCCAGGGTGCGTGCGATACGGCTCAGCTCCGTGATGTTTTTTTCTTTTAATTCGGAGATGGTCATTCTTCACCTGCGGTGGGATGTATGGAGGATGTTAAAGAGGAAGGGGGTTGGTGATGGAGAAGAGCTTCTAGGAGAGGAATTTCACTCGAACTTGTTTCTCAGGACTGTGCGATCTGGGGGAGGTTGAGGTGAAGCAGGCCGCGCGCTTACGCTGCGCGGCGCTGCTCGATGGAGTGCTGTTGGGACACGGCTGCGTGATTCGCAACCGGACTCGTCTCGTGGAAGCGAACCAGAACGTCGTTCGTCGTATCCTGGAGACGCGTATTCGGCTTGTGCAGCTTGCGTGTTGCCTTGGAGGCCAGCTGGCACAACTGGTAGCGGTTCTTGACGTGGGCAAGCGCCCCAAATATTAGGTCGGATCTCATTTCTATCTCCTTATCTTCGGCCGTTACCAACCAACCGTTCCTTTGCAGCAACCAGCGTGGATAGGTCAGGTTACTCCCGGTTGGGTTCCTCTAATGGATTGTTGGGTGGGCCTGTTAGTTATCTGTCTGATTAGACGCGCGAGACAGTGTTACTGGTCAACATTTTTCTTCCTGGCGTGTGGCGGCCGAGTCGACCCTGCGGCACGCGACGCCTGATGCATTATGCCCTTTGTTTTGAGAACCTTCGCGCACCTACTCTCCATGGAAACTGCTTCAGAGACTCGCCTGGAGTCCTGAAGAGAAGCTCGCATGGTCGGGAACATCTGTGTCGTCGATTGGATCTACAGACGGCTCAGTCTGGCGGAAAAGTTACATTTCGCAGGGCCGCAGTTGCATCGGCATTGTTGAAGTTAAACCCGTTGCCGGTTCGGGGTCAACCTTTTTTTTCATAGATGTTGGCTGAGAAGATTCCGGAAATGGGAAATTTCGCGTAGCCCTTCCTTATATATAAGTTGCTTGCTCTGGGGGACTTCTCTGTCACTGGATAGATTGGTGAGGAGGCTTCATATTGTTTTTCATATAAATGGCCTCCGATTAAGCAGTTGACAAACTTCAGATTGTACTATTGTATTAGTACAAATGATCTTCCGAGTCTCTCCAGCGTCGGGCGTTCCCCTTTATCTGCAGATTGAGTCGCAGGTGAAGCACGCGATCGCTGCGGGCGCTGTCCGGCGCGATGACGCGCTTCCTCCGGTTCGAAAGATGGCGGCGGACCTGCGGATCAATCCGAACACGGTGGCGCGGGCGTATCAGAATCTGGAGCGCGATGGCGTGATCCGCACCGTACCAGGCGGGGGCTGTTATGTGAACGGCGATTCTCCGGGGCTGCTGCATTCGGAAAAGATGCGCCGCCTGAAGCCGCTGGCCCTGCAACTTGCGGTCGAGGCGAGGCAACTGGTGGTGGACCGGAAGGACGCGATCACGTTGGTCGAAGAATCCTTTGCGGAACTGGGAGAACAGCCGTGAGCGTTGGAGAAATGTCATGAGCGAGCTGGTTGTAGAGACACGATCGCTGGCGAAACACTTCACCGGACTCGGGCAGAAGCCGGTGACGGCCGTCGATGGGCTGAACATGCACATCGAGCGCGGCTCGATTTACGGCTTCGTCGGCCGGAATGGCGCGGGGAAGACAACTACCATTCGCTTGCTTGCCGGTTTGAACGCTCCGACGAGCGGGTCTGCGCGTGTGCTTGGGTTGGACCCGCAGCACGAGCGGATAGGGATTCTGGAACGAACCGGGTTTGTGATCGACCGGACGATGATGCCTTATATGACTGGCAATGACCTGGTGCGCTTCAATCGCGGCTTCTTTGCGCGCTGGTCTGACGCGATGGCGAAGCGTTATGCGGACGCGCTCGAGATTCCGATGGATCGCAAGTTCAAGAAGCTGTCGCATGGCAATAAGACGAAACTGTCTCTGCTGCTTGCCCTGGCGCAGAATCCGGAACTGCTGGTGCTGGATGAGCCGACGGCAGGACTCGATCCGGTGGTGACAGATCAACTGGTTCGGGTGCTGGTCGAAGACTTCGCGAACGATGGCCGCACCATCCTGATGTCGTCGCATCACCTCTCGGAGGTAGAGCGGGTCGCCGACTGGGTGGGGATCATCGATCGTGGCAAGCTGCTGCTGGAGGCGCGGCTGGACGATATCCGGGCGAATTACCGGCGGGTGCGCGCGGTTGGGCAGGGGTTGCCGGAGAACGGTCCGGAGATTGTAACCGTTTTGGCGACAGAAGGCGTTTTCGACTATGTGCTCAGCGCGGGCGCAGAGGGGTTTGCGGCCTCGCTTCGCGGGCAGGGCGCAACGATTCTCGATGTGACCCCGATGAATCTTTCGGAGATCTTCCTGGAGCTGGTCGGAAAGGAGTCCCATGTACCTGTGGAAGTATTGGCGTGAGAGCCGGATTGCCTTCGGCGTGAGCATGCTTTGCGTTGTCTTGCTTGCGTGGCTTGTTTTCAAAGGGGTCTGGCATATCGACGATCCCGGCCACTCTGGGAGACCTGACCAGGCGACGATTGCCAAGATGCTCATGGTGTCTTTGTATCTGCAGGTGCCGGTGTCCGCTTTTCTGGCCTGGGTCATGGGCAGCTTTGGAGTCGGACGGGATCTGGGCGAAGGCAGCGGCTCCTACCTGCTGACCCGGCCGCGTCGGCGGCGGTGGTTTTTGTGGCACGACTGGGGATTTGGCTTCGTTCAATTGGTGTGGGCCATTGTGTTAGTCAACCTCCTTATCGGATATCTCGTGCACCGCCTGCTCGGCGCCGGAGGCAACCCGTTCGCCGGCTCGGTGATGCTGAGAGACATGGCCTCACCGATGCCTGTGGCGGAGATCATCGGACTGAACTGCCTGATCGTCGTGCTTTTCGCCGGGCTCATCTTCGGCGTCACGTACTTCTCAACCATTGCCGTGAAGCACGCTCGCGGAGTCATGCTGGGAGCGGGCATCATTCTTGGCTATCTCGTTCTGGGGGCCCTGGTGCATCATTACTGGCCGGCTATCGAGTTTCCCAAACTTGTTATGCGGGCGTTCCAGACCTCGCCCGTGTCGAATGAGCCGGTGAGTCTCTCAGATCAACTGGGCTTGTCACTGGCGATGAGGGCTGCCGTCATGCTGCTCTTCCCTGTTGCGGCGCAAGTGCTGCTGGAGCGCAGCGATATATAAAGCGCCGTTAAACTTCAAGACCGATGGAGCGCATGAGCAGCAAGGCGTTGGTGGTCTGAACAATGCCGGGCGTGAGCTTGTAATCGAAATAAAGTCTGCCGTCTTCGAATCGGTCTGAGAAGTGAAAGTTCGCGGCGGCAGGGCCGATGCGTTCAGCGATCTCGGCCAAAGCCAGATCGTGGGTGGTGACCAGGCCAATGGCTCCGCGAGAGAGAAGGCTGCGGACGAACGATTCAGTGCCAACGCGCCGGTCGTAGGAGTTGGTTCCCGAGAGCAGCTCATCGAGCAGGAAGAGCACCGGCACACTTTGTTTGGTCAGCTCGTCAATCTGCTTAAGCCGCGATATTTCTGCGTAGAAGCGTGAAAGTCCGCCCTGCAGGGAATCAAGAATGCAGATCGACGCGGTGACCTGCAGGCTGGAGAGCGTCATAGCGCGCGCGCATACCGGCGCGCCTGCCTGCGCCAGAACCGCGTTAACGCCAACAGCACGAATGAATGTGCTCTTGCCCGCCATATTGGGCCCGCTTATCACCACCAGCTGCAGATCACTGCCGAGTCTGAGGTCGTTAGGAACGGCTGTTTCCCTCGCCAGCAATGGATGGGCGAGCCCCTGGGCGCTGAGATATGGGCCGCCTTCGACGAATTGAGGAAATGCATCGGCTGGATGCTCGTAGGCGTAGACGGCTAGCGCGCTCAGCGCTTCCACCTCTCCGGCGACGGCGAGCCATTCCCGGATGGCCTCGCCATGACGTTCGCGCCAGGCTTCGATAGCGGCGATGCAATGCGGAGTCCAGAAGACAAATGGATCGAAGATTTTTACGAACCAGTTGTCGCGAGAGTCGAGCCAGGCCACGCGACTGCTCAATTCATCAATGGCTTTCGATGCGAGCGCACCGGAACGGGCGAGCAGGGTCTGCAGTTGGACGAATTTGGGCGCGGCGGCGGACTCGTTCTCGATGAGTTTCAGGATGGCCGCGAGCAGAACCAGGTCATGCTGCGCTCCGTCGATGTCCGCAGCGGCAGGATCGAGTTTCGCGCGCCACCGGTAGCTCACACCGAAATTAACAATGCTCATGAAAAACGCTACGCCGATCCAGTCCCACTTCCACCAGGCTGCCAGGCTCAGCAACCAGAGGATGGCAAGCGAGAACGCCGTGATACGGATTGACATGCGGTTGAGGGACCGCGCAGCCTCTGCCCAGCCGATCAGCTTATCCGGATGAACACCAGCCCTCGCTTCTTCTCCGGCGAGGACGAGCCGCTCGCGGAAGTCAAGCCGAGGTGTCAACTCCTGAACAGCCTGCTGGCGCGCCGCCACCTCCGGGATGGAAGCTGCGGACTGCAGCCACGCGGCCAGAGTTTCCTCGCCGGAGCGCGTGCGGGCGGTGCAGAGAAATTGAAAGAGGCTGGCCGGGCCGAAGATATCCAGGTCGCGCGCGTAGGGATGTGAGGGGTCGAGAAAGCGCTCGCCGGTTTCTCCTGTGCCTGCCCAACGATTCTCGATGCGGCTGATGCCTTGCTCGTAGTAGGCACGCAGCCGGGCATGGTCGCGCAGACGACGCAAAACACGCTCATGCAACACCGCGAGGACGACAAAGAGCAGGACGGGGATGAGCAGAAAGAAGATTTTCGTCGCGTGATACTTCACAAGCCAGATGGCCGCGAGAACAATCAACAGACCGAGGACGAGCTTGGTTACGGCAAAGAGATTGTCGCGTCTCCGGTACCCGACCGTTGAGTCGGAGATTGCTCTCAGGCGTCGGTTGTACTCGGCGGCCGGCGACTCACTCTGCACCCTGCCATTATCTCAGCTAATGCGGGGCGCTCGATGACCCGAGAGCCACGAGGAATTGAAGCCGAGTCTAGATCAGCTCCAGTAGCTGCGGTCGAGGGTGCGGTACTGGATGGCCTCGGCGATGTGCGCGACGGTCAGGTTCGGCTGGCCTTCGAGGTCGGCGATGGTGCGGGCGACCTTGAGGATGCGGTCGTGGGCGCGGGCGGTGAGTCCCTGCTGCTGCATGGCGCGCTCGAGGAGCTTCTCGGCGTCGGGGCCAAGCTCGCAGAAGGTTCGAATCTGGCGGGTGCCCATCTGCGCGTTGGAATAGATCTTTTCTTTGGCCTCGGCGAAGCGCTGGCGCTGCAGCTCGCGCGCCTTGAGTACGCGGGCGCGAATGACTGCAGAGCTTTCGCTTGCTGCTCCTCCGCGCAGCTCGCGGTACTGAACGGCGGGCACCTCGATATGGATGTCGATGCGGTCGAGCAGCGGGCCGGAGACCTTTGAAACATAACGCTGGATCAGCGGCGGGGTGCAGTGGCACTCGCGGGACTTGTCGTTGAAGTATCCGCAGGGGCAGGGATTCATGGCAGCGGCGAGCATGAAGGCTGCGGGAAAGCTGAGCGACATGGAGGCGCGCGCGATGGTGACGTTGCGGTCCTCGAGTGGCTGGCGCATGACTTCGAGGACGTTGCGCGGGAACTCGGGCAGCTCGTCGAGGAAGAGAACGCCGTTGTGCGCGAGCGAGACTTCGCCGGGGCGAGGGACGGCTCCGCCGCCGATGAGGCCCGCGTCGGAGATGGTGTGGTGCGGGGAGCGGAATGGCCGCTGGGCGACGAGGCCGGCTTCGGCGTCGAGCACGCCGGCGACGGAGTGGATCTTGGTGGTCTCGAGGGCCTCTTCAAAGCTGAGCGGCGCAAGGATCGACGGCAGGCGCTTGGCGAGCATGGTTTTGCCGGAGCCGGGCGGCCCGATCATGAGGATGTTGTGTCCGCCGGCGGCGGCGACTTCGAGAGCGCGCTTGGCGGTCTGCTGGCCGCGCACATCGGCGAAGTCGACTGGATGATACTGCAGTTCGCCAAGAAGCCGCGCGGCTTCGACGCGGAATGGCTCGAGTGTGAATGCCTCCGTTGGCGGCGTGCGTTCAGCAGATCGCGTACTTCGTTGAGGCTGGCGACAGGGTAGACGTTCACTCCTTCGACGACAGCGGCTTCGCGCGCATTGGCTTTCGGAATGACGAGATTTTTGATGCCGCGCTCGCGCGCTGCGACGGCGACGGGCAGCATGCCGGGGACGGCGCGGAGTCCGCCGTCAAGTCCCAGTTCGCCGACGAGGAGAAACTCGCTGAGGTCGCGGAGATTCGAGCGCCCCATAAGCACCGAGGATGCCGATGGCCATGGGCAGGTCAAAGCCGGAGCCCTCTTTCTTGATGTCGGCAGGCGCGAGGTTGATGGTGATGTGCGTGGGCGGCACGTCGAATCCGGAGTTCTTGATGGCGGCGCGGACGCGGTCGCGGCTTTCGCGCACGGCGGCGTCGGGCAGGCCGACGGTGTGGAAGTTGTCTTTCTCGGTCTTAATTCCGGAGAAGTCGACTTCGACGTCGATGATGTTCGCGTCAATGCCGTAGACAGCAGCGCTGAGGGCTTTGAAGAGCATACGGTTAGAGTTTGGTGCGTGGAGTATACACGGCACGGCCGGGCGCGCCGATGAAGAAAGCGCGGAGGAAGCCTGGCAACAGGTAGCGTTGGTAATGTGCGCCGAGAGAATAGAATGAGCTGTCGTGAAGACGAGTCTCTTTGATCTCTATAAGGTGGGAATTGGGCCTTCGAGCTCCCATACGATGGGGCCGATGCGGGCGGCGCACCGGTTCGCTCTTGAGCTGGCGCGCGAGGAGTTACTGGATAGGGTAGCCAGTGTGCGGGCCGATCTCTACGGATCGCTGGCGCTGACTGGCATTGGTCACGGAACGGATCGCGCGGTGCTTCTGGGACTGAGCGGCGAGGAAGCGAGCAGGATCGATCCGGCGACGATCGAACCGAAGCTGGCGACGATTCGGGAGTCGGGGATCTTGTCTCTGCTGGGCAAGCGGGCGATTCCCTTTCGCGAGGCCGAGCACCTGATCTTTCATCGCGACCAGATGTATCCGCCGGGAGCAAAGACCCAGCATCCCAATGGTGTGCGCTTTACGGCATTCGCTGCGGCCGGGAATGTTCTGCGCACAGATACATTCTTCTCGATCGGCGGCGGATTCATTGTGGCGGACGCGGAGGGCGCAGGCGATGCTCCGTTGATGACAACCGCTGCGTTGCCGTATCCATTCCGCAGCGCGGCCGAACTACTGGAGATGGCCTCGCGCGAGGGGCTGGCGATCTGGCAGGTGATGCAGCGGAATGAATGCGCCCTTCGACCCGAGCAGGAGGTGACCGAGGGGATCCTGCATATATGGGAAGTAATGCGGGCATGTATCGACCGCGGTATCGCAACACAAGGGATTCTTCCCGGCGGGCTGGGTGTCCGGCGCCGTGCTCCGCGGCTGGCGCAGCGCCTGCGCGAAAAGGAAGGCGCAGGCAAGCGGTCAGGCGATCCGCTCGCTCCGCTTGATTGGGTGACGGTCTACGCGATGGCGGTCAACGAAGAGAACGCCGCCGGAGGCCGCGTGGTGACCGCGCCGACGAATGGCGCGGCGGGAGTGATTCCGGCAGTAGCGCGATACTACGCTGGCTTTTGCAACGGCGCCGACGAGGCAGGCATCATCCACTACTTCCTAACGTCGGCTGCGATCGGCGTGCTCTACAAGGAGAACGCTTCGATCAGCGGTGCGGAGGTAGGCTGCCAGGGTGAAGTGGGCGTGGCGTGTTCGATGGCGGCAGGTGGCCTGGCTGCGGCGCTCGGCGGTACGAATGGCGAGGTCGAGCATGCGGCGGAGATCGCGATGGAGCACAACCTGGGTATGACCTGCGATCCCATCGGCGGCCTGGTGCAGATTCCGTGCATCGAGCGCAACGCGATGGGCGCGGTGAAGGCGGTGCATGCGTGTCGCATCGCGATGAACGAGACGGAAGAACATAAGGTGTCGCTCGACCAGGTCATCAAGACGATGTATCAGACCGGTCTCGATATGCAGTCGCGATATAAGGAGACGTCGCTGGCGGGCCTGGCTTTGAACATTATTGAATGCTGAAGGCTCCATTGAGTGCTGAGGACTGGCTGGGACTCTAACTGAGCTGGCCGTAACAGACTACACAGTCGTATTCCATACGCACGTGGCCGCCGGTTTGATGCTCATTAAAGTGAGCATCGACTACGCGGGACATTGCCTCATAGCGTGGATGGCCGGGCTGTGGCATGTAGGACGATGAGAGGACTCTGCCCATCAGGCCTTGGAGATTGAGGTGCTGCGCGTTCTCGAAGGTGGCTGTACACATCACATTGGGAGCGAAGAAGGCGGCGACGCGGTCTTCGTCGAGATGGCTGTCCTTGACTTTGCTGTAGTCCGTCCCGTGCTCGATGAGGATCTGTTCGTAGCCTTCGTGGAAGGCGTCGCCGGTTAAACGCCGGTTGTTGTAGATGATGGCGCACCAGCCGCCGGGCGCGAGGATGCGGACGAATTCGCCGCGAGTGCGCTTCAAATCGAACCAGTGCATCGCCTGCCCGACGGTGACCAGATCGATCGAGTGATCGGATAGGCCCGTGGCCTCGGCGGTTCCCTCCACGCATCGGAGTTGCGGATACTGCGCGGTCAACGTGGCGCATGCTTCGCGCATCTGTTGATTCGGTTCGACAGCGATGACATTGAAGCCGCGTGCCAGGAAGATTTCCGTAAGCAGGCCAGTGCCCGCGGCGACATCCGCGATGGTCGATCTCGCGCTCAGTCCGCACTCTCGCGTCAAAAGATCAACGATGGCCGCAGGATAGCCGGGGCGGTGAAGCCGATAGCTCTCGACACGGCCGGAAAATCTTTGCGTTGGATCGATCGTGGTCAAGGCTACCGTAACCTTTTTCTATCTCTCTATGGCCAGTGCGACGGAGTTGCCTCCACCGAGGCAGAGCGCGGCGACTCCGCGATGCACGTCGCGGCGAATCATCTCGTAGATCAGCGTGACGAGCACGCGTGCGCCGCTGGCGCCGATGGGATGGCCGATGGCGACGGCTCCGCCGTTGACGTTCACCTTATCGAAGGGAATGCCGAGCTCGCGGGTGACGGCGATGGCCTGCACAGCGAAGGCTTCGTTGAGCTCGAAGAGGTCGACGCTGTCGGCGGACCATCCTGCGCGGGCGAGGACCTTCTGGACTCCGGTGACGGGCGCCATCATTACCCATTGCGGATCGACTCCGCTTGAGGCCTGCGCGCGAATGTGCACCAGCGGCGTCAGGCCGAGCTCTGCGGCCTTTTTCGCCGACATGACGACGAGAGCAGCGGCTGCGTCGTTTACTCCGGGGGCATTGCCGGCGGTTACGGTGCCATCTTTCTTGAAGGCGGGCTTGAGAGCGCGCAGGGCTTCGAGGCTGGCGTCTTCGCGAATGGATTCGTCGCGCTCGACGATGGTGGGCGGCTGGCCCTTCTTCTTCGCGGGCACTTCGACGGGCACGACCTGCGAGGAGAAGCGGCACTCCTTCCATGCGGCGGCGGCTTTGCGGTGCGAGTTGAGCGCGTACTCGTCCTGCTCTTCGCGCGAGATGTTGTACTTTTCGGCGACGTTCTCGGCGGTGACGCCCATGTGGTAGTTGTTGAAGGCGTCCCACAGGCCGTCGTGCACCATAGAGTCGACGGCGACGGCGTTGCCCATGCGGAAGCCGCTGCGGCCCTGGGGCAGCAGATAGGGCGCATTGGTCATCGACTCCATGCCGCCGGCGACTACGATCTCGGAGTTGCCGGTCTGAATGGCCTGCGCAGCCAATGCAACCGCCTTCAGGCCTGAGCCGCAGACCTTGTTGATGGTGAGAGCGCTGACTTCGGGAAGAAGACCTCCATTGAGCGCCGCCTGGCGGGCAGGATTCTGACCGAGTCCGGCGGAGACGACGTTGCCCATAATGCATTCGTCTACATTGGCCGGATCGATGCCGGCGCGCTTCACGCTTTCGCGTACGGCGATGGCTCCGAGCTGCGTGGCGGACAGATCGGAGAAGCCTCCCTGAAATTTCCCGACGGGTGTGCGAACCGCGGACACGATGACGATGTCTTCCATTCCGTGCATAACTACCTCACTTCATTCGATGCACCGCCGCATGCGCTGATGCAACCGTTACACTCAAGATGCGAACTGATGAAGATATCAGAGAATTCAGCCGAAGAACTACCTGTGCCAGCGGAACAGGGCGCGAGCGGGTGGCCGGTTCCACCGCAGCCTGTCGCGCCCTGGTGGCACACGGCGATTGTGATCGCGGTAATCCTGGGCGTTTCCGTGCTGAGCAGCACGCAGGCGAAGGCCAGTGCTCTTGCGCAACAACACCTAAAGCATTACGCATTCACCATGGCATGGGAGATCGCGCTGGGGGTGTTGACCTGGTGGGGCATCCGGATGCGCCGCGTTCCTCTGAGGCAACTGCTGGGCGAGCGGCGCGCGGGAGTGAAGGCGTGGTTCACCGATTTCGGCGTCGCGCTGATCTTCTGGTTCATGGCAAGCATGGTGCTGGCGGCGATTTCGGGTGTGCTGCGCGTGCTGCATCTGCTGCGCGGGCAAAAAGCGGTGTATGCAATCGCGCCACAGACCGTATGGGAAGTGCTGGTGTGGGTTGCGCTTTCGGCCACGGCAGGCATTGTTGAAGAATTTGTGTTTCGCGGTTATCTGCTGCAGCAGTTCGCGTCTCTCGGCAAAAAATCAATGGGCGGCGGAAGCTTGTGGCTCGGCGTACTCGTCTCTTCGCTGCTCTTTGGCGCGGCGCACGGCTATGAAGGTCTCGGCGCAATGATCGCCATCGTCGCATTTGGCGCGATGTTTTGCATGCTCGCGATTCAACGGAAGAGTCTGCGCGCAGGCATGATGGCGCACGCGTGGTACGACTCACTCACAGGAATTGCGCTCGCGATTGCGAAACATATGCGCGTGATTTGAGCTGCGATGCGAGACGACGTTGACGCAGACGATTCAATTCGAAAAATTGAATGCGCAAAAATGCGATTTTTTTCTTGACACTTTTTTTTCATACTTCTATACATTCGTTAACTGCAACCATGTGTTGCAGACTCGATGTCACATCGAAAAGGGAGAATAGAACACCATGGCAACAAAAAAGGCAGCTAAGAAGGCAGCTAAGAAGCCCGCGAAGAAGGCAGCCAAGAAGAAGTAAGCAATCGCAACAGGCAACACAGAAGGGGAACGCAAAATGCGTTCCCCTTCGTGTTTGCGGCCAACAAGTTTGAATGAGCGACAATAGGACACATGACCCGACGACGCTGGATTGCCGACACCTGGGATGAAGCCACCGCATCGCTCACCGGCGAACAGGCCTCGCACCTGATCCGCGTGCTGCGCGCACAGACCGGCATGGAGTTCGACATCGTCGCCGGCGATCGAGTATGGCACGGGGTAATCGCGGGTATCAGCGGCGACTCGGTGCGATTCAACCTGATTGCGGAGGTGACCGCGGAGCCGGCACTGCCGCTGACGATGCTCCTCTCGATCTTCAAGTTTGACCGCATGGAGTGGGCGATCGAGAAGGCGACCGAGCTGGGAGTGGAGCGAATTCTTCCGATCGTCGCGCGGCGCAGCGAGAAGCATCTTGCGCAGTCGGCGCAGAATCGCGTGGAGCGCTGGAGGCGGATTGCGCGTGAGGCTGCGCAGCAGTCGCGCCGATCGGACGTGCCGGTGGTGGAGGACGTCGCACAGTTGAAGGTTGCGGCGCGGCGCGAAGGCGATGCGGTTCGGCTGCTGCTCGCCGAACAGGAACGGACGCGCACACTTCGCAAGGCGCTTGAGGAAGCGCTTGCCGAATCCGGCGATCAGCTTCCGGTGGTTCGAGTGGCGGTCGGTCCGGAAGGCGGATGGGCAGCAGAAGAAGAAGCGCTCTTCGACAGCGAGGGATGGAAGCCGGTGAGCCTGGGGCCGCGCATCCTGCGCGCCGAGACGGCGGCAATCACGGCGATGGCGGTTGCGGCAGCGCTGCTCGAATAAAGGCAGTGATTAGAGAACAGGGATCAGGATTAGCAAACGTTCCTACCACAGCGACCAGTCACCGCGTAGTAAGGACCCACACCGCCAGCAGCAGATTACTCGTGGCATGCGCGATGACGGCGTCGCCAATGCGGCCTCGCCACTTTAGAACGGCCGCGTAAGCGAGCCCGGCAAGAATCCCGACAAACCAGTGACTGCCGTGCATCACGCCGAAGGCAACTGAGGACAGACACACGGAGAGCGAAGTAATGCGGCGGAAAGACACCTCAGCGAAGTTTCGGCTGATGAGGCGGCGCGCCAGATAGCCGCGAAAAGCGAGTTCCTCGGCGATGGGAACAGTAACGACTGCTGCAGCGACCCGGAAAGCGATCCATGCTGTGCGCATGGAAGGAGACAGCGCAGCCAGTGCCGAGCCGAGAGGACTTGCGAGACGCTCGTGCATCCAGACGGGCCGGCCCTATCCAGGCGAGGAAGATGGCCGCGCCGGTTGCGGGAGCAATCCATCCGAAGCGCCAGTCGAGCCTTTTGTATTCGGAGCGGAAATACCAGAGCGCGATCGCGGCGGCAATGAAACGCAGGGGATAGAGCCACTCGAAGTATCCCGAGGCGGCTTTGGAGATGAACGATGCCGCGAGGATTGCGAGGAATGGCACCAGGTACGCCGCGGTTGCGGGTGATTCCGCGGTCTCGTTGGCCGTAACTGTGTTGATCGGCACCAGGTCATTCGATTGAAGGACTTCCGAGGCGGGCACTCTTTGCAGCCACGAGAGCTTTCGTGTCGCCATGGAAAACGTCAGCGCGACGGCGGTGAAGGCGATCCATCCGGCCTGCGAGTGGAAGCCGACCATGGCGACGTCCGGAGCGCCGGCGTCGCCGATCAGAATGATTACGGCGATGCGAACGATATTGAGCAGCCATACGCATGCCAGCGCGCAGGGAACGAGCACGAGCGCCCGCGGGAAGCGAGTCTCCCGGCGGAAGTACCACAGCCAGGCCAGAGTGAAGACAAGAACCAGACCGAGGCCTTCGAGCCCGGAACATTCTTCGGCGATGAAGACGAGAAAGCGGGGAGTGCCAAGTGTGAAGGCGGCGGGGTCGCTGATTACGTCGGGCAATACGAAGCCGAGCAGCCTGCGCACGGAATAAAACGCAGCGATCTGCAGGATGCGGCCGTGGGCGAGACTGGAAGAATCCCAGAATGACTGGAAGGGATGGCGCAGCCACCATGCAGCCGCGCCGGAAAGTGAAGCCAGCAGGGCGAGCGAAGCATTAGCACGCACGGTCCTTGTCCAGATGCGAAGGGGAATGCACGCCAGCGCAAGCAAAACGATTCCGAGCAGAACAACAGCACTTGCAGCGATGTGGCCGGCGCTCGAGACCCCGAGGTACGGTTCACGCAGAGCCGCCAGGTTGCCCAGAAACACGACAGCGATGCAGGCAAGGTGGGCACAGAACAAGCGTCCGTTGAAGCAGATTGCCTCTCGGTCCGCCTTCAGTGCGGAAGAGCCGAGGCCGAGGAAGATTGCGAAGGCAACAATTCCGGAGGGAGCGAGCGGCCCGAGCAGCGATCCGATATGGGGGACGCTGGCGAGCAGCGCGCAGTCGAAGGTCAAGACCGCGGCAAGGAGATAGAGACGCCCCAACAGATGGCGCGGCAGGTGAAAAAGAGGTCCTGACTGAGAAGAGCTGCTCTCAGCCAGGACACGGTTGTCATAAAGAGGCAGGACCTTCTCCGTTTTACTTGCGACGCCGGGCGCGCAGAACAGTGGCGGTTCCGGCAACAAGCGTTATTCCGCTGATTGCAAGAGCCGGATCGATTTCCGGAGCGCGGGGCGGTGGGTCCTGGCGGTGCCTGTGTTCGTGCTGACCGAACAAAATCTCCCAGAAGCTTTCGGCGTGAGCGCTAGCGCTCGTTCCGAGAACCAAAGCCAATGCCAAAAAAGAGTACTTCATGAATTTCGTCAATGTTCACACTCTCTTTCCATGATTTGTACGGCAGGCATCACGATTGCCAAATGCAGCGGGTTACGACTGAGACTTTATCTCGCCGCTTAACCCCGGTGTAGCAATAAAAGACGGATGCTCCATATCCGAAATCCAATTTGGAACAGGAATTGGATCAGATCGCCGACTTCACTTTTTTTTGCGGTTGAGTTGCCAGACTGCCTGCATCTGGGGGGGAGTGGACGTGCTTAGAAATCGGAGTTGCCGGATGAGGCAACAAATGCTTCCCGGAAGGGCGTAGCCAATTTGGCCTACTCCCATTCCGCCTCATTTCGATTATTGGGGAAGTGCTGGAATTTAGGAATGACTAGACAGGGTTAGGAGATACCCTAGAAAGTAACCGTTACGATCACAGACGGGTACTGGACCGGCTCGATTCCGGACAGATCGCTGCCGTTGGCGCGGCTACTGAGAGATGCAGCCTGCAGAGCGCCGCGCCGGGAAATCGGCGCAGCGCCCGATGATGCGGCCGTGATGCTAGGAGAACATCTCCTTCACCTTGTCGAAGAGGCGTCGGGAGGTTGGGACATTCTCGATGGTCAGGGTGTCGCCGAGCTGACGCAGCAGCTCTTTCTGAATGCGGGTGAGCTTCTTCGGTGTCTGCACCGCAATCTGCACGACGAGGTCGCCGCGTCCGCGCTCGTTGAGATAAGGAACGCCCTTGTTGCGGAGGCGGAATTCTTTCCCGCTCTGCGTGCCTTCGGGGATCTTCAGCGTGGTCTCGCCTTCGAGCGTGGGAATCTGCAGGTCTGCGCCCAGAGCAGCCTGAGGGAATGAGATCGGCAGTACGCAGTGCAGGTCGTTGCCGTCGCGCTCGAAGAACTGGTGCGGCTTGACCGAGAGCACGATGTAAAGGTCGCCTGACGGCCCACCGAAGCGGCCAGCGTCGCCCTCACCCTGGTAGCGAATCCGGGTCCCCTCTTCCACACCGGCAGGAATGCTGACGTTGATGGTGTGCTCGCGCTGGACGCGACCATCACCGCGGCAGGTTCCGCAGGGATTGGAGATGACGGTGCCTGTGCCTCCGCAGACGTTGCAGGTGCGGGCGATCGAGAAGAAGCCCTGCTGATAGCGAACCTGTCCGTGCCCCTGGCACTGCTGGCAGGTTGCAGGACCACGCACATCGGCCGATCCGGTGCCGCGGCAATCGGAGCAGGCTTCCATCCTGCGGATGGTCACCTCCGTATCCTTGCCGAAGACTGCCTCGTCGAATTCGAGCGTCTTGTCGAAGCGAACGTCGCGACCCTTTTGCATGCGCGAGGCCTTGCGGCCGCCGCCCACGTTGAATCCGAAGAGATCGCCGAAGATATCGCCAAGATCGGGCATGCCGGCAAAAGGATCGCCGTTGCCCTGTCCCACGCCGGAAACGCCGGCGTGACCGTAGCGGTCGTAGGCGGCGCGCTTATCCGGATCGGTGAGCACCTGATAGGCTTCGCTGCACTGTTTGAATTTTTCTTCCGCCTCGGCATTTCCCGGATTGCGATCCGGGTGGTGTTGCATGGCGAGCTTGCGGTACGCGGCCTTAAGTTCCTGATCGGAGGCTCCGCGCACTACGCCTAGCACTTCATAATAGTCAGCTTTAATCACGTTTGCGGTTCGACTCATGCTTCCTTCTGTTGCGGATTGCTGGCCACCCGGACCAGGGCGGGACGGAGCAGACGCTCCTTGATGCGGTAGCCGCGGCGCACTTCATCGAAGACCTGATGATCGGGCAGATCAGGCTTCTCGACCATCTCCAGGGCTTCGTGAACCCGCGGATCAAATTCCGCTCCCACGGCTTCGACGGGCTGCACATTGAGCGAGCGCAGGGCCTCTTCCATCTGCTTGACGATCAGCTCGACGCCGGTGCGCAATTGCTCAGCAGAGCCGGTCGATTTGAGAGCAAGCTGGAAGTTGTCGAGCACGGGCAGGAACTGCTCAACGGCGCCGGCAACGGCGTAGTCACGAAATTCGTTTCGCTCGCGCGCTTCGCGCTTGCGGGCGTTTTCAAATTCAGCCTGCAGACGGGCGAGCCGGTCGATCAGCGAGTCCCGTTCGGCCTTCAGGCGGTCGAACTCTTCCTGAGAGACGGCTGCGGTCTCGGGAAGAGGCACGATGGCCTCGGCCTGAGGGTCGGAGGAGGAGTTGGTGTTCGGTGTTGCTTCCAATATTTCTTCAGTCATTTTGTTTCTGTTGTTTATGAAATTCCTTCGGCTCATGCGAACCTGATTTCCAATACAAGTTTATCGCGCTCAAAGGAGTCCTTCGTTTTTGATGCGGTACCCGGGCTGGACGGCTCAGGCTACTGGGGCGGCTGGAATATCCTGTCCGATAGCTGGGCGATGTAAGAAACCGCGTTGATGGTCTCCTGATACTGCATACGGGTGGGGGCAATGACCGCCACCGTGGCCAGATTCTCTGCGCCCAGGCGCGCCGGAGCCCCGATCAGTACGAGGTTATGCATGCCGGGAATAGCTTCCTCCAGCCCAACGACCACGCGCACCGTCTGCTGGCGCGCGTCGACATAGGCGTTCAGCAACTCGATAAGCCGCTGCTTGGCTTCAAGCGCGCTCAGCATCAGGCGCAGGCGCTCGCGATCGATTTCACCGGCCAGCAGGTTAGCGACGCCCTCGACAAAGATGGTTGGGCCGAAGCCGGCATCTCCCTCGAGCGCTCCCTTGCGCCAGAGCTCTTCTATGGAGCGCATGAGCCGGTCATATTCGCTGCGTTCGGCGTCGATACGGCGGCCCAGCTCGGTGCGAATGCGGTCAATCGACCATCCGTGGAAATTCTCGTTGACAAAGCGCGCGGCGGCCTCGAGCTCAACCATGGTGAGATCGCGATCGAGCAGCAGCACCCGGTCCTGCACGATTCCGGATACGGTGACGACCACGGCGAGGACGCGCCCCGGCGCGAGACGCGAAAAGTGAACATGCTCCAGGGCCTGCAGTTCCCGGGCAGGGGCCAGCGCGACGCCCAGTCCGCTGGAGATCAGGGCAAGAATATGCGAGGTGCGCTCGAGAAACTGCTGGCTGGAGCCAACACCGGCGAAACTGTCTTCAATCTGTTCGCGGCGCTCCGGCGTCAACGCCACGACGCGAGCGGGTGCCGCAAGCTGTTCAGCATAAAAGCGAAAGGCCTGAGCAGTGGGGATTCGGCCGGCCGAGGTATGCGGCTGGTCGAGAAGCCCCGCTTCGTCGAGCGAAGCCATGATGTTGCGGATGGTGGCGGCGCTCATGCCATCCTTGTTACCGAGGTCCCGGGCGAGCGTCTGCGAAGCCACCGGTTCGCCGGTAGCGATGTATCTCTCGATGATGGCGGTCAGTACCAGCCGCTCGCGCGGGCTGATTCGCAGATCGGAAGCCATAGACCCCGTTTACCTCGCACCCTTACAGCGCAAGCGATATCGACTGTTTGGGTAGGGTATTCCTTTTTAATTTTATTGTCTGCAGGGTGCGGGGTCAACCGCCCAAAGGGATGAAATGGGTCATCGCTCTCCGTAAGGCAATTAATTCTGAGACGGGCCGATTCGAACCTGCATCTTCGCTTGTTCGCCTTCACTGCATCCTAGTTGGAAAGCGAGGCTGAGCAGCGTGCCAACCAACTCTATTCCCCTGCGGCCGTTTGGCCGGCATAGCGACGTCAAGGTTTCGGCCCTGGGCCTGGGCGGACATCACCTGGGACAGGCAGAAGACTTGAAGACGGCGATCCGCATCGTGCATGGCGCAATCGATGGCGGCATCACGTTCTTCGACAACTGCTGGGAGTACCACCGCGGAAAATCAGAGAACTGGATGGGAATGGCGCTCAGGGGCAAGCGGGACAAAGTTTTCCTGATGACCAAGGTCTGCACTCACGGCCGGGAGGGTTCACTGGCCACGCGCATGCTTGAGGAGTCGCTGCATCGCCTGCAGACGGATCATCTGGATCTGTGGCAGATTCACGGCGTTGCATTCGAGAACGATCCCGATCTGTTCATCCGTCCCAACGGCGCCGCAGAGGCTCTTCGCAAGGCAAAGGAACAGGGCAAGGTAAGGTTCGTCGGTTTTACGGGGCATAAGCGGCCGGAGATTCATCTCAAGATGTTGAATTGCGGCTTCGAGTGGGATTCGGTCCAGATGCCGCTGAATCCCTTCGACGCGAACTTTCTCAGCTTCGAGCAGCAGGTTCTGCCGGAGCTGAACAAGCGCGGCATTGCCGCGCTGGGCATGAAGCCGATCGTCGGCCACGGTGAATCGGTAAAGAAGGGCATGCTAAGCGCGCAGGAGGCCCTGAGCTACGCGATGAGCCTGCCGGTTACGACAACGATCACGGGGATGGAAAAGCCGGAGATTCTGGAGCAGAACCTCAAGATCGCGCAGAGCTTTCAGCCGCTGTCGCAGACCGAGATGCAGGCGCTGCGTGACCGCTGCAAGACAGTGGCCGGCGACGGCCGCTTCGAACTCTACAAGATGTCGCTCAAATTCGATAACCCCGAGGCGCGGCTGGCGCACAACTATCCGCTCGACGACCAATCCATCGAGGTAAAGGAAATGCTCAGGGCCACAGAGAACAGCGGCAAGCCGTATCCCGCGGTGCAGGCGGGTTAAGAGATGACGACCCCGGAAACAGAACCTTCCCGTCGTACCTTTTTGAAGTCGGCGGTTTTTGCCGGAGCGGGCACGCTTGCCACGCACCATCCGGCCAATGCGCAGGAGGCATCGATGTCACAGAATGCAGGTAGCGATCAGAGTTCCACCTTCGCCGTTCCTCGCCGCGCCTTCGGGCGCACTGGAGAGCAGGTATCGATCTTCGGGCTGGGCGGCTTTCATCTCGGGTCAACCAAAGATCAGCAGGAAGCGAACACGATTGTCTCCAAAGCCATCGACGCCGGGGTGAACTTCTTCGACAATGCCTGGGAATACCACGAAGGCGAATCCGAAGAGCGCCTGGGGATCGCGTTGCAGGGCAAGCGCGACAAAGTGATCCTGATGACCAAGGTCTGCTCGCATGGGCGTGACAAGAAGGTAGCGATGGAACAACTGGAGCAATCGCTGCGCCGTCTTAAGACCGACCACCTGGACGTGTGGCAGATCCACGAGGTTGTCTACTACAACGATCCTGACCTGATCTTTCGACCGGACGGCGCGATCGAGGCCCTGGAGCAGGCGAAGAAAGACGGCAAGGTGCGCTGGGTCGGCTTCACCGGGCACAAGGACCCCGCGATCCACCTGAAGATGCTCTCCCACGACTTCCCTTTCGACACCATCCAGATGCCATTGAACTGCTTCGACGCGCGCTTCCGCAGCTTTCAGCAGCATGTGCTGCCGGAAGCCAACCGGCGCGGGATTGCGGTTCTCGGCATGAAGAGCCTGGGCGGATCAGGCGAAATGGTGACGCATGGAGGCATCACGCCGGAAGAGGGCCTGCGTTACGCGATGAGCCTTCCGGTTGCGACAACCATCAGCGGTGTCGATTCGGAAATCGTGCTCGAACAGAATCTGGCTATCGCTTCGAACTTCAAGCCGATGACGACGAGGAACGGCGGGCCCTCGAAGATCGCTGCGAGCTGTGGGCTGCAGATGGCCGCTTCGAGCGCTTCAAGACCACAACGATGTACGACGGAGCGGTCGGGCGCGAGCAACATCAGTATCCTGATGCGCAAAAGCTGCCGGCATAGCTGGTTAGATCATTTCGCCAGCGCGGTGGAATTACCGGAGGGCGGAGCGGTCGCTAACGGATCCACCGGCACCGGCGGCAGATCGTAAATCTCAATGGCCCCCTCGCGCAGGATGGCAAAGCGGCGCCCGTCACTTGAGAGCGCATAATTGTGACCGGCGCTCAACACGGGTGTGGCCGCCTTTGCCAGTTCGAGCTTTCCGGATTTGGTGTCAAAGACTCCGACCATCTGCGCGATCACATCGTCTTCGCCAAAGGAGTCCATGAAGCCGATGTCGCGATTGACTTCGAGAGACCCGAACGCGAAGCGGCTCCCGTCTTCTGCGTAACTGAAGGTCGGCCAGACATAGCGCTGCTTCCACCTGTCCTGCCACAGCAGCTGCCGGTAAGAGAGATGGCGCTCACCATGTGGTCGCTGCCTCCTTTGGGCGGGCAGCCGACGGCGAGTGTGACCTGGTCACTCACGGTAATGAGAACGGGCGCGCACGACGACTTGACCTCGGTGAGGATCTGCGGATCGCCGTGCAACGCCTCTCTGCGGATGACCCACTTGCTCGGGTCCTTGCCTTCGAGCAGGCTGAGAAAGCCGTCTTCGATCAGCGGCAGATCGATTGAGGAGCGCGCTTCAGTTTGCGCAAGAGCTGTGTGTTCGCCGGGTCGAAGCACAATCACGGTGGTCCTCTTGCGGCGTGACGGCGAGGGGCCAAACAGAGGGCGGCGTTCAACCCGTCGGGCGGATCAGGATCGGGAGCAACGATCTTCTGCACCTCCACCACCATGAGCTTGCGGTCGGGGCCGATCTCGACGGCCTGCAGCGGATTATCGAATTGCAGGTAGGGGCGCAGCTCCAGGTGACGATCGGTGAGGTAAAGAGAATTCCGCTGGCGCACCAGGAACTCTCCGTCGTGGAGAGGCCACAGGTATCGCTGGCGGTCGTGCATGCGCCACTGGTTCTGCTCGACGAGTTTTCCGGTGGGAATATCGAGGACGACGGCGCCAATCACCTGATCTTCGTCGTCGGACGGGTCGCCGGGAATGCGATGCATCAATCCCGCGTCACGGAAGGTGAAGAGCAAATGATCGTTATCAATGAAATCGAGGGTAGTGGTGGAATAACGATAGCTAAGATATGCGCGGCTGGGTGCGACATAGCCAAGTGGCCCGACCTCGATGCGCACGTTCGGCGGCGGTCCCGGATCGGGCTTATGTTTCGAATCGCCTCCAAAGGCCAGGGTGGTCGCCGCAATTACCAGCGCCAGACACACTGGCCGTACGGATGGCCGGGCAGGACCATCAAGTGCATTGTCTTCGCCGGAGCGTGTACCGTGCAAATGGGATTTGCGCTGGTCAAAGTGGATTGTCTTTCGGTGGCGGGGAGTATGCGCGATAGCATGACGGTCATGCCTGCAACTGTCGAACTGAATCTCTGGAAAAAGCGGCTGGGGCATGTTCCGGACTGGGTCTGGGAGCGAACCGAGGTTGAGACGCTGATCCTGGCCGACAATGGGTTGACGGAAATATCGGAGCGGATCGGGGGATTGCAGAGACTGCGGACGCTGGATCTCGGGCATAACCAGCTTTCGCAGCTGCCCGGCACCCTCGGCGGCTAAGTCGGGCTCAGCGGCTTTCTCTATCTGCACGATAACCGGCTGAGCTCCGTGCCAAAATCGATGGAGCACTGAAAAAGCTGCGCTATCTCAATCTGAGCGAGAACGCACTCTCTGAATTCCCGGGGTCAATCTGCAAAATGGCGGGCCTTGTTGAGCTACGGATTACGGACAATCCCATCGGGTAGGCGCTTCCCCTAAACTGCATCGCAGACTTGCATAACCTGCGCGAGCTGCATCTCCGCAATAACCGTCTCAGCAACCCTGCCCGCTTCCATCGGAAAAAACCCGCCGGAACTGAGGCAGATCGATCTGCGCGGCAACCCATTGACTTCGCTGCCCGAAACGATCGCCTCCCTGCCGAAGCTCGAAAAACTGGATCTCCGCTGGGTTACTTCCCTGCCGTGGCCCGGGGTGGATTGAAGATCTCGAAGCGAGAGGATGCGTCGTCTATCGCTAGGACGGAAGTTGCCACTCAAGTATGCGAGGCTAGAAGAATGGCCTCGAGCACGGCACAGTTATCCGCCCCATCCAGGACAGCCCTGGGTTATGGAGCCTGCGCGCTCGCAAGGACTCTTTGGGGCACAGGCTTCTACTGGGGCAAGATCGCGCTCACTGAGTGAGCGTCGGGCACATGGTGCTCTACCGATTCCTCTTCGCCTGTCTCGGCCTGCTGCCGGTCCTGCGCCGCCCCAGGCTCAATCGCCGCGAATGGATGCTGCTACTGACGGCATCGTTTCTGGGGATTCCGGTGCAGTACATGATCCAGTTCTATGCGCTGTCGCTCACAACGGTGAGCCACGCCGCGCTTATGGTGGGCACGATGCCGGTGATCCTAGCCATCGGTGCGACCATCTTCATGCATGAGCGGCTGGGCTGGACGGGATGGCTGGCGCTCGCGGGATCGACCGGCGGCGTTACGTTGATCACGCTCAGCAGCACGCACTGGCTAGGGCGGGTCTGGCGGGCCATCGCTCAAGGGCGATCTGCTGGTGGTAGTGTCGCTCGTTTTGGCTTTGGGCTGGATCCTCTTGAACCGCCACTTGATGCAGGGGCATTCTCCACTTGTGGTGACGGCTTACGGCGTTTCTTAGTGGAACCGTCATGCTGGTGGTGTGGGTGCTGGCGACAAGCGGGCCTCCTCCGGTGCACGGACTTAGCACGCAGGCGTGGGTTGCATCAGCGGCCAGCGGCCTGCTGTGCACGGCCTCGACGATGCTGTTATGGAACTGGGGCATCCACCATGTGCCGGCCTCGCGGGCGGGCGTATTCCTGAATATCGAGCCGGCGATGGGTTCGCTCCTCGGCG
>CAVRXY010000023.1:0-42381 GCA_963725225.1 uncultured Acidobacteriaceae bacterium
TTGCCTTCACACGTGAAGCAGTAGATATCTGTCCTGCCCTGAGTGCGGAACCACAACCCTCCGCACCCTTCGCAAACTTTCAGTTGTACGCGCAAGTACATCATCAATTCTCCAAGGCAAAGTAAGACCCCGCAGTTATTCGCGACTGGTTTCTTGTTGTCCGCGGGATATGGGCGAGCTTTGGCCGCTCGCATCGCTCTCGTGGCGTAGCTGTGCGGCTGAAGGCTTTCCGGATGGGAGTGAATCATGAATGGGCGCGCAGATCATTGGGGGATAAGTACTATCAACTGGCGTTTCTGTCGTTGCATGTCCCAAACCGGTCCCGTGATCCTCATCGCGTCGATGAAGATTCACGGAAGCCCCCTCACAGCAAAGAGGGCAGCAATACACCCTTCTCGATCTGCGCGAGGGCAAAAACTCGTTTTAGGGGCAAAAGTGTTCCCGACTCTACAGGAGGCTTATTTCAGCGTCAACGCCCGCGCGCCGCGCCCCTCGGTAATTACCCGTGCAACCCTATAGTTACCCCCTGAAATCACCTGAAGTACGCCCAAACAGCTTTTCTGTGAGCAAATGCACCTATAGGGGTATTTAGCTAAGAGACAAAAATCCACAGATGAATGTCGCCCAGATCCATGAGCGTCTGCGTTTGGAGATCGCTCGCCGAATCGATCGAGGACTTCTCACGGGAACTGTTCTCGCCAGGCAAACCGGGCTGCAGTCGTCGCATATTTCCAACTTTATTCATCGCAAGCGCAAACTCAGCCTCGCCGCCATCGATCGCATTTTGGCGGCGCAGATGCTCAGCGTGGAAGACCTCCTTCCGGCGCGGCACTCGCGCGCCGTCGAAGCCTCGAACGCCCCTCTTGAAGACACCGTCGATTCAGTTCCGCTCGTCTCCCAGGCGATTGCAATGAATTCTCCCGGTATTTCCATGTCTTCCTCCGTCGAAATGCTTCGGCTGCCCGCCGGCATTCTCGAGCATCTTCGTCCGCGCCGCGCGATCATCCGCCGTGACTGGCAGCGCTTTCTAGCCGTGCGCGTCACCGCGGCTCAGGCCCGCCCCATGGTTCCGGTCTTGGCCCCTCACTCCATCGTTGTGATCGACCGCCACTACAATTCGCTCGTGTCCCATCAGCCATCGCGGCCCAGCCTCTTCGCCGTGAACGTCGCCAACTCGCTCGTTTTTCGCTATGTCAGCTTTGACTCCGACCGGCTGATTCTGCGCCCCCAGGCCCTCGATCACCCCGTCGATCTCCTCAGCCTCGGGCCCACCCAGTCCCCATCCAGTCTCATCGTCGGACGCATCTGTATCTGCATCTCCGAGCTCTAGAGCGCCGGAACACCGCCACGTGAATTTTGATAGCATCGCCTTCGGAGGATCTTCATGGACCCGGCAGTAAACTCCGCCCTTGGACCACGCCGTGACGAGGACATCGCCCTCGATCTCTTCAAGTTTGTCGCCACCACCGCCGCGGTGGGCCGTCCCGCAGCTGGCTCCACTGGCTTCGTCCCTTCCAGCGCAGCTAAGGCCGACGACCAGGTCAACCATCTGCTTGAGCTCTACGCCCGCTGCCTCAAAACCGTCTCCGGCAAAGAGAACGCGCGTTAGCGGCGCCGCCGGTGACTGATTCCCTGGTAAACGTCGCCGTTGCAGGCGCAGGAGCCTTCGGCCGCAACCATCTCCGTGTCTATCGCGATCTCCAGCAGCGCGGTCGGCCTGTCAGGCTGGCCGCGATCGTTGAGCCGGAGCCCTCGCGCATCGCCGCGCTCGCTGAAGAGTGGGGCGTTCCCATCTACGCCTCCGTCGACGCCTGTCTCGAAGCCCGATCGCGTGGCGATATCCAGCTTGACGCGGCATCCATTTGCGTCCCCACCTCCGCGCATCATGCCGTCGCCGCGCCGCTGCTCATTGCCGGCGTCGATCTGCTCATCGAGAAACCCATCGCCGCCGACATAGTCCAGGCCGCCGATCTGCTCGCCCTCGCGCAGACGCACAACCGCATTCTCGCGGTCGGGCATCTTGAACGCTTCAACCCTGCCGTCACCGCCATTCAGCCCTGGCTGAATCGCCCCATGTTCTTCGAAGCCCACCGCCTGAGCGTCTTCACTCCGCGGGCTCTCGACGTCGACGTGGTCCTCGACCTGATGATTCACGACCTCGATATTGTCCTGAGCTTTGCCCAATCCCCAGTTCGTGACCTGCATGCTGTCGGCCTGCCCATTCTTTCCCCAAATGTGGATATCGCCAACGTCCGCATCGAGTTCGAATCCGGATGCGTCGCCAACTTCACCGCCAGTCGCGTCAGCACGGAGCGGGTCCGCAAGCTCCGCTTCTTCCAGCCGCATCAGTACATTTCCATCGATTATGCCCGTCAGGATCTCCTGGTCATCGACGTCGATCCCAACTCGTCGCCGACGCCTGCCTTCCCTGGCCTGCCGCCAGGTCTCGCCATGCGCAAACCGCCCGTCCAGCCGGGCGAACCGCTCTTGCTCGAGATCGAATCATTTTTGGAGTGCGTCCGCACCCGCGTTGTACCGAGCGTTTCCGCTCAGGAGGGGCTGGCGGCTCTAGCCTTAGCGCTCGACATCAACGCCGCCATCGCCGCCCACGCGCGCAGGGCAGGACTGGATCGCTTCTAGCTTTGGATCTCGGCCCGCGAGACAGCTAAGGCGCTATCCGCGACCGCTCTCGTTGGAACCGGAGCCGGCGCGGGGGTCTCGTTCAGGTCTTCGCGTCCCGGTGTCGCCGGATGAGCCACCCGGTGTCCAACCCGGATCAGCGGCTTTTCAATCAGGTAGTAGCTCGCCGTTGCACAGGCAAACGCTGCCAGGTAGTTCAGCGGGAAGATCTGCAGCACCGAAAGCGGCCACGCAGCCGGAGCACGCCCGCCCGCGAAGAACATCTGCTGCCATAGATAAAGGCTGTAAGAAATGTGGCCGACAAACCGCAATGGCCACCACTCCAGAACCCGGCATGCGATCGACTTCGGATGCAGCATCGTGCTGATCACCAGAAGCGGAAACCCTACCGGAATCACGAACATCGTCGCCAGCGAAAGCAGATGAACATGTGTCCGCGTCAGCAGCGTGAAAACCGCCACAAACAACAACACGCCCACCCACGGATGCAGCCATCTCGTCACGAAAGCCCGCACCTTTTGCCTGGTCAGCAGAACGGCAAACATCGCCGGGATCAGCAACGCGTGGATGCGCATGTCCGTCCGGAGCACGATTCCTGTCTTCTGCAGAGCTGTGAAATGCGTAACCAGCGTCACCCAGAGCATGACGGCAACCGACAGCGCCCCCAGCAGAACCGCCCTTCGCCGCTTCACAAAAATCAGCAGGCTGGGCAGAAGCAGGTAAAAGTGCTCCTCTACCGAAAGCGACCAGAAATGGATCGTGTACCAGGTCCGCGGCGTATCTCCGGCAACCCCCACCCAGAAGTTCCGCACCATCAGGAAGGACGCCAGTACCCCACCCACATCGACGGGAAGTAGATGAAACAGCGACAGTAGCACATACGCAATCAGATACAGCCACGCCGGAGGACAAATGCGGAAGAACCGCCGAATATAGAAGCCCTTCAGCGAGATCCCGCCCGTCACCCGCTCTTCTTCGAGAAGTCTCGAACAGATCAGCACGCCGCTGATCGCGAAGAACAGGTCTACGCCCAGATCGCCATACTGATGGATCAGGCTGGTGCTGAAGATCCAGAGCTGATGCACCCGGTCGTGATAGCAAATCACAGAGAGAATCGCGATCGCCCGCCAGCCGTCGAGTGACGGCAGATAGCCTGACCTTTTGTCTCTCCCTCTCATGCCAGCTTTCCCTGATTTCTGTGCTGATTTCTCTATGACCAGCCGCCGCTTCCTTAGGATGGGTGAGCGCAGCCCTGCCCGAAAACTCTAAAGAATTCCGGCTTCTCTCTGGCAGTCTACTTCAGCAGGCCGAGTCCATCGTTGCCTCAATCGAGGGATGGCCATGCCCGATTCTCTGTAGTAAGCCCGACTGCGCCGTCCGGACACAAATTATTTCCGCGGAGCTGCTGGCGCGGGGAAAGGAATCCCCCCTCCACCGTAAATATTCGGAGGCAGCCGGGAAGGGCGCCTCTATTTCGTTATTCCCTAAAACACCCTGCCCAGGCTGAAGAAGAAGCGATGATGTCCGGCATCGCCGACTGCTCCCCCGATCAGGACCGGGCCGAAGATGGTGTTCACGATGATGCCGCCGGCCACGTCGCCGGGATTGCGGTATTCCGCCGGTTGGCCGAGCGGAGTATCGACTCGCTCATAGAATCCACCCTCTAAGCGCCCTAGGATGTACACATTCCCTCCCAGAAAAGGCGGCAGTTGCGCCCATTTCCACAAATATCCCAGCTGCCCGTAGCCGTATTCGTTGGTCAGGATCTCATTGGTGCCGTAGGCGGCGAAGAGATGCGGGCCGCCGATCGAGAACACTGGAAGTCCGATATTCGCATTATTGGTGCCATACACAGTGCCACCGCCCCCGGAGAGGACAAGCGTGTTGCGCTTGCTCAACGGAACGAACTGGGAGATGCCGCCCTGACTCAAGGGGAAATCGGGTATGGTGTAGGCCTTGGTTGGGCTCGGATAGGCCTCAAACCATTGAGTTCTGAAAGCACCTTCCTGGCCGGTCGTCGGAATCACGGGATCGTTCACGTGGAGCAGGGTGTACTGAAATTTGGCGAAGCCCTCCCGCCCGGAAACCGTAGGCTCGGTATTTTCCCCCACTTGGAGTGAATAGTTCAGATATTCGGTTTGATAACCGATACGAAACTCCTGGCTTCGGCCGAGCTGATAGCCAAAATCCACCCCGCCGCCCGCCTGTTTCACTCGGTAAACCGACGCCAGGCTGCCACTGCTCGTGTAGGCATTGAACGAGTTGCTGTCGAGGATGACCTGGGGAGCAACGAACCAATTGCTGCCAACGCGAACCGGATGGTAGTACTCGGTGTGAAGACCATATTCGGAGCCGAAGACGACGTCATTCCGCAATTCGGAATCGTAGCTACCGACGTTGAGAAAGGTAATTCTTCCTCCGATGCTGAAGAGCACGTTGTTGTACTGCGAGCCATCAAGGGTAATCTGCGGGCGAACGATCGGCGGGATATAGCTCTTTTCATTTGCGGTGATGAGCAGGCCTGGCTGACCATCTTTGTCGACCATGGTGTAATTCAGGCTGGCATAGCGTCCGTCGCCTTGTATGTCGAGGATCATCTTCTGGATTTCCTCGACATTCACCGATTCATTAACCGTAGGCTGAAAATCTTTCTGGATGGCCTTGGCACTATGAGGATCTGTTCCAGCTACCTCCACAAATTCCGGCTTCGGCGTCTGCCGGCGGCGAGCGGCGCGGTCAGCCAGATATTGCTTCCACGTGGCTTCGTCCACTGAAAACCGGGACAGAACTGCCGCCTTGCTTTGCGCCGCGTTGTAGCCGGCTTTGATCAGGGCGTCCGCCTGGCTGTAGTCCATGGTGTTGAACTTGGCCAGCGGAACGGTGATCAGCACGTCCGCCATCTCCATACTGTGCACTTCATTAGCGGCAATCATCACCGAGATGGACTTTCCCAGAACGCCGAAGGAGGAAAGTGATTCCTTCGACGACATCGGCTGGGTTTCAAGATAGACGGCTACAGTAACATCTGCGCCCATCTCCTTCGCCACATCGACAGGCAGGTTGTCGAGCAGTCCGCCGTCGGCAAAGATATGGCCGTCAACGCGGACCGGTGAAAAGAAGCCCGGCAGGGACATTGTTGAACGCATCGCTGTCGCAAAGCTCCCGCTGCGGAAAACAAATTTCTTTCCGGAGACCAGGTCCGTGGCAACGCAAGCGAACGGTATCGGCAGTTGGTTGAAGTTTTGGATGGTGGAATATGGAAGCGCAACGCGGTCGAGAATGAACTGGACCTCCTGCCCCGAATTGAAGCCTTCAGGAAACTTGACACCATTTTTCAATCCGAACTCGATATTGCCGGGGTAAACAACGGAATCCTGCTTGCGGCGAAAATCCAGATTCTGGAAGGGGATCTCGCCGCGAAGAACGGCATTCCAATCGATGGAAGAGACCAGCTCACGCACCTCCGCCGGGCTGCGGCCGGTTGCGTAAACGCCGCCAACGAGTCCACCCATGCTCGTCCCGGCAATGTAGGTCACGGGGATTCGGTGCTCCTCCAGCCACTCGATGACGCCGATGTGCGCCAGGCCGAGCGCCCCACCGCCCTCGAGCACCAGGCCGATTTTGGGATTGTTCCCGGCAACTGGAACCCCTTGTGCCAGGCCGGACGCCGATGCAAGACACACCAACACGACTGCCAGCACAATTCGCAATTGATGGATCACAAAATCACACTCAGCAAAAAATGCATTTCTCATCTCGCGGGCCTCCGCATCGTGCAGGCAGTGTATCGCGTGCGGCTCTCAGCGCTAAGCTCGCGACGATGCCTGAGCGTTGACAGTCAGATTCGTCTTGGTCACACACCACTGGCACGACCCGGAAGTCGCTACTCCACCGGCCGCTAATTGAACACCTCACAGTTAAGCGATTCCTGACAAGAAGGAGCGCGCTACTGTAACTTTTGACAGAGCTTGCGGGTACATGGTTGATGATCTACTGTGCTGGACTGCCGTGGAACACGGCGAAGCATCGACATCGAACGGCTGTATAGCCTCGTGCGTGCGGCCAAAATCATCAGTCGCACACCGAGGATGGTTCTGTTATTGAGTTGTGGGTTTCGAAACAACCATCGCTCGCGAGAAAGGAAAAGTATCATGCCACGAGGAATCAAGCTGGTCACGGGTGAAACGCATCTCGCCAAGGCCCTACAGAAGCAATCGGATGAAATAAGCAATCCAGTCGTGGAACGAGAGAAGGCACTCCGTCCATTACCGCTGTACCCCTCTCTCTATCAGATCAACACGCGGGTATGGCTCCCCGAGCTATCGAAGACCCTGGGCCGAACCGCAACGCTGGACGACGTTCCTGACGCTGAACTCGATCGCTTCGCCGAAATGGGTTTCGACTGGATTTGGTTCCTCAGCGTCATGGCAAACGGGTGCCGCTGGACAAAAGCTTTCCCGCAGCAATCCCGAGTGGCGGAAGGAATTCCAGGAGACTTTGCCCGACCTGTGTGAAGATGACATCGCTGGTTCCGGTTTCGCGATCACCGGCTACACCGTGCATCGCCAACTGGGAGGCGATGCCGCACTCGCCCGGCTGCGCGAACGCCTTCGTCAGCGCGGCCTGCGATTGCTTCTTGATTTCGTTCCCAACCACACGGCGCCGGACCACCCTTGGGTGGAGGAGCATCCGGAGTATTACGTCGCGGGCACGGAACTCGATGTGGAGCAGGCACCGAAGAACTACACACGGGTGCACCGAAAAGGCGGCGACCTTGTCCTCGCCTATGGCCGCGATCCGTATTTCCCCGGCTGGCCGGATACGCTGCAACTGAACTACGCCAACCCCGCCACTCAGGAAGCAATGATCGGGCAGTTGGTGAAGATCGCCGGGCAGTGCGACGGTGTGCGCTGCGACATGGCCATGCTCGTCCTGCCGGACGTCTTTGAACGAACCTGGGGTCTCAAGTCTGAGCCTTTCTGGCCGAAAGCTACGCAGCGCGTGCGTGATCGCGTACCGGAGTTCTGCTTCATGGCCGAGGTCTATTGGGATCTCGAATGGACGCTGCAGCAGCAGGGCTTCAATTACACCTACGACAAGCGGCTATACGACCGCCTGCACGCCGGAGATGCAAGGCCGGTCCGCGAGCACTTTCTTGCCGGCCTCGACTACCAGGCTAAGATGGCGCGCTTTCTCGAAAACCATGATGAGCCGCGGGCAGCTGCGGCCTTCCCCCCCGAAAAGCATGAGGCCGCTGCGATCGTCACGTTTTTGTCTCCAGGGCTGCGCTTTTTTCACCAGGGACAATTCCAGGGACGCACGAAACGCATTTCCCCGCATCTGGTTCGCGGGCCAGTCGAACCGACTGACTCGACGCTTCAACAGTTCTACGCTCATCTACTGGATGTCTTGCGTCATCCGGTGGTCCGCGGTGGCCAATGGCAACTGCTGGAATGCGGTTCAGCCTGGGACGGCAATGGCTCATCTGACGCTTTCATCGCCTTCGCATGGCAGAATCCCGGTGGCGAGCGCCTGCTGGTGACCGTTAACTATGCGCCTCATCAGAGCCAGTGTTACGTGCACCTGCCCTTCTTCGGCCTTGCTGGCAAACAGTTTCAATTGCGCGATCTGTTTAGCGCTGTCTCCTACAACCGGAGCGGCGATGACCTTCAATCCTGGGGGCTTTATCTCGATCTTGCTCCCTGGCAGTACCACGTCTTCGAGGTGAACGAGTTGTAGCTCGTCCTCATGGACAACCTCGACTACGGCGAACTTGGAGTCTACGGCGGTCGAATCCTGCGCGGCGCGCCGACGCCACGGAGGCTCAATGCACCCAACCTGAGCGGCGCTCACGACGGGACGGTATGCCATCCGCACGCGCAACGCATCAGCCCGGCGCGGCTGGAATCGTCGGTTAGGCGCGCTCGAGACTTGGTTTACCCTTGCCAGTGGGAACCGGGCGCCCGACTTCTACGCACTTGCGGATGAACCGCGCCTCTGATCTCTGCTTCCCCTCTGCAATCCTTACTAAGATAGGACGCGTTATGAAGATTCCAGCCGCAATCCTTTTCGGCGCACTTCTCGTGACTACGCCTCTCTTTGCACGCGACAAGACCGACGTGCTTGTTATGAACAACGGCGACCGCGTCACCTGCGAGATCAAAGGTCTGAGCGCGAGTGTGCTCTATGTCAGCATCGATTACATAAACGGCACCGCCTCCGTAGATTGGTCCAAGGTGCGTCACGTGGAGAGCACGCAGCTATTCATTGTGAAAACAACGGATGGTTCCGTCTACACCGGAACGCTCTCCACGGCGGACACCGGCAGCGCCCGGCCCGTGCGAATTGAGATAGCAGAGAGCGCGGAGAAAAACGAGGTGCTCGATCAGCAAAAGATCGTGAACATTAACCAGACCTCAGACCACTTCTGGCAGCGATTCAACGGCAGTATCAACTCTGGGTTGATGTACTCGAAGGCCAATCAGTCGACGCAATACACCTTTAACACGCAAGTCGATTATCCCCGGCCGCGGTGGAGCGCAGGCGCATCATTCGCTTCCACACTTACAGGAAACACCGGGGCTGCCACTTCCACCTACAACGACGCATCGCTCTACTATCGCCGCCTTCTGCGCTGGAACAACTGGTTTTACACCGGAGTGGGCAGCTTTCTGCAAAGCTCGGAGCAAAACATCCAGCTTCAGTCGAATTTCGGTGGCGGCATTGGACGATATTTGAAGAACAGCAATCATGCGACCATTTCTGTGACCGGCGGCCTGGCCTGGCAAAACACGAATTATTCCCAGGCAGCAAACCTCCAGGCTTCGCAAAAGATTTTAGGCGCCATGGTCGTCGGCAACGTGAACCTCTTTAAATTCGACAAGACCCAACTGACGATCCAGGACATAGTTTTCCCGGCGCTGTCCGAGCCCGGGCGTGTCTTCAACAGCACAAACGTGACTTATTACATAAAGTTCTTCGGTAACTTCACCTGGAATATCTCCTTCTACGGTAACTGGGACAACCAGCCACCACCAAACTCCTCCGGCAGCAACTATGGAACCAGCTCGGGACTCGGTTGGACATTCGGCAATCAATAGGCCGGCGCGTTCGAAGTCTCAATCGCTTATCTGGGCAACGGGGAGGACGTAGACTTACTTTGGCTTGCCGACCCACGTGAACTGATAGCCCACGGAGAGATTCTGATAGTTCCCTCCGAAGCGAATATAGGTACCATCGCTGTAGCTGACCTTCAACGACTGGTGCTTGCTCAGCGGGAGGGAGCCGGTACATCCAATGCGGGAACCGGTCTGCTTGGACGCGAGATTCCGTATGCCGTTCAAGCTCGTAACGCCGCCCGTCCAGAAATTGCCATCGAGCGACAACCAAGTCCGCTGCTTGAAGGTATAGCTCAGATGACCTTCGAATGAGCCAATCGGTGCTTCCGTTTGCGGCACTGGAACAGGGCGGTTAAAAAAAGCAGGATTCTCGGTATAGAACCACACACCAGCGTAACCATCGAGAACCCAGTGGCCCCAGCGTTCCGAATAACCGAACTCCGGCTTAAAAGCCCAGCGGTTGATGCCCCAATTGATAAGCTTCGTTGGGCTATATTGCCCCGTCGGGGCAATAACCTTCAGACTAACGCCGAGCAGCGTCTTCTGCCTCCACTTCGCGAACTGCTGCGCCGTCAATGCAGGGCCGCCCTTGAGGTTTACGGAAAACCGGATGGTGGTGTCCAGCAGGCCCGACCGGTAAATCGACCCTTGGGTGTCGAGCACCTGTCCGGAGAAATTTCCAACCGCGTACGGCAGCCCGGCAGTGAGGTTAGCGGAACGTCCAAAAAAATTAAACGTATGGTAAAGGCTGAAAATCGGGACGGAGTAGGTCCCGGTCGCGCCGGTTATGGGTATTGTGCCGTTGAAATTCAGACCCCCGTCGAAAAAGGAGTAGGTGAGATTGATGGCGTTCGAATGAATAGGCGTAATCAGGTAGGCCCGCGGCGACAGGTCCTGGGCATAAAGCGCCCCTGCCGGGCATATCGCGAGAACAAACCACCATGCAAGTTTAACCAATCGCTTCGTGTTGATCTCAAGAACGGTCACGACGCTCCGGCAGCCTCGATCTAGCGGTAGAGATTGAGGATGAGTCCCCCAGCCTCCACCTGCTGATTGGGACCCTCCCCTCTGTTGTTCCCATGCTCATAATACGGATCGAGTTCGAAATGCTTGCCCAAGGGTAACAGGCAGCCCGCATAGAGGCCGCTGGTACTCCACTTGGCGTATTGGCTTTCACAGAAGAACTCGGCCCTGACGTACGGCGCCGGATGATAGGAGTGGATCGTAAAGCGCCGTTTGACGGTAGGTCGATTGCCGCAGCGCCGGGTGAAGCCGCCCGTGGGACCAATCGGGTTTGGCGCGGCTCCTGTCAGTAATCAGTATTCGACGCGTCACGAAACGCCGACTCTCTGCCGGCCACTACTCTTGGCTGGAGAGCTTCGGCGGTTCGACTGGCAGAAGTGACAGTTGTTGCGAATCGTTCCTTAAGCGTACGATCCCGGCGTGGTTAACCTTTGCGCGCGATTGTCTGTCTTTGGGGCAGCGCTTGTCCTCACTCGAAACAGGGTCGCGAAAACGCAAAAGTATTCAGAGAAGCAGCCCTTCTCCCGATGGCTGTGCTGACAACCGTCAAAAACCACGATCGACGGAGACCTCTTCCGTCCGGATTTCGGAAAGGATGATGATCATGAAGATCAGATTTGCATTGTTTGCGGCGGTAGTGAGCATCACATCTGCGATCGCCGTCGGCCAGCAGGTTTCTGTCAATTACAACCACGGCCAGAGTTTCGCGCAGTATCACACCTACGCTTGGGGCTCCAATAACGCCAACGAAATTAAAGATTCCATACTTGCCCAGGTAGCGAAACAAGACATCGACTCCGCAATGCAAGCTAAGGGATTTCAACTGGTTCAGGAATCTCAGAACCCTGACCTCATCCTCACCGCAAATGGCGGCATGAAGGAGCAGACCTCCTATAGCGCGTGGGGTATGCGCGGATTCGGCGGAGGAATGGGAAGTATCACGCCGGAGCAGAACGTTATTGGAACCATGATTATCGACCTGTACGACGCGAAAGCCCAGTCTCTGGTGTGGCGAGGAATTGCTCAGGACACGCTGAGTAACAACGGCAACAAGAATCAGCAGTTGATACAAAAGGCCGTTCAGAAGATGTTCAAGCAATGGCCGAAGTAGGCGCCAGGCGTTGTGCCTGCAGTAGAAATCGGCGAACACACCTGAATCAAGTCGGCCGCCTCTCGCGAATCAGCGAGAGCCCAGTCGCAAGCGGTATCTGCCCTTGTTCTTATGCACCACTGGCAAAAGAAGCGGTCCGCGAAGCAGTTTTCGTCGGCGTAGCCTCAAGCCCGGGTGCTAGTCCACGTTGAGCGCACTCACCAGCGCGACGAACTGGAAGCGCCCGCGAAAGACGCATCATGAAAGTCAACCCTGTTGCTTCGCTTCAATTTCAGGGGCGATTTACGGAATGTACAAAGAGACAAGTGCAGAAATTGTTGTCATCGCCGGAACCGACCACCCAGATTCGTTGGATGAATTTCATGAGCACGGAGAAGTTCAGCTATTCAAAGGTGGAACGTCTCCTGACACCTGAGCAGCCTCCGACGGATCTCGGAAAGCATCCCAAAGCATGGGACGCAATAGTTCCGAAATTGATTCGGGAGAGGGATTCATATCTAACTTGTAAGACCATTTATTTCAATCCGATGCAATTTCAGCGTGATCCATATACCCCCAAATGTACCCCCACAGCAATGGCGCTTGAGTCGTTTTGCCGGGACTCGTCGGTGAGAAAATTGGGTCATACCCCCTTATCGTCAACCACTACGTCAAACGGAACTTCCAGAGCCTTGAAGTGCTGTGCCCCGCACCGCACTTTGTCCGCCTCCGTGGTTCGGAGCTTTAAGAAGTCCTTCGTACTCTTCGTTTCCCGGACCAGATAGAGCGTCTCGTCATCGTGTTTCACAATTGCCCAATCCGGGTTGTACTTGCCCACGGGTGTATCAATCTCAAATCCGCCCGGCAATTTGACGAATAGCCTAATGTCATCACGCTCATTCAGGCGCTTCGCAAATTCGCGCTCCACTTCCGAGTCGTAAACCACGTACTCATAGACTGAGCGCTTCACCTGGATTGCTGTTAGGTAGTTGATAATCTCATCCTGCTTGAACAGCTCCATCTGCCATTCAAAATCAGGATCACCGCTGGAGATGCGTTCGTACTTGATGCCACCCACGATGAGCCGGTGCAACTCCGCCTTGAGGGTGGCGGCAACCGCATCCATGAAACGTTGCGGATTGAGGAAGAAGTCCGGCAGCCTCCCGGAACCCCTCAGAATCCGCACCAACGTGGAGCGGGTCAACTCCGTCTGGCCTTGCAGGTACGCCAACACGTCCGGCAACGGCCCGCGATAGGCAATCCGCTCAGTGCTGACGGCGCGGGCTTCGCCTCTCACTCCGGCCCGTGTCAGGAGCAATTCAGCCGTTGTAAAGTGAACCTCGACTTGCTCGATCTTCGGCATCGCGCGAACAGCGCTCACCGCACGCTTCACCAACTCGTCTGTGTCAAACTCTACTCGGTATGTGGTTCGCGGCTTGATGCGATTCCAAAGCTCTTGGAAGTCAGGGCTGGCGATCACTTCTTTCCGGAGCAGGTTCCTGCGTTCATCCCGCTCCCGCTGAATGTGGCGCTCCATCTGATACGAGGCGAGTACGTCGATCACCGCCGCCTCATGCTGCTGGTACCGTTGGCTGAACTGGTGCGTTTCGGGGCGGAAGGCTATTCGGTGGACAGTGAAGCAATCAAGCAATTGGCGGATACGGCGACTACGGGCGACTCCCGCTACAGTCCCAGCAATGCCCGGCGCGAGGCACGCAAGCTGGATACTCAAGCCCTGCATGAAAGCTGGCGGAAAGAATACCGGGCGCTGAAGAAGCGCCGCCCAGGAATGTCCGACAAGTGGTATTCGCAAAGCGTTGCGAAGTTGGACATTGCCCAGGGGCGCAACGCGGAAACGATCCGCAAACACATGACGCGATAAAAAAGTTGGGAGGAATTTTTTCGCCCAACTTGCCTCGCGGAATCTCCTTGCAGCGCGCAATGTTTCGCAGAGGCGAGGCTGAATTTGCCATCGTTGGCCGCGACGGCTTGCTGCCCGCAGCACCCGAAAAACGCCCGCAAATGCCCGGCTGGGCAGAGCGCACAGCGGGCTTTTATCGCCCAACGCGCACAGACAGGATGTTTCCTGAGCGGTCCTGAATCGCTCAGGGAGAATCGACAATGACTCAAACCATCCTGCGGCTTCCCGCTGTGAAATCGGCAACCGGCCTTTCCCGCAGCACGCTTTATCTTACGCATAGCGCATGGAGTCTTCACGCATCCGGTGAGTCTGGGCGGGCGCGCCGTAGGCTGGCCCGCGCATGAGGTGGCGGCGCTCAACGCTGCTCGGATCGCCGGGAAGCCGGACGCGGAAATTTGCACGCTGGTTTTGGAACTGGAAGCGGCCCGCAAGTGTGTGGCGTAGGACGGGCAATGCCATGCGCAAGCGCCGCCCCAACCACCGGCTGGTGAAAATCCATCGCAATTACACGGTGGAAGAGATTGCCCGCCTGTTTGGCACTCACAAGAACACCGTGCGCGCCTGGGTGAAGGCTGGACTGCCAACCTGTGACGGGAAGCGCCCGATTCTGATCCTTGGCCGCGAGCTGGCCATTTATCTCCAAGCGCGCCGCAGAAGAAAAACAAGCGGCCCTGCCAGCCGGGAGAAATCTACTGCGTGCGCTGCCGTGCCCCGAAGCTGCCCGCCGGGACGATGGCGGAGTACCAGCCGATGGCTGCTACTATGGGGAACCTCATGGGCATCTGCCCGGATTGCGACGGCATGATTTTTCGGCGCGCTAGCCTAGCGAAGCTGGCGCAGATTCGAGGAAAACTGGACATCACCTTTGTGGAGGCTGAGCGACAAGTAAGTGAGAGCTATTCTCCCACCGTAAACAGTGACTTCAGGAAAGGTGAGAAACCATGAAGAAACACAACCCGGAAAACGAGCGGATCAAGCGGCAATACTTCGCTTACCTGAAGGAAGCCAAGCGGCACAGCGAGCCGACGGTGGACGCCGCCGCGAAGGCGCTGAGCCGGTTTGAAGAGTACACCCGATACCGGGACTTCAAGGCATTCCACTTTGAGCAGGCGATTGCGTTCAAGCGGCATCTGGCCGAGCAAACGGGGCAGCGGTCTGGTGAGAAGCTGAGTAAGGCGACTTTGCACGCGACGCTCACGCAGTTGAAGGGCTTCTTCTTTTGGCTGGCGGGGCAGCCGGGCTACAAGGCGCATCTTCAGTATTCCAATGCGGACTACTTCAACTTGTCCGAGAAAGACACACGCGTTGCCACGGCCCAGCGCGAGCGGAAAGCGCCAACACTGGAGCAGGTCAAGCATGTGATCGAGACAATGCCGGACGGGGGCGAGATTGAGCGCCGGAATCGCGCGCTGGTGGCTTTCGCACTGCTGACCGGGGCGCGGGATTCAGCCATTGCCTCCATGAAGCTGAAGCATGTGGACCTGAAAGAAGGCTGCGTTCACCAGGATGCGCGCGAGGTGAAGACGAAATTCAGCAAGACGTTTATGACCTATTTTTTCCCCGTAGGCGAAGAGGTCCGGCGGATTGTGGCAAGCTGGGTGCGGTATCTGCTTGAAGAGAAGTTGTGGGGCAATGACGATCCGCTCTTTCCGGCCACTCGCATCGCGCTGGGGAAGGCGCGCCAGTTTGAAGCGACAGGACTGGACCGGCAACACTGGAGCACGGCGACGCCAATTCGGGCGATCTTCCGCGAAGGTTTTGAGCGCGCGGGCTTGCCGTACTTCCATCCGCACAGTTTGCGGAAGACGCTGGCCCGGCTGGGGGAGCAGGTCTGCCAATCCCCGGAAGAGTTCAAGGCGTGGAGCCAGAACCTTGGACATGAGCAAGTGCTCACCACCTTTATGAGCTACGGCAAGGTGGCCACCGAGCGGCAGGGAGAAATTATCAGGGGAATCGGTATTCCCAAGCAATCAACGCAGCCCGCCGTGGAAGACTTCGCGGAAGCCGTGTTCAGGAAATTGCGGGCAGAGCTTCTTCCGACAGCATCATAAATGCTCTATCGAGAAATGCTTTATCGAGATGCAGCAGCACCACGAAAAGCCAGCACCTTGCCGCCCCGCTCAATCTTCTCCAGATAGTCTGCCCACTTCTGCATCATCGTCGCGCGCGGCTTCAGGTACAACGCATGGTTGTAAGCCGCGCTCACCGCGTTCCGTGGCGCGTGGGCAAGCTGTAGCTCGATGTGCTGGTGATCGAAGCCCTCCTCGTGCAGGATGGTGGACGCGACGCCACGGAAGCCATGGCCGGTCATGCGGCCCTTGTAACCCATTCGCTCCAGTCCCTTGAGGATAGTGTTGTTGCTCATCGGCTTCTTCGGGTTGCGGTCTCCAGGGAAGAGAAGCGCGCCCGAGCCCGTGAGTGTGTGCAGCGTGCGTAACACCTCGATAGCATGCTCAGACAAGGGAACGATATGCGGTGTCCGCATCTTCATCCGCTCGGCGGGAATATCCCACCGCTTCTGCTCAAAGTCGATCTCGCTCCACCGCGCGCCGATCAGCTCGCCAGTGCGAACGAAGGTGAGCGCCATCAGCTTGAGCGCCAAACGGGTAACGTGCGTTCCCGGATAGACCTCGATCTGCCGCAATAACGCGGGCAGGTCTTTTGCGTCCACTCGCGCATAGTTTTCCTTTACCGTCGCCTTCAGCACGTCCCTTGGCTTGATCTCCGCCGCCGGGTTACGCGTGGTGTGACCGTGCGCGATGGCATAGCGGAATATCTGGCCGGTTGTCTCCAGCGCCCGCTTCGCGACGTCCCGCGCGCCGCGTGCCTCCACGGTCCGCACCATCACCACCACGTCCGGAGCTTGAATGTCTCCTATCTGAAGTGCTCCGAGGGTGGGGAAGATGTTCGCATTGAGCCGCCGCCTGGTCGAGTCTACATGGCGAAGGCTCTTGTCTTCCTTCCAGTGCTCCATCCACTGCGCGGCTATCGCTTCGAAGGTCGTCCCGCTCTGCTCTTGTGAGGCCGTCCTAGTAGCCATGCGCCGCGCCATCGGGTCAACGCCAGCGGCTAGCAGCCGTCTCCCTTCAGCGTGACGACTCCGCGCCTCCGCTAGCGAAACCTCGGGGTAGCTGCCAAGCGCCATCAGCTTCTCCCGGCCCTCGAAACGGTACTTCCACCGCCATAGCTTGCCACCAGCGGGCATGACAGCAAGAAAAAGTCCGCCCGAGTCGGCCAGCTTGTATGGTTTCGTTGTTGGTCTCGCCCTGCGTGCTTCCGTATTAGTCAGCGCCATTTTCAGCCTCTCGGGGCAATATGGGGGTAGATTTTCCACTCCCACGGACCCTATACCCCCAAATCTACCCCCACCGAGGCCCGGCTTTCACTGTACGGCATCGGACGATTCGAGACAACAAAAACAACAAAACCCGCGTGATTAGCGGGGTAATGCTGTCACTCTTGGATTTTATTGGATTGCCTAGGATAGTTAGATGGCGGAGGGAGAGGGATTCGAACCCCCGTTACCCGTTAGGGTAAAGCGGTTTTCAAGACCGCCTGTTTCAACCACTCACACATCCCTCCGCATAAGTGTTATCAATAGCTTACCAGCTCCGACAACGTCGCCAAACAGACGATCTTCTTGCTCTCCCGCTACATGGGATGATGCGTATTGGGAATCAATGATTTAGAAGCATCTATAGAGGCTACCGGGCGCCTCATTCACATTCTGTTCATGTGTTTATCGGCATATACGTGTTACCGTTTGTCCACCTTTAAGAGTTCTCAAGGACGTGGAGAATGGCAATGGCCTCACTTCCAAAAGTAGCCCCACCAACTGCACTTGTTTCAAGACCCTCCGGACATCCGGGCAGATCGAGAGTGTTCTGGACCGGACTGCTGGCATTTGCAAGCCTCGGTGCCTTGGTTACAGCGGGGTGCAACTACTCCGAAGACGGGAAGCAAGAGGAACCCAAATTCGCCGCCACTCAGGTGCAGACATTTGGCGCAGCCGGAAGTACCTTCGTTGCTCCACTCATTTCCCGTTGGGCCAAGGACTACCAGGGACTGCACCAGGTGCAGGTTAACTATCGCGCCATCGGCAGTGGAGGCGGGATCAGGGAACTCAAACAGGGCCTCCTTACGTTTGCAGCCAGTGACGCACCACTTGGCGATGACGAACTTAAGGGAATGCGTCCGATCGTGCAGATACCTGTCACTGCGGGTCCCGTGTCCGTCATCTACAACCTGCCGAGCATGAACCTACCGTTGAGACTCAGTGGTAAGACTCTCGCCGGAATATACTCCGGAGACATTATCAGTTGGCAGGACCCTGCAATCGTCAGGGAAAACCCCGGAACTAAGCTACCTCACGCGGCAATCATTGTCGTACACCGCTCAGATGGCAGCGGAACCACCGACATCTTTACCAACTATCTGAGCAGTGTCAGCCCGGACTGGGCAAAGAAGACGGGTAGCGGCCTTTCCGTAAACTGGCTGGTCGGGATTGGTGCGGACGGCAGCAAGAACGTCCTTAGCACCGTGAAGCAGACTGCAGGAACTATCGGCTACCTCGAACTGAGCTATGCCAAGGAGGCCGGTCTTCCTGTTGCTTCTATACAGAACAAAGCCGGTGAATTCATCGTCCCGAGTCCAGAGAGCGCTTCTCTTGCGATCAATGCGTTCAGCGATGCCCTTGCAAAGGATCTGCGTACTCCGATTGTCGATCCCCCTGCATCTGCCAAGGGAGCGTATCCGATTTCCGGCATGACATTTGTGCTGATCCCGAAGGACAATCCGATCAGCGGCGAGCAACAAGTATTCAAAGACTTCATTACCTACGCCATCACTTCCGGTCAGGATTCCGCCTCGGAGCTTTCCTATACAAAGTTGCCCTCTCCCATTCAGCAGCAAAGTCAAACACTTTTGGCTCAATTGACAGACAATGGCCAGCCAATAAAGTGAATGGAGCCTATAACGAAGTTCCAGGGTTAGCTTGTCCCAACCTCAAGCGCTTACCGCGATATCAGAAACCTGTTGATCGGGAGCTTTGTTCCAGGCTTGCGCCGCCATCTGAACCGGGTCCCATGGGCTGGAGAGCGGTGGGGTATAGCTCAAGTCGAGATCATTCAATTCTTCGACATGCATCCCGTGGTACAGCGCAGTAGCAAAGACATCGACCCGCTTTGAGATTTCAGAACCCCTGTGGCCCACGAGTTGCGCTCCGAGCAGGCGTCCGGTGTCGCGATCTCCTGTGATGCGCAAATGTAGTTCGTGGGCGCCCGGATAGTAGGCTTTGTGATCCCACACGGTTGTCTCTGCAGTGAACGGATCGAAGTTCGCGCGCATCGCTTCATCGTGACGCAGGCCCGAGCGAGCAGCCACCAAATCGAAGAGCTTCACTACCTGAGTGCCCAATGAGCCTGTGTATTCCCGATTGCCACCCACAGCATTTTCGCCCGCTGTGCGGCCTTGCTTATGAGCAGTCGTTCCGAGCGGCAGATAGGTATAGCGATTCAAGAGACGATGCCAGGTCTCAACACAATCTCCGGCAGCGTAAACGTCGGCCAGATTTGTCTCCATCCGGCGGTTGACGCATAGCGCGTTCTTGACGCCGGTGGTAATGCCGGCGTCTGCACCGAGTTCGCTGTTTGGCCGCACGCCGACACCAACCAACACGAAATCGGCTTTTTTCGAGAACTCTCGTGTACCTGAGACTTGCAGCTGGTTTCCAATAGCTTCGATCAAAGTCACCTCGACCTGATTCCAGACTTCCACCCCATGTCTTTGGAGCTCGGCTTCAACGAGTCTTCCGTATACCGGATCGACCGTTGCCAGGACTGCTTCCGTGCGGCTGGCAACCGTGACACTTATGCCGCGGTGCGTCAGAGCATCCGCCATTTCAAGGCCGATGTATCCAGCCCCCACGATGATGGCGGATTTTGGTTCTCGCTCTTCGAGGAAACGATGGATGGCGAAGCTGTCTTCCATTGTGTGCAGAGGAAAGACGCCGGGTAGATGGAAACCCTCAATAGGCGGTTGGACGGGGCGGGCTCCGGTGCCGATCAGCAGCTTGTCATAATGAAGCTCAGAATGGGCTCCGTTTCCGCTGCGCACGGCAACCGACTTGCGAGCGAGATCAATCTTTTCGGCGGTGTGATTCGTCATCAGCCGGATGCCCGGGAATTCCGTTCGGTGAGCCAGAGAGTGCCAATCCGGCGTCTCGCCACTGAGGAAAAATGGCAAGCCGCAGATGCTGTAATTTGGGAATTCGTCTGCTAGTACGAGCGTAATATCACACGCTGGATCGAGTTCGTGTGCCCGCAGCCCGGCAGCGATGCCGGCATCGCTGCCGCCGACAATGAGGAAATGCATACGCGAATCCTTTCAGGCACTGATTACAGCTCGGTTATTGGAGGGCGTGGATGTCGAGAAATAGCGCTTTCGCAGCCAAAATGCGACATTCACCAGACTGATCAGCGCAGGAACCTCTATCAGAGGACCAATCACTCCGACGAATGCCTCGCCGGAGTTCAGGCCGAAAACAGCCACAGAAACTGCAATCGCCAACTCGAAGTTATTCCCCGCTGCGGTGAAGGAGAGGGTCGCCGTCTGTGAGTAGTCTGCTCCCAGCTTGCGCCCCATCCAGAAGCTCACCAGAAACATAACGGCGAAGTACACCACCAGCGGCACGGCGATGCGGAGCACGTCGAGCGGCAATTTTACGATCAGGTCCCCCTTGAGGCTGAACATCACCAAGATCGTGAAGAGCAGAGCAACAAGAGTGAAGGGACTGATGCGCGGGATGAACTTCGTCCGATACCACTCTTCCCCTTTCGTTCGAAGAAATATGAAGCGAGTCAGCATTCCGGCGATGAAAGGAATTCCCAGGTAGATGAAGACGCTCTTTGCAATCTGGGCTATGCCGACGTCCACGACCGCCCCTTTGAATCCAAACCACGTCGGCAGAATCGTGATGAATACCCACGCATAAAGACTGTAGAAGACCACCTGAAACACGCTGTTGAGAGCGACCAGGCCTGCAGCATAGTCCGTGTCCCCTGCTGCGAGTTCATTCCAGACGAGAACCATCGCGATGCACCGCGCAATGCCAATGAGAATCAGCCCGCGCATGTAGGCCGGCTCGCCACGCAGGAAAGCAATGGCCAACAGGAACATCAGGACTGGTCCGATAATCCAGTTCTGAAGCAGAGAAAGGCCGAGTACCCGACGATTGTGGAAGACCTCGCCGAGTTTTTCGTAGCGAACCTTCGCCAGAGGCGGATACATCATGATGATGAGCCCGATGGCGATTGGAATATTCGTTGTGCCGGATTGAAAACTATTCACAAATGCGGCAGATCCTGGAATGAAGTGCCCAATGCTCACTCCAATCGCCATAGCAAGGAAAATCCATAAAGTCAGATAACGGTCGAGAAAGGACAGTTTCTTGCGCGCCAGCGGTGCGCATACCTGCCCTTGGGTGTAGGGGACACTAGACATATTTACCTCGAAGTAAAAACAGGCGACGGTTCGACTGGAGTTGGCAGGGGGGCTCCCTGTAAGGTCACGAACTTCTCTGGAGTGCAGCACGCCTTGGTCAGTCTTGCGCGGTCCGCCTGCATGGTCTTCTCTTCCTTGAACCACTGAAGAATCTGCCGCAAAACTTTCGCAGCACCCTCATTGGGCGGCATGACAATGCGGTAGTGCATCCACTTGCCATCGCGCCGAGTCGTCACGATGCCCGCGTTGCGCAGATACGCCAGATGCCTGGAGATCTTGGGCTGGGGCTGATCAAGGATTTCGACGAAATAGCAGACGCAAATCTCTTGATCACCCATCAGATTCAGGAGCCGTAGCCGGGTATTGTCTCCCAGCGCCTGGAAAAATCGCTCCGTGTCGAAGGTTTTCTGCTTCACTGCCATTTCACGATTATATTCGCATTGACGGATGTGTCCAGCGCATAATATATTCAGCTAAACAAATATGTCGGAGGATGCAATGGCGGAACAAGTGCTTGAAGCGGTGCGGTCCAAGTATGCTGCGGTCGCTGAAAGTGATCTTTCCACGAGACATGCAGGCGTGAAAGCGGTCGCGGAAGCCTTTGGCTATAGCGCGGAAGAACTGAGCTCGATCCCGGCTGAGGCCAACATGGGCCTTTCCTGCGGCAATCCAACCGCAATCGCGTCCATTCGGCCCGGCGAAGTAATCGTCGATTTAGGTTCGGGCGGGGGCCTTGATGTCTTCCTTGCGTCCAAACTCGTGGGACCAAAGGGCAAAGCCATTGGCATCGATGTGACGCCGGAGATGATCGAGCGCGCCCGTGCCAACGCTGAGAACGGCGGATACCAGAATGTCGAATTCCATCTTGCGACGATCGACCGACTTCCCCTTCCCGATGCTTCCGTCGATTGTGTCATCAGCAATTGCGTGATCAATCTTGCTCCCGACAAGACGGCAGTATTCCGAGAAATCGCGCGGGTTCTCAAGCCCGGCGGAAGGCTTGCCGTTAGCGACATTGCCCTCAAGCATGAACTGCCGCCCGCAGTCGCCCAAAGTATGGCGGCGTATGTGGGCTGCATTGCCGGGGCAATCAAGATAGACGACTATCGCGAGGGCCTGCTTCATGGCGGATTCGAGCACGTCGAGATTGTGGATAACAGGGCCGATTTAAATGCCTATGCCAAGGTCGAAAATCAGGCAGGGTGTTGCTCTCCGTCCATGCCCGCGGTCAATGGCTTGCCCGTGCTTGCAGATAGCTGCTGCTCACCCGACACGTCTAGACCAGCCAGCCTTCATGAGGACCTGACCAAGCTGCTCTCTGAATACGACGTCAACGAGGCAGCCGCAAGCGTCAAGGTGTACGCCGTCAAGCCGGCTGCCGCCAAACAGGATTGCTGTACCCCAACCTGCTGCTCATGAAGGCACGGCGCAAACATTCATCCCATCCCAATTGCGCTTAACGGGTCGGCCCCGGGGTGGCCAAATGCGATCGAAGGATTTGAACTATGCCAAAACGCTATAACGTCCTCTTCCTCTGCACTGGAAATTCAGCGCGCTCGATCATGGCCGAAGCGATTATGAATCGTAAGGGCCTTCCAAATTTCACTGCATACAGCGCCGGCAGTCATCCCGCGGGATTCGTGCGCCCCGAAGCTCTAAAGCAGATTGAAGCCGCTCACTTCAGCACGGTGGGCTTACGCAGCAAATCCTGGGACGAGTTTTCCGGACCTGGAGCTCCTCCATTGGATTTCGTTTTCACGGTCTGCGACAACGCAGCCAGGGAAGTATGCCCCTACTGGCCTGGACAACCCATGACTGCTCATTGGGGGGTACCTGACCCTGCCGCCGTAACGGGCGCACCTGAAGTAGTGGAGCGGGCATTCCGCGAGGCTTTTTCGACTCTTGATCGGAGAATCAGTCTCTTTCTGTGTCTGCCCCTGGCCAGCCTGGACAAGCTGATCCTTCAAAAAGAAATCGATGAGATAGGGCGCAAGTAGAGCTCATTAATCCCGGGCCGAGATGCAGGCATGAAGAATCTATCGAGACATCTATCGGAATGCGACAGGAAACCAGATTTAGTCATGGCTGCCAAGTAGAAGCGTCGTTGCGCATTTCTCGGGCCACTTCCGAACTTGGAAGTGAAGCGGAGGCTTTCCGCCACGGGTTCGCACGCCGCGCTGTTACTCATGGTTGCTCTGTTGCAGATCCCGAAGGTCACCCCTATTTCAAAAAGTAGCTCTGTTTCTGATCGCCAGAGCGCTGACGACAGGCGGATTCGCGCAGGAAGGCCGCGTTCCCGCCGGTATTCCGCATCTTTGCCTTCACAAGATCGTTCCATTTATATGCTTATGCTCTTAACTGCATAAACACATTAACAATCAGATGTAAATGAACTGTGAATTTAGCGCCGGATGGCTTCGTTGAAATGCCTGCTCCGCGATACCCTGAGACATAGAAATTTTATGGAAAGACTGGCTTCCTACTTCAAGGGTTTGGCGGACGAGAATCGGCTCAGGATTCTCAACCTGCTTCTGCACGGAGAATTGTGCGGCTGCGACATTCAGCATGTCCTAGGTGCTTCGCAGTCCACAATTTCCCGGCATCTCTCCTACCTGAAGAATGCTGGCATGGTGCTTGACCGTCGCGTCGGGTATCGCGTTTACTATCGGCTCGTCCGCTCCGAGGACGCTGAGATCAGCGAACTCTTTCAATACCTGGTACATGCATTTTCCGGTGATAAGGCGTTGAAGGCGGACATGAGAAAGCTGCGCGACGCCATCAAGAATGGCTCGTGCACGGTGAGCGAATGGAAGCCATTGTCCGGCCTTGCGCCGGTGAGACCGCAGGCCGAAGGAGCTTGATTCGAGTGCGCACTTTCATTTTTGCCTGTGTCCACAATGCAGGCCGTTCGCAAATGTCGGCTGCATTCTTCAATCGGTTTGCTGATCCTGAACTGGCGCGTGCCATTTCGGCAGGCACACACCCTGCCGAGCATGTCCATCCTGTTGTCGTGGATGCGATGCAGGAGGTCGGAATCGACCTCAGCAGCGCCAAGCCGCAGAAGCTTACGGCCGAGTTGGCTGAGAACGCTGAGATGCTCATTACGATGGGTTGCGGCGACGAGTGCCCCTATGTGCCAGGTCTACGCCGCGACGACTGGCCGCTGCCAGACCCAAAGGGCCAGGACATCGCGGCGGTCCGGCGGACCCGCGACGACATTAAGAGACGCATCTTGGATCTGCTCGAACAAGAGCAATTGAGCACGAGGTCGGCCCCGGCTTAGCCGCTTAGCAGCGCATCCATTCTTACCTGTGTTCATCCAGCCAGACCGGTGCCGCCCCTCTCCCGAATACTCATTCCAAATCTGCATAATCTCAGAGCATCTCGATACATAAACGCAAACTGATTGGAAAAGATTGGGTTGCGGGATATCTGCTTCGGAACGAATTACTTAGACAAAGCGCGGATTTAGATTTTCAAGACCGCCTGTTTCAACCACTCACACATCCCTCCGCGAACCCGGGGTCCCCAGCAACGAACGTTGCCGGAGTGGGTGAGCGGGTCTAATCCATATACTATGATACGGCTGTTCGGCGCTACTTGCCCTTTTTGAACCCAGACCGGGGCGAGTAGGATCAATAGAGCAGCAGAACCTCTGGCCAGCCATGGTCACAACTCCGTCTCAGCCTCCGATCGCACCTCCGCCTCCGCCAGTTCGCTCTCGGAGTCGCAGGTCCTTCCAGCGCACGCTCGACAGCGCCAAACGGACAATGCTGCTGAGCGAAATCGTTAAGCTGGCGATCGACAGCTTCAACACCAGCCGGGTACGCTTTGCGCTCACCGCGCTCGGCATGGTCATCGGATCCGCCTCCGTCATTCTGGTCGCAACCATCGGCCTCACCGGCAAGCAGTACATCCTTGACGAGCTCCAGAAGATTGGCACCAACATGGTCGATCTCGGGTACTCGGGTGGAGGCACTGCGGGCAGCAGCGGCACCACCGTCTACAACGATTTCCTGACCCGCGACGACGAACTCGCCGTTGAGGAGCGGGTTCCGGCTGTCGCCTTTTCCTCTCCCCTGCTGCAGTTTCATGACCGCGTCAGTGTTGGCGGCGGCGTAGTTAAAGACGTCCTGGTACTCGGTGTGACTCCCGAATACAGAAGGGTGCGCAACCTCGTTGTCCTGTCCGGGCGCTTTTTCGACGATGAGGACGAGGATACGCATACGCAAGTTGCCGTTGTGACGGAACCCTTTGCCCGCCAGATGTTTGGAACGCCGGACGCGGCGATCAATCAGACCTTTCAAATCAGCGGCATCCCCCTCACCGTCATCGGCACCTTCAAGGAAAGCGTAAACACCTTCGGATCAACGGAGATCGATGACGAAACCATCCTCATCCCGTACTCTGTGGCCCGCTACTTCACCGGAACCGATACCGTGAAGGACATCTTTTTCTCGATACGCGATCAGAACGACGTCGAAGAGGCGGCCAAGGAAATCAAGAGCGTCGTGCAGGCTCGCCATCAGCCCAATTCTGTCTATACGGTCACAACGCTTACTGCGGTCCTGACCACCGCAGCCTTGGTTGCCAACGCTCTGACCATCCTGCTGCTCCTCGTTTCTACAGTCACGCTCGCCGTCGGCGGAGTCGGCATTATGAACATCATGCTGGCCACAGTGCGTGCGCGCATTCGTGAAATCGGTATCCGCAAAGCGTTGGGTGCAACTGCCCGTGAGATCAAACTCCAGTTCCTCATCGAGGCGGTCTTCATTTCGCTCAGCGGCGGTCTGGTGGGAGTTATCCTCGGCCTGGCGCTGCCGGTTGGCGCGCGCATGTTCACTTCGTTCAATATCCCCATCAGCCCATGGTCTGTAGTGATTGCGCTCGTCACCTCGGCCATCATTGGCATCGTCTTCGGAACCCTGCCCGCCAATCGCGCCGCCCAGATGGACCCCGTCGAATCGCTCAAATACGAATAGTTCTGCCGCGGCTGGTAAACTGATAGAGAGCGTTTCGCCTCTGCATCGGCACGCGCGATTACAGTTATGTCTACCGCTGCCCATCTCCCGATTTCCGTGAGCGAGTATCTGCATACGAGCTATCACCCGGATTGCGACTATGTGGATGGCATCATCGAGGAGAGGAATTTGGGTGAACTAGACCACGCAGAAGTCCAGCGGGCATTGCTTCTGTGGTTGAGCCAGCGCGAGCGCGAGTGGGGAATCCGTACCCTGCCTGAAATCCGTGTGCAAACTTCGCCCACGCGCTTCCGCATCGCCGATATTTGCATCGTTTCCGTTACTGCCCCCCGGGAGCAGATCATCCAGACGCCGCCCGTCGCCATCATCGAGGTTCTCTCCCCTGAAGATCGCGTGCCACGCTATGCCGCCCGTCTCGAGGACTACCGCCGGCTGGGCGTCCGGAACATCTGGGTCATCGACCCGGCCACACGCAAGGGCTTCGACTGCTCCACGGGAAGCTGGACCGAAGTTGCCAGCTTCACCGTTTCCGAAAGCCCAGTCCATATAGATTTAGCCACGATTTTCGCGGCCATTGACGAAGACCGATCCCGGTAAATATCTGCAGCCGGCCGCTGCCACACAATGCGCGCCGCACCTGAAAAGCAAAAAATAGAAAGAGATTAGGAAATCCCTGTGAGCATCATCCGCAACATCGCCATCATCGCCCACGTCGACCACGGTAAGACCACCCTCGTCGACGCCATGCTTCGCCAGTCCGGCACCTTCCGCGCCAATGAAGCCCTCACCGAGCGCGTCATGGACTCGAACGAGCTCGAGCGCGAGCGCGGCATCACCATCCTCGCGAAAAACACCGCCATCTTCTATCACGACACCAAGATCAACATCGTCGATACGCCCGGCCACGCCGACTTCGGCGGAGAAGTCGAACGCGCCCTTAAGATGGTCGACGGCGTCATGCTGCTCGTCGACGCCTCCGAAGGCCCGCTGCCGCAAACCCGCTACGTGCTTTCGAAAGCTCTCGAGGCCCAGCTCCCCGTCATCCTCACCATCAACAAAATCGATCGCCCCGACGCCCGCCCGCAGGAAGTCCTGAACGAGGTCTACGACCTCTTCATCGATCTCGACGCCAACGAGGAGCAGCTCGAGTTCCCCGTGCTCTACACCAACGGAAAGCTTGGCACCGCCACGCTCGACATCGCCAAACCCGGCGCCGATCTCCAGCCGCTCTTCGAGCAGATCATCCAGACCATTCCACCGGCCGGCGGCGATCCAGCTGCGCCCCTCCAGATCCTGGTCACCAATCTCGACTACTCCGACTACCTCGGTCGTCTCGGCATCGCCCGCGTATTCAACGGAACCCTGCGCACCGGCGAAGACGTCGCCATCGCCAAGCTCGACGGCTCTCTACAAAAGACCCGCATCACCAAGCTCTTCAGCTTCTCGGGCCTCAAGCGCACCGACATCGAGGCCACCGAGCTCGGAGACATCGTCGCCGTCGCCGGCGTTGAGGGCATCACCATCGGCGAGACCATCACCTCGATCGACAACCCCTCGCCCATGCCGCACATCGTCATCGACGAGCCGACCATCGCCATACAGTTCTCCGTCAACAACTCGCCCATGGCCGGCCGCGAAGGCAAGTACGTCACCTCGCGCAACCTGCGCGAGCGCCTCGACAAAGAGCTGCTCACCAACGTCTCCATCCGCGTCGAAGAAACCGGCAGCCCCGACAGCTTCAAGGTCCTCGGCCGCGGCGAGCTCCAGCTCGCCATCCTTATCGAGATGATGCGCCGCGAAGACTTCGAGCTCATGGTCGGCCGCCCCGAGATCGTCACCCGCACCATCGACGGCAAGCTCATGGAGCCCGTCGAGCACCTCACCGTCGACATCCCCGACAACTTCGTCGGCACCGTGATCGAGCGCCTCGGGCCCCGCAAGGGCGAGATGATCAAGATGCACGGCCACGGCCGCGTCCGTCTCGAGTTCCGCGTTCCCTCCCGCGGCCTCATCGGCCTGCGCAGCGAGCTGCTCACGGAAACCCGCGGCACCATCGTCATGAACTCCCTCTTCGACGGCTACATGCCCTACCAGGGCGAAATCCCCCAGCGCCCCACCGGAGCACTCATCGCCGACCGTGCCGGCACAACCACCGCTTACGCCCTCCAGGGACTCGAAGACCGCGGCGTCCTCTTCACTCCGCCCGGAGTCGAAGTCTACGAAGGCATGCTCATCGGCGAGCACTCCCGCGACAACGACCTCGACGTCAACGTCGTCCGCGAAAAGAAGCTCACCAACATGCGCGCCTCTTCCGCCGACGAGGCCATCCGCCTCACGCCTCCTCGCGCTCTCAATCTCGAACAGGCGATCGAGTTCATCGCCGATGATGAGCTCGTCGAAGTCACCCCCAAATCACTCCGCCTGCGTAAAAAGATCCTGCAGGCCAACCGCCGTCCCAGGCGCAACACTCCGGTCGCAGCAGAGCGGTAATGGATGAACGGTAAGGCGGCCCGTCTCCGCGATTACGACGCGGCCGCCCGGTATCCGCCAATCGCCCGCAGCCTATAGAATCAATCCATCGCATGTCGCAGCAGCCGAATCTGTTTTCTTCGCAGTTGCCGGTTACGCCACCTACTCGGCTCGCCGTGAACACCCCGGAAGGCGCCAAGCCTCCACGCCAGTCACCGCGCTGGCTGCAGCGCCTTGACCTCTTCGTCCGCGTCATCGTCCGTCTCTACCTGGGACTCATCATCGTCGTCCTCCCCTGGCTGCACTTCTGGGACGAGAATCGCCTGCTCACCCTCATCCCTCACCTGGCTCCGCTGCTTCTCAACGGCGTAGCCCGCGGAATCGTCTCCGGCCTTGGGCTTCTCAATATCTGGATCGCGATCCATGATGCTGTCCACTACAAGGAGGGCTGAACACCATGCGCAAGCCCCCCAAACAGCTCGAGAAGGCGCCCCTGGCTTACGAAAACTCCGCCTTCGTCAACAGCCCTGACGGCCGCATCCTGCGCATCCTTTCCGAGTATTCGGAGCCCCTGGCCCGCTTTCGCCGCGAACGCATCCGCGATACCGTCGTTTTCTTCGGTTCGGCGCGCTTTCGCGCCCTCGACGAAGCCAGTCACGAGACTGGAGCTGCTTGAAAACACAGGCTCCGTCGAGCCTGCCCCTGAAGAAGAGCAGCCCGCTCGCCCGCCTGATCTCGCCCAGGGAACCGCAAGCGAACTCAGCCGCCGCCGCGCCGAAGCTGCCGTCGAGATGGCCCGCTACTACGAAGACGCCCGCCGCCTCGCTTACCTGCTGACCACGTGGGCCAAGGCACTCAAGTCCCGCCGTCACCGCTTCGTCGTCACTTCCGGCGGAGGACCCGGCATCATGGAAGCCGCCAACCGCGGCGCCTATGAAGCCGGCGGCAAGACCATCGGCTTGAACATACGCCTGCCCTTCGAGCAGTGCCCTAACCGCTACGTCACGCCTTCGCTCAACTTCGAATTTCATTACTTTTTCATGCGCAAGTACTGGTTCGCCTATCTGGCGAAAGCGCTCGTCGTCTTCCCCGGCGGCTTTGGAACCCTCGACGAAATGTTCGAGTTCCTCACTCTCTCCCAGACCCGCAAGCTGGCCAAGAAGATGACCATCGTTCTCTACGGATCCTCCTACTGGGACGAGGTCTTGAATCTCGATGTGCTTGTCGATAAAGGAGCTATCTCTCCTCGCGACCGCGAGCTCTTCCACGTCGCCAATACTCCCGATGAAGCCTTCGCTCTGCTGCGCGAAAACCTCACCCGCGACCACCTCGAGCCGGAAGCGGGCCATCCCTATACCGAAGACGAAGCGGCGCTCATTCCCGAAATAGCACGCACCCGTTCCTGATTCCCACCTCGGTCGCCCGGCCCGTATCTCACTCGTAACGTTGCCTCTTTTGGCACCGGACGGCAATTTGAACGTCCTTTCTCCCACCAGTAATGCCGCATTCATGGTGCATACCGATACTGGCCATAGCAGATCCCCCCAGGAGGACATCTCTATGGCTGGTCTACGACGCATCTCTTACCTCTGGAAAGATGCCAGTGCCGCACGTGAGTACTCGACGGGCGTTTCTCTTCACAGCCACACCAATCAATCGAAAGAAACCCTCGACTTCCTGGCGACCTTCGGCAACGACTATGCGTTGGTCCGCAAACTCCTCGCTTATGGAGAAAAGCGTGCCATCAGTATCCATAAGATCAAGCTGAACTACTCGGCCGGCTACTGGACACCGCCTCTCACCCCTCGCCTTGCCTTTGATCTCGAGAGCGGGCAGATCGCGCAGAAACTCGGGCTGATGCCGCTGGTTTCGATCACCGATCACGACAACATCCACGCCCCCATGCTCCTGCGAACCGTCGCCGCCGCCCGCCACATTCCGGTATCCGTCGAGTGGAGCGTCCCCTTCGGACCCGACCAGGCCTTTCATCTCGGCATCCACAACCTGCCCAGCGAGTCGGGCGCCGAGTGGATGCGCACCTTCGAGGAGTTCACCGCCAACCCCTCCGAGCCCCGTCTCACCGAAATCCTCGCCGCGCTCCACGCCTTGCCCAACGTCCTCATCGTCTTCAACCACCCCATGTGGGACCTCTACATCATCGGCAAGGAGAAGCACCGCCAGCGCCTTCACGACTTCATGGCCGTCAACGGCCAGTTCATGCACGCCCTCGAACTGAACGGCCTGCGCAGCTGGGAAGAGAATCGCGAAGTTAAGGAAATGGCAAAGGCCCGCAACATGCTCCTCATCTCCGGCGGCGACCGCCACGGTGTAGAGCCGAACGCGAACGTCAATCTCAGCAACGCCGCCAGCTTCACCGAGTTCGTGCACGAGATCCGCTACGAGGGCCGCAGCCACGTTCTCTTCATGCCCCAGTACGCCGAGCCCTGGAAGCACCGCATCCTGCAATCCACCCTCGATGCCATCCGCACCTATCCCGACTTTCCCCAGGGATCCCGCACCTGGGACGAGCGCGTATACCATCCCGACACCAATGGTGTCGTGCGGCCCCTGTGCGAGCTCTGGCCGCACGATGGTCGCGTCCCGCGCTACCTCCATTACGTAGTCGAAGCGGTAAAGATGATGGGCAGCAAGCCCGTCTCCGGCGGCCTGCGCCTCGCCTGGAACGAATCGCGCGAACTGAAGTTCGCCCTCGGCGAAGAAGCCTTCTGAATGAGCAGGGTATAGGGTATAGGGTGTAGCGATTAGATCTAGCATTTGCTGCAAATCGCCCTCACAACAGACCCTGATACTTCGATGGCCTATGCCCCTGCCGCCCTACACCCTACACCCTATCCCCTGATCTTATGAGAGTCGCCTACTTTCCCGACTCGTTCTACGAGATCAACGGCGTCGCCCACACCAGCCGCCAGTTCGAGGCATATGTCCGCCGCCACGACCTGCCCTTCCTCTTCGTCCGTCCCGGCAACCGCCAGCCGCGCCTCATAGTCGAAGGCCAGCTCACCACCCTCGAGCTGCCCCGCGGCTCTGTCTCCTTCCCGCTCGAAAAGGACCTCACCTTCGACGCCGGTTACATCCGCCATCTGCCGCTGATCGTCCGCACCCTGAAGGAATTCCGCCCCGACGTCATCCACATTACCGGGCCCAGCGATAACGGCATCATCGGCGTCCTGCTGGCGAATCACTTCCATCTCCCTCTCGCCGCCTCCTGGCACACCAATGTTCATGAATACGCCGCGCGACGCTCTGCCTGGCTCCTTCGCCGCTTTCGCGACGATCGCCGGCCCGCAATCGCCGGCATGATCGAGAAATCTGCGCTCTACTTCAGCGCAAAGTTCTACTCGATCGCACAAATCCTCTTCGCCCCCAACGCCGGACTTTGCAAATTGCTTGAAAAGGAAACCGGCCGCCCCTGTTTTCTCATGGAGCGCGGCGTAGACACACAGGTTTTCTCTCCGGCGCATCGCTGCCGCAAACCCGATGACAACGCCTTCATCCTCGGCTTCGTCGGCCGCCTCTCCGTCGAAAAGAACGTGGCCCTGCTCGCCCAGGTGCAGCAGAAACTCACCGCCTCGGGCCTGACCAACTTCCGTTTCCTCATCGTCGGTCACGGAGCCGAGGAGCCTTGGCTGCGCACGCATCTACCCGGAGCCGAATTTGCCGGCGTCTTGCGTGGTGACGCTCTCTCCCGCGCCTACGCCAACATGGACCTCTTCGTCTTCCCCTCGCACACCGACACCTTCGGCAATGTCGTGCTGGAAGCACTGGCCTCCGGCGTTCCCGCCATCGTCACTCCCGACGGCGGTCCGCCCTCGATTGTCCGCCATGGTGAGACCGGGCTGATCGCCCGTGATGAAGACTTCGCAACTGCCGTCGCCTCCATCCTCACCGATCCGCCCTTGCACGCGCGCATGCGCGAAGCCGCCCGTCAGGACGGTCTCCGCGCATCGTGGGATTCAGTCTTTGAAGCTGTATACGACGGCTACAGGACCCTGCTGCAAAGCCGCCAGCGCGGAAAATCTACCGCGGACCGGGGTGACCGGTCAGGTGATCCATAGCCGCCTCATAGCCACGCCGGTATCCCTCGCGATAATCTTCGCGGTCGGCCTTCGAAACCTTCGGGTGCCGGTATTCATCGCGGTTGTTCACGTCGGGCATACGATGATTGTCGAAGTCCTTCTTCGCCCCTTCGACGCCGTCATGAAATCCCTGCCGCTGAATCTCACGGAACTCATGCGGAGGGCGTATCCCAGTCATCATGATGGTCATAATCCTGCGCGTAGGCAGCCGCAGACGATGCCGCCAACGATGCATTAACTGGCTGATAAGGTCCATGTCCCTGGGCAACAACAACGCCCGATGTGCCTAGCACAAAAGCGATTAGGGGAAGGGTGCCGCGATTCAGTCTCATAGTGGGTTCTCCCTGTAATTTCTACAACTTACAGTTTGATGAGAGAACCGCTTTGCCTGTTGTCCACGCACGTATGCCAATTCATCCCCCGCCGGACCCCCGCGTGCAAAGAACTGGACTGGCAACAATTTCCGATGCTACAAAGGGCGCCAATTCGGCCCCACGAGAAAGTCGACCATGAAAAGTCGACACGTAAGGAGCGAGCATGCGCAGACCATCCATGCCACTCATGTTGATGCTTTTCGGAGCAGCACTGGGCACAGCCTGCGCGAACGCGCAATGTGCCCTGGATCGCGTCGAACCTCACAGTTTGCAAGGAAATGAACGTGAATTGCACGGTGGCAGGCGAGTAGACCGCCGGATAAGTAACCATTAGAGATACAAAAGGCGCGTGGCGTCAGCCATGCGCCTTTTCAAACTCTCTCCGCTCCCCGCAATCAGTTCGAATCTACTGCGCCAGCTTCGCGTAATTTGAGTTGGTCGTCGTCACCTGCAGTTGTTTTGCCGTGGCGTTCAGCACCGTTTGCTGTGCGTAGTTCGTACCATCGGGAAGACTGGCGAATTGCACAGTGAGAGTAACTACGTCCTTCGGGTCGTCGAGATACGTATTCACATTGACGGTCTGAACTTTCTTCGATGCCGTATCGAATCCGATCGTCATCTTGTCGCCTTGCTGCGCATAATTCACAAAGATCAGGTTCACCACGTCGGGCCCTGCTTTGCTGAACGAAACATTCCCTGCCTGGAAGGCACGCTGCATGCGTTGCGGATCAGGCGGCACGTACAGAGCAATGATGCCCTGCACCTGCTGCATGTAATCCTTCATCTCTTCGGTCTTCTTTTCGACAACATGCTGCTTGAGTCTTCCTCCGCGGCCGCCACCACTGCTGGGGCTCGCTTCTTGAGCCCCAATGGGAGTTTTCTGCACCCGCCCATCCGGTCCGTACTGGCATTGGAACGTCTTCGGCGGCTTCGGCTCGCCCTTCAGCGTAAGTTGCTGAGTTTCTGTCCAGGTGTATTGCTGCAGACGTTGCTTGTTCGCTGCGCTCGCTTCCTTCAGCGCAGCCAGTTTCTGCGTCAGCTCCGGGTTGCCGCCGGCTTGAGCGTAAGCTCCAGCCGCCAGCACTGAAGTGACGGCAACTGCGCCGATCAAGCGCAGGATAGTGGGTTTGAAATGTCGTTGTGGAATACAAGCCGTGCTGGCCGTTAGGAATTCCATGGGTACGTCTCCTGTAGATCGAAATAGGATAAATCCGTACTTCCCAAGTCTGCTAACAAGGGGGGAACTTTGCAGGCTCGTTTACACTCCAGGAGATTACCAGATGATTGGTGCCGAAGAAGGGACTCGAACCCCCACACCCTTGCGAGTACATGGACCTGAACCATGCGCGTCTGCCAATTCCGCCACTTCGGCACGCATGTGATGTCCAGCACGAACGGCTGGACTGGCAGCAGTTCCTAGTGTTACAAAGGCGTCCATCTGTGTCAAACACGCGTCCGCTGATCCCCCGTCCCGGCGCGGAACCAGTTTCACCACTGTTTCACTACCGTTCCAGCAGGCATCAAAAATTTTCAGAAAATCTTCAGAAAACCTAAGGATCAGGACTCCAAGATGACCGAATCCACCGGTACACCCCCCATCCCGATCGAGCACGCGCAGGAGATACGCCGCCTCTCTCACGACCTCAGCAACGCCCTCGAAATCGTCCTCCAGACCAGCTATCTCCTCGGTACCGTCGATCTCGACGAAAACGCCCGCAAGTGGCGCTCCATGCTCGACGGCGGAGTCCAGAAGGCCACGGAAATTAACCGCCGCCTGCGTGACTTCGTCCGCACCAACAGTTAGTCCCCGAAACACAAACGCCGCGGCTTTATCCGCGGCGTCGTGGCGCTGCACTCTGTCTACTACGCCAGTTTTGCGTCCAGCGTAATCTCTGTATTGCCCTTGAACAGCCGCGAGATAGGGCATCCCGCCTTCGCGTTGCTTGCCGCCGTCTCAAAGGCCGACTCGCTTGCTCCCGGAACCTTGGCCCGGGTCGTCAGGTGAATCGACGTAATCGTAAAGCCGGCGTCCGTCTTCTCGAACTTCGCCACCGCCGTCGTTTCCAGCGACTCGGCAGTCAGCCCCGCCTCTCCAAGCTGTGCACTCAAAGCCATCGTGAAGCAGCCCGCGTGCGCTGCCGCAATCAACTCCTCAGGATTCGTTCCAATGCCATCGGCAAAACGCGTGCTGAAAGAATATTGCGTCTCCTTCAGAACTCCGCTCTGGGTCGAGATCGTGCCTTTGCCATCCTTCAAGGCGCCATGCCATACGGCGCTCGCTTTGCGTTCCATAAACAGCTCCTCGTTTTTGTTGGGAAATCAACCAGGCCGGTTCACACTATTCAAATCGCGACACCGACATATCTGTGCCGAACTTGAGAATAACCAAACCTGCTTCCGCCGTCGAATTTACAAACCAGGAACCCTCAGCCCGCGAAACATTCCACCGCGGCCGCCGCCTGCAGTAAGCTATTGCGGTGCGGCCCTCAACCAACTCCGGCGCCTCCGAGCAGCCCCCTCCAGCACCGCAGACAACCGCGCCAACAGAGCATCACTCCGTCTACTGCCCCAACTGCTCGCACCGCCTCCACGGACACCGGTGCAAGCTCATCTGCGCGCAGTGCGGCTACTATCTGAGCTGTGCCGACTACTACTAAGCACAAGGCCCCACCATCAGCCGCCATCCTCGACGCAGCCCGCCTCGCACTTCATCAACTCGCCGATCCCGTCAGGGCGCGGACCCAGCGCGGCTTCTTCAGGAACTGCACCGGTGACACCTTCCTCGGCGTTCCCACCGCATCGGCGCGCAAAGTCGCCCGGGAATTCGCCCACCTTGCGTTGGCAGAAGTCCGCAAGCTCATGGGATCGGCGGTTCACGACGAACGCTCGCTGGCTCACATGATCCTGCGCATTCAGTTTGAGAAGGCCGGCGAAGCTGGCCAGGAAAAGATCTTCAACTTCTACTTGCGCAACCGCCATTTCATCCGCGACTGGGACGGCGTGGACGACAGCGCGCCCTACATCGTCGGTCCCTGGCTCCTCACCCGCGACAAGAGCCTTCTCTATGAGCTGGCGAAATCGTCGCGCCTCTGGGATCGCCGCATCGCCATCGTCTCCACCTGGTGGCTCATTCGCAAAAACCAGCTCGACGACACCTTCGCGCTCGCCGAAATCCTCCTCCATGACTCCGAGGATCTGATCCACAAGGCCACCGGCTGGATGCTGCGCGAAGCCGGCAAGAAAGACATCCGCGCGCTTGAGAGATTCCTGCGCCGGCACCATGCCGCCATGCCGCGAACCAGCCTCCGCTATGCCATCGAACGCTTCCCGCCCGAGAAGCGCGAGAGCTATCTACGGCGCCGAAACACTCCCCGCTGAATCACAGTTCTACCTTGCGGTCTTGCCTTCGCGCAGCAACTGATTCGCAACCAGCAGCTCACCAATCAGACTCTTGAGCCGCGCATTCTCCGCCTCCAGCTCCCGCACCCGCTCGGCCAGGCGGAAGGATGTCGTCGCCTCATCACTCTGGGCCGCCAGCGCTCTGTCTTCTGTGCCCTGTTCCCTGATCCCTGTTCCCTGCCCTGCCATCACACCCGCTCGATCTCTTTCGCCGCCGTGTCCAGGATCTCCGCAATCTTCCCGAGCTGCTCGGCCGAAAGATCGCCCCGCCCGAACTTCAGCTTCAGCGCCAGCTTGCAGTTGTGCATCGCCCGCATAATCTCGGGAGCTCTGCGGCTGCCGTATGCCTCGCCCATCTGCCGGATGCGTCCCAGCAGCTCATCGATGCGCGACTTGTGCGCCTCGAGCTCCGCCCTTCCCGCCTCGGTGATCGTGTACTGCTTCTTGCCGCCTTCTGTCGTCGCCGTCGCGAAGCCCTCATCCTCAAGCTGGTTCAGCGTGGGATAGATCACCCCGGCGCTCGGCGTATACAGGCCGCCCATCTTCTCGGCAATGCCCTTCATGATCTCGTAGCCATGACTCGGCTTCTCCGCGATATAGCTCAGGATCACCAGCCGCAGCTCGCCGCCGTCAAACAGCCGTCCTCCGAATTCCCCTCCGAACTGGTGCCGTCCATGCCGCCCCCAGCCCTCGCCCATCTCGGCCCAGAAACCGCCTCGGCCGCCGCGAAACTGCTTCCACGGCCCGCAATGGCCTGCCCTTTCTTCAAATTGCCTTTTATCGTGTCTTCCAAACATCTGTAATTCTCCTTAAAAACATTCTTACGATATATCGTAAGTTACATCATAAGATATATCGTAAATGCATTTCGATGCAAGAAAATTTGCTGAATCACAGTCCGTGGCCATCTCCCTGAGCAACGCCAACCCGGAGCAGCCTTTCTAACTAGACAAAGCCCCGAAAAATTCCAGCTACGAGGAGAAACAGCTCGAATGGCCGAACATGCCGAAACCGTCGAATTCTGGAAGGGTGCCGTCATCGGAACCCTCTTCGGACTGGTGGCAGCCGCATACGCTCGCGGGGATTTCCGCCGCCTGTTCAGCTTGGCTCCCTGCGTCGAACCTCAGCCCGCCGCAATTCCGCCCGCCATCCCGCCCATCGACTCCAAGGCCGCGTTTCGCGACCATTCCGCTGAACTTAAGCTGCGCCGTGAGGCCTCCGAAAATGCCGGCGATCCCACCCGGCTGTCGCCCGCGGCTCTTGGCCCTGCCGCCGTCGCCGACGATCTGACTCCGCAGGCCATCTCCATCGAGCGCACCGGCGGCGCGCCCGGCCCCGCTTCCGCCCCGGAGGTCCTGGAAGTTCCCGGCCAACCCGGCCAGCTGATCGACCACTCCGACGCAGCTCAGAGCGTCCGCTCAGCTGTCCGCACCCACCAGCTCGGTAGCAGCCAGCCTCTCGGTTGACCCGAAAGCAATACTCAGGAAATCAAAACTCAGCAGACCCGCGCGGCGTGGACTTCAGGCTGACTGTGAACGTCGATTGACCCTTCCCAACTTCATCGTGCGTCACCCACGTGCCCTTGAGCCGGTAGAACCCGGTTTCCTGCTTGCTGGACACATCGCTGCGCACGATCGCGCCGTCGAACGAGTACCAGATTCCGTGAATCTGCTTGGTCGTAAAGCTCAGCCGGTCACCATTGATGGTGGTGCGGTCGAAGAAGTACGTCAGCGCCGAGGTCTGCTGCTCTGTCAGCTTCGAGATATAGCCGTCGAGAATGCCGTTCTCGATCGTGATCTGCACCACCGACCCGGTCTCGTCCAGCATGTATTCGCCCTGGGCCGAGGCCGGCAGTGTGGAAGTCCCCCGCTGCTTTCCTCCCGGAACGCCCGGCTGCGCCGTGACACCGTTCCCGGAATCCGGCCCGGCCGCACGATGATGCAGTGCCGGCTCCGTAGCCGTCTGCGCCATCCCGGCCGAGGCCCACATCACCAGCACTGCAACCGCGATCCGCACCGATACTCCTTGCCTTGTCGATTCGAACTCAGTTCCCCTGGCTCTTCTTACGGGCTGCCTCGAACTCGTCGCCCTTCTGCCAGCCCACCGTCTGCGGCAGCGACGAAGCTTCCCACCCGAGTATCAACCCGAACCGCGCCATTTTGGCATCGCCGCGAAAATCCATACTCGCGTGATATTCATCCGATGGCTGGTGATAGTGGTGCGCGACGTAATCTTCCGCCTGCGCCTTGCCCCACGCGGCATCATGACCCTCGAACAGCGTCCCTTGCCCGACAGAAAACGCCGGGACACCCGCGCGCGCAAAGCTGAAGTGGTCCGAGCGATAGTAATGCCCGGCGCCCGGAAACTTGTCCGGCTCCAGCGTCAGATCGAAAGCCTTCGCCGTCTTCTCCACTACCGGATAAAACGTCGTCCGCTCAGCCCCGCTCACCTCCGCCGACAGCGGAACCCCCAGCGGCATCAGCATGTCGTAATTCAGATCAAGCGAAATCTGCGCCGCCGGAACCGGAGGATGCATTCCCAGGTACTGTGATCCCAGCAGCCCCTGCTCCTCCGCCGTCACCGCGGCGAAGAAAATACTGTGCGGCGGCTTCGCAGTCGCATCCGCAAAGGCCCGCGCCAGCTCCAGCAGAATCCCGCAGCCCGTCCCGTTATCCGCCGCGCCGTTGTAGATGTTGTCGCCCTTCAGGTCCGGATCGATCCCCAGATGATCGTAGTGCGCCGAATAAATCACCGCCTGATCCGGCCCGGTAGTATCCGTCCCCGGCAGCTTGGCAATCACGTTGTCCGACTCATAATGCCGCACCCGGCTCGCCACATGCGCTTTCAGCCGCACCGGCAGCTCGAACGAATGAAATCCCGGCTTGCCTGCCGCCACAATCTCGTCGTCGACATTCTTCCCCGCTGCCGCAAACAGCTTCTTCGCAACATCCAGCTGGATCCAGCTCGCCGCCTTCAGCGTCGCCGTGGGATCATCCTGCAGGTACGACTTCTCCACCGACTGCGAATTCCGCACCACATCCCACGGATAACTCGCCAGATCCGTCCGGTGAATGATCAGCACTCCAACCGCGCCCCGCCGCGACGCCTCTTCGTACTTGTACGTCCAGCGGCCGTAGTAGGTCATCGTCTTGCCCTTGAAGAACGCCGGATCGTTCGACGGCGGCTGGTTCACGATCACCAGCAGCACCTTGCCCTTCACGTCCACGCCTGCAAAGTCGTCCCAGTGATACTCCGGCGCATCGATCCCGTAGCCCACAAACACAATCGGCGCGTCGATATCCGCTGACGCTGCTCCCGTCTGGTCTTTGGTCACATAATCCGAGCCATAAGTCAGCTCAATCGGAGCCCCGCTCTCGGGCACGAAGCTGAACTTCGTCTGGTCCTCGATCGTATGCACCGCGTACAGCGGCACCTTCTGGAAATACGTCCCGTTATCCCCCGCCGGCTGCAGTCCATACAGGGCAAACTGCGTCCCGATATACTTCGCCGCAATATCTCCGCCCCTCGTCCCCGGTCCTCGACCCTCCAGCAGATCGTCCGCCAGGAATCGCACGTGAGCGCGAATCTTCTCCGCATCAATCGACGCCGCAGCCTGCCGTGCTGCCTCCGGAACCCCGGCAATCGCAGGCACCGGGGCCTGTTGCGCAATGGCGCTGGAAAGAGAAAGAACCGCAACGGTGGCGAGCGAAACAACAGGGGCAGGAATCTTCATCATTCTCCAGGAGTGCTCCGAAACAAGCGAAGAGACGCGTCAACCATTCTCTACACCCAGACTTCGGGTGTCACCTTATCAAACGTCACCGCCGGACCCGGCCCCGTGTATCCGGGCAGCGTCTTCAGCCGCTTCAGCACCTTGCGCGCCAATCCCGTCAGCGGAAGTTCCGCCAGCTCACGCGAATTCACCCACCTCCGCACGCCACTCGTCTTCGGCAATATGCTTTCACCGCTGGCATCGTATCCGTAGACGGTCACGTAGTAGTTGGTCACCGTGATCGAGTGCCGCACATCCAGCAGCCTTCGCGCTGCATCCGCCTTGGCGGCATCAATCTCCGGAAGCTCCCACATCCCCGGCATCAGCGAAACCCCCTCCGGCCGCTGCTCCAGCAGCACCGCGAGTTCCGCCGGCCGCCGTGCACTTCCATTCTTTTTCTTGCCGCCGGTTCCCTTCGCCGCCGGTTCGGCGATCCTTAGCAGAAACGCATAAGCGACCTTCTGGCTGCGCATCTTTTTTCGCGCCGCCACCGGATGCTCCCCGCGCGTCGCACACAATTCCACCACCGGGCACTGCAGACACAACGGCGCGCGCGGCAGACAGACCGTCGCGCCCAGCTCCATCATCGCCTGGTTGAAGTCGCCCGGCCGGCCCGGATCGAGCAGCTCCGCAGCCGCCTTGCGAATCCGCGCCCCCAGCGCCGTCCGCTCTGTCCAGCCGCGCACCCGGGTCAGCACCCGCTCCACGTTGCCATCGACGCACGCTACCGGCTCGCCGAACCCGATACTGGCAATCGCCGCGCTCGTATATTCGCCGATGCCCGGGAGCGCCCGCAGCTCCACCGCCGTCGACGGAAGCTTCCCCTCAAGCTCCCTGGTTACAAACTGCGCCGCCCGATGCAGCATGCGCGCCCGCCGGTAATAGCCCAGGCCGCTCCAGAGCGCCAGCACCTCGTATTCGCCGGCCTCCGCCAGCGCCGGCAATCCGGGAAACCGCTGCATGAATCGCGCATAGTGCTCGATCACCGCCGCCACCCGCGTCTGCTGCAGCATGATCTCTGAAACCCAGATGGCATAAGGATCGCGCGTCCGCCGCCACGGCAGGTCACGCGCATTCCCGTCGAACCAGTTGAGCAGCAGCCGTCGAAATCTTCTCGCCTCGAGCGTGGCGCTCTTACCCGAGGCAGCAGTCATAGGCCCTGAACCGAAAACTCGGTCCTGGGCGGGGCCGAAAGGGCGATCCTGGGCGGAGCCGAAAAAGTGGTCATAGACATAGATAGCTGAATTCTAAGCCTCTATACTGCGCTCGACACCTGCCCGTATGGCCAAGCCCATTCGCAATACGCTGCATCTCAACACGCCATCCTGGGGTCTCGCCGATGCACGCCGCGCCGCGGCTCAAATCATCACCGACCCGCAGCTTCTCAAGCCGCTCCTGCGCGCGCTCTTCTCGGGAAATTCAGCCCTCCGCCATCATGCCGCCGACACCGCCCGCCGCATCGCCGAAAAGCAGCCGGACCTTCTCTCTCCCTATGCCGAACGACTGCTCGGACTCTTCAGCGAGGTCGGGCCGAAAGAGGCAGGCGACAACTGGCGCACCCGCGCCCACCTCGGTCTCGTCGTTGCCCGCATCGCGCACTCTCGCGCCCAGCGCCTGCGCGCCGCCGGCCTCCTCATGCCTCTTTATTACGATCCATCCAATGTCGTCCGCTGCACCGCGGTCGAAGGACTCGGCCTGCTCGCCCGCCGCGAGCCCGGCCTGCGCACCCGGTCCAGCCTCTGCTCGAAGAAGCGCTGGCCACCGGCACCCTCGCCATGCAATGCCGCGCCCGCGATGCATTGAGAGCATGAGTTTTCCCACACAACACTTTCGCCCAGAAAAAATGAACCGCTGAAAATAAAGGCGGCTCGACATCTGGGTTTGAAGGGATCGTGAACTTCCGATGACTGTTTGTTAAAGCTGCTGCCCGGCGGTTCACCGTCGCACTTGCCCCGCGTCTCACAAATTGCGGCGCTGAATTTTTGCGAGGGAGACG
>CAVRXY010000024.1:0-177588 GCA_963725225.1 uncultured Acidobacteriaceae bacterium
GCGATACCCATACAGGTTGTTCCTCACGATCAGAGACAAGTTCACTGAGAGCCGGTTTCTCCTCCAGTGCTGGAATCCGCATCCAGCCGCTCGACCGCATGGAGTGCATCCTTTCCCAGGAATACTCAAATTCCCGTCCGCACTCGACGCAGACCTGGTAGGTGCGCCTTCGAATCGTGAAGACACGGCTGAGTTGTTGATGATGGCACCCAAACAAAGACTCGAATACCCACAGTAGCGATGTGTTCATTAAGCGTATGTGCCCTCTCTCCGCATCTTGAGCAACTCGAGACCTTGATTCTCTTCGCGGGTGCGCGTCCTGGTTTGACGGCCCAACGGCTCCCTGGAGGCACAAATAGATTCGCTTAATTGCCTCTCGGGATACTGTGCAAAATGGCTCACATCCGAAAACCCGCTGCCCAAGGGTAATACGGTGCATCGATTCAGGACGGCGCCCTAATCCTGTGGACGCCCTTGGCGTCTAGCTCCGAAGACAACGAGAGAGCCACCGCTACCGCGGCAAGCGACCCGATAGTAACCCATAGAACTGGATGTCCGTGTCTCGCGATAAAGGTTAATATGGGTCGTCCGTAGCGGGCTGCCAGGAAGGCAAGAAGCGAATACCTGACACTTCGTCCCAGCGTGCGCGCAAATAGGAATTCTCACCGGATATTGCATGGTACCCGCCGCAACAGAAATGGAACCATGGGCACAGGTGGCGGCGGTAAGGCGGGAATGGCAATCGCGCCTAAACCCATCGCTCGAAGATCTCGTACACCTTCTTCAACTTCCTGGGCGGGAACCTGCGTGCGAGTGCCTGAGCGGGCATCTGGACACAGTTGGCAACATCCGTTTGATTGTTAGAAAGCTCACATTGCGCCACAGAATATTGATTTCCTCCAACGTCGCCTACGGAATGGTCAATTGTGATCAGTATCCGAAGGCCACAAAGCAAATACTTAATATGTCAGAGTTTCTCTGGAGGCGAATCGTGGTGACGGTGTGCCATGAAACTGCATGAACCCCAGCATCGAGCACCGACTCCGAGGCCAAGTACGCTCTCCCTTTGTTCGGAGTTCATCATCTTGTGGCTCCTTATCCTGATGATCCTCGGGCAGCCTGCAGGCGCTCAACAGCTGGAAACCGCGACGGTTACTGATCGAGCTCCGCTCACTGCAGAACAAGTGGTGCAAAACCTCGTCCAGATGAACCTTTTTCGTGTCCGGGCACTTCGCACATATCAGGGAACCAGAACTTACCGGGTTGAATATCACGGATTTCCAGCCGCTCGTAGCGCGGAAATGGTCGTGAAGGTGAGCTACCTCTCGCCGGCAGAAAAGGAGTTCATCATTCAATCAGCGACCGGCTCTGTACTGATCATTGATAGGGTATTCAAGAAGCTGTTGGAAGCGGAAAAGGAAGCACTGGACGCGGAGATTCAGCGACGGTCAGCTCTCACCGAGGATAACTACCGTTTCACACTGGTCGGATACCAAAACGGCCCCTCGGGCGCGAGGTATGTGCTCAAAGTTGAACCTCGTGTGAAAGACAAATTTCTTTATTACGGACGAATCTGGATAGATGCGGACGACTTTGCCGTTGTGCGTCTAGGAACTTGTTGAAATAGGTACGTCTCCGCGACATTGCCCAGGGTCTATACGTCTTATCGATATGCGAGGAGACGAGCGGGTTGAGGACGGGATGTTCAGCTATGTGTCGTTGGAGCAGCGAGTGCCTTCGGATCATCCGTTGCGCGAAGTGCGCAGGGTGACCGACGCGGTGCTTCGCAGGCTGAGTGCGGAGTTCGATGCGCTGTACGCGGACTCTGGGCGGCCGTCGATTGCGCCGGAGTACATTCTGCGAGCGCTGCTGTTGCAGGTATTCTTCTCCATCCGTTCCGAGCGGCTGCTGGTCGAGCAGATCGATTACAACCTGCTGTTTCGCTGGTTCGTAGGCCTGGGCATGGATGATGCGGTGTGGAATCACGCAGTGTTCTCGAAAAACCGCGACCGTCTGTTGACCTCCGAGGTGGCGCAACGCTTCTTTGCCGAAGTGAACCGGCAGGCGAAGAAGTTCATGTCCGACGAGCACTTCACCGTGGACGGCACGCTGATCCAAGCCTGGGCCTCGCAGAAGAGCTTCCGGCCGAAGGATGGTTCCGGGGACGGCGATGGCACCAGCTTCCGTGGCCAGAAGCGCAGCAACAAGACGCACGAGTCCACCACCGATCCCGATGCCCGGCTGTACAAGAAGAGCTACGGCAAGGAATCGAAGCTAAGCTATCTGGGTCATGCTCTGGTGGAAAACCGCAACGGACTGATCGCCGCAGCCATGGCCACTCATGCCGACGGATTTGCCGAACGCGATGCGGCGCTGTTGATGCTTCAGAGTAAGCAGGTGGGCCGCTCCCGGCGCATCACCGTGGGCGCAGACAAGGCCTACGACACCAAAGATTTCGTGCGCACGGCGCGAGAGTTGAATGTAACTCCGCATGTGACTAAGAACGACAACAACCGCGCCAGCAGCCTGGATCGGAGAACCACGCGCCAGCCCGGCTACGCCGTCAGTCTCAGCCGCCGCTGGTTAATCGAAAAGAGCTTCGGCTGGCTCAAGCAGACCGGACCACTGCGCCAGGCCAAACTGCGCGGACTGAGCAAGGTCGATTGGCTGTTCGTCTTCAGTTGCGCCGCGCACAACCTGCTGCGCTTGCCCAGGCTACTCGCGCAACAACAGCAATCAACGCTCAGGGAGCAGTGTGCCTGAACCAGGCACGTGGGCCCGGAATCGCCCCTCCCGGGAGCCCGCCACCCCGCGTGAACACTCACCAAAACACGATTTCGAACCGATCCGACGGGGCGCTCGCACCAACTCCCCAGCAAACAAGCACCATCGACGCCAATTTCAACAGGTTCCTAGAGGCAGAGCCTGCGAAAAATCCTTCCTTTTGGACCAGGAAAACAGAAATCGAGGAGGTGTACACAAAAATCGGCGATTTCTGGCTTCCTTCACATAACCACAGCGTCACCGCCATTCGGCTTGGCGGCTACGCCGACCTGACCATCGACTACAAGGATTACGAGATTACAGGTGCCAGCGAGGTGAGCAGCTTATCGAGTGCTCGCTCGGCTCTGCACGCCGAAAGCGGCAATGCACCGCGGTTGATGCCGACTCAAACATAAGCGGACTCATGCTGCCCCGCCTCAAAGTCGAACTCAACAGTCAACCCTCTACCGTGGCGAGCAGGAAGTCCAGCAGCGTTCTCTCCGCCCAATGGCCTGCGTCGCCGGGCTCGAGCGAGAGAAAGGCGCAGTGGCCGCCGTGCCGGGTCTCGACCAGCATGACGCGGCGGTTGGCGACCAGTTTGGCGCGGGTGTCAGGAGTCATGCGGATAAAGGGATCAGCGTGGGCACGGCAATGTCCTGGGGCCCAGTTGGAACTGGCAACTCTGTGGTAGTAGTCCGCGCCGGTGAAGCCACCGTATCGGGCGACGACCTGCTCGTCAAATTGGCGCACGTTCGAATTTTGCCCAGGCCGTTGGCAGTGTACAAGCTCGGGTAGAGTTCGATCTTGCGACGAAAGCGCTTGAGCTCTTCGCTGAGAAACCTGCTCGCGTAAAGGCGATTCTGCGGTTCGTGCAGTGCGGCAGAGGAGGCGGCCAGATCCATGAGGGGCGAGACGCCGACGACCGCCTTGAGATAGGACGGCGCGGCGGCACCTCGTTCGCCGGCCAGCTTGAGAACCAGGTTGCCCCCCATGGAATACCAACCAGCGCGAAGCTGCGAATGAGATATGTGTGCGGGCCAGTTCGGCCATCACAATAGCGACTTCCTCGGAGCGCCCCGCGTGATAGATAGTGGGAGAAAATTCTTCGCCGTCACCGCAGCTGCGCATACTCATGCGGACGACGTTGCAACCGGCCGCCAAGGCGCGCGCCGAGTTCCCCAAGACATACCGCGAGGAAGAGGAGCCCTCGAATCCGTGAACGATGATCATTCTCTGGTCAGTCTTCCCCTGCGGTGGGTGGTCGGCAGAGCCATTTTCAATTGCGAGACAACACCAATATGTGGCTGCTAGCAATCCCTCCCCCAAATACCGTATTCATGGTGCAGACAAACCAGGTCGCCGCCAGGCCGCGTAGGAAGAGCGTAGGCTCAAATTTTGATGGCCGTATCATCGGATTATGCGATATACTTAGTCCGATAGAACAGCCATCGGAGCATCCTCGATGCGAGGCGTGTACGAGAATCCCGCGGGCAGCGGCATTTGGTGGATTCACTACTACGCGGCAGGAAAGCGGCATCGCGAAAAGGTCGGGCGCAAGTCGGATGCAATTAAGCTCTACCAGGCGCGCAAGGCCGATGCCACCGCGGGCCGCAAACTACCCGAATTGCGCAACGCCAAGGTGGTAACGCTCGGCGAGCTGATCGATGACGCCCTTGAATTCGTGGCGCACCACAAGGACAACCGAAATTACAAGAGCAAAGCGGTCATTGTCCGCGAAGCGCTGGGATCTCGCCATGCGGCGGAGGTAACGCCGCAAGAGTTGGAACGATGGCTCCGTGACCAGTGCAAAACGCCTGCAACAGCCAATCGCTATAAGGCATTCATCTCGCTCTCTTACCGGGAGGGGGTTCGTAACGGCAAAGTGACCGTCAATCCCGCCCGACTTGTTCGCCATAGGAAGGAAGGGGGAGGCCGGTTGCGATTCCTCAGTCGAGACGAATACGACAAGGTGCACAAGGTGATAGCGAAACGATTCCCAGAGCATCTCGCCGAATTCGTGGTGAGCGTCCACACCGGGATGCGCCTCACCGAGCAATACACCTGCACATGGTCACAGGTTCACCTTGACCGCCGGACTATTGAACTGACCAAAACAAAGAACGGCTCGGCGAGGTCGGTTCACCTAAACTCGGATGCGGTGGCCGCGATTGAAACGCTCCATCACCCAGCCCGGAGGCCTGGCGATCCGGTCTTCCGCCGTCAAGGTAAAAGCTACGACACGCGCTCCTGGTTCTATCCGTGCCTGGGAGAGGCCGGCATCACCGGGTTCGTCTGGCACGCAAACCGGCACACGTTCTGCTCGTGGCTAGCGATGGCTGGAGCTTCCATTAAAGAGATTCAGGAAGCTGCGGGCCACAAGACGATCACAATGGCTGCACGCTACAGTCACTTGTCTCCCGCACACAAGCTGTCGGTAGTAGAACGAATCGCGGGAGGCGCGAACGCAAACAGCCATTAAACAGCCACCAGTTCCTGCCATTCTTGAAAGCGGGTCTCCCTGTCAAAAGGAACAGCCACCAAAACAGCCACCAAGCGAAAATAGCCGCCTCGAATCAGACCTGGCCATTAGCATAACTCTTTTATTTTCTGGTGCCCGGAGGGGGACTTGAACCCCCACAGCCCTTGCGGGCCTGCGGATTTTAAGTCCGCTGCGTCTGCCGATTTCGCCATCCGGGCGCTGTGGTTATCGTATCCGAAACATAGGTCTGATTACGATCCAACGAGGAAGCAAACGCGAGCAAAAAAATACCGTGCCCGGTCTGCGAGCACGGCTTTCAAGTGATGATTGCGCGTAACAGGTTGTGTCAGCGTCGGCGTTTGGCCTCGCCCGACACTGCACGACACTTAATGCGGTTTGCGGTATTCGATCTCATCTTCGCGAAGGAAATACTCGGCGGAGCAGTTGTCGGCGCCGCAGATCATCGATTCAATGCCGGCAAATTGGGCGCGTGTAATCAAACCCAGCGTGCCACAGCTTGGGCAGGCGAGAACGGCCCAGTAGGGATTCTGGGCGTCTCCGAGGGATCCTGCATTCTCAAGTAGAAAAAGCGTACCCGGTTCCATCTGCTCTGGTATCCACTGCTCGAGTAATTGCAGTTCCGATGACATATCAACCTCCCTTGTCAACACCCCACGCAGGAAGACCTTGCATGGAGGCCGGTTCTTCGCTCCCTCTTGTCTTGCGATCAGGAAGAATTCCCTCCCCCAATCGCCCGTCACGGCCTTCTCTCCTGAACGCTATGCGGTCACGCGTTGTTTTCCTGCCCTCCCGGTTTTTTCAGATGGCTCGGAGTGTTCGGCCGGCTTTTTTATACCCGACTTGCCGGCGGAAGGTCTCTCCAGCAACTGTTTCAATTCGATGCGCAGCGGCTTGATCGCGTCCGTCAGGCTTATGAGGAGCATGGGCTGCATCGTATTTCTCAGCAGCTCGATGATCTGCCTGGAATCGGTCTCGATGAAGATTCTCTTTTCGCCCAGGAGAAGGTGGTATTCACAATTTCCGGCGACGAGGTCGGATAGGCGCACGTGCAACTTATTGCGCAGCAGGCGAAGCACGCGGCGTACCTGTGCGAGCGAGATGCTCCGCTGGCGCAGCTGCTCGATAACCAGGATGTCAGTGAGGTCGGTTGTGGAGTAAACACGGTTGCGGCCCTGGCGCGCTGGAACCACGATGCGGCGCTCGTCCCACCACTGGAGCTGCCGGGCGGTGACACCGGTCAGATCGAGGACCTCACGCGTGCTGAAGCAGTCTTTCAGCATTTTCAGGCGGATTCCGCTTTCAAACATTTACGTGCTGAAATGTTTGACGCCATTCTTGCTGGAGTAGCGCTGCGTGTCAATCCCTATAGCGTGAAAGAAATCGAGTGTGGCAATTACTTACTGGATTACCGGCAATTACCGCGCGGCCGGATGGTGCATGGCCGCCTTGACAACGTTCGTCACGCGTTGGATGTCGGCCGGTGCGAGATAGGGATGCATCGGCAGGCTGAGAACACGCCCGGCGGCGCGCTCTGCGTGGGGGAAGCTACCTTTGCCGACTCCGGCCTGAGTCTCAAATACCGGTTGCTGATGCAGTGCGACAGGATAGTGCACCGCGGTGGGGACTCCGGCATTGCGCATGGCGGCCTCGACGCCTTCGCGGTCGTCAACTTCTATCGTGTACTGCGCCCACGCGCTAGTGCGGTTGGGAGCCAGCCGGGGGATGTGCACCGCATCCTTAAGCAGCGCTGAGTAGCGGTTGGCTGATTCACTGCGCGACAGCAATTCGTCATCGAAGACATCGAGTTTGGCCAGCAGCACCGCGGCCTGTATGGTGTCGATTCGCCCGTTGATGCCGATGCGGGTGTGGTGATAGCGGCGATCCTGTCCGTGGTTGCGCAGCTCGAACATGGCAGCGGCCAGCGCGTCATCGTTGGTGAAGCATGCGCCGCCGTCTCCGTAACAGCCTAACGGCTTCGACGGGAAGAAGCTGGTGCAGCCGATAGTGCTCAGATTTCCGGAATGGCGTCCAAAGTAGAGGGCGCCGAAGCTCTGCGCGGCGTCTTCGATGACTGCCAGATTGTGGCGGGCGGCGACAGCATTAATTGCATCCATCTCTGCCGGCTGGCCGTAAAGACTCACAGGCATGATGGCGCGCGTTCGGGAGGTGATGGCTGCTTCAATCTTCGCGGGATCGGTGTTGTAGCTCACCGGATCAATGTCGGCGAACACCGGAACCGCGCTCAGCAGCATGATCATTTCAGCAGTCGCGAAGAAAGTGAAGGGCGAAGTGATGACCTCATCGCCGGGACCGATGCCGAGGGCCATCATGGCAAGGAGGAGAGCGTCGGTTCCGCTGGCGCAGCCGATGCAGTGCTTCGCGCCGATGCGAGCAGCCAGGCGTGTTTCGAGCTCGCGCACTTCGGGTCCGAGAATGTACTGGCCATGATCGAGCACGGTTTGGATCCGCGCATCGACGGCGGGCTTCAGGCGGCGGTACTGGGCCTTGAGGTCGACGAAATCCATGCCTCTATTGTCGCCTATCGGGGGCCCAGAATGCAGAGAACGGATGTGGGTCAGGGCTGATGCGATTCGGTTGAAGCACGCTGCGAGCTGGCCCGATCCAGTTCGCGATAAATCTCCTGGTTGCGGATAATCGCCTGCACATACTCGCGCGTCTCGGTGAACGGGATCGACTCGACGAACTCGTCCATGTCGCGGTAGTGGCCGATGGACTGCCAGTCGACTACGCGCTCGTCTCCTGCGTTATAGGCGGCGAAGGCGTATTGAGGGTGACCGCCGAACTTGTCCAGGGTCTGCTTCAGATAGAGCGTACCCAGGCGTATGTTTGTGGAAGGATCGAGCAGCTGGTTGGTTTCGAAGTGATGGATTCCCTCTTCCTTGGCCATGCTCTTGCCTACGCTGGGCAGCAGCTGCATCAATCCGTACGCGCTCTTATTGGAAACCGCGCCCGGATTGAATTCCGACTCCTGCCGGATGAGTGACGCTACCATGTTGGGGTCGAGACCGTTGGCGGCGGCGTACTGCTTGATGTCGGACCAGTACGGCTGCGGAAAGAGAATCCGCCAGTAGCCCATGGGGATCGACCCGATCGGTGCCGAGGTATAGAACGGCAGGGCGTGCTTGAGCAGGCGCATGGCGCGAGCCGTCTCTCCGTAAGAGCCGTAGATCTCGGCTTCGGCGAAGGCGCCCCATTCATCGCTTCCGTCCGCCGCCAGAATTTCCGGAGCGATGTACTCATTGAGGCCCGCATTGGCCAGCAGTTTGGCCTTCACAACGTGCGGATCGTCCTCAGGTACGTCGTCGCTCAACTCAGGGATGGACTCGGAATGCATCGCCTCCAGAGTGGAAAAGCTGGCAGGCGTGACCTGACCAAGCTGTGCCAGCCGATCCTGAGCAAGAGCGGCGTAGTAGTAGTGCGGATATACGCGCGCCACCGTCTTGTAATAGCCCGCGGCCATGGCGGGCTTGTGGTCTTCCTCTTCATAGAGCCGTCCACGCCAATAGAGCGCCGAGGGAATCTCCTTGCCCCCCGCGTAATCGGCGATTTGTTCGTCGAAGAGCCTTGCAGCCTCACCGTATTCGCCGATCCTGTAGTTCAGCCACGCCGCACGCCAGTGGCTGCTGGGCGAATAATTCGAGCACGGACCCGTGTGCGGAGATTCACAGGATTTAGGAAAGCGCCGCGCTAGCTCTCCGTAATAGGCGATGGCGCGGGGAAAATCCTTGCGCAAGCAGGTACATGTTGCCGCTGGAGTAGAGCGCCTCGGCCAGCCACGGACTCTCCGGGAAGCGCGTCTTCATTTGCTCGACAATGAGTTGCTGCGTTTCGGTATCGTCCTTGCCGCGCGCCAGTTCCATCAGCAGATATTGCCGGCGCGCTCCGGCTTCATCTGACGTGTCGGGCAGGCGATCCAGTTCCTGCTTGTTCAGGCGCTTCAGCTTCCAGTCACAATGAGCAGCGGCGACAAGCAGACCATCGCGTGCGCCATCGCCCAGCGAGGAGTCGCCGGCAAGCGAGCGGTATTCTTCTTCAGCATCGCTATAGTGGCCTGCAGCGTAGAGTGCGTCGGCGTGATGGCGGCGCTCCTCGGGCGGCAGCGACGACAGTGTACCGGAAGAGACCAGCTGTGCCCGCGCCTGTGAAGCCTCGCCACTGAGCGGAAAATTCAGATAGACGCGCCGGAACTCCTGTTGCGCTTCAGCCGTCCGCCCCGCCATCAGGTTGGCCTTCGCGGCCGCCAGCTGGAAGTCCGCCTTGTTGGCGATCGCCTCACCGCGGTGTGCGTCCAGAATCCGCAACGCCGCCTGAGGATCGCCCTCCTGCAGGAAGAGATTGGCCTCGAGCACCGGCACGCTGTGCACAAAGATCGAGTCCGGATGCTTCTCGTTGAAAGTGTTCAGTACCGTCTCGGCGTCAGCGAGCTTGTTGTCCTGCAGAAAGGCTTGTGCGGTCAGGTAATCCGCGTAGTCGTCGAGCGACTTGCCGGCCTGGTCCGCGGAGTGGAATGCGCTCACCGCGTCGGAGTACTTGTGGTCGAGCAGGTAAGCATGTCCCAGGGCAAGGTAAGCCGCTGCAGCAGCCTCGCCGGTATGGCTGTGCGCGTAAGCCGACACTCCCGCATACGCGGCTGGAGACCGCATGCTGGCCAGCTGCTGCGCCATCGGCCGTAACTGCGACGAGGCGACAAAGGCTTGATGGAGTTTCTGGCTGCGGGCCAGTTGTTTGGCCGTAAGCGGCTTGCGTGCGTGCTTATGGTGAGTCTTCGAAGTGTGGCTGACGGTGGCAGCGTGCGCCGAGGTGTGAGCCGAATGAGTTGCGGCATGCGACTTCTTCTCGGACTTTTTTGTGCCGGCGGTCTTCGTGCTGTGAGTCTTTGAGCTCGCCGATTCGGTCTGCGCGATGGACACACAGAGACTGCCCGACAGCACGATAACCGAGAGCAGGCCGGCGTGCCGTCCGACCATGCTCCACCTCTTTACCCCTGATGCTTCCGCGCGCTTCACTTTCATTGATCCAGAAATTTCCCTGACTGTACTGTAAGCCGAAAAAGGCTTCGATGCCTGCCCCAAATGGCCGAGAAACTCAGGATGTTTCCCACTTGGATACTTTTCGGTCCGGAATGGTAGCAGCCGCGCTCGGATCGAGTTTTTGCGCCATCGCCTGTTTGCCAGGAGGTGCAGGAGGATTTCCAGCGCCTTTGCTCTCCGCCTCATCGCCCATTTAGGATAAAAGACGAACAGAGATCGAACCGGTCGCATTTCTGAGCGGCCCTTTTTCTGAAACTATCTGTCATGTCAACTATCCAAACACAAGGGACTGAGGAGGTTCACCCCGACATTCTGCTGGTCAACCGCGCTCGCGCGGGTGATATGGAGGCCTACGAGAAGCTGGTGCGTCAGTATGACCGCCAGGTTTTTCGCATCGCCCAGCACATCACCCAGAATCGCGAAGACGCGGAAGATGTTGTGCAGGATGCCTTCCTCAAGGCCTATGAGAAGCTCGACCAGTTCCAGGGTAATTCGAAGTTCTATACCTGGCTGGTGCGGATTGCAGTAAACGAATCGCTGATGCGGCTGCGCAAGCGCCGCACCGGCCGCATGGTGTCGATCGACGAGGATGTTGAGACCGATGAAGGCTCGATGCCGCGCGACCTGGCGGATTGGGGTCCGGATCCGGAGCAGCAGTACGGGCAGTCGGAGATGGCCGAGATTCTCCGCAAGACGATCCAGGGACTGCCTCCGGGCTTCCGAGTGGTTTTCGTCCTGCGCGACGTAGAGGGACTTTCGACCGAGGAAACGGCCGAAAGTCTGGGTTTAAGTATTCCAGCAGTCAAGTCGCGCCTGTTGCGGGCGCGGCTGCAATTGCGGGAGCGGCTCAGCCGGTACTTCCGCAATCGATCCAAGGATGGTGTGAAGTGACTTGCTCAGAGTTTTTGGCGCAATTGGACGACCTGATCGACAACAACGTGACCGTTCCAGTGCGGGCCCAGCTCGAAGAACATCTGCGCGGATGTGAGCATTGCGTGGTTACCCTCAGCACCACTCGCAAGACGATCGAGATCTATCGCAAGCACGAGATTTACGAGTTACCCAACGAGCTGCGCGAACGCCTGCAGAAGGCCATCCTGGCCAAGTGCAAAAAGTGTTAGCCGCGAGCTTCTAGCCGCTGCAAGCTTTCCGAATCGCGCCTGAACTCTGTTAATCCATGCTGCCGGGGGTAAAGTTGCTGCTCGGGGTCGAGCTCCCTCCGGTGCTTCCGCCGCCGTTGCCACTCGAGTCGTCGCGGCGGTGCAGCGTCGGCCGGTCGTCGTCGGTGGAGCTGCTCGGGTTATTCGGGTCAGAAGCGGTGCTTACGCGGCGCAGCGTAGGCTTCCCTCCGTTTTTACCGTCAGTCAGCTTGCGCTTGTTCTCGATGCGGGCCAGGCGCGCCTTCACCTCGTCGAATTCGGAAGTTGTAACCAGGTATTCGTCGCGCGGCGGAAGGATCTTGGCGATCTCTTCCTGAGAGTGGGCGATGCGATCCGGGGTCTGCGGATGGTCGGAGAAGGCTCGCGCAACGGCTCCCGGCTTGTGCTTCTCCAGGTCCTGAATCTTCTCAAAGAAGGTCACGAACGCCTGCGGATCATAGCCGGCGCGGTACATATATTCAAGGCCGAGATAGTCGGCCTGCGCTTCGAATTCGCGCGAGAATTCGAGGAAGGTCAGCGGGATTGCCAGGTTAGCGGCTTCGTAGATACCGTATCCAGCCCAGCCGCCGATGAAGATCAGCGGGATGGTGCCCAGCTGGGCGTAGTTGGCGCGGGTCATCTCGCGCGCGGCGTGGTGGGCGCAGACGTGAGCCGTCTCATGCGCCATTACACCGGCCAGTTCCGCCTCTTCGTCGGCCGCCAGCACCAGGCCGGAGTTTACGTAGAAGAATCCGCCCGGCAGCGCCATGGCATTGATTTCGTCCGAGTCGATGACCTTGATCGTGAACGGCACCTTGCAGTCGGAGTTCTTCACGATGTTCTGGCCGACGCGGTTGACGTATTCGGTCACCACAGGGTCGGTGATGAACTTCGTGCTCTTCTCGATCATCGCCGCGTAGGATTTGCCCATCTTGATTTCCGACTCGGTCGAGTACCAGTTGCCTACGCCACGGCCGCCGATATCGCGAGTGCCGACGGCGTTCACATCGTTGATGCTCCCCTTCTTCACGCCGGGCATCGTAGCGTCTCCCGAGCCACTCGGGGACGAGGAAGCGGGCTGCGCCGAGGGCACCGATCCCGTCTGCGCGGTGCTGTCCTGATTAGGGTTAGAATCACCGCTCGGCTTGGCATCGGGTGCCGGGAGTGGAACCGAGCCCGCCGACTTGCCTGTTGCCGGAGCCTGGGTGGCCGGGGTGCTCGGCGGTGTCTGGGTGTCAGGAGCGGAAGCCGCAGGCGGAGTTGTCTGCTGGGTGCTCGACTGGGAAAACGCCACAGCTGGAGCGAGGGCCAAAGCTGCCGCCAGCGCAAGCGACGCTGGTGTGTGGCGAACTGAACTTTGATTTCGCATGGGGACTCCCGAACAGATCAGACACCGATCTCTGCCCTGTTAGACGTTAGTATGCTCCTTTTCGCTGACATGCGTCTTCGCCTTTTTGCTGCCACTTCAACGGATTGCGGAATGGAAGCTGAAGCTGCAGGCCCTCCCTTAAGACCGGAAAAAACAGCGAATTGCGCCGCATCGGGTGGAGCAAGTGCAGCCGGGCAGCGCCCATGCCTATCCGGGCGCACATCTATTCTTCGCGCAGCAGGACCAGAGGATCGGCTCCCAGCGCACGGGAAGCCGGAATCCAGGTGGCTACCAGCCCCAGCAGCGCCATCGCCAGAACGACCCCAGCCAGCACCAGCGGATCGCGGGGCGTCGCCTGGTACACGATGAAGGACAGGATGCGCGTAGCCGCCAGCCCCAGCACCAGACCGGCCGCAGATCCGAAAGCCAGCAGCCTGAAAGCTCTGCCCAGCGCGGCGCGCAGCACCTCTTTTCGCTGTGCCCCCAGCGCAATACGGATGCCCAGTTCGCGCATCCGCTTGCTCACCGAGTAGGCTGCCATGCCAAAGATCCCGGTCACCGCCAGCATGGCGCCCAGACCGCCCAGCACTCCGAGCGAAATGGTGGCAATACGCGATGCAAATAGCGCGCTGTCGAGTTCCTTGTTCCAGGTTCGAATGCTGAACACCAGCCCCGCATCCAGGCTCCGCAGCGTGCTCTCGACGGCTGCGGTCAATTCCTGAGGATCGCGGCTGGAACGCACGATCAGCCAGGTGGCGCTGGAGGGAGACTGCAGGATGGGAAGGAACATCGCCGGCTGCGGATCTTCAGTCAGGGTCTTGTGTTTGCCGTCCTCAACCAGACCCACCACTTGAATACGCGTGCCGTCCATTCTTTTGTAGTAACGGCCGAGTGCGGCAGTCTCCGACCCGAAAACCTTGCGTGCGAATTCGCGATTCACCACCGCGACCCGCGGCGCATTCTTATCGTCATGCCAGGTGATGGTCCTTCCGGAGAGCAACGCTGTACCGGCTGCGCGGAAATACCCGGGAGTGACGCTGTACATCACCGTTTCTGCAGCGGCATTCGACATCTTCATGTCGGTGGTGCTGTCTTTGAAGACGAGATCCTCATTCCAGTCCGCAGCCAGCGGGAGCCTGTCGGCCAAGGCTGCCGCCGACACGCCGGGTATGCCCTCCAAAGCATCGACCATGCGCCGCTGCATCGCAGGCACCTTTTCGCCGGTATAACCCGCCATGTCCAGATCACTGTCCACCAGCAGAGCGTTCTGCGGATCAAAACCAAAATCGCTGTGCAGCGAGCGCATCAGCCCCCGGAGCGCCACCAGCGACGAGGTGACGAGTACCGCGCAAATCGCAATCTGCACGACCAGCAGCAGATCGCGGATGCTAAGCCGCCGGCCGGCCGCGCCACTGGAGCCCGATTTCACAACCTGCCAGGGATTCGAACGCAGCACCTGACGTACCGGGACCATGCCGAAAAGAAGTCCGCTGGCCAGTGCTAACAGGAAAGCCATCGCATACACACTCAAATCCGGATTCACAGGCAGCCGATTGATCGGCATATTCGCCATGGGCTGCCAGTGGCTCAGCCACCGCAGCAGCACGATGGCCCCGATTAAACCGGCAACTCCTCCGGCCAGCGAAACCAGCACCGCTTCGGTGAGCATCTGCCGCACGATCCGTCTGCGGCTCGAACCCAGAGCAAGCCGCAGTGCAATTTCGCGTGAGTGATCTGCCGCCCGCGCGGTGAAGAGGCTTCCCAGGTTGGCGCACGCAGCCAGCAGGATGAGCCCCGCCAGCAACGTCAATCCCGCCAGAAATGCTCGCACCGGGCGGCCCAGCATGTCGCCGATCAGCCCCGGGCGCGCCAGCTTAAAACTGATCCGGTCGTCATCTTTTGGATAACTTTTCGCGAGGTACGCAGCAACCGAGTTGAGATCAGCGGTAGCCTGCGCAGGCGTGACTCCCGCCTTGAGGCGTCCCAGCAGCCACGTGCCCCGGGTTCCACGCGAATTCAGATCGCTGTTACCCGCCATTTGCTCCTGGTCGACAATCGGCACCCAGAAATCGGGCGTGAAGAAGAGTTCCGTTCCACGAAACCCGGGCGGCGCCACGCCTAGAATCGTGTACGGATACTTGTTGACCAGAACGCTGCGGCCCACCACACCGCGATCGGCCTGAAAATGGCTATGCCAGTAGTCATAGCCGAGCACGATATAAGGAGCGCTGTTCGGGCCGCGCTCATCGGAGGCGTGAAAAAATCGGCCAAGATACGGCTGAATGCCCAGCTCGTCGAAGTAGTTTCCGCTCGCCTCATAAAGCCATGAAGAAGAGGGATTGCCCCCCGTGTCCACTCCGGCCCTGTCGATGTCGTACGCTACCAGACCCCTGAGGCTGCGGTTGCGGTCGCGCAGATCGACGTAGTCCGGATACGACTGCATCGGGGAATCTTCATTTATGCCGCGCTCAACCATGTAGAGACTATCGGCCTGCGGGATGTTGAGCGGGCGCAGGATCAGGCCATTCAGCAGGCTGAACACCACCGCGTTTGCCCCGATGGCCATCGCCAAAGTGAGAACGGCAACCGCGACAAAGCCCGGAGATTTGCGCAGCGTGCGCAGGGCAAAGCGAACATCTTGCAGCAGAGTCTCGATGAATTGGCCGCCAAGCGCATCGTGCGACTCCTCCCGGAAGCGCTGATAGCCTCCGAACTCGATGCGCGCCCGCCGTTCTGCCTCCGCGCGGCTGAGACCGGAGCGCTCGAGATCGTCTGCGCGGAAATGGATGTGGGAGCGAAGCTCTTCATCCATGTCGTCAGAAGTCTGCGCCCGGCGAAAGAACTTTGCTGCCAGGGAACGAAGATAAGCCACGAGTTTCATGCTTCCTCTCCAAATAGGGGCGCCGATCTGCCATGCGCCATCGATGTCAACCGATGCGTTCCGGAATCCGACTGCATCGTCATTCCTCGCGCAACAGAATCAAAGGATCGACCGAGAGAGCCCGTTGCGCCGGAATCCACGTCGCCACCAGCCCAAGCAACGCCATCGCCAGTACAACACCTGTCAGTACCAGCGGATCGCGCGGAGTTGCACCGTAAACGATGTAAGCGAGAACGCGGGTGGCCAGGAGTCCGAGGATGAGTCCCGCTGCGGAACCGAAGGCCAGCAGCTTGAACGCCCGCCCCAGCGCCGCCTGCAGCACTTCAGAGCGTTGCGCGCCGAGGGCAACGCGAATTCCCAGCTCGCGCAGCCGCTTGCTGACCGAGTATGCCGCCATTCCAAAAATGCCCGTGATCGACAGCACGGCGCCCATCAGGCCGAGCACGCCCAGCGCCAGCGTCGCCATACGCGAGGCAAACAGAGCGCTGTCGTTCAGCTGCTTATCCCACATCTGGATGGTTACCGGCATGCCCGGATCCAGTTCGCTCAGTGCGCTCTTGATCGCCGCGGCCACCTGCTGTGGATCGCGGTCCGTGCGCACCACCAGCGTCGAATCTGTCATGTGCGTTCCGCGGACATGCGGCGATTGCATCGTCGGTAGAAACATCGCCGGCTGCGGCGCTTCGGTAACGCTCGCATACTTTCCGTCTTCCGCAACACCCACTACCTGGATGCGCGTTCCATCGGGCCGCTTGTAATATCCGCCCACTGCGTTCGTCGTTGAGCCAAATATCCTGGAGGCAAACTCCCGATTCACCACCGCCACGCGTGGCGCGTTCTCGTCGTCATGCCAGGTGAAGGTCTCTTCCCGCCAGCAAGGCGGTATGGGCTGCTTCGAAGTATCCGGGAGAGATGTTGTACACCATGGCTTCAGCAGCGGCGTTCGACGGGCGTAGATCTGTCGTTTTGTCGGTAAAAACAATGGCTGTGTTCGCGCCGAAATACAATGGCGGCCGATCAACCGATCCCACTGCCTTTACGCCGGGAACGTTCCGCACAGTATCAATCAAACGCTTTTGCATTGCGGGCACGCTATCGCCGCTGTAAGCAGCCGTACTGAGCGAGGCGCCTACCAGCATTGCGTTCCGCGGCTCGAATCCGAAATTGCTGCGTAGCGAGCGGATCAGCCCGCGCACCGCAACCATTGAAGAGGTGACCAGCACCGCACAGATCGAGATCTGCGCAACCAGCAGAAGATCGCGAACCGTGATCCGCCTTCCTACTCTGCGTGACAATCCCGACTTGACGATCTCATAGGGATTGGTGCGCAGTATCTGCCTTACCGGCACTGCGCCAAAGAGGAATCCGCTCGCTACAGCCAGGAGCAAAGCAACCAGATAGACGTTCGTGTCCGGATTCACGGGCACCGTCATGTTCGGGGCCACGGTGGAAAACGGCCGCCAGGCGCTCAGCCCGCGCAGCAGCACGACGCTGCCCGCTAATCCAACCGCGCCTCCGACAAGCGAGATCAACACCGCCTCGGTAAAGACCTGGCGCAGGATGCGTCTGCGGCTCGATCCCAGCGCCAGCCGCAAGGCAATCTCCCGCGAACGGTCGGCGGCGCGTGCAGCGAACAGGCTGCCCAGGTTGGCGCAGGCCGCCAGCAGAATCAATCCGGCCAGCAACATCAGGCCAGTGAGAAATTCCCGCATAGGACCGCCCAGCCAGTCGCCGGCCAGGCCTGGACTGGTAAGGGAAAACGTCATATGGCTGTCGTCTTTGGGGTAGGTCTTTTCGAGATACGAGCCGATCGAGTTGAGGTCAGCAACGGCCTGCGCCTGGGTGACACCCGGCTTCAGATGTCCCATCACCATCAGGATGCCGCGGTTGCCACGCTCATTCAGGACATTCACTCCCTCCACCTGCTCCTGGTTCACGATCGGCACCCAGAAATCAGGCGCGAGAAACAACAGGGTTCCCTGAAAATCAGGAGGCGCAACGCCGAGGATGGTGAAAGGATGCTTATTGAGCTGCACGACACGGCCCACCACGCCACGATCGTCATGAAAGTGGCTGTGCCAATAGGCATACCTGAGCACGATGTACGGAGCGCTGTTGGGACCGTGCTCATCAGAGCGGTGAAAGAAACGGCCGAGGTAGGGCCGAATGCCTAATGCGTCGAAATAATTCCCCGTCGCTTCCAGAAGCCATGCAGAACTAGGATTGTTGCCCGTGTCCAGTGCGGCGCCCGTGACGTTGTAGGCCACCAGATCTTCAAAGCTGCGGTTGCGATCGCGGAGATCAAGATAGTCCGGGAAAGAGTGATTGATGGCCTGATCGCTTCCCCGCTCGACGGCAAACAGGGTCTCCGCGTGGGGTACTCTCAGCGGCCGCAGAATCAGCGAATTCATAATGCTGAAGACAATGGCGTTTGCCCCGATGGCCAAAGCGAGGGTAAAGACTGCGACCAAGGTGAATCCCGGCGATTTCCGCAACATGCGCAGGCTGAAACGCACATCCTGAAGGAGCGTCTCAATAAAATTTCCGCCCAGCGCTTCGTGGGACTCTTGCCGGTATCGTTCATAGCCACCGAACTCGATCCTCGCGCGCCGTTCGGCTTCCGTGCGATCCATGCCGGCACGCTCCAGATCGTCAGCGCGAAGCAGGATGTGAGCGCGAAGCTCTTCATCCATGTCATCGGCGACCTGCGAGCCATGAAAGAACTTCGCAAGCAGGCAACGGAAGTAAGACAGGACTCTCATATCTCCTCCGGTTGCGCAGCCAGCGCGGAGGCAATCGCCGTGGCCAGGCGATTCCAGCCTTCGGTCTCATCGCGCAGGCGCTTGCGGCCCGCGGCGGTCAGCTCATAGAACTTGGCGCGGCGATTGTTATCGGAGGTGCCCCAGTCGGCCTTCAGCAGACCCTGGCGTACGAGGCGAAAGAGCGCCGGGTAAAGCGCCCCCTGCTCAATCAGCAGCGCGCTGTCGGATATCTGCCCGATACGCAGCAGAACACCGTAGCCGTGAAGCGGACCGAGAGAGACTGCTTTGAGGATAAGCAGATCGAGGGTGCCGGGAAGAAGCTGGGCTTGTTCGGCCATATCTCCTCCTAAGTTGATTAGGAGGCTAGCGCAGTCTCTCCTAAGCTGTCAAGGGAAGACTGCGCAGGCCGCCGCCGGATCAGGGCTTGTAACCTTCGTCCATCCACTTTTTGTAGAGAGCGACCTGATCTGCGGTCCAGTAGGGACCGCCGGGCGGCATGCTGGGCGGATCTCCCACCACAGTCTGAAGTACGCTTTCAGCGTTTGCCGGGGTAGACATGTAGGCAAAATCATCCAGCAAAACGCCGAAGCCCTCCATGTGGTCGATGTCCATTTGTCGAAACAGCGGCTTGATGTCGTTCGCGAAGGAAACAGCCATTTGAGGGTCCTCCTTAGATTTGGTTGAAGGGGCCACACCCGTCAGACCGCGAAGTCTGCCGGGACCAATAAATACTTCATCTACTGCGTAGGTGGTGCAGCACGCCGGCGGCGTCCGCTGATGAGGTATATCGCGGCGCGAAGTTCCAGCAGCGGGTCATCGGACGGCTCGATGCCATCGAGACGCGGGATGGGGTCGAAGATGATGCGCTGCTGCTCGCTCGCATTATCCGGAACCAGCGCAGTCAGCTCGATATCGCCGAGGTCGACTACCCTGCGGCCCTCAGGCCAGTGAACGGTCGCATCATCGACCGTATCGCCTGGGTCGGCAACCTGAGCGGCAATCCGGAATTTGACGGGCCCGTGAAGGATTCGATCGGCAATTTCCTCGAAGAGATAATTGGGACCCTTTGCGGCCGCCGAGTCAGCGGTGAGGTGCTCATTGCCGGCTTCGGGAATGATGCGGTAGCGCCCGTGGAAGGCGGCTCCATCCTTGTTGGTGAACTTCATCGCCGTAACTCCGAAGTAGCTCTCGCGGGCGAAACTGGACGGCGCCGGCTTTGGTGTCTGCACCCACGCGAGCGCCGCGGGATGCGATCCGAGAAAGACCTCGACCGGCCACGGGTGCGGCTGCGACTGATCGCTGGAAGCGGCGATGGCGCGGAGGAACTCCAGAAACTCCTGCCCGGTGCGCGTCGGAAAGCCGTCGGTCGAGTGAGCGACGATGTCGGTGTGTACATGCTCGGCAAGATTGAAACGAATGGCGATGCCGCGCGGATCGGCATTGGGGTCGTTGTCGGGAATCACAGGAATGCCGGTCGAGTTTGAGAAGCGCACGGTCACCGGAGTGGAATTCTGATTGAAGTGCTGCGCCCGGCTGAGCGATGCGGCATCACGAGTGGGTGTGAATTTTCCGCTGAGCATGATGCCCTTGGCATGGGCGGGGCGAAAACCGGGATGGAGCCCGAAAATTGAATCGAAAGCCTGGATGATGTCGTTGCTCAGAGCAAGAATCTTCTCGTCTGTGGGAAGCGGCATGCGGAGATCTCCTTTTCGAAAGCGACTAGCCTCGATTCACCGAGTCTCACCATTGATTCACGAAAGATACGACCCGATTGTGAATTCTGCAAATAAGCAGTTATGGTGAAGGGCGACGCGAATAGCGTTGAACAGTTTGCATTGGGGCGGAGGAAAACGGGACGATGGACAAGAGGGAGTTCTTGAAGACTTCAGGTGTGATTCTAACCGGCAGCCTGGTGCAGCGTTATGTCTCGGCGGAGGCGCAGGCCGAACATCGCACAAACTGGGCAGGCAACTATGAGTATCACGCGAAGAACCTCATCTCTCCGAAGACAACAGAAGAGGTGCAGGCGGCGGTGAAGAACTGCAGCACCCTGAAGGCGCTCGGCGCTCGCCACTCCTTTAACAACATCGCCGACAACCCTCTCAATCAGATTTCACTGAAGCAGCTGGACTCGATGGCTCTGGACGAGAAAGCCCGCACGGTCACAGTTGGCGCGGGTGTGACCTACGGACAGCTCGCGCCGTACATCGACGCGAAGGGATATGCGCTGCACAATCTCGCCTCCCTGCCTCACATCTCCGTCGTCGGCGCTTGCGCGACGGGCACTCACGGCTCGGGAAACAAGAATGGCAATCTGTCGACGGCAGTGGCCGCAATGGAGATTGTCACTGCGGACGGCGAAGTGAAGACGCTATCCCGCAAGGACGGCGACCGCTTTCACGGCGCCGTGGTCGGACTCGGCGGCCTGGGCGTGATCACAAAGATTACGGTCGATGTTGAGCCGACATACCAGGTGGCCCAGGCTGTCTATCAAAACCTTTCTATGGCTCAGCTCGAAAAGAATCTCGACGCGATTTTCGGCAGCGCCTACAGTGTGAGCCTCTTCACCGACTGGCAAAACCATCGCATCACGCAGGTGTGGATCAAGCGAAGGATCGAACCGGGCGCGATGCAAAAATGGCCGGCCGACTTCTACGGCGCGACACTGGCGACGCAGAAGCTTCACCCCATCTCAGGACACTCCGCCGAGAGCTGCACCGAGCAGGGGGGCGTCCCGGGTCCGTGGTACGAGCGACTGCCGCACTTCAAGATGAACTTCACGCCGAGCAGCGGAGCCGAGCTGCAGACCGAGTACTTGGTGCCGCGCGACAAGGGATACGAGGCGATCCTCGCCGTCGAAGAGCTCCGCGACCAGATCACGCCGCACCTCTTTGTCACGGAACTGCGCACCATCGACGCCGACGATCTATGGATGAGCATGGCTTACAAGCGTCCCTCCATGGCAATCCACTTCACGTGGAAGCCCGAGTGGCCGGCGGTGAAGCAAATCCTGCCGCAGATCGAGGAAAAGCTGGCGCGCTTCGACGCCAGGCCCCATTGGGCCAAGCTCTTCACCGTACCGCACAGCAGGCTGGCTCATCTCTACGCAAGGATGCCGGAATACCAGGCGCTGCTCGAGCAATTCGACCCGAAGGGAAAGTTCCGGAACGACTACCTCAACACGAACATCTTCGGATGATTCCGGCAAAGCCGTCCCGGGCCCGATCACCCGGGACCCGGGTCACTTTCTCAGTGAGGATGGCCGCCGGCGGGTGGCGGCGATGCATGCACGGCGGGAGCCGGGGGCGGACTATAGTGCACGCCGCCTCCACCCGAATACGATCCGCGCGGAGCAACCGGGGCTGGTGCGGGCCGGTACACAGCGGGAGGCGGCGGTCTGTAGCCGGTCGTGCTGCGATTGCCCTGGAAGCTGGATGCTCCCGGTTGATAAATTGACCGCCCGGGATTGGTCATGCGAACATTGCTGCCGATCGAATACCTCGGGATGCGTGCGCACAGTCGCACTCGTGAATCCTTCGCCCAGGGGGCCACCTGTGCGTACACGAATTGTGGCTTCAGCGGGATTGATACTTTGACCCTGAAACTCGAAGGTTCGTGGCGAGGGCTTCACGCCACCCAATGAGCGAAATTGCTGGTCATATTGTCCACGGTTGACCGCGACCAGCGGTATCGGACGCGGCAGCGGGCCGTGAGGCGGTATGCCGTGCACCGGGGGAACCTTTGGCCGGGAGGGCGGCCTGTAGTTGGGCGGGCAGCGCCAGACCCTCGCGTACGGATACCAGCCGACGCCAACACTGCCGAAGCCGCAGTTGTTGCCGGGGAACCACATCCACCCGTGGTTACCGAACCAGTTCCACGCGCCGCAGTGATAGGGCCACCATCCCCAGGAATAACCGGAGATCCAGGTGTACCCGATTCCGCTGTAGTAGCCCCATGCGCCGTCACCGAAGGGATCCCAGTTATCGCCCACGCCGGAGGGCGACCAGCCCTCGCCATATCCGGGAACGTCATACCAGTCGCCGTAGTAGTCAAGGTCATTCCACGCAGCATCGTCAGGATTGTTGGTGCTGGCGCGAGCCGTGGTCGCATTTTCTTCAAGAGTGGCCAGCGCCTGGTCGCGGTCCGAGTTCCACTGGTCCCACGTGTCAGCGGCCACGCTCTGCAGCTGTTCATACCGACCGGTCTGAAGATCGAAGTGAACCGAATGATTGGTGCGCACATCCAGAGCCAGGCTCTGGCCATCGCTGACATGCACCGTTCCATGGGTCACGGCAAGGTCGGCAGGGTTGCTGTCGAGATTAACGCGGAAGATAGCGCTGTCGGTGGGTATAACCGTGTTCGGTCCAAATCGGACACTGTACTGGCCGGCACGGCCGTTCATCTCGTAGTAAGTGAGGCCCGCATTGGCGTCAATGGCCGTGACGGTCGAGCCGTCCGCATTGCGGTGGAGCTGCGCGAGCGTCAACGAACTGTTGGGAGTTACGCGGGCGACGGAGCCATCTTCAAACTGGATTTCCAGGCGGCCGTCGTCGCCGGTGACGAAGCGCATGCCTTCCACGGCCGGCATGTTGGGCAGCGCCTGGTTAAAGGCAGATTCGGTTCCGTTGAAGACCTGTACCTTGCCCTCAACGTCGCTCAGGCGCACCGCGCGGACATTGCTTGCCTCAGGCGGTTCCTGCTGGGAGGGCTGTGACGCCTGCGGTGAGTCGGGCGGAGGAGGAGGCACAGATGGCTCCTGCCCAAAAGCGCTTAAACTCGCTACCAAGGTGACTATGGCGAAGGTGCCGCCAATGGCTCGATACCAGCAATGATTCGTGCTCGGGTGCCTCATAGGACACCTCCTTCGATTGGCCCAGTGCTGCTGATTGACCCGTTGCTGCTTCTACTACAACTTAAAAACGCGAATGCGTGCCGGAAAGTTTCGCTTTGCACCTTTACCACATCACATTGGACGGCGGAGTGCGCGGGACGATTCACCAACCCCGGGCCCCTGAACGATCAGTGTTTGGACGCATCACCGTTCAGCAGTGCTCGCGCGCGGTTCCGGGCACGGTTCATCACGGCTGGATCGGCGGCAATGGATTGAAGCTCGGGGGCGATGTTCTCGATCTCCAGCGCGCGATGGTCCTTCGCTGCATCCTCCAACTGCTCCAGCTCGGCGTCGAGGGCCAGGCGGCTGTGCACATGCTCAATGGCGAGGCGGCTGCCTTCGTGGATCGTGAAGGCCACCGCCATCAGGGAGTCGGCAAGCTGGTTCAACTGCTGGTCGCGCGACCAGTTGAAGGTGCATTCCCCGCGGCCATCCGGGCCGGAATACGCAAGGGTCTTCTTCCCTGTGAACGCCACGTGGCTGTCCGGCGCCTCGCATTCGGTCGCGAAAAAGTGATGCGAGCGCGCCGTCTTGAAGAGAGATGCGAGCAGCGGATCGCGGATCACGATGTCGCGCTGATGGGGCGCGGAGGCTATGCCGTCCGAAGCCGGTCCTGAAACGGGGCCGGGCGTGGACTCGTAATGGCCGGAGCCGTCTTCCTTCACAACAAGCGTGTAGGTAGCCGGATCGAGCTGGGCATGTTCGAAGGAAAAGCGGATCTCCGGCGAATCGGACGCCGGCTGCACGTTTCCAGAAGACGAAGGGGCGGCCTGAAACAGGGCGATGGCAAGGATGGCGGCGAAGTCGAGCATTTATCTGTAAGCGGGCATTTGCAGGGCGGCCGTCTGCGAGTGGTGGATGTGGCAGATGGCGATGGCCAGCGCATCGGCGGCATCCGCCGGTTCGGGCACGCAGGAAAGATTCAGGAGGCGGGCGACCATGAACTGCACTTGCTCCTTCTGCGCCAGTCCATAACCGGTTACGGTGGACTTGATGGTGAGCGGAGCGTATTCGGCATAGGGCAGGCGTGCCGTAGCCGCGGCAAGGAGAGCGACTCCACGCACATGCCCGAGTTTGAGGGCGGACTTGGCATTCACCGAATAGAACACTTCTTCAACCGCGACCACATCGGGCTGATGCGATTCAAGCAGCTCGATCAGGCGTGTGTAAACCGCCGCCAGCCGCTGCGGCAGGGGATCCTTCTTCGCAGCACGGATCGCTCCCGCGCCCAGCGAGATCAGCTGCGGACAGCGCGCACCGTCGTCCCACTCGACGACGCCATAGCCGGTGCACTCGGTGCCGCAGTCGATTCCGAAGACACGCATGGGGTGAGTCTAAATGACAGGCAGCGGGTCTGCGAGATAGCGATTTTGATACAGACCCGGCGTTCCCGCCTATTTCGAAATTCCTTCCAAGGGCGAACTGGCGGTGGCGTAAAGTTTGCGGGGCATCCGTCCGGCAAGATAGGCCTGCCGTCCGGCGAGAACAGCATGCTGCATCGCTTCAGCCATGAGGACCGGGTTGGCGGCGGCAGCAATGGCGGTATTCATCAGAACCCCGTCGGCTCCCATCTCCATGGCCAGAGCAGCGTCGGAGGCGGTGCCGACTCCGGCGTCGACAATCAACGGCACCTCAGTGATGCGCTCGCGAAGGATCTGGAGAGTCGCCTTGTTCTGAATCCCGAGCCCGCTGCCGATCGGTGCGGCCAGGGGCATCACGGCAGCCGCTCCCACCTCAATTAGACGACGCGCAAATACAATGTCATCAGACGTATAGGGAAGAACGGTAAAGCCTTCCTTGACCAATGTCCGCGTGGCTTCGAGAGTAGCCTGTACATCCGGGTAAAGCGTGGACTGATCGCCGATCACCTCAATTTTCACCCAGTCGGAGAGGCCGACTTCCCTGCCCAGCCGCGCGGCACGAATCGCCTCGTCGGCGGTATAGCAGCCTGCCGTATTCGGCAGCAGGAAATAGCGCTGCGGGTCGATGAAATCGAGCAGCGATTGTTTAGACCGGTCAAGGTTTACGCGGCGGACCGCAACCGTAACCATCTCGGCTCCCGAGGCCTCGATGGCGGCCTGGGTTTCGGGGCCGTCTTTGTACTTTCCGGTTCCGACGATGAGGCGCGATTGAAATGCCTTGCCGGCAATAACGAGGGGTTCCATGCGGCTATTGTATTGCGGGCGGCTACCAGATGGTTTTCACGGTCCGCGACCGGCGGATGTTCTGGTCGGCGGTAACGAGAGGAATGCCCTCAGTCAGAGCGGTGGCGGTGATGATCCGATCAATCGGGTCGCCGGTAAAATCTGCGGGCAATCGGGCCGCGGCCAAAGCAATCGGCGAAGTAAGTCCGATGATCGATAGCCGCGCGCTAAGCTGGTCAAGAAAATCTTCTACCGGACCGTCGAGTTGCACGCGTCCTCGGTGCGCGACCCGGGCTATCTCATAAAGAGAAACGCAGGAGAGTGCTATGCCAGACCCCTCCCCTTGCGCGAATTCGATAACAGAAACGGCCGGTCGAGAGATATTTGCCGGCTCAAGCGCAAGCCAGAGCGCGACGTGGGTATCGAGAAGAATCACTTCTCAGACTCCCACTCGTCCTCCGGGAAGATAGGAGATACGATATCTCCAACGATCTTGCCCTTGCCTTGCATGAAACCGAAGATGCTTTCGGGATCCTCACTCAGTGGAACGAGCCTCGCCATCGGCTTGCCGTGCTTTGTGATCACGACTTCTTCCCGCCGGTTGTGAACCTCATCGATGACCGACAGGCAGTGAGTCTTGAATTCTCCGGCGGGCATGGTCCGCGTCCTGACAGCTTTAGCGAGAAGGGTCCGCACCTTCACACTCGTTTTTGCCGGCGTCTTTGTTTTGGCCTTCACAGGATGCCCCCCAATTACGACTATGGTCATACTACCATGGTCATAATTTGGACTTCGCCCGAGACCTGGCGATGCGCACCGCATCCTCGACGGCTTTGTCGGTTCGGCGCTGGCGCGCCTCCGGGCTGCGGTAATAGAAGATTCCCCACAGGTGACCGCGCCGCTGGGCGGGAGTCATGAGTTCCCAGCCCTTCCGGCCAAGGGGAGCACGGACAAACGCCGCTTCGAGAATCGGCGGCAACTCGCGCTCGCCCTCCTGCATGGCAGAGCAGGTGCTTCCGCCATCGCTTCCGCGCGGCGAACGCGCGCTTCAGGGCTCTTCGGTCCCAGGACAATATCTGTCACATACTTGCGAATGCTGTAGGGCAGGCGATCGTACCAGCGACGCAGTGACGGCACATCGGAGAGGGCTGCCTTAAGCTCGGCCGGAATGGCTACCTCGCGCTCATCCGCGTCCGGCTCAAGGCGAAACGTAGCGACAGCTGCCGAGGGTAACTTTGGCACCCGACTGCATTCGTTTGTTGACCAGCAGCGTAAAGCTTCCGTCGCCGCTGGGAAAAAGCGACGTGCGGAAGGCGAAGCTGTCGCCCGAGTGTCCGGAGATCTCGCCCTTCACGCGGACGCGGTTGCGTGCCTGCCATGCATCGGTAACGGCGCGCGGGACGCGAATGATCGTCCAGCCCAGAGATGCCTGGCCGCGCTCGAGGGTAGCCTTGAATGTCTTTACCAGAGACTTTGGCATTAGTCGACAAACGTGAAAGGCCCGCTGCCAGGCTTGGCGGAGCGGGCCTTGATCACCGGTGAGCTGTTGAGTTTGACCTGAGGCACCCTCGCTTTCTTACGGGCCTCGGCGACGAAGTTGCGGTTCGCCAGGACTAGAGCCAAGGGCGCTCTAAGCCTCAGTCACCTCACGTAGGGACCTGCGACTACTACCTTCAGAATTTTTCATTAGCTGGATCATCCTCCTTTCCCGTGTGCCTAGAATCTATGTCAGGCAGCGCTAAAAATCAAGGCGCCGAGAGGCGGGTTGCTGGACGCGCAATCCTCACCACGAATGCCAGTAGCCGTCGCGCCTGGTGAGGGTGACCTCCACGCCGAACAGCTCGCGCAGCTTCTCCTCGGTGATCAGCTCTTCTTTTACGCCATCGGCAAAGATGCGGCCGGAACGCATCATGATGACGCGGGTCATCTCGGGCAGGATGTCCGCCAGATGATGCGTGACCATCACGATTCCGGTTCCCTGCTGAGCGACCAGACGCAGCGCCTCGCGCAACTCGCGCTGAGCCGCAATATCCAGTGCATTCGAAGGCTCATCGAGCAACAACATATCCGGCTCATGGGCCAGGGCGCGGGCAATCATGATGCGCCGCTGTTCTCCTGCGGACATCTGGCCGACGAGTTTTTCTTCGAGGTGAGTTGCCTGCATGCGCTCGAGCGCGGCGTGAGCACGCGTCCGCATCTCCGGCGTGACATGCAGATTGGGCCACAGCGTCGAAGCGGAGAAAAATCCGGCAACAACTGCGTCGATGCCGCGGGTGACGCCGGTTCGCTCGCCGGGGAGGTGTGCCTCAACAACTCCAAGATGCCGGCGAAGCTGCGACACATCCCAGCGGTCGCGGCCCAGCAGGCGAATGCTCGTCTCCGGCGCGACGATGGGATAGCACTCGCAGGTGATGGTCTTGATCAGTGTGGATTTTCCGCAGCCGTTGGGCCCGAGAATCGCGACATGCTCGCCGTTTTCGATCTGAAGGTTAATGTCGTGAAGCACGACAGCATCGCCGCGCGCGACATTGACGTGCTGCATGTTGAGAAATTGGGCTTCGGGCTGGACTGCGTCGGGCAGGCTGCTCATTCTTATCTCTTGATAAAGTAAAAGCGCACATGATTCAAACTTCTCTGCTCCCCGAGGACGCGCTTCCGCGCGGCTTTCGCTTCGCTGCCGTCAAAGCCGGACTGAAACCGAGCGGCAATCTCGATTTTGCCGTCGCTGTTGCCGACCAGCCTGTCAGCGCTGCTGCCATGTTCACCTCCAACCGCGTACAAGCTGCTCCAATAACTGTGGGCAGCCGTCATCTGCAGCGCAGCGCCGGGCATGTTCGCGTTGTTGCAGTCAATGCCGGAAACGCCAATTGTGCCACCGGCGAGATCGGTATGGCAGCATGCGAGCGGGTGTGCGCCGCAGCCGCAGATGCATTCGGCGCCGAGGGCCACGAGATCTTTCCTTCTTCGACCGGCATTATCGGCGTTCCACTGCCAGCGGAAAAGCTGGTAAACGTGCTCCCGGAAGTTCAGAAGACGCTGGCAGCAGATGCAGCGCACTTCTCGGAATTCGCCCGCGCCATCATGACCACAGATACGCGAGCCAAGATCGCCCATGCCTGGATCGATGTCGGAGGCACTCTGGTGCGCCTCGCCGGTGTGTGCAAAGGCGCGGGGATGATTCATCCGCAGCTTGTGCCTCACGCGACGATGCTGGTTTACCTTTTCACCGACGCGGCAGTCACCCCCGCCGATCTCGATACGCTGCTGCGCGGAGCTGTCGAACCCACCTTCAACCGCATTTCGATTGATGGCGATACCTCCACCAACGACACAGTTCTGCTTCTCGCTTCGGGCGCAAGCGGAGCACTTATAGACTCCCGCCATCCTGCATTCAAGGCGGCCCTTGAGGATGTATGCCTGTCGCTCGCGAAACAAATTGTGGATGACGGCGAAGGCGTAACCCACGTCGTCGAGCTGCAGATTGAAGGCGCAGCCAGCGATGCTGACGCCCTTCGAGTGGCGAAGGCCATCGCGCATTCTCCACTGGTCAAGACCGCCTGGGCGGGAAGCGATCCGAACTGGGGCAGGCTGATGGCCGCCACGGGGTACTCGGGCGCGCAGATTGACCCAGACCGCATTGCTATCTGGCTCGGAGATCAGCAGATCTGCCAGAACGGCGGGAGGGTTACAAATTTCGATGAACGACGGGCTCATACCTATCTCAGGAACCGCGAATTCACCGTCAGAATTGCGCTTGGAATGGGCAGCGGCAGCTGCCGATTCTGGACATGCGACCTGACGGCGGAGTACGTGCGAATCAACGCCGACTACTCGACCTGAATTGGGAAATCAACTGCCGCGAGAAGAGTGCATTTTGCTAAAGTGCGCGCCAATTCTGCATTTGCTGCGCGCTCGCGCCGGAAATACACAGGCTTATTCACAATTCTGTTGAAAAGCCCCGCAATTCAAGCATTGCGCGAGCCAAAACTTTGTGAGAGTCTGTTGGCGCTTTCCCTGCCCCATCTGCAAAGACAGTTAACGCGGATTGCTACTTCCGCCGGTGCGATACAATCGGCCCAACCGACCCACGCGGATCGACACATCAGAGGAACAATACATCGCACATGCCCACCCAGTTGAAGGGGCGTTCCACGCCCCCGGCCGTCGCCGGCAAGAATGGTTACTCGCTCATCAGCAGCGGAAAATTCCGACAGCTCTACGCAGCGTTGCTAAAGTGCGAGTTGCTTGAGGCGCGCCTTGGCTCCTTTCCCGCGCCTGGCGCGGACGGCACGCGAAATCTGACGGCCGCGGCCGTCGGCCTGATGCTCGATCTTTCGCCCGAGGACACGGTTGTCCTCACCCCGCGAATCTTTGCCGCGAACCTCGTAAAGGGAGTTCCGGCACGCGCCCTGCTGTGTCACGCCAATGCAGGGGAATCCAGCACGGCGTTTGCCTTTGGCAAGGTCAGCGCGTTGACTCCGGCCTCCTCAACCGCAACCGCGCAGGCGGGTCTCGCAACGGGAGCGGCACTGGCCAACAAGATGGCGAAGAACGGGAAGGATCGCCGTTGCCTTCATGGAAGGTGGCGCCGCAACGCTGAAGGAGTGCAGAGAAGCGCTGGAGCTCGCCTCGAAGCATAAGCTGCCTGTTCTCTACGTCACCCAGACGGAATCGGATCACGGCGACGAGAAGTTGATCGCCAGGCTCAGCGAGCTTGTTTCCGGTAATCACCGTCGATGCGAACGATCTCGTCGCTATTTACCGGGTAGCGCAGGAATCAATTGCCCGCGCGCGCGATGGCGGTCCCACTCTGATCGCCTGCGTGCCGTATGTCGCGGAAGGCATGTCGGCAAGCCCCATCGACCAACATGGAACGCTATCTGACGGGAAAAAAACTTTTTGATAACAAATGGAAAGATGAAGCCCTTGCTGAGTTCAACGCGGAAGTGGCCGCGGCTTGTCTTCCTCAGGCCGATCCTCTAGCCTAAGCATAAGGCTTTCAGTGCGATCCGACGCCGTGCTGCAACCCCGGATTAGATTCCCCCAATCTTCGAGGTGCGAGTGAGAATTGTCTCGTCTTTATGCCTGCTTATGGCATTTTGCGCAGGCTGGCAGAGTGGATTTGCACAATCAGGCGGTGAAACCCCGACAGCTCCGACAGTTCAGATAGCCGCAGCATCAGATTCGTCCGCAGGCGGCGACTCCTATCAGCAGCCCATCCCTCCGAGTTACCGTCCGGCATCGCCGGTGATCTACACCAGCACCCTGAGCTCCACCTACATCCCCATGGACAGCTGGGTCTACCCGGCGCTGGATCGACTACATGCCCTGGGCTACATCGACACTGCATACATGGGTCTGCGTCCGTGGACGCGCTTGAGCATTGCGCACATGCTGCAGCTTTCGGCTGACGCAATCGATGCCAACGTGAACGACGATGAGGCACGCGAGATCTACCTCGCCGTGCAAAGAGAAGTCTCTTCCGATGTGGACACTGCGCGGGGCGAGCATGAAGCCCGCGCTGAATTCGAGAGCGCGTACACTATCCTGCGCGGCATTACCGGAACACCTTTGCGCGACAGCTACCACCTTGGCCAGACCATAGTGAACGACTACGGCCGGCCGTATGGGGAAGGCTTCAACAATTACACAGGCTTCAGCGCGCGCGCTGAGGCAGGCCGCTTCTCGCTGTACTTTCGCGGGGAGTATCAGCATTCGCCAGGCTATGCGGGCTATCCTCTGCCGACGGCTCAGCTCCTCGCCAACTACGACCAGATTCCCCTCGCGCAGTATCCGGTGCAGTCCACGCTGCCCTATGGACAGATCCCCGGGCAGAACCGCTTCAGCGTGCTTGAGGCACTGCTGTCCTATCACATCTGGGGGACCGAGATCTCTTTTGGCAAGAACGACCACTGGTGGAGCCCGGACAAGGGCGGCGCCATGATGCAGAGCGACAATGCCGAAAACCCCTACGCCTTCGAAATCAACCGCGTAGAGCCGCTCCGCATCCCCGGGCTATCGAAGATCACGGGACCATTCCGTTACGATTTCTTTGTTGGCCCGGTTCCGGGTCATCAGTATCCCATTTCACCCTGGGAGCACGCCGAAAAGATCAGCTTCAAACCGACCAAAGACCTCGAGTTTGGATTCAGCCGCACCGTAGTGTGGGGCGGCAAGAACCATGGATGCATTAACCCGGCGACCGGAGTGTTTTACAACTGCAATCAGCCGATCACGCTTCACACCTTCTTTCACAGTTTCTTCAGCTTCCAGAACGTTTCTTTGGATGAGAAGTATTCAACCGATGATCCGGGAGCGCGTTTCAGCCAGTTTGATTTCACCTGGCGGCTGCCTTTCCTGCGTAAGTGGCTCACGCTCTATACCGACTCTGTAGTACATGACGACTTAAGCCCAATCAGTGCACCGCGGCGATCGGGTGTGCGTCCCGGCATTTACCTTTCGCATTTCCCCATGATGCCGAAACTGGATATGCGCGTAGAGGGCGCCTCGACGGACCCCGTAAGTGACGCCCAGGCCGGCGGAAACTTCCTTTACTACGAGGCGGTCCAGAAACAGGGCCCCACCATCAATGGATCGCTGTTCGCCGACTGGGTCGGGCGCGATGGCAAAGGCGGCCAGGGATGGCTCACCTATCATTTGTCCGCCAATGAATACCTTCAGTTCATGTATCGGAACGCCAAAGCTGACGCGGGATTCATTCCCGGCGGCACGACACAGAATATCTATCAGGGCCAGATTACAAAACGGTTTTTCAAAGACGTCGAACTACAGGCGTTTGTGGCGCACGAAGTGTGGAAGGCGCCGATCTATAAGCCGGGACCGCAGAGCGACACCGTGATCAACGCGCGGATCACCTGGTTCCCGGGTAAGCAGAAAACGTTCTGAGCGGCCCCGGATCAGGCAACCTCGCTGATTCCGCTGTGCTTAACTCGGCACCTGCGCAAGGCGCAGGTCGCTCCCCGTCATTTGCACGGGCTGTTCAAGGCCGAGCATTGCCAGCAGCACGGGAGAGATATCGCGCAGCGAACCGTCCGGTCGCAGCGAATAGTTTTTCGCATCTTCGCTGACCAGAATGAAGGGAACAGGGTTCGTCGTGTGTGCTGTGTGCGGACCGCCGGTAACCGGATCCACCATCAGCTCCGCATTGCCGTGATCCGCGGTAATGATCAGCGAACCTCCGCTCTGCCGGATAGTCTGATAGATCCGGCCCAGACATGCGTCGACGGTTTCGACTCCTTTGATCGTCGGAGCGAGCTTCCCCGAATGGCCAACCATGTCGGCGTTAGCGAAATTCACGACGATCAGATCGAACGCTGTATCTTCGACGGCCTTGACCACCGTGTCCGCGATTCCCGCAGCAGACATCTCCGGCGCTAGATCGTAGGTCGCGACCTTCTGCGAGGGAATCAGAATGCGGTCCTCGCCGGGGAACGGAGTTTCAATGCCGCCGTTGAAGAAGTACGTGACGTGGGCGTACTTTTCTGTCTCCGCAATGCGCAGGTTGCGCAGGTTCGCCTGTGCCAGCATGTTCGCCAGCAGGTTCTCCATCGACTCCGGGAGGATAACCATAGGGAGAGTAAAGAGCTTGTCGTACTGCGTCATCGTCACGTAGTGCAGGTTCTTCGGAACCTCCGTGCGCGGGATGACACCATCGAGATCGTCGGCTCCGGGCAGATCGCGGCCTTCGACCTTGGTCAGGCCGCTGTTGCGCGCCAGCGCCCGGGTAATCTGTCGCGCGCGGTCGGCGCGAAAATTGAACATGATGCAGACATCGTCGTCGCGGATCACGCCGTTCGGATGCCCGTGCTCATCTGTAACTACGAACGGCACAATAAACTCATCTGTGGTGCCGTTGTTGTAGCACTCCTTTAGCCGTGCCACCGGGTCATGATGTTCTCCGCCCTGGGCACGCCCTGTGACCATCGCGTCGAAGGCGAGCCGCTCGCGCTCCCATCGGCGATCGCGGTCCATGGCGTAATAGCGTCCCGACACGGAAGCGATCTTGCCGATCTGATATTCCCGCATCTTCTGCTCAAGCTGCGCGAGATATCCCGCGCCAGAAGTGGGCAGCGTGTCGCGGCCGTCCATGAAGGCGTGGACGAAGACCCGCTCAAGGCCATGCTGCTTCGCCGCCTTGAGAAGCGCGTAAAGATGATTCTGGTGTGAATGCACGCCTCCATCCGAGACCAGCCCGAAGAAATGAAGCCGGCGTCCGCCTTCGCGTGCCAGTTCCAACGCATGAACGATCGTGGGATGCGTGAAGAATTCGCCGCTGGCGATGAGTGCGTCGATGCGGGTGATGTCCATGCGCACGATGCGCCCCGCTCCAATGTTCAGATGACCGACTTCGCTGTTGCCCATCTGTCCGTCCGGCAGGCCGACAAAGTGATCGGAAGCGTGCAACAGCGTATTAGGAAATTCGGCGAGCAGCTTGTCGTACGTCGGCTTGCGCGCCAGCGCGATTGCGTTGTTCTCAACCTGCGCACGATAACCCCATCCATCCAGGATGGTAAGAACGATCGGTCGGGTGTGAATGGACACTCTTGCTCCCTGTTTCTAATTCTCTCGGCGCGACGCGGCCGAAAGCTGAATCCGGCCGCATCCTGGTGCGCTACTCTTGAAGACTAGTTGGGCTTCGTGCCGCCAGACGCTGCGCCGTCGGGCTTGGACGCCGGTGGAGTATTCAGCGAAGGCGCGGGCTTGGGCGCATGCTCCTGCTGGTACTGCTTGGCTGCCGCCTCGATCTCCGGACGGTGGCGTTCCACGACTTCCTGCGCCGTCTTGCGACCCAGTTGCAAGCCCACCTGCTGCGACTGCTGCATGATGATGGGCATGGCCTCAATCATGTTCTTGCCGGCGGGAGTTTTATAAAACGCAATGATCGCAACGGCGTCGTTGGCCGAGATGTGCTGTTTGTAGATGGCGATGATCGGCGTTTCAAGATCAAGTTTCCCGAACGACGTTTCGAGATCGTCGGAGACATCCTTCGGCATAAAGGGCATGGCTGTGCGGAAGTAGTTCATCACGCTGTGCAGTAACTGCTCCTTCATGTCGATCGCGCCCGTCATCTGCAGCATCTGTTTCGCTTGAGCGTCGGTGAGCGGATTGGCAGGAGCCTGTGCGGCAGCGGGAGCTGACGAACTCGAAGCGGCGGGCGCCTTCGCTGGGGCGGTTGATGAGGAAGGTGTCTGCTGGGCAAGGGCTGAACCGAGCAGGGCGAAGCTGCAAAGTGCCAGGACGGCGTTACGCATGAATACTCCGATGAAGAATTGGGAAGCGCGCCCCGGCTCGCGCGGCGCGCATTGGTGTGGGTTTACTCGCCAAAGTTCACAGCTTCGAGGCCGAGGAATTCGGCGGCCTGGCCGAGCTCTTCTTCAATGCGAAGCAACTGGTTGTACTTGGCGATACGGTCGGTGCGCGAGGCGGAGCCGGTCTTGATCTGGCCCACCCCGGTGCCAACAGCGAGATCGGCGATAAAGGTATCCTCCGTCTCGCCGCTGCGGTGCGAAATGATCGAGGTGTATCCATACCGGCGGCCCAGCTCGATAGCTTCCAGTGTTTCGCTGATAGTGCCGATCTGGTTCACCTTGATGAGGATCGAATTGGCAATGCCCTCTTCGATGCCACGCTGCAGGCGCTCCGTGTTGGTAACGAAAAGGTCGTCGCCCACAAGCTGTATCTGTCCGCCGATCAGCTCGGTCAGATACTTCCAGCCCTGCCAGTCGTCCTCAGCGAGCCCGTCTTCAAGCGAGACAATGGGATACTGGCGCGTCCACTCCTGCCAGTAGCGAGCCATCTCTTCGCTCGTGCGCTCGCTCTTGTCGGATTTCTTGAAGACATACTTGCCGGATTCTTTGTCGTAGAACTCACTGGCGGCAGGATCAAGGGCGATCGCAATGTCTTCACCCGCCTTGTAGCCCGCAAGCTCGATGGCCTCGAGAATAACTTCGATGGCTTCGACATTCGACTTGAGAGACGGAGCGAATCCGCCTTCGTCGCCTACCGAAGTGTTGTAGCCGCGCTTCTTCAGCACGCCTCTGAGCGTGTGGAAGACCTCCGCGCCCCAGCGCAGCGCGTCGGCAAAGCGTTCGGCCCCGACCGGCATCACCATGAACTCCTGGAAATCAACGTTGTTATCCGCATGCGCTCCGCCATTGATGATGTTCATCATGGGCACAGGCAGTACCGAGGCGTTCACGCCGCCGAGATAGCGGTACAGCGGAATGCTCAACGCCTTGGCCGATGCGCGCGCCGCAGCCATCGAGACAGCCAGGATCGCATTCGCTCCGATACGGCCTTTGTTCGGAGTGCCATCGAGAGCAATCATCGTTGCGTCGAGCAGGCGCTGGTTGGCTGCATCCATTCCCGTCAGCTCGGGTGCAAGAACGCTCTCGACATTTTCAACGGCCTGCAGCACGCCCTTGCCCAGGTAGTGCGACTTGTCGCCGTCGCGCAGCTCCACGGCTTCGTGCTCGCCCGTGGACGCTCCGCTGGGTACCGCTGCGCGGCCAATCGCGCCACCGGCGAGAACAACATCAGCTTCTACGGTGGGATTTCCGCGCGAATCAAGAATCTCGCGCGCGTGGATGGCAGCAATCTCCGTCATGTCACTCCTTGAAATGTGGTGTTGCAGGCGGTCTTTGAGTTTGGGGCGGCGGTCTACGCGGATGGGTTCACCGGCGATTCCGCCGATCGTGTCGATGAAGCTAGCCATACAAAACAACTGCCTTCCATGGTCTTTTCGGGTTCCCTCCGAGATTCTAACAAAGAGCGGCCCTTCGCCAACGGCGGGCCGGACCGTCACAGCAAGTGCCACGAATGGTAACGCTTATGGTTCGCAAGTGCGCTTGCGCAGTGGTTTAACGTCGAAAGCTGGACTACGCTGGAAACTGGACTGGAAATGCTGACGAGTAAAGTTGGGCGCTTTGCTCCGGTCTTTTCTTAAGATTTTGGGCTAAAGATTGGGCCCGGACGCGACCGCGCGCTGGTTTCTGTGTCTGAACATGTAGCGAACTGGTTCGTAGATGGCGAGGTTTGCGCCGAGCGTCGGTCTGAACCCGGGCAATGCAAATGGAAGTGAAGAATGAGGTATTTATGACAAAGCTTCGCAGTGGATGGACCAATGCCGCACTGGCCGCGACGCTGGCGGTTTCTGGTGCGGCATTTGCGCAACAGGCAACAACTTCTGACCCGTATTCAGGCGTATCGCAGCCGCCTCCGGACGCAACCATAACTTCTTCCCCAGACGCTCAACCGGCGCCCCGCCCCCGGCCAAACCATCGCCGGCGGTTGCCGCAGTCGCGCCCGAAGCTCCGCCCGCAACAACTCCGGCACCCACGCCAGCACCGGTCGCTGCTACACCGGCCAGCAATCCGGACTACGACATTGTCACTTCGGTTCCGAGCCAGAATCAAGCTCCGGCCGCAACCGGCGCAACTCTGCAGACGCGGCCAGCGGGCGAGGATGACATCGTAAGTTCAGTGCCGTCGTCGCCGAACGATCTCGCCGAAGGCACCAACATCCGCGTCAAGCTGACAGAGAGGCTCTCGACCCGGGATACCACGGCAGGCTCACCCTTCAAGGGCGAGGTCACCAAGGATGTCTACAAGGATGGCCGCATCATCATTCCTGCGGGCTCCGAGCTGCGCGGCCGTGTGATAGCGGTCAGCCAGGGCCATCACCTTGGGCCGGCGGCAACTCTGCGTTTGCGTCCCGACGTGGTGATTCTGCCTGACGGTACTGCCTACCACCTCTATGGACAGGTTGCCGGTTCTGAAGCTCCGGGCACGCGGACGGATAGCGAGGGAGGCATCCAGCCCCGCGCACATCTGGTGAAAAATGCGGTCGAATACGGCGCCGCTGCTGGAACGGGCGCTGTGGTCGGCGCGTACGCAGGCGGCCCGGTGGGAGCCCTGGTAGGAGCCAGTATCGGCGCAGGAGTGGTGACAGCCCACCTGCTCATGCAGCATCCCAGCGCGGCGGTTCTGCCCGAGGGCGCCATGGTTACCTTCAGCCTGACCGAGCCAATGGCCCTCACTCCCACCAAGAACTAAAACCGTACAACCCCTTGAATTTATGGGAGCGCTCAGGCGCTCCCTTTTGCTGCCGCGTCTGCGGTGATTACAATGGCGGCGTGTCATGGTGCATGGCCTTTACACCCCGCGGGCGCCTCTCGCGCAATTCGTAAAGTGCTTCTGGTACTGGGAGGGCGCTCCGCAAACCCACGCCCAAGAGCAGCTGATGCCCAACGGCGAACCGGCGATTATCGTCAATCTTCGCGACGAGCCAATGCGCATCTACGACCCGCGCGATCTTTCTCGATGCGAGACTTATGGCCTCGCCGTTCTCTCCGGACCCCGCTCGCGGCCATTCGTGATTGATACCGTGCAGGAAGATCGCGTCTTCGGCATCGAATTTCAGCCTGGCGGTTCTTTCCCGTTCTTTCCCGTTCCCTCTTCTGAAATCGCCGACAGCGACGTGGATCTCGAGTGCCTGTGGCGCGGCTCCATTCACGAACTTCGCGAGCAGCTGCTGGAAGCATCTGACATCAATACCATGTTCGGATTGGCAGAGGCATTTCTCCTCCGTCAGACCATGCGCCCGCTCGAATTGCATCCCGGTGTTGCATTCGCTCTGCACCGGTTCTGCGTCCGCCCGCACGCCACAACCGTCGCATCCGTCCTCGACCGCATCGGCCTGAGCCATCGCCGTTTTGCGCAGATATTTCACGACCAGGTGGGACTCACCCCCAAATCATTCAGCCGAGTGCAGCGTTTCCAGCGCGTGCTGCGCATGGTCCATCGCCTGCCGAGCATTGACTGGGCCGATGTGGCGCTCGAATGCGGCTACTACGACCAGGCCCACTTCATCCATGACTTCCAGACCTTCGCAGGATTCACCCCGACCGTCTACGCGGCGCGCGTCACTGAGCATTTGAATCACGTTCCGCTGGTCTGAATTGTCGTGGAGGTCAGATTTTTACAATCCACCTTCCCACTTGCGCGCAACAATCATCCAAGAAATTCAGGAGGCCCCAGATGGCAAAACCAATTCCCGATGGATATCACAGCCTGCAGCCCTATCTCTACTTCAAGAACGCCGCCGACGCGATCGCGTTCTATGCGAAAGCCTTTGGCGCAACCGAGCGGATGAGGATGCCCGACAAAAAGGGCCGGATCATGCACGCCGAAATCAGCCTCGGCGACTCATGCATCATGATGGCAGATGAAAACGCCGACATGGGCGCCTACAGCCCCGAGCACTACGGAGGCGCTCCCATGAGCCTGGTGCTCTACGTCGAAGATTGCGACGCCGTCTACAATGAGGCTCTCGCGGCTGGAGCCAGGAGCCTGCGGGAGCCCGCCGATCAGTTTTATGGAGACAGGACGGCCGGTGTCGCCGATCCTTTCGGCTTTCACTGGTACATCGGCACACATATCAAAGACGTCTCCATGGAAGAAATGCAACAGCATATGTGAGGTTTATGACTGCGAATGAATTTCGAAAACTAGCCCTCGATCTGCCGGAGACGGAAGAAGCCGAGCACATGAATCATCCCGACTTCCGCGTGCGCGGCAAAATCTTCGCCACACTCGCCTATCCGGACGAGACCTTCGGTATGGTCAACCTTTCATTGCCTGACCAGCTCAAATTTACGCAAGCCGATGCCGCTGCATTCACACCTGTACCGGGATTCTGGGGCCAGCACGGCTCAACGCACGTGCACCTGAAAGCGGCAAAGAAGCAGATCGTGCAGCAGGCCCTGGGAGCGGCGTGGCGTCATGCCGCTCCCAGGGACCTGCACCATCACATCCGCTCACGAAGAGGTCTGAGGCAACTGCTCGAGCAGCCGCTTCCAGTTCTTCTGGTTGCGGCGGTACGTCTTCTTCAGGTCTTCAAGAATGCGCTCGAAATCGCCGTGTCCCTTCAGTCGGCTCCACGCGGGATTCTTCGCGAACCACGGATAGTTTTCGTTGCCCAGATAGATGGCGCGCCGCAGCCAGTGCAGCGCTTCGCTCTCATCGCCGTCAACCGCAAAGTAAGTTGCCAGCCGATACGCCATCTCACTGTCGGCTTCCGCGGCCGCCATCGAACCCTCCTCGATAAGCGACGCCGCGCGCTCCCTGTCACCCTGCATGGCATAGCACATCGCCAGCGTTGGATAGGCGATCCGCATGCTGTCATCGTCGCGGATGACGCCCTCCAGAATCTCAATCGCCTGCGGCAGATCACCCTGGCGCATTCGCTGATACGCAAGTGACGTTCGCAGCAACGGATGCCTGGGCTCAAGGGTCAGGCCCTTCTCAATCTCGTCGGAAGCCAGCTCAAGCTGGTTCTGATACTGGTACACGCGCGCGCGGTGGTTGTAGATGACCGGCGCATTCGAAGGGTTCAGGCTGAGCGAGCGGTTGAACTGGTCGATCGCCTGCTCGTACATGCCGTCCAGCCGCAGCGTGATCCCCGCAACCATGTGCACGTTCCAGTCGTTCGCAGCCTCGTGCAGCAGGTTTTCGATACCGTGGCGCGCACTCTCCTTCTCCCCGCGCGAAAGCAGCATGTAAACGCGGTAGAGGTTCGCTTCGATCGATCCGGGATCGATCTCAAGTGCGCGGTCAAAGGCGCGGCGCGCCGCCATCACGTGCATCTGGCCGCCAAATCCGTGTCGCAGATACTGCAGATGCGTGATGCCCAGGCCTGTCCACGCCGGCGCAAACTTCGGGTCACGCTCCACCACGTTGTCAAAAAGCTCGCGTGCACGGTCGAGTTCCAGCCGGCTGCTGGTGCGCTGCGTGAAGGAAGACAGTACTGCGCGCGCCTGCAGATACTCTTCGGAAAGATTTTCACCCAGAGGCTCGCTGCGCGCCGATCCGCGTTCCGGCTGCTGGTTGAGCTGCCCCAGCCCTTGCAGCGACGCGAAGACTTCGTTGCAGATCTCCGTTTGCACCGCGATCAGATCGAACGAAGGCACGCTGATGGCGCCGCCCGCGCGAACGCTCTCGCCGGTCACGTTGAGCAGCTGCCAGTTGAGATCGAATCCCTTCTCCGAACGGATGAAGTTTCCGGTGAGCACCCACTCAACCAGCAGCTTGTGGCCGATCTCGAGCGGATCCATCTGCGCGATCGGCAGATGCAGTAACGCGCTCGAAGGCCGCACCACCAGCGACGACATGCGCGCCAGCCGCGCGGCGATCGCGTCGGCCAGAGCGAATCCGTAGAGCGGAGCGGCCTCCGACGGTCCGAAGTTCTGAAACGGCAGAACCAGAATCGTGTTCTGCTTCTCCTTCGTGTCCGCCGACTCGCGAAAGCGTTCGGCCAGCATCGACAGGATTCCCGTCGTGCGCTTTTCGGCCTCGGCATTCGAAGGCGGCAGATTCGCGGCCGCGTCGCCGGGAATGATACCCGTCTCGATCTGCGAGGTCTTCATGATGGTCTTGAGCGCCTCGCGCACGTCTGCCGCGCTCGCATATCGCTCCGCCGGATTCTTCTCGAGGAGCTTTACAATCACGGAATTCAGCTCGGGCGATACATCCAGCGGCTGCGGATCCAGATACTGAATAGCCCGAATGCTCTGAAACTCTTCCGCATCGGGCCGCGCGAAAGGATGGCGTCCGCTGGCCAGCTCATAAAGGATGACGCCCAGCGCCCAGAGGTCGCTCTGTACGCTGCTCTGCCCGGTGACAAACTGCTCGGGCGCCATGTACGCGATCGTTCCACCGCGTGCGGTATAGGTGGCCTGCACCGGGCCCACCTTGCGCGTTGCCGGCTTGGCCGGGTCGAATTCCGCATCTTCAAGATTGATACGGCGGGCCAGACCGAAGTCGAGAATCTTCGCCAGGCCGCCATCCGTCAGAACGACATTGGCCGGCTTCAAGTCGCGATGAAAGATTCCCAGCAAGTGAGCCGCGCTCAGACCGTCTGCTATCTGGATGCCCACCGAGAGCAGCAACTGCAGGCTCGCCGGCCCCTTCGCGATGAGTTTGTCGAGTGATTGACCCGGCACATACTGCATCACGATGAAGGCTTCCTCGCCCTCCTCACCGACTTCATAAATCGCGCAGACATTGGGATGCTCGATCGCCGACGCCATACGCGCCTCACGCAGGACGGTGCTGCGCATCTGCTCGAGGGTAAGCGCGCCGCGCTTCAGAACCTTCAGCACAACAGGCCGCATGAGCAGCGTGTCGGTCGCAAGATAGACGATTCCGCTGCCGCCCGCGCCCAGACGGCGGATCAGTTCATAATGCTTGATTGTGCGGTGCTTCATGCTGGTTTTAGTTTAGCGGCTTCGGGTCTGTTGAAGATGAATGCCGCGGATCGCTTCATCTTGCGAGCACGCCGTTAACGCTTTGCCTTTAAGTTCGCGGCTACTTCGAGGAACAATGGGACGTGCACCTGCGCGCCAGCGTATGTGGCAACCCAACCCTCCTTCACCGAAATGCACGTCAACGCCGCAGCTGCCTGGTTGCCGACCGGCGTAGCTTCGAGACAGTCCATACCGGGGGAAACGCCCTCAGGCTCGGTGATCTGGAATTCCGAGGCAGAATGCGCCTGGAGGAAAAAATTCTTCCACTCCTGGGCCTGCTGCGCCGGGTTCTTGCCCGCATCCGGCAGAAGCAGGTTGAAGTACATCATCTCCGGTCCGGCGACTTCGAAAGCCAGACTCTTCGGCTGCTTCTCGAGCGTGATGCCCTGCGGATTTGCCGGGTAGTCGTCCTTCGTCAGCGTAAGATCGGCAGTCCATCCCAGTGGAACCCGCACCCGCAGCCCACGGTAGTTCACGGTCGTGCCGTGCATCGCGTGCCAGCCGAGCGAGACAAGGAACGGCGCATAGTACACAGCCAGGCAGATCACTGGGACGCAAAGCCCCATCAGCAACCACGCATTGCGCGTCATCTTCTTCGAGATGCTCGCTTGGAGATGGCTGGACGGAGCGGTCGTCGGCATTCCACCGCATTCTTACATGCCGGGGATGCCGGAGCCTACGAAAAGACATGCGGAGAAAATATTGAGCCGGTCGCAGAGATCGCTCGCGGGTGCATCCAACAGGAAAGATTCCCGCCAGGGATTCAGGAGGAAATGACCATGTCCAACGAACCAAAGAAGTGTGCTCATTCGTCCTGCAGCTGCACTGTTCCAGACGGAGAGAAGTATTGCAGCGCGGCGTGCGAAGGCGCAAAAAATGTCACCGAGCTTTCCTGCCATTGCGGGCACGCAGGCTGCAGGGGTGCAGCGCTCACCTGACGTGCAGCGCTTACCTGACGTGCAGCGCTTACCGAACGCAAGGTGTGGCCCGGCGGTCTAGTGGCCGCCGTGGCCATGCCCCATCGGACGTGTGGTGCCTTCAACCTGCGCAGCGCGTGGACGCTTGTCTGACCTGCGGCCGAGCGTATACATCGCGACCCCGAACACCAGCATGATGAGTCCCCAGATGAGGTTGATGTTCATTCCGTCGGAGCGCTCATAGATGGCACTGCCGCGAGTGAAAAATCCATAGATGCTCATGATGCCGCCGACGAGGGTGAAGAGCAGTCCCATGGGTATGCGAAGGTCGAGGTTCATCTGCTTTTCTCCTGCCGCCTATTTGAAGATCAGGTTCAGCGCAACCAGCATCACGATCAGGCCAACAGCGATCACTTTAGGACGTGCATACCATTGCATGTGGTGCTCGACGGGCTTTGGCGTAAGCGAATAGACAAGTCCAACCAGTTCCGGCTCCGGACGCGGCTTGGTCATGAGACTGATGATCACCGTGATGACGAAGTTCGTCGAGAAGGCCCAGATCGCCGTCCAGAAGTTCTGCGCCATTTCACTCGGGTAATGGTGGAGAACTGTAATCCATCCGCCGTGGATGCCGGGACGCGCATCTGTGGGCAGCGTAAGACCGTGATGCAGGACGGCAGCGACCGTGCCGCTCACCAGGCCGGTAAATGCTCCGTGTCCTGTCGTCCGCTTCCAGAACATACCAAGAAGGAACGTCGCAAACAGCGGCGCATTCACAAAGGAGAACACAAGTTGCAGCGTGTCCATGATGTTGTTGAACGACGTCGCTGCATACGCGGCGCCAATCGAAAGTAAGATGCCGCCGACCGTGGTCCACCTCCCGACCTTGAGGTAGTGTGCGTCGCTGGCATTTTTGTGGATGTAGGACTGATAAAGGTCGTAGGTCCAGACGGTATTGAATGCGGTCACGTTTCCGGCCATTCCGGACATGAAGCTGGCGAGCAACGCTGTGAGCCCCAGGCCGAGAATGCCCGTCGGGAAATAGTGCAGCAGCATGTTGGGAATTGCCAGATCGTAGTCGAAGAGCGGATTCCCCTTCTCGTCGGTCATCACCTTGCCGGTAACGGGATTGACCTTCGCCGGAATCAGCCCTTTGGTCATCTCTGCCGAGCCGCCCACGTCAGCAGTTGCGTTCGCAGAAGCGGTGACACCAGGCGCCTGCTTCAAGGCATGTTGTGTAACAGCCGGAGTAGCAATTGCAATCAGGCCGGGAAGAATCACGAGAAACGGAAAGAACATCTTCGGAATCGCCGCGATCAGCGGGACCCGCCGCGCGGACTCCTCTGTATCTGTCGCCATCGCCGTCTGGATCACCAGGAAATCCGTGCACCAGTAGCCGAACGACAGGACAAACGCCAGCCCGAATGAAAGCCCGAACCACTCGACGCCCAACGGATTGTTGTGCGGGTTGGTCATACCGCGCCAGGAGTGTGTATACGCGGCCGGCAGCGTAGCTTTGAGTCCGCTCCATCCGCCCACATTCTTCAACCCTACCCAGACCAGCGGCAGAAATCCCGCGACGATCAGAAAAAACTGCAGCACCTCGTTGTAGATCGCGCTGGTCAGGCCGCCGAGAAAGATGTAGCCGAGCACGATGATGGCGGAGAGGAAGATGGCGAAATGGAATACCCATCCAACCGGCAGGTTCAACCTGATGAAGAGCGAGTCGAAGATATGCAGCGTCTGGATCAGTCGCGCCATCGCGTACATCGAGATGCCCGATGAAAACACCGTCATCACCGCGAAGGAGCAGGCATTATAGCCACGCGTCTTTTCGTCAAAGCGCAGCCGTAGAAACTCGGGCACCGAACGCGCCTTCGAGCCGTAATAGAAAGGCATCATGAACACGCCGACAAAGATCATCGCCGGAATCGCGCCAATCCAGTAGAAGTGGCTGGTTGCGATGCCGTACTTGGCGCCTGACGCGCCCATGCCGATGACTTCCTGCGCGCCCAGGTTGGCGGAGATGAAGGCCAGTCCACAGATCCAGGCGGGAAGAGCACGGCCGGCCTGGAAGAAGTCTTTGCTCGTCTTCATGAATCGCTTGAGTGCAAAGCCGATGCCCAGCACAAAAACGAAATACAGAAGCATGATGAGCCAGTCGATAAGTGTCAGATTCACTGTGCTCTGTTTGTTCCTTCCTCTGAATGTCTCTTGTGACGACCGCCAATGTACTTGGCCGGATACACTCCACTCAAGGCAATAACGCGAGACGCTTGATTACTGCGTAAATGTACACGCTTTCACAACGATACGTCTATGGTTCAAACCGTCGCTCTATGCGAGCAGAACTCAAGTTCTCGAGATGCTTGCGGGATGAGGTCGTGGGCAGCCCCGGCCATCTTGCAATTGCAAGGTTTCTGAAGATTGTGATCGGAGTGGTTATGGCTCTCGCCGTGACTCTGCTTGCGTTTCGCCCGCGCGCAGCCACGCCGGGTACAAAGGCTACCGTTTAATCCGCCGAGGCCTAATTCCTGACCGGCAATCTGAAATCCACTCCCGCCGCGCGATTTGCCTGCTCCGTCGCGGAAAGGTCGATCTCCTGCAGCGAAACCTGCTGCGTGCGCCCCGAAGACGCGTCATCAAGCAACAGGAGAGTGGTCTGGGTGAGGGCATAGTTATGGACCTGCTGCGACCGTCCATCCTTGTAGACGATGGTTAGCGCCGGCTCAGGCCCAGGAGCGGAATTAGCGGCGACCTCAGCCTGATAAGGCTGATACACGGGACGCGACTCAGGTTCCTCCGCGGGTGCGGTCTCCGGCTCGGCATAAGACTGGGCGTGCGCCGCACTGGCGTCAGAATCAGAATCGTAACCAGAATCATCCCAGTTGCCGAAATACGGCCACGCCCCATACCACGGCCATCCATACAAGGACGAGGCGTAAACGGGGTATCCGTATCCATAATGCGAGTAATGGGAGTGCGAGTGATAGTCCGGCCGGTGCCCGTCGGAGTGTCCGCCGTGTCCCGGCTGTCCGTTCCACGTTCTGCCATCGGCAACGCCCGGATATGGCCCGCGCCTCACCGCCGGAGCGCTCAATTGTCCAAATGGAGACCGTGCCGCCGGCCAGCCTCTTTGCGGGTAGCCCGCATACGGCCGCGCTGAAAATCCGGATCCCAGCGGCCGGGGTGAGAAGCCCATCCTGGGCGCGGAAAAGCCGCGCGGCGCAAAACCGGAGAATGATCCGCTGTGCGGCGCAGAGAACGATCCGCCCGAGAACCCTCTGGCGCCGGCACCGCCGGAGAAGCCTCCGACATGCCCGCCTCCGCCTCCGTGACCGCCGCCGCGCTGGGCGAGCACCGCCTGCGGAACCGCCAGAACCATCGCGCCAGCCACCAGAAACGTCAGCACCCGCCGCATGCGGATAGTTTACGCCTCAAGGGCTCTGCTTTATAGTCCCAGCCTCGCAGCTTCCTTATGCGCTTCTACCAGCGGCGGCAGATCGGGATCGGCCGCCTTCCAGTAATTGAAGAAGGCCTGGTATTGCTGCCGGGCCTTGGCCAGATCGTTCTCCTGAACCTCGGCCCGCGCCAGCCCGAGCAGGCTGAGCGGATACGCCACATTCATCCCCTGCACCTGGCACAGCACAAAGACGCTGCGGTGCGTAGCCGGGAAGTTGAAATCCGCGGCCGCCGCCGCTCCATCCTTCAACGCAAGATGTGCCAGCCCGCGCAGATATGCTCCGATGCCGAGAATGTCATAGTCCGCCGCCGGAGCAAGGTCGGTAAGCGCATCCTGCGGACGGTTCCGGCCCAGGTCAATGACTGCGTCGATGTCCGGCAGGAAGACATGGTTGATGATGGTGTCCTGCGGATAGTCTTTGGCCAGCGACCGCCGTATCCCCATCGCACGAGCAGGCTGCCCACACAATGCAAAGGCCAGCGCCGCACTCCCTTGCATTGTCCGTTCGTGGTCGAGCTGCAGGGCGCGGTCCAGGCGCGGCACCGCATCTTCGCATGACCCGACTACTGCCCGGTCCAACGTCTGCTGAACGATCAGGGTTGCCGTCGCATTCACCAGCTTCTGATCCGTCATGCGGTTGATGGCCATCTGCCAATCCTGAGACGCGGCGGTGATTCGCCCTTCGTTTTCGTGAATCAGCGCCATCTGCGAGTTGAGAATGAAGCCGTCCGGCTGGCCGTGTGCCCAATCCAGTTGTTGCTGCACCGATGTCCTGATCACCCATCAGATACGCCGTGTAGATCCACATGCCGCGCACTGATGCGTCATCGGCGAGATTCAGCGCCTCGGCTTGATCGAATACCTGCTTCGCATCCTGAAAGCGGTTGAGCGCCGTCAGTGAGAGAATGGCGTTCACACGAGCCGGCCCGCTCGCCGGATTCATCTTGAGCGTCTGCTTGACCTCTTCGTACGCTCTTTCGAACTGACCCAGCGTCAGGTAGACAACAGAAAGCTGGCTGGGCACCGCCGCATCGTTCGGATAGGTCTCGCGGTAAAGGCGCAGAATCTCGATGGCCTGCGGCAGGTCGCCCGTGACGTTCATGTAGTACCGCGCACGAATGTAGAGTCTCTCGCGCTCCGATACTCCTTTGCCCGACAACTCGAAGGCGCGGGTGATGGCTGCATTGCCCTGTGTTTCATCGCCAAGAGCGACATAAGCCACGCCCAGGCTCGCATATGCCATCGCAAAGTTGGGATCGAGCTCGATGGCTCGCTTGTAAAACGTGATGCTCTCCTTGTAATTGGCCTGTGCCTGCTGGCTTTGCCCGAGAGCATAAAAGCGAAAAGCCTCCAGCGACGGAGTCGTAGCCTCATTGCGTGGTACGTCGAGCTTCTTAATCGAGGCCAGCGATTCGCCGAGATTCTTCCGCAGCTCGTCAGAGGCGTCGCGCAGTGCGTCGAGAACCTTGTCTTTGCCGTCCGCCTGCTTTTCCGCGCGGGTCAGCACATCTCCTGTCGAGGCGTTAACCGCTTCGAGGGTGATCAGATACTGATTGCCGATGCTGGCAATCGTCCCGTTGATCACCGCCTTGTCGCCCTCGCGTTCGGCAATCTCGCGCGCAATTGGGGGCGTAATCGCCGCATCCGCCGGCTTGCCGAGATAAGGCAGATTCTCCCGCAGATGCGATTCGCTCACCACGTTCAGGAACGGTGATTGCTGAAGCCGTGCCGTCAGGGCCTGCTTCAGGGCAAAGTCAAAGCTGGGGTCGCCCGTCCGGTTCGTAAATTCAGACACGATGATCGAATCGGCCTGACCCAGCGGCGGTGGCTTGGTCGTCGTCTTCCACCAACGCCAGCCTAAGTACGCTCCCATCCCCAGCAGCACAACCACCAGAGAAGTGGTCAGCCAGCGCCAGCGGTCTCTACGCCGTTTGACTAGTCCAAGTGTCCCCGCCGAGATAGCTCCCCCGGTCAGAGCCAGCAGGTCGAGTCGCACCCGTTCGAGATCGGCGAGCAGCTCCGCGGCCGAGCTGTACCGCTGCTCCTTATCCTTGGCCAGTGCCTTCTGAATCACCCGATCCAGTTCCTTCGGAAACTGAGGCACTCGCTTGCGGATAGGCTCCGGTTCTCGTGCCAGCAGGCCGGCAATGATGTCGGCAACCGATTGGCCAAAGAACGGCGAGGAGCCGGTCGCCATCTCGTACATGACAACGCCGGCGGAAAACACATCGGCGCGGCCGTCGAGCTCCTCTCCGCGCGCCTGCTCGGGAGCCATGTAGGCCACCGTGCCCACCGTCGATCCTGTAGTGGTGAGTGTCCCCATGCCGTCCAGGCCCGTCAGGTTGCCCATCGAGTTGGTGGCGGAGGCATCGCCTGCCAGCAATGAGCGCTTCGCCAGACCGAAGTCCAGCACCTTCAGAACGCCACTTCCCTGCCCGCGGCGAACGACGAACAGGTTCGCCGGCTTTATGTCGCGGTGCAGAATGCCATGCCGGTGCGCTTCGACCAGGGCGGAAGCAAGCTGAATGCTGTAGTCGAGAACCTGATCGACCGGCAGCGGAAGCGCATGGATGATCTGCTTGAGCGTCTGTCCCTCGAGCAGCTCCATCACCAGGTAGGGCCGCCCGTCCTTCTCGCCAACGTCGTAGATCGTGCAGATATTCGGGTGATTCAGCGCCGATGAAGACCGGGCTTCGCGCAGAAACCGCTCATGCGTCGCCGTGATTGGCGTCGCAGAGGACGAGAGGTAGCTGTCGGCGATAACCTTGAGCGCAACATCGCGACTCAGCCGCGTATCGTGAGCGCGATACACGATCCCCATGCCGCCGTGGCCGATCTCCTCGATGATTTCGTAGGGCCCGAATCTGGTGAACGTCTGCATGCGTTGAGCGTTGGGGGTGAGCCAAGTTTACCTGCTTCAGATGCTTGCGCCTATGAAGATATCCGCCTCGGTAAACTCATCTGTAATGGCCGGAGCAATGATTGTCGAGCCCGTGAGCCTCGAAGGGCGCCTTGTCCGCCTCGAGCCGCTGCGTATAGACCACCTTCCCTCTCTCGCCGAGGTAGCATTTTCTTCAGAGGTTTGGCGCTGGATGCCGATGCGCATGGATTCTGAGGCCGACCTGCGCACGTGGATCGAGCAGGCTCTCGATCAGGCCGCTGCCGGCAAAGCTCTGCCCTGGGTGACCTGGAGCAAGGCCGACAACAGGATCATCGGTTCCACCCGCTACATGGATATCGACGCCCGTAACCGCGGGCTTGAAATCGGCGGAACCTGGCTGGCGGCCGCCTGGCAGCGCTCAGGCATCAACGTGGAAGCGAAATATCTGCAGCTCCAGCACGCCTTCGAAATGCTGGGAGCGATCCGCGTATCTTTCAAGACCCACCACAACAATCTGCAGTCGCAGAACGCCATCGCCGCCCTCGGCGCGAAATACGAAGGCACCTTTCGCAACCACATGATCATGCCCGACGGCAGTTACCGCCACAGCGTCTGGTACAGCATCACCAGCGACGAATGGCCTGCAGTACGAGCCGGTCTCGAAGCTCGCATGGCACGCCGTGCATAAACACAACGGCCTCCCTGGTGCGGGAGGCCGTTGCAGCGTGCGGACTAGAGAGTGGTGGTCTGCTTCGTCGCCAATGTGAGCTGCTGCACCTTGCTGTGCTTTGTCGAGTAGGTGAAGTAGATCACGAGCCCGATGATCAGCCACGCAATCGCCACGATCCACGTGATCAGCGGCAGGTTCAGCATCAGGTAGAAGGCGCTGAGGACGCCCAGAATCGGCACCAGCGGCACCAGCGGCGTGCGGAAAGGGCGCTCCAGGTCGGGATGACGAACACGAAGAATCCACACTCCGGCCGACACAATGGCGAACGCCAGCAGCGTTCCCATATTCACCAGCGCAGCCAGCTTGGCGATGGGCAGCAGCGCGGGAAGAAACGCGACGATCGTGCCGACGATGATGTTCGAAATCCACGGCGTGCGGAACCTCGGATGAATGTCGCTTGCCCACTTCGGCAGCAGGCCGTCACGGGACATCGAAAAGAAGACCCGCGACTGGCCGAGCAACATTACCAGCATCACCGTCCCCAGCCCGAAAACCGCGCCTATCTTCACCAGCAGGCTGCCCCATGCAACGCCGGTCGCATCGATGCCGACGGCTACGGGTTCCGCCACATTCAGCTCGGTATATGGGACCAGGCCCGTCAGTGTCAGCGAAACAAGAATGTACAGGATGGTGCAGACCACCAGCGAGCCGAGGATCCCGATCGGCATGTCCCGCTGCGGATTTTTCGCTTCCTGCGCGGCCGTGGAGACAGCGTCAAATCCTATGTAGGCAAAGAAGACAAACGAGGCTCCGGCGACGATGCCCTGGATTCCGAACGCTCCCGGCCCCTGGTGCGGCGGGATGAAGGGATGCCAGTTCGCCTTCAGCAATTCCGGATGATGAATCAGGTGGTTGATGCCCAGCACCAGGAAGATGCCGACGACACCCAATTTCACCATGACAATTGCCGAGTTGAGATTGGCCGACTCCTTGATCCCGATCACCAGGACCGTAGTCACGGCAAGAATCACCAGGAAGGCGATGACGTTGAAAATCCCCACGACGTGAGTCAGTCCCGCCGTCGACACGCCCATCGGCAGCGAAGCCAGCGGCTCCCACTTGCCGTGATATTTATACAGGTCGTTTCCGTACGTCGTCGTAAAGCGCGCCAGCGAGGGCGACGGAATCAACTTAAGCTGCTCAAGCAGGCTCAGCAGGTAGCCCGACCATCCGGAAGCGACAGTGGCCGCGCCAAAGGCGTATTCGAGCACCAGGTCCCAGCCGATGATCCACGCCACGAGTTCGCCCAGCGTGGCATACCCGTAGGTATAGGCCGATCCAGCGATAGGAATAATGGAGGCAAACTCCGCGTAGCACAATCCGGCGAACGCGCAGGTAATTCCGGCGACAACGAAGCTGAGCGCAATGGCTGGCCCGGCGTGGAGGGCGGCGGCCTGACCGGTCAGGACAAAGATGCCTGCCCCGATAATGGCTCCGATGCCGAGCGTGATGAGATTCACCGGCCCCAGAGACCGCTTGAGTGTGTGCTCCCCTTCTTCGCTGGATTCCTGCTTCAGAAGCGAGAGCGGCTTGACCGCCAACAGTTTAGCCATTTAAAAGGCTGTTCCTCCAAAATTCAATCCGGCGACTGCGCCGTTCCCAGGCGTGACCACAACATATAGACCGGAACGCCCGCCAGAACGATAAACAGGCCCGGCCAGGTGTACTGGGGCTTGTAACGCAATAGTACGATACATATCCACGCCGCCATCACTATATAAACCGCAGGCAGCACAGGATAGCCCACCGCCCGGTAGGGTCTTTCCGCATCAGGACGCCGCACTCGCAGGACGAACAGGCTGCCGATAGTCAGGATGTAAAAGACCAGCGCCGCGAACATCGTGTAATCCAGTAGCTGGCTGTACGACCCCGAAAGACATAGGAAGCAGGTCCAGACCGCCTGCACCGCCAGCGACACCACTGGAGTGCTGAACCGGGGATGCAGCTGGCCCGCGGCCTTGAAGAACAGCCCGTCGCGGCTCATCGCGTAGTAAACGCGCGCCCCGGCAAGTGTCAGCCCGTTCACGCATCCGAAGGTTGACACCAGAATCGCCGCAGCCATCAGGTAGGCCCCGCGCGCGGAAAAGATCTCCTGAAGAACCGCGGTTGCAACCCTGTCCTCCGAGGCGTACTGGATGCCGCGGGCAAAGATCGTCGCGCCATGCGGATTGCCGTGCAGGGGCAGCGCCATCAGGTAAACAAAGTTCGACAGAATATAGAGCGTCAGCACCAGGCCGGTGCCGATCGCCAGCGACAATGGCAGGTTCCGGCGCGGATTGCGCACCTCTCCGGCGGTGAAAGTCACGTTGTTCCAGGCATCGGCCGAGAACAGAGACCCCGTCTGCACGACGGCCAGGATCGTAAACAGCCCAACCATGGCGATCGACCCGCCAACTCCCACCTCGACCGCATGCAGCGTAGAGAACGAAGCCCCCTTCCAGAAGTTCGCCCCAAAGTTGGCCCGGATGGCATCGGCATTCCGCCCCAACAGAAACCCGAAGATCACCAGCCCCAGCAGCGCAGCCGCTTTTGCCGTGGTGAACACATTCTGGACCAGAGCCCCCAGCCGTACTCCGAACACATTAATAAAGGTCAGCAAAACCACCACGGCAATACCGGCGAGGTTTGCGGAATTCACCCCTATATCCATATTCCCCAGCAGCATCGGACCCACCCGCCACGCCGGCACGTGGCCGATATGCCACAACCAGTGCGACGTCGAAACGCCGGGAAAGAACACGCCCAGGAATTTGCCAAACGCCACGGCGACAGCCGCAATGGTGCCCGTCTGGATCACCAGGAACAGGGTCCATCCATACAGAAAGCCCCACATCGGCCCCAGCGCCTCGCGCAGATATACATATTGTCCGCCGGCCCGGGGCATCATCGCCGCGAGTTCCCCGTAGCTCAGCGCGCCGATCATCGTCATCGCCGCGGTTACCAGCCACGCTGCAATCAACAGAGCCGGCGAACCTACGTTCCGGCTGATATCGGCAGGCACTATGAAGATGCCCGAGCCGATCATCGATCCAACAACAATGGCGGTGGCGCTGAAGAGACCGAGTCCCTGCACCAGGTGCGTGCCCGCAGGGGACGCCGGCTTTTGGGTGGTTGGGCTGCTGATGGGCACTTCAGTTTGTTCTACCGGAAAACTGTGCCTTGCGCCATACGGTTGTCAGTCAGGCGGTTTTATCGCTTCCGAATATCAGTCAACGGGGCCCAAATCCGGAAAGGTTGTCCTTCATAACGAGAGCAATAGAGAGACTCTTGCAAGGGAGAAACTCGCCTTCCCACGGCCAAAATCACCTCGCAAAATTCTCTTGACATTCGCTCATGTCTCCACATATCTTTTCGCCGCAATGGTAAATCGTTTTAGCAATTGCCTGCAAAATCACCACCCGGCAACGCGGTGACAGAGCAGTTGAGTAACTTCGGTAAAGCAGCGGTCCGGTTGGAAATAGAGATGAGGCCGCTCTGAAGAAGTACTTGGAACCAACTTTGATGGAGGCGCACCATGATGAAGCACGCAAGGTATCAAGCACTCTTGCTGTCTCTGCTCTTCGCTCTGGCCTGCGTAGGAGTTTACGGACAGCAGAACTCACAGATTACTGGCACGGTGGTGGACAAGGAAGCCGCGGCAATTGCCGGCGCTCAACTCGTTCTCACTGACACTGCAACAGGAGTTTCGACCACTACAGACTCAAACGGCGCAGGAGTTTTCACTTTTCCAGGGCTGAACGTCGGCACCTATAACCTCAAGGTCACTGCGAACGGTTTTGAGACCTACGTCCGAACCGGCCTGCAGGTGAACGTCTCGCAGACTCTGCGCGCCGATGTAACGCTGACCGTCGGCGCGGTAAATACAACCGTCACGGTCGCCGCCCAGGCGCTCCAGGTTCAGACCGACTCCAACGTGGTCAGCACCCTGATCAGCGGACAACAGATCGAGAAGATTGCGACAGAAAACCGAAACTTTGCCGCCCTGGCCGCTCTCGGCATGGGCGTCAGTTCGGCCCTGCCGGACAACAATACTCCTACCTCCGTTGCCGCCAACTTCACACTCAGCGTCAACGGCCTTCGCCAGAGCCACAATATCTGGCTGATTGACGGCGGCGAAGCTGACGACCGCGGCGGCGCCGGCGGCATGGATATCATGCCTTCACAGGATGCCATTGCCCAGTTCGAGGTGTTGGCCAGCAACTATCCGCCTGAGTACGGTATATCCTCTGGCGCAACCATCAGCCTTGGTATCAAGAGCGGCGGGCAGAAGTTTCACGGTGGGGCTTGGGAGTTCAACCGCAACACCGCTTACAACGCGAACAACTACTTCAACAAAACCAGCACGCCGGTTACTCCGCGAACCAAGCTGAATTACAACATCTTCGGATTCAATATCGGCGGTCCGGTGGTCATCCCGCATGTCTACAACAACGACCGGCAAAAGACCTTCTTCTTCGTCAACGAAGAGTGGCGCAAATTGATTCAGGGTAGCGCTCCAAGTGCCAAGAACACACTGCCCGCTCCTGACTTTCCGGTTGCCGGCACAGACCTGCACTATGTGCCGCCGGCATTTGCCCCCTCGACTACGATCGTAGTTCCGAACGTTACGGATCCAGGTTATCGGGTCAAGCTGGCGTCATTAGGTCTGACCCCGGGCGATCCTTTTCCGAATAACACGATCCCGGCAGCCCTCTTCGACCCAAACGCCCTGTCGTACTTCGGCACCGGCATTATCCCCCAACCCACCACAGCCAATGGTCAGGCCATTGTGTCGGCGGTTCAGCCAATCGACGTTTGGGATACCGTGGTGCGCATCGATCACAACATCAATGACAAGTGGCATTTGCTGGGGCATTACCTGCATGACGGCGTGACGCAGACTTATGCTTCCCCAATGCTCGGCTGGTCAGGCGCCGACTACACCGCTATCACCAGCGTCCTGAAGAATCCCTCGAACAGCGCAGCCGTCAAATTAACGGCAGCGCTGAATCCGAGCCTTCTGGCCGAGGCCAGCTTCAACTACGACGGCAACACCATCAACATCACCAACAGTCCAAATTCGCTCACGCCTTCCGGTTGGGGCGTGAACCGATACTTCGACAACACCTCGAGCAACCTGCCCAATATGCACTGGGGCGCTCCTTACAACACGCAGGAGAACCCCGGTTCGGCGCCTTGGAAAAATGCCGCCCAGGACTATCAGCCCAGGTTCGATGTCTCCTGGACTAAGGGCACGCACTCCATGAATTATGGCTTCAGCTACATGCGTTACACCAAGAACCAGCAGCTGTTCGGCCAGCCGGGAGGCCAGTTCTACTGGCAGGCAAACCAAACAGGGGATGCCATGATGGACATGCTCCTGGGGCTATCCAGCGCTTATGACCAGACCCAGGCCCTGAACATCAATCATTATGTGAACAACACCGTATCGTTCTGGGGACAGGATAACTGGAAGGTGAATCCGCGGCTCAGCCTGCAGCTTGGCCTTCGCTGGGACGGCCTGCCGCACGCCTGGGAGCGGAACAAGCAGATCGCGAACTTCAACCCGGCGCTGTATAACCCAAGCCTGGCGCCCCAGTTCAACGCTGATGGCTCCATGAATCCGAACGGGCCCGGCTTCGCCACCCCGGCGGGATTTACCCATCCCTTCTATCTGAACGGTATCTACATTGGAGGCGAAAACGGTTATCCGCACGGCCTCGTAAAGAACTATTGGAAGACCGTCCAGCCTCGTGTGGGATTCTCGTATGACGTTGCCGGCAACGGCCGTACTGTCGTTCGCGGCGGTTTCGGAACGTTCTATGAGCGGCTCCAGGGGAACGATATCTACAACACTGGAACCAACCCGCCGTTCTACTACGATCCTTCAGCCACCAACGTGTTTCTCTCCGATCCGCATACCAGCTGGGTCAGCGGACTGACTGCCAGCACCCCAACCTTCCCCCAGGGTCTTACAACCCTGGACGCCTACTATCCCGCTCCCGCCGTTGCGCAGTACAGCATCGGCATCCAGCATGAGGTTGCACCGTCTGTCATCTGGATAGTCCAGTATGTCGGCAACGTAGCCTGGAGCCAAAACATCGATATGCCGATAAACAACTTTCCGTTATCTACCCCGTTCAACATCCGCGCAGACGCCGGGGATGGCAGCAACAAATCGGGCACTAATCCCGGAGGTCGTAATCTGGCGAATGCCAACTTCTATCGAAGTTTCCAGGGATTTGCGGGCATCACACAGCAGCAGAACACCACCAACGGAAACTACAACGGTTTCCAGACCGGTCTCCGCATTCAAAACCGCTGGGGGCTGAGCGGCGAGGCCGATTACACCTGGTCGCACGAAATCGACATCACCAGCTACGATCTGGCAACGATCAGTAATCCCTTCAACGTTGACTATGACTACGGCTCGGGCGCTCTCGACCGCCGTCACATCTTCAACGTCAACTACATCTACGAGCTTCCATTCTTCAAGAATTCCACCGGCCTGATGAAGACGTTCCTGGGCGGTTGGGAGCTTGCCGGCACCTTCATCGCAGAATCCGGGTATGTCGGTGCCTTACAGTCCAACCAGGGGATTGGCCTTTCTGTCGGCTATGACCCGGTCGGTCTGGGCGGCAATTACACCAACCGTCCTGACGTAAGCCGTAGGCCAAAAGCCATCAAGAAGGTCAACGAATGGTTCGACACCAGCGTATTCAGTGCCCCGATTCCGGCCTGGGCCGGAGGCCCCAACCAGGGATTCGGCAATGCCCGGAAGGATATCGCTGTCGGGCCTGGACGGACCAACTTCACAACCGCGCTCTACAAGTCTTTCAACATCAAAGAGGTTGCTCACATCGAGCTGCGCTTTGAGTCGTTCAACACCTTCAATCACACCGAATTCCAGAACGTAAACAGCAACTTCGGGACCGGAAACTTCGGCGCGATCAGCAGTACCTGGGACCCGCGTGCGCTGGAACTTGGAGGCAAGTTCGTCTTCTAACTCAACCTGAACCCGAGGGCGCGGCGGGCGCTTGCCTGTCGCGCCTTTTGTTTGCGCACAAGATTCACATAAGTTGCCCTCTCTTCGTCCACACGGTTAGCTTATGGTCTGTAGATTCCTTCGGAAGGCGCGATTGAACCCGTTTTCCCAGACCCCGTTCTCCCAGATCCCGTTTTCCCAGATTGGATTGTGCCTGCTTCTGGCGTGCGGCATTATGACGCCCCGCGCCCTCAGCGCCCAGGCAGCCACGCGCCAGCAGGCCCTCGTGCTCGAGCAGCAGGGCAAGAATGCGGAGGCAGCCGAAGTCTGGCAGGCGATCGCCCAGACCGATCCGCACAACGCCGAGGCCTTCGCGCATCTCGGACTGATCGAGGCTCGCCAGCAGCACTACGCCGAAGCCATCTCTGACTACCGCAAGGCCATCGCGATCGATCCTGCCATGCCCAGCCTCGAGATGAATCTCGGCCTCGCCCTCTTCAAGACCAGCCAGTTCTCCGAAGCCATCAAGGCTTTCAGCGTCGAGCTCAAGAAACATCCCGGCGATCCACGTCTCACCATCCTGCTGGGCATGTCCCATTACGGAATGGGCGATTACCTGGTCGCGATTCCCTACCTCAAGCAGGCGACCGAACACGATCCGCAGAGCCTGCAACTACGGCTCGCCCTCGCCCATAGCTGTCTCTGGAGCAAGCAGTACCAATGCGTCCTCGACACCTATAAGGAGATCCTCGCCCTCAACGCCCAGTCCGCTGAAGCCGACATGCTTGCCGGCGAAGCGGCCGATGCCATGGGCGACTCTACTCATGCCATCGAGCAGTTTCGCGCTGCCGTGAAGGCAAACCCGAAAGAGCCCGATGTCCATTTCGGGCTCGCCTATCTGCTGTGGGCACAGAGCCAGTACGCCGAAGCGGCTAAGGAGTTCCAGGCCGAGCTGGACAACGACCCCACCCACGCCGAGGCCCGCGCCTATCTCGGCGACGCTTACGTGCAGCTCCACGAGTACGCGAAAGCGCAGACGGAGCTCGAAAAGGCAGCGGCAGCCGACCCATCCTCGGCCATGGTGCACCGCGACCTCGGCATCGTCTACGCCGAGTCAGGCCGCCAGCAGGACGCAGTCGCCCAGTTGCAGAAGGCAATCGCCATCGATCCCAAAGACGTAAGCTCCCACTGGAGACTGGCCAGGCTGTATCAATCGATGGGCAAAAAGGACGAGGCGAAAGCCGAGTTCGCAACCGCCAGCACCATGAACAAGGAATCCATTCAGGGTCTCGTGCAGAAGATCTCCGGAGCCCATGCTCCGGCGCAGCCATAAGCCTGCAGAATCCGCGCGCCTACTCGGTCTTCATCCGTTCCTTCAGGCTCTTGGCCAGCCTTTCCACCTCAGCCGCCTTCTTCACGACAGCGAGCGAAAGAGTGTTCTTGCTGCTCTTGGCAACCTCGGCCTGCAGCTCCTGCGCCAGCTGGTACAGCTTGTTCGTATCGGCCACGATCTGCGCCTGGCGCTCCTCGGCGGGAGTCATCGGCTTCGGCGCCGCCCCATCTGTCTTGGCAACTTGAGATTCCGGCTTCTGCGCAGCAGGCGCCGCGGCGGATGTAGCGTCGCTTTGCGCAGGACTGGGCGATATCTGCGAAGAATCTCCGGCCGCCTGTTGCGTCCACGCTGGCAAAGCGCAAAGCACCAGAACAAAAATGACTAAACAGAGGAACCGCTTTCGTGGGCTGCGAGCTTTACAGGAGTCGGAAATCACCGGAGTCGCCACTGAATCACCTTACTGCATCTGCATCTTTTCTTTCACGCTTTTTGCCAGCTTTTCAATCTGCGCGGCCTTGGCCGCATTAAGAGAGGAAGGCGTATCCTTGCCGCTCCTGGTCACGTCATCCCTCAACTCCTGCGCCAGCTCGCACAACTTGTCCGTCGCCTTGACTACCTGTTCCCTGATCTGTGCGTTCCTCAGCGTTGCCGCCTGCTGTAGCCTCGCCTGCTCAGCCGGGTCGGTGCTATACACCTTCTCAAGATCGGGAGGCCTTGGCGTCGGATCTTTGAGCATGATGTTTTGTTGCGTTGCGGAACCCGCCTGTTGCGTTCGGGACACAGTAGTCAGACAGAAGGCACACAGGAGTACGCCAATGCCCAGCCGTCCCCGAGTTGAGCGCAGCATGCCAATCTGAAAACGCATGAGCTCACCACCCGACCCACCCCGAAATTCAAACAGACTCGCATGATCCTCGTCCAGCAACCGTGTTGGCGCATAACCACATCAATTCGACCCGCTCAACTTTGAGTTCCCTGCCTGCTATCATCCGTGGCGGAGTTCGATAACGGATGGCCGCACACAGACTCACCTGTGCCGCAATGCTCTTCGCGCTGCTTGCCGCGGCATACGGGGGCGCGCCGACTGACGTATCACCACCCATCCGCCTCGATCCCAGGAATCCGCACTACTTTCTTTTTCGCGGAAAGACCATCGCCCTCATCACCAGCGGAGAGCACTACGGCGCGGTGCTCAACGCCGACTTCGATTACCGCAAATATCTCGATGCCCTGCAGTCCGACGGCCTGAATTACACGCGTCTCTTTCCCGGGAGCTATGTCGAAGTCCCCGCAAAATCCTTCGGCATCCGCCGCAACGATCTTGCTCCCGCCGAAGGCCGGTTCATCGCTCCTTGGGAGCGAAGCAGCGCCCCCGGATATGCCGGCGGCGGCAAAAAATTCGACCTTGCCCAATGGAACCCGGAATACTTCACGCGCCTGCACGATTTCCTCTCTGAAGCGGCAAAGCGCGGTATCGTGGTCGAGATCAGCCTTTTCTCTTCGCAATACGGAGAAGCGCAGTGGGCCCTGAGCCCCTTCAATCCGGCCAACAACGTCAACAACACCGGCGCCATCGACTGGAAGCAGATCAACACCGTCGAAAACGGCAACATCCTCGCCTGGCAGGAGCGATACACACGCAAGCTCGTCCACGAAGTAAACGCATTCGACAACGTAATCTTCGAGCTCCAGAATGAACCCTTCGCCGATCGCCCGGTTCTCGCCGGTGTAGTCAACCCCTATCTCTTTCCGCCCGCTCGCAATCAGTTTCCCAACACCATTGAGACCGCCGACGACAAATCCATCGCGTGGCAGGCACACGTGGCGCAATGGATCGCGAGCGAAGAGGAGCCGCTGCCGAATAAACACCTCGTCGCACAGAACTATTGCGATTTCGGACTTCCGGTGAGCGCCCTCATCCAGAACGTCAGCATCGTGAACTTCCACTACGCCTATCCTGAAGCCGCCTCAGCAAACTACAGACTCGGTAAGCTCCTGGCCTACGACGAGACCGGCTTCCTCGGACACGATGACGCCGCCTACCGCCGCCAGGCCTGGAACTTTATGCTCTCCGGTGGCGGCGCCTTCGACGGCCTCGACTACTCTTTCTCGGCCGGACACGAAGACGGATCTGACACCGAGCCCAATGGTCCCGGCGGTGGCAGCGCCACCTTTCGCCACCAGCTCGGGATCCTGGCGCAATTCATGCGCAGCCTGCCATTAGCGGACCTGGGTCCCGACACTCGTGCAGTTAAGCACGCCAACGGGGCCTACGCTCGCGTGCTGTCGACTCCGGGCAAGGTGTATGCAATCTATCTCGACGGCAGCGGCCCGGCTGACGTGACACTCGACTTGCCGCCCGGAAGCTATTCCGGTGAATGGATCGATCCCGAGTCCGGCCAGACGACCACTGTGCAGTTCGAACACGCGGGAGGCGACAAAGCACTTCGCTCTCCGGCCGCTGGCAATGGCATCGCGTTGCGGCTAGTCAGAACCGCGGGCTAACGGCGTCCCAGCCTCCGGCATGCGCGCATCGGGATAAACCTTGATCCAGTGATTCCGCATCTTCGCCCGCACCACCTTGCTCCCGGTTTCAGACACGATCACGTTCGTCGGCTCGACCGGCATGTGGCAGTCGATGCAGTCATTCGTTATCTTGTGCCCCATCGTCTTCGCCACTCCGCAACTCTCCCAGCGATGGCAAGTAAGGCAGCGGTCAGAATACGCCGCCGCAGTCCGCTCCGGCCCATGCACGTCGTGGCACTTCGAGCACGTCATGTTAGGCGACGACAGATAGCAGCGGCTTCTTTGCAGCAGCCCGACCTGGTTGCCGTGCACGTCGGGATGCTCCAGGGTATCGATGGGCAGCGGCTTGAAGTAGTTTGTCAACGGCTGTCCCGGCATATACGAGAAGGCCGGAGCAATCTCCTCCCGCTGGATGCCGTTGTGGCACAGCGCGCACAGATCCACCTGCCGGTCACGCGAGAATTTCGCCGGATTCAGGATCGCCTGCGCCTCACTCGCCGCCGCCCCGGACTTCTGCCTCGCAACATGATCCGCCCCCGCACCATGACACGTCTCGCACGATATCCCGGTAATCAGGCTGTCTCTTTCGTAGCGATTCGTCAGCGGATCCGGCGAAAGCGCCTTGATATAGGTTGCGTGGCACTCCAGGCAGCCGGGGTTAATCGGCCTCGAGAACCTCGCCGTCCCGTTGTCGTAGCCGGGACTGTTGATCCACTGATGCCCGTCTGTCCAGTAACTCACCGGCAGCTCATACAGTCTGTCGCCGTCCCAATATAGATACGTTGCCCCGCGCACACCCGATCCGGTCACAACATCGATGCGCTCTGTTCGGCTCTCCGTTTTGCCCTGCCAGCCGGTGACCGCGGTCTCATAGTAGCTGCCATTCTTCTCATCCATTCTGAAGTAGAGGCCCGGCTCCGACGTCGCGCGCGCGGGATCGCTGATCATCAGCACGTTCGACCCCGGGCGAAACGACCCGAGGACCGAGTGCGCGCTGGCCAGTTGGGAAGTCAGATGGTGCGAGGTGTGCTCGTAAAGCAGGGCCTGCTCCTTGTGGCACCCGAGGCAAGCCGCGTCTCCCACGTACCCCGCGCGCCGCGGCATCGCATCAACAGCGTGATCCTGCGCAGGCAGGAGACCGGAACTGGCAGCCTTCCCCGCCGGGTAAAGCAGCACCAGAACGAGGAGCAGGGAAACCCGGCGCGCAACCATCATGCCGCTTGATTCCGCCAGTTCTGCCTGAGCCCGAGAGCATCGTCCCCGTTGCGCATCCGCTTCACTCTAAAGTTGCGCGAGCAGCGATGGCAAGAAGTTATCTAGCTGGCATTGCGATGCGCACGGAGAAACTCCGCAGCCGCACGAAGAGGATCGACCGCGCCAAAGACGCCCGAGATCACGGCAACAGAATCGGCCCCGGCCGCCCACACTTCGGCGGCATTTGCGAGCGTGATACCGCCGATGGCCACAACCGGCTTCTCCGTCAGCCGCCGCGCCAGCCGCACCCCATCCAGCCCAACTACCGAATCAGGATTCTCCTTCGAAGCCGTCGCAAAGACCGGACCAATAGCGATGTAGTCCACCGGCTCGAGCGCAGCCGCCCGAAGCTGCGTTTCGTTGTGCGTCGAAACGCCGACGATTACATCCGGCCCGAGCAGCGCGCGCGCCTCGCCGGGCGACATGTCGGTCTGACCGAGATGCACGCCCGCGAACCCCGCCTCCGCCACCAGATCGACATAGTCGTTCAGGATCAGCATGAGGCTCGCCGGCGCCGCGGTCCGCATCATCTCGGTGTCGCGCAGTATGTCGGCATCGCTCCCCTGCTTATTCCGGTATTGCAGGATTCCGACGCCGGTTTCGGCGAGGCCCGTCACCAGCCCCGCGAGAATTTCGCCTCGGCTCTCATCAGGAGGCAAAAAAGCAGCGTCGAGAATCGGATATAGCGGAGGAAGTCTCACACTACTCAGTGTAGTTCGGTGAACCCTCCCTTGCTCCTACGCTTAGGCTTCGTCCGCCGACGGCCCGTAACAACCCGGAATCGGAACTCCCAGCAGCCGGAGATACACCCCAAGCTGAGCCCGATGATGAACCATGTGGTTGACCACCCACTTGCGGTATACGTCGAAGCGCGGCTCGTCGATCATCGGCTGACCGTTCCACTCAAACTTCCAGCGGCTCGCCATGGCTTCGTCGCTGGTGGCGGCGAGAGCGGCGCGCGCCTCTGCGAGATCTGCGTCGAACCGGGCCAGCATCTGTTCGTGAGTCTTATCCTTCCACGCGCCCATCATCTTTCCGGCATCGTCATCGGTAAAGGTCAGCACATCCTTAGTCAGCGTATCCCTGCACCAGCTGGGAAAATCCGAGACATGCCATGCCAGCCGCCCCAGTTCCATCGATTTCTCATGCGGTCTCCATGTCATCTTGTCATCGGGCACAAGAGCGATGAACTTCCGTGTGTTTCCGTACTCCACATCGAATTCCGGCAGCAACTGCTCGGCGATTGTTTTTTCAGCAACAGGCATAACAGTCCTCCTTGGGGACCGCAACAGCATAGCAACGGGACAATACAGCAATCTTCAATTTCTCGACCATAGTGGCCAGTTCCTGTCCTCGATGCGCTTCCCAAAGCGCCTACGGAACCACGACCCGATCCCCCACACCCTGGGAACGAATTGCCCGCCTTCAACGTAGCCCTCTTCAAGATTCGCTCTGACCCACAGCACCCGCATAGCCCCGGAGGCCGACCCAATGGCAATGTTCACCGATCAACTGAGACAGGTTCTCCGCCGGCTGGGCCGCGCGCCGTTGTTTACCGCCATCACGCTCCTCACCCTGGCCATCGGCGTCGGAGCCAACACAGTGATTTTCAGCGTGATTGAGGGCGTGCTCCTCAAGCCCTTGCCTTACCCACATCCCGAACAGCTGATCGGCGTCTGGCATACCGCGCCGGGCATCAATATCAAAGAACTCAACATGTCCCCGTCGATCTATTTCATCGACCGCGAGCAGAACACGACACTCCAGGACATCGGTGTCTATGACGGCGACTCCTTTGACGTAACTGGCGCCGGCGAGCCGGAGCACGTGCGCGGCCTCGACGTCACCGACGGCACATTGCCGCTCCTGGGAGTCGTCCCCGCCATCGGCCGCCTCTTCACTCGCTACGACGATTCGCCCGGAGCTCAGGCAACCGTGCTGCTTTCCTATGGATATTGGCAGAAGAAGTTCGGCGGCGACCGCTCCGTTATCGGCCGCTCGATCACCGTCGACGGCAAGCCGCGCCAGATCATCGGCGTGCTGCCTCAGGGCTTTCACTTCCTCGATTGGCAGGATGCCGCGATCGTCGCGCCCTTCCAGTGGGACCGTAGCAAGGTAAAGCTCGGCAACTTCAGTCAGCGCGCCCTCGCACGAATGAAGCCCGGTGTCACCATCGAACAGGCCAGCGCCGACATGGGACGCCTGCTCCCTATTGTCTGGCGCAGCTTTCCCGCGCCCGAAGGCTTCAGCGTCAGCCTCTTTGAAAAGGCGCGTATCGCCCCCAACCTGCGGCCTCTGAAGCAGGATGTTGTCGGAGACATAGGCAAAGTTCTCTGGGTATTGATGGGCTCGATCGCGCTGGTTCTGCTCGTCGCCTGCGCCAACGTGGCCAACCTGCTGCTCGTTCGCGTGGAGGGCCGCCGGCAGGAGCTCGCCATCCGCTCCGCGCTCGGCGCGGGCTGGGGCCGCATCGCCGGCGAATTGCTCTTTGAAAGCATCGTGCTTGGCGTGGCCGGAAGCCTGATCGGCCTGGCTCTGGCCTACGCTACGCTGCGCGTGCTGGTAGCCGCGGCTCCCACCGGGCTGCCCCGCATCCACGAAATCGGCATCGACCCGTTGGTGCTTCTCTTCACGCTTGGTCTCGCGCTGTTCACCAGCCTGCTGATCGGCTCCATCCCCGTCATCAAATACGCCGGCGCCAGCCTGAACAGCGGCCTCCGCGAAGGTGGACGCGCCCTCAGCCAGAGCCGCGAGCGCCATCGCGCACGCAAGGCGCTCGTGATCGTGCAGGTCTCGCTGGCCCTGGTGCTTCTCATCTGCTCCGGCCTCATGATCCGCACCTTCCGCGCGTTGATGCACGTCTCTCCCGGCTTCGATTCGCCCGATACCATCCAGACCTTCCGTTTCTATATCCCCGACACCCAGATCCCGGACAAGGACCGCGACCGCGTGGTGCAAATGCAGCAGGCAATTCTCGACAAGCTTTCGTCGATCCCCGGCGTCTCGTCTGCCGCCTTCACCAGCGCCGTCCCCCTCGACGGATATGACTCGAACGATATCCTCTACGCGCAGGACCACATGCAGAACGAGGGCGAGCTTCCTCCCATCCGCCGCTTCAAGTTCGTTTCACCCGGCGAGTTCGCCACCCTGGGCACCAGGCTGCTTGCCGGCCGCGATCTCACCTGGACCGACATCTATCAGAAGCGCCCCGTCGCCATCATCTCCGAGAACTTCGCCCGCGAATACTGGCACAACGCGAACGGCGCGATCGGCAAGAGAATCCGCGTAGCCAGCACCGACGACTGGCGGGAGATCATCGGCGTAGCTCAGGACGTCCACGACGACGGCGTGGATAAGGCTGCGCCCTCAACCGTCTACTGGCCCGTCATGCAGGACAACTTCGAAGGCCAGAAGGAAATGCTCCGGCGCGGCGTCGCCTTCATCATCCGCAGCCCGCGCGCCGGATCGCACGCCTTCATCGACGAGGTTCAACGACAGGTCTGGTCGGTCAATCCCGACGTGCCTCTGGCCGAGATGACGACCGTTGGCACTCTTTATACGAAGTCCATGGCCCGCACCTCGTTCACGCTGGCGATGCTTTCCGTCGCCGGAGGCATGGCCCTCCTCCTCGGCATCATCGGAATCTACGGCGTGATTTCCTACTCCGTCTCGCAGCGCACGCGCGAGATCGGCATCCGCATGGCGCTGGGCGCGCAACGTCCGGCTCTCACAGCCTTATTCGTGCGTCAGGGACTCCTGCTAACCGGCATCGGCCTGGCTTGCGGCCTGGTCGTCGCCTTCATAACCATGCGCCTCATGTCCTCGTTGCTGTTCAATGTAAGCCCGGTCGACCCGCTCACCTACATCAGCATCACCATTTGCGTTATGGCAACGGCGTATCTTGCCTGTTACCTGCCCGCGCGACGCGCCGCCACCGTCGACCCGGTAAATGCCCTGCGAGCGGAGTAATGGAGATTCAATATTCGCCATAAAATCACCAGCTTATGAGGAACGGTTGTCCAATGACTCAACTCCGGAGCCCGAGGCAGAAAATCTCCCCGTTTTCTGCTAAGACCCCATGTTCCGATTCAATGGCATGCGCCCTCCGGCTTTGTTATTCTTGACCCTGGCTTCCATGGGCGTTTTGTTTGCGGTCTTCGTTTTAAGCCTCGTGGCGCTTATCTGGACGGTTATTGCGCTAAGGCGCCATATACACAACCACGATGTGCGCGGCAGCGAGCCCCTCCGTCTGGAGGGCGCCAAGAACGACGACCCGCTCAGGAATCTCGATTAACCGGACCGGGGAGGGCAGAAATGGATCAGGCGCAAGTTGCGGTTTCCACAGGTGTTGCACGTCCGATGGCAATATCGTCCGGGGCTTCCCGTGGTGCTGCGGTACTCCTCGGCAGTTTGCTCGTCGCCGTCTGTGCCCATGTCTCCATACCGCTGCTCTTCACGCCGGTACCCGTCACCCTCCAGACCTTCGCCGTCCTCCTGCTGGGCCTGTTGCTTAGCCCGGCGTCGGCATTCGCAGCGCTCGTCCTCTACCTCGTTGAAGGTGCTGCCGGACTTCCCGTCTTCAGCCCGCACGGCCCTGGCGGACTCTTGCAGATTCTCGGCCCGACCGGCGGTTACCTGCTCTCTTACCCATTCGCTGCTGCTCTCACCAGCCTGATTGCTCGCCGCATTGGCCGAGCCAGCTTCACCTCCTATGCCTTCTCGGCTGCGCTGGGCAGCCTGCTGATTCTCGCGCTGGGCGCATCCTGGTTCGCGGTGTTGACTCATCAGTCTGCGGGCACCGCCCTGACCATGACCGTATGGCCCTTCCTGCCGGGAGACGCGCTGAAACTCTGCGCTTCCGCCGGAATCGCGCTGGGCTACATCCGGCTTCGCAATCGATTTCGCGGCCCTTCGGCCAGCCTCACTGAGGGGGCGGGCCGTTAGGCGCATTGGAAATAACCCTGCCTCCGAGTTCATCCGGCTCCGGCTTGCCTCTTTCGTTGAAAGGACTAGATAACCGCAGTGAGCGCAATTCCTTCCGTCCCCGTTGATACCCAGCCGCCTTCATCGCAAGTGCGCGAGATTACCATTGCCCACAGCCCCGACTCCGACGACGCCTTCATGTTTTACGGCCTTGCCACCAACAAAGTTCGGGTTCCGGGCTTCAAGTTCACCCATTCCCTCACCGACATCGAAACGCTGAACCAGAAGGCCATTCGCGAAGCCTTCTATGACGTCACCGCGATTTCCTTCCACGCCTATCCCTACCTTCAGGACAACTACGCCCTGATGGCCTGCGGAGGCTCCGTCGGCGAAGGCTACGGCCCGATGATCGTCGCCAGCCGGCGCATTACCCTCGACAGCATCCGCGGCATTCGGATTGCCGTACCCGGCACGCTGACCACCGCCTACCTCACTCTCAAGCTCTTCGCGCCTGAGATCGAAACTGCCGTCGTGCCCTTCGATCGCATCATTCCTGAGGTACAGGCCGGCAACTTCGAGGCCGGCCTGATCATTCACGAAGGTCAGCTCACCTACGCACAGAGCGGCCTCCACAAAGTGCTCGACCTGGGACAATGGTGGCGTGAGGAAACCGGGCTGCCCCTACCCCTGGGCGGCAACGCGATCCGGCGCTCGCTGGGCGAGGACACCATGCGCATCGTAACCCAGGCGCTGCGTGACAGCATCCAGCATGGACTCGACCACCGTGACGAAGCTCTCACTTACGCGATGCAGTTCGCCCGCGATCTAGATCAGGTTCTGGCCAACAAGTTCGTCGGCATGTATGTGAACGAGCGCACTCTGAACTACGGCGAAGACGGCCGCGAAGCTATTCGCAAGCTGCTCGCCCTGGGTCACGAGCGCGGCATCATCCCCCATCCGGTGAAGGTCGACTTCGTCGGCTGAAACGCCGCTAAAGAACCAGAGAAGAACAGAATCAGAAGGCCCGGTTGCTCATGCAGCCGGGCTTTTGTTTTTACGGGAATGGCGGAGATCCGCGGGAAACTTCACGTGCCGGTACCCCGGACAACCACTTCCGCAGTGCGGACCAGAATCTTCAGATCGAGCCAGAAGCTCCAGTTCTCGACATAAGCGGTATCCAGGGCAATGTATTTCGCGAACGAAGAATCCTGCCGCGCCTGAACCTGCCATAGACCGGTGAGTCCGGGCAGAACCTCCAGGCGGCGGAAGTGCTCCAGCTCGTATTTTTCCACCTCGCTGGCAATGGGCGGGCGGGGACCCACGATGCTCATTTCACCGCGCAGGACGTTGAAGAATTGCGGCAGTTCATCCAGGCTGTACTTGCGCAGCAGACGCCCCACCCGGGTAACGCGGGGATCGTTGCTCACCTTGAAAAGAATGCCGTCGCGTTCGTTCATCGCGGCCAGATTCTTCTTCAATCCCTCCGCGTTCTTCACCATGGTGCGGAATTTGAAACAGGGAAAGACACGGCCCCGCTTGCCGATGCGTTCGGAGACAAAGAACATCGGGCCCGGGCTATCCAGCCGGATCAGGATCGCGATCGCCAGCATCAGCGGGAATACCGCGGTCAGGGCCAGCAGCGACAGAGCGATATCCACCACCCGCTTGAGGATAAGCGCCACGGTGCGCGGATCGCGCCGATGCAGGGATACGACCGGAAACACGCCCAGATACTCAATCGGAGCATCGGCAGTGAGCTCGCCGTAATAACCCGAGATGGAGCGAATGTCGACATCGAGTTCGCGCGCCTCTTCAACCAGGCGGATCGCATCTTCAATCGCGCATGGTTCGGCGATTACCAGCTCGTCGATAAAGTGCAGCCGGGTAAGCTGGCGAATGCGGTCCATCCCGCCAAGAATCTGGTTCTCGGGCACCTCGCGGCTTGAAGTGCAGCCGGGAGAAAGCAGGAACCCACGCAGTCTGTAACCCAGCCTGTAATCTTTGGCGATGTGCTGGCCGAGGGCATAGCTCAGATGATTTGTGCCCAGGATGACGACATTTCGCGTTTCAAGGCCGCGTTCGTACTGACGATAGCGCGCCAGTCTCCAGACCACACGGCGAATGGACAACGAGACAATCGTAGTGAGGATCAGCAGCACGACGAGAGCTCGTGAAATGCCGAAGCTGTTCGTCATATAAAGACCGCCGCACAGCAGCAGCCCCGCATTCAGGCATGCCTGCACGGTGAGCCGCAGCTCGTGCGCTCCGGTGGACAGCGGGATAGGCGAATAGAGACCGTAACGACGCGCAACCAGAGCGTACGCAAGTACAAACCACGCGAGATAAACCAGGCTGAGCGGAGTGCTGGTTAAGTCGTGGAAGACGCCCGAGAATCGAGTTGCCTTGTCAAAGAGGATGGCGCGCAACACCAGCGCCGCGCCGAACGCGAGCAGGATCGCGATGCCGTCGTTCAGCATCATGATCAACGACGTAACCATCGACGGTCCGACGAAGCTCGTGCGAGACCGCGTTCGCACCGGAAAGCCGGCAGCAGTTTGATCCGCAGCACTCGTCTTTCGAATGAATTCCGAAGTAGCCATCACCGTCCCAAAAAACTGCAAGCAGAAAACTATCGAACACCCAGGTGCACTTCCGGCATCATCAACGCCGTGCTGCAGGTGAGGATTGAAATGTGACAAGAGGCCTGACTTGAGCCTCTAAATACTTCTGGGGAAAGACCCCGCACAAACGCTTTAGTTTCTGTACTAAGGACAAGCCTAAGGTAACTTGCGGAGGAAAATCGTGGGTCCACGCGAATGCATCGGACCCGGTTTAATAATCACTATACCATGACTAAGATTTGGGGATCGTGTCTGGTCGGTAACAGCCAGATGAATTGGTGAATCGCCGTTCGCATGTCGTGGAACTCTGTGCATTGACTACGCCCCTTGTCTTTCGGTTCATGCACCAAGACTCACAACCAAATCGGCAACATATGCAATGGTGACCCGCTCAACCGGCCGGTTCAATAGATGATGTTTGAACCGCACCCAGAACACAGATCGTGTTTATCTGTGCTGAGAAGCAGAACCCATCGCTTCCGATGCCCGAGTAATCGTACTTTAAAAAATAAATTGTTACCGTAGCTGTGTCAAATAGAATATCGGCAGTCTTTTCAATTCTTTTCGTGAAAACACCTGACTGCGGATCGAGTTGTGCACTGCCCGAATTTTCTTTTTCCACATCCTTTCCCCCGCCTGACTACTTTGGGCTACACAGCTTCCCTTCGACTAAGTTGTCTGGGCTTAGACTGGTCATACATGCCAGCAGATTTTCGCCATTTGATCGCCGAACTTATCGAGCGGGAGGCACGCCCCGTCGACAAGTACGGACACCAGCCCCGCCTCTACGCCCTCACGCGCACCATCGGAGAGGGCCTGACCTACGATGACGACATCGTTTACGCTGCGGCCTGGCTCCACGACATCGGCGTATTCGTCGGCAACCGGCCCGAAGACCCCGAGCAGCTCCGCCATTGGGACCATGTGACGTATGCCTGCAATCGCGCGACCACTATCCTGCGCGAGACAGGATTTCCGCCGGAAAAAATACCTGCCGTCCTGGACGCGATACGCACGCATCAGCCCCACGACGATCCGCAGACCCTCGAAGCCGTCATCCTGCGCGACGCCGACATCCTGGAGCAACTCGGCGCAATCGGCATCCTGCGGGCAGTTTCGAAAGTTGGCCGCGACACTCGTTATGCGCGCTTCAGCGAGATAACTCCCGTCCTGCGCAAGGCAGTCACCGAGCTTCCGTCGAAGCTGCGGCTCGAGCGGGCTCGCGAACTCGCCGCCCCGAAGATCCGCCTGCTCACCGACTTCCTCGCGGGCGTCGATGCAGAATCAGCCGATGCACTGTTCTAGCCTGCGCCACGCGCTATAGTAACCAGAACAGGAGCAAGAAGCAGGTGGAAGAATTTTCGAGAATCAAGCGGCTGCCGGCCTATGTTTTCAACATCACCAGCGAGCTGAAAGCGGCAGCCAGGCGGCGCGGCGAAGACATCATCGACTTCGGCATGGGCAATCCCGACGGCGCCACACCGCCGCATATCGTCGAGAAGATGATTGAGGCGGCTCGCAAGCCCGACACCCACCGCTACTCCCTCTCGCGCGGTATTCCACGCCTGCGCAGGGCGATCACCAACTGGTATGGGCGCCGCTATAACATCGACCTCGACCCCGAGACCGAAGCAATCGTGACCATCGGATCGAAGGAGGGCATCGCCCATCTCTGCCTCGCGACCCTCGATCAGGGCGATGTTGTTCTGGTGCCTAACCCCAGCTATCCGATCCACATTTACGGCCCCGTCATCGCCGGCGCAAATATTCGCAGCATTGCCATCCACAACACCGACAGCTTTCTGGCCGAACTTGAAGAGACCATTCCGCTCACGTATCCGCGGCCGAAAATGCTTATCCTGAATTTCCCTGCGAATCCCACAACGCAGTGCGTCGATCTGGCATTCTTCGAGCGCGTCGTCGCCCTGTGCCGGCAACATCAGATCTATCTCGTCCACGATCTCGCCTACGCCGACATTGTCTTCGACGGATTCCGTGCCCCGTCGATCCTCGAAATCCCCGGAGCTCGCGAAATCGCAGTCGAATTCTTCACCCTCTCGAAAAGCTACAACATGCCCGGATGGCGTGTAGGCTTCATGGTCGGCAATAAGACGCTCGTGTCCGCCCTGGCGCGTCTCAAGAGCTACTTCGATTACGGCACATTCACTCCCATTCAGGTTGCGTCGATCCTCGCGCTTGAAGGGCCACAGGAATGCGTAACCGACATCTGCGACAACTACCGCAGGCGCCGCGACGTTCTCGTGCAGGGCTTAAACAAGCTGGGATGGCAGGTAAGCCTGCCCAAGGCAACCATGTTTGTCTGGGCGCCGATACCCGAGCCATACAAACACCTCGGCTCGCTTGAGTTTTCGACCCTCCTGCTCAAGGAGGCGAAAGTTGCTGTGAGCCCGGGCATCGGCTTCGGAGAATACGGAGACGGTCACGTGCGCTTCTCGCTGATCGAAAACGAGGAACGCACCCGCCAGGCGTTGCGCTGCATGCGACAAATGTTCCAGCGGACTGGTGCAGGACTGCAGGCAGCCGCTCGCTAGCAATGACTTAAGGAATCGCGGGCGCGGTTGCCTTTTCGATGAGCTTGGTTGTGCTGAAGCCCTCCACCGTGGGAACGATCTTCACGCGGCCTCCCCACGAACGGACTTCCTTCGCGCCCACTACCGTATCTTCGTTGTAGTCGCCGCCCTTCACGATCACGTCAGGACGCAAAGCATCGATCAACTCGAGCGGCGTTGGCGTATCGAAGACAACCACCGCATCCACCGCGGCCAGTGCGGCCAGCACGTATGCGCGCTCGCGCTGCCCTACCATCGGTCGCGTGGGACCCTTCAAGTTGCTCACCGATGCGTCGCTATTGATGCCGACGATAAGCCGGTCGCCCTGATTGCGCGCGCTCTCGAGCAGTGTGATGTGCCCGATGTGCAGCAGGTCGAAGCATCCGTTCGTGAACACGATGCTCTCGCCATTCGAGCGCCATGCCGAAACGCGCGTCTTCAGCCGGTCCAGCGCCAGCACCTTCTCCTGAGCCTGCAACTCTACTTGAGGCATAAGACTCGTCAGCAGCTCATCGCGCATCACTGGCACCGTGCCGACTTTGCTCACCACAATACCGGCGGCAACATTCGCCAAAGGAACTGCGGCCTCGATCTCCAGCCCGCTGGCCAGCGCCAACGCGAGCGTCGCAATCACCGTATCGCCTGCGCCGGAGACATCGAATACCTGGCGCGCCACCGCGGGAGATACCGTCTTCTCATTGGGCTTGAGCACGGCAATGCCTTTTTCGCTGAGCGTGACTGTCAGATACTCAAGATCAAGTTCCGATGCCATCGCCTGCCCCGCGCTCAAAATCGCCTCCAGCTCTTTCGACGCCATATTCGTCGCGGCGGAAAGCTCGTGCAGGTTAGGGCAGATCGTCGTGGCGTGACGATATCGCTCAAAACTTCGCTGTTTAGGATCGACCAGCACCGGAATTTCCCTCGCGCGGGCCTTCTGTATCAGTCGCTGGCACACATGCTCGGAGAGAACGCCCTTGGCATAATCCGACAGGACCAGCGCATCAGCGGACGGAATGGCAGCCTCGACTTTCGCGATCAGATCTTCGTACGCTGCTGCAGGAAAGCCGTCCGTAGTCTCCGTGTCGAGGCGCAGCATCTGCTGCTTGCCGCCCACGATTCTAAGCTTGGTGGTGGTCGGGTGATTATTGACCGGTGTCAGTTCCGAGTCAACTCCCGAGCGGCGCAGGCAATCTTCCAAAGACGCGCGATCCGCATCCTGTCCGCAAAATCCAAAGAGCGTTGCCTTCGCGCCAAGCCCGGTAACGTTCATCGCCACATTGGCTGCTCCGCCCGGCTGTTCGCTGCGATGTACCGCCCGCACAATGGGCACCGGCGCCTCCGGAGACACGCGCTCCACGTCGCCCCAGATGTAGCGGTCGAGCATCACATCGCCAACCACCAGAACGCGGGTATTACCCCACTCGCCTTCGATCAACTGCATTACACGGTGCAGGTCCTGGATCATCGCGACAATGTTTCACTTTCCTGAGGTTGGTCCTGGCAAAAACTCAGCTCTACCCAATCGCAGAGCATGTGGCCGCACAGAATATGCGCCTCCTGCACCCGTGCCGTATCCTTTGACGCAATGCACACCGTGGCATCGGCTATGGCCGCTGCTGTGCCGCCGCCCGCTCCGGTAAACGCCACAGTGAACGCTCCCAGTTCGCGCGCTTTTCGCAACGCGGAGCAAACATTCTTGCTGTTCCCCGATGTTGAAATCCCGATCACCACATCGCCTTCATTGCACAGAGCTTCCACCTGGCGCTGAAAGACATCGTCGTAGCCGTAGTCGTTGGCAATCGCGGTCAGAATCGAGGTATCCGTCGTGAGAGCGATAGCCGGCAGTCCCCGCCGCTCGCGCCGGAACCGGCCTACAAACTCAGCCGCCAGATGCTGCGCATCGGCCGCGCTTCCTCCGTTGCCGAACAGCAGTATCTTCCTGCCATCCATCATGGCCCGGGTCATCTCATCCGCAATCTTCTCGAGAATCGGCAGTTGGGCAGGCAAAGTCTGGATGACAGCCATATGGTCGGCTAGCGCCTGGTGAAAAATCTTCGTGGGCTTAGGGGGATTCGGCATCTATTCTCCAGGCGGATCGGCTGCGTTTATCTCGCGAACGAACGGGAAGAAACAACCTCCCGTTATCATATTAATTAACTACTCATGTCTTCTCATAGCTCGCCGGCCTTCGCGAACATCCAATATGTCTTTCTCGATCGCGATGGTGTGATCAACCGCAAGCTGCCCGAGGGCGAATATGTAAGTGCGTGGCAACACTTTCATCTCCTTCCCGGAGCCGAAGAGGCAATCGCCGCGCTCAATCGATCAGGGCGTGTTGTCATCGTCATCACCAATCAGCGCGGAGTTGCACTCGGCCGCTACACAGAATCCGACGTCCGAGCCGTCCACGACGAACTGCAGAGCTATTTGAATCGATCGGGCGCACACGTGGATGCCTTTTACTTCTGTCCGCACGACAAGAACGAGTGCAACTGCCGCAAGCCGAAGACTGGATTGTTCGAGCAGGCGTCACACGACTTCCCGGAAGCCTCGGGAAAAAACAGCATCGTGATCGGCGACTCCCTTTCCGACATTGAGGCGGCACGCAACTTCGGAGCTCCAAGCATCTTCATTGAAGGCGATCCTCAGTTTCAGAAAGCTGGCGCGGAAAAAGCACGAGCACTGGCCGATGCCTCTTCCGGATCATTGTCTGAAGCCGTGACCCGATTCCTCCGCTGACTAGACAGCGACAACATCCGCGGTTTCGAACGTTTCGCGAATTCCTTCTTCCAGCTGCGTAAACTCCAGATCGCATCCCAGCTCGCGCAAGCCCGTCAGGTCTGCCTCAGTAAAGTGCTGGTATCTCGCATTCAGATCCGCCGGAAACGGCATGTACTCGATTTCCGCGCGCCCATGAACAGACATGAGCGACTTCGCAACTTCGTTGAAGGTGCGCGCGCGGCCCGAACCGGCATTGACGACTCCCTGATACGTCACGACTGTCTCGCCCGCAGCGGGCGCGTACGGCCCGGTCTGAGCGAAGAACATATTCAGCCTCGCCAGATCGCGTACATACACAAAGTCTCTGCGCTGCTCGCCGCTCCCATATCCGCCCGAACCCTCGAAGAGCTTCACCTTCCCGCTCTCCAGGATCTGCTTGGTGAAATGGTGAATCACTGAAGACATGCGGCCTTTGTGCTGCTCGCGCGGCCCATACACGTTGAAGTAACGCAGGCCCACAACCGTCGACTCGAGACGCCCCTGCGCCAGTTCATTCCGCACATAATGATCAAAGGCCAGCTTGGAAAAGCCGTAAATATTTAATGGCTTTTCATTCTCCAGCACCGGAGTAAAGTGGCCCGGACCGCTCAATCCGTACACCGCCGCTGTCGAGGCATAGACGAGGGGCACTCCCTGTTGCGACGCGTACTGCAGCACCACCTTGGAGTAGGTGAAGTTATTGTCCATCATGTACACGCCGTCATCGACCAGCGTGTTTGAGCACGCGCCCTGATGAAAGATCGCGTTCACCCGTGGAATCCCCAGCGCGCCCTGCTCCAGCGCCCGGCGAAATTCCTTCTTGTCCATGTAATCGACGAACCTGGCTCCATGCAGATTGAAGAGCTTCTTCGAATCGGCGAAGTTGTCAACGACAAGAATGTCGGTGATGCCATGAAGATTCAGTTCATGCACGAGGTTGCTGCCGATAAATCCCGCTCCGCCGGTGACAATGTACATTGATCGATTCCTTTATCTATCTTCTATGCGAACGTCGATTCGCTTGCTCTTTGCCGGTTACTCCACGCTTCAAGACTCGCCCCCAGCATGTCATCGACCGTGATTGAAGTAAGGCACTTCTTCTTCTGCTCGATGCAGGTCTCGAGGTTGCACCCCGCGCAATCCACGTTACGGTAGAGAATCCGATGTCCTGTGCCGTGCGGAAACCAGATACCGGGCTTCGTGCGCGCAGCAAACGCAATCACGCAAGGCACCCCCGCCGAAGCCGCAAAATGCATCGGACCGCTGTCCGGCCCCAGAAACAACTCTGCTCTGCGCAATACAGCTGCTGTTTCTCGCGGTGCAAGTTCGCCGCATAGGTTCACCGTTTTGCCCTGCCATCTTGCGGCCAGAAGTTCACTAACCTCCCGGTCTTCCTTTGCTCCCACCAGAACCAGACTATGCCCGGGAAACTTCCGGCTGAGTTCTGACATGAGCGCACACCAGTTCTCCGTGCCCCAGTCCTTGGCCTGAACCTTGGTCCCAGGACCGCACGCGATGAACGGTTGTCCACCCGTGGGCTGTAGCGCCGCTTCTGCCCGTCCCAGTTCCGCCGCGGTCAACCGCAGATCCCACGCGGCCCGCTCGTTCAGATCGATCGCGCCCAGCTCGTTCACGCAGCGCGCAAGCCTCGCGGCCTCGCTCTCCCACAGCGCCTCGTTCACCTGCAGATTGATGGCGCGATCTCCCAGCGGCAGGCCGACAATCTTACTGATCCCACAAGCTCTGAAGAACCGCTGATCCCGCAGTACCACCTTCTCTCCGCGCGGCTTCGTCAGATAAACCAGAACCTGCGGGCGGAAGCGCCGTATCTGGAACCATAGCCGAGCCAGCGTTTTCACGCTTCGCGTGCCTTTCGCATAATCCAGGTATCCATCGACAAGCCCCGAATCGCCAATAATTGCCGACGACGCAGGCGCCTTGGCGTGAACGGGAACATTGGTCAGCATCAAGCGGCGCGCGTTCGGAAAAGTGCGAGCTACCAGATGCAACGCAGGAAGAACGACCACCGTATCGCCCAGACTTCCCAGGCGATAAATCAGTACTCGTTCAACCTTGCTTGGATCGATCCCTGCTGGCTTCATTTCGGGGATTCCAGTTGAATCCTGTTTCACTCCTGGACGTTAGCGTCCGCCAATCTATGAGCTGCAGATACTCCGGCAACCGACGCCGCATCTACCGTGCGCGACACACGCATGAAAACTGCGAAAAGCCTCTCCGCCTACGGAAGACGATGCGCCACAGCGTCTCGCGTCTGATGAGATATCGGGCGACCCACGCTCAGATAGGTAAAGCCACGCTCAACCATCTGAGCCGGATCGTAAAGATTTCGGCCGTCGATCACGATCGGGTATCGCAGTGTGTAGTGCAGGCGATCAAGATCGAGTTCGCCGAACTCCTGCCAATCGCTGAGGATCACCAGCGCGTCCGCATCTTGTGCCGCGACGTATGGATCATCGACATAGCGCATCCGTTCAGACGCCGGGATAACCTCCTTCGCCCGCTCCATTGCCGCCGGATCGAACGCAACCACCGTGGAACCTTCTTTCAAAAGCTGTTCGACGATATCGAGCGCCGGTGAATCGCGAATGTCGTCGGTCCCACCCTTGAACGAGAGCCCCAGCACACCGATGCGTTTGCCGCGGAAGGTCCATAGCGCCGAGCGCACCTTCTGGAAGAATCGCTTCTTCTGCTCATCGTTGATGCTCTCGACTTCCTTCAGCAGACTGAAGTCGACGCCCAGTTGTTCTGCGACGTAACGAAATGCCGCGACGTCCTTGGGGAAGCACGACCCGCCATAACCAATACCGGCGCGGAGAAACTTGGGCCCGATGCGGCCATCCATACCCATGCCGCGCGAAACTTGTTCCACATCGGCATCCACCGCCTCGCAGATATTGGCAACCACGTTGATGAAAGAAATCTTCATCGCGAGGAACGCGTTCGACGCGTGCTTGATAAGTTCAGCGGCCTTCGTCGAAGTGAGCAGAATCGGCGGAGGATTGTTCTCACCGCAGCATCCCGGAACAGCGTGCGGCAAACGATAATAGTCGCCCGACGTCAGCGGCTCATAGATGGCGCTGAGCAACTTACCCGCCCGCTCGCTTTCCGCGCCAATCACAATGCGGTCGGCGTGCAGAAAATCGACCACGGCCGTGCCTTCGCGAAGAAATTCCGGGTTCGATGCAATATCGAAATTCTCCCGCGGCACTCCATTGCGCTCGATTACCCGGCGAATCCATTCGTTCGTGTAGACCGGCACCGTGCTCTTCTCCACGATGACCTTGTAATCTTCGATGGAGCGGGCAATCTCGCTGGCAACCGCGTCCACATACGAGAGATCCGCGCTTCCGGTCTTGCTTTGAGGCGTGCCGACTGCAATGAAAATGACCTGCGACTGTCGCGCGGCGGCACCAAGGTCGGTGGTGAACTCGACTTTGTTCTCGCGATTGCGAGCAAGCAGTTCCGGAAGATAATCCTCATGAATCGGAACTCCGCCCTCGCGCAGTAACTTAACCTTCGCTTCGTCGTTGTCGACGCAGATAACACGATGCCCAATCTCTGCAAAGCACGCAGCCGCCACAAGGCCTACATACCCTGAACCGACGACTGCGATGGAAACTGGTTGGCTCATAAACTCCTCGCAAGGCAATTAAGAAGCGTAGCCTTCCTGACACCGTTGGCGCGATAAGAAACTATTGCTGTAAGGACACGCGGAACAATTGTCGCCATTCAGGAAGCTTGGAACGTTCTACAGCGTATGCCGTTGGATGCAAACGCAGGGGATAAGGCCGTGTCCGTGCGGAACTGTTCTTAGAATCGCCAAACACGTCCAGGTTGTCAATACATTGACACCCCTCGGATACCCACGCACGAATGTTATTCTGAATACAAGTTTCGCGCGCAACCCACTCTTCACCCTCTTGATCATACGGAGTTATCCCCCACGCATGAGCGCGGTGAGCCATTTGTCGCCAATTGGCAACACCCAGCAGGCAGTGCCACGCGAAAAGGCGCGGCTGGCTTATTTTGTCAGCCATCCTATTCAGTATCAGGCCCCCCTGCTGCGACGCATCGCCCTCGAATCCGACATCGACCTTCAGGTGTTCTTCTTCAGCGATCTGTCGGTCCGCGGATACAGGGACAAGGGCTTCGGAGGCGTTACGGTCAAGTGGGATATTCCCCTGCTCGACGGCTACCCGCATGAGTTTCTTCCTGGCATTCGCAAGAAAGACACATTCAGTTTTGCTTCACCCTTGAACTATGGAATCCTGAGCCGGCTGCAGCACGGCGCATTCGACGCGGTGTGGGTGCATGGATATCACACTGCCAATTGCCTCCAGGCGATCTTTGCAGCAAGGATGCTTCGCATTCCGGTGATCCTTCGCTCCGACTCCCAGCTAAACGATCGCGTCCGCTCGAACACCACCCTTTTCATAAAGCGGATTTTCTTTTCAATACTCAAGCAAGCGGTTCGATGTGTCGTCCCTGTGGGCGAGGCAAACTCCGAGTACTGGAGGGAATACCTCGGCCCCAATATTCCCATGTATCGCATGCCGTATGCCGTGGATAACGACTACTTCAGCAGACTGACCGCCGACGCCGCACCGCACAGAGAAACACTTCGGCGCGAGCTCGATCTTGAGCCCGGCCGCCCGATTTTCCTCTTCGCCTCCAAGCTGCAAACCCGCAAGCGATGCATCGATCTGGTCGATGCCTTCCTGAAGCTTTCTCCCGCACCCGGCATCGACCCGCCCGCCTATCTGCTCCTCATTGGCGATGGCGAGGAGAGGGCTGCGATTGAGCAGCGCATCCGCGAGTCAGGACTCTCCGGCATCCGGATGCTCGGCTTCAAAAACCAGAGCGAGTTGCCGCGCTTCTTCGATCTGTGCGATGTATTCATTCTTCCTTCGATTCACGAACCCTGGGGCCTCATCGTGAACGAAGCAATGAGCGCCGGCCGCGCTGTAGTCGTCTCCGATGACGTCGGCTGTCAGGCAGACCTGGTTCAAAATGAGGTCAACGGTTTCACCTTTCCTAAGCAGAACATCGACGCACTGAGCACCGTACTCCGCCGTTTCGTCGACGATCCATCGCTCGCGCAAATGATGGGCCAGCAAAGCCGCAGGATCATCGCCCGTTTCAGCTTTGATGAGTGCGTGCATGGCCTTCGTCAGGCGCTTGCGTCTTGCATACCGGGCTTCGTTCCATGACAAGTCCCACACTGGCCCCCGCTCCTGTCGCCAGGCGCCGCATTTTGTACGTCTCGACGTTCACATCTCCCGGCACGACCACGTTCCGATATGAGGCAATGCGGCGCATCGGCCAGGATGTGGTGCCCTTCGAGTTTCGGAAGTATGAGCCGCGCTCTGGTGCGATCCGGATTTTTCGCAGCAGGTTCCCATTCGGCCCGCTCGTTTCGAAAATCAATCAAGACCTGGTAAGCGCTGTGCGGGCTTCACGGCCCGACGTGGTTTGGTTCGACAAGCCTACGCTGTTTACTCGCGAAACGATGGAAGCTATCCATGTTGCGGGAGCCCAAATCGTCTTCTACGTACAAGACGGCCCGTTCGGGCCGCGCAACGACGGTGTGTGGCGGCAGTTTTATCGGGTGTATCGGATGGCAGACCTTCATTGCCTTGTCCGCGAAGCCGACGTCGCCCGTTATCGTGCGTGGGGACTTCCATTCATCAAGACAATGTTCAGCTTTGATCCGGCAATGCAGTACGCACCTCCGCAAGGCTGGCCGGACGCAGAGAGGGATCGGGAAATTTCATACATCGGGCATCCGCACGAGGAACGGCCTGAGTTTATCCGGACACTGGGGAAACAATACAATCTGCCTCTGGCAATTAATGGCAACTTCTGGCAGGAAATTCTCGGCGGTGAGAATCTGCCCAACCTCTGCATCGGCGGCCATCTCGGACCGGATCAATATCGGGAAGCGATTTGGCGGTCGAAGATTAACCTGAGCTTCGTGACGCAGGCGAACGAGGACGACATCGCCCACAAGGCGGTGGAGACGGCAGCGTGTGCGGGTTTTCTGCTTACCCTGCGCACACCCGGGCATGAGGCTCTTCTCCAGGAAGATCGTGAAGCGGTCTTCTTTTCGTCCGTCGAAGAGTGCGCCGACAAGGCTCGCTTCTATCTCGATCGGCCCGATCTGCGAGAGGCCATCGGTCGCCGGGCGAGGGAGCGGGCGGTTCGCTCCGGATACGACAACGACACGCAACTGGCCCGGATTCTGAACAAGATCGACGGTAAGGACTGAATCCGTGCGATCGGAGGTCTGAGTGGCAGGGGAAGTGGAACTTCTCAAGCGTATCTATTCCCGCTTCAACACACGCGACATGGAGACGGTCCTTGCCGCCATGCACAATGACGTTGCCTGGGCCAATGGAATGGAAGGAGGCCACGTCCACGGACGCGAAGGCGTGCGCAGCTACTGGACCCGCCAGTGGGCGATGATCGATCCGCACGTCGAGCCGGTCGGCTTCTCCATCGGCCCTGAGCAGGAAGTCATCGTCGACGTCCACCAGGTCGTACACGACCTCGAAGGCAAGCTGCTGCTCGATCAGATGGTCGTGCATATTTTCCGGTTCGAAGATGGCCTGATCAAGCGGTTCGATATTGGCGAGAGCAACTAATCCTGACACCCTCGCACTCAATAAATGAACGGAATGAGCTTCCGGGTCCGCGCGGCGTAGCCCATGAACTCCTCACCATAGTGTTGCTCGAGGTGCGCGTCCAGCATCGGGATGTTGGCGAAGACGAAGCCGATAAACATCAAAGCGGGGACGATGGCGGTGATCCACCAGCCGCAGATGAGGCATAGGCCGGAAAACGAGATCAGGTCGCCGAGATAGTTGGGATGGCGTGTGTATTGGAAGAGTCCGCTTGTGTAAAGATGGCTCCGGTTTTCGGGTCGCTGCTTCCAGACGTCGCGCTGGTGCTCGGCCCACGTGTTCATCCATGAGCCAACGGGGAACAGGACAACGCCGGCCCAGGTCACGACAGTGAACGGTGCGGCATTGAGTCCGCCGCAAATGGCAAACAGCAGATAGATGCAGAATAGCCAGGACGCGATCAGGAGGGCTTCGCTCCAACGCATACCTCGCTTGAGGAAGTTGAAGACGGTGAGCAGCATACGGAGGAAATAGATCGCCAGCGCGGCGGCCAGGCAGACACACCGAGGGACATTGCCGCGATGCCAGTTGAGGCCGAACCATGCGCCCATAATCGGAAGCCCAGGTCCGAGAAGAATCCAGGCTGCGAGCCCAACGCTGGCAGCGACCACGACGGTGAGGGTGATCCGCTGGGGGAGCGTGCGATCGTAGAAGTCGTACACGCCGGGCTTGCGCACCTTCGTCACGATGCGTTTCATTTTAAGGTCGAAAAGCAAAGGCCCGCTCGGCGGGCCTTCTATCGCGCGAAACGCATTGTCTTCGACGGCGAGTCCCTACACCCCGATGACGGCGCACAGCTCTTTCACCGCCTCGGCGCTCTTCTTGAGCGCGGCATCTTCTTCGGGAGTCAGCTTGATCTCGATGATCTGTTCGAGTCCGCGGGCGCCCAGCTTGCATGGAACGCCAACGTAGTAGCCATTGATCCCGTATTCGCCTTCGAGATACACGGCACAGGGCACGATCTTCTTCTTGTCTTTGAGAATTGCCTCGACCATCTCGACCGCCGCCGCCGACGGCGCGTAGTAGGCGCTGCCCGTCTTGAGATGTTTGACGATTTCCGCCCCGCCGTCGCGAGTCCGCTGCACGATGGCGTCGAGGCGCGACTTCTCGATCAGCTCGGTGATCGGGATGCCGGCGACCGTCGAGTAGCGCGGCAGGGGAACCATGGTGTCTCCGTGACCGCCAAGCACAAAGGCGGTGACGTTCTCGACCGAGACGTTCAGTTCCTCAGCGATAAACGTCCGGAAGCGGGCCGAGTCCAGGATGCCGGCCATGCCAATCACGCGCTCGCGGTTGAACTTCGACTGGCGGTAAGCGGCCTGCGCCATCGCATCCAGCGGATTCGACACGATGATGAGGATGGTGTCCGGAGAGTTGGCGACAACCTTGCCCACAACGTCCGACATGATCTTGTAGTTGGTCTGGAGAAGATCGTCGCGGCTCATGCCCGGCTTGCGCGGGATGCCGGCAGTGATGACTACGATGTCGGAATTGGCGGTCTCCGCATAATCATTGGTGCCGATGATGTGCGAGTCGCGTTTCTCGATGGGCATTGCCTCGAGCAGATCGAGCCCTTTGCCCTGGGGAATGCCTTCGACGACATCGACAAGAACGACGTCGGCGAGTTCCTTGGCGGCGATCCAGTGGGCGGCGGTGGCTCCCACGTTACCGGCTCCGACGATGGTGACTTTTTTACGCATTGATTCAGCTCCTTTGTTAGCAATTAGCGCGCCGCAGGCTCGGTTGCCCATGCCGTCCGTATATAGACGGCCAGTCCTACATATTCTCGATCATTCGACTAGCGAACTCGCTCGTCTTGACCTTGGTCGCACCCTGCATCTGGCGCTCGAAATCGTAGGTCACGTATTTCTGCTGGATGGTCTTCTCCATGGACGATTCAATCAGCTTCGCAGCCTCTTTCCAGCCCAGAAACTCGAACATCATCACACCCGACAGCATCACCGATCCCGGATTGATCACGTCCTTGTCCGCATACTTGGGCGCGGTGCCGTGCGTGGCTTCGAACACTGCGTAGCCATCTCCGATATTCGCTCCCGGCGCGATGCCCAGCCCGCCCACCTGCGCAGCGCAGGCGTCGGAGATGTAGTCCCCGTTGAGGTTGGGGCAGGCCAGAATCGAGTACTCCTCGGGGCGAATGATCACCTGCTGGAAGATCGAGTCAGCGATGCGGTCGTTGATCAGTACCTTCTTCTTCCATTGGCCGTTGCCATGCGATTTGCCGATGGTGTCGAGCACGTGCTTGACCTCGGCGTACAGCTCTTTCCGAAAGTCTTCCGACCCGAACTCGAGACCCGGCTCGATCAGCGCGGCATTCTCTTCAACCGTGAGCTTAGGGTTAGCCTCAACGTTGCCCAGGATCCAGCTCTCGCGCTCAGTCACAACCTTGTCGCGGAATTCTTCAACCGCAAGCTCGTATCCCCACTCGCGGAATGCGCCCTCGGTGAACTTCTGAATATTGCCCTTGTGCACCAGCGTCACCGACTTGCGTCCGTATTCGAGCGCGTACTCAATCGCCCGGCGCACCAGGCGCTTCGTACCGGTAATCGAAATTGGCTTGATGCCAACACCCGAATCCGTCCGGATCTTCTTCTTGCCGCCCTTCAGCATGTCGTCATTCAGAAACCTGATGAGCTTCTCCGCCTCGGGAGTGCCCTGGCGAAACTCGATGCCCGCATAGACGTCTTCGGTGTTCTCGCGAAAGATCACCACGTCGAGCTTCTCCGGATGCTTGACCGGGCTGGGCACGCCCGCGTAGTACTTCACCGGCCGGACACATGAATAAAGATCGAGAATCTGCCGCAGCGCCACATTCAGCGAGCGGATACCACCCCCCACCGGAGTCGTCAGCGGCCCTTTGATCGAAACCCGCAGATCGCGCGCCGCATTGACCGTCTCATCCGGCAGCCAGGTCTTGAATTCGCGAAAGGCCTTTTCTCCCGCGTAAACTTCGAACCACTTCACCGCGCGCTTGCCGCCATACGCCTTCTCTACCGCTGCATCAAAAACTCTCTGAGACGCGCGCCAGATGTCGCGCCCCGTGCCGTCGCCTTCAATAAAAGGGATGATGGGGTGGTCGGGAATCGTGAATTTTCCATCGGCATACTGAATCGGCTCGCCGCCGGTCGGCAGCGGCAATCCGTTATAGCTCGTCTGCATGTAGTGGATGTCCTTCGATGAATGCGGGATTAGAGCAACATCCAAACTTATCATCCTGCCAACACGACCGCAATTAAGGAGGCGTCCCGCGAGATGCGGGACCGGACCTCTTTTCATTTTCAGTAAACCTTCTTACCTGTCTCCAATCCATCCACGGGCACGAGCATATCGCACCTCCATGTGAGCCGACACTGCACCGTTAAAGGTTGCTGGATGCACTTTCGCCTCACCTGCTCTGCCGTAATAGTCCTCATACGTCTCGGCAGACAGCATTGCCTCGTAGAAACGATGTCTTGGATCGTGCTTCCGACTAGCTTTTTCGTTCAGGAAAGCCACATTCCTTCGAACATAAGGGCCCTGGAATCTTTTCTCCGCCATTCTGATAATCCCTTCTCAAATGTTAAGCCCTCACAGACAGAATTATGATTGTGCCATGGCCCGCCGATTGAAGTTCTCCAGCGCCAACCTCTCAGCGTTCTTTATTCTCATTTCCATGTCCCTCTTGACCTGTGCGCAGAACACGCAACCCGTCCGCGTAGCAATCGTCGGTCTCGAACACGGACACGTCTCCGGCTTCCTGCACGCTTTTCCGCAGCAGCACGAAGTGGAGCTGGTTGCCGTCGTCGATCCCGATGCGGCACTGCGCGCGAAGTACGAGCAGGAGTTCCATCTCGATCATGCGTTGCTTTTTTCGAACCTCGACGACGCGGTCGCGGCAAAACATCCGCAGGCGCTCCTGGTCTACACGCCCATCGGCGAGCACCGGCGGGTAATTGAGGCGGCCGCGGCCCGCGGTCTCGACGTAATGGTCGAGAAGCCGCTCACCCTGTCCCTCGACGACGCTCTCGCAATCCGCAAGGCGGCTCGCGAACACCACATCCAGGTGCTGGTCAACTACGAGACCACCTGGTACTCCAGCAATCGCGCGGTGTATGAAATGGTCCAGCAGGGCAAGCTCGGCCAAATACGCAAGGTCGTCGTGCACGACGGCCACCAGGGCCCGCAGGAGATCGGCGTGCAGCCTGAATTCCTGAAGTGGCTCACCGATCCGGCCGAGAACGGCGCCGGCGCACTCTACGACTTCGGCTGCTACGGAGCCGACCTGATGACCTGGCTCATGCACGGCGAAGCTCCGCTGAGCGTAACAGCCGTCGCCCAGACCGACAAGCCCGACAAATATCCCCACGTCGATGACGACGCCACCATCATCCTCCGCTACCCGCACGCGCAGGCGGTGCTGATGCCTTCATGGAACTGGACCTTCTCCCGCAAGGACATGGAAGTCTACGGCACGAAAGGCTACGCGATCGCAGTGAACCCGACTCAGGTGCGCACCCGATTCAGCGAGCACGCCCCCGAAGAGACGACCACCGCTCCGCCTCTCGCCCCGCCCCAGGACACTTCGCTGCACTACCTCGCCGCCGTGCTGCGCGGAGAGCTGAAACCGCAAGGCGACCTGACGGCACTCGACACGAACATGGTCGTCATGCAGATCCTCGATGCCGCGCGCGAATCCGCAAAAACAGGCAAGACGGTGGATCTGAAGCCGCTGCCGCAGTGAGCCGGCCGCCCAATCGAACACGACCGTTAACACGCTTTATATGTTATACTTGCCATGTGGACAAGACCATCCGGAAAATCACTGATCGGCGCCAGCAGCGGATGGAGTCCTATCGTTACTGGCAAAGCCTGCCCGTCGGAGATAGGCTTTCCGCTGTGTGCGACGCGAGTGTAGCCGCTTACGCCTTCAAAGGGATGCGACTGGATGCTGCAGAAGGATTTGAAAGAACTATTACTCGCGTTCAACGAGCACGGCGTTGAATATCTGGTTGTAGGCGGCTACGCCGTTGGCGTTCACTCCGAACCGCGGGCTACCAAAGACCTTGATATCTTCATAAGACCGGACCTGAAAAATAGTGAGGCTGTTTTTCGTGCATTGAAAGCCTACGGTGCGCCTCTCGACGGCCTATCTGCCAGCGATTTCCGAAACGAACCTGGAGCTGTCTTTCAGATAGGCCTTCCCCCGTTTCGCATCGATATTCTTCAAGCTATCGACGGCGTGGCATTTGATGACGCGTGGAGGGCGCGGGTCGAAGGCTTTGTAGAGGGTGAAGTTCCGGCTCACGTTATCTCAAGAGAGCATCTGATTCAAAATAAGCTGGCGTCCGGACGCCCTCAGGACCTGGCCGATGTAAGCGCGATGAGAGAAGCAAACCCAGAGTAGGTAGTGCCGCAAAGGAATAAGATAAAGAAATGCGCAGACCTCTCAACGCTCTTGCCCTGCTGTTTCTGCTCGCCGTCTGCGCGGTCCATCCGATCCATGCCCAGCAGTACTCCGCTGACAAACCCCTCGGCGCCACGGCCCAGAAAACTCCCGCATATCTCAAGAACGCCGGCATCGATCAGCGACTCAATTCCCCGCTTCCTCTGAACGATCACTTTCGTGACGAAGCCGGACAGGACGTCGCGCTCGGCAAGTATTTCGGTCAGCGTCCCGTGGTCATGGCGCTGGTCTACTTCAAGTGCGGAATGCTCTGCCCGCAGGTACTGCATGGTCTGGCGGAAGTCCTGCCGAAGACCGGCTTTCATGTAGGCAACCAATACGATGTCGTTGTCGCCAGCATCGATCCCTCGGACACCCCGGCCGACGCCGTCGAGGCCAAGCAGCATTTTGTCTCGATGCTCGGACCCGATGCCGCGAGTCATGTGCATTTCCTCACCGGACAGCAGCAATCCATCACCGATCTCGCCCAGGCCACCGGCTTTCACTACGTCCGCGTCCCCGGTCCCGACGGCAAGATGGATCAGTTCGCCCATTCCAGCGTAATCATGATCGCCACGCCCGACGGCCGCATGTCGAAGTATCTCTCCGGCATCGAATACCAGCCGCGCGATGTGCGACTCGCCCTGATCGAAGCCAGCGACCGCAAGATCGGTTCGCTCAGCGACATGGTGCTGCTCTACTGCTGCAATTACTCACCCAGCCAGGGCCGCTACACCGTTGCCATACTGCGCGTCATGAGCATCGCCGCCATGGGCTCCCTCGGTGCCCTGGTTTTGATTCTCTATCTGCTTAACAAAAAGCCGAAGCACGCCACCACCTGACTCCGACGCATCCCGACGCCCTGTTACCCTGTTAAGAACAGAATCAACTGAGCTTATTTCTGCTCCGCGTGTGCGCGGAACGCGATTGGAATCCTCTTGCCTGAGCAATCCACATTAGAGCTGCCGAAGCAAGAGTTGCCTGAGCAGCCCTTAGACATTCATGACTGGAGGCCGAGCCATAACCCCTGGGCTGTCGCTCTCACCGTCACGCTGGCCACGTTCATGGAGGTCCTCGACACCTCCATCGCCAACGTCTCGCTGCCGCACATGGCCGGATCGCTCGGCGCCAGTCCTGAAGAAGCTACCTGGGTCCTCACCAGCTATCTCGTCTCCAGCGCCATCATCCTTCCCATCTCCGGATGGCTGATGGCGCGCATGGGCCGCAAGCGCTTCTACATGACCTGCGTGGTCATGTTCACCGCATGTTCTCTGCTCTGCGGTATCGCGCCCACTCTTCCGTTTCTTATCTTTGCCCGCATCCTCCAGGGACTCGGCGGCGGTGGCCTCGCTCCCAGCGAGCAGGCCATCCTCGCCGATTCGTTCCCCGTCGCCAAGCGCGGCCAGGCCTTCGCCGTCTACGGAATGGCCGTCGTGTGCGCGCCCGCCATCGGTCCCACCCTCGGCGGTTGGATCACCGACAACTTCAACTGGCACTGGATCTTTTTCATCAATCTGCCCGTCGGTTTGCTCTCCCTCTTTCTCAGCCACCGCATGGTCGAAGACCCGCCGTATCTGCTGGCCCAGAAGAACACGAAGTCAAAGGTCGACACCATGGGCCTCGGCCTGGTAGCGGTGGGCGTCGGCTGCCTCGAGTTCGTCCTCGACAAGGGCCAGGAAAAAGACTGGTTCGGCGATCCCGAAGATCACCGCATTCGCCATCCTCGCCGCCTGCACGCTGGCCTTGTTCGTCTGGTGGGAGTGGCGCCATCCCGACCCATCGTCGATCTGAAGCTGCTCAAGAACCGTAACTTCGGCACTGCCGTCTTCCTGCAATTTGTGCTGGGCATGGTGCTCTTCGGCTCCACCGTGCTCATACCGCAGTTTCTGCAATTGCTGATGGGATACACCGCGGAGAGAGCAGGCATGGCGCTCTCGCCCGGCGCTGTCGTGCTGATGCTCATGATGCCCATCGCCGGCCGCATCGTAAACAAAATGGACGCCGCGCCTGCTCGTCTCCATCGGCTATTTCATCACCGCGGCCGGGCTCTATAACCTCACACGGCTCGATCTGGACGTGAGCTTCAGCACCATCGTGCTCTGGCGCTCCTTGCAGGTGACGGGCCTCGCCTTTGTCTTCATTCCCATCAGCACGCTGAATTACGTCGGCGTTCCGCGCGATAAGAACAACCAGATCTCCAGCTTCTCCAACTTTGCCCGCAACCTCGGCGGCTCGGTCGGCACGGCCATGCTGACCACATTTCTGCAGCGGACGCAGCAGACGCATCAGCAGACCCTGGCCTCGCATGTCGTTCCCGGCACCCCGGCTTATTCACTTCTTCATGGACGCAACCAAAGACGCCCTGATGAAGCTCGGACATAGCGCCGACGCGGCCGCGCAGATGGCCACTGGACAGGCCTATCAGATCATGCTGCGCCAGGCTTCCATGCTCAGCTATCAGAACGCCTTCTGGTGCCTGAGCGTCATCATCGCCTGCCTCATTCCGCTGCCGTTCATCATGCGCAAGCCGCCCAGGATCACCGGCGCGCCTGAAGAAGCCATGGGCCACTGAGCCTCAATCAATTCCGCGACTTTTCATCGTTTTCGGCATCTAGAATGTGATACTTGTCTTGCTATCGCTGCCCTTTCGATCAGCATGACGGAGGGACTGAAATTGGGTAAAAGCATGGTCCCGAAGCGACTGTTTTTCACCAAGGGAGTGGGGAAGCACAAGGAACGCCTGACCTCCTTCGAGCTCGCGCTTCGCGACGCGGGGATCGCCGCACAGAATCTCGTGCGAGTCTCATCGATCTTTCCGCCGCAGGCCAAGCTGATCCCGCGCAAGGAGGGGCTGAAGTACCTGTCGCCCGGTGAAGTAGTATTCGCTGTTGTGGCCGAGAATTCCACTCACGAACCTCATCGCCTGATGGCATCGAGTATCGGCGTGGCAATTCCGGCAGATCGGAACGCCTACGGCTACCTGAGCGAGCACCATAGCTTTGGACAGACCGAAGAACAGGCGGGCGAGTACGCCGAAGAGCTGGCCGCCGAGATGCTGGCGACCACGCTCGATGTGGACTTCGATCCCGACAAGAGTTGGGACGAGAAGAAGGAGATTTACCGCATTTCGAACAAGATCGTGCGCACTGCGAATGTCACTCAGTCGGCGATCGGGGACAAACGCGGGTTGTGGACGACAACGATTGCGGCGGCGATATTGATCTTCGACTGAGCCGCCGGCGAAGTCAGAAAAATGGGCGCGGGCTCAACAGTTTCGCGCCTTTTATGTGTCTTAATGATTCATTGCACAGATTGCGAGAACAGATATGCCAACGAACCTGAATTACCGAGTAGGCCTCGTGCAGATGAGCTGCGGGCCCGATCCCGACGCGAACCTCGACAAGGCCGCCGACCGCGTCCGCGAAGCCGCCCGCGAGGGCGCGGAGGTCATCTGCCTGCCCGAGCTTTTCCGCGCACAGTATTTCTGCCAGCGCGAAGACATCGCCCTCTTCGACCTCGCCGAGCCCATCCCCGGCCCCAGCACCGAGCGTCTGGGAGCCGTTGCCCGCGAAGAGAAAGTCGTTGTCATCGCTTCCCTCTTCGAGCGCCGCGCCGCCGGCCTCTATCACAACACCGCCGCCGTCCTGCACAAGGACGGGGCCCTCGCCGGGCTCTACCGCAAAATGCACATTCCCGACGATCCCCTCTATTACGAGAAGTTCTACTTCACACCCGGCGACCTCGGCTTCAAGGCATTCGACACCGCCGTCGGCAAAATCGGCACGCTGGTCTGCTGGGATCAGTGGTACCCGGAGGGCGCGCGCCTGACCGCGCTGCAGGGTGCCAACCTGCTCTTCTATCCGACCGCCATCGGATGGCATCCGGCTGAAAAAGAAGAGGTCGGCGAAGCCCAGTACAGCGCGTGGCAGACCATTCAACGCGCGCATGCCATTGCGAACGGCGTTTACGTCGCTGCCGTCAATCGCGTGGGCATGGAGCACGGAGACATTCGCGGTAATCGCGTCGAAGGTCCGGGGCTCGAGTTCTGGGGAGGATCATTCCTCGCCGACCCGTTCGGCCGCGTGATCGCCAAGGCGGCGCACGACAAGGAAGAGATCCTGATCGGAGAGATCGACCTGCGCGTACTCGAAGACACGCGCCGCAACTGGCCCTTTCTGCGCGACCGCCGCATCGACGCCTACCAGCCCATCGTTCACCGCTTCCTCGACGAGCCCTGGAGCAAAGGCAGGGACGAAGGCAAATGACCGCGCCACGCCATCCAGAGGGCACACCGCGCGACCTCGGCTTTCGCATGCCCGCCGAATGGGCGGAGCACGCCGCGACCTGGATCGCCTGGCCGCACAACTCCGAGGATTGGCCGGGCAAATTCCAGACCATCCCCTGGGTCTACGCCGATATCGTCCGCCATCTCTCGGCCGTCGAGGAGGTTCACATCCTCGTCAATGATGCCGCCGCCGAAAAGCGCGCGCGCAACACGCTCGCCCGCACTCGAGCCAATCTCCACCGCGCGCACTTTCATCACTGGCCCACCAACCGCGTGTGGACGCGCGACTCAGGCCCGATCTTCGTCAGGAATGCCCAGGGCCAGACGGCTATCACCAACTGGAAATTCAACGCGTGGGCCAAGTACGACAACTGGCAGCTCGACGATCAGGTCCCGGCCCACGTCGCCGGCCTGCTGCAAGTGCCGGAATGGACACCGACCATCCGCGACCATCGAGTGGTCCTCGAAGGCGGCTCCATCGACACCAATGGCGCCGGTGTTCTGCTCACGACCGAAGAGTGCCTGCTCAGCGAGGTCCAGCAGCGCAATCCGGGCCTGAGCCGCGCCGATCTCGAATCCGTCTTCCGCGACTACCTCGGCATCGAGCACGTGATCTGGCTTAATCGCGGCATCGCCGGCGACGACACGCACGGCCACGTCGACGACATCACCCGCTTTGTCGCGCCGAACCGGATCGTTACAGCGACGGAAACCAATCGCGACGACGAGAACCACGACCCGCTCGCTGAAAACCTCGACCGCCTCCGCTCCGCCAGAAATGCCGACGGCATGCCTTTCGAGATTCTCGAGTTGCCCATGCCGGCGCCAGTCTTTTTTCACGGACGCCGCCTGCCCGCCAGCTACGCTAACTTTTACATTGCCAACGGCCTCGTGCTTGTGCCAACCTTCAACGATCCGAACGACCGCAAGGCCCTGAACTTGCTGGCAGAAATCTTCCCCGACCGCAAAGTGACGGGGATACATTGTGGTGACTTTATCTGGGGGCTGGGCGCGCTGCACTGCATGACGCAACAGCAACCGGTGTAGTGTGGAGCCCTGTCGATGCCGAGGAATGATCTGGAGTGGCTGGATAACTGGTACCAGCAGCAGTGCAATGGCGTATGGGAGCATCAGCAGGGAGTGCGCCTGAAGCCGCTCGATAATCCCGGCTGGCTGCTGACCATCAACCTCGCCGGAACCTCGGCAGTGAACGCCCGGCCGCAGCAGTTGCGCCTCGACACACGCGGCGGAGGCTGGCTGGCCTGCTCCATCGCAGGCGAATGCTTCGAGGGATCGGGCGATCCGCGTAAGCTGGAGCAGATCATCGGCGTCTTCCGGCGGTGGGTCGAACCCGGCTCCTAAGACCACAAGACATGAACGCAGACATAGCGCATATGCGCGAGGCCCTCACCGAAGCGCAGGCCGCCGCCGATGCCGGTGAAGTTCCCATCGGAGCCGTCGCCGTCCTCGACGGCGAAATCGTCGGGCGCGGGCAGAATCGTGTTCTACGCGACACCGACCCTACCGCTCACGCCGAGATCGTCGCCATGCGCGCCGCCGCGCGCGCGGTTGGAAATTACCGCCTGCTCGAATGCGAGCTCTTCGTCACGCTGGAGCCGTGCGCCATGTGCGCGGGAGCGATGATTCACGCGCGGCTCAAGCGCCTCGTCTACGGAGCCGCCGATCCCAAAGCCGGCGCGGCGGGATCGGTGCTCCAGGTTCTCAACCATCCGCGCTTGAATCACCAGATGGCCGTAACCGCGGGCGTACTCGACGAAGAATGCGGCGCGCTGCTCCGTGAATTCTTCCGGCAACGCCGACTTGATAACCAGATCTAGTGCCGGGTAAGCGTCGTAATCAGCTCCGCAAACTTCCCGTAATCGCGTACCAGCGCATCGCGTTGGCCGGTCTCGTAGTCGGCGTAGTCGAATCCCGGACTGACCGTGCAGCCAAGCAGCGCCACCTGCCCTCCCGGAACCAGCCGGGATCCCTGCCACACATTTTTCTCAACGATAAGCTGCGGATGCTGACCTTTCGCGAGATCATTCCCCAGAACAACCGTCCGTCCCGACCCGTCCGGCAGCAATTGCAGCATCTCCACCGGGTCGCCGAGATAGAAGTGAAAAATCTCGTCCGACGCGAGCCGGTGCATCTCTGAAAATGTCTCCGGCTCGAGCAGGTAATAGATGCAGGTCCCCGCGGCGCGCTCGCCCGAATACCGTGCGGGCAGCTCCGCGTGCGGAATCGCTTCCTCCGATCGCCACGTCTGAATGAACCAGCCGCCCTCACACGGATGAGGCGCAAGGTTGAGCAGCTTCTTGATTTCGTCTGCAGTCATGTTCGCATCATAGCTGGCCGATCCCTGGGAACCGCCGGCGCACAGCGGTGTCTAATCAGGCAGGTGTCTCGCTCTCTCAACTTTTCGTTTGGGAGAGGGCCCATGTTCGAAGACAGTCTGGTTGAATCCACGGGACGCATCCGCACCCGCAGCAAATGGTTCGCGATCGGCTCGTTTCTTCTGCAGGCAGCGCTGCTGACGGCGCTTATCCTGATTCCCTTCTTTTATCCCGCAGCATTGCCAAAGCAGGCGCTGACCATGATGCTGGTTGCGCCTCCGCCGCCTCCCACGCGGCCCGACCTTCCCACTCATGTCGCAACCGCACGCACCGCAAGTCCGGCGCCACTCGACGCTCTCACCGCCCCACCCGTGATATCCCCGCCATGCAGCAATGGTCGACGACCGGCCGCCGGGCCCCGTTGACATCAGCCGCGGAGACACCGGACCGGGCCGAGGAGTGATGGACGCGCTGCGCGGACTGGGCACCCCACCTCCACCTCTCCTCATCAAGCCCGAGCCAAAGCCCCGTCCCGGACCGGTGCGCATCTCAGCCGGCGTCGCAGCCGGGCGCTTGATCGCACCCATCCGGCCCGTCTATCCCGCCATCGCCCGCGAGGCGCGCATTCAGGGTACCGTCGTGGTCGAAGCCACCATCTCCACACAGGGGCTGATGGAACATGCCCACGTGGTCAGCGGTCCGCCCATGCTCGCAGCCGCGGCATTGAGCGCCATCGCCCAGGCGCGCTACGAGCCCTTCAAGTTGAACGGAGACCCCGTCGAGGTGGAAACGACCATCAACGTGATCTTCAAGCTCGAATGAACGCGCCTCCCACCGAATACGCATCAGACCGACGCTTTCGGGGCAACCGTCCGCGCGCAGCACGCATTTATGATGAACAGATGGAGATCACCGTCTATTCCGCGCCGTGGTGCCGCGACTGTCGCGAGGCCAAGCGCTTTCTGGAGACACACGGCCTCTCCTACACCGAGGTCGACATCGAATCGACACCGGGCGCGACAGCCGAACTACTCCGGCACGTGGGCAAGCGCGCGATCCCTCAGTTCGTCATCGACGGTGAATGGGTGCAGCCCTACCGCCCGGGCCGCGGCTTTCTTTACGAAGAGATGGCCGAACGGCTAGGCCTCGTCCGCCGCACCTCGCTCCGCAATCCATAACAACCTGCCCATCAGGAAGTCTGCTCAATCGAGGTTTCCGCCTGCCGATTCGCCGGACCGGAAAACGGCAGCCTGCGCACACGTTCGCGTACGCTTTCCCGCTGCCATGAACGATTGCGCGCCTGCAGCATGTCCTGCAGCGTGATTCTTCCCATCGTCTTCGAAGTCCCCGGCTCTCTCACGTACGCCTCAAAGATTTGGGCCGCGGCCATGCGCTCCACGACCGACCGCAGCGTCTCGCCCGGCTGCGCCACCTGTGCGTCCGTTAGCGCTTCTGCGTCAGGCAGCTCCGCGGACTCGGCGCCGCTCATCGACATCACCTGCGACACCGTCATCGCTTCCAGCGGATCGACCGAATATTCGCGGCTCAGGTGGTGCCCTCTGCGGCTCAGCCGCTCCGTCAGAATCGACCGCCGCTGCAGCAGCACCGTGAGCGCGTGGGCAGCGATCGAGGCCGCCAGCAGCGGCAGAATCAGGCTGTAGTTGTGCGTCAGTTCCATGGCCAGCACCGTTGCGGTCAGCGGACAGCCGATCGCGCCCGAGAGCACGCCCGCCATGCCCACCAGCGCCCACCCGCCGGTCCCCAGCGGAGGCAGCCCCGGCGTAAGCAGCGCACCCAGCGCGCCTCCGATCATCAGCAGTGGCGCAAGAATGCCTCCCGACGTCCCCGAGCCCAAAGAGAAGGACCAGATAATGCTCTTCACGATCAGCACGCCGAGAATCAGATGCCACGTGCTATCCCCGCCAATCAGTGAGGCAATCACGTCGTACCCCGTCCCCAGGGCGCGTGGAAAGATGAGGCCGCCCACGCCAATCACCAGCCCGCCGATCGCCGGCCACCACATCCAGTGAACCGGCAGATGATTCTCAAAGAGGTCTTCGCTCGCGTACACTGCGCGGCTCAACAGCAGGGCCAGCGCACCCGCAACCACGCCCAGCGCCAGCGCCGCCAGGACCGAGCGGGGACCAACGCTGCCCGCAATCGCCGGCATGGGAAACAGCGGACCCGGCCCCAGGAAAAACCGTCGCAAGGCTCCGGCCGTCGTTGCCGCCACCGCCACCGGAACCAGCGACCGCGGCCGCCACTCGAAGAGCAGCAGCTCGACAGCCAGCAGAATCGCAGCCAGCGGCGTAGAGAAGACCCCCGCCATACCCGCCGCGGCTCCCGCCACAAGAAGCGTCGAGCGCTCGGCATCGCTCAGGTGAAACATCTGTGCGAACAACGACCCGACCGAACCCGCCGTCATGATGATTGGACCTTCGGCCCCGAACGGCCCTCCCGACCCGATCGCAATCGCCGCCGAAAGAGGCTTGAAGAAGGCCACGCGTGCGTCAACCTTCGCGCCGTGAATCAGGATCGCTTCAATGGCCTCTGGCATGCCGTGACCACGGATCTTGTCCGAGCCATAACGCGCCATCAGCCCGATCAGAATTCCCCCAGCAATCGGCACGAAAACCGCCAGCCAGTGCAGATGATTCGCAGCCGGCGACACGAACTGCCACCCGAAGCGATGGAAGTAGAACAGGTTGGTCGCCGCATAAATCAGGTGCAGCAGAAAATAAGCCAGCACAGCGCCGGCCAGCCCCAACACCAGGGCCAGCGCGCTCAGAATGATCATGCGCGAATCCGCGTTGAAGTCGCGCAGCTGCGAACGGACGGCGGAGCTCGACTCGGCCGGCATCTTCAAGATGCCTTCCTCGCGTTGCCACGCGACGATTCCGCCTTCATCAGCAGCACGCGCCGCAGCGCCCGAATCAGCTCAGGCCCCGCCTGCTCCAGCTCCTCGAGATGATAGGCAGCCAGCGACGCCATAACCGACTCACCCTCCGCCGTCAGGCGCAGAAGAATACGGCGGTGATCCGTCGGGTCCGGTGTCCGCCGCAGAAATCCCTGCTCTATCGTGCGGTCCACCAGTTCGACAGCGCTGTTGTGCTTGAGCAGCATGCGCGCCGCCACCTGCGCAATGGTGGGTTCAAGCTCATCCGGCATTCCGCTGACGCACAACAGCAGCTGGTATTGCTGCGGCCGCAGGCCGGCTTCCTCGGCGGCCACATTGCTGAAGTGCAGAAAACGACGCAGCTGAAAACGAAACTCAGCCAGACGCTGAAAATCGGCGCGGCTGAAGTCGCCGGCGCCCTTCCGGGAGGATGGCGACGACGACCGCTCTGTGAGTGAATCCATAATTCCATCGTAACACGATATATCGCATTACGATGGAATATTCAGCAGCCCGAGTTCAGGAGCCTTTACTCCCCTGCCGCAGTGCCAGCCGGCAAGTCCGCTCCCGGATCAGCGAGGATGGCGCGAGCGTCAGCCTCATCTTCCGAAGCAACCTGCAACTGCAATGGGCCCAGCCCAGGTTCGAGGATGCGGGCATTTTCGCCGGAAAGAAATGTTTCGATGCCCGCAGACTGCAGGCGAAGCCTAGCCATCTCGGCCTCGAGCGGCTCGGTAAAACTTGCGACTGTAATGACGTCTGACATGCGGTCCTTTCTCTGTGTAATCCAATTCTAAGATGCGCAAACGATAGAATGGTAAGTCCGTCACAAGAGGGAGATTTCTTCATTGATTGCACGCTACACCCGCCCGCAGATGGGCCAGATCTGGAGCGACGAAAACAAATACCGCATGTGGCTTGAGGTCGAGGCCGCCGCCAGCGAGACGCTGGCCGAAGACGGAATCGTTCCGAAAGAAGCCGCAAAGGCCATCCGTGAGCGCGGAGCCATCGACGTCGCCCGCATCAACGCGATCGAGGCCGAAGTTCGCCACGACGTCATTGCCTTCACCACTGCCGTAGCCGAAAAAGTAGGGCCCGAGTCGCGCTGGCTGCATTACGGACTCACCTCGACCGACGTCGTCGACACCGCCCAGGCTCTGCAGCTCAAGGCCGCCTCCGCCATCCTGCGCGAAGACCTGCTGCACGTCATCGAAGTGCTCCGCAAGCGGGCCCTCGAGTTCAAGCACACCCCCATCATCGGCCGCACCCACGGCGTGCACGCCGAGCCCACCACCTTCGGCCTCAAGCTGCTCAACTGGTATGCCGAGATGCAACGCAACCTCGCTCGTCTCGACGCAGCAGCAGAGCAGATTCGCATAGGCAAGCTCTCCGGAGCCGTCGGCACCTTCGGGCATCTCAAGCCTGAACACGAAGAGCGCATCTGCGCAAAGCTCGGACTGAAGCCCGCGCCCGTCGCAACGCAGGTCGTTCAGCGCGACCGGCACGCGCACTACATCTCCACGCTGGCCATCATCACCGCGACGCTCGACAAGATCGCGACCGAGATCCGCCACCTGCAGCGCACCGAAGTCCGCGAGGCCGAAGAATATTTTTCGGAAAAGCAGAAGGGCTCGTCGGCCATGCCGCACAAGCGCAATCCCATCACCTGCGAGCAGATCAGCGGCCTCGCGCGCGTCGTGCGCTCCAATGCGCAGACCGCCTACGAAAACGTCGCCCTGTGGCACGAGCGCGACATCTCGCATTCTTCCGCCGAGCGCGTCATCTTTCCTGATTCGACCATCCTCACCGACTACCTGCTCGCCAAAACCGCCAACCTCATCGAGACAATGTTCGTCTACCCGGCGCGCATGCTCAAGAATCTCGAGAGCACCGGCGGCCTCATCTTCAGCGGCCAGCTGCTGCTCGACCTCGCCGAAGCGGGAATGCTCCGCGAAGACGCCTACCGTCTCGTCCAGAAGCACGCCATGAACGCCTGGCAGAATGACCTCGTCTTCCGCGAACTCGTCTCCCGCGACCCCGAAATCACCAGCAGACTAACTCCGGAGAAGCTCGCCCGCACCTTCGACCTCAACCGCCAGCTCGGCAACGTCGACGCCATCTTCAACCGCGTTCTGAACGAGGCATAGCCGATGCTGCGAGCCAAACTCCTTATCGTCGTCGCCATCGCCTGCTCTGCTATCTCTGCCCGCGCCCAGCGCGACGTGCCAGTACCTGCGCGCTGCACACCGCAGGTCAATCAGAAGCTCTATGAGCTGCTGAGCTCCGGCCAGCACAGCACCGTAGACAACGTGATGGTCTGCGGCATCACCCTCAGCTCTTCGCGCACGCAGCGCGGAGGCCCGCACGGCAGCCATCAGATCCTGCCGCTGCGCGTCACCATGCCCAATGGCGACGTGCGGCCCGTGGAAGTCGTCACCAACGACGACCTCGACGGAGTCGTCACCGCACCGGTCAACGCCTCGGTCTTCGCCTATGGCCAGGCTTTCTTTCCTTCAGGCGGAAAATTCGCCGCCGGCGTCCACGATGTTCACTGTTCCACGCATCGCGGAGCCGACAACGGCTGGGTAGTCGTCAACGGCGTCAAGCATCCGGCCAGCTGCAACCATGATGGTGTACTGTAGAGGAGCCGAGTCTCTGCGGCGAAGACGAGGATGGCGAGAGCCTACGAGGACGACCTGCGGCGCAAGATATTTGCGGCGCACGGCAAGGGGCATGGCAGTTTCCGGACGCTGGCGATGGTGTTCGGGGTGAGTCTTGGGTATGTGGAGAAGATCTTCCGCCAGCGGCAGGCGAGCGGACAGCTAGAGCGGGTGCGCTATAAGCCCGGACCGAAGAGCCGACTAACTGCGGAAGTATCCGCCCGGATCGCCACCCTGGTTGCGACGCATCCGGATCTGACAGTAGCCGAGTTACGCGAACGATTTGTTCACGACATGGGCGTAAAGATGAGTTGGTCGATGGCCGGCTGTGATTTGACAACTCGCACTGCGGGAACAGAATTGCTCAGCGTCGCGCGAGACACTGAACAACCGCAAATGTCGCGAAGAATGCCTCGATCGCATCCGAGCCATCCCTCCGCAGAGTCTGATTTACTGACAAAAGTGAAGTAACCAGTTCAATGACACGCCCAATGGCCCTGTGTGGAGTCGCCGCATCCACGAGCGCACGCCCGGCGGTCTGGAAGACCCCTTGGGAACATTTTGAGCGCCATGAGCACCCGCGGCTTGATCGCCACGATGACCATTGAGGAGTCCACAGACGCAGAGATTTTCTCGCCTATGTCCAGCAGGTACTCTGCCCGGTGCTGCGCTCCGGAGACGTCGTGGTGATGGACAATCTCTCCTCGCACAAAGCCGAGGGCGTACTAATCGGATCAATAACCAAGGAGCGAGCTGATAGTAACCGTCCTATTCGCCCAACTGAGTGCGCATCGCAAAGCCACGGCGCACGCTCGAAACGACCGCTTCGAGCAACCAATTCACACTCCCGACGAACCATCTCTTTAAGAATCCATTGCCGCGACAGCGTCTACGGTGTTTCACTTTGGACGGGAAGGAGTTTCGGCGTGACTATCTTCACCCCGAGCAACATCGCGGCTCTCATCATTGCCTCCAGCTTCGCCGCTGGACTCAATGTCTATGCGACCGTGCTGACCCTGGGTCTCCTCGCCCGTTTGCATGGAGTCGTCCTTCCGCCCGGACTTGAAATTCTCGGCAATTGGTGGGTCATCGCCATCAGCGGCATCATGTTCGCGCTCGAATTCGTCGCCGACAAAATCCCAGCATTCGACATGATCTGGAACGCCCTCCACACCTTCATCCGGCTGCCGGTTGCCGCCTTGCTTGCTTACCAGGCCAGCGCGCAGCTTTCACCCCAGATGCAGCTTCTTGCCGCCGTCGCCGGTGGTGCCATCGCCCTGGTCTCACACGGATCGAAGACCGCGGTCCGCGCCGCAGTCACAGCCAGCCCCGAGCCGTTCTCCAACATCGCTCTCAGCACCAGCGAAGACGTGCTCGCCGTCGGCATCACCTGGCTGACCACGAAGCATCCGTGGATTGCGGCCGCCATCGCTTCGACTCTTATCCTTTTGGCCATCCTGGCAGCGCGATGGATCGTACGGCTTCTTCTCAGGCTGTGGCAGAAACCGCCTGCCCCCGCAACCACTGCGTCCAGCTGATAGGACGCAAAAGTGAGAAGATCATCTTTGCACCAGCGGTTACAAATGCCCGACCAGACCATGCACCTTACTGTAGCCCAGCGCCTCACCGTAGCGATGACCGGAGCAAGCGGCGCCATCTTCGGCCAGGAGCTGCTCCGCGCGCTCGAGGCCGACGCGCGCGTCGAGCAGGTCCACTTCATCCCCTCGGAAAATTCTCTGCGCGTCATCGCCGAGGAGCTCGAACTCAGCGGGCGCAACCGTCTCCTCGAGAAGCTCCTCGGAAGCGAATCGACGAAGATTCGCCAGCTGTCCGAAAGCGACATCGGCGCTCCCATCGCCAGCGGCAGCTATCCCTCCAATGGAATGATTGTCCTGCCCTGCAGCGCCGGTACGCTGGCAGGCATCGCCAACGGCCTCGCCGAGAATCTCATCGAGCGCGCCGCAGACGTCTGCCTCAAGGAGCGCCGCCCGCTGGTGCTCTGCGTGCGCGAGACGCCCTTCAACAAAATTCATCTGCGCAATATGACCCTCGCCGCCGACGCCGGCGCGACCATCTTCCCCGTCATCCCCGCCTTCTACAACAAGCCGGTGGACTCAACAGAAATGGCGCGGCAATTCGTCTATCGCGTGCTCGCCCACATCGGATTGCCGCAGAACACCGCTTATGTGTGGAAGGGCGGAGAATAAGCCCTATTTCCCTGCCGGAATTTCCTTGATCTGCGCCGCCATCGGCGGATCAGCCTTCAGAAACGCCAGCGTATTCGGCCCGACGCGGTCGCTGCATTCGCGTGCCGCGAGATGTCCGCACCCGTCGTAGATCTCCAGTACCGATTGCGGTATCTGCGCGTGGAAGGCATAAGCCAGCGAAACCGGTGTGAGCTGATCCTGCTTGCCCCACGCGATCAGCACCGGCATCTTCAGCGCGCCGAGCTTGCCGTCAACCACATCCGCACCCGTCAGCATTGACTCCATGCTCCGCTGAATAACCCACCCATTGCGCCGCACCAGGCGCAGGATGTCCCGCTGCATCAGCGTGGGTATGTGCGGACCCCGCCCCGGAGACAGCAGATCGTTCAGCGCCGTCAACGCCGCCGGATTGTCCGGCCAGAACAGCGATGCCTTGAACGGCAGATCGAACCGCAGTCCCGCGCTATCGTAGATCGCCAGCCGCCTGACCCGCTCCGGCTCATCGAGAGCCACGCGAATCGCTACCCATCCGCCCATCGACCATCCACCAAGATCAGTCTGAGCGAGATTTTGTGTCGCGATGAACTTCTCGACGAGGCCCGCTTCCTGCGGAATGGAATACGCGGCATCCCTGGGCCGTGCCGAGCGTCCATACCCAAGCATGTCGATCGCATAGATGTGTCTGCCGCCCTTCACCAGCTGCGGCATCAGGTTGGCCCAGTCTTCGGCCCTGCTGCCCAGCCCATGAATCAGCACGATGGGCGGCCCCGAGCCGCCTTCGAAGTAATGAATCCGATACCCGTCGATATTCCTGTAGTGGCTGCTGATGCCCTCGAAGCTCAGCTTTACCTGCAGCACCGTGAGCAGCAATTCCAGCGGGCGCAGGCAGGCAAAAAGAATCAGCCCAACAACGAAGCAGATCACCACCAGCAGGGCTCTCGTCCGCGCGGAGCTCCTCTCGCTCGGTGGCGTGCGGTAGGGCCGGGGCGGCGGCATGGCAACAACCTTGGGAGAATCGCTCACGGTGCTCCGCTTAGATGATCTGCTGAATCGACTCTGCCGTTCTCGTTATTCCGCTGCTCGATGCGTGGCCGCCAATGAAAACGAACACGATGGAAGCGAACCCGCAAAACACTCGGGATGAGAAGTATTGTATCCCGGCCTGCTTCTACGCCGACTGCAGCCCGGCCATCTGAAAAGCCTTGCGGATCACTTGCTCGGTGAACAACGCGATCGGCCCCAGCTCTTCCAGCGTTGCCCAACGCGCATCGACAGCATCGGTCGCGCACGCCAGCGTGCCGCCGGTCACGCGGCAAAGGTAATCCACCAGCACGTAGTGGTACTGGACGCGACCCTCCGCATCGCGCGAAATGCGGTCGAACACCTCAACAGTGGAGATCGGCTCGACGCTCAGCCCCGTCTCTTCGAGCACCTCGCGGCAAACGCCTTCTTCCAGTGTTTCGCCCAGCTCGAGCGCGCCTCCCGGCAGCGACCATTCGCCTTTGAGCGGCGCCTGTCCGCGCTTGATCAACAACACGCGGCGCTCCTCGATGATCACCGCTCCAACGCCGATGATCGGCCGTTCCGGATATTCGCGCGACATGAAAGCCCAGAAATTAAGCCAGAAAAGAGCCAGACATTAGAGCTTGATCGGCTTGCCGTACTCGCCTTCGAAGACCGTGGTCGCCATGCTGAACCGGCCGCCATCGAACTTGTCCGCGCCGCTCAGGTGCCCGACTGCCAGCAGTGCCACCACGTGATAGCTCAGAGGAAGCTTCAGCACCTCGCGTACCTTCTCCTGCTCGAAGCCTTCCATCGGCGCCGTGTCGTAGCCCAGTACTTCCGCCATCAGCATCATGCTGGTAAAGGCGATCATCACGTGCTTGTTGAGCCAGGCCGTCAGGTTGGGATGATTCGAAAGGTAGTTGGGAATATTCTGCCGCGCCTGCTCCGCATAATTTTCCGGCATGCCGCCTTCGCAGCCCATGCGCAGCATCTCTTCCAGATCGCCCGTGCGCCAGCCGTCCGCATCACCGCAGGCCACAATCACCGCCGAAGCTTCTTCCACCTTGGCCTGATTGAAGCTGGCCCAGCGCAGCTTGCGCCGCTGCTCCGGCGTGCGCACCACAATAAAGCGCCACGGCTGCATGTTGTATCCGCTGGGAGCCTTCAGGCCGGCCTCGAGAATCTTCTTCAGGTCTTCGTTGGGGATGGGCGATCCGTCGAAACTGGCCGTGGCCCGGCGTTGGGCAATTGCCTGGCTCAGCGTTTTTTCCATCAGGTTGGGCATACGAACCGCATTTTCCCTTTCGAAGTTTGATGCTTGTGTATCTCGCTTGTCTTTAGAAGCATGGGGGCCGCTGCGAGTCTTACTGAATCTGGTTCATCGGGAGTTCGATCGCATACGGGTTCTGGTTGTCAGCATGAGCGTAAACCCAAAGTCCGTGAAAGCCCTGCCGCAGCTCGGGATATTGGGCGAGCATCGCCTTCATCAACTCCACAATTTCTGTGTGCGTTGCGACCGGATTTGAGACGTCCTTCGTCTGATAGTTAATCACGAGATCCAGGCCGCCCGAAAAGGTGTCCGTTCGCATGCTGGTGATGTTAAAGCTCTGCCCTCCGGCCTTCAGAACCATCGGGTTCGCGCCCGGCATCTCCGGAGGCCGCACCAGTTGCGTCTCTTTCTCCAGCTTCTCCAGATTCGGGCTGGACATAAAATCGACCGGATTCAGAAGAAACGCAGCCGTCTGATAGTAGAAGTACGCATTCCAGTCCTGCTTCTTCTGCGCGTAATTGCGCGCCGCCGTCCAGTACCACACGCCGTCATGCCCCGCCGCGGTCATCGGCCGCGTGAAAAACCCTGCCAGCTTCCAGCCTGCAGCGCCCGGACCCTCGCTTTGCAGCAGCAGCGAGATCTGCTGCGGATGTTCGACTCCCGTCGCACGCATGATCACCAGCGCATAGTTGGCCGGCGGCAGTTGGGGAATCGTAATCGTCACGATCAGCGCCGAGCCGGGCACCGAGCAGAAGAACTGCGTGTCCTGTGTGCCCTTCAGGTCAGAGGCCTTGAGCGAGTAGATGCCGTTGATGGTCAGCGCCGCCGCCTGAATCTGGGGAGCGACTGCCTGAATGCTGGCCGCGACCGGATCGAACTGCGCCGCCACCGCGGCAATCGTCGACTGGCGCACGCCGTTCACGTTCGCCGCCTGAATCTCGCTTCCCAGCGCTCGCGCCGCCTGTACGATCGGGTCGCGCTCCGCCGCCGTCATCTGGCTTTCCGTGCTGCAGCTGACGGCCCGCGCCAGCGGAGCAACCGCCACCAATGACAGCAGGGCGAAGAAAATCGGCTGACGCAACCGGCGCAGCGGCGGAAAACCTTGAAAGATCAAGACGAATCGCATAGGGCGAAAATGAGCCGCAAAAAGTCGCGAGCAAACCGAAACCACTGCTAGTCTAGTACAGAGAGAGGTTTCAAGCGGAAAGCCCGCGAGCCACGATCCCATGACCCCAATGAATCATCGCGGAATAAGGGCTGTTTTCTTACCGGCTGCGCCGCGCTCGCGCTCTCCACCCCAGCTTTCGCCCAGGTGGTCTTCCCGCCGGACACCAACACGCCTCCGCGGCATCACCGTCTGCAGGGCTCTGAAATCCGCGCCGACCAGCCATCGCCTTCCGCACCAGCAGCAGTCCGCCCCTGCGCCGCGCCCCCAGTGCAAACTGAGACACCCCCGGTGAACGTCGCCTCCGCTGCTGCTCCGCCTTCTTTGCTCGACAAGCCAGCCGAGCCGCCCAGGATCGATCTAGCTTCGGGCCGTCTCACCATTCACGCCGACAACTCCAGCCTCGCCGACATTCTCCACCGCCTCACCAGCGACAGCGGCATGACCGTTGACGGCCTGGGCGCAGACCAGCGCATCTTCGGCAGCTACGGCCCCGGCGATCCGCAGGAAGTGCTGTCAACGCTTCTCGACGGCTCCGGATACAACGTCGTGATGGTCGGCCGCACCGAAACTGGAACTCCCAGGCAGATTTCCTTGACGCCGCGTGGTGCGGGGGTACCCATCAGCGGTCCCAGCCGCCCGCAGCAGATCGCCCAGGACGAAGACAACGACGACGAGGTTCAGCAACCGATCGAGCCACCCGGCGCCCCGCAACCGCCGGAGGAAACACCGCACCAGCCGAACAACGGCGTGCGCACTCCGCAGCAGATGCTCCAGGAGATGCAGCAGATGCGCCAGCAACAGCAGTTGCAGCAGCAACAGCAGCTGCAATCAGCTCTCCTCCTCAGCAGCAGTAAGACTCTTCAGCGTCCTTAGAACTGGCTCACCGACACCGAGGCCGCACGGCCCATATCTGCCGCCGGCAGTTAACCTCGCCTCGATTGACAATCCCGAGACACCCTTCAGGTATCATGGCCGTCAAGATCTGGAGGACGCCGTGAGAAAGTTCGCCTCAGCAACTTATTTGAAAGCAGTTTTCATCCTTGCGCTCTGTGTAGCCGGAGGTAGCATGTCCGCCGCTGTCAAAAGCATCTACGACTTCACGCTGAAATCCATCGACGGCCAGCCGGTGAGCCTCGAGCAGTATCACGGCAAGGTCGTCATGCTCGTCAACGTCGCCAGCAAGTGCGGATTCACGCCGCAATACGCCGGCCTCGAGAAGCTCTACGAAAAGTACAAGGACAAGGGCCTGGTCATCGTCGGCATCCCCGCCAACAACTTCGCCAGCCAGGAGCCGGGCACCAACGCAGAGATCAAGAAGTTCTGCACCAACAAATACAACGTCACCTTCCCCATGATGTCCAAGGTCTCGGTCAAGGGCGACGACATCACCCCGCTCTATGCGTACCTCACCGACAAGTCGACCGATCCGAGGTTCGGCGGCGAAATCAAGTGGAACTTCACCAAGTTCCTCTTCGACCGCAACGGCAACCCGGTGGCCCGCTTCGAGCCGAACGTGACCCCCGAATCGCCCGAGGTGGTCGCGGCAGTTGAAGCCGCGCTGAAGCAGTAAATCGGTCTTTGTGACGACGAGGCGGACCGCAATGTACGCGTCCGCCTTTTCCTTGCCCGAGTAGCCGGAAAGTGGTCGTGGCCTGACTTCTCAATCTCTCCCGAAAGGATCGGACTGAAGCATTACGCACGACGCCATGGATGGCCTGCGGTCCGAAATGTGTCGTCGCAGGCCCACCGAACACCAGCGTCATGTTCGAGTACGAAACCTCGGCCCCTCCGGTGACGCAGACCTGCAGTGTCGACGACGGCGGATCCGTCTCAAAGGGGGCGGGGCCTCCATTGCCGGTTATAAGACTGACCGTACCGCTGAACTGAAAGCCCATTGTTGTCGCAGGGCTGAATGTGGGGCAGCCGTCCATGTTCCAGATGACCGCTGCGTTCGTCAGCTTGATGTGGTGCGTGTGAGCGCTCTGACCGCCCTTCGTCGCATCGAGAACGCCCGCTGTGGTCCCGTAATCGGACATCGTCATATCGGCGGAAAAATCGGCTACGCCCCACCACCGTTGAAGGTCCAATGACCATTGACCGTGCATTTCCCATGGTCCGCCTTTGACATTCGCCGGCGAATAGTCGTTGAACAGGCCGCTGAACGTGGTTACCCCACTGAAGTTCGTGCCCTTGCGCTCCTGGGCAAGGGCAACACAGGTTGAGAGCAGCGCAAGGACGGATAGCACTCGTACCGCAGAGGTCAGGGTCTTGCTTTTCATGAGGGTCTCCAGTTTTCGGGATTGGCGCCTGAGTCTCGAAATTCACGGCTGCCCAAAGGCTTCCTGGGAATAGATGGAAGTGAGCAGAACTTCAACGACTTCGCGCCTGAACTGCCGAAACCATCGCCTACGCTGCACCGTTGCCGCAAGCAGCAACTCGCGGAACAGCCCACTTGCCGTCTAATGCCGTCTATTGCCGTGCTTTCCGGCAGGGTTACAATGGGCTGATTTCCCTTCGATAGCTGGACTGCCCGGAGATTCTCTATGGGTGAGCCGTCGTATCAAATCCCGCCCGAGAGAAACCGGCCGCGAAAGACGCCCGAAAAGCGGCTCGATTCGTGGAAGGAGATCGCGGCCTACCTGAATCGTGATGTCACGACCGTCCAGCGCTGGGAGAAGCGAGAGGGGATGCCGGTCCATCGGCATCTGCACGAGAAGCGCGGCTCTGTCTATGCCCTGACCGAAGAGCTTGACGCCTGGATTCAGAGCCGCAGGTCCGCAAGTCGATGAACCCGAAACACCGCCCGAGGCAGAAATGCCTCAGGCAGTCCCGATCGGTCCTGACGCAATGGCCCCGCGGAGGACTCGCCTGTGGTTTGCTCTGGCCGCCATCCTTTGCGTCTGCCTGGTGGCTGCCGCCTGGCTCGTGTTCCGCCATCGCGCGACGGTAACCGCTCGGCCCAGGATCCGGTCGATCGCCGTTTTGCCTCTGCGCAACTTGTCGGGAGATCCCGCGCAGGAATACCTGGCCGACGGCATCACCGAGGCCGTCATCGGGCGCCTCTGCGAACATCCACGACCTGCGCGTGACCTCTCACACCTCGGTGATGCGCTTCAAGAATCCACAGCTCTCCGTACCGGAGATCGCCAGAACCCTCGGCGTGGATGCTGTCGTCGAAGGTCTGTCATAAAGGAAGGCGATCGCATTCGCGTCACGGCCCAGCTGATCCGGGGCGCAACGGACACGCATTTCTGGTCCGAAACCTATGACCGCGAAATGCGCGACGCGCTCACCCTGGAGAGCGAATTGGCGCAATCCATCGCCGAAAAAGTGGAAGTAACGGTCACCGGGGAGGAACACCAGCGGCTTGCCGCGGCGCGTCCCGTTGCGCCTGAAGTCTACGAGAGCTATCTGAAAGGCAGGTTTGCTCTTAGAGCAGGGAAGCAGAGCCGAGATTGAGCAAAGCATCCCTTATTTCGAGGACGCCCTCAACAGAGACGCGACATTTGCGCCAGCGTACCTGGGCCTGGCAGAGGCCTACACCATGCTCGGAACGGTCGCTGCCGGAGTTCCTCCCAAGCAACGCGGCCGAAAGTCGCGAGCTTCGCCCGAAAGGCGCTGGAGCTCGACCCGAACCTCGTTGAAGCCCACGTAATGCTGGCCAATGTCCTGCAGGAAGAATGGCACTGGACTGAAGCGGAAGCGGAATACAGGCGCGCCCTCGAATTGAACCCGAACAGCGCTCCGGCCCACTCGTGGTTTGCTATGTGGCTGTCATGCCAGGGACGTACGGACGAAGCTGTGGCCGGATCTAGCGCGCCCGGGCGCTGGACCCGGTTGGGGTCTCCGGCGGCGCCGTCGCGTGGATTCTCTTTCAGACACATCGCTTCGATGAAGCCATCCGGGAGTCACGCAGCGCATTGGCCATACAACCGGACAACGCCAGCTATCTTACGACTCTGGGATTTGCGCTTAACGCCAACAATCAGCCGGCAGATGCAATCCCTGTGTTGGAAAAAGCCGTCGCTCTCTCCTCAGGCAGCCCTGCGGCAACCGGCATGCTGATCCGAGCGTACGCCCACGCCGGTCGGCGCGCCGATGCGCTGCGGCTTCTCGCGCAACTGAAACAACGCAGGAAGGCAGGCTACATTCCTGCTGCCGCGTTTGTGAACGCTTACCTGGGCCTTGGCGACAACGAGCAGGCCTTCTACTGGCTCGAGCAGGCCTACAAAGAGCAGTCGAATATCCTGCAGTTCCTCAAGACCCACCCATATTTCGACCCGATCCGCAGCGACCCCCGATTCGCTGACCTGGTTCGCCGGGTCGGGCTTGCGTAATTTCTGCTGGATCGCGCAGCCTGCTGCGTGCGAGTCCGAGGTGTGCTGGTCGTCACCGCAGTCGAGGGCGCGCTCAAGGTAGTGCGATGAACTACTTCATCGCACTACCGCTTCCTGCTCAGCGAAGACGTTTGCTCGACTTGTCGCCCTGACAAGATCCTGCTTAAGTAGGTAGAACGACACAGCAAGCAGAACCACGTCTTTCATCAGAAAGGCCACGTTTCCTACCATCGCTGGAAATCCGCCCGCCGAAGGTGCCCAGCCATCCGGCATGAACGGGATGATTGTGACGGTGCAGAGAAATGTGACCACCGATCCCAGCGCACCCAGGATTCCAAGCTTTTTGTTCCAAAAGCCGGCCAGCAAAAGCGCTCCAAACAGCCACTCCGAAACGCCCAAGGAAGATAGGCGGAAACTTTGACGCCAAAGACCGGATACATCCAGAAGATGAGCGGTCCATGAGTAAAGAAGGGGATCAAGCCCTGCGCTTCGTAATCGAACCACTTCTGATAGCCAAAAAAGAAGTAGATGATAACCATCGAGGCACGAACGAGGTGAAGATCGAGATCTCCGTGGAAGAAACGCATTTTCACAAGCCTATTGATCAGCCAATTCATAATTTGTCATCCTTTCTCCAGATGGAGACAGGTCGCCTATCCGGTAGGTTGGTGTTTTGCTTCGGTCGCAAATGCCTTGCAGACAGACGGGCGCGACTTGGCCGAGTCATTGCAGGTCCTCGAAGCCCGTCATTCGTCCCATTGCCGCACTGGCATAACCAGGTATAGCTCGGTGCGATGGGGCAAATGCGCCACGTAGGGCATTCCGTTCGATGGATCACGATTGATTCCCTGAAAATCGTCTTGATGGGGACTGACAATCATCAGGTGCGGGCCAACGTGGAATTCATGGCCGGAGGAACCCTCTTTCGATTGCCAGGCGCCGAAATACATGTACGAGATGCCGATGCGATCAATCTGCGGCGTTCGGCCGGCAAGGCTGTCCTCGATCCAGCGCAGGAATATCGGATCGAAGCACGCCGGCTCATCGTGCGAATATCCAGGAATAGCCGGAAGACAGGTCCATTCGTTCGATCCTTCGCGAAGTAGCCGGTATTCACCTCCGGGCGCCGAGGGCCAATCGCGCACAGTCGCGTCCGTACTGATAAATGCAGGACCGCCTCGCAGAGCGTCCGCTATCTTCTCCGCGTCAGTCACCGGCAATCGATCCGACGACTGAGCGAAGGCGGTAGCGACGGTCAAGAGAACAGTTGTGAGTAGCGTGATTGCAGCGTGTGAATTTCTCATTTTTACCCTCCATGTTTTTCGTGTCTGGTTGCACTATTTGCCGGCACAGCCGGCTCGATGGCTGCGAAACCGAGCGGTCGCACCACCATCGACATCAAGAAGTTCACAAGGGTCAGCTACCCTGATACACCGGCGCACGCCCTTGAGCTTCAGCTTCTCGTCCTTCCTGAAAGTCACGCGTGTGAAAGAGCGCGCCAAACTGGGCATCCAGTCTGGACAGAGCGACAGTTTCGGTGGAATCGATCGCAAGATGGGCGGAAAGCAGTGTTGTCTTAATTCCGAGCGGCCCACACGCGGCGATCTTATTTGCGATCTGAATTCCCGCCTCCAGCGCCTCTTCCGGTGTTGGTGCAACTTGCTGCACTTCTCCGATCCGATACGCTTCTTCAGCAGTCCAATGGTCGCCCGTTAGCATGTAACGCATTGCATTTCCCCATCCAGCTTCACGAACGAAACGAACCGTCGCTCCTCCACCTGGGAAGCGGCCGTGGGTGTTCTCGTCCTGTTCAAAACGAGTGTCCGCAGATGCAATCCGAATATCAGCAACAAGAAAAAGCTCATGGGCCATATTCCAGGTGTCCCCGTGCGTGACCGCAATGAGGGGCTTGGTGAGCCGCGGAGCACGCTTCGCAAGAGGATCTATCGTCCCAGTGCTCGCGATCCAGGGCTTGCCCGTCCCGGCGAGCGACTTGAATCCGTCAACGTCGATCCCTCTTGAAAAGCTCTCCCCATGGCCAAACAGAATCGCGGCGAGCAGCGAGGGATCGTGGTCATATCGGTAATACGCTTCGGCCAGTTTTTCGAAAGTCTCAGGATCAATGCGATTCTGGATATAAGGTCGATTAATTCCGATGAGAACGATTTGTCCCCGGCGCTCAATCGTGACCTTGGTATTCGGACCGGCTGGAACATCCTCGAGCTTCACTTCCGGCGATGCGGCAGCTGGACTCTCACTTTCCTGAGCTGACCCTGGAATAGCGCGTGCGACTACAGCTAAGGTTGATAGTCCGCCAAAGGCTGCAGCCGCCTTTAATATGCTGCGTCTTTCAACCATTCCTGGATCACCGATGTCGTGTGTCCTCCTCTGAGAACGCAGCCCAGGATTGATCTCCGCTATTCCATGCTTCAACAGGGTCATTACAGCGTGTGAATTTCTCATTTTTGCCCTCCACGTTTTTCGTGTCTGGTTGCTCTATTTCCCAGCACACCAGCTTCGATGGCTGCGAGACCAAGTGGTCGCATCACCATCGCTTCACAACGAATCATTCAAGCGAAATTCGACACAGAAAAGCGCTTTTAGGTACAAGTCAATACCCCGGAAGGTTTTCGCTAATTCCGCGAGAAGGATTCGCGCTGCAAAACACGCAGTTTCGGGCGGATCTCTCAGAATCGTTGCGAATGCGCTGGGCATCTCAGCGTTATGGGAAGTGTGTTCATCGGTCGGTGCGAGTGGCGTTCAGCATGACTATGAATCGGGAATTTACGTCAGCGACGGCTCCGTTCAGCATTCTCCCAACAGCGAAACGGGAATTCATGCCGGTAGATGTGGCCGAGGTAGCGGCACCTCGGAAACTGGATACTTCCAGCAGTTAACGAAGTCCGTCTTGGCCTGATCCTCTCCGATTACTCCGCCAACTGGCATAGCTCAAGGGGCCTGTTAGCGATAGACGTGAGCGCTGGCAACCTGTCGATTTGCGAATTCAACCAACCGCGACACATGGAGATGCGAAACCCCGCAAGCGTCGCCCTGATGCTCTTACGGAATGAAATCCTCGAGCAAGCTCTGCACGATAGCCGACAGCCGCGAGTTGAACTGCGGGAGCGTCACGGGCTTCAGGATCAGACCATGGCCGGCTGATGGAAATTCTCCTTTACGAAAAGCGCCAGGGTTTTCAAAGCGGCGCCTTCTTTCTGGAGGGCATACCAGCGGCGTTGGCGAGCCACCTCATTCGTTACTATTCCGCCGATGCGCCAGTTATGACGAACTCCGTTGGAGGCATGGCGCCTTCTACTCTGCGTCGATGCATCGCGTTGATGGACGCGGGTCTGGAAAGAGACCTTCGACTGGATGAGTTGGCGCGGGAGGCTGGATTGAGCACATCGCACTTCTTTCGGAGTTTCCGTGAGAGCACGGGGAAGACGCCCTATCAATTCCTGCTGGACCGGCGAGTGCAAAGAGCGCAAACCTTGATGCGCGATCCCCGTACTTCGCTGACTAAGGTTGCCAAGTCGAGCGGCTTCGCCAATCAGCATCACCTGGCTCGCATTTTCCGATCCGTCACGGGCATGACGCCAAGCGCCTATCGTGGGTCGTTGTAATGGTCACCTCGCAGAAACGAGGCAGGCCATCATCGAACATTGCCCACAACGCCCTCCAAAGGCTGACTTTTGGAAATGGACGGACCCTGAGTTAGTTCCGCCCGGAAAAATTGTCGTCGAAAAGCTGCCAACTCCTGCTCAGAATTTCTGGCCGAGAATTTCTCCTAATCCCGTAAAGTAGAAATAGAGGACACAAAAGGCCCGCCCAACGGCGGGTTTTTCCGTCTTCAGTTCATTGAAAACAAAGGAGAAGCTCGCAAATCCTTTAGAATCTATGAACTGGCGGGTAACGTTACCCACTAAGTCCCATGAAATCTATGAAGTAGCAAATGAGGGGGAGGGGGAGCCACTCCGTTACACTGAACTCCGGTTTCGAGGAGTGCGCGCGATGGGATACAAAGCATGGCTGGTTGAATCTCCCGACGGACCGTTTCTTGAACGGGACTTCCCTCACCCGGTTCTCGCCGCGAACCAGGTCCTCGTCCGGATCGCGGCCAGCGGCGTCAATCCCCTCGACACCAAGATCCGCGCCGCCAAAGCAGCGCATGCCAGGCAGCCCTTGCCAGCCGTTCTGGGGCTCGACATGGCAGGAACCGTGGAAGAAGTCGGTCCCGGCGTCACCGCCTTCAAACCCGGCGACGAAGTCTACGGAATGGTCGGCGGAGTCGGCGGCCACCAGGGCACCCTCGCCGAAAAGATTGTCGCCGACGCCAACCTGCTCGCGCACAAGCCGAAGAACCTCACCATGCGTCAGGCTGCGGCGCTCCCGCTCAGCGTGATCACCGCATGGGAAGGCCTCGTCGACCGCGCCAGGGTTCACGAAGGCCAGAAGGTGCTGATCCATGCCGGGGCCGGCGGAGTCGGCCACATCGCGGTCCAGATCGCCCGCGCCTTCGGAGCGGACGTCTTCGCCACCGTCTCGCCGGACAAGAAGAAGATCGTCGAAGAATTCGGCGCCACTCCCATCGACTATCGCACCATGTCAGTCGAGCAATACGTCGGCGCTCACACCGCCGGCCAGGGCTTCGACATCGTCTATGACACCGTGGGAGGCGCGACCCTCGACGCATCCTTCGCCGCCGTCAAGCGATACACCGGCCACGCCCTGAGCTGCCTGGGATGGGGATCGCACGCCCTGGCTCCCTTGTCCTTCCGCGGAGCCACTTACTCCGGAGTCTTCACCCTGCTCCCGCTCCTCACCGGCGAAGGCCGCGCCCACCACGGCGAGATACTCGCCCGGGCCGCCACCCTCGCCGAAGCCGGCAAGCTCCGCCCGCTTCTCAACGAGCGAACCTTCTCAACTGCAGAGATCGCTGCCGCCCACGCCCTCGTCGCAGCCGGCTCCCTCGGCAAGGTCGTCAGAATGGAAGGGTGTACCGGCTCAAACCAACGCAAACGACCGGAACGCCTCCACCACCCGTTGCGCCACTGCCTCTCGATTCTTCTTGGTCGCCAGCTCGTGCCCGGCGCCGGCAATCGTAACCAGCTCCGTTCGCGCAGGAATAAGCTTCAGCGCCGCTTCCATCTCCGCGACGGAGCCGAATCCGTCTCGTGCACCGCTGACAAACAGCGCCGGCGTCTCTAGGCGCGGAAAGTGCGCCGTCCGTAGCTCGTCCGGCCGCTGCGGCGGATGCAGAGGGTAGGAGAGCAACAGGAGCGCCTCGGCAACCCCTGGCTCAGCCGCCGACAGCATCGATGCCTGCCGGCCTCCATAGGAATGCCCCCCAGAAACACCCGGCCCGCCACCCGGGCGCATCGACTCGACGGCCGCGCGAAGACCCTGCTGGTCCCGCTCCGCGCTCCCACGCGGCGGAGGCCCCTGGGGGCGTGCCTGACGAAAAGGAAGATCGCAGCGCAGCACCGTGACCCCCGCCGCGCAGAACGCCTCGGCCAGCGCAACCAGCAGCAACGCATTGCAGTTCGCTCCCGCGCCATGCGTCAGGACAAGCCCATCGGACCTGCCGCCGTCCGGACCATGCAGAAATCCCCGGACGGGGACACCGTCAGCCGAAGTCTCTGAGAATGCCTCGCACGTGCTCATATTCGCCAGATTATTGCAGCGTTGCGCGATGATTCAATCTGCGGAAGCTCTCAAACGGCGAAACGCGGCTTTGCCCGGCTTCACTATGCAGGCAAGGTCAGATCAGAATATCGGCTCTCATAAGCAGGCGCGGCGTGTAAGATTGGTCGCAATCCTGTCCGCCTGCTCTGGCAACTCCAAGGTTCGGGAGGGTGCCGATGCATTCTGTCTTTCATATCAAAATCGCGAGGCTCAGAGTCTTTCTCGTTCCAGCGGCTCTCGCAGCATTGTGCCTGACGGCGTTCGGGCAGGGCCTGTACGAGACGTCGCAGACAACTCCGCCAACCTCCAGCAATTCCGATTCGACTACAGTTCCAGCGACTCGCCAGCCACCCGTCAGGAATGAAGGACACGGAGTCGAGACGACTTCCGGCCACTCGCCGCACGGCTCCAGCGACGGTCCGGCGATCGCAGCAGGAGCGGCCGCCACCGGACTGATCATCGGCGCGCTGATCGCGCACGAGGAAAACACCCCGGAGCATTTCGGCAAAGATGGTCCCCAGGTCCCGAAGCAACTCGACATGAATGGCTTCGTCATCAAGGGCCTCGTTCACCCGAACTGGCCGGTGGTCCTCGACTTCATGCTCGACAGTCCAGGGGCCGCCCAGGTGGACATCATCACCGCAGACAACAAACACCATTACCGGGCGATTATGACGAACGCGCCCAATCGCCGCGCCTACGGCATCTTTCACCTGCCTCCGGACTTCGGCAGAGAGTTGCAGACCGCCTTCTACCAGGTCCGCTCGATGCCCGCCGCAGGCTCAAATACCGCGCGCACCGAGGCTCCGCACCTTCGGGCTGGGCGCGGGAGACAAAGCCGTCGGCTCGGTGGCAATCGATCAGCTGACCTTTCAGCCCGCGATGATCCATACCAAGGCAAAAGAGCTTGCAACCTATGCCTTCCACGCACACTCGGCTTTCAACGGCGTGCGCGCGGAGTTCGTCTTCACCACCCTCTATAACGGACACCTGCTCGTCGAAAAAGATCAGGAGGAAAAACTGCCGCCGATTCCGGAGGGCGAGCGTGGCCGCGGAACCTGGGCCGGAAAAGGCAAGGCTGGCGAGCACATGCTACAGGTCCGCGCGTGGCGGGGACTCGAGAACGGCGGAGACTGGGTGGTGGCGTGGTCGCCAGACATCGTGGACGTAATCCAGCAATGACGCAGAATCCGACGTGGCCAGCTTAGGGCGGCTTTGGGGCAGTTCGCTGCTCTTCCGCAGAATCGTGGCGGCATCTATCTTCGTGCTCGCCTGCCTGCTCGTCTATCTGGGCTCCAACATTCCCAGAGCAGTTTCTCTCCCCGACGATGATCTAAACGCGAAGAGCTTCGCGCGTCTGGGCGAGGAAAAAATCGTCCTCGAAAAACCCGACATTCAAGAGGGCGGGCTCGCTCTTTCCTACGTTGGAAGCAAGAACGAAGTCGCCGACCTCTGGCTGACGAATGCCACTTTGGACGAGGGCTCCAGGCGACTGTTGCTTCCGGGCTCCAAGCTCCAACAGCCTGCCGTAGTCAGCTACATCACAGGCGGCCAGACAAAATCCGCGCCGACAGACGACACCTGCCACACCACGATCGAGGTACGCCGCGCTCCGGGCTCACCGCCCATTGACGCATTGACGCTCTACCAGTCAGACGAATCGGCCGGGCCGCAGCGCTTCCGGCAGATCGTGCTAGACGCGGGCACAACGCCGATGCAGGTGGAGGTTCATACCGATCCGCCACCGCAGGGCGGAATGGATGCGCCGGGCTGCAAGAAAATGCTGACCGTCGGGACAAATCCTCCGATCGAAATGCCGCCCATCCCCGTGCGGTTTCTCGTATCCGGAGGAAAGATCGACTTGCACTTCAATCCCTCCAGCCCTGCGGTGTCAATCTGGACCGGCACGGCGCAGACCTTCGAATCGGTTTCGCTGGGCGACAATAACCTGCATGGCGCGGGGCTAAAGGTTTTGACCGCAAAACAGATCAAGGCTCCGCCAAAGCTCGAAGTGCGCGCCTCGCCCGCGGCAAGCGAAATCTCGTTCAACCATCTCAAGCTCGGTTCGGATATGCTTCGCCTCGATGTAGGAGCCGACGGAGAGAAGGCGTCAGCCTACCGGGACGGGCACTCGATGTACAACTACGACCTGATTGCCGCAATCCAGAAAAACACTATCCTCGGCTACGTGCTCGGCGCCGTTCTGGTCGTGTTCATAGGCTGGGTGAAGAAGGTTTGCTTCCCCAGCCCACAAACGCCAGACCCAGCCCCAGGTACGAATCCGAAAGAGTGAAGTTCGCTTCTTATACCGGCAGCGGATTCCTCTCCACAAACTGCCGCTGGTGCCAGTAGGGATAGATCGGCGTGACAGCGCTCGCGGCGTCGAGCTTTGCCACTTGCTCCGCAGTGAGGTTCCATCCTTCAGACGCCAGGTTCTGCTTGAGCTGCTCCTCGTTGCGCGCACCAATGATGATGCTGGCAACCGTGGGCCGCTGCAGCAGCCAGTTCAGCGCGATCTGGGGAACGGTCTTGCCCGTCTCCTTCGCGATTTCGTCGATGACATCCACGATCTTGTAGAGGAATTCATCCTCGATCGGAGGCCCATACTCGGCCGTCTTATGCAGGCGGCTGGTTTCCGGCAACGGCTGCCCGCGGCGGATCTTGCCCGTCAGGCGGCCCCATCCGAGCGGGCTCCAGACCAGCGTAGCCACCTTCTGGTCGATGCCGAGCGGCATCAGCTCCCACTCAAACTCCCGGCTGACCAGCGAGTAATAGGCCTGATGCGCGACATAGCGCGCCCACCCGTAGCGCTCGGAGATGGCCAGCGACTTCATCAGATGCCACCCGGAGAAGTTCGAACAGGCGATGTAGCGGACCTTCCCGGTGCGCACCAGCGTGTCGAGAGTCTCAATCGTCTCGTCGATCGGCGTGGTCGCGTCGAAGCCGTGCATGTGGTAGATGTCGATGTGGTCGATGCCGAGTCGCTTGAGGCTGCCGTGCACCGACTCAATCAGGTGATAGCGCGAGGAGCCAACGTCGTTCGGTCCCTTTCCCAGGCGAAAAGTGGCCTTGGTCGAGATGAGCAGCCGGTTGCGTTTGCCCGGCAATCGCCTTGCCCAGGACTTCTTCGGCAAGTCCGTCGGAGTAAATATCGGCTACGTCAAAGAGGTTCACTCCGGCATCGAGACACAGATCGACAAGGCGCGCGGCCTCGTCCCCAGTCGAACTGCCCCACGCTTTGAAGAATTCGTTACCGCCGCCAAAGGTTCCCGCGCCGAAGCTGAGGGCAGAGACCTTCAGACCTGAATGGCCAAGCTGTCTGTATTCCATAGCCGTTCAGATGCTTATGGGCTGGGCGAAGGGTTCAGGCGGTCAGTTCATGGCTCGGGAGCAGATTGCGCGTTCACACTGACAGCGACGAATCCAGGGAAATTTACCGCGAAATCACGCGTCGTTCCGGACAAGTTCATCGTGCGAGGGTTGCGGCGCGGCGCAGTCCTTGCGTATAGTGCGATCAAAGCCCAGAAACCTCACAGGAGCGGTAAATGCCCCCAGCAGAAACCATCGGCGCACCAGCAAGCATCGGCAAGTCAGTTCAAATTCGCGGCGAAGTCAAAGGAAGTGAAGATCTTCTGGTCGATGGCGTGGTGGAGGGAACAATCACATTAACCGAGAGCCGCCTGACGATTGGCCCGCACGCGAAAGTGCAGGCCAACGTTTCCGCGCGCGATGTCGTGGTGATCGGCAATCTTGATGGCGATATCCAGGCTACCGGCCGGGTGGAACTGCGGGCCGGCGCCAACCTGAAGGGCGATATCCACGCCGCGCGCCTCTCCATCGAAGAGAATGCGATGTTCTCCGGCAAAGTCGATCTGGTGCAGTCTGCCGGGCAAGCTGGCTCGGATCGCGGCGCCGCCGCGCAGACTCCGGTCGGCGCAGGTAAAACCGGGACAATGTTCAGCGCCCCCAATTAAGGCAATTTTCGGAAAACAGTGTAGTGTGAAGCCAGCACCGCAAAGTCAGCGCGATCCAGCAGGGAGCGGTGACCTGGCACTGTCAAAATTAGAGAGCACAGATTTTCCGAAATTGCCCTGGTGAGCGCCTGCTAACCGTGTCCGGCGGGAGAACGGCACGGTAACTGCTTTGGGTCCAAGAGGACTCCACTGACGACTCCCTGAAAGAGGTCGACCCAGCACCGTGCTGCGCAGCCTGTTCAATCGAGAGCCATCGCGGCCTGAGCGTAGCGGCCGCACCGTGCTATCCGGGCCGCGGATTCCCCGCCATTCAAGCGGCTGGGCCGCGATGCTGAAGCACCTCAAGGAAGAACAGAGCCTGCGTGTGCTTGACATCGGGCCGACTTCGCCCAGCAATATCAACTTCCTTACCGGGCTCGGCCATAGTTGCTACATGGCCGACGTGGTCCACGAAGCCCTGACCGGAGACTGGTCGATGCCGCCAACCGAGGAAGGCGGCGAACCGGGATTCGATACGGCCCGCTTCTTCGAGCAGACCCTCGATTTCGCCGGACGCAGATTCGACGTTGTCCTTCTCTGGACGACCCTCGACTATATCCCGCAGCCGTTGGTGGAGCCCTTTATCCAGCACCTCTACTCGGCCATGCATCCCGGTGGCCGGGTTCTCGCCATCTTTCACTCCAAGAGCACCGGACCGAACACCGTTTATTGCCGCTACCACCTGACCGATGGCGACTCCATCGAGATGCAGGAGTCGGAGCCGTATCCGGTCTTGCGCGTCTACACCAACCGCAACATTGAGAAGCTGTTCTCGCAATTCAGCAACTACCGCTTCTTCCTCGCCAAGGACAACATCTACGAAGTCATCATCACTCGCTGAGAAGCGGGCCTGGCCGACGCCGGCCTGCGCGGCTCTGACTCCACCGGCCATAGACTTTGCTGCTCTTCGCCCGCGCGCCTCCCACATTCTCTTCGGTCCCCGGCTGAGTGCCCGCATATCTGAGCCCCAACTGATACTTCCGCTTAACCGCGGTGACCAGGTCGCCTATCCGCTTCTGGTATGCCCGGGATACAAAAGCCTCCTCATAGCGTTTCGCGTAGCTCGCATCAAGCTGCGGAAAATGCTCATGCACAAAGGCCAGGAAAGTCGCTTTCGAGCACGGCTTGAGAAACAGCGCGTTGGCATGGAAGAAGTTCGCATCCGCCTCCCGCGCCTTGCGAGCCATCGTGTCGAGCGCCCGGGCGTTGTCGGTGATGCCCGGCATCAGTGGCGAACACATCACACCCGTGCGCAGCCCCGCCTCGCGCAGGCGACGAACCGTGCGGAAGCGTAGATCGGGCCGCGGAGCACGCGGCTCGAGGATCCGCGCCAGGCGGGCATCATGCGTCGTGATAGTGATGTTAACGGTCAGATCGTTGTGAACTGCAATCTGCTGTAGCAGATCGATATCCCGCTCGATAAGCGTGGACTTGGTTACGATGCTCAGCCCCAATCCGCGATGGGCGGCGAAGACTTCAAGGATGCTGCGCGTAACCTGGGCCTGTCTCTCCATGGGCTGGTAAGGATCGGTCGCCGTGCCCAATGCAATCGCCTCGCCGCGCTTCAGCGAGCGGAGTTCCTGGTTAAGCAGCCAGGCTGCGCTCTGCTTGACGTAGATCTTCCGCTCGAAGTCGGCGGGATCGCGCAGCTCCATGAACTCGTGGGTATATCGCGCATAGCAGTAGCGGCATCCGAACTCGCAGCCGCGGTACGGATTGATCGTCCATCGAAACGGAAATCCGCGCCGGGAGACGCACCTGTTCAAGAGCGACCGAACCGGTAGCGTACGAAACTCGACCAGATGCCCCTCGCCGGCCGAACAGCCGCTCGCCGCCAGCCGGGCAATGCCCTGAAGAGGCTCCGGCTCCTGCTGCCGCTCGCTGGTATTGAGGATATGGAAGAGAGATATGCGTTTTCGCTTTTTCTTCGCTCATGATTCGAAACTTACTCTCTTCGAAAAGCGTCGTCAAGACGGATGTTCAGTGACCTCTTCCGGACATACATAACCAGCCCGTTTGCCGCACCGGGGCCCGGCATCTCACTCTGGAAAGCACTATCCTCAATTACTGACATCCGTTGAGTGGCGAACACAGATTTCTACAGGAGTATGAATCGCATGACTGACTTGAAAGGTTCGGCCATTACCTGGCTCGGGCACGCCGTCGTTCAGATCACCACCGCCAAAGGAACCGAGATTCTCATCGATCCATTTATCGAGCACAATCCCAAGTACCCGAAGAGTTATAAGCTCCCCAAAAAGCTGGACCTTCTCCTGGTGACCCACGGCCACGGAGACCACATCGGCGATGCCGTTACCATCGCCAAACAGCACGGCCCGCATGTGGTCGGCATGGTGGAGTTGATCGGTTGGTTGCAGTCAAAAGGCGTAGAGAACGCCGCCGGCATGAACATCGGCGGCAGCTATAAGTACAAGGATGTAACGCTAAGCATGGTGGAAGCGCGGCATAGCTCCGGCATCGATGACGGCGGCCGGACAATCTACGGTGGCGTCCCCATTGGATTTGTGATCGCAATCGACGGGGGCCCGGTGCTCTACCACGCCGGCGATACCGGAGTCTTTCTCGATATGCAACTGATCCGCGAGCTATATGCGCCTGATCTGGGATTTCTACCCATTGGCGATTACTACACAATGGGTCCGAAGGCAGCGGCACTCGCAGCAAAGCATCTCGGACTCAAGACCGTCGTGCCCATCCACTATGGAACATTCCCGGCACTTACCGGAACTCCGGAGCAGTTGGAAGAGCATCTTCAGGGAACCGGCATCCAGGTCCTGAAAGCCGAGCCAGGCAAAACTCTCCGTTAGCCGGGACCCGGAAACAGCAAAGGCAGGGGCTCGTTAAGGAAACCACCTGCCTTGCTAATTCCTGGGAAAGACCAACTAACCTTTAGCGGACTTGGCCGACTTGGCTGCCTGTTCTTTCCGGCGTTCAGCCCAGCGGCGCTTCATCGCCTCAGCTATCTTGCGACGGCCTTCGGGTGACAGCTTGCGTCTTCCCGGAGCCTTCGCTGCTTTCTTAGCAGCGCCGTAACTTCCCCTCTTTGGCCCTCTTGCGCTCGTTCCAGCCAGTAGGTTTCGGGCTTGCTGCAGGCGCGATATCTCGTTATCGATTTCAATCAGTATTTGACTAACTTGCACCTTTCCTCCGTTTTTTCAGGGGCGACCGAAAAGCACGCAATTAATCTGCGGCCGCTTGATCAAGTAGTAATTACAGCCACCCCAGACTAACTCGATTAGAAATAAATTGCCAATTCTGCAGGCCTCTAAGTTGAACGATAAACAACTGTCCCGTGGGGTCGTTACGCGTTAACACCATCCCGGTCCGGCGGAAATCGCCCGGGGTTGGGACTAACCAGGAGGTAAATTATTCCGAAACAGTAATCCGAACTGGCAAACCATGATGGAACGGGAGTAGAGTAGGCGCGCGAGCGATTGGTAAGGACAATACCCTCGGTTTCCCTGGCCGGGAGACCGTCATGGTGCCGCCGCAGGCGCATTTTGTCCGACGAAACTGAAAATTGAAAAGACGGCAGTGCATGCAATCAAAGTTGTGATAGATTTGCGGTTCTCCAGACTTGCGCATCTCTTCCGCTCACTGAATGATCAGTGAATTCCGCAAGTGAGTAGCCGCAAGTCTCGAGGGACCTCGGGGAGGTATTCGGGTGAAGTCTCCTCTTTCTCGATTCGTTCTGGCCTCAGCTGGTTTCCTGTCTCTGTGCGCCTGTTCGACGGCGTACTCCGCAAGCCCGGCATCTCGTCAAACAAACAGCGTCACCATTCCCGGTCCATTGAGATCTTTTCTGCGCATGGCCGGCATCAGCCAGAAGGTCTCTCCCGACGATGTCCTGCCGCTGCTGGCGCGCAATGCCTACCTGCGCGGCTACCAGACTGGACAGGAGACGGAATTCCTGATCCTCCTGGACCGCTACGTCCATCAGGCGAGGGAGCTGCAGGCCCTGGTCGGAGCAAATGGCGCCATTGAGGTCACTAACTGCAACGATGCGGCCACGTTAATCCACATTCTCGGGTATCAGTTGCGCGCCGGCTGCGGCCAGAAGGACACCGTCCTCGTGACGGCCAACGCGGAGAGAGCGTTTCTTACCATCGATTCAGGCTTCCCCCTCACTCAACTCGAAGAGGCTCTCGCCAAGAACTCCTCTTTCAGTTATCCATATCCCACCACTCAGGTCCCGGTACTTTTCACAGAGAGCGACTGGGTACACGCCAGTTTGTGGAAGGAAAGGGGCAAAGGCAATCTGATTGATGTACTCCTCCATGACCGCAGCATAGACCGTCTCTATTGGGCATTTTCGAGAAGCGATGACCAGCACCAGTTTTGCATTGCTTCGCTCTCCCGGGCTCAGAAAATTGCTTCCCTACGCCGCTGTTCTCGACTTCTACGGCAACCAGATCACCATTCAGTCCGGGCGCGTGATTGTGCCCGGTGGAACCGCCGCCGAGGCGAGCTGGAAAGACCTCGTGGGAGCGAGCCCCGAGTCTCCGGGAGATTTCGTTCTACACCTTGTATCGAAAGACAACGGCTGGCTCGCCGTCTACTTCGATGCCCTTTCTCGCGTAAGCCGGACACAGCAGGAGCACTTCACCACCGGGCCACGTCTGAAATCCCTTTACGATGCGTACCGCTCAACCATCGATCAGGAGGACGCAACCAAAAGCGTCTTCCCCAAGGGCTCCGATCTCATGGTTCTATTTGATCGCGTGGATTGGGAGCCCAACGGGGAGCCTGTAGTTCCAGGCGGCCTGCAGGTATGGAAGGAGATCTTCAACGACAAGACCCCCTACAAAGTCGTTCACGAATTGGGAAAGCGCGCCAACAACTGGAATAGTCCGGAGCAACTGCTCGAAGCGCTGGTTGCCTGTTCTCGCATTGAAACCGACAGCGGACCCGTACAGATCTACCTGATGCTCACCGAACTGGACAGCAAGCGGCCCCAGGGAAAGCGGCTCGCCGAAGGGACTGTGCGCCTGCTGGCCAGCCGGTTTGCTCAGTTCAACAGCTGGTACCTGATCTTCGCCGAATTTCCCGAGCTGAACGACACCTCGATCACCCGCTTTGTGAATGTGGCGGAATCCATCGACAAGATCTCAGGCCCCGCGCTGCGTGGAAACGTGCTCGGGTCTTTTCAAGCCAACGTCGGCCTCTGGCAGATCTTCGCCCGCCAGGGAGAGATCCCACGAGGAAAGATGAACACCTCCTGGCAGGGCATGGTCGACCCCTTCGCGAAGATCTCTTCGTCAGCCCAGCTGCTTGACGCAGCGCACACCTCACTTGGCGAGCTATTGATAGCATCCACAGGCTCCGCCAACCGCTCCGAGGACGAGATCGTCGACCTGCTCGCGGGTCCTCCTCAGGAGACCGCCGGAAGGTCTACGGATGCATCGTGAAGTCGCGGCGAAGATCCGCGCGGTAATGGAAGATCAGCGGCTGGTTTCGCTCGATACGCTTTTTGCGCTGAGCGACGGCCTTAACGCCATGGCTCACGGAGCGCAAGCCGAACCAGGATCTCCTCCTTCTGGCCGCCGAACTGCGGGAATTCGAACTGCCGCGTCCGATCTTTACCGAGAGGGAAAAAATCGAGTGGGCGCCGCCGGTCTACAGCAGCCGCCATGCCGAGCTGCAGGTGAAGACTGACATGACAAAGATGATCAAGTCGTCCGGTTCGCCTGCGCAGCTCGAAGTCGCCCGCGGTCAGCTCGCGCCTTTCCTGAGAGACACACTCGTAGGCCTCAACTACGCCTACTACGAACCGCCCGGCGCGCAGGTGCTGCACAACAATCCGCTCTTTGTGCGGTCTCACGACTTCTCGGGAATAACCGTCATGAGCTCGGAGCCATTTTTCTGGCATTCTCCCGAACTGTTCGGAGTGGGCGCACCCGCCGGCGGAGGTGCTTATCTGATAGGCTCACTGGCCGACCTGCCCTATGCGCTGGCCGAGATGGAAGAAGACTTCATCGTCCCGGAGAACGTCCAGGCCCTGATCTGGAAGGAAACGGTTCCTGACCTTATGGTCAGCGCCGTCGTGCCCCGCTGGTGGAACGTGAGCTCACACGAACTGCATGCGGTCACTTTGTACCAGAAGTCCGGCGAAGAGATATTAACCGCGGCCGCGGGGAACGCGCAGCTTCGCGGCAAAGCGATCAATATTCTTTCTGAACGCATGGCCCCGCAACGGTTGGAGTGGGTTCAGGACGCAATGGTGCCATCCGCACCAGGCTCCCCAGTCCTGCTCCGAGTCATGCCGGCGGATACCTTCTACCTGGCTGCCGAGTTCCGGCAGAAATTTCCCGAGGAAGCCGCATCAGCCGGACCGGCCAGTCGGCAGCTGGCCGAGCTTTGCCGCAAATATCCGGCAGAGACAAGCCCCGAGCGCGTGTCGCGAGACTTCGGCACGCCGCATCCCACACTGGCCCGCAGTTACTCCAGCGAGTTCCTGAACCTCAAGCAGCTGCCCGCCTTCGGAGGCTATTCGAGCCGCCTGTTTGGCGAGTCCTGGGAGTCCGGCAACCTGTACTGGGCGCGTCTCGCGGACGAGATGGGTTATTCACCCGTCATGTTGAATAGTCTGGTGCCGGAGCTGACCCGCCGTATGACCGGAAAAATCTTCGCTACCGATCTCGAAGATTGGCCCGCGCTGCTTCGCGCCATGCGTGAGACCGGAGAGGAATTCAAGCAGGGAAAGGTAGCGCCGGTTCCAGTGGCAAAAATGGATACGGAGCATTAGAGCTGAGCGAGGTGATGATGCGTGACGGCAGGATTATGACGACTAAATATCTCTCCCTCTGCGGCCTGTTTCTTTTCTTGTTATCCGGCGGCGGACACACCGCTGCATCTCAGCAGGACAGTTCACGGATTCGTGTGAACGTGGTCCTGGTGCAGCTCAATGTCGCCGTTACCGACCATAAGGGAAACTACATCAGCGGTCTTCGTCCGCAGGACTTCGAGATCACTGAGGACAAAATCCCGGAAACGATCGCCACCTTCGAAGAAGGCGACGAACCCGGCATAGCTGCCGACACGCCGGACACTGCCGCCAAAGCTCCGGAACCCGCTCCCGTGCAGCAGCAACCCGAAGCCGGCAAAGCTACGGTCTCTGAGCTGCAGCATCTGGGAGCAAATGTTTATGTGCTCTTCGACACCAGCAACTACATGTACAGGGGATTCGTCTACGCGCAGGATGCCATTGCCGACTTCGTCCGCTCGCTCGAGCCGGAATACAAGGTAGCCTTCTATTCCTACAGTCGCGATCTGTCCAAAGCCACCGCCCTGACCCCGGATCATACATCAGGTATTGCGCGGCGTGCGCAGCACCGTTGCTGGAGACGATGCCGCCCTCTATAACTGTCTTCTGCTGACCGTCAAAGATGCTGCCCCATTGAAAGGCCGCAAGGCCATCGTCGTCTTCTCGAACGGTCCCGACAATGCGAGTTCCGTCCCGCCGGAAAACGTAGCGGAATTGGCGCAATCGACGGGAACCATCATCTACATGATCAGCACCCAGGCGGCAGAGGGCGATCCGGTCTCCACTGCAGTATTCGAGCGCATGAGCAAAGCCACCGGCGGCAAGGCCTACTTTGCCAAGAACTGGAAAGATGAAAAGCAGGCCTTCGCTTCCGTACGCGATGATCTGGCTCACCTTTATTCGCTGAGCTACTATCCGGCACCGAATCAGAATCGGGGCTGGCGCACGATTACCGTCAAACTCAACGGCAGGGAGCTGCAGAAGTATCACGTACGTACGCGCGACGGCTATCGCCTCTCCCAGCAGGCTCAAACTCTTTCAGCGAGCGAACCGGATACTGGAGGGGAATCGACTCCGAACTAGTGTCGCGGAAGCTCTAGTGAAAATCGTGCGACTCGACTTCCAGTGCGCTATCCGATAAAGCCGTCAGGCGCACAGCCTTTACGTGAATCACGTTGTCCTGATTCTGAAGCGGGCCCTCGACGATCAGAAATTTGCTGCGCACCACCAGCAGGCGGTCGCGATCATAAAGATCAGGCGTAATAATCACGTTGGCGATGCCCGTCTCATCCTCCATGGAAAGAAAGATGAAGCCCTTCGCTGTGCCGGGCCTTTGCCTTGCAATCACGCAGCCTGCCGTACGCACATATTCTCCATCCCGGCAGGCGCGCAACTCCTCGGCAGACAGGATATTCCGGCTCTTGAGTTCAGCGCGGCGATAGTGCATCGGATGCTTTCCCGTCGTCAAACCGGTTCCCGCATAATCCGCCACCAGCCGCTCTTCAACATTCATTTGCCGCAGCGGATGTGTCTCAGACTCATCCCGCAGCCACTCACTTTGCTGCCTGAGCAGCGGTCCCTCCATCTTGCCGGCACGTTCCACCTGCCATAGCGCATCGCGGCGATGCGCCACCCCATCGATACTGTTCAGCGCGCCGATACGTGCCAGTAGCGTGAGTTCCTTCCTGTTGAGAACTGGAACGCGCTGGGCCAGATCCTCCGCCGAACCGAATGGCCCCTCCTGCAGACGCGAGCGAACCAGAGCTTCCGCCGATTCCTTGCGCAAACCTTTCGCATACCCAAGCCCCATGCGCAGCGACAACGCGCCATCCTGCTCATGTTCGACGGCACACGGCCAGTCAGAAACCTGAACATCAATCGGCCTCACGCGCAGTCCATGACGCTGCGCATCCTTGACCAGAACTGCCGGCGAATAAAATCCCATCGGCTGATTATTCAGAATCGCGCAGGTGAAGGCCGCCAGGTACTTCACCTTGAAATAAGCTGACGCATACGCAATCAGCGCAAAGCTCGCCGCGTGCGATTCGGGAAAACCATACAGCGCAAAAGAGCTGATGTTCTGCACGATCTGGTTCTGCGTGGCAGTGTCGATACCGTTCGCCGTCATGCCCGCGCGCAGCTTTACTTCGAGATTCTTCATCCGCTCCCACGAGCGCCGCATGCCTACGGCACGTCGCAGTTCCTCAGCCTCCGCACCGGAGAAGTTAGCGACAATCATCGCCATGCGCAGTAATTGCTCCTGAAACAACGGCACCCCCAGCGTACGCTTCAGCACCGGCTCCAGCAGAGGATGCGGATAGGTCACCTCTTCTCTTTTCTGCCTGCGCCGCATGTAGGGATGCATCATTTCGCCAACGATCGGCCCCGGCCGGATAATCGCAACCTGCACAACCAGGTCGTAAAACTTCTCCGGATAATTCCTCGGCAGCGACGCCATCTGCGCCCGGCTTTCCACCTGAAACATCCCGACCGTATCGGCCTTTTGCAGCGTGCGATATACCTCCTCATCCTCCGGCAGTTGCGCCAGGTCTACGGCGTCTCCGTAATGCCGGGGAATCAGCTCCAGACAGTCTTTGAGCACCGCCATCATCCCCAGCCCAAGCAGATCCACCTTGATAATCCCCAGATCGGCGCAGTCTTCCTTGTCCCACTGCACCACCGTGCGGCCCGGCATCGACGCGCGCTCCAGCGGCACGACGCAGTTCAACTGCCCCTGGCAGATCACCATGCCTCCCGAGTGCTGGCTCAGATGCCTCGGCAGGTCCTGAATGCGCATGGAAAGCTCAAGATACTTGGCAATCCGCGGATGCTGAATATCGAAACCAGCGTTAAGAAACGAATGCGCCATCGTATCCGTCTTGCCGCGCCACTCCCACTGCCCGGCCAGACTCGACAATCTGCCCAGCGAATCTTCATCGAAGCCCAGCGCTTTCCCCACTTCTCTTGCCGCCGACTTCTGGCGATAGCTGCTTACGTTCGCAGTCATCGCGGCGCCGAGTTCGCCGTACCGCTGATACACATACTGAATCGCCTGCTCGCGCTTTTCTTCCGACGGCAGATCGAGATCGATATCCGGCCACTCGCCGCGGCTCTCATTCAGAAAGCGCTCAAACAGCAGTTCCATACCCACAGGATCGATGGCCGTGATCTCCAGCGCATAGCAGACTGCCGAATTCGCCGCGCTGCCGCGTCCCTGGATCAGGATTCCGTTTCGCTTGCAGTACTCGATGATGTCCCAGACAATCAGAAAATACCCGGCAAACCCCAGCCTGGCGATCAGTGCAAGTTCCTTCTCCACCTGCTTCTTCGCCCGCTCCAGCAGTGCCCGGTCATTCTTCGGCCCATAGCGTCGATGAACTCCTTCCGCCACGCGCTTGCGCAGAAAGCTGTCCATCGTCTCTCCATCCGGCACCGGATAACGCGGAAACTCATAACCGAGATCGTCCAGTTCAAACTTCAGCCGCTCCGATAGACTCACCGTGTTCTCGATCGCGCCCGGCACATCGCGAAACAGCTCAGCCATCTCCCGTGCTGTCCGCAGATGACGCTGGCTGTTGACGGCCAGCAGCCGCCCTGCCTGATCGAGCTCGACGTGATGGCGTATCGCCGTAAACAGATCCATCACCTCACGGTCATATGCCGTCGCGTGCCGAACCCCATTCGTCGCAATCACCGGCACATTTAGAGAATGTGCGATCCGAATCGACGCCTGGTTGCGCCATTCCTCCTCGCGTTCCTGGTGTCGCTGCAGCTCGACATAAACATTCTCCCGACCGAAGATGCGAGTCAGCTGTTCCACCATCTCGCATCCGCTTTCTTCCCCACCGCGCGTCAGCGCCGCCGCCAGCGGACCCTCATCTCCGCCTGTAAGGCACACCAGCCCGGACGCATACTCTTGCAAGATCCTCGCACGTCGCCGCCCCATCGTTCTTTGTGCTTTCACGCATCTTGAATTGCGTGATCAGCCGGCAAAGATTCTGATATCCCTCGCGAGACTCGCAGAGCAAAGGCAGCCGTGCCGGTTCTTCTTCGTGCTGGTGCGGCAGCCATATCGGCGGCACAAGCCGTGGCCCGAAACTCGATACAGCGATTTCCGCTCCGATATGCGCGCGCACGCCGTTCCGCTTTGCGCTGGTATGAAAACGCGCAGCCCCGTACACGCCGTTATGATCGAGCAGCGCCATTGCCGGCATCTCCAGCGCGACAGCCCGCTCGATCAAATCTTCCGGCTGCGAAGCCGCCTGAAGAAAACTGAAGGCGCTCGCCGCATGCAGCTCGATATAGCCGCTAGTCATACAGACCCACGATCTGCCAGCGATCCAGCATCAGATCCCGTACCAGGCAGCAGCACAGCATGGCCCCATCATTGCCGCGCGCCACCAGATCCCACTGCTCGCCTCCCCACAGCGTCGCACCCCACCACTCCCCGCCCGCCAGCCACGGACCATATGCGCGCTCCACTGCATAGCGCCGCTCGCGAAAGACAAACATCTTCGGCCGATTACTCTGCAGAATCACAAACGCCGTTTCTGGCGGACGCAGCTGACGCACAGCGGCACGCAGTGATGCAGGAGAAGCATTCAACGGCCGTGTCGAAGGAATGACAAACGGCTCCATGCGAAATGCATCCGGCCCATGTGAATCTTGGAGCACAGCCCGGCCAACGCATTCGTCACCAACGATGTTACGAATGCGCGCCAGCGTGACATCCAGATGCGCCGGCGCCGGCAGCTGAGGAGCAAACAACCCCAATTGCTCCTTACTTATGCTCCCTGGCTCTGCCGTGAGTGCCAGCGCCAGAATTGCAGCCTGTGGCGGATGCGCCTCCAGGTCGAGATGAAGCAGCTTGATCCACAGCTGCTTATCGTTTGACGGCAGACGCAGGCCGCACCGTCCGCGTATGAGTTACACCGCCCTCCAGCGTTAATGTAACTGTGACGGATGCAATAGCGAGCACACGATCTGTTGCCCGGAGAATAAGCTGATCCAGCATCACGCTGACAACAAACAGCAGCGAATCGAGAATTTCCACCGGCGTATCCAGCTCCATCTGCTCTTCCAGCATGAAGGCAGGCTCCGTTGGCTGAAACAAATGCGTACACTCTCCGCGCGCCAGCTGGCGAAGACGCATTCCCGCCTGCCCCATGCGTGCAACAAGTTCCTTCTCCGGCAATGCCGCCAGCATCCCCAGCGTCCGAATACCCCACAGCGAGAACGTCTCCGCCTGTTCTTCGGTCAGATCGAGCACGCCCAGAGGCAATGGCGCCAGTGCCGCCGCTTCTTCGCCTCTATGCACAACCTGCGCAGCCGTTCGCGGACTCAGCCCTCGTGCAAGTGCAATCGCCGCATGAAAATTCCCGCTGACGGCGATGCAACCCGTCATTCCCAGCGCCCTTACTCGCTTCAGAAGCTTCTGCGCCTGCGCTTCTGCTGGTCCAAACAGCCTCTCCGTCCCCGCAATATCGACGACACACAGGAACGCGGAATCCTCGCAACAATCCTCCACACGCGGCGAGAACGCGCCCGCGCACTCCAGCAGAACTGCTTTCGTCGCAGCCTCCTCTTTCAAAGAGCGTGGCAGTACGGCGACCCCGGAAAATGTATCCACCTCCACCGGCGTCATTCCGTGAACGATGCCCAGTTCGCGCCCCTTTGCGTTCAGCGAACACACCTGTTCAAGCGGAGGCTGGCCCTCCATCACCACAACCGGCTTGCCTCGCAGCTCCGGCCTCAGGCGCAACAGCGCCTGCGCAGAAAACTCCCTCAGGTAGAGACACGCGTACATCATCGCGGACCTGCCCACGTCGTTCGCGTACGCCAGTTCGCGGCGTTCGCATTCTGCGGAGGCTTACGCAGCGAGACTACATTCGTCTGCGAATGCTGAGGCTGCGCAAACCGCCGGCGCACAATCTCCACGCGATGCTCAATTCCGGTAAATACCGTGGCCTCGTCACAGCGTGCATTGCCTGCATGGAATTGCAGTTGCAGCTCTCCGCTGCTCGTCGCGCAGGCATGCTGGGTAAGCAGAACAACAGCCGCCTGCGTACGCTCGGCAGCAGCACGATAGCGAAACCACGTGGCCAGCGGCACACGCGTCACATACTCAGGCGCGATGCTCGCCATATCCAGCACAATTGCGCTGAACCCTCCCGCCTGCAGCAGCAGATCCGTCACACGCAGAGCCTGCTCTATTCGCAACCACGGCTTCGCAGCCCGAATCCTCTGTCGACCCTGCTGCGTTACATTCTGCGTTAGCTGTTCGAAGACTTCCCTTTCACGACGCACCCTCCGTTGCGGCTCTGCGCACCGAGGCACAACCGCCTCCGCCTGCAACAGCTCGCTCACCGCAGCCGGCATCCCCTTCACTTCATTGCGCGGATGCGAACCAAAACCGCCGCCATGCAGCCCCTGCTTCACCGGCGGTGGAATAAGGTACTTCTCTGGAAGCACGAAGTTGCTCCGTGCAACCTGTGCAGCCGTTACCTTCTGTACTCCACAGCGAATCCAGAGCAGCCGGGGCAAATCCACTCCCGCCGCCGCTGCCGATTCCGGATGGAACATGTCCGAGACATCAACCCAGGCGCAAACTCTGGCCGCCTGCGTCATTCCGGCAAGAAAAGAAAGCACAACCGAAGTGCGCCCCGAAGATTCAGGGCCAACCATTTCGGTAATTGCTCCCAGCGGAAGTCCGCCATCCAGCAATTCGTCTATTTCCGCGACACCCGTCGCCGCAACCGGCCGGGTGACTCTGTGCGCTGGACTCAGGGCGGACGGAATCCGGTCCGCTAAGGCAGCATTGATCCGGGCGCGCAGTGCAGTGGCAGACATAAGGCGTATTCGCCTTATCTTCGCCTATCATTCACACATGCTGTCAACTTGCATTCTGCACAATTAGCGGTGCAGATTCCCGCAAACTATTGGTTTATTGGGTAGCTGGAATAGCTATTTTTCTTTTTGTCGGGAGATGCGTGGCCGGACTACGATGTATGGCATGAATTCGAAATGGATGCAGAAGCTCGGCCTGATAAGGGTCGCGATTCTTGGCGTCGGTGGTGTGATCCTGCTCGTACTTGCGCTGGTGAAAGTACTCTGAACAGAATCGCAATCTCGCTCCGACGCGATACATTGCGGAGCAAGTAGATTCGTTTACGTGCCCGCCAGACCATACACATCCACCCGTCCATCGTAGGTAGGCACAAAGATCTTCCCGCCACTCACCACCGGCACATTGAACTTGGGATGGCTGAAGGTAATGTTCCACTGCTGGCTATCCCATAGCACCTTCAGTTGCGGCTTGCCGTACTGGTCGGTAACAAAGTTCTCCGGGTCGTAGCATAGGAAGCGCCCGGTGGTGATCTGAGCGTTGGCGTCTCCATACGGAATCAACGCCCACAGAAGCGCAGTCCCCGGCTTGTCGGCGTTTGCGGAAAGGCTCATAAAGCCGCCCGGCATTCCGCCAGGCGGATTGGTGCTGTTCGCTGATGCCACCTCCGCACCCTCCGCCAGCAGGGTCAAAACTCCCTTTGGACTCATCGACCATGCGCGCAGTTGCGAGTTCTCGCCCCAGCAGAACAGCATCAATCCGTGGACAGGGCTCATGTACTGCACCGAGGTCGAGTGCATGTGCCGCGTCTTGTTTTCGTAGAGAAAGTCGAGCGTGCTCGAATCCTGCGGCGCATTGTCGATGTTTGGGCTCGGCGTGTAGGTGTACCACACCGGAGGCTGCACCAGCTTCGCGTAATTGGTCGCCGCGTGCGCAAAGTCCGCCGGCTTGGTCTTGCCCATTTCGTGGATATTCACCTCGTAGGCGATGCCGTCTTTGCCGCACGCCAGGGCAATGCCGTATTCGGGAATCAGCGACAACCCCGCCGATCCCAGGTCCTCGTCCGCGAAGCCCTCACTCACCTCTTTCTGGTTGGGCTTGGTGATGGTCCGGTTGCCGACGACCGGAGCACCTTCGAGATTACGGTCAGCCATGCTGTTGACGGGCATATTGGCATGCGCGACCGAGGGAGCGCTCACACCCGAGAGCTTGGGCGCAAGCCGGCCGGCACGGAAGGCGCTGGGCGCGGACTGCGTCGGGTCCTCGCCGATGCGTCCTGCATCGCTATACGGCGTCCACCAGTCGACCACAGCCAGCGTTCCCCGCTTTCCTTCAGGCGCGGGCGTGTACTTCACCTTGAAGACCGTCTCGCCCCAGTCCGACACGCCGTCGAAGCTGCCATTCCCGGTCATGCCGTAGATATAGCCATCCTTGTCGGCGCATAGCCCGGAGCCCGCCATCCAGATGCCGGCACCGTACCCGCCGCTCATCGCAAGGCTCGCAGAAATGCGGTGGCTGGCCACGTCATAGGCGAAGATCCATCCCGCAGCGCCATTCGTCGTCTCTAGTACCGAGCCCGACGCGAAGAAGATCGTCTTTACGCCATTCACGTGCGTCATCAGCAGCGAAGACCGCTGCTTGCGCATGGTACTGTCGAACTTCTGCACAGGAAGGCCGTGCCCCGGAGCATACTCTTCTGCCTCAAGGCTCAGAGGCTCATGCACGCGGCTGCCATCCTTCAGATTAAGAACATGAACATAGTGCATGCCCTTCTTCGGATCTCCATCCGGAGAAGTCCACGCCACCCCATACCAGCGCCGCGTATCCGGATCGATGACACCCGTCGAAAGCACGCCCCAGTGATCATTAATCACGTGCATATCGATCGAACTGCCCCCGTTGACCGGCACGGCCAGCTTCTGCACCCACAGGATGTCCGAATCGTTGGCGTCATAGCACCAGACCAGGTTGTTCATCGTCGAGACGACAGCAACATCGCGCACCGTCCCGTCAACGACCGGAACCTTGGGCAGGATCAGAGTCTGCGACTCCGCGCCCCGCGCATCCCCCTCCATATACAGCGAGAAGTATTTCCGTATCCCTTTGGAGGCCAGATTCGCCTGCGTCAGAATCGTCTCGTTGAGAGTCGTGCCCGAGCGGCTCGCATCGTAGGCGCGGGTAAGCACCGGCGACATGATCCCGGAAGTGGTCTGAGCGTGGGCAATGGGCCTGGCAAGGCTGTAAGCAGCGGCGCCGGCGGAAAGCGATAGGAAGGTTCTGCGCTTCATGGTCGACTCCTGAAAGTTCGTGGGTAGTTCGTGGGTTATTTGTGAGAAGTGCGAGAGTCCCACTGCACGCAGTCGCGCGACGGGTCGAGCGTGTTGAGGCTTACGCAAGATGCAACGCTATGCTTCAGAACGTTCTTGCCGCCGAAAGGCGCAAGGGTTGGCGGCCCCAGCGGTCCCAGTGCCGCGCTGTCCCATGTAGCCGGAATCAGCGAGCCATGCTTCATCTTCATGACAAGTGGAGAGACCGCGGGCGTATCTTTTTGCGCATCGAAGCTGAGCGTTACCTGGCTGCCCTGCTTCACCCAGTGCGCATGCCAGGTCTGCGGATCTCGGCCTACCCAGTTCTGCTCCACCAGGGCCGAGCCATCCTCGGCAAATTGCACCATCACCACGCGGTGAACATCCGCACTGATGCCCCCGCTGCCCGAGTAGAAACCCTTCAGCTTGTCGGCATGAGCCGGGCCGACAGCCAGAAGACATGCCAGGAGAGTCAGAACAGCCGAATACCGGACGCGCATGGTAGCAGCCATCCTACACAAAGAACCTGAAGGATTAAACAGATTCGAATCAAACCAGATTTGTGTGGTGGGCGCCTAGCCTCTCCAACACCTGGGAAGCGATCTGCGAAACACTGCCCGCGCCGAGCGTAAGAATCACGTCATTCGGCTCAGCCCGCTCAACAACCTTCGCAATAGCGCGCTCGCTCGTCACAGCGTACTCGACACCCTCACGATGTATGGCCGCGACCAGTGCCTGCGAATTCACGCCCTCAATGGGCTCTTCGCTCGCCGCATAGATATCGAGCACCTCGACCGTCGAGGCATCATCGAAAGCCGTAACAAACTGATCGAACAGATCACGGGTCCGCGTATAGCGATGCGGCTGGAAGATCACATGGATGCGGCTGTAGTTGCAGTCCCGCGCCGCCCGAAGCGTAGCCCGAATCTCCGTCGGATGGTGGCCATAGTCATCGACCACCGCAATCCCGTTCACGCAGCCCTTCAGCTGAAAGCGCCGGTCGACCCCGCGGAAATTCTTCAACCCCTGCGCAATCTCTTCCGGGCTGATCTCGAGCTGGATCGCAATCGCGACCGCCGCCGCTGCATTCAGGACATTATGAGCTCCCGGCACGTGCAGCTCAAAAGGACCGAAGACACAACCGTCGCAAGTCGCCACCTCGAAGCGCGACCGCACCCCATCGACCGCCGGAAGCATTCGCAGGACATAATCAGCCTGAGCATGAGTTCCGTAGGTATAGACCTTTCGCTTGACGCGCGGCAATACTGCCGCCAGCAACGGATCGTCCAGGCACGCTACGCACGCCCCGTAGAACGGCACGCGATCCATGAACTCGACGAAGGCATTCTCGACGTCAGCCATGTCGCGATAGCAGTCCATGTGTTCGCGGTCAAGGTTGGTAACCACGGCAAGAATCGGCGACAGCTTCAGAAACGACCGGTCGCTCTCATCGGCCTCTGCAACCAGGTATTGCGACTTGCCCAGGCGCGCATTCGATCCCAGCGCATCCACGCGCCCGCCGACTACCACCGTCGGGTCCAGCCCTCCCGCCGCCAGCACCGTCGCAATCATCGACGTAGTCGTGGTCTTGCCGTGCATCCCGGCTACGGCGATCCCGTACTTCAGCCGCATCAGCTCCGCCAGCATCTCCGCCCGCTGGATCACCGGGATCTTCCGCCGCCGCGCCTCCACCACCTCAGGATTGCGCTCATTCACCGCCGAGCTGGTAACGACCACACCCGCCCCAACTACATTCGCCGCCGCGTGGCCCTCGAAAATCGTCGCCCCCAGCGACACCAGCCGTTCAGTAATCGGCGTGTTCCGCAGGTCTGACCCGCTGACCGTGTTGCCCAGGTTGAGCAGTATCTCGGCGATGCCGCTCATGCCGATACCGCCAATGCCTATGAAGTGGACGCGCTGTGGTTTCAGAAACATGAATTCGTTCAGAGGTGCGCGCTTGCGGGCACCGCATACGTTACTCTAACAGCGCCGTTCACTCCGCTGCCCGGAGCTGCCGATGCGATTCCGCTTCTCTGCCCTTCTTATCGTTCTGGCTTCTGTCTCAGCGCCCGCCCAGCTGGCCGCGCCGCACGTCCGCATCTCCCAGGGAGAGCTCGCCGGCGAAGTGTCCACCATGGGGCCGCTCGCCTTCAAGGGCATTCCCTACGCCGCGCCACCCGTCGGCGAACTGCGCTGGCGCGAGCCTAAACCGGCCGCGGGATGGACCGGCGTCCGCGACGCCGCAAAGTACGGCGCTGCCTGCATCCAGCCGGAATCCGCGCTGATGCGCATCCCCGGCTCCACCATGAATGAAGACTGCCTCTATCTCAATGTCTGGACTCCGTCGCTCACGCCCACTATGCCCGCTCCGGTGATGGTTTTCATCCATGGAGGCTCTTTCATCACCGGATCGGGTTCGCAGCCGCAATATGACGGCGCCAATCTCGCCGCCCGCGGAGTCGTTGTCGTCACCATCAACTACCGCCTCGGCATCTTCGGCTTCCTCGCCCATCCCGACCTGACGGCTGAATCGCCTCATCACACCTCCGGAAACTACGGCCTCCTCGACCAGATGGCTGCGCTCCGTTGGGTGCGTGACAACATCTCGAATTTCGGAGGCGACGCTCGCAACATCACCGTCTTCGGGGAATCCGCCGGAGCCAGCAGCATCGGCTACCTCCTCGTCGCACCCGGCGCGGCAGGCCTCTTCGACAAGGCCATTCTCGAAAGCCCCAGCATCGTCTTCCAGCCCGCCCCCGAACTGCACAACGAATACCGCGGCCTCAGCAGCATGGAAGCGATCGGCCTCGCCGCCGCCCCTCACATCGCTGACCTGCGCAGCCTCAAGGCCGAAGAGCTGTTAGCCAGCGGACACGAGGCGGCCGAAAAAATCTTCGGCACCGGAGGCTCACCTCGCGCACGCCTCCGCCCGGAAACCCCGCTTGATAATCCGTCTCTCGTTCCGTCCCCATGGGCGCCCTTCGTCGACGGATATGTCATCCCCGCCCAGCCCGCACAGCTCTACACCGAGAACCGCGCCATGCGGATCCCCATCCTCGCCGGCACCAACACCAACGAAGGAAATCTCTTTCTACGCCGCTATCACCCGACAGACACCAACAGCTTCAACGCCTGGGTCGATCAGGCATTCGCTCCCTGTGGCAAGCAGGTGCTGGCGCTGTACGAGCCGCCCGCTCCCGCCACTCCCGACCAGATCCACGCCGCCGCCGACAAGCTCCTCACCGACTCCATCCAGCTCTACAACGCCTTCTCCATCGCGCGCGCCACGCACGGATACCTCTATCGCTTCACCCACGTCAGCCCGATCGGCGAAGTGTCTGGTATGGGCGCATTCCACGGCTCCGAACTCGTCTACGTCTTTGGACACACGCATCTCCCCGACGAGCACGCGCCGATGCTGCAATTCAAGGCCGCCGACCACAAGCTCTCCGACCAGATCATGACCATGTGGGTGCATTTCGCGCGCACCGGCGATCCGCGCCTCATGATGAGTTCCGACTGGACCCGCATCGGTTCGAACGGCGAGGTGCCCTACATGGAATTCGGCGACACCATCAAGCCCGGAGACCTGCCCGATACCACCTTCCAGGTCTTCACCCAGCTCTGGCCGCCTTCCGGCAAAGCCCCCACGTGCGCAAAAGGCAGGAATTAGGGAACAGGGTTCAGGGAGCAGGAAGTAGATCGAGATTCGAGGCAATTTCGCGCAACGCGCATGCCCAGAAACAGTGATTCAATCATTGACCCTTGTGCCCGGAGCCCTGAGCTCTGCGCTCTCCTCTTGAGCTACAGAGCAAGTACTCCATGCGCCTCTCGCCACTGTGCCGTATGCACCTGAGACCCTGATCCCTAATCCCTGAGCCCTGATCCCTGTTCCCTGAGCCCTGTGCCCTGCCTTCCCGCGATGCGCTTCATTCGCGAAAGATGCGCGTCTCCGCAAAAATAAACCTCCGCAACAATTCATCTGAGCCGTTGTTCACACGTGCAGAGCAGATTGAGCGGCGGCAATCGATAGAGGTTCGATGCCGCGCTCGAGAGGAGCTCAGATGAAAGGCACACTTCGCACCCTCGCACTTACTGGCATTGTGGCAGCGGCAGCTGTCGCGGGACAGGCACAGGCCCAGGCACAGGTTGGAATCGCGGTTCGCGTCGGCCCTCCCGCCCCGGTGTATTACAACAACTACGTTCCTCCCTGCCCCGGTGTCGATTTCTACTGGACCCCCGGCTACTATGCTGGCGCGGTCTGGGTGCCGGGCCGCTGGGTGCATCGCGACCGCTTTTACGTCGACCATCGCGACTACGACCACCACGACTTTGATCATCGCGGTTGGGACCACGGACGTCGTTAAGCAGACCGACTCCGTCAGCCGCGCGAGCCGCGCTCTGGAACCTGCTCTCCAGAGCGCGGTGCTCGAAAAGAGCGCACCCGGATGTTCCCGCATCCGGGTGCGCTGTTTTCGGATGCAGGAAATTGCCGCTTTCGTCGCATCGAAGCCTCCTCTAAACATCCGAATCCCCGCAACTTTTCCCCACATCTTCTGTTAGTAGAGTTAGGCTTCTAGATGCCGGAAGAACGAGACTGAAACCGGAGATCAGAAGCCGCGTCATCCTGGTTTACGAGGGCGACGGGGAGGTTCACAAATGCGCATCCTGCGCTCTTCAATGTTGCTTTTGCTGCTGGCCGTTCCTCTGGCGTTGATGCCGTCTTTGGCAAACGCACAAGTTTCGGTCGGCATCGGTATCGGGCCTTACGTGGATTATCCCGCGCCTGTATACGTAGCCGGGCCTCCGGTCTGTGACTGGGGCTACTACTCCTACTATCCATATGCCTGCGCACCTTACGGCTATTACGGTTCAAGCTGGTTCGTCGGCGGCCTCTTCATCGGAGCCGGCCCCTGGTATGGCGGCTGGTATGGCCATCCATGGGGATGGGGCTGGGGTCACGCTGGTTGGTACGGATATCGCGGCGGCTATGGATACCGCGGCGGATACGGATACCGCGGTGGCTACGGTGGATGGAACGGCGCGCGGCCGGCTCCCTACAACAGCCGCGCCGGATTTGGAGTCAACAACGGCTCTCGTGGCTATAACGGATACCACGGCACGACCGGTTATAACGGCTTCCACGGCACAACCGGATACAACGGCTTCCACGGCACGTCCGGCTATAACGGATTCCACGGTACTACCGGCTACCGCGGCGGCACCGCTGGCTATGGCGGCGCTCGCAGCTACGGCGGCGGCATGAGCGGCTACCACGGCGGAAGCGTTGGTGGCGGTGGATACCACGGCGGCGGCTTCAGCGGAGGCGGTTTCCATGGCGGCGGCGGTGGAGGCTTCCACGGTGGTGGAGGCGGCGGATCCCACGGCGGCGGCGGACACCGGTAAGTCTCGGCTCTGCAACAAGGCCCGTTCTTCGGAACGGGCCTTTACTTTTTGCGCAAACCCTTATACCAAATCTGCCCTGAGCCCTGAGCCCTGAGCCCTGAGCCCTGAGCCCTGAGCCCTGAGCCCTGAGCCCTGAGCCCAGCTGAGCCCTGAGCCGCTGAGCCCTGAGCCCTGAGCCCTGAGCCTGAGCCCTGAGCCCTGAGCCCTGAGCCCTGAGCCCTGAGCCCGAGCCCTGAGCCCTGAGCCCTGAGCCCTGTTTTCTGGCGGACTATTTCCTCCCACCGGCTAGAATGGATATAGAAGCAAAAGAGCCCAGGCGCACCGGCGGCCCGGGCTTTCCCGTTTTAGGACTTAGCTGGCGCTCAGCGCTCCCTAAGCCGTTTTGAATCAGATCTTTGCAGATAAGGCAAATGTTTTCAAATCTTTACAGCATGAGCAAAGAATAAATCGCCCGGAATCATATCTTTGCGAGGAGAACTCGGATTTAGCGGGGGGGGTGGGGGGTGTCCGCCAGCTCGGCCACCATCGACCCAATCCGCTCGCTGGCGTCAGCATGAGCGAGGCGTCGCGCCAGCGGCGACATGCGCTGCAGGCCCTGACGATCGGTCAGCATCGCAATCAGCGTCTCGAGCAGCAGCGCCGGAGTGAGATTCGCCTCGATGAGCATCCGCGCCGCTCCCGCTTCAACGAACGCCTCGGCATTCTTGCGCTGGTGGTCATCCGCTGACTGCGGAAACGGAATCAGCAGCGACGGCTTCCCTGCCGCCGCCAGCTCCGCGACCGTACTCGCCCCGCTGCGCGACAACACCAGGTCAGCCGCCTCGAAGCGCTTCGGCATGTCGTCGAGGAAGTCCAGCACCTGCCACCGGCTGGAAGGCGCGCCGCTGGCAAAGTACGCGCCCAGGGTGGAATCGGCATGCCTGGCTCCCGCCTGGTGCAGGATCGTCAGCCCGGGCACCGCGTCCAGAAGCTGAGCCGCAATCTGCGGCATCAGGACGTTGAGCGCCCGCGCCCCCTGGCTGCCCCCAAAGACAAGCAGGTGGGGTGGTGCCCCGGCCGGCCGCGGCGCGAGCCGGAAGAACTCGCCCCGGACCGGGATGCCTGTCACTTGCGGGTTCCGAAAATACTTCTCGGCGGCCGCGAAGTTGATGGCAGCGGCGGTCACCCGCTTGCCGACCACCCGGTTGGCGAGCCCCGGAAAGGCATTCGGCTCGACGGCCAGCGTTGGAAGGCGCATGAAAATGGCGGCGGCCATCGCCGGGCCGGAGGCGTACCCGCCCACGCCCACCACCACGTGCGGCCGGAAATCGCGGAGGAGCTTCTGGCAGCGGATCAGACTGAGGGGCAGGTCAAGCAGGGTGCGGGCCTTGGTTCGCAGCGAGACCTGGTTGAATTGCCCCACCTGAATCAGGGACAGCTCATACCCCGCCTGGGGCACCAGGCGCGACTCAAGCCCGCGCGGCGTGCCCACAAAAAGAATTTGCGCGCCGTAGGAGGATCTGAGCTGGTAGGCGATGGCAAGGGCTGGATAGATATGACCGCCGGTGCCTCCGGCGGCGATGACGACTCGCACGGAACCTAATCGACCTCGCGCGTGATGTTTAACAGCACGCCGATCGAGGCGAGCATGATGAAGAGCGAGGTTCCGCCGTAGGAGATAAACGGAAGGGTGATCCCCTTTGTGGGAACCAGCGCCAGCACGACACTGATATTGAAGAATGCCTGGATCAGCAGAGTCGCGGTAATGCCGAAGGCCAGGAAGCGGGCAAATGGGTCCTTCGACAGGATGGCGGCGCGCATACCGCGATAGCCAAGCACGACGAACAGGCCGACGATGGCAATCGCTCCGATCAGCCCGAGTTCCTCGGCGATGTTGGCGAAGATGTAGTCCGTGTGCGGCTCGGGCAGATAAAAGAGCTTCTGCCGCCCGTCCATAAACCCTGCGCCCGTCAGGCCTCCAGTGCCCACCGCGATGAGCGACTGGATGATGTGGAAGCCCTTGCCCAGCGGGTCGGACTCGGGATTGAGGAAGGCGAGGATGCGGTCGCGGCGCCACTTGACGCGAAAGAGCATGAAGTAGAGCACCGGAGAGGCGGCGACCGCGGCAAAGGCCAGATAGCGCATGTTCATGCCGGCGAGGTAGAGCATGAGCGCCGTCACCCCCGCGCAGACGAGTGCCGTGCCCAGGTCTGGCTCTTTCAATATAAGCGCGATAAAGATGAGGCTGGGCAGCGCGGCGGGCAGGATCGTTCCCCGGAAGTCCTCAATCGACTCCATGCGATTCTGCAGGAACCACGCCAGAAAGAGCACCAGCGCGGGCTTGGCAATCTCAGACGGCTGAAAGGAGAGCGCGCCAAATCGGATCCAGCGGTGCGTGGCATGCGAGTCGTGCATCAGGAACGCAACCAGCAGCAGGAGGACGGAGACAGCTACAGTGGGAAAGACCACATTGGGCTTGTTGTAGCGCCGATAGTCGATCTGCATGAGCAGGACCATCGCAGTGAGTCCGAAGACCGCCCACAGCGACTGCCGGATAACAAAGGCGTAGGGGGAGCCGAAGCGCTCCTTGGCCATGACCGCCGAGGCGCTGAAGACCATAAGAAGTCCGATAACGACGAGCACCAGGGTCGCGCCAAAGAGCCACTTGTCTACGCCTACGCGTTTTGCCATTCCGCTCCTATGCGTTCTGCCATTCAGGTAGTCCTCGCCGGGCAAAGACCAGGTCCTTGAAGACTTGCCCCCGCTGTTCGTAGTTCTCAAACTGGTCGAAGCTGGAACAGGCCGGAGCGAGCAGGATAATCTCGCCCGGCTGCGCAGCCTCGGCTGCCTTAGTCACGGCCACATCGAGCGTTCCGGAGTTGACAATGGGCGCCGATCCCTCGACGTGGGTGATGATCTTCTCCGCCGCCGCGCCGATGGTGTAGATCGCTTTGACGCGCTCCTGGATGAGCGGGCGCATCAGCCGGTAGTCGGAGTTCTTGTCCTTCCCGCCCAGGATAAGGTGAATGCCGGACGGGAAGGCCGCGATGGCCTTCATCGCCGCGTCGACATTCGTGGCCTTCGAGTCGTTGTAGTAGTCGACCCCATTCACGTTGGCAACGAACTCTAACCGGTGCTCGACAGCCCGGAAGCGCTCGACAGCAGCGCGGATAATCTCCGGGGCTACCCCGGCCAGGCGGGCCGCGCAAACAGCCGCCAGCACGTTCTCAACGTTGTGCTGGCCTTTCAGCGGTATCGCGCTGACTTTGAGGATGAACTCCGGCGCGGATTGCTCCGTCGGCCGGAAGTAGATCGCGCCCTCGTGAACGAAGGCTCCCTGGCGGATGATGCGTGTCCGGCTGAACCAGTAGATCCGCGATTTGGTGCGGGCGGCGGCACGAGATGCGACATCGTCGTCAGCATTCAGGATGAGGGCATCTTCAGGTTCCTGGTTGGCGAAGATGCGCTCCTTGGCCGCTACGTAATTCTCGAGGCTGCCGTGGCGATCGAGGTGGTCCGGAGTGATGTTCAGAATCAACGCAATGTTGGGATGGAACTGGTATGTCGTCTCCAGCTGAAAGCTCGAAACCTCCAGCACTGACCAGCCATCCTGCCTGGATTCCTCGACCAGTGCGATAACCGGAACCCCGATGTTGCCCCCAACCTGCACATGCGGGAAGGCAGCGGCGAGAATCTCGCCGCAGAGGCTGGTGGTGGTCGTCTTGCCGTTCGATCCGGTGATCGCGAGTGTCTTGCCCTGCGAGAAAGCGTGCGGCCAGCTCCAGTTCACCAATCACAGGCAGGCCGAAGTTCCGCACCTGCACCAGCTCCGGCGTGTCCAGCGGAACACCGGGACTGACGACGATCAGGTCCTGACGGCGAAAGGTGAGCAGACCGTGGCCCCCGGCTTCGACCATGATGCCCTGATCAAGCAGCGCCGGGATATCTTTGGCGAGCGCGGCGGCGCTACGGACGTCGGAAACGGTAACCTGCGCGCCCTTGCGCCGAAGAAAGAGCGCAGCGGCCAGGCCGGATTTGCCGAGTCCGACGACGAGTACCTTTTTGCCTTTGAGTTCCATGCTCACGAGTGTAGAAGGTTGCCGCGGCTTACAGGAAGCCGGCCGCAATCCGGCCCTTCCGGCTTCCAGCCGGACAGGTCATTGTTGCACGTCTGGTGCTGTGTTTATCGCAGCTTGAGGGTGGTGAGTGCAAAGAGTGCAAACACCAGTGCGCCAATCCAGAACCGCGCGATGACCTTCGACTCGGACCACCCCATCAGCTCGAAGTGATGGTGAAGGGGAGCCATCTTGAAGATGCGCTTCTTGCGCAGCTTGTAGCTTCCGACCTGCAAGATGACGGAGAGGGCCTCAATCACGAAGATGCCGCCGATGAAGGGCAGCAACAATTCCTGTCGGATAATCACCGCGACCGTTCCGATCGCGCCCCCGAGAGCAAGAGAGCCAACGTCGCCCATGAAGACTTCCGCCGGATGAGCGTTGTACCAGAGGAAACCGATGCTGGCTCCAACCATGCAGCCGCAGAACACCGTTACCTCACCCACTAAAGGCATGCGCTGCAACTCGAGATAGTCGGAAAAGACGACGTGCCCGCTGACGTAGGTGAGAACAGTGAGCGCACCGGCAGCAATGATCGTGCAGCCGATCGCGAGGCCGTCGAGGCCGTCGGTGAGGTTGACTGCGTTACTGGAAAAGACAATGACCAGAACAACAAAGACGATAAATGGCAGGAATGCCAGCAGGCTGATGTGAGGAATGTGAGTGAGAGGACCAAGCGAGAGATGGGGGTGGAAGTTCTTTATGAAGGGCACCGTGAGCTGCGTCGAGTAGAGGCCCTGAGTCTGCATAGCGACGAGGGAAACGGCGATAGCCGCCGAAGCCAGCGCCTGGTAACCAAGTTTGGCGCGGGCCGTAAGCCCAAGATTGCGGCGGTGGACGACCTTGATATAGTCATCGGCAAATCCAATAGCTCCAAACGCAACCGTCGAGCCCATCACCAGCCAGACAAAGGGATTGGACAGGTCCGACCACAACAGGGTGGGCAGCAGGATGGCGATGCAGATGAGTACCCCGCCCATCGTCGGCGTGCCCGCCTTCTTCTGGTGGTCCTTGGGGCCTTCTTCGCGAATGTATTGCCCGATCTGGAACTCTCGTAGCTTCTGAATGACGTACGGGCCAACGAGGAGAGCGATCAGCAGAGCAGTGAGCGTAGCAAATGCCGTGCGGAACGTCAGATACCGGAAGATACGGAAGGGTCTGAAGTAGGGAAAAAGCTTCTGATAAAGCAGCCAGTAAAGCAAAAATCCTCCGGCAGAACAGGTCTTCACCAATCATAAGGCGACGGGTGCCACATGCGGCGAGGTATTCACGCTGTTGTAATATTGGTACGTTCAGAAGTACATACACTGTAAAACGGTATGCAACAAGAAACGCTCGCTATTGAAGTCCTTCCCGGTAAGTCAGATGGAACTCGGATAGTGCACGTCGCCGGCCCGGTTCTCCTGAGCAATTTCTTCGCGCTCAAAGCTGAACTGGATAAGGAACATAAGCCGGTCACTATCCTTGACCTCAGCGGAGTTGAATACATGGATTCCGCCGGAATGGGCGCGATCATCAACTACTATGTTTCGTCTCAAAGACGGGGACACAAGCTGATTGCGTCCGGAGCGAATTATCGCGTCGTGGAGTTGTTTAAGTTGACGCATGTTGATTCCCTGATTCCGATGACGGCAACCGTGGAAGAGGCGGAAGCTCTCTAGCTCCGCCCAATCCGATTCGGGACGATCTCAGATCAGTTCGGTTTCCCAAAGGTCGTGCAGGTGCACGACGCCTTCGATCATGCCCGCCGTGTCCACCGCCACCAGCGAGGTGATCTTCTTCTCCTCCATCATGCTCAGCGCGCGGACGGCGAGCTCTTCTGCTGATATCGTTCGGGGATTCGGATTCATTGCGTCACCGGCGGTTTTCTTGAGGGCGTCAGGACCGTCGCGCTCCAGCAGGCGGCGCAGGTCGCCGTCACTGATGATGCCGACGAGACGTCCGCCTTCCTCCACCGTCGTCATGCCCAGCTTCTTGCGGGACATCTCGTAGATCACGTTGGTCATCGCAGTGCCGCGCGCAACGCGCGGAATCGCGTCCCCGGTATGCATAAGGTGACGCACACGTGCCAGGCGCTTGCCCAGCTTTCCCCCGGGATGCAGGTCGGCGAAGTCCTCTGCGCGAAAGCCCTTCTTCAGCGAGACAGCAATGGCCAGAGCGTCGCCCAGGGCCAGCATCGTGGTCGTCGATGCGGTGGGCGCCAGGCCCATGCCACACGCCTCTTCAGGAACGCTCACATCAAGGCAGATATCGCTGGCCTGTGCCAGCGTGGAGTGCACGTTGCAGCAAAAGCTGATGAGCGCGTCCCCAATGCGCTTAATGGTCGCCAGAAGGCGCAGAATTTCCTCGGTTTCGCCGCTTGCGGAGAGAGCGATAACCACGTCTCCCCGCGCAAGCATGCCGAGATCGCCGTGCACGGCCTCTGCTGGATGCAGGAAGAGAGCGGGACTGCCCGTAGAGGATAGAGTCGCGGCGATCTTCTGCGCAATAATGCCACTCTTGCCCATTCCCGTCACAACCACCCGCCCGCGCGCCTGGCCACACTGAAGGATGCAGTCAACAGCGCGGTCGAAGGCCGTGGACATGGTGCCCTCGAGGCGGTCGGCAAGAGCCTGCAAGGCACGAGCCTCAATGCGCACAAGCTGCGATGGAGTGTGTCCCGTCAAACAGTTGATGCTATCAGAGGCGCAGAGTCTACTAGAATGGAAGCAGCGAAAGGCGGCTATAGGTGAAGCGGAATTATCTGGTGATTTTGGTGGTCCTCGTCGCGCTCGGGTTGATCACCTGGGCAGGCGTGGCGAATTACCGCAAACGCAAGCAGGAAGAGGCGAAACTGAAGGCGATACAGTCCATGTTAGTGCAGGCTGCGCCATCTCCTGCACCCGCGGGAGCAGATGATGCTCCGTTCAAAAATCCTCTGGCCGACAAGCAGGCGCCCGCCTTTACTTTGAAGGACACCACCGGCAAGAAGGTTTCCCTCTCCGACTACAAGGGCAAAGCGGTCGTCGTCGATTTCTGGGCAACATGGTGCGCGCCCTGCAAGATTGAGATTCCGTGGCTGGAAAAGCTGCGCGATCAATACGCAAGCCAGGGGCTGGAGGTGCTGGGCATCTCCGAAGATGACCTCGATCAGGATGACCAGAAAGCGCTGCTCAAGGAAAAAAAGGAAATCACCGATTCGGCAATGAAGCTGGGAATCAACTACCCAGTGCTGTTCGATGAGAAAAAGGTTGCCGAGCCCTACGGGGGCGTCGACGCGCTGCCGACAACCTTCTACGTCGACCGCAACGGCAAAGTCGTGGCCGCAACCATCGGACTGGTGGATCGTGAGGAGATAGAAGCCAACATTAAAAAGGCTCTCGGTAGCGGGGAGCAGGCACAGAAGGGCCAGTCCTGAATGCGCAAAGTGATTGTCGGGTGCTCGATTCTGGCACTGGCGGCGGCATTGACCGGGGCGCAGAAACTGCCCTGGCAAACGAACTCACAGAGCGATTCGAAGCAATGGGTGAAGTTTCTCTATCCGGAGCAGGTCTCGGTCCCTGCGAACCAGGACAGTGTTGTCGAGCTGCACTTCGCGGTGAATCCGGGACTGCACATCAACTCGCACACGCCTCATGAAAAAAGCTTCATTCCCACCCAGTTGATTGTGGCCGAGCTGCCGGGTTTGACAGTGAAGCAGGTGGATTTCCCCCCAGGCACTGACTTCACTTTGGCAGCAGATCCCGGCGAAAAGTTGAGCGTTTACACGGGAGATTTTGTCCTGCGCGCGCACCTGAAGGCACAGGCTGGCGAGCACCTGATCCAGGCGGCGCTGCGCTACCAGGCGTGCGATGCAACCTCCTGTTATCCGCCACGCAAGGCCCCGGTGGCAGTCGACGTGATTGCGCGTTGATGAAAGAACATCCGCGACCGGCCCTAGTCAACCCTGATCGATTCTGCGGCGGCGAGGCGCGTCACAACGCGATCCTTCCCTAACGCAACCATCACCGCGAATAGGCTGGGAGCCACGGCTTGGCCGGTGAGCGCAACGCGCGAGCCGTTAATCAGTGGACCGGCTTTGATCCCGTTCTCGTCGGCAAAGGCGCGGAGGACGGCTTCCACCGAGGCTTCGGTGAACTCTGTTGCAGCGGCGTAGCGCTGTGAGAGTTGAACAAGAAACGCGCGGACTGCGCCATCGCTCAGGAATTTTGTAACCGCAGCGGGATCATATTCAAAATCGTCGCTGAAATAAGCGCGGAAAACCGTCGCAAAGTCCTTGAGGTTACGAGCCCGGGGTTTAAGCAGATCAATAGCCGCGAGTATTTCCTCTCGTGATCGGGTCGGAGTGAATCCCGCCTTTGCCCACTCTTCTTCGATCAGAGGAAGCAGCTTTTCCGCATCGTAGGCGCGAATGTATTCGGTGTTGAACCAGGCGAGCTTGTCGTTGTCGAAGACGGCGTTCGATTTCGAGATGCCTTCGAGAGAAAAGAGCTGGATGAGATCGTCCGAGCTGAAGATCTCGCGATCTTTGTGCGCGGGACCCGGGGTCCAGCCAAGAAGAGCGAGGAAGTTGCGGAACGCTTCCGGGACAATGCCCATCTCCTTGTACGAAATGACTGACGTAGCTCCGTGGCGCTTCGACAGGCGCGTCTTGTCCGGGCCGAGAATGAGCGGTACGTGTGCAAACGTGGGCAGCGTAGCGCCTAGCGCCTGATATTGCAGCACCTGCTTGGGCGTGTTCGATATGTGGTCGGCGCCGCGGATAATATGCGTAAGCTTCATATCGATGTCATCGGCGACGACGCTCAGGTGATACGTCGGGACACCATCCGAGCGCAAAAGCACGAAGTCCTCGATCTCGGCATTGGCGAATTCCACGCGCCCGAAAACGGCATCGTCGAAACCGGTCGAGCCGCCGTCGGGCACAGCAAAGCGCACGGCACAGGCTTCTCCAGCGGCCTTACGCTGCGCGGCAACCGCTGGATCAACGCTGCGGCAGCGGCGGTCATACATCGGCGGGCGTCCGGCAGCGACAGCTTCCGCGCGGCGTTGTTCCAGTTCCGCCTTGGTGCAGAAGCATGGGTAGGCGTGGCCGCTCGCGAGGAGTTTCCCCACGGTCTCGCGGTAGAGATCAAGGCGCTGCGACTGAAAGAACGGGCCCTCGTCCCAGTCGAGACCGAGCCAGCGCATGCCGACAAGAATCCCCTCGACCATTTCTTCGGAAGAACGCTCGAAATCGGTGTCTTCGATGCGCAGAATGAAGGTTCCGCCGAAGTGGCGGGCGAAAAGCCAGTTGAACAATGCGGTGCGCGCTCCGCCAACATGGAGATAGCCAGTGGGAGAAGGCGCAAAACGGACGCGAGGGGAACTTGCAGAGGACATATCGATGTGCGGGGTCAACCTTCGATGCTAGGGAGACTCAGGAGATGAGTCAAGCATCCAGGACCACCAGGTAATTGAAAGCCGTTGAGGAAGAGGCTCCGAGTTGTCGAAGCCTCTTCATTGGTGCTCATCGCACGTCGATATCCAATACCTCGATGGAATAAGCGGGTACGGTGTGATGAAAATCACCGGATACGTTCTTAAGCTGTGTTTTTACCGGAACGATCTTCGTCGGTTCGAGGATGGTGTTCGTGGCCTCGTTGGTCAGGGCATGCAGGCTGACCAGCGTGCCTGTATTGGCAATCTTTCCGGCCCCGGCAAGCTGGAGGTTGACGTCCTGCGGAATGGACGAGGCGTTGACCAGCTTCAGATAGAGCTTGCCTTTCTTCGCGTCGCGCGTAGCGGAGTAAAAGAAGCGCGGACCGGCTCCGTTAAGCGTTGTGGCGACCGTTTCGTCTCCAAGGTAGCTGCCGAACATGACCTGGGCGTAGTAGCTGGGCGAGCCGTAGCTTGATCCTGCGTCGTAGCCGATCAGGTCGCTCGACCACTGCATGCCGCCGGGGTTGACGTTAACGAGCAGCGGCGCGTAGCTCGCCATGACGACGATGTCGCTGTTGCGCTCCAGGCCTGTCATCCATGCTGCGTCGCCAAGAGCAGCCCCGAAGTTGGGAGTCGGCGAGCCCTCGCGCGTGGCCCATTCGCCAACGAAGATCTTCGGACCGCTTCGGTCGGTCTTGTCGTAGTGCGTGGTGTCGTCGAAGAATTCTTCCTTGCGGCGGTAGAAGTGGTCGTCGATAACGTCGGGGCGGATGCTCTTCACCGGCGTCGTCGCGATCAATTGCAGGTTGGGGTATTTCGCCTTGATGGCCTTATAGAACTGCGCATAGCGGTCATCGTAGCTGCCCGATTTGTCGAACCAGTCCTCGTTGCCGATCTCAACATACTTGAGCGCGAAGGGTGCGGGATGCCCGTCCTTCGCACGCTCGGCGCCCCACTTCGTATCGGTTCCGCCGCTCACGTATTCGATCTCATCGAGGGCATCCTGCACATAGGGCTCGAGGTCGGGGCCCGGATTCACATGCTCTCCCTTCAGCGAATAGCCGGCATAGACGGCAAGCAGCGGCTGCATGTGCAGGTCTTCGCACCAGTCAAGAAATTCGAGCAGACCCATGCCGTCGGAGGACTGGTATCCCCAGGGGCTCGGGTGCGTCGGGCGGTCGACCATTGGGCCGATAGTCTTCTTCCACTCAAAGCGTTCGGAGATATGGTCGCCTTCGAGATAGTTGCCGCCGGGGAAGCGCAGAAAATTCGGGTGCATCGCCGCCAGTTTTTCCATCAGGTCCGTGCGGAACCCGCCGGGACGATCTTTGTACGTCGGCGGGAAGAGTGAGACGAGGCTGAACCAGACGTTTCCAGGCTTCTCGAGCGTGAGGAGCAGATGGTTACCGATGCCGGCAGTGACATTTCCCGTCTTGAGCGTGAAGTCATACTTCTTCCAGTCGCTGGTGATTGCTGGGACCTCAGCCTGGGCGGCGACCTTGCCGGTGTCGTCATTGATTAGCTGCACGGTTACCGCAGCGCTGCCGTCGGACTTCGCGTAGAAGGAGCCCTTGTACTCGGTATTGGGCTTGACCAGGATTCCCCAATAGCCTTCATTCTCGATGCCGGCGCGGTTGGATGCATCGGCTTTATCGACCGTCAGCTTGATGCTGTTGGTCAAGGCTGCGCTGGGGCCGGTCGTCTTGTCGGCCTCCATGGTTGCGTGGGAAATCCCTTCCTGCACGAGGTACCAGTGCTGAACGCCTCCCCAGTCGGCGCGGAAAGTGCGATTGCGGATCAGTTCGGCATAGAGGCCACCGTCGTAGGAATAGTTGATCTCCTCGGTCATGAGGCCATAGAGCTCAGGACTGACCTTCGAGACGGCGTGGCTGGTGTCGATCTTGAGAACGGCAGGAGGATTTTGACTATGCGCAGCTGCACTTGCGACGAGGATGGCAAGGGCGAGCGAGTGAGTGGCGAAGTTCCGCATGGACATCTTCCATTTCTCCAGAGCCGGAATTGCTGTGCTGGAATTCGGGTCAGAATGAGTATACGTTTCCCGATGCTACGGTCAAATCTCTTACCGTACCCGTTACCTCTCACGTTTCGCATTCCGCTACTTCGCCAGAGGCACTCCGTCCAACTTCGTCAGCCGGCCCACCGGGTACTCGCCGACCCGGTTCGCCGCGTACCACGGCGAGTGGTCATAGAAGAATTCAAGGCGGGCATAGGGATTGGCGGCGAACTGGGGATCGTTCTGGATCTTGCGCTCGAACTCTTCCTTAAGCTTCGGGTCCTTGTCCATCATTTCGCGTGCCAGCTTTTCGAGCACGTAGGGCTCGCCATATTCCTTCTGCTCGAAGATGCTGTCGAAGAAGCCCCACGCCATTGCGGAGTCCGGCCCTTCAGGTTCTAGCCACTGCAGCGCGACCTTTGACAGGCGCTGGTTCAACTGAACGACCGCCGACCCCGCGGGATATGTAACCGTATCAGTTACGAGGTCGCAGTGGCCGAACTTGCCGGGCTCGGTGGCTCCCTCGCCGGGAAAGATGGGGTGACGCCCTTCGAATGGCGCGCGGTTCCACTCCATGCCGCTGCAGTGATATGTCTCCACCTGGCCAGTCCATGGCGCAGACGTGCGCTGCATCTCGACCTGATGTGCGGCAAGCACGTCGATCACGTGCGTCCACTGACGCGGAATGATGTAGGCCGCAGGCGGTATCGTTGAAGCCGTCACCTTGAAGCCCGTAGCCAGTGGCAGCGACACGTCCCACGGCTCGTGCGAATACTTGATCCACATGGTGCCCGAAATCTCGCTGAGTTGGCGCGTGTAGCGATATCCGCGGAACAGAAAGGGAGTGGTTTCGCCGCTCCACGAGAGCCGCAGAGGAAACTGCTGGTTGCCGAGCGGATGCGCGCCGAGCCGGGCCGCGTCGGCATCAGCATCGGCATTCAGCTTGATGAGCTTGTCGGCGTCGCGGTTGACGACCTGCATCAATGCGCGGAGGATCTCGTAGTTGCCGGTGACCCGCGTCTTGTAGTCCTTGAGCATGTGCAGTTCGACGAGCATGCCGGGACGGTTTTCGAGGATCATGTAGCCCGTGGAGAAGCGCGGCGGGTCGTCGTTGAAGCCGAGCCCCTTGGCTGGATCGGAGTCATCGTTGAGGGTGATATAGGTAGGCGAGGCGAGGTGGCCAGGCACGGCGTCGACCTGCTTGACCAGGGTGGGAGTGACTACATCGTCAATCCAGCGCGCAGTCGGCCCGTAGACGTTGGGACCGTCGTCGATAGTAAAGGTGACGTCGTACTGATAATCGGCGCCGTCGGTGACGTGATCGTCTACGAAGAAGTCCGGCAGCCACTGGTGGAACATCTTCATGAAGGCGCGGGTTTCGGGCGTGTCAGCCTTCAGGTAGTCGCGGTTGAGATTCAGATTGGTCCCGTTGCCGCGCCAGCCCATTTCGTCCGGGCCGTTCTGGTTGATTCGGTTATACGGCGAGCGGCGCTCGTGCCCGTCAGCGTTGTACATGGGGATAAACACAAAGACCGCGTTGTCGAGCAGCGCCGCCTGCGTGTTGGTGATGACCATGTCCCGCAGCAGCGCCAGGCAGGAGTCCTTGCCATCCATCTCGCCGGCGTGGATCGAGTTCTGTACCAGCACGATGGGACGATGCGACGCATGAATCGCGACCGGATCGAACACCCCATCCTTCGACGCGATAACAATGTCCAGATCTCTGCCCTCACCGGTCTGGCCGAACGGCTCGATCTTCACCTTTCCGGGCGCGGCAGCCGCAACACGGTCGAGATATGCCATCGTTTCCGCATAGTCAGGCGTGGTGCGATAGCCTGATTTCTCCGCGGGTGTCTGCCAGTCCGGAGCCTGACCAAAAGCAACAGCCGCGCACGCCGCCAGCAGAGACACAGCGATCCGAACTTTCATCGAAGCTCCATCTTTTGATCCGTACTTGTCAGGATCGCTTTTAGGTGATGTCTTCCGTATCAAAAACCGGCTTGATAGTCGGACGCGGTTCGCGTCCGTGCGCCTGGCTTACCAGGTCCTGAACCACGTCTTCCATCTGCTGCTCGCTCTCGATGCTGGCGGTCATGGCGCCTAATTCGTCGGCGTCCTCGACTTTCTCCAAGAGAACGACAGCGTGCGCCTGCGCCACGTGATCGGCATTGAGGCCTTCGGGGGTTTTCGCCTTGATGCCGACATCGGCAGCCTTGATGCCCAGCAAATCAGCGACGCGCTCCCGCATCTCCGCAGCGATGGGTCCGATCTTCGGCGCAGCAAGCACCAGGGTAGTGTCCACGTTCACGATCCTGTACCCCGCGTTCTGAATCTCTTCGAGCGCCAGGTTAAGGAAGATCGACGAATCGGCATCCTTCCAGCGCTGATCCCCCGGAGGAAAGAAACTGCCGATGTCGCCCGCCGAGACCGCGCCGAGCAGCGCGTCCGTGATGGCATGCAGCAGCACATCGCCGTCTGAGTGCCCGGCCAGGCCTTCAGGGTGTTCGATCGCCAGGCCGCCGATCTTCAGCGGCACTCCTGGCTTGAATGCGTGTGAATCCCAGCCGTATCCGATTCTGATCTTCATCTCTATACTGTCCGTCTCACCTTATCGTGGTCGCCGCGCCGCGTGAATGTGTCGAACTCACCGGTGCGCCGGCTGGCGCTGCAGGTAGAACTCTGCCAGCTCGAGGTCTCCCGGCTGAGTAATCTTGAAATTCGCAGGCGATCCGAGCACAACCGCCACTTGTCCGCCCGAGCGCTCCACCAGGCTGGCCTCATCTGTGCCGACGAACTCATCGGCTGCGGCCTCAGCGAAGGCGCGCCTCAGAAGATGGCAGCGGAAGCCCTGGGGTGTCTGCGCCTGCACGATATACTCGCGCGGAATCGTGGAGGTGATGATGGCCCCATCGGCGGTCCGCTCGACCTGCTTGATGGTGTCCACCGCCGGCAGTCCCACGATCGCGGCGTCGTGCTTTTCGACGGCACGAATCGTGCGCTCTATTGTGGCGGCGTCGATCAGGGGACGCACGGCATCGTGAACAAGAATGATGTCGTTCGGATCGCAGTCGATGGCGCCGAGCGCGTTTGCCACGCTCTCCTGCCTTGTGTCGCCGCCCTCCACGACATGGACCTTCCCGGCGAACCCGTATTCCCTCACCTGGGCAGAAAGCCGGTCCATCTCACTCGCACGTACCGCTACGTACATGGCGGAAATCTGCGGTACCTCGGCAAAGGCACGAAGCGTATGGATGAGTATCGGGACGCCCGCCAGCTCAAGGAACTGCTTGGGCGCCGCTGAAGATGTGTGGCCCGCCGCCATCCGGGTACCCAGACCAGCGGCGGGAAGAATCACAAATACCCGCATAAACACAGGAGTATATCAGCTATGGATGCCGTGCGGCGCAGCCGGTTTAGACTGGTCACGATGATTCTGGAAGCTGTCATCCTTAATGTGCGGCCTGGGCAGGAGTCTGCGTTTGAGGCGGCGTTTGCGGTTGCCTCTCCGATCATCGCCGCGACGCCCGGCTACATTTCGCATCAACTGCATTCCTGCATGGAGACCACCGGCCGGTACTTGCTTCTTGTTCAATGGCAAACGCTCGAATCTCATACTGTTAACTTCCGCGACTCGCCAAACTACGTTGAATGGAAGAACTTGCTGCACCACTTCTACGATCCGTTCCCGGTTGTGGAGCATTACGAGGCTGTCCTGGCGCTACCCTCCTGCTGATGGCGCACCCGATGCCGCCTGTATACTGAAGGGTTGAGCCATCAGACAGAATCCAAGCCTCCACAGCGGGCATTAAACAGAGTCCAGACCCTATGAATACAAAACTTGCTGTCCCTGCCCAGTCGGGCTTTAGCGAAGAACTTGCAGAGTGGATTGAAGCCTTTGACGACGTGGTCGTTGCCGAGGGTCCGGAGCACGGCGCCGAGTTGCTTAATGCCTTGCGCCAGCGGGCCCGGGAAGCCGGAATCACGACCGCCAGCGAGCTGACCACTCCCTACCTCAACACCATCCCCAAACACGAAGAGGTGCCCTATCCCGGCGACCGCGATCTGGAGCGGCGTGTGGAGAGCCTGATCCGGTGGAATGCCATGGCCATGGTGCACAGCCAGAACAAGAAGGATCCGGGGATCGGCGGCCATCTTGCTACTTACTCTTCGCTGGCCACGTTGCTTGAAGTGGGATTCAACCACTTCTTTCACGCGACGCATGGCGACCAGCCGGGCGACTTTGTTTATTTCCAGGGGCATGCGTCGCCGGGTATCTATGCCCGGGCCTATCTACTGGGGCGGTTCGACGATCAGCGGCTGTTGAATTTTCGCCATGAGCTGCGCGGCGAGCCGGGCCTGTCTTCCTATCCGCATCCCTGGCTTATGCCGGATTTCTGGCGCTTCCCGACCGTCTCGATGGGCATCGGACCGCTCAACGCGATCTACCAGGCGCGCTTCATGCGGTACCTGGAAAACCGAAACCTGATCGAGAAAACTCCGCGCAAAATCTGGGCATTTATCGGCGACGGCGAGACGGACGAAGTCGACACCCTCGGCGCAATCGGTGTGGCCTCACGCGAAAAGCTCGATAACCTGGTCTTCGTCGTCAACTGCAACCTGCAGCGCCTGGACGGCCCTGTGCGCGGCAACAAGCGCATTATCGACGAACTGGAGGGCGTCTTCCGCGGCGCCGGATGGAACGTGATCAAGGTCATCTGGGGCTCGGACTGGGACAAGCTCTTCGAGCGCGACCATACCGGCCTGCTCCTGAAGCGGATGGAGGAGTGCGTCGACGGCGACTACCAGGCCTTCAAGGCCAAGGGCGGCGCTTACATCCGTAAGGAGTTCTTCGGCAAATATCCCGAACTGCTGGAACTGGTCAGCGACATGACCGACGAGCAGATCTGGACCCTCCACCGCGGCGGTCACGATCGCGCGAAGATCTTCAATGCCTACAAGCGGGCCACAGAGCACAAGGGTGGTCCCACGGTGATCCTCGCCAAGACCGTCAAAGGTTACGGCCTTGGAACCACGCAGTCGCGCAACGCCTCGCACCAGGAAAAGAAGCTCACAGACGATGGCCTGTCGGCTTTCATCAAACAATTCAACATTCCGATTCCGGAAGACCTGGCCAAAGAAAGCAAGCCGTATCGGCCGCCGCAGGACAGCCCGGAGATCGCGTATATCCAGGAGCGCCGCGCCTCACTGGGTGGTTACATGCCGCGTCGCGATGTCCCCGAATTGAACTTCAAGGCGCCGGAGCTCGACTACTTCGCGGAGTGGACCGCAGGCTCCAAAGGCCGCGAAGTCTCGACCACCATGGGCTTCGTGAGCATCCTGCGTCATCTGCTCAAGGACCCGGAGATCGGCAAGCTGATCGTTCCCATCGTCCCCGACGAGGGCCGCACCTTCGGCCTTGAATCGGCGATTCGCCAGGTCGGCATCTACGCGCCCGAAGGGCAGAAGTACAAGCCGCACGATGTTGACATGCTGCTCTACTACCGCGAGGAGCAGGACGGTCAGATCCTCGAGGAGGGCATCACCGAGGCTGGCTCGATGGCGTCATTCACCGCCGCGGGCACCGCATATTCGAACTACCGCATCCCCACAATTCCCTTCTACATGTACTACTCGATGTTCGGCTTCCAGCGAGTAGGCGACATGATCTGGGCATTCGCTGACTCGCGCGGCAAGGGCTTCCTGATGGGCGGTACCGCCGGCCGCACCACCATGCTCGGCGAGGGCCTGCAGCATCAGGACGGCCACAGCCATGTCCTTTCGAGCACGGTGCCTACCTGCCTGAGCTACGATCCCGCCTATGTCTACGAGATGGCCGTCATTCTCCAGGACGGCATCCGCCGGATGTACCAGGAAAACGAGCAGGTCTTCTACTACATCACCATGTACAACGAAGACTATGCGATGCCGGCAATGCCCGACGGCGTGGCCGAAGGCATCGTGCGCGGGATTTACAAGCTCAAGCCGGCGCCCAAGGGAAAAGCGACAGCTCAGCTGTTTGGCAGTGGGCCCATTCTGAACGAAGTCGTGCGGGCGCAGGAAATTCTTTCCCATAAGTACGGCGTGCAGGCCGACGTCTGGAGCGTAACCAGCTACACCGAGCTGCGCCGCGAGGCTCTCGCCGTCGAACGCTGGAACCGGCTGCACCCAGCAGAGCCTGAGAAGACTTCCTACATCGTCCAGGCTCTCAATGGCAGCAAAGGACCGATCATCGCCGCCAGCGACTATATGAAGTCCATCCCGGATCAGCTTTCGCCCTGGCTGCTCAATCGCCTGGTCACCCTGGGCACCGACGGCTTCGGACGCAGCGACAATCGCGAGCATCTCCGCCGTCACTTCGAGGTGGATGCTGAATCGATTGCGGCGGCCACGCTATCCCGCCTCACGCGTGACGGCAAGTACGATGCCGCCAAGACGCAGAGGGCCTTCGCCGAACTCCACATTGACACGGAGATCGGAGATCCGGCGAAGCGGTGATCGCTGTGAGAAACGGAGAAAGCGCCTGCCATGTGCGGGCGCTTTTTCTTTGCCGCGAAGTTTCGCCTGTCGAAGCTAAGTTAAGCGTACCGCCTGGCGGGAAAGAGGTCATTCGTTTGAACTCCCAACGAAAACCCGTGTATAAGGGTTCCGTGCAGGTTGGCTCTGATCTCGACGCATTGCTGGAACCCATAGAACAATTCCATATCCAAATTGACGCGACCGGTTCCACTCCGGCCGCTGCGGTCTTTTGTCAGGCAACGAAGGAGTAACGATGATTTCTCGACGGACATTTATGAATGGCGTCGCGGTTGGAGCAGCTGGGGCCGCTCTCCGGTCGACGGCAAAGAGCTACGCGCAGATTGTGGGTTCGAATGAACGGCTGAACTTCGCCATTTTCGGACTCAATGGACGCGGCTACGCGCATCTTTCCGGGCTCAAGAACAACAGCAAGTCGGCCCATGTCTCCTATGTCTGCGACGTGGACCAGCACATCCTCGACAAGTTTTCTGCCGAAGCGCAGAAGGAACTCGGTTATGCTCCGGCCACCGCTACCGACTTCCGCAAAGTACTCGCATCGAAGGACGTCGATGTAATCACCATCGCGATGCCCGATCACTGGCACGCTCCGATGGCAATCTATGGTCTCCAGGCCGGCAAGCATGTCTACGTCGAAAAGCCCTCCAGTCACAACCCGCGGGAGGGCGAGCTCCTGGTCGAGGCGCAGAAAAAGTACGGCAAACTCGTTCAGGTTGGCGACCAGCAGCGCTCTTCTCCGCACACCATCAAGATCGTCCAGCAGATCCACGACGGACTGATCGGCCGCGCCTACTACGCCAAGGCGTGGTACGTAAACACGCGCAAGTCGATGGGCGTCGGCAAAGAGGTCGCAGTTCCCGAGTGGCTCAACTGGGAGCTTTGGCAGGGTCCCGTGCCGCGCAGCGCCTACAAGGACAACATCCATCCCTATAACTGGCACTGGCTGCGGAGATACGGCACCGGCGAGGCTCTGAACAACGGCACGCACGAAGTGGATATCTGCCGCTGGGCCCTCGACGTCGACTATCCGAACCAGGTGACCGCGAATGGCGGCCGTTACCAGTGGAAGGACGACTGGCAGTTCTACGACACTCTGGTGACCAACTTTGTGTATCCCGACAAGATGCTCTCGTGGGAGGGCCGTAGCTGCCAGGGCATGAAGATATACGGACGCGACCGCGGATCGCTGATTCACGGCACCAAGGGAGCCGTGCTGGTCGATCGCGAGGGTTATGAAGTCTACGACTGGAACGGCAAGAAGATCGATGAGTTCACGACCGGAAAAGAAAATTCATCGAGCGACCTGCTGAGCCGCGATTCGATGACCGACCTGCATTTCGAGAACCTCATCAATGGCATCCGCACCGGCGAGCCGCTTCACTCCCCTATCGTTATCGCCAACGTCAGCGTGACCATCCTGCAGCTTTCGAACATCGCATGGTTCGTCAACCGGGAGCTGAACCTCGACACAAATACCGGCCATATCCTGAAGGACCCCGAAGCCATGAAGATGTGGTCGCGCGAATACGAAAAGGGTTGGGAAGTAAAGGTCTAGGATTAGCGTTGTGCATCTTTTCGCTAGGTGAGAAATGAAACGCTGGTTAGCCCTGGTCTGTGTCCTCGCAGGATCTTCTCTGATCGCAAGTCCGCAGCAGGGCGCCCTGCTCGCTCCAACTCCGCCGATGGGCTGGAACAGCTGGGACTCCTATGGTCTCACCGTGACCGAATCGGAGTTCAAGGCCAACGTCAATTGGCTTCACCAGCATCTGCAGCCCTTTGGATGGCAATACGTAGTAGTCGACGAAGGATGGTATCTCGCTCATCCTGAAAACGCCGACAAGAAGGACGCCGACCAGGGCTATGTCATCTCGCCGGATGGCCTTTACCTGCCCGCGCCCAATCGCTTTCCCTCAAGTGCTAACGATCAGGGCCTCAAACCACTTGCCGATTACGCCCATTCGCTCGGCCTCAAGTTCGGCATTCACATCATCCGCGGAATCCCCAAGCAAGCCGTCGAAAAGGATCTGCCCATTGCCGGATCGTCATTCCACGCATCCGAGGCTGCCGACCAGACCGATCTCTGCCGCTGGAACCCAGACAATTTCGGAGTGAAGGACAACCCCGCCGGTCAGGCCTATTACGATTCGATGGCCCGGCTTTACGCCGGCTGGGGGGTCGACTTCCTGAAGGTGGACTGCATCTCGCAGCCCTACGATGCGCATGAAATCCACATGGTCAGCGCTGCCCTCAAAAAGTCCGGCCGGCCCATCGTGCTGAGCCTCTCACCCGGACCTACGCCGCTCGACCAGGCTGCCGACGTTCGCCAGTACGCACAGCTCTGGCGCATCTCCGACGACATGTGGGATGTCTGGTCGAAAAAGCCGGATGAGGGCGCCTTTCCCCAATCCTTGAAAAATCAATTCAGCGTGATCCGGCAATGGTCGCCGCACGTCGAGCCCGGTCATTGGCCCGACGCGGACATGCTGCCAATCGGGTACCTGGGCCCCCGCCCCGGCTGGGGAACTGCCCGTCAAAGCCGTTTCACGCTGGGTGACACGCGAACCCTGCTGACCCTATGGTCAATCGCCCGCTCGCCGCTGATCCTCGGGTCGAACCTGACCATGATGGACCCGCAGATCGAATCCATGGTGACCAATCCCGAGGTCATTGCGGTCGATCAGCGCTCGACCGGCAATCGCCCCGTAATTGACACAGCCGGCACCGTCATCTGGACCGCCCTGCTCGACAACGTACACCTGGTGGCCGTCTTCAACCTGGGAGATTCACCAGCGACGATCATGCAGTCCTGGAAAGCGCTCGGGCTCGACAGGACCTCCTATCGCGTGCGCGATCTCTGGCAGAGAGAGGAACTGGGCACCCAGTCCTCGCTCCGGGTGAGCGTGCCTCCCCATGGATCCTATCTGCTCGGCCTGAGATAGAACCAGGCGATTGCGGTATCGTTCTCATCCGTTCCGTAGGAAATTGCGGAGCAATTCGTCCATTTTCGGATTACAATCAAGCACAAATATGCCCGAACAGAAACAACTTCGGGCACTGCTGGCCGTGCAGGATGGAAAGGCCCGCAGTGCTCTGCGCGGATTTTTGCGCGCCCGCCGCGACGTCGCTGAACTGCGGCCGGGGAAGGATATCTTCGAGACGATCAGGACGCACAAGCCGGGTCTGATCATCCTCGAGTTCGAGCCGAACAGTCGGCTGATGTCCTCATTGCGCGGCGCCTTCCGCGCGATTCCCATCGTGGTGGTCGTGCCGCCCATCGCAGACATGGCTTTTGAAGCCGCCAGGCTGGGAGCAGCCGCGCTACTGACCTTGCCCATCGAGGAGCGGGAAGCCGCAGCACGATTGTCCCCCGTACTTCTCTCTCTGGTCGGCAATGGCTCAGAGGCATCCGGGGAAGCGGAGAATGTCGCGGTCCAGCCTCCTCCGGCCGATGCCCAGGGGCTTCCGGAAGCGTTCACCTCCTCGCCACGCATGATGGCCATTCGCGACACCATCGAGAAGGTAGCGACAACCAATGCCACTGTCCTTATCCGGGGAGAAAGCGGAGTGGGCAAGGAAATTGCCGCGCGCATGATCTTTTCTCTCTCCCACCGGCATGACAAGCCCTTCGTCAAGGTGAATTGCGCTGCCATCCCCAACGACCTGCTGGAAAGCGAGCTCTTCGGATACGAAGCCGGGGCCTTCACCGGGGCACAGCGCACCAAACCCGGAAAGTTCGAGCTCGCCGACGGCGGAACGCTGTTTCTTGACGAAATCGGTGAGATGCATCCTTCGCTGCAGGCGAAGCTGCTGCACGTCCTGCAGGACGGGGAGTTCGCTCGCCTGGGCGCCAAAAGTGACACCGCCGTCGATGTGCGGGTTCTTTGCGCGACGAATAAGCTGCTTGAGCAACGCGTCAGCGAAGGATTATTCCGCGAGGACCTCTTTTATCGCATCAACGTGGTGACAGTGCACATTCCACCGCTGCGTGAGCGGCGCAACGAAATATCCGTCTTCATTCGCTACTTTATTGAGAAATATTCCGGCGTGTATGCGCGCAAGGTATCTCCCTTCAGTGACGAAACAATGCAGGCCCTTATCCGTTATCCCTGGCCAGGCAACATTCGTGAATTGGAGAACCTGTGCAAGCGTTACGTAATCGTCGGCGATTCGACTCAGATCGTGCGGGAGCTCTCGCTGCACGCGGTGGAACATGCGAGCACCGCCGCTGCCGAAGAACCTCCCGTTGCGCCTCCAATCGAATTCCCCCTGAGCACCGAGCCCTCTCTGCTGGAAATCGGCCGTCAGGCCGCGTGGCAGGCGGAGCGGCAGGCGATCCAGGAAATGCTGGTCGAAACCCGCTGGAACCGGCGCGAGGCAGCACGCCGCCTCCGGGTAAGCTACAAGGCTCTTTTGAACAAGATCAAACAAATCGAAGAGGAAAATCCGGATCAAAATAGGAAGCCTACTGCCATATAGTGGTATCAGGATGCCACATTTATCGATTCGGATCTAACCGGCCTCTGGCTCAATTCGGCGCAGAAATCTCAAAAAAGACCAAATAATCAGAGCAATCAAGGCAAATTTGCTGAAAATAGCGAGGCAATGAGCACTGATCACGACTTTGGCCAATCGTTTGCTACCTGATAAGCATCACTAGAGGCAACTTCAGGCTTACGGACCTACCTTTTGTAGTTCATCTCACTGTGTTTTACGTCTGCGCCCGCAGACTCTCTTCAAACGATCCCGAGTAGTTTCCCCTCCCTAATGCCTCTTGAGCGGGCCCGCCGGAAAGCGGGCCCACTTGCTCTCTCCTTCCGTACGTTTTTCGTAAGCTCACCTTAAAATAGAGACGCATGCCAGCTCAAAGCCCTGCGATCACGGCTGACGCGATCCATCCGCAACCGGGTGGCCTCGGCTCACGATCGGACCGAAGTCGAAATCCTGCGCGCTGCTTCGCTGTCGCCGGTTAAGTGGCTTTACCACGGATTCAGCACGCGTCCCGGAGGCCAAAGCACCGCGTACAGCAGGCTCCAGGCAAGCGGTGAACTTAACCTCGGCTTCACGGCAACTGACGACCGGGCAAACGTTGTTGCCAACCGGGAACATTTCCTTGAAGCGGTTACGGGAGACCCGCAATTCCCGATGGTCACCTTACGTCAGATCCATTCCGGCATTGCGCTGCCGGTAAATGCTCCGCGACAAGCCTCGGATTCCGGTTTTGCCAAAGCCGACGGCATGATGACCAGCGAGCCGGGACTTCTGCTGGCGATTCAAACCGCGGACTGCATTCCGGTGCTGGTTGCCGACCGAAAGCGCCGGGTTATAGCCGCATTTCACGCTGGCTGGCGAGGCACCCTGAAGCGGATTGTGGAGCGGGGCGTCGGCCAGATGCGCCTCGAATACGGAAGTAGACCGGAAGATCTCGTTGCTGCGATCGGTCCCGGCATCGGCCGCTGTTGCTATGCGGTAGGAGAAGAGGTGCGGAACGAGTTCGAGTCGCAGTTCTCCTACGCAGGGGAATTCTTCCGCGAGGTTGATGCAACGATGACCCGCTAAAGGAGAAATATCCGTTGTCGTTTCTCACCGCTCGCCCGCCAGGCCGCACCAATCCGGCCCTGCACCTCGACCTGGTGGAAGCGAACCGCCGTCAGTTGCTCGACGCCGGCCTGAATCCAGACGCGATCTCCGCGGTGCAGGAATGCACCAGTTGCAACACCGGCCGCTATTTCTCCTATCGCGCAGAAGGCGGGTTCACCGGTCGGATGCTTTCAGTTATCGGAATTCGGCCCGAGAATGCGCGCTGACTATTTCAGTGCTCGGGTGGTGCGGGAGTCGGCTTCCCGGCCGCTTCGTGAGGATTGACCAGATCGCGCAGCTCTTTGCTCGGCTTGAAGTAAGGCACACGCTTCGCCGGAACTTCCACCTTGGCGCCGGTCTTGGGATTTCGCCCAATCCGGGGCTTCCGCTGCCGGATCCGGAAACTTCCAAACCCTCGAATTTCGATCTTATCCCCTGATTTCAGGGCGCCGATTACAGCGTCGAAGATTGTATCGACGATCACTTCACCGTCGCGGCGTGTCAGGTCGCCGAGCTGCGTCACTTCCTCAACCAATTCCGCTTTTGTCATGGTGGGCTGCGCTCCAGTCTCTAGGTTAACCCCTTTTAACCATAGTAGATGCGACAAATTTTGTCTCGCATCGAGAGAATACAGGAGCGAACGTCCTGGCCTCTGCCGGGAAATGGCGCCATGGGGGCGTTACCAGCAGTCAACTGAATTGGATACGAAGACCTCTGCAGGTAACGCGGTCAATTCCTGGAAGCGGGATCGTTTCCCGCCCCTTCAGGACGCTCGCGCCTGGCTGACGTGCACAAAGGAGTCAGCATGATCAGGTTTTATACACAGCCTGATTCCCTGCTGCGTCTTCTCGAGAAACAACTTTTGTGAGCAGTCGCCGCACAGCCAGTAGTGTTCCAGCAGGTGCGCGCGCTTTACGCCGCCGTCCGGCATCGAGGAGAGAGAGTCAAAGACAAAAATACGCCCTTCCCGCAGGTAACGGAGCGGCTTCGCGCATTGGGGGTTCGCGCAATGATCCAGCATGTGAGATTTTCTCCGATTGGCCGGCCGCGCACGCCGGGTTCAGTAATTGCACCAGGGTCAGATTCATTGGAAGCGCCTGGGGTTACGCCTCCGTGAACGCAACGTTCATTTTTAGTCTTATTCATTAAGATGCAGGCAACCCCAAATCCAGTTTCCCCAACTTGCGTCGACTGCGCAGCCATCCTCTGCAGTAATCCTCTGCCTTCATCGGCGCTCAAGTCGCCTGTCTTGAATATGCGAAAATGAGAGGTTCGACTCTGTACAAGACTCATGCCCATTCTGCGCTCCGCTTTTATTGCCTTTTCTCGCAACCAGAATCTACGCCGCTTTGCCGAGCGCTCCAACCTGGGCCGCCGCATGTCCTCACGTTTCGTCGCCGGCATGGAGATCGAAGACGCACTGAGAGCCGCTCAATCGCTTCAGGCTCAGGGAATCGCCTCCACGCTGGACAGTCTTGGCGAAAACGTGGCCACGCCCGAAGAGGCGAAGCAATCCGCCGACATTTATCACCGTCTTCTGGATGCAATTGAGAGCCGCAACCTGAACGCCAACGTCAGTGTGAAACTTACGCAGATGGGCATGGATCTCGGTCACGACCTGGCGCGCGACATCGTATCCGGCCTGGTGGACCACGCGGTCGCTGCGAAGACCTTCGTGCGCGTCGACATGGAGGGCAGCGAGTACACGCAGGCTACGATCGACCTGGTCCGCGGCCTGCACTCAATTCCCGTCAATCGCGGTCATGTGGGAATCGTCATCCAGGCATACCTGCTGCGTAGCGAGCAGGACATCGCCGACCTGACCGGAGAAGGCATCCGCATCCGCCTCTGCAAGGGCGCATACAAAGAGCCACCAGACATCGCCTTTCCCGACAAGGCCGACGTGGACGCCAGCTTCGTGAAGCTGACCCACCAGCTTCTTACCAGCGGCCTGTATCACGGTATCGCCACCCACGACGAAGCGATGGTGTCGGCCACAAAGCAGTTTGTCGCCGAGCACCGGATCGATCCGAAATCCTTCGAATTCCAGATGCTCTACGGCGTGCGTCGCGACCTGCAACGAGCGCTCGTGGCCGAGGGCTTCAACGTGCGCGTTTACGTTCCCTTCGGCAGGGAGTGGTACCCATACTTCATGCGCCGCCTCGCCGAGCGCCCGGCGAACGTCCTCTTCATCGCCAGAAACATGCTGAAGCAGTAAAGCGACCGGATTTCCGCCCGAGCTGTACCGTGCCTATCTTCCCGTGCCTATCTTCCAAAGTACGGCTGCGGAATCGTCCCCGGACGCTGATAGGGCTCAATCGAGAGCAGGTTTCCCAGCACCGTCCGCTCCTGCGGCGAGAATTGCGATGCGTATGCGCCCGAGTTGAGCATGCGCTGCCGCTCATCAGGAGGCATCTGCCGGAGCTGGTGAAAAGCGTGGCGCACTGCCTGCTGCCGCTCAGGCGACATCTGCCCCAGCGCTTGTCCGGCGCCGCGGACTTCCTGACGGCGTTCCGGCGACAACCGCTCGAACATCTCGTTCCTTTCCAGAAGCCGCTGCCGCTGCTCCGGCGTCTTCTCGTCGAGCGCATGCAGGCGATTTACCAGGCGCTGCTGCTGGTCTGCGGGCAGGTTGCGAAAACCGGGCTCGCGACGGAGAGCGTCCTCCTGCTGCTGCGGAGTCATGTGCTGGTGGCTGTTGAGCCACTCAGGCAAGTGCTGCTGCCCCGGATGCGTCGGTTGGTTATTGGCATGGGGAGGGTTGTAGGCTCTCACCTCCGGAAGCGCATGAGACTGCGGCGCGGGCTGCTGATAATGCTGCTGGGGTGGTGGCGTGTGCGCCTGCGGCGCGGGCATGGAATGAGGCGCCGGAGCGGAGTGCTGGCCGCCGCCGCGCTGTCCGAATGCCCAGGTCGAAAACGAAACGCACAGCGACGAACAGCGCTGGCGCTAACACGGAGACCGCAGGCAGACCCGGGCGGGCCAGCCAGCCCGGAGGGCTAACCGTATTTTGCCGTGCGCGCGTTTTCATAACTCCCTAACCAAGGTCTGGCTAATCAGCCAGCGAATCCAATATTGCCGCCGAATCGCGCCCGAAGCTACAGCGTGCTGTTCGATGAGTCCGAATCGTCGTCCTGCTGATCGAGCGTATTCAATTGCTGAAAAACCTGCGAGTTGTCATCGAGAGACTGCAGATCGCGAACCGTCGCCGACGGGCTCACCGGCTGGCTCGTGTTATTCATAAAGCCGGCATACGTTCCCCCGCCGATCAGCAGAAGCAGAGCCAGGGCTCCCACCGCCACCGGACGCAGATGCATGTTCGTGCCGTACATCAGCCGCGCGCGCAGCTTCTCGAAGAAGCCCGCCGGGGCCGCCTCGCGCTCACTGCGCAATCGCGCCGCCATGCGAGTCTCGAAGAACGGTGAGGGCTCAGGCGCCTCCCACCCGTCCAGCGCCTGCATCGTCGCTTCCAGAGCGGCCAGTTCCTTTCTGCAGTCGGGGCAATCTTCCACATGCTTCCGCACTTCAACGGGAACCGACTCGCGATCCAGGAGCAGGTTCTCGAGGTTCTCTTTTGTAATCCGGCAGATCATAACTTGTTACCTTCTTTGTGCTGCAAGTCCCACTTCTTACACAAAATCCTTCAGGCGCTCCCGCAGGGTCTGGTACGCGCGAAACAGCAACGACTTGGTTGCCGACTCGCTCAGCTTGAGGACTTCCCCAATCTGCTTATAGTCCAGTCCCTGGTACTTGTGCATCAGCACCGCGGTTCTTTGCCGCTCGGGGAGTGCCATTACATGTTGGCGGATAGCGCGCATGCGCTCGTCCCGCACCATTTCCTGCTCGACCGAAGCCGTCATGTCCGCCACATCCGGAGTTGTCCCCGTCTCGGGATCCGGCTGGTCGAGGTACACGTTCTGCGCCGCCCGCTCGTGCTTCGTGTCCCGGGCGTGATTCACGCCCAGGTTCGTAGCGATGCGGTAAAGCCAGGTCGTGAACCGCGCCTCGGCACGATAAGTCTGCCGCGAGCGATATACGCGCAGAAACACCTCCTGCGCCAGTTCCTCTGCCACCGCCTGGTTATGCACCATGCGGAACATGAAGTGGACAATCGGCTTGTGGTACTTCTGAATCAGAAGATTGAAGCCGGAGTCATCTCCCTCACGCACGCGGAGCATGATCTCCGCGTCGCTCATCGTGCTCCAGTCGACCGCTTCCCGGCCGGTTGCTGCCCGGCTCCGGTCAGGTTCGATCTGGACTCCCTTCAAAAGCGCGGAATCTAAGGCTACGGTCGCCATATCCTTGTCAACCCCGTTCCTGCCCTCAAGTTGCGAGGCGGAATCGACGGGAGGATCGTCTTCGGACGCCGCGTCGGGGACGCTATCCGGCGCCTTCTGCGTAGTTTGACGGGAATCAGGCCCGGAGGATGGATGGTCGTCGTGTGGATCTGATTCCGGGTACGTCATGGGTTCCGTTCATCGATTGTAGCTGTTGCCGCCTGCCCTTCGCCCGGCATCCGCTCGCTTGGATTGTTGGCCCCGGCTGGTAGCTCAGGCTTGTGGCGCCGACGCGGATGGCTCGGACAGTGAATAGATGGCCCGGCGAGCGGTTTGGCAGCCCGCGTGGAGGATGTTAATCTGAGTGCTTGTTCTTCCCTTCCCAGGGGCGCATAACTCAGCGGTAGAGTGCCACCTTCACACGGTGGAAGTCGTAGGTTCGAATCCTGCTGCGCCCACCAGAGCCAAGCCTAACAATCTAAGCGATTTAGGCGGCAAAGGAAAGCCGAGAAATCAAGCCAAACGAGGGCACTAAAAAGGCACTGAACGAAAATAACTTGGCCAAAACCTGCCGTCAAGTAAAAAGGCTCCCCGACGTATGGGAGCCTTTTGTTATGTCCGGCGTTGGTCATCCCGCTTTGCGCAGGAACAGCGACTTCGTGTGCTCCTGGGCGGCCCGCTTCGCCTCAGTGTCGGCCTCTTGGTACAGGTCGAGAGTCGTCCGGGCGTTGGCATGCCTGAGCAATTCCTGAGTGACCTTGACGTCTTCACCCTTCGCGGCCAGGAGCGTTGCCAGCGAATGCCTCCAGGTATGCCACCCCACTTTCTTGGTGATACCGAGGCGCTTCACCACCGGCTTGATGTGATTCTGGAGGACCATGTCCAGCCAAAGCGGGTTCTCTCCATTGGTGTCAGGAGAGGCGAGCACCCAATCATCGTCGGCGCGATGCGGCGTCACCTCGTGCCACCGGATAAGAACTTCAGCAAGGTCCGATGGAAGGGGCACGCCGCGCCGACTCCCCTCGGTCTTGAGCTTCGTCTCCAACTTGCGCACGACACCACGGCGGAGATGGAGCCAGCGATCCTCGAAGTCCACGTCCTGCCATTGCAGACCGCGAATCTCGGACCTGCGAAGTCCGGTCGAGGCCGCAATCAGAATGGCGACCCGGTGAATCTGGCTCGGCAGCGCCTCAACAATCGCCTGCATCTCTGCGAGCGTCAGCTTGTCCGGTGTGCGCAGCCTCTTCCCGCTCTGACGCACCATGGCGATCGGGTTTGCTACACTCCAGATTTCATGGCGGATCGCATGCGAGAAGAGGCACGAAATCTGGTTCCGAAGCTTAGCCTTCGTAGCAGGGGCGAGTGGCTCTGGCTTTGTACTTGGCTTCGGTGGCAGGGGCTTGGACTTTGACCCGGGCTTCCTCGCCCGTCCCCTCGGCTTATCGCTCTTCATCAAGGAATCGAGCCATTCTTCAACTCTCACAGCTTTGACATCTTGGAGAGCGGTCTTTCCCCATTTGGGACCGATGTACAGGCGGTAGTTGTCGAGATACGTCTCGACGGTGACCGGCGAACGATCGGCGCGAGTACTGCGAAGCTCCTTTGCTTCGAAATCCCCCCACAGTTCTTCGACGGTCTTCATACCGAAGCCGGACTGCTGGGCATTGATCTCAGCCCTAAGGTTTCCTACAGCCTTCTTAGCGTCCGACTTAGTCTTGTAGCGGTCTAAATCGCCGATGACTTGCTTCCGCTGTAGGCGGCGACCATCGGATTTAAGCTCGCGCCACCGGTAGACCCAGACGTCTGGGCCTTTGGCGCGTTTCACGCGCTCGATGGAGCCTTCCTGATAGCGACTGTTACGAGTGGTGGTGGACATTCAGTCTCCATCACTCGTTTGGCTGGCAGGCTGATTTTACCTGGCTCGCCGCCCACGCAGTCAAATCGGATCTACGGAAGCGCCAGTGCTTGCCGAGCCTGATCGCTGGAATCATCTGCTTCCGCGCCATCCTGATTGCTGTCTTGGGATGGATGCGAAGGTAAGCCGCCGCCTCTTCTGGCGTCTGCAGGGGCTCCCACGAGGAGTTCGTCACCGGACTGTGCTGATCTGTCAGCCGCCTCATGCCTCCACCTCCGTTGAAGCCAACAACCCCATGACGCCAATCCACATCTCTACGTCCCATTTGTCGCAGTAACGATCGGGGTGCCGGACAACGTTCACGTCGGACCGGAGCATGAGGCCATCCAGCACGAAATCGCTCGCCTTCGCCATGGTCTTCCTGGCCGTCATTTCGCAAACCTCTCTACGGGTTAATACCGACGGGAGGGCCGTGACCTGGATTATCGGAACAAGATTTTTGTGGGACCTCAAAGTCCGTTCAGCGAGCTGGGTGCTCGATGGTCTGCACATCACCGGTGAGGAGACGAGCACAATGTCTGGGCATCATGCAGGTGCCACGAACATGAGCGCCAGAGCGCAGCTTCGTCACACTGGCGAGCCGATCAACTCCTCGCAGATGGTTTGGTCTCCTACGTGACGATGTTGAAGTTGGCGCGGTGTGCGCTTATCGCAGGTCGTGCCTTCGGCGCAACGCGCGGGTTATCGCCGACAGGGATGCCGAACGAACACCGACAACGCGGACTGGCACGGAGCAGTATCACGCCCGCCCGGTGCAACAACGAAGGTCCTCCGAGATCTTCGTCCCGACCCTTGATCCGTGCTGCGGGCACCGATTTCAAGTATGGATGGCTTCAAAGCCAATGATGAGACAGCCGGTGCAGTGCGGCGGAATAAGTCAACAACGCCTCTAACAGCGCTCGCCAGTAAAAGGATTAATTCTCGCCGGAATCTCACGTGTGCTCTGGGGCACCCCGGTCAGCTCCTCGATGAGGCACTTCGCCGGGTCCGGGCAATCGCAGATGTGTTCCTTTGTCCCGTCCTGGATTCTGGCGACCATCCTCGCGTATGCCGCAGATCGAACTGCTTTACCTCGATCAGATCTTTATGGAGGTGAATGAATTTTTCCGGAACGGGGGGCGGCGGAGTGATGATGTAGTCTGCCGTGGCAACCGCACTCCGCGAGAAGCCGGGGGCAACGGCGATGGCCTTCAAGGTTGCCCTCACTGACACAGTGAACGCCGCCGTGTACTGGACTGACTTAGTTGACCCGGGCGAGGGCGTCCTTCCGTCAGTCGTGTAGTAGATGGTGGCGTTTGGGGTTGAGACGGTGAGTTCCACCTTCTGCCCCGAGTTGTAAGTCCCTGCTACCGGCGAGAACACCGGCGTTGCGGCTGATGGAGCGGGTTCCGGAGGAGCTGACGAAGGTTTAACTGCCTCCGGGGCAGCGGAAACCGCCGCCACAGTCACCGGTGCCGGAACTGCGGGGACGGGCGTTGCCTCCGGCGCAGCAGCTGGAGTGGGTGCCAACATAGAGCGACCAGGGAGAACTGAGTTGTGAAGCTCCCCGGCGTCTTCTTCCGGGTCTTCGTCCCCATCCCCACCTTCGTCATCATCAATGGTGGTCGGATTCCAATCGATCTTGACGGTGAACCGAAGCACACCGTCGGCACCTTCCCGGATCGGCCCGATCTCGTAGGCGTCACCAGCCTGCAGAATCATCTGGTCGCGGTACTTCGCTAGGGTCTCCTCGTCCTTGTCGGGGAAGCTAAGGTCCTTAGGGCTGTCGCAATCGACGGAATCCAACGTCTGATTGATCTCGTCGTCCCACTTTTCTTCCCAGTCCGCATGATCGCTCCGACCGGACTCCTCCTCGTCGTCCCCATCCCCCTCCTGCCACTTCTTCACGTCAAACATTTCCCCACCGTCATCGGCGGTGTAGTACTCACCGACCACGAAATCGCCACCAGACAGATTGATCACTCGCTGCCGGTACCGCTCCCGATACTCCTGATTGGCATACCTCTCGACTTCCTTCGCGCTGAACCCAAAAATTTGCACGCGGTCACCGGTAACATACTTCAGGATCTGCTTGATCTCCCTGTCGAGGAAACCATCAAGCGGGTTGCAGCTCTCCACCTCTAACCTGTACCGGACCTCATTGTTGAGGCAGACCCGGAGCCGCCCGCCGGGCCGCGATTCCGCCCCCGCCACGCTTTTGAGGATGCGGTAGGGCACAGGGCTGGTTATGTACTCGACCAAGTCGAAGCCGTGATCGCGGAGGAGATCCGAGGCGATGTCCCGGACATCACTCGCGTCCACCCTCTCCTTGATTTCCTCGCACTCGTTTAGGGCCTCGACAATCTGCTCGATCTGGTCCCCCGTGACCTGATTTCCGGCTCTCTTGGCCCCGGCGGGCTTCTTGTCACCGGCGGCAGGCTTCTTGGCCTCGGCGCGGAGGGACGTCGTCTCGGCGCTGGTAGCCGGAGCAGCGCTCGCAGTGGCTGGCTTGTCACCGACGAGGTCGTCTGGGAAGGACTCATCGACGTCTTCATCAAAGTTGTCCTGCGGCACGTCCTGCGGCAATCCGAAAGAGGGGCGATAGGCTCCCTGCTTCGACCTGCTCTTCTTCGCTTCCCCTGCTTGCTGCTGGAGCAGGGCTATATTTATGTGGTAGACGTTGCTGGTGTCATAGCGGTGCTCGACGTCGATCAGGTGGTCCCTTTCCAGAGTCTTGATGCCCCGTTTGACCCCGCTCTTGCTGATCTTGGCAGCGTTGGCGATACGTTTCAGGCTCCAGCCACAGGGGAATGTGGGTTTGGTGAAGTCTCCTCGCACGACGTGCACATTCAAGACGTTACATCCGGGTCCTTTTGTCGAGCCCGCATCGGAGACAAGCCGGATGAGGTCCGTTGTTGTTGGCTTCTTTTTTGTTGTCGGTGCGCTCAGTCTGGTTTTCATCTCCTGAACTGGGTTGAGTCGGAGTCACGGACGGGTGGGTTGACCGGTCCAAAGTTTCAGGGTAAGCCAGCCGAGACCTCGGTCTGACCTTCTGGTTGAAGGAAAGGGGAGCGGGCTCTTGCCTCCAGCTCTCGTCTGTTCCGCTGCACCTGCTCCTGGATCAGGGGTCGATGGCTCGCCTCGCCGGTCTTGATGGTGGACGGGACGGAGTATCGTCCTAGAGCGTCATCCTGCACGCGATGATAGGCCGAGGCCGAGGAGGGTAGCGACTGCCTTTCGGCGGTGGCGGTGTGCGTCATCGATTGGTCGGCGATCTGTCCCATGGACATCGGATGGGACTCGTGGCTGACTAGGTGATGTATCAGCCGTTGCGAAGGTGTCAGTTTGCGGTTCTTCAAGTTCGAATCTCCTATAGAGTCAAATCGCACCCAAACAGGGGGACCTGGAATTTGGCCGAAGGAATTTTTTGTTCGGTCGCCAATTCTCATGTTCGACCCCCTACCTAAGGATTTCGTAGTCGGAAATTGTTTAGCTTTCGATCTTGACGTAGAGCAGGTTGGGCTGCTGGACAGCAGCGCTTCGCCTCACTGCTGACTCCATATAATGGTGTCCTCGGCGGCAGGCATTCTGGGGGTGGAACAAAGTATTCCACGGGTGTATCACTGTGTTCCAGGGGGTGTATTACTGTGTTCCAGGGGGTGAGTCACCCTGACTACCCTCTATTCAGGGTGACCATCAGGGTGTTCATTTTGAAATGGATTTGACCACTCGCCCTATTCAAGCTGATCACCCCTCTGTTCAGGGGGACTAATGGGGTAGTCAAATTCGAGGGAAATCGACTGAATTTGACCACCTATTAGATCAGTCTTTAGAACTTGTACTAGAGCAGAACTAACAGACGTCCAATCAGCTCTGATCAGATCAGTAAGAGGTCGTCGCCCGGAAGACTGGGCAGGGGAAGACTGACTAGAGCTGATTGGACGGTCGTTCAATTCGTTCTCTTTAACTTCAACTACAAATGCAAAAGCAACGGGCAACAGCAACGACAAGTACAGGGTCTCCTTACGGAGCCCCAGAGACAAAGACAAAGACGGGGCCTGACGTAGCAGGCCCTGAAGCCCACACTCCAGACAGTCCTGGTGGGGAAACACAGGATCGATATCCTGTGAGAGAAAAAACAAACGGCAACAACGATAGAGTCCGTCGCCGCCGGTCACCCCCCCCATCGCCGCCGTCCCGCTTCGCCACAGGTGCTGCCGCTGCCCATGCCGTTCGCGCTAGTCGCGGCACTCTCTCCTGATCAAGCCGACGAACAAGGCCGAGTTAGTCGATGCAACGTAGGACGCCCTGCGCCGACGCCAGAGGCTCCGTTCCTCAAGCAGTCGCTTCTCGGTGTAAGATCTCGTCCATGCCTCGCAAACAGCCGACACTTGACGAAGCAAGGCGTGCTCCCAAAGCACCAACTGAAATCTGGAATCAAAGACGCCGCAGGTGGCAAGCGTCATGCCCATCACCCAGGATTTCTTGCTGTCCAACGATGAGCAGCCAGCTTAGGATCTGGTCTCCGTCACCTGCTGCGAAGAAAATGCTCGTCGCGCTTCTAGGCCCACGAATGTCACTTTTCGGACTACGGCTCCCGTAATCAGAGGGAAAGTTCATGGAAGACGAATCAAGTGAGTACAACTATGAGCAACTGCGAAATATGAGCGTCGCCGAGCGCCAGGAAAGGTTCCGCGCCTTTAAGAAGGCCCGTGTTATGAGCGAGGTCAAGAAATCCACTGAGGTCGATCACTGGCAAAGCATCGACGATCCGATGACGTCGGAACAGCTGGACCGATTACCACCGGGACATCCTGACGTCGATCCACAAACGCCACCCGTATGGGTGAAATTATTCCATCCGTGGCATCGCGAAGTCATGGTGTCGAAGGGGCGTTTCAACTATGAGTCGGGCACATGGGCGGCCCGGTTTCAGCCCAAGGAGGAGGGCAACTGTTCGGGGAGAGGTCACTCCATCCGCTTGGGCCGAAATCGTGGTAGGCGAGCGGCCATGGGATGGGCCGGTGATTCCGGACCATGTGCGACAAAGGCGCGATTAACGCCGGTGACCATCCGCACGTCACATCAGAACGGCGTGTCGAGGTCCCGATGCAGAAAGACATCGCATTACTGATCTTGCAAGAGGTCCGGGCTCTCCGGTCGGACGTCGCGAACCACACCATCGCAATCCGCGAACGGCTCAATGCGCTCGAAAGCATGATGAAATCGCGGGTGGGGAGTGGGCGGCAGGGACCGATCACAAACCTTGAGACCGAGGTGAGAGACCTGGCGGCGTAGGCCCGAAGATCCTCGGGGCGTCGCAACACCCTACCTGAGGATGATTGATGCCCTCCGGTTATTGCGGTCATCATTCAGCGTCTTGCCGCTATGAACGCTGGCACCTCCAGGAGGTTAGTCACCGTAACCACGCTGGGTGCTTCACGGGCACTCGGCTGTTTCCCTGTGCGGCGCGACGGCTTTTGTGATCGGGTGCGCTTTTAGGTTCTACTCTGGGCTCCTCCCCTCACGATGGCATCACTTCCCATAAGGTACTTAATCCAGTGACGACTGCGTCGGAGCCGGACTGCTTAGGCCGGTGCGAGCCTCCCCAAGCTCATGTGATAGAGAAAATCAGTGATTGTGCCGTCCTGGATACGATGGATCACTTCATCGATCACCGGAAGGGGCACGACAAACCACTCTCGTGGTTCGACATAGTTGCCCAATCGATCGGGGATTCGCAGTTGAAGCTGGGCAGATGCGAACACGCGGTGAATCGTCTGCTCGAAGTGAAATCGGCGGATATTCGCAAGCTTCCAGGTCGCCACCACCTCGACAGGTGCCAGCAGGTAAGTCGCATCCCGCTCGGCATTGCCGATCGATCCTCGACTCGGCCACCGGTCACCCCAACCTTGTGCAGAACGTCACGGATCGCAACGATCTCCGGCTGCTGTGAGAGGCTGCGGAGTTCGTAGATCGTCCCGCTCGCGATGTCGTCAGGCTCTATCCACCATCAAACAGCGGACCCATGCTTGCCTGCGTCAGCCTGCGGCCATGCTCGTCTTTGTACAGACCTCGTTGCAGCGAGCGGCGCAATATGTTGCTCTCTGTGCCGTTCGCATAGATCGCACGTAGACATGCGTCATTCTCACCGTTGGGTGCCTTGAACGTCTCCCCCACGGCAGCGACATACACCATCTGTCCGCCCAGGATGAAGAAATCACCTTCTTCTATGCTGGCGTCTTTGGCGAATCGCTTTGCTTCACGCTTGCCCGTCGCGAGATCATTCTGGACGCCATCGAACAGAGGCTTGAACCGCTCGAAGTCTTTGCACGGGACACGATCAGCTACATGCTCCGGTGTCTCCCGTGTTGCCTCTGCATCTCGCACGTGGCGAAGAACGCCGATGTCGTCCTCCTCATCACTGCCTTCGGTCAGTTCCGAAAGGAGTTCATCGTCATCGATCGGCACCGACGGAGGCTGCGTACCTGCGCCAGGAAGCAGGCCGTGTCTGTCCATCGGCACCACCAAGGCCAATTCATCTGGCGGAAGCTTGCGAAACCGATCGAGGCGCACCGCATAGACGCGCTCAAAGATGTCGCGATCCTGTCGGTGCTCGGAGACCACCCGTGAGCTTCGTCGAAGCGCAGAACGTCCTCGAAGCCCGCGATGATTCGTTCCTGGCGGCGGGTGTAACCGCCGGTCTCCGGGTCATCGAGAGCTACCCCAAGTTCATCGAGCAGTTCATCTTCCGTGAGGCCCTGTACCTTCTTCATGCCTCGGTCCTTTGCGCAGCCACCTTCGCCTTCGCACGATATTGGGCATAAGCCGCCACGCCCTCCGCCAGCTTCTTCTCCCACGGGTCGTTCGAGGTTAAGGACGGCGGGCGACCGCGTTCACGTTTGAAAGTTAAAGCTCGCTCCGCGTACTGCCGAGCTTCCTCTTCGCTCATGGATACGCGCCGGGCGGCGATCCTCTCCTGCATCTGCCGTAGCACTCCTTCATTTATGCTCCGGGCCAGCACGAGTAGGCTTCGCCAAACGGATTGATTGAATCGATCAGGTCCACGTTCAATTCCCGCACATGCAGCACAAACCGTCGCACGCCTTCCAGCAGGCCCAGGTTTGCATTAACCTTGTCCTCCCGCTTTTGCGCCTGCTGTACGAGTGTCAACGCGGCAACCGCCCGCTGGCGAACCGCCTCCACATCGTCTTCACTCAGTTCCAGATTCACGTACAGGTCCCGAACGATCTTCGCCATCCGGAGTTGCGTGGTGTCCTGCGGCAGAGTGTTCTCCGGGTCGAAGAGGCCCTTACTGAGCGTCTCTTTGTCCTGCACGAATGCGGCGATTACATCGTTAAGGTCCTCACGGCAGATTCTTGCCGCGTCGGGGCTGACCTCCTTCAGACCGCCAATCTCGACGCTGATCTGACCGTTCGCCTCGTCAATGCCGACATTTGTCTGGCCCTCCTGGTATCCGCCCGGCCCGTAATCGAACCCAAGTTTCGGGCCAGCGTTCTTCGGAGTGAAGTCGAACTTCGGCGCGATTACCTGCTCCATCAGCAGACTGGCGGCAATTGCCTTCAAAGTATCATTGACCGCCTCCACGACATCCGATTGCGCGGCCGGCGGTTCAGCGATCAGGTTCGTAAACCTCGCACGGGTCTTGCCCGGAGCATCCCTCGT
>CAVRXY010000025.1:0-89926 GCA_963725225.1 uncultured Acidobacteriaceae bacterium
CTGCATGCTGAACCGCTCTGTGATGGGTATGTTCTTGAACGTGGAGAAATCAAACCGATGGAAGCCGGGGCCTTCGTTGACGGTTGTGGAACGATCGCCGAGAGCTCCAAAGCCGGTACGTGGTACGCACCCAGAGGGTGTGTCTAGCACCTGGAGTGGCGCCCCGGGAGCGGCCTGCGACAACTGGCAAGGTTGCTGGAAGGCTGCCGGATTTCCGAACCAGTATGGAAGCAGGTGCCCACTTACGGCATTTGGGCGCACCTTTATCCCAAGTTTCTGGCTCTCCCCAGGTACCTGCACGTCGAAACAGCCGGTTCCGGCAGTTACGCCTGTCGGACAACCCAGAGTAATCGGCTGGCCGCCCTGAAGGGTCACGAGCCAGTTGAGGCTCCACCCTCCAACTACCGCATTCGTCAGCTTATTTGCGTCATGTAAGAAGTGTTTGTCTTTCCCGAACGGCAGTTCATAACCGCCGCTGAAATGGAACACATTGGTGATGTTGAAAGAGGCTAGTCCCCAGTCTCCGCGAACACCAAAGCCCGGCAGGTCAGGTGCACGGGCACCTGACACGCTGCCGCCATTCAGCAAGTCGCCGGCGTCGGTGAAGGTCTTCGAGAACGTGTAGGTGAGCAGGTAGTTCAGTCCATTGTTGAACTGCTGTTCGAGTTTGGTCTGAAGGCCGTTATAAATGCTGGCGCCGATCATTCGGCCGCTTGAGCCGCCACCGAAGTCGGGGAATGGGGATGTGCCAAACTCGCCACCATTGCCAGTGATCTTGGTCGGTTGGTTTTGCCCGATGAGCGCGGTCACGTTGTTGGCGCCCAGGTTCATCTGGAGATTGTCGGCCTTCGTCATCACATAGCCGATCTGCACAGACATTGTGTGAGTTAACGCATATTGGACCGAGAGGTTAGCGGCCACGGTACTCGGGGTTACGAACTTGAATTGCAAGCCCTGAAGTCCGAGACCCGCAGCATTGACCTGGAGTGGCGTAAATGCAAGGCACGAGAAGCCAGAAGTGAAGGTCGCAGTCCCGCCGACGCCCGCCGTGGGGCAATTTTGGTACGGGGTGTTAAAGCTGACTGGCGCAACTGTGTTGTAACCCGATCTTGTTTCATTGGGACTAACGTTGGGAACGTAGTCGAAGTTGTACACAAAGGGATAATTTTCACCAATGTTGGGACCGTATCCCTGATTCTCAAAAGCGTTCCAGAACAAACCAGCACCGCCGCGGACCACCAGCTTCGGATTCACCTGGTATGCGAAGCCAAAGCGCGGCGAAAAGTTGTTTTTCGGCGCTTTAAGCAAGCCCTGGCCGTAACGGTTGGTGGAGTCGAGCAAAATGCCGTCCTGGGCGAGCAGCGTGGTAAAACTCGTCGACAGCTGCCGATCGTCCTTTCCGCTGGCAGGAATGATGAACGTCGGTTTTCCATTCGGAGCGCCACTGTTCCAGACAAAGTTGGCCTGACCGCCGTTTGTCTCATTGATGGGACCGAAGTAGTCGTAGCGAAGACCAAGATTAAGAGTCAGCTTTGGATTGATCTTCCAGTCATCCTGGAAGTACGTCGCAAAGTAGATTCTTTCATCGTAAGTCTTGTTGATATTGGAGGCATATACCTGATCCGCGCCCCCGGAGACGATCGTGCCTGGACCGACGGGATTAGCCGGCGGCAGAAGGAACATTCCCATACCTGTGGTATTGCTGTTGTTGCCGGGAATGTCAGTAAAGGTGCCGTTATATTCAAATTGGCCACGAGACCAGGCGGGCTGCAGGGTATTGAACCTTATGTGCTGGTACTCGATGCCCATCTTGAAGCTATGTGCCTGGTAAACCTTCGAAAAGTCATCGGTAATCTGGGTAGTTTGCGTGGTTTCATCCGACGGCAGGAAGCTGTTGCTTCCGAGCGTTGATAGACCATTGAAGCTGAAGGCTGGAAGACCTCCATTCTCAGCTACCTGCGGAATGTCCGGTATTCCATACTGGGCAGGAATTCCAAGCTGGTTGCCGACCGGGCCAAATCGTGAAGTATGCAGGTGGCTCCAACCAAAGCGCGCCACGTTAACCGTGGACGGCGAAAAGACGTGAGTATAAACCGCAACACCCTGGAAAGATTTCGCAGTCTGATCGCCATCCTGGAAGCCGCCGCCGTCTGCTACTCCGCCAAATGGCCCGGGAATATATTGCGGGTTGTCCCAATAACTGACGCGAGCGAACACTTGATTCTTGTCCGACATGTCGAAGTCAGCCCGGACATCAAACTGGTTGCTGTGCTGGTAGAGATTGGGGCTTGATGCAAAGTTGGAGGAAACACCGCCGGCGGTCGGCAGCGGGAAGAGATTCAACAACGCAACAGCATTCGGATCCACACCACGGCCGTACAAATTCTGCGGAGTGAGCTGATTCAACTGCGGGCAGTTGGCGATCGAAACGACGGTAGCTGTAGGACAGCTTTGGTACCCAACCGGATCGCGCACCCAGCCACCACCGGGAGCCTGGCGCGTAGTCGCCGGATCAAGGATGGCGCCAGCCGGAATTTGACGACCAAGGGCATCGGTACGGGTCGTCGACGTGACGAGTTCCGACAGGTCGGTATAGCCGCTATTGCGCTGACGAACAGTGGGCACCGTCAAACCGGATTGAGTATTGCCCTGCACGTGCCGGAAACCCTGATAATCGCCGAAATAGAAGATCTTGTTCTTGATGATCGGCCCGCCGATGGAGCCACCGAACTGATTCCAGCGAAGCTCGCCTTTCTTGATGCCGTTGTTGTTCTCAAACCAGTCTGCAGCATCCAGAACATCGTTGCGGAAGTACTCCCAAACCGCACCGTGAAGGCTGTTCGTACCGGACTTGACCGTCGCGTTTAGAACGGCGCCCGCGGCGCGACCCAGCTCGGCGCTGTAATCCGAGGTCTGCACCTTGAACTCCGAGATCGCGTCGGGCGGAGGAAGAACAACAAAGTTTGTTCCGTTGAGGAAGTCGACGTTGTCGGAGTTGTTGTCGATGCCGTCCAGCAGATAGTTGTTCTGAGCGGGGCGGAGGCCGTTGGCGGCGAACGCACCATTCGCAGCGTTGCCGCGTGAGTCAGCCTGTGGAGTATTTACGCCGGCTGAGATCTGGGCAAGGAATGTAAAATTCCGGCCATTCAGCGGCAGGTTGTTCACGCTCTGCTCATTAACCACCTGGCCGGTCGACGCATCTTCGGTCTGCAGCTGCGGCGGCGCAGCGGTCACCTCAACGGTTTGAGTTGCCGAGCCCGGCTTCAGCTGGATGTCGACGCGCAGGTTCTGGCTCACATTCACAGTCAGATTCTTTTGGGTCGTCGTCGAAAAGCCGGGAGACGTGACAGTAACGGTGTAATGGCCGATTCTGACCGGCGAGAAGGTGTATACGCCTGAGCCGTCGGCCGTCGTCTCCAAGGTTAAGCCCTGGTCAGTGTTCAGCAACGTTACCTTCGCATTGGGAACCACGGCACCGGTTGGATCCTGAACGACACCGGTGATTGATCCCTGGTCGACCTGGGCGAAGGCGCTCGGCGCCTGGAGAAGTAAAAAGCATAAGCATGCAAGGGCTGCGCAGCCGAAAATCACACGCGCACTGAGAGCGAAATTCCTTTGATTGGCCATCCAAAAACCTCCGCTTTCCTGCGCCCATGGGTGCGCAGTGGAGTAACGTTTACCGGGCTAAGTAACCGGTTACATTCAACTGGGGCCGAATCGTAGTACCCGCAAATACCCTTTGTCAAACAAAAAGTGGAAGCCCTCCTCAATCAAAAGGTTGAGGCGATTTGCGGGCGGCATTTCGGCCAGTTCCGCGTACGGTTTTCCGTTCCTGGCGGGGTAATTCGGGATCGCATTTGCGATGATGCTACGATGCTCATGCCGGGTCCCAATCCCTGGCAGGTTTACCACCGGAATTCCTGAGGATGTCGCGACGCAAAACCCCTGATCACACCCTGTCCCGCCGGACGTTCCTCCAGAGGATGGGGGTAGCGTCTGTGGTGCTCCATCCCGCAGCTTTCTCCGGACTTCGGTTCGGATTCCCCTTCGCAACATTCCCGCCTCCACCACTAGCCCTGGCGGATTATCGATTGAAGCCGAGCTATCCAGCCAGGTCGCCTCTGGAAGATGTACTCCGCCGGGTCGCACCCGGCTCCGACGAGTTTGTGACGGAAGAGTACGCTTCCGAAATCGAAATAATCCTCCGGAAGTGGAGCGAGTCACTGAGGTCGTCGGCGCGGGATCAATCCGTGCTGGCAGGATTTCTCAACCCGTCGATCGCAGCCTTCTCGTTCAGCGGGGCGAAGGAGCGCACCGTTCGCGCGGACAAAGGGATCGATATTGCGAAAAGGCAGTTCGGATCCGGCGTGCTTCCCGGCCGGGAACGATTTCTCCGCGAGTTTCGCGAGTACATCGGCGCCAACTCGGCGATGGAGACGGCGGAATTCGAAATCGTCAGCATCGAGGAGGTCGTGAGCGACCCGCTGACCGTCCGCCTGGAGATCCGATATGACCTGGTTATTGCTGACAACGATCATCGCCGTGAGGAGCGCGTTGGACAGTGGCGCACCGAGTGGTCGCGCAACGCAGCAGAGGGCTGGACGGTTCGCCGATGGGAGGCCGACGGTGAAACTCGCGCTGTCGCAGAGTCGCGGGGCTTCATCGACGTAACTCCGCAGGCACTTGGCGCCAACGAGTCTTATAAAAGCCAACTGCTTCGCGGGGCGGATTACTGGCGCACGGTTCTTGATGGCGCATGTGGTATTGACGTTTATGGCAACAATGGCGTCGCCGCGGGAGACTTCGACAATGACGGCTTTGATGATCTTTACGTCTGCCAGCCTGCGGGGCTTCCCAACCGGCTTTATCGCAACCGCGGGGACGGAACTTTCGAAGACGTGACGGAGAAGTCAGGCGTTGGCGTGCTCGATAATACCGCGTGCGCGTTGTTCGCAGACCTCGAAAACAAGGGACTGCAGGATCTGCTGGTGGTTTGTGGGAGCGGGCCGCTGTTATTTCTGAACCAGGGCAATGGCTCCTTCACTCTGAAGCGCAACGCCTTCAAGTTTGCCAATACTCCCCAAGGCACGTTTACGCATGCGGCGGTGGCAGATTATGACCACGACGGGCGCCTCGATGTTTACTTTTGCCTATACAGCTACTACCTCGGCCTGGACCAGTATCACTATCCGGTGCCTTACTTCGACGCGCGCAACGGGCCGCCGAATTTTCTACTGCACAACGAGGGCAACGCCACCTTTGTGGACCGCACCGATGCGGCGGGGCTCAACGCGAACAACAATCGCTACAGCTTTGCGTGCGCGTGGGGTGCGGCAAATTCCAAAGGCTTGCCCGATCTCTATGTTGCGAACGATTTCGGACGGAGCAATCTGTATCGCAACAACGGGGACGGGACCTTCACCGATGTCTCCGCCGAAGCTCACGTCGAGGAACCCGGCGCAGGCATGAGCGCGGCATGGTGCGATGTCGACAACGACGGGAACCAGGACATCTACGCCGCCAACATGTGGTCGGCTGCAGGACAGAGGGTTTCGCAGCAGAAGATTTTTCACCCCGGCGCGCCGGAAGATATCCGCGCTCTATACCGGCGCCATGCGCGAGGCAATTCGCTGTATCACAACCAGGGCGACGGCAAATTTCAGAACATCAGCGATCAGGCTGGCGTTGAGATGGGCCGCTGGTCGTGGTGCTCCGACTTCTTCGACTTCGATCATGATGGCTATCCCGATCTTTACGTGGCCAACGGATATATCTCCGGTCCGGATCGAAGCGACCTCGGCAGTTTCTTCTGGCGGCAGGTGGTGGGCAAATCTCCTGATGATGCAACCCCGTCGCCGGCTTACGAACACGGGTGGAACGCGCTGAATGAGTTGATTCGCTCCGACAACACCTGGAACGGTTACGAGCGGAATGTGATGTTCGCGAATAACCGCGACGGGACATTCTCTGATGTATCGGGCGCGGTCGGGCTGGACTTCCTCGAAGACAGCCGCTCGTTTGCGCTCGCTGACATTGACCACGATGGGCGGCTGGAAATCATCCTCAAGAACCGGAACGCGCCACAGATCCGAATCCTGCGAAATGCGATGCCAGACATCGGCCACTCGATCGTGTTCCGCCTGCGCGGACAAAAGAGCAATCGCGACGCCATCGGGGCGGCCGTCACTCTGGAGTCTGGGGCGCTCCGTCAGACGAAATATCTCCAGGCCGGGTCCGGGTTTCTGGCGCAGCACTCGAAAGAAATCTTCTTTGGGATCGGAAAGCAGGAAGGCCCGCTGCGGGCGACGATCCGATGGCCGAATGGGCTGTCTCAGCAAGTTGAAGGACTACCGGTCAATCACCGCATTGAGATTGAAGAGGGTTCCGCGGCTTTTACTGCCAAGCCGTTCCCTGCTCCGCCCGCTTCTTACATGCGGCCAGGACCGCCGCAGGCATCAGAACCGATCCCCTCGACGGTAGATACTTGGCTTGTCGAGCCGTTGAAGGCACCGGAATTTTCTCTACCCGATCTCAAGGGAGAAATGCGCGAGCTTCGATCATTCCGAGACAGCTTTGCTCTTTTGCACTTCTGGGCGGCTAAGGCTCCGGCTTCGCGGGATGAATTGATGAGGCTTCACCAGCAGCGGTCGGCATTTGCTGCACATAACTTGAGCGTCATTGCCATCAACGTCGATGACCCAGCTGATGCGTCAGCGGCAAAGTCGGTCGCGACTCAACTTGCACTTTCTTTCCCCATTCTGTTTGCGACGACTGAAGTAGCCGGGATCTACAACATCATCTACCGCTATCTCTTCGATCGCCGCCGAGACCTTCCCATTCCGGCCTCCTTTTTGCTCGATGGATCCGGCATGATCGTAAAGCTTTACCAGGGCCCGATCGATCCACGGCAGGTATTGGGCGATGTGAAATCCATGCCTACCAGCGCGGCCGAGCGCATGCACAGGGCGCTTCCGCTTGGCGGAGTGCTCTATCAGGACGCATTTCAACGCAATGACTTCACTTACGGTGTGGCGCTTTTCCAGCATGGCTACCTCGACGCGGCCGCAGAGTCATTTCAGCAGGTGATCGCCGAGAAGCCAAATGATGCAGAGGCCTACTACAATCTGGGCACTCTCAACCTGCGCAGGAACGACCTTCAACAGGCGCGCCAGTATCTCGAGCAAACGGTGAAACTGCGTCCCGAGTATCCTGAGGCGTGGAACAACCTCGGCATGATCGCCGCCCAACAGGGTCAGGCCGAGGAGGCGATCCGCAACTTTCAGGAGTCCCTGCGGCAAAGGCCGAATTTTGCCATAGCACTGCTCAACCTGGGCAACCTGTATCGACGGGGAGGCAGATTCGATCAGGCGCAGATGTACCTGAAGCGAGCGCTGGAGATTCAACCTGACGATCCGGAAGCCAACTACAGCATGGGGATGTTGTACGCCCAGCAGGGCCAGATGCAGGCAGCGGCAGACTCCCTGGAGAAGGCGATCGCGCTCCGTCCTGATTATCCGGAAGCCCTGAACAACCTTGGCGTTCTCTTCGTTCGCAGCAGGAATTACCCCAAGGCAGAGGAGCAATTTAAAACTTGTATTCGCATCGCTCCGAACTTCGATCAGTCTTACTTGAATCTCGCGCGTGTCTACGTGATACAGCACGACACGGAGAAAGCCAAAGAGGTGCTGAACGCACTACTACGCATTCAGCCCGAGAATCGTGGGGCGCAGCAGGCTCTCGAAATGCTAAAATCGCTGCCTTGATGGGCAATCGGCTACGGTGTGGATGGATGGTAGGTCGCAGATCAGAGCGGCAGACAGCCAGGATCACGATTACCCGACCGATTGTGACGTGGGCGTGCATGGTTGGCATCGCCTGCTTATTCGCCTCTCCCTTGAAGGTGATCGGAGCGCAGCAGGCCCATAGTTCCTCCGGACCCAATAAGGCTCATCAATCTTCCGCGACCTCACCTACGCTTCGGCAAGCAGAAGAGCTCCTCCAGCAAGGCCAGCTCGACCAGGCAAAAGCAAAGGTGCAGGCGGAACTCCAGCGAAATCCATCAAGCGTGGAGGCCTATAATCTGCTGGGCTTCATCTGCATCGATCAAAAAGACTACGACGATGCGGTGGAAGCCTTCCAGCACGCGTTGAAGATTGCGCCGAACTCCACGAAGACCCACAACAATCTGGGCAACGTCTATCTGTCTCAACGGAAACCTGACCTGGCTGAGAAGGAGTTTCGAAGCGCACTGCGGGTCGATCCCTCGGATCGGGACGCGAACTACAACCTGGGCATCCTGTTATTGAGCAAGGGTGCGCCGGCAGAAGCTATTCCGCACTTCGAACGGGTCCGCCCGCCGAACCTCGCCACGCGAATTAATCTGATTCGAGCCTACTTCGAGAACAAGCAACCTCAGGAAGCGCTGCGCTTAGCGACGGAGCTTTCTGCGCAAAACAAGAACGACGTCCAGGTGCACTTCACACTGGGTCTCCTGCTGGCCTCTGAGAAGCAATACAAGCCTGCCCAGCATGAGTTGGCAGCAGCCGATGCACTGCAACCGGGCACTTTCGAGATTCTGCACAACCTGGGCCTGGCTTATCTTCGCGACGGCCAGTCCTCGGAAGCTGAACTCGCATTGGACCGCGCACTGAAGCTGAAGCCGGAATCGGTCGACACTCTCTACCTTCTTGCGCAGGCCTATTCGAACGAATCCCGGCCGCTGGATGCGCTTGACCTGCTGGTTCGGGCACACAAGATTGCACCGGACAATACCGACGTCATCTTCCTCATGGCCCGGGTCAGCATGTCTCAGAACTATTACGAGGATGCGATCCCGCTGCTGGAGTCCGGGCTCGCAATCGCGCCGCAGCGGTCTGATCTGCGGGCGGCGCTCGGCGAGAGCTACTTCATGGCCGGCAAAGTAGACAAGGCCGTCGAAGAATTTCAGAAGCTGATTCATGCCGATCCGTCGGCACGCTCGTATGTCTTCCTGGGGGTCTCGTACCGGCACCTGGGCCGCTTCGATGAGGCAAAGCGGTACTTTCAGCAGGGGCTGAAGCTGGATCCTCACAACAGCGCCTGCCTCTTCAATCTCGGGTTCATCGCAGAGCGGCAGGGCGATACCGCCGGAGCCGAAGCGCTGTTTCAACAAACGCTGCGTTCCAATCCTGACTATGCCGACGCTTTGCTGGAGCTGGCAAATCTCCGCATCATCGCTAAGAAGTACTCGGAGGCGGCAGAACTGCTCAGGAAGTATGTTCAGGTCAGTCGCACTCCCGCTACCGGGTATTACAAGCTGGCCATGGTGGAGAGAAATCTTCACGACATGGAGGCCGCTGACCGCGACTTAAAGGTATTTCAAACGCTCTCCAAAGATGCGCCCACCGGGCCATATCCGTACGAGCACCTGTTCGAATATCTCGACAACCGTTCGAAACTCGCTCCCAAGGCACAGACGCAGGCAGATATCGCTCAGCTCAACGATGACATCAAGAAGCATCCCGACCAACCCGAAGACTTGTATCTGCTGGCTGAGGCGTATCTCAAGTCGGGCAAAGTCGCGGAGGCGAAAGACACCATTGCGCAGCTGGACAAGATCAGCGCGGGCGACTACCGCACGCTGACGGGCGTAGGTGTTCTGCTCGCGCGGTACCGGTTGTACGACGACGCGATTCAGCACTTCCGGAATGCTCTTGAAGCGAATCCAAAGTCAGACGAAGTCATGTTCGATATCGCCGACGCCTACTTCCGCAAGGGTGAGTATTCGGCTGCGCTCGACGCAGCCACGCAGGTTTCCGAGCAGGGGCGCCGAGATGATGCCTATCTTGCCTTGCTGGGAGACATCTACGCCCACCTGGGCGACGCGGCTCGAGCAACACAGGTCTATGAGGATGCGATTGCAAGAAATCCTGACAATGATCAGGACTACCTTTCACTCGCTTTGCTTCAGCTCCGCGAAAACTCGATTGAAGACGCCAAACAAACACTGCTGAAAGGACAGGCGCGCGTTCCGGGTTCCGGAAAAATTCTTTGGGGCCTGGGTATCGTTTCAGCCATGGATGGCAATACCGCGCAGGCCGCCGATCAGCTCGCCCGCGCAGTGGACTTGCTGCCGGAGTGGCCCGGCAGTTATTCGACACTGGGGATTTTCTACTACCAGACCGGTCAGATCTCGAAGGCCCGAGAGGTGCTGAACCGTTTTAAGAGCAGCAACGCGAGCGGCGCTCTCGATGTGAACCGGATTGAACAGGCTTTGGCGCAAGCCCCGGATATTCCTTCCGCCGGCAATCAACCGATGTCGATGGCCAGCCGGAAGCAGCTGCTGCAAGTGGCGCTTGCTCTCGCGGATCGGACTCTCTGAGAACAATGACGAGTCTCGCTGCAAAAATCTGGCGCGGCATCGCTCTCGGGCTTGTGCCTTTTTTCGTCTATTCTGCGCCCTTTGCTCAGCAGCCGGCGAAGCAGAACGATGCTCCTATTCCCGTGCATTACACCGATATTCGCAAGGCCGCCGGCATTACCTTCCAACAGGACTCGACGCAGACCGACCAGAAGTACTACCTGGAAACAATGGGGACCGGCGTGGGATGGATTGACTACGATCAGGACGGGCTGATGGATCTCTACTTCGTCCAGTCCGGCCCAACTGATATTTACAAGCCGACGCGCCCATTGCGATCGGCGCTTTATCACAACAACGGAGACGGCACATTCACCGATGTAACCGAAAAGGCCGGCGTGGGTGGCGAGGGACATTACGGCCAGGGCGTGGCGGTGGGGGATTTCGACAACGACGGCTATCCGGATCTCTACGTCACCGGCTACGGACGCGCCATTCTCTATCACAACAACGGCAATGGGACGTTCACGGACGTGACTGCGAAGGCGGGCGTCGCAGATGAAGGTGGATGGTCCACCAGCGCGGCGTGGTTCGACTACGACAAGGATGGCTATCTCGATCTGGTTGTTACGAATTACATCGAGTGGAGTCCGAAGAACAATCTCTGGTGCGGCGAGCGCGCGCCCGGCTATCGCTCTTACTGCAACCCCAACAACTACAGGGGACAGAAGACTAAGCTGTACCACAACAATCATGACGGCACGTTCACCGACGTGAGCGACAAATCAGGCGTGGGTCTGCCCGAATCGAAAGGCATGGGAGTGGTCACGGCAGACTTCAACAATGATGGCTGGCCGGACATTGCAATCGCCAATGATACGTGGCCGAATTTTCTGTTCCTCAATAATCACGACGGGACATTCAAGGATGTCTCGATGTTTTCCGGGCTGGCGGCCAGCGAGGATGGACGTTACGAGGCCGGCATGGGCATCGACGCCGCGGATGTGGATGGCGACGGCTGGATGGATGTGTACATCACCCATCTGGATTTCGAACTGAACCGCCTCTATCACAACAATCAGGACGGAACCTTCACCGACGACACCTATAGCTGCGGAATCGGCAACAAAGCGGTGTTGCTGAGTGGAGTGGCCGCCAAGTTTATCGACTATGACAACGATGGCTGGCCGGATATTCTGCAGCTGAATGGAGCCATGCTGGATAACGTGAACCTCTACCACAGCGAAGTGTCTTACAAAGAACCGTTGCTGATGTACCGCAACCTGGGGAAGGGACGTTTTGAAAAGACTTCGGAGGCCCTTGGCGCTGACTTCATGCGCCCCGTAGCCGGTCGCGGCCTCGCTACGGCAGATTTCGACAACGATGGAGACATCGATATTGCCGTGAATGTGCGCGGCGATTACCCCGAACTTCTTCGCAACGATGGAGGCAACGCAAATCACTGGCTCGAAGTCCTGCTGATCGGCACCCAGTCGAACCGCGACGGTATCGGTTCAGTGTTGAAGCTCACTTCAGAAGGCGTTACTCATGTGGAGCAGTCCAAGGGCGGAATGAGCTACATGTCTGCCAACGACCCGCGAATTCATTTCGGCCTGGGGAAGCGGACCAAAATCGACTCACTCGTCATCACCTGGCCCAGCGGCCGTGTGGACAAGCTAACCAATGTTCCGATCGATAAGATCATTGCCGTGAAGGAAGGAACCGGAATTGTCCCCCGCAAATTCCCTCTCGTGCCTTCGCGGTGAATATCTGTTTCAATAATCCCAATCAATGTCTATGAATTTGCCTCGGCGGCGTTTCCTCGGCTCATCCCTTTTCCTGCTCAGCGGTACCTTGCTGGAGACACTTACCACCCCACTCTGGAAGTGGCGAAATCCCGCGCTGGTAGAGGCTGCAGTCGCGAGTCCGACGTCTCCTGTGCAGTATGTTGACGTTGCTCAGCAGGCCGGGCTGACGATTCCTAACGTCTGGGGCGGAGTGGAACACAAACGGTCGATCATCGAGGCAAAGGGCAGCGGGCTCGCATTCTTCGACTACGACAACGACGGCTGGCTGGACATCTATCTCACGAATGGCGATCGCCTCGACGCTAACTGGCCCGCCGGGAAGGCGCCGATTTCTCACCTCTACAAGAACAATCGCGACGGAACGTTCACCGACGTCACCGACAAATCAGGACTGGGACGCACCGGATGGCAGACAGGCGTCTGCGTTGGCGACTATAACAACGACGGCTGGGACGATCTCTTCTGTTGCTTCTGGGGACACAACGTCCTCTTTCACAACAACGGAGACGGGACGTTCACCGATGTCACTCGCAAGGCAGGCCTGTACCAGGAGCAGTATCGCTGGGGCGCCGGCTGTACCTTTCTCGATTACGATCGGGACGGGCATCTTGATCTGTTCGTCTGTAATTACATCAAGCTCGACCCCACGACGATTCCTCCTCCGAGCGACACCAAGTTCTGCCAGTGGAAGGGCATACCAACGATGTGCGGCCCGCGCGGACTTCCGGGCGATACAAACATCCTCTACCACAACAATGGAGACGGCACCTTCACCGATGTCTCGGAGAAATCAGGAATCCTGAAGCCCGGTCCGCGCTATTCGATCACGGCGGTTTCCTACGACTTCGACAACGATGGCTGGCCCGACATTTACGTCGCGGTCGACTCGGAGCCAAGCATCCTGTTCAAGAACAATCACGACGGGACATTTACCGACATTGCGGTGATGGCCGGCTGCGCCTACAACGATAATGGACACGAGCAGGCCGGAATGGGCGTTGCGGTGGCCGACTACGACTGCGATGGCTGGTTCGATATCTTCAAGACCAACTTCGCCGACGACACCTGCAACCTGTATCACAACAACGGCGACGGAACCTTCAGCGACGTCACTTTCGCATCCGGCATTGGCGTAAACAGCAACTACGTGGCGTGGGGCTGCGGCTTCGTCGACTACGACAACGACGGATGGCCGGACATCATCCAGATCAACGGGCACGTCTATCCGGAGATCGACAATTACAAGTTCGGGCAGACGTACAAGAATCCGCGACTGGTGTACAGGAACCTGGGCGATGGCCGCTTCAAAGACGTCTCGTCAGAAATGGGGCCGGGCATCAGCGAGCGCTTCTCGAGCCGCGGCGCGGCGTTCGGAGACTACAACAATAACGGCAACATGGATGTACTGGTTCTGAATATGAATGATCCGCCGTCGCTCCTGCGCAATGACGGCGGCAACAAGCAGAACTGGATAAAGCTGAAGCTCATCGGGACCAAGTGCAACCGCACGGCGATTGGAGCGCGCGCCCGGGTGATAACCGGCAAGCATGCGCAGATGGACGAAGTCCACAGTGGAACGAGCGTGATGTCACAGAGCGATCTGCGGCTCCACTTCGGCCTCGGCAAGGCTGAGAGCGTTGATTTGATTGAAGTAAAGTGGCCGACTACTCAGAAGATTGAGCGGTTCACGAACGTGAAGGCGAACCAGATACTCACCATCCGCGAAGGCGAAGGCATTGTCGCGCCTGCCAAGCGTCGAGCTACGTAACTCTACTTCTTCAGAAGGGCGTCAATACCTGCCTGCGCGACCTGTTCGTCGATTTCGGACTTCGCGCCACTTGCCGAAATTCCGCCGAGCAACTGCCCGTCCACGCGAATCGGCAGGCCTCCCTGGTTGGGAAAGAATTCCGGGAACGCCATGGCAGCGGTGTTGCCGTTCTTCACGGTGTCCGCCCCGTCTTTTGACGGGCTGCCGTAGAAGGCAGCGTGTCGTGCTTTCTTCTGTGCGAACTGAATTGTATTGAGTGAAGCTGTCTCGCCCTTCTCAAGAAAGAGAAGATTTCCGCTCTCATCGACTACGCAGATTGTTACGGAGACATTCAGCTCTTTGGCTTTGGCTTCCGCGGCCGCGACCATGATCTTGATGGATGGCGAGATTCAGATATTTCTTGCTTGGAAGATCGCTGGCAAACATTGTCACCACTGGCAAAAGTACCACAGCCAAGAGCTTGTGCATCCCGAAGTCTCCTATCGATCGTCTTTCGTCTACAGCTGACATCGTTGAATGAATTAGTGAACAGCTGGCTGGCTTTGGAGGACCACCATGAATTGCTTGACTTCCTGCCGCTGACGCTCGACAGCCGCCGCCTGTGCCTTCTCGATTTCATCGTGTAGTTGGAATTCCTGCTTTGCTTTCGCTGATTCGCCGCTCTGTTCGTAGGCCACGCCCAGGCGGTAATGCGCGTCGCTCAACTGCGGGTTGGCTTGAATTGCCTTCAGGTAAAAGCCAATCGCCCTCTCGAAGTTTCGCTCGTCAGAGTAGATATTTCCCAACTGGAGATAGGCGGCATCATATTTGGGATCCAGCGTGACTGCTTGTGTAAGCAGCTTCTCCACTTGCTCCGCGCTCGGCGTGTTCTCTGAGGCCTTGAGACGCTTCCAGACTGCCATCGCATAGTAATACATTGCACGGGCATCTCCTGGATGCTCCTGGTTGTAGCGCAGCAGCTTCGTTTCAACGCAGGGCAGTGGTTCCGGAGCAGCCATGTCAATCTTGCCCAGGAAAATATAGGGCGCAGGATCTGTCGGATTGAGGTCGGAAGCCTCGCAGAGCCGCGCCGCGGCCTCACTGTAATTTGCACTGGCAAAAAGAGCCGCGCCCAACGCGGCCAGCATTCTGGCTGATTTCGGATACGCTTCAGATCCCTTCCTGAAGACCTCGGCCGCAGGCCACACCGCGCGATGCAACAACAGCTCTGAGCCCCAGGTGAAATAGTTCTGCTCGCTGGGATCGAGGCGCGCGGCCTGTTCGTACTCGTGAACTGCGCCCAACGAATCTCCGGACTCCTCGTCAAGATCACCCAAGGCTCGATGCAGGTCGGCACTATCTTCCTGGGCGATCAGTTTCTGGATATGCTCGCGAGCCCGGCCGTAGTCTCCCGTTTCTTTATAGGCCAAGGCAAGATCGTATTCGTTGCGATGATTCGCGGGATCGATCTGGTAAGCAGCTTCGAGCGGCGGAATGGCCTCTTGATAACTGCCTTTATGGAAACAAAATTCACCCAACTGATGGTTGGCTTCGAAACTCCCTGGCGACTGAGCGACAGCGGCCCGCAAGCTGGTCTCTGTTGCGTTGCCGGCACCGCCTGGTGATGTCGAAACTGCTGCGGCCTTTTCGTTCGGTTTCAGCGTGGCGGTCTCGCGTGCCAGGGCTTCACTGGTTCTCAGACTGGCATCCGATCCGTGTCCACCCACCGCAGTCCAATCGGTGATGCCGGCGACCGTAAAATTCGGCTTGTCGGCGAATGCCATAGCTTCGGTGGAAGTCTGTGCAGTCGCGGCCTGACTCTTCTGATCGTTCGGCAATTCGAGAACCAGGTCGACGTGCGACTCACTCCCTTGCTTCACAACGGGAACGGTAACAGCACGGCTCCGCGCCCCGGACTTCTGAGCGTTAATGACACAGGTCCCAGCTTGAATCGCAGGGAACACGTAAACACCTTCAAAGTTTGTGGTCACAACGAAGGAGCTGCCGTTCTGTTCAAGCCGGACGACGGCATCGCCAACCGGCTTACCGGTCGCATCGCGGACGGTCCCGCGGATCGTGGTTCCGTCCGGCTGCAGCGCAGAGTTTGGTTGTGCGAGTGCCAGCGCGCCTGAAAAGGTCATCAAGAGTGCGAGAAGGGCGGTAAACCCTTTGAGATCGCTGGCGACTCTTCCCTGCAAGGAAGACCGCATTCGGCACGAAAGAATCACGATAGGACGAGACGTCATTGCTGTTGGGAATTTTACTCTGCCATTCATCCGGTTTGGATCGCACACCCTTTTGCGTCCAGCAACGCTCCGCCGCCTCCGACCTATACTGAATAGCGATGTTGGTTGAACGTAACGGCCGGGCGGCTGCGCAAGCCTCTCTCTTGATCTTTGTTGGCCTGCTCGCATTTGCGTGGGAATCGCCATCCCGGGCGCAGAGTACCTCGCTTTACGAGCAGGGCAGCGCCGCCTTCGCGGCTCATCATTGGGAAGACGCCGCATCCCTGATGGCGCGCGCCGCCGAGCAGGATTCCAGCAGCAGCGATGCGCTGCTTTTCGAAGGCAAAGCACTCGCCAATCTCGAACGATTCCCTGAAGCCGATGCCGCTCTCACCCGTTACTCACAGCTTCATCCGAACTCCGCCGATGCGCTCTTCATGCTTGGCTTTGTTCAGAACCGTGAGAACAAGCCACGTGAATCGCTCACCACGTACACGGCGGCGGCGCGCCTTGCCACCCCGCGCGGCGACGACCTGAAAATCGTGGGCGTTGATTATGTGCTCCTCAATGATTATCCCGACGCCATCCACTGGTTTGAAAAGGCCGTCGAGTTCGAGCCGGGAAACGCGGATGCGTGGTATGGTCTGGGCCGTTGCTATTACTCGCAGAGTAGTTTCCGCGATGCTGAGCGAGCCTTTCAAAAGGTGCTCGCGCTCGAACCGAAGAACGTGAAAGCCGCGGAGAACCTCGCGCTCGCCTACGACGCCGAAAATCGTCCGGCAGACGCTGATCGGGCATTTGCAGCGGCAGTGACCCTGGCCCGGGAAACTCCGCATACCGACGAGTGGCCCTACCTGAACTACGGCGCTTTCCTGCTGGATCACGACCGTGCCGCGGAGGCCGTGCCGATCCTGCAGCAGGCGGTTGCGATTGCGCCGAAGTGCGTTGCCTGCCACGAAAAGCTGGGTCGCGCGCTCGGCGTCACCGGATCGACCAAGCCCGGAATTGCGGAACTCGAAGAGGCCGCAACGCTCAGCCCCGACGAAGCGCGTCTGCACTACGAACTGGGCCTGGCTTACCGGACTGCGGGAATGGTCGATCGCGCGAAGGCCGAGTTCGCAACCAGCGAAAAGCTGTACGGAGCCAAGTCAAAAGAGCCGCAGTAACGATTTCAGCCGCGTTTGCGGCTACATCGAAGGCTTACGGATCGGCTGGCTCAGCGGGATCGGCCTGCCGAAGTCGGGCGTTCCGTCGGCGTTCCACTTAAAAGGCTGAGCGCGAGGTGACCTGAAGCTTCCGCAGCCCTCGCCCGGCGCTGAATTGGCGTGGTAGAGAATCCAGTCCTCTTTGCCATCGGGGGATTTGAAGAACGTATTGTGACCGGGTCCGTAGACCGAGGCTTCCGGCGATTGCCAGAAGACCGGCTTTGAAGATTTCTTCCACGACGAGGGGTCGAGAAGATCGCTGCCGGCAGAAGCCGTTAACATGCCGAGCTCATAGTAGTCTGTCCAGCATCCGCTGGCGGAATAGATGAGCATGATCTTACTGCCATGCTGAAGTATCTCCGGCCCCTCATTGACGTCGACATGAGGAATCTCCACAATCCGGTTCTTCACTGTGAGATCTCCGACCTTTTCCCAGGGAAAATCCGGTGACGAAATCACAACCGGCTTGCTGCCGAGCGTCCACGGATTGTTTAGTTGGGCGATGAAGATTCTCTGCACTCCATTGGTCGGTCCGTCCCATCCCGACCAGATGACATACGCCTTGCCCTTGTTCTCAAATACGGACGGGTCGATTGCCCAGCGGTCTTCCGGCGTGCTCAGCTTCCCTTTCATCTCCCAGGTTCCATCGAGTGGATCGGCAGCGCCATTCTCGAGCACCCACACGCGGTGTGACTCGTTCGAGCCGCCATCGGCGGCAAAGTAGATGTACCACTTGTTGTCGAGGCGATGGAGTTCCGGCGCCCAGATTTCATGCGAATAAGGGCCGGACGACGGTGGTGTCCAGACAACCTTCTTTTCTGCATTTTTCAGATCGGTAATGTCCCTGGTCTTCCAGATCGTGAGATTTTTCCCGGTCGTGTTCATGTAGTAGTAGTAGCCCTTCCACGCAATCACCCAGGGGTCCGCGCCGCTTGGCAGCAACGGGTTCGTGAAGGTGTCACTGCCGGCCTGGCACTGCGCACCAGATGGGGCAAGGAAGGAAAAGGCAATGAGCAGAGCGATAGATGCGGTTCTCAACAGGGTCATCGTGCCAGCCTTAGGTTAACGCTCGCGGATTCATTTGAAAAAACAGGGGAGTCAGAAAGACCCCCCTGGGGAGGGCACACGAGACTGGTGGGGTCCGCCTAAGCCTGCTTCGCGACGTTGGTCAGGCTATAGCCTGAAGCAACCTCGCGCATGAGTAAGATGCACCAAGTTATTGGTTCAGATGGACCAGATAGCGTATCCCGGATTGGTAGAAAATTACGGATTGCCTCGCTAACGCGAGGAATTACGGGCGCAACGGCGGGATCGCGCTAGTTGGAGACGTCGATGATGCCCTGCTGGATGGCGGTAGACACCGCTTCCGTCCTGTCGGCAGCTTCGAGCTTCTCCAGAATGCTGTTGACGTGGTTTCGCGCCGTGTTGCCACTGATCTGAAATACAGTGCCAATCTGCTTGTTCGTCAGGCCCTTGGCCAGCATTTCCAGAATCTCAAGTTCGCGTGCGGTCAATGCCGGACGCGCCATGCGCTGGGCGAGGCGCGCGGCAATCCGCGATGGAATCTGACGCTTACCCTGGTGGACCGCATGAATCGCTGCGACCATCTCCTGCTGCATCGTGCTCTTGAGCAGGTAACCATGCGCGCCCGCCTGCACGGCACGATAGATATCCTCATCGGTCTCGAAACTGGTCAACACGATCACCCGCGGCGGATTGGTGAACGATTGCAGCGTACGCAACAAATCGATGCCGTTCATGCCCGGCATGCGCAGGTCCATCAACATCACGTCGGGGGCGGTTCGAGTTACCAGAGCGAGCGCTTCCTCGCCACCTGATGCTGCGCCGACCACTTCGAAGCCGGCCTGAGTGCCCAGCATGGAGGTCAGCCCGGTGCGAACTACGGGATGGTCATCGACGATAAGAATACGGATCTTTGCGGACTTTTCTTTTTGCATCTGTAGTCGCTTCCTTCGCAAACTGCCAAAGGTGGTTATCGGGATTCAGCCAACCGAGCCTGGACGGCAGCGGGGCAATAATCGAGACCTGCGTCCCGCGTCCCAGAGTACTCGATATGCGCACGACCGCGGAAATGGCATCGGCGCGTTTGCGGATTCCAGTCAGGCCGAATCCGCGCAGATCGTCGCCCGGGTTGAAGCCGGCACCGTTGTCTTCTATCAGCAGGTTGACCGCTTCACTCGTGTACTTGACCTGGATGTGCAGCACCGATGGCCTTCCATGCCGAACAGCGTTGGCGATCGCCTCCTGACCAATGCGGAACAACGCATCCTTCACTGCATATGGCGTAGAAGTATCTTCACCGGAAATGGTGAGACGCACGCTGACCGAGCCATGCTCCACCATCCTGCAAGCAAAAGCATTGAGTGCGGAGTGGAGCGTCTCGGACTGGAGGAACTCACGTCGCAGGGTCAACAGGCTGCGCCGCGCCTCTTCATGGCTGTGCCGCACCAGGTCACAGGCGAGATCGAGCTGCTGATTGATGCCCGGCAGGTCTTCAGGAATGCTGTTGCTGATCGCTTGCAATTGAAAGCCGATTCCAACGAAGCTCTGCGCCAGCGTGTCGTGCATGTCATGCGCAATCCGCTCGCGTTCCTCAACAATGGCCTGCAGGCGCAGATGCTTCGCATGCAGGTAGAGCATGTAGGCGAGCAGCACCAGCGTCATGGTCACCAGCCCGATGATCACCAGGTTGCGTCCGCTCCACCACGGAGGCCCAGCCAGCTCTTCCACGTCGTCGCTCGAAGCAATCAGCAGGACAAATGGCGTGAGGCTATGCGTGAATTGCGAGTCGACCACGCAAACACCGCGCAGTCGAAGAACACTTTGCGTGTTCAGATGCCGCAGAATGGCGTCACCGCGGCTGGGATTTACGATGGCGCGGAATGACTGCCCATTCGCCTTCATAGCCAGCAGAAGGGTGTTGTCCGGGCCCTTCTCCTTGTTCAACAACAGGCCGTCAACCTCGATAAACCGGGCATCGTAAGCGCCGGTCGCTGCCTGGCTGGCGGTTATGGCAATCGGCGGTGCAGGAGCATGAGCCCACAACAGCCGGATGCTCGCATTGCGTAACATGCAACTGAAGTCATGCACTTCGACCTCTCCCGACGCCTCGACTTCATCGCCAACCTTCAGATTCGGCTCGCTGGCGCTGAGGACCGCAACTCCCCCTGTAGCGTCTTCCACATAAAGCTGCGGCCGCGTAAGGATGACGGTGCCACGAACAGTCGCATGCCTCCCCTTGGTGCGAATCATGCGCAAGCTGCCGATGCTCTCCACGTCTGCCGCGGATTCCGTGCCCGCTTCGGCAGCGCGAGCGCCGTCTCGCTCGCCGGCCGTTGCGGCGCCCGGATGATCAGGCCGAGTCCGACGCTGCATCACCGGATCATCGACGGCATAAGCGAGATCCCGCGGCGCATGATAAGGCCCGACCTGGCGCGAGATCGTCGGTACGCCGGTCAATGGCAGGACGGCGAGGTTTTTCCATGCTCCACCCGAAGAATGGGAGCGAAGACCAATGCGTCCACTGGTCAGGCAGTTCTTGTCTGTATACGAAACGGTCTGTAGCATTCCGTCCGGAATTTCGCTGGCATATGCGGTGATCTGGCAGCCATGCACCGCGCCCGTCAGGTGATACCAGCGAAGCGCGTGCACACCTCCCGGCATCGGTGTCCCCGCCAGTTCGATCCAGCCGTGATCGGCAAAGCCGATAATCAGATTTCCGTCGTTGTTGCGCAGACCGACATAGTAGCCCCGGTAGGAATCGACGCCCTGCTCCTCGTCGCTGGAGCGCAGAATGAGACCGGCATCTCCCGGACTTCCAAGCAACTCCACATCGGCGCTGAAGGAATAGTCCTTCCAATCCGGAGACCCGGTCATCAATTTGGCGCCACGCTCGTCAGAGTCGTTGCGCATCGCGCCGTCAGCGATCTGCCAGGTTCCTCCAAATGCCGTCCACTCGTCAGCCTGCCCCGTGGCGAAGGAGTCGCGGTAAGGCAGCTTCCAGGACTGGCCGTTGCGAAGGTAGATCAATATTCCACCTATTGCGACGATGGCCATAGCGGCGAATATCGCCACGCCAAAGCGGCCGCGAAGCCAAGCCGGGATTCTCAATTTGACGCTCTCCAGTTCATCGTGAGCATACGCTGTACCTCAGGCGTGTTGAGATTTTCGCGGGTAACCAGCTTGGGACTGAGCTTGATCTCGGCAGGTACTTTTTCTCCGCGGCGCTGGGCGGCAATGAGCTGGATCGCACGATAGCCCATCTCGTAGGTGTTTTCGACGATGATCGAATCAATCTCGCCGGTCACCAGCGGCGGGATCAACTCCTGTTCACAAGCCACGAGCTTGATCCTGCCGAGCTGATGACTATTCTCGAGCGCGATGAAAGCCCCGCGGGTTGCGGAAGAATTCAGCGCCAGAATTGCGTCGATCTGGGGGTTTTTCGCCAGCACATCGTCTGTGATCTCCTGAGCCTCCGTGATATTGAAGCCGCCGGTTCGCTCATCCACAATTTTGATGCGCGGAAACTTCGCTGCGAGGTTCGTCTCGAACGCCTGCGTACGGTGAATGATTCCGGTCACATCGGGATCGATGCCCAGGATGGCGACCGAACCTTCGCCATGCAGAATGCTCCCGATTCTCTCCGCCGCCAGACGGCCGGTCTCGTCTTCATCATTGAGGATGTAGGAAAGCTTCCCGCCCGGCGGTATCGCCAGGGGCGAGCTGATCACTACCGTGGGAATGCCGCGCGCAATCACATCACGCACCGGAACCATGAGCGCCAACGCCTGGTCGGGAGCCAGAACCAGTCCCTCCGCTCCACGATCGACCGCCTGTTTGATGATCGCGATCTGCCTGTCGACATCGTCTTCGCTGGTGGGAGCATTCCAGTAGATGTTGAAGCCGGCCCGCTTCGCAGACCGTTCGGCGCCTGCATGCTCGGCCTCCCACAGAATCAAGGCAGTCGTGCGGGGTATGACCGCAATCGTCGGATGTCGGGAAGAGTGGCAGCTCGTTACCGCCATCATGCAAGCAGAAATCGCGAGGAGCTGCCCCGCTGTTCGTTTGTGGACTTTGATCAGCTTGTCTCGTTGACGGGCCAGCCAGACTGGAGCATTCGTAACCAAATGGCCCATGCTCAATATCATTGGCGGGAGCGCGCCTGATCGTCAACACGGACCGGTTCGATGCAAAAGAAATTAGCGCGTCACTTCTGTTACGTTCGACTCGCCCGCGATCAATGCTCTCTCGGCCATGCCAAGAAATAACCCATGCTCGACGACTCCGATAATCTGCCGGATCTCCGCCGCCAGCTTATGCGGGTCATCGATCTCTCCACCGTGGCAATCGAGAATCAGATTCCCTTCATCTGTGATGAAGTCGGCACCGGAGGCAACTTTCCTCACCGTAGGCCTCAGACCAAGTCCCTGCAGCTTTTTCGCAACGAGCGGCGAAGCCATCTGGATCACTTCGACCGGCAGCGGAAATTTCCCCAGCCGGTCCACAAGCTTGCTTGCGTCCGCCACAATGATGAATCGCTTTGCAGCACTGGCCACTATCTTTTCGCGAAGAAGCGCCCCGCCGCCGCCTTTGATCAGTTCAAGCTGATGCGTGACCTCATCCGCGCCGTCGATAGCGACGTCGATTTCAGCGCTGACGTGGAAATCGATCACGGGAATAGATAGCGAGATGGCCAGATCTTCGCTTGCCTTAGACGACGCAATGCCGCGAACCTTAAGGCCCTGCTTCACTCGCTCACCGAGCAGCTTGATAAAGTGCGTGGCCGTCGTGCCGGATCCCAGCCCCACAACCATGCCGTCCTCGACGAATTCGAGACTCCTCTGCGCGGCAAGCTCTTTCGCCTTATCGAAGTTCTGCATAGCAAGCATCTTAATTTAGCCCGTCAGGAATTCGCCAGATTGCCGCCGTCGAAGCGGAAATGAGCACAAAGGCTAATCTCACCCGTTAAGAGCGTTAAAGCGGATTGCAGGGTGGCCAAAGCGTCCGCTCTGACCGGGACAGTTACAGCGTCGATTTTCTGTGGGTGTGTTGGAGAACTCGCGTGCTATCTTCTGCTTCTAGCCAGATAAGAAAACTGTGCAGCAAAGAGGCCCGGCGCGGATTCGCTGGTGAGACGATCAATTTTGTCCGCCCAAGGTCCGATCCACCGTCTGACAGGCTTGATAAATGGGGAGCGGCCATCAAATCGTCGCTTGAGGATTTCGTACCCCGATTCCTCCAGGAGCTGCTCTGAAGATTCCCGATCAAAGAACCGAAAATGGGTTCGGTCTAGAATTCCCCAGCTCTGATATCGCCATCTTCCTACCAGAAATTGCAATCGCTGCTGCCACCAGACAACGTTCGGCAGGGACACAATAATCACGGATTCAGGTCCCAGGACACACTTGAGTCGCTCCAGCACCGTGCCGGGCGAATACAAATGCTCCAGGATGTGACTCAATATCACGCAATCGAATCTGCCCAAGGGGCAAAAATCAAAGTCATTCAGTTCCGCACAGATCACCTGCGACAACCGGGAGGCGGCCACCTTGGCCTCCTGCTCAGAGTATGTAATTCCAGCAACATACCGCTGGGATTTCTGAAGCAGGCATTCTCCTAAAGCCCCAGTTCCGCAGCCGACGTCAAGGATTCGAGCCGCTGACTCTGGAACCAACGAAAGGACACCGGTGTTGACGCCTTCATAAATTGTTAAACGCTCTTCAATCAGAATCGCCTCCGAGTAGCTTCAGTGAAGGTCTTTGTCGCGATCCGGGAGTCACTCACTCCGCAGGTTGTTGACGTGGGTCGGCGGGCATGTGTGCCCAACTAGTGATTCCATCATTTAGATCCAAATCGGGAGATCAGTCTTTTTCGCTCCTCTGGTATCAAGCCGAGGTTCCAGAGCAGGTAGATACTCAAAGTACCAGCCATTGCTCCTACAGATATTGAGAGCCACAACGGGAACTCCCGCCCAAAATAAGGCCAGAGGAAACTAGCGAGAAGCAGAGGAATCGCACATCCTAGCGGCCGAAGCAGCGAATCGCGCAAATAGTCGCTGGTCCGGAGCTTGATGGCGACACTCTGATGCATGGTATAAATCGCATGCCCACCTATGCTTACGAACGAACCGATAAGAGTACCCAAAGCAACACCAACTGCCCCCAGATAATACCCTGCGATAAGACTGCCTACGAGATTGACTGCGCCCTCGAGGAGCGGCACAACAATAATCCGTCGCTGTTCGCCGGTACTAATCATCGCAATGATGTACGGGCTTATGCAGGTTCGGAGGATATTAGCCACAACCAACAGTTGCAGGAGGGGGGTGGCATGCTGGGCGTAGCCGGGTCCAACCCACAAACCAAGGATTTGTCGAGCGAAGAAAACCAGGGGCAGCCCGGTAGCCAGCAGAAGGAGCATGCCGACCCGCGTGGTTCTTGATACCATACGCCCCAATCCGATGTCGTCCTCTCGAGCGTGCAGCACGGCCGCCGGTGAGCCCATTGCACCGAAAAGGGCACCAAAGAGGCCATTGAAAAAGGTGACCAGGGTGGCAGCAACGGCGTAATAGCCGACTTCCCCGAATCGATAAACGCCGACAATTGTCAAATCGAGGCCCGTTACAAGGAGAAGGCCGATGCCCCACACCGTGAGGCTGAAACAGTAGTCGACCAGTTCCCGAACGATTCCCCATGAGACGTGTGCGAACGAAATTCGAACTGCCGGGATCCAGCGTCGGTAGGCGAGGTATTGCAACAGGAATGCGCACACATTCGCGCCTGCCATGACTACCGCCATCGAAGGGAGACCGCCGCCAAGACGAACCACTACCACGATCAGGACCGCCCCGACCAGGCGAGGCATGCTGATGATCGCGGCGGGGACCTCGTTTCGCTGAAGTCCGACGAACATTGCGGCGAACGTTGAGGCAGGCAGGCACAGGGCCAGAGAGCCTCCAACCAGAAGCAGTGCTAAGCGCACGTCCCTCATCAGGTCGCCGTGAATCTGGTGAAAAAGTTGGGCCATGAAGATCGCCAGTGCGACGATACCGAGGAAAGCAACGCCTCCGGATATCGTCAGCAGGGTGAACGCGGTGCTGACAATTCGATTGCGATAATCCAGGTCGCCGCGTTCGGTCGAATGAGCGACAAAACGAGCCAGTGCCGTCTGAATGCCGAAGTCAAAATAGCCAACATAGGCGGCTAACTGCAGAACCAAAGACCACGCCCCGAATGCCTCGCGAGACATCGAACGCGTCAGGAACGGCGGTAGCAGCAGGGCAACTATGGCTGCGGCGCCACCACGCGCAACGTTAGCAACAGCATTCTTTGCAAAAACGAGAAGATGTCTTCTTCGGGTCATTGCCGATTGAATTGAGTGTATTGTCTTTGGCAATGAAACAGAACCCAAACTGCGGCCATCGAGACTCCGGCCGAGGGAGGTAATTGCTCCAATCATAGCAGGTTAGCCTCGGGTCACCATGGCCCGGGCTTCCGTATTGCCTGACACAAATCCGTGGATCGAAATGAGATCTGCCAGATGCTGTGCACGTGATTTTTGTTATAAAGAAATTACGAGATCTCAAAATTCCCGACTCCGCAAGGGCACTTGACGTGTGCCGGCAAAATGTTTCTAGTCCCCCGACCAACATCACGATCTCCACGCAGGTCGATGCATAGTGGATTCCTGACCAAGTCACTCGTAGACGCTGCGATTCTGGATCGAACGGAGTTGGCCTGAAGGAACACCAATGATCGAGCTGGCGGTAGCGTATCGAATCTACCCGGGTGCGAAGTCCCCGGCATTCTTCCCGAAGGACAAGCTCAAACTGTCTGAAGTGTGCCTTCGCTCATTCAAGCGATCTCTCGGCAATCTGCGGGTTAAGGTCTGGGCAATCCTGGACGGTTGCCCGCCGGCGTACGAGAGACTGTTCCGAGAAGTGCTCGGAGGTCATGATCTGGAAATCCTCCAACAGGAAAAGATTGGAAATCAGAAGACATTTTCGCTTCAGGTGGATCTACTGACCAGGCAGACCGCAGCCGAGTATGTTTATTTTGCCGAGGACGATTACTTCTATTTCCCCAATGCACTGGAGAGCATGGTCGGCTTCATGCGGGCGAATCCGGATGTCGACTTTGTTACGCCATACGATCATCCGGACAGCTACTACACCTCCTCACGCCATGAGCGGCATCTGGTGCGACCTTTTGCGGATCGGTACTGGCGCACAGCTAGTTCGACGTGCCTGACATTCCTCACCTCACGGAAGAATCTGGTTCGCACCGAATCGCTCTTCAGGAGTTTCAGTACCGGAAATATGGATTGTCCGATATGGCTGGCACTAACCCAAAAAGCGGGCCTTGCCAATCCGCGGGTACATTGCCATGACCTTTTCCGTATGAAAATTTGGGGTAAGACCTGGCTATGGGGCTTTCGAGAGATTCTCTTCTCGAGAGCTTATCGGCTCTGGGTTCCCATACCGACGCTGGCCACACATTTGGAGGCAGGATGCCTTTCTCCTCTTGTGGACTGGGAAAGCATGATTTCAAGCGCCGATGAGATCAGGCCAAGGGTGTGACCAATGCCGGTGAGCCTGGATACTGAGATGTCAAATGGCTGTCTAGACGACCTCTCCATATTGCGAAGGCGCTCTCTGAAACCGACACCGCCGCGGGGAGACTACCAGATCGAGGCTGGCAGATGCAGATCCTGATCGTTATTGTGCGTTACAAGGCCCCCCTGGAGTCATCGCAGACCATCTTGAGTCTTTCAGAGGCACTCCGCACCCATCCCGAACTGGAGAAGAAGACGGGTATTTTTATATGGGATAACAGCCCTTCTCCTCTGCTTGAACCGGAACTTCCATTCGCGTCCGAGTATCGGCATTCCGGAGAGAACCTCGGGGTTTCGGGGGCATATAACCGTGCTCTGGAGTTCGCCGAAGCCCAGAGCTTTGAGTGGATGCTGCTTCTGGATCAGGACACGACCCTTCCTGAAAATTTCCTGCCGCGCATGCTGGAATACACCCAAACGCTGCAAAACGATCCCCAGATTGCCGCCATCGCCCCGTTCCTCGTCGACGGCACCCTGCCCAGTTCACCTGCAGCCGTGCTTTGCGGACGCAATAAGCTGATCGTTCCGCCATTCTCCGGCGTATATCCGGGGGAAGTTTTCGCTGCCAACAGCGGAACGCTCATGCGCGTATCTGCGCTGAGAGACGTGGGAGGCTATAACGAGGATTTCTGGCTGGACCTCTCCGATGTGGTGACCTTCCGCCGACTGCACGACAGGGGAAAGCGGACGTTCATCGCCGGCGATTTGCAGGTTCAGCACAAGATCACAAATAACGATTACGACGGATCCATGTCACCGCAGCGATATCTTAACTTCATCGCAGCCGAAGGAGCCTACTGGGATCTGTACCGGACCAGCCTGCCGCGCACGATCTACACCGCACGGCTTTTGGGAAGGGTTGTGCGGCAATATCGCCGCCACAAAAACAAAGTCTATTCCGGGATCACCTGGCGGTACTTCTGCCAGAGATTGCTGACTTCAAAGGATGCGCGCCTGCAAGGGTGGAAACAACAATCGCTCAGCCGCAACATCCCGGCGATTTCTGCGGGAAGGGTTGTCGGCTGAGGACGGGAATAAAGCCTCTGGCCGAACAGCCTACCCGAGATCCGTTCGGCACCGCTCACGAGAATGCAACGATGCTACATTGCTCCTGGCGAGTTCCAGACACAATAGTACGTATACGGGGTACGCATAACGGGGCTGAATGAATGGCGCAACTGCACCAACGATAAGGGTAACCGCAATCAACAGCGATACCGGACTGCTCAGCCTGAACTTTCCTTTGGTTAGCCAAACGCCTAAGAGTATTAGAGTGAGCAGACATCCCAGCGGCTGGAAAACAGTCTGCTGGATATCTTCAAATCCTACTCGAAGAAACTCCCCGCTCCAGTAGATCCACGGCGTAGCGAGTGTACCAGCAAGCAGCATAAAAATCTTTGGAATCAACACGATCGGAAATCCGTAGGAGGCCTGGACGGCGTCCAGCCTCACGATCGTATGGGCATTCTCAATCAGGTAGTCGAATATGGCCGGATCAATTCCGAACGCGCTGAACAAAAGCGGATATATAACCGTAAGGCCACCAATCAAAGTCAGGATGGCAATTTTGGGACGCCCTTTAAAGGGGCGACAATAATAGAAGACCAGGAACAGCAGAAGAATAGCGGTCTGCTCCCACCTGGCAAAGACGGATGCCAGGAAGGCAAAGAGGAGAAGAACCTTCGATCGCGATCCGGAATAGATGAATTTCGCCGTCAGGACTGCGGCGAGCAGAGCAAAAATTTCCTTGTTGAGGGTTGTCAATGCCGGGAAGAGCTCCGCGTTTATGAGCATGAGAAAGCCAAATGTGTCAGGACGCACTCCGTCGATCGAAGTGGCCACCTTCAAAGCAATCCCAAATAGAACAAAGTTTAAACACATCACCGCGAAGCCATTCTTCAGGGCCAGCGCAATCAGCACGGACCGAGAAAATTGCCCGTCAAACTCAGGAGATTATCCTGCCCGTACCACGCCATCCCCTTCGCAGCGTCCCAATAATGGTCGGAGTCCGCTCCGATGCGTGTATTGATGTCGCCTGCGATCCACGGCTGCACTAGCCAGAAATACACGACGATCGCGACGCCGCAGTAAAGCAGGAGGGTGGCGAAAAATGCCCATTCCGATGGGCGTCGCCGTACCGAAATTCCCAGACTGAGTGTAGCGACCTGCACTCGGGGAAGTTCGGGAACACGCCACCTCGGGACATCAAGTCCGCTGAATGGAACGGGAATCCGCAAATGTCAGACTAAACGGCGACCCGAGAGTGGTCAATTTTGATTCAATCGTCAACGGCTGCCCTCATACCTCTCGGCCTTGAGCTCTGCGCTTGGGGGAACAGTGGGCCAGTGATGGTACTGCAAATCAGGTACAGGTTTCTCTCGTTAGTCGGGTGTCTGCTATCGGTAAATCTGCAGAGTATTGAAAGCGCACTTTTCCCAGGTATAGGTGTTTGCGAGGGCTCTTCCTTGCTCGATCTTTACGAGACGTTCCGCTTCATTCGAACAACTGAGCTTAAGTCGGTCGACAAAGTCAGCCTCATCCGACGGCTCGAAATAGAAAGCGGCCTCGCCGCAAATCTCCGGAAGAGCGGATGTGTGGGCCGCGAGAACGGGACATCCGGCGAGCATGGCTTCGAGCGGAGGAAATCCGAATCCCTCGTAGAGGGACGGATAAACGAGGAGATGAGCCTGCGCATACGCACGAGCGAGGAGTTCGTCTGAGGCGTCCGGTACAAATTTCACACAGTCGAGCAGCGAAAGCTCGTTTACAAGAGCGAGTTCGGGAGCTTTCACAGCCCCCCCGCCGAGTACAAGAATGTCGAGGTCACGCTTCAGGTCCGCGGCGGCGAACGCCCTCAGAAAGCCGCCGAAGTTCTTGTAGGCAGCTCGCAATCCTACATACAGAAGGAAGGGACGACCAGTCACCGGAGCGGACGCATCATGCGGGAAAAGCCTGGTGACTCCGTGGTGAATCGCAATGGTCTTCTCTTCAGGCACGTCGTAGAACTCATGGAGATCGCGGCGTGTTGATTCGGACGGGCAGATAATGGCGTCGGCTCGGGCAAAGAGACTAGCCCTCATCCTCCTTATTGATTCCGCATTCCGGAAAAGAGCAGGATATCGCTCGTAAGTGCAATCGTGATGGGTCACGATCATGCGCCTGTATCGGGCCAGCGGAACATATCGATATAGAGTCGGATGGTACACATCAAAGCTGCCTCTGAAAGGCAGGATCAGGTTGGCAAGGGCCTCGTTCAATATGAATCTGTACTTGCCAGGAGCTATGGTCAACGCGCCACGATATTCCCACGTTTTGGCCTGATGCAGGTCAGAGAATCGAAAAATGTTCCGATTCGCCCCGAGAAAAATCTCCGCTGAACAGGAATCGAGACCGGAAAGTTGACGAAGTAGCTCGAAATAATAACGCGAGATACCGCCCCGATCCTGCAAAGAGAACACCTGATGATCGTAGAGGATGCGCATGCGGTCTTTCAGGTATTGCCGTTATTGAGGTGACCGCTAACGTCGTTCGTGCTTCAGTTCCATCACCGTCTCAGCCCCATTGCCACGGACGAAACTTCGAGCGATAGCCATTTTCATTGCGTCGAGATACTTATCGGCAATAGCCTTGGATTGAAACTCCGTTTCTACACATCGACGCCCGTTTCTACCTGCCCTTTGCCCTCTATCTGGATCGCGGTAGTAACAAAGAATCGCATTCGCGAGGGCAGCGGGATCTTCCGGTTCTACGCAGATACCACCGTCCGTTCGCTGCACCAGATTCCATGTTTCACTGCCGGGATCAACTGCGGCAATCGCAGGCTTGGCGGCAGCCATAATCGTAAACAGCTTGCAGGGCACTGACTCCGTTGTGAAGCCGCGCCGCAGAGGAATGACGCAAACATCGGCAGCACCATACATCGCCGGAAGATCCTCCTGCGGCTGATACGGCAAAAATCGCACATTCCCAAGCCCGAGGTTGGTGGCATAAGCCTGAGCAGTCTCTCGGCTTGCGCCGTTTCCTACCATCAGGAATTCGATACCGGGAAAGTCCTTCAGCAGTTTGGCCGCATCGAGAACAGTTTCAAGGCCCTGCGAAAATCCCATATTGCCGGCGAAAAGAATCACAAATTTCCCGTCGAGATTAAGCCTCTTGCTGAAAGCGTTCCGCCTCGGCTCAGGAGTAATAAAGTTAGTATCGATGAAGTTCGGGATGACCGAAATCTTTTCATCGGGGACTCCTTTCTCGCGGAGGTTGCTGCGAAACCCTTCTGAGATTACGGCAATTCCCGCGGCTCGGCGGTAAACATATCTCTCCATCTTCTGCAGACGCCGAATTGCCGTTTCGCTCTTCAACACTCCGGCCCTGACAGCTACGTCTGGCCAGATATCCTGGACGTTATAGACAAAAGGCATTCTGCGAAACCGACCCAGGAGATCTGCGATCACACCGGTGGTGAGCGGTGGGCACAGAGCCAGGATTACATCATGTTTTCGAAGTATTGCTCCGCGCAAAAGAGACGCCACGCTAAAACTTCCATAACTCAGAATGCGCTGCGCCACGTTGGCCTTGTCCTGCGCGACATAGGTGTACAAACGATAGATCCGCATCGAATTCAGGCGCTCACTGGCAATCAACTTCCCTGCGTATTCTGGCCACACTCGGTTTGTATCGTAATGCGGAAACGAAGTCAGGACGGTAAGTTGGTGACCTCTCGCAACAAACTCGTCAGCGAGTTTGCTCATGATCACGCCCGTGGCGGCAATATCAGGCTGGAAATGAGTCGTCAGAAGAAGAATTCGCATCGGGAGTCTTAAGCGATTATGCCTGAATAGTTAGAGTTTCTGAAATCGCATTCCCACCCTGTTTCCCTGCAATTCGCCAGCGGTAGGCGCAATAGTTGCCGCCGAGCGCGATTTCACCTGAAATGGGCTCAAAGGATTTTCCGCCGTCCTGATCCGAGGCAAACTCGCACGCCTCGGCATGACATCAGTCCGCATGATGGCATTTTTTTGTTATGAGGATTTTCACGCTGGGCTTGCAGGTTTCTGTGAGACTTGCTAGCCGGCTGCCGCCCGGTAATCCTATAGCACATGCCCCTCGCGTTAAGTCCGCAAAGCTTGCCGAATTCGTTCTTTGCAGGCAAAAGCCGCCTCTGTTAGCCTCAAATGGCTCCCCCCTCAAACTTCTGGCCAGACCGGGTGTCTTCCCTTGACTCGAACGCAAACGCTCGTTGTCTTCTGTCTTCTGCTTGGCGTCTCCATTTCTTATGCTGCACAGGATCGCCACCCTTCTAGGGCGCGGCTCGTAGAAAAGGGTCTGCCTATCGTCTTCGAGCCCACCTCCAGCCAGGAAAATGGAACGTTCGCCATGGTTGGACGTGCGGAAGCCGTGACGGTGGGGTTCCGACCAACCGCAGTCGTCGTTGGCTTCCAAGGAAAAAAGGGCGCTGAGTTGCAGATCGGGTTTGATGGCGCTCAACCCAGAGTTCCAAGGGGAACTGAACTGCAGAAAAGCCAGACAAATTACCTTCTGGGGAGCGATCCGGCACATTGGCGCACGCATGTGGCGAATTATGCGAGGGTGACCTACAGCGACTTATACCCCGGCATCGATGCAGTTTTTTACGGCAACGGCCATCAGATCGAGCACGATTTCATCGTGGCTCCGGGCGCAGATTATCAGCAGATTCGTCTTCACCTTTCCAATAATGCGCATGTTTCACTCGATAAGGACGGCACACTCACGATCAACCTTGAAGACGGATCAGTACAACTGCAGAAGCCGGTGATCTATCAGGAAGTCAATGGTAAAAGACGAGAGAGAACTGGCTCATTTCGCTTGCTACCGACCGGAAAGATCGGCTTTACCATTTCCGACTACGATCCTCGCTACAAGCTGATTATCGATCCCGTCCTCTCTTTCTCAACCTATCTTTCATCATTGGCATCTGTCGCGAATTTAGTTGCGACCTACGCGAGCGGCGACACCTATGTGTCGGGATACTCCAGTTTGGGTTCCCGACCACCCCGAACTCCCTTCAAGGCTGCGGTAGCTGCACGACGAATATGGCTGTCACCTTTATCACCAAGCTGAACTCCGACGGCACGAGTCTCATTTACTCAACCGTGCTCAGCGGCGGTCAGCCCACTGGTCTGGCTGTGGATGCCAACGGCGATGCAATTCTGTCCGGATGGGACCCGGGACCAGGCTTCCCCACAAAGAACGGTCAGCCGGTCTCGACGCAGGTCGGCACTTTTAGTTTCTTGGTTTCCTTATCACCGGATGGCTCTTCGCTGAATTACGGAACGCTGCTGGGAAGCAGTCCTACTTCGGGCGTGAGCTCTAACGTATACGCGTTGGCACTCGCCCTCGACTCTTCCGGAAATGCGTACGTCACCGGTACCACCGGCAATGGATACGCAACTACCCCCGGTGCGCTGAACCAGGGCGGAACTAACCAAAGCCTCGTGACTAATATTTTTCTGTCGAAGTTCAGCCCGACAGGAACTCTGCTTTACAGCTCCATTCTCGGTGACGCCGATCCGCAAAATGGCGGTGCAGGCCCGATTTGGGCGGGTGCGCTTGCTGTCGATTCTTCTGGAAATGCGTTTGTTGCTGGCCAGGCGGGTACTTTGTGGCCCGTTTCAAGCAACGCATACCTCAAGCAGATAGCCGGAACGATACCCTACGCCTCACCTTTTGTCACCAAGGTGGCGCCCGATGCGAAAAGCATCCTCTATTCAACGTACCTGGACTATGCTTATCAAGTAACTGGAATCACCGCCCTTGCCAATGGCAACGTCTTTGTTGTCGGGTATGGCGTTGGCGCGAGCTTTCCGACTACCGCGAACGCTTATCAGCAAAATTCCAGCGGTGGCGGTAGCTCGTTTCTTACAGAGCTCAATTCGGACGGATCAGGTTTGGTGTACTCCACTGTCATAGGTGATACATCATATCGTGTCAATCAATTGGCACTGGATCCGGATAGCGGCAACATCTGGCTGGCAGGACAAACCAGCAATCCGCAATTTCCGGTCGTTTTGCCTCTGCAATCCACCTTCCCAGATTCGCAAACTTTTTCCGAGCCAGTTTCTGTTCTCACTCAATTCGATCCCACCGGAGAAAAGTTACAGTTCTCGACGTTTTTGGGCGGCCTTGCCGACGGCTACGCGAGCAGCGTCGCGATCGACAATAAACATCGCGCTCATGTATCTGGCGCAGCTGGCTACGGCATGTACACAACCCCCGGCGCTTATTTAGAAAGCGTCCCAGCGCAGGGCCCAAGCTACGGCGGCGAAACCTTCGCCTACGTGGCATTGGTCGACCCAACGTCACCCGCGCCGGCCGTGTGCGTAAATCCGAATAGCAGCCTGTACTTTGGCACAGTCGGTCTCAGTAACTTCAATGATCAGACGGTGACCATCACCAGTTGTGGAACGCAGCCGCTCACCGTGACTGGTTTTTCTTCTTCCGCCAGTGTTTTTACAGCGCCGACGTCCAAAAATGGCTGCACGCAATCCCTGCCTGTCGGTCAAAGCTGTACGTTCACTGTGCGCTACATGCCAACCGCAGTCGAAACTGATTCCTCTATATTGACCATTCAGTCGAATGCCTCCATTCCTCAGGTGCTGAGTCTTACTGGAACTGGCGTCGTACCGGCTGCGAGCTTTCTACAAAGCTCTCTAAGCTTTGCTCCTCAGTTAATTGGCCAGACCAGTCCCTCACTCATCGCGCTCCTGCGAAATGAGGGTCAGATACCGCTGACCATCGATCTCGCCCACACAACCATCACCGGCGATTTTGCGATCGACAGGTCTAAGAGCTGTACGAGTACGACCGTTCTTGTGGGTGGTGGTTGTGCGTTCTTTCTGACGTTCACTCCAACTGCTGCTGGTAGTCGGACGGGAGTCCTGACAGTGCCAACGAACGATCCGAATCATCCCACCGTGAGTGTAAGCCTTTCGGGGATGGGCTATACAACTTACCCGATTCCGACCATATCTGCATTGGAGAATCCCTCGTATCCAGTCAACACCAGCTCGGCAACTGTTAACGTCACAGGAACGAATTTCTTTCCCACATCGATCGTCACGGTCGATGGCGAGCCGCAGACGACGACTTACTCCGGCGACACGAATCTTAGCTTTGTCCTCGATCCAGCTCTTCTGAAGAAAGCCGGGGAACTTCCCGTGGTCGTCGTCAATCCGGCTCCGGGCGGGGGAATGAGCACACCATATCCGCTGACCGTTTACCTGTCAGTGCCGATTTCTGCGAGCGCCCTGATCTACGAGCCGGTTAGCGGGCTCTTGTACGCTGCTGTTCCGGCCTCATCTTCGAACAATCCAAACACAGTGATTCCGATCGATCCCACCACAGGGGCCATGAAAACGCCAGTCGCCGTGGCGAACGATCCGAATAAGCTTGCAGTATCGTCCGATGGAACTGAACTATACGTGGCGACCAAGGGCAGCAATCAGTTGCAGCGCATCAACCTGAAGACGCTTACAGTCGAGAAGACCTTCAGCCTGCCGGTCGATCCCAGCTTCGGCGCAACCGCTGTCCAGGACATGCAGGTGGTGCCCGGTTCGCCCAAGTCGATTGTCTTGGCCTTGTCGAGGATTGCATCGCCTTCTGAAGATGGAGCGGCGCTCTACAACGACAACGGCCTGGTCAACTGGATTCCTAACAACTTTAGTTCGGATTACCTCACTCTGGACAGCATCACGTTTACGTCATCGCCCTCCACTGTTTACGCTCTCCCCTTCAATGGGCAGTTCTTTACCGAAGTTCAGGTGAGCCCGTCTGGCTTGAGTTACGGCGGAAACGGCATTGGCCAGATCACTGAAGCTACAGGATCCATGGACAAATCGGACGGGACGCTCCTCTACACGAATTCGGGCGAGGTCTGGAATCCTGGCTCCCAAGCCCTGCTCGGCACCTACCTCGAAAACGACGGTTCACAATTGTTCTACACGGAAAGCGTATTTCCAGATCCCGTGTCCAAACGTACATTTTTCCTTGATGGTGACGCCGGCTACTCTTACTACCAGTCGTTGAATATCATGGGATATAACCAGAACGACTTCAGCTACGCGGGAATGGTTCCATTCCTGACGATTTACTCGCCGTACGCAGCCGACCTTGTTCGCTGGGGTGTAGACGGCTTTGCCTTCCGTAGCTATGATTCCCTGACTGCCCACGACCCGACCGACCAGATAGTCATCCTTCGCAGCAGCCTTGCCTATTCCCCGTCAACTGGTTCGCCCGCTCCCACTTTGAGTGCCATCACTCCCAACCTGGTCACGCCGGGAAGCTCTGCTTTGACTCTGCAGTTGACGGGAACAGGCTTTACTCCGGCCTCGATCGTCTCAATCAATGGGAATGCCCGCCAGACAAGCTACGTCAGCGCCACGCAACTTACTGCCTATCTCACTGCCTCGGATCTTGCATCAGCGACAGTGCTTCGCGTAAGCGTAACAACTCCGGCTCCAGGCGGAGGCACATCCAATCCGGCGTTGCTTACCGTGTCCGCAAATGCCAGCCTGCCCACCGTAACGCTTAGCCCAGCGGGCCTTACGTTTGCCAGCACACCCATAGAGTCGACCGGCACAGCCCAGCTAGCCACTTTGAAGAACACCGGCAACACAACGCTGACCATCGGCAGTATCTTTCTCAGTGGAGCGAATGCCGGTTCGTTCATTGATACCACTACCTGTGGAACGGCCTTGGCATCCGGCGCCAGCTGTACGATCTCTGTCAGCTTCAAACCGCAATCGATTGGCACTCAAACCGCAATCCTGACCGTTGCTGACAACGCCACAACTTCATCACAGCAGGTGACCCTAACCGGCTTAGGCACTTTTTCTTCGACGCCTGTGGCCCTTCAATTCATTCCGATCACCCCGTGCCGAGTGGCTGATACACGCAACGCGACAGGTCCCTTTGGTGGCCCAGAGCTCGGCGCCAAGAGTACGCGGCAGTTCAATATCCCGCAGAGCGCCTGCGGCATACCTGCGAATGCGCTGGCCTATTCCCTCAATGTGACGGTGATCCCGGACGCCGGGCTCGGCTATCTGACCATCTGGCCTAGCGGAGAAGCGCAGCCTTTGGTCTCTACGCTCAACTCCTATGACGGCCGCGTCAAGGCCAATGCCGCCATCGTCCCGGGCGGCACCAACGGTGGCGTCAACGTCTATGTCAGTGACCAGACCCACGTCATCCTGGACATCGACGGCTACTTTGTTCCCGCAGGGACAGCCTCCGCGCTGGCCTTCTATCCACTGACCCCCTGCCGCATCGCCGACACGCGCAACCAAGCAGGCTCGCTGGGCGGCCCCTTCATCGCCGGAGGCGGCAGCCGTGCCTTCCCCGTGCTCTCCAGCAGCTGCCACATCCCGTCCTCCGCCAAGGCTTATTCGCTGAACTTCACCGCCGTTCCGCACAAAACTCTGGGATACCTGAGCATCTGGCCCACCGGACAGAGCCAGCCCCTGGTCTCGACACTCAATGCTTACACGGGAACGGTAACGGCAAATGCTGCCATCGTGGAGGCGGGTACCGGCGGTGACATTTCCGCGTACGCGTTTGACGACACGGATGTGATCCTCGACATCAACGGCTATTTCGCACCTCCCGGCGCCGGAGGACTCTCGCTCTACCCGGTCACGCCCTGCCGGGTTATTGATACACGCCAACTCGTCCCGCCCTTCCCAGTCACGCTGACAGTGAGCGTCGAAGGCAGTTCCTGTGCGCCGCCCTCGACGGCTGCAGCCTACGTTCTCAATGCCACGGTGGTGCCCGGTGCCGGATTCCCCTACCTCAGCCTGTGGCCGGCCGGTCAGAGCCAACCGCTGGTCTCAACGCTCAATGCTTATGACGCAGACATCACTTCCAACATGGCCATCGTGCCTACCAATAATGGAGACATCGACGCCTACTCCAGCGGCCTCGGGGACCTCATCCTCGACCTCTCAAGCTACTTCGCCCCTTAACTGTCGCTTCCACAATCTCCGTCATATCCCGTTTCCAGCACGATCAACCCGAAAGTGTCAAGTCAGTCGATTTCCTCGCCAACAAAAGTCAGCACGCACGCCTTCCGGCACACCTACCGCTCGTGGCTTGATGCCGTGGGCACTCCCGTGGCTGTGCAGCAAAAGATGATGCGACACAGGGACATTCGCACGACCATGAATGTTCACCGCGATGTAGTTGCAGGCGACATGGAGTTGACGTGTATTAGGGGCCAGGGTTGCGTTTCAGAGCAACGGAGCGCAAGCAGAGCGCGACGCAAACTAAACCATTGATTAAATGGTGGACGCGGTAGGAATCGAACCTACAACCTGTCGATTAAGAGTCAACTCATCAATACCCGTTAATTCCGCGAAACTCTTCTGATTCCAAAGGAGTTCCGCCGCACTTTGCCCGCACAGACAGGCTCTTTACGAGGTTCAGTTGGTTCACTAAATTCTTCGGTGTCAATGGAGGTTGGGCACATTTTGGGCACACTCGCACCTTGAGGAGGTCGCGATCCGTCTTTGTTGGGCACACTCAGCCGGTCCTCGTTAACCAGGCAGCTGTGAAGCCTGGAGTACCTCTGTTCTCAAAGGGGCAGAGATGAGCAGTAGGACGGCCGGGTGGCCATGACTGCCGATCTTTGACCGTTATTGTGTCAACCATTCGCTCTTAGGTTTTTCGATGACTTACAACTACCGCGAGGGCTACCCAAGCAAGCGGAACCCCAAGACAGCTCATTTTGTGGAACGGATTGTGGGATGAGAATCCACAAAGCGTCTTCGCCGAAGTTTCGCCTATACTTTCCCCATGGGCGGCGAGAGAGCTTCCACGACAAGAATGCGTCTCGCGGGCAAGATTTGCGCTGGATGTAAGGCATCCCTTCCCAACCCAGAACGCCCTGGCGAACGACTCTGTACCAAATGCACTATCGCCCGCGCACCAAAGCACCGCATCTATATGTACTTCTTCCAGCGCAGTGGCTGGTACTGCCAGTTTCTTGAGGAAGACCTGAAAACGCCGCTACCAAAGACCACCACGCTAGATGATCCTGCACAGACTATTTGAGATCGCCGAGCGCGGCGGCTACCTCATGAACCTCGAAGGACGGCAGGCCATCGAGCACGCGATTGAGAATGGGCGCGGAGGCGTGTGGCTGCGACTGACCGACGAGCAATACCAGAAACTCAGGAAATGAATGCCAAAGCGAAAGGGCGACTTCCCTCGCGGGATATCGCCCTCTCTGACCGATTTATCGAAGACCCGGTACGGCACCCGGATCGCGTCGCGTCATTGCGGTCTTGTTCGGAAACCGCGAGCGAAGCCCGCACTTCCCTCACTCCTCCGCGATCAACGTCGCAAGAGTTTCATCACTTCCATCTTTCCAGTTGCCTGGCATGAGTACCGTTGCCGGTCCTCTCAAATGTCCGTGGTCCGCTCTCTTCTTTGGAAGATTGCTCTTCCGTTGGTTTTGATAATAGCCCGGAAACCCTCTGATACAAGGCACTTCCAAAGATTTTCTGGTGTGGAAATGGCCGAACGAGTGTGGAAATGCTGGCAGCAGATATAGGCTTGAAGGCATGTGCGGCCGTTACCAGCGACGAAGCGATAAACAGAAGATTGCTGAGGCTTTCCATTTAGGGAATGTCGACGGGCTCGCCCTCGATTTTCCTCCTGATTACAACGCCGCGCCGCAGTCCACACAGCCCGTCATCGTCTGGGACGAGACGACTGGCACTAGAACTCTTCATATGATGTTCTGGCGCTTCCTTCCTCCCTATGTGACCGATCCCAAGAAATTCAGACTCGACACCATCAATGCCCGCGGCGAGAGCCTCTTGGACAGTAATGTCTGGCGCGAGGCCTTCCTGCATAGCCGATGCCTTGTACCGGTGGACTCTTTCATCGAGTGGAAGCGCATTGACGCCAAGACTAAGCTGCCGTGGGTATTCGCCATGAAGGATGACCAGCCCTTTGCCCTTGCAGGAGTATGGCGGCGCTGGCGTTCAGGCAAAGAACAAAAAGATACCTTCGCCATCATCACCACGGAGCCGAACGAACTGCTTGTGGCGAAGACCGGCCATGACCGGATGCCCGCCATCATCAAGCGTCAGGATTACCAACGCTGGCTCGAGCCCGGAAGAGAAGAACAACCTCCAATCGATCTCATCCGTCCTTTCGATTCCAACAAGATGAAGGCCTGGCGCGTAGACAGGCGCGTCAATAACGTGAGGAATAACGAGCCTTCGCTATGCGATCCGTTAACTGAAGAAGATTTTCAGGATAAGCCTGCGAAGAAGCCAAAAACAGAACCAAAAGCGGATGAGAGCGGCCAGCTGGGGGATGTTCTAAATGGCTCTTTATTTCATGACGCGGTAATCCTTGATGACCGAGCACCGCGATGAAGCAACACTAGCCACTGGTTCGGATTCGATGAAATGCTTGACCCAGACAATGCAAAGATACGCACCAGCGGACTCGAACCGCTGACCTCTACCGTGTCATCGCGCCTCCAAAGTCTGGCCGGACTATGCCCGCTCGCTCGCCGGCGCCCCGCGCGGCCGGGAAGGCAACGGTCCCGACCGGAGCATGGCGGATTTCATCTGGTGTATGACGGCGATCGATTGGGGATGGAGCATCGAGGACACCGCCGCCAAACTGCCCGAGGTGAGCGAAAAGGCCCGCGAACGTGTTCAGCTCAGGGATGAAGGCTATCCGCTTATAACCACCCAGAACGCCGCCGCTGCCGTGGAAAGGAACGATCGGAAGCGGGGCAGGGGGTAAACGCCTTCTACCCTGACACGGGCTCCTCAAAACCATTGACCGACGCTATGGGAAACTGTACAGTTCAGATCATTGAAGTGGAGAGTTTATGGCTACCCCAACGACCGGCAAGAATGACTCAATAGTGGTTTCCGCCCTTCGCGCACGCGCGAATTTCGGGAAGATGTTGAATCGCGTAGATAATGAGCGCCGGTCGCTCATCATTGAGAAGCGTGGGACGCCCAGAGCCGTGCTCTTGAGTATCCGCGATTACGTCAAGCTGGCTGCCCCGGAACCCGAAGTGCTGCGCATCATCGGTGAAGAGTCGGAGCGCAACGGCACCAATACTCTCTCTTCCCGGCAGATCGATCAGGTAATCAAAGCGGCCAGGGCACAAAAGAAGAAGCGTTAATGCTTCCGCTCCGGCTTGTGATCGACACCAACGTCTTGGTTTCCTCAGCCCTTAAGCCAGAGAGCCTTCAGCGCACTACCTTTCTGCTGGCCATCACCAAGCCCGCGCGTCTTTATGTGTCGCGTCCCATACTGGAGGAGTACGCAGATGTGCTTTCACGACCGGAGCTGCGTATTCGTAAAGGGCTTCGTCAGCAATTGCTGCAGTTGATCAGGAATCACAGCCATGTCGTTGTCCCATCGCGCCGCCTGGAAGTGGCGAGCGACCCCGATGACAATATGTTTCTCGAATGCGCCGACGCCGCGCGGGCGGACTACCTGATCACTGGCAACCAGAAGCATTTCCCGAAATTCTGGAAAAAGACGAAAGTCATCACTTCACGCGAATTTATCGGCCTCACGGCACCGCACCTAATTAAGCGATGAGGTATCGCGCGCCTACTCAGGCGTTCTTTCCGGATAAACAACGTAACTCTTTTTGTTACTATCGCTTGCGCGCCCGACCGATGCGTCATATCGTTGAATGAGTTTAGGCGAGGGAAGAATGCGTGTCGCGGATAAAAGATTGCCTTCGTTCATGGGTCTGACAGCGGCATCGCAGGCTAGGGCGTGTTAACACTATTTCCATCTAAGTCAAGTAAGTTAGGGATAGATGGAAATCAGCGAAGACCAGTACGCGCGAATCAAGGACAGCCTGCCGGTGCAGCGGGGCAATGTGAGTCTATCCAACCTCCAGTTTCTGAATGCTGTACTCTATGTGGCCGAGCACGGATGCAAATGGCGCGGGCTTCCAAAACGGTTCGGTAACTGGCACACCATCTACACGCGCATGAACCGTTGGTCCAAAAGCGGGGCCATGGATCGTATCTTCGAACAGCTACAACTGGAGCAGATCGTACGCATTCGCATCGAAGCCTTCAGTCTGGACTCGACCGCGGTGAAGGTCCACCCGGACGGCACCGGGGCGTTAAAAAAAACGGACCACAGGCCATCGGCAAGTCGCGCGGCGGATGGACCACCAAGATTCATCTGGTTGCCGCGAATGCTCGAACGGCCATAACCTTTGCTCTCTCACCAGGCCACGCGCACGATGCCCCTGAAGGCCGCGAACTACTCCGGGATCTGGGACCAATGCCTGCCGGACTGCCCCTGCTGATGGACCGCGCCTACGAAGGTAATGAGACTCGGCAACTGGTGCTCGAACTGGGCATGGTTCCTGTCGTTCCGCCGAAGTCCAACCGGGTTGAGCCCTGGCGCTATGACCGGGCGCTCTATCGCAAACGGAACGAGATCGAACGCCTCTTCAGAAGGCTCAAAGGCTACCGTCGCATCTTCTCCCGCTTCGAGAAACTGGATTGCGTCTTCCTCGCCTTCCTTTGCTTCGCCCTCATCGTCGAAGCTCTCAGATAGTGTTAACACGCCCTAGTTCTTATGCAAAGAAGATGAATCGGAGCTCCGATACTGCACAGGAATGTACTCTGCGCAAGCTGCTTTGGAGGAGCGGTCTGAGGTATCGCAAGAATGTAAGGACACTCATGGGAAAGCCAGACATTGTTTTGTCAGTCAGAGGGTTGTCATTTTTTGTGACGGCGATTTCTGGCACGGAAGAAACTGGCGGCAGTTGTCAGCCAAGCTCCGTTCCGGTGCAAATCCGTCTTATTGGCTTCAGAAGATCAAGACCAACCGCCAGCGTGATCGCCGGACGGACAGGTCGCTAGAACGAGAAGGATGGACAGTGCTAAGGTTTTGGGAAACTGATATTCACCGCGATCCCGAGCAGATTGCCAGGAAGATCGCAGGAATCGTCCGCAGCAACCAGCGAGGACATGATGCGATTTATGGACCTCTTCGCAGGGCTGGGAGGATTCCATGTGGGACTGGCCCGCCTGGGCCATGAATGCGTACCGCAGATTGCGAACACGGGCGCTTCGACAGCATGGAGCCGAGCAAGCGAACTGTCTCCCCCAGGCGGTGCTGAGTTACGAAAATCCAAGCGCCTTGGCGAGCGAACCAGTCGCGTGAAAGGCAGGCGGTACCAGTGCGACGAGTCGCTGGGCACCGGCGAGCGTCTCCCGCTCAAAATCCGAGCCGGCATCAGTAGCCGCTGCCTTCAGATTTGCGAGTGATCGAGCGTCGCCGAGCAGCGCGCCATACAGCACCCCCGAAAGCCAACTGATCTCCTGCGCCCTGCTGTACATCGCCAAGTACGAAAGCCTGCCGCTGACTTCACCTCCCAGTTTTGAATCCAGGCACTTGAGCACGGTCGTTACCTGAGAGAGCCGGAAGGCGGCCGAATTGTACTCAGCCAAGCCATGCGCGGCGAAACTCCCGGTGCGAGATCCCGATCGAACATACTCGATTTCGACGCCGGTCAGCGGAATCAGTTCACGGACCCATCCGACGCTTTGCGGCGACCAGCCGACCCGCGCGGGCCAATCGTTGGACGCAATGCTGACTTGAATGTTCGTCTCCATCTTCGGAGCACCCTCGTAGGACACGAAACACCAGCCGGAGGAGCCCATGACGACGTGGTCGCGTATTTCGACGCAGGCGTTGCTGCGGGCAGATGGGTAGACCAGCCCGCCCGCGCCCGCTTCCCGGGCGAAAAAACCAGTGATGTTGCCCGTCGTCCATCCACCGCCCAACCACTGGTCGAGCAGGGTCGGCAAAAGCTGCTCGAAGTCGACCAGGGGACTCCGGCCGGGCAGCACGGGAAAATCCTCTTCTCCTATGCGAAAGGTGCCGTTGAACTTCGCTAACAGCCATGTTCGCGCCTCGGGCTCGCGAAGATCGAGCACGCCCGTGATCGTACGGTCGGACAGCTGATAAGGGATCTGAGCCACATATTGGCTTCCCTTGCCGTATGTATCAGCGAGCATGGGATCGGTATTCAGAGGCCGGACGGCAACCAGCAAGGAAGGCACGGCGAGGTCGAGAGCCCGGTAGTTTCGCTTGGGAATGTCGGACAGAATTCCCAACAGCTCCAAGGTATTGGCTCCATCCGTGTCGAACAGCGACACCAGACCGGGATACGTAGACCCGGTAAGATACGCCGACATTTCCCCTAGCAGTGTTCGCCCGTCAGAGCCGCCCTCGAGGACCGAGAAATAGCGGGTTCTGGGCAAAGTTCGGTCGCCCGCAAACCTGCGCCCTCCGGACGAATCGAATTGCACTTCGGCTCCCGCCAGCAACTTGCTCAGGCTTGCCGTCCCATGATCGATATCATCCCTTGCTGTAGTAATCGAAACCATACGTCCTCAGGGTGGCGGCCAAAACCAACCGCTCGATCTCGCCCAGGGCTGAAACATCGACCTGCTTCAGTGAAAGGCGCGCATCCGAGAGAGGGGCGGTCAATTGACCGCTCCAGCACTTTGGCTTCCCCCGATTAGCACTCCGGCAGGCGTTAAATCGCGGCTCCGCGGGTCGTTATTTCCATTGAAGCTCTGCATGTGCCACATGCCATTTAAAGTGTTCGGCCATCCCTGTGCAGGGCAACCTCGGATGCCAGACGAGTTGACCGCGATTGAATCCGGGTGACGTGCCGGACAACCTGGACCTAACGGCGACACCGATCATATCAAGCTAACTCACTCACTGTTAGACCGCTGAGACTGGAGAATCCCCCTAACTCCCTTGTCAGTGCAATGATCTATAGCGACGCAGAAAGGGTTACGGATGATCGCCATCGCCGAATGGCCATGACCTAGATCGCGACCGGAAACAAATACGGCTGTCGTTAATCCCGGTACCTGGACAGTTCCGGCTTGGTCATTTACGGATGAGGAGGCGGTCGATGTATCGCTGGAGCGTGCCTGTTCGCGATGGAGATCGACACCAGGCCGCGCAATCGATCGTCCTGGAAGCTGATGGGAATGATAGTCATTATGGAGTGACCGCTCGATGCGCAGGTCGCGGGTTAGGCTGAGTTTGTTTGAGGAACATCAGTCCAGAGCCAGCCCTGAAAAGGCCGGCGTCGGCGGTTCGATCCCGTCTCTGGCCACCACTTTAGAATCAATAGCTTTAGGGTTGAGGGCGGAGCTGGTCTACTTCGACTAAGACGCCCGGCGATAATCAGGAACTTATCTCAAATCAAGGAGAAGCAGCCACATCCAGATCAAGGCCGAAAAGAGGGTGGCATCGCTCATTCGATCATTGCACCCGCGGGCTTACAACCCAGGTAGTGAATGACAAGGACGTTCGCATCAACAACCCAGAAGTTTCTTCTGCGGGAATGGACCTCGCTACCGATACGGCTCAATCGCGTTGAGCTTGGGTGAGCACGAAACTGTGGAGGCGGTTGAGAGGAGCCGCTTCCTATGTCCCCCCAAAAACAGCCAAGCAAGTCTCCCAGTTGTTCTTCGAGTCTCACGGTCCCTGAACTAGGGCGTGTTAACACTATTTCCATCTAAGTCAAGTAAGTTAGGGATAGATGGAAATCAGCGAAGACCAGTACGCGCGAATCAAGGACAGCCTGCCGGTGCAGCGGGGCAATGTGAGTCTATCCAACCTCCAGTTTCTGAATGCTGTACTCTATGTGGCCGAGCACGGATGCAAATGGCGCGGGCTTCCAAAACGGTTCGGTAACTGGCACACCATCTACACGCGCATGAACCGTTGGTCCAAAAGCGGGGCCATGGATCGTATCTTCGAACAGCTACAACTGGAGCAGATCGTACGCATTCGCATCGAAGCCTTCAGTCTGGACTCGACCGCGGTGAAGGTCCACCCGGACGGCACCGGGGCGTTAAAAAAAACGGACCACAGGCCATCGGCAAGTCGCGCGGCGGATGGACCACCAAGATTCATCTGGTTGCCGCGAATGCTCGAACGGCCATAACCTTTGCTCTCTCACCAGGCCACGCGCACGATGCCCCTGAAGGCCGCGAACTACTCCGGGATCTGGGACCAATGCCTGCCGGACTGCCCCTGCTGATGGACCGCGCCTACGAAGGTAATGAGACTCGGCAACTGGTGCTCGAACTGGGCATGGTTCCTGTCGTTCCGCCGAAGTCCAACCGGGTTGATCCCTGGCGCTATGACCGGGCGCTCTATCGCAAACGGAACGAGATCGAACGCCTCTTCAGAAGGCTCAAAGGCTACCGTCGCATCTTCTCCCGCTTCGAGAAACTGGATTGCGTCTTCCTCGCCTTCCTTTGCTTCGCCCTCATCGTCGAAGCTCTCAGATAGTGTTAACACGCCCTAGAACAATCGAAGACGACCGTGCTCAATATGCTGGCGTCTGCACATTCCCGTCGCAGCTATAAATACGCCATCGAAAAGTTCATCGCCTGGTATTGCTCTGAGCCTCGACTAGGCTTTAACCGGTCCGTCGTAGTGCGGTACCGCTCGTTCCTTGAGGGGCTTTCTTTGTCAGCCGCGACGATCAATCTTCATCTTTCCGCGATCCGGCGCCTGGCAGATGAGGCTGCGGAGAGCGGTTGGTTGAGTCCGGAACTGGCGATTGGAATCCGACGAGTTAAGGGCGTCAAGCGCCTTGGCCGGAGGATTGGCAATTGGCTAACTGGCGATCAGGCGCAAGAGCTATTGAATGCTGTTTCCCAAGGCACCCTGCGCGGCAGAAGAGATGCGGCACTGATCGGATTGCTGCTCGGATGTGGTCTGCGCCGCTCGGAAACCGTGAACTTGCGATTGGATCAGCTGCAATTGAGGGAAAGTCACTGGGTGATCGTCGATATGGTTGGGAAGGGCGGACGACTGCGAACGGTTCCCGTGCCGGCTTGGTGTAAAGATCTGATAGATGTTTGGATCCACGACACAGGAGTGACTGAAGGCAAGGTGTTCAGACGAGTTTCGAAGAATGGGACTCGGCAAGATGAAGGAGTGACAACCGACGTAGTCTGGTACGCCGTGAAGCGATATGCCAAACAAATCGGCATTGCCCATCTGGCACCCCACGATCTTCGTCGCACTTGCGCCCGCCTCTGTCATGAGGCCGGAGGCGAACTCGAACAGATTCAGTTTCTCCTTGGCCACGCGTCGGTGCAAACTACCGAACGGTACATCGGATGCAGGCAGAACCTCAGAGAAGCGGTCAATGATCGATTTCGAATCTCACCCTCAAACAACGCAGCTTACGAAGTTTAGGGGTGCCGCGTGATAATCCGGTTTATCACGTACGGGGATGAGGCACGGCGCGGGCAGCAGTATAAAGCCCATTGGACAAATGTTAGCGGCAGCCCCCAGTGCGGCCTTCATCGTTTTTACCTGACAGATAGCGCCCACCATAGCGATAATCTCGACGTCGTAGCCTGATCAATCATTCTCGGAGATCGGACATCGCTCTCCGTCACACGCTTGCTCTCCGTTGCACCATCCACAGCAATCGGCGAAGGCACATCTGCATTCCTTACGCAAATTACCCTGCGCAACAGCGGCTCCGCTCCACTTCAACTCCAATACTCCGAGTTAACCCGCGCAAAGTACCAGCAGCTCTTTGCCGCATGGGACGATTCCCAACAGGGCGCCACCTGGCCCATCCAGCCCGCTGCAACTCCGGTCAACGGAACCGTCACGGCATCCTTCACCGCGCGCGGCAAACGCAGGCTTACCTTTCCGTCCGCCGGCGAAATGTCCCGCTACGAGCAGTTCCCGCCCACGATCTTTATTCAAGCCATCAGTAGCGACCTTACTGCCGTCTCTCACACCGACTCCGCCGATCAACGCAACATTGGCGTCACCACCGCGCTCACCCTTCACCCCGGAGAAGCCCGTACGCTTGCCTTCGTCACCGGCTACACCCGCGACGTCGCCTCCATCGACTCGCTCTGTGCCTCGCTCGCCGTCCCCGCATCGGCAAAGCCGCTTGGTTCCGCCTTCGGCAACGCGTGGCTTCACGTCCTGCCCAGATTCTCCGGAGAGGCGGACCCCGTCCTCCGCCGCGAAATGCTCTGGAACGCCGCCGCGCTCGAATCCATGACCACCTGGCGCGAGTACTACGATGAGACGGTGGTCCCGCAGGGCACCATGTACGACTACATCTGGGGAAACATGGCCTCCAGTCGTGACCTTGCCCAGCAGGCGCTGCCCTTCTGCCACACCAATCCCGCCGTCGCCCGCTCCACCCTGCGATTCATCATGAAACGCATGCTCCCCGATGGCACCGTCCAGCTCAATGACGAGGGCTTAGGGTGTTGCCCCAGTGGGGCGCAGCAAACCAGCGACCAGCAGCTTTACTTCTTTCTGCTCCTTGCCGAATACCTCCGCGCCACGCACGATGCACGGATTCTCACCGAAACCGTCGGTTACTACCCGCTTGAAAACTCCGGTCACGACACTGGCCTCGCCCACGTCCGGCAGGCATTCCTCTTCCTGCGCGACCGCGTCGGCACCGCTTCGCACGGCATCATCTGCCGCTGGAACTCCGACTGGAACGACATGTTCGGCTGGTGGCCCAGCACCATCCCTTACAACACCGAGTTCACGGTGGGCGAAAGCCACATGAATTCCGCCATGGCCCTCGTCATCCTTGGCGACCTAGCCTCCGCCATTGACGCGCTCCAGTTGCCTGAGGCTGCCGAGCTCTCCGCCGCTTTGCGCGAGTACCGCTCCGAGTTGCACGCCGCCTGGAGTCGCGACCTCGACGACCGCACCTTCCCGCGCCGCGCATGGATGGATGCAAAGACCCCTCTGGGCGAGGACGAGATGTGGCTTGAGCCGCAGGGCTACACCCTGCTTATCCCCGAATTCAGCATCGAACGCAAATGCCGCCTCTTCACTCAGCTCCAGAACCGCCTTCTCACGGGAGAAGCGCTTGGCCCGGGCCTGGTCGAAAAACCTACGACGCGCTCGGGAACTCCCCAGGGCTCCCGCGAAAATGGAGGTTTCTGGTACGCCCTTAACGGCCCGGTCATCCTCGGCGTCGCCACCTTCGACCCCGCCGCCGCGCATGACCTGCTCCGCCGCATGACCTTCAGCAGCTACGCCGCGCACTTCCCCGACTATTGGACCGGGCGCTGGTCCGCGTCCGACAGCCTCGACTCCTCGCTGCTGCCCACCGACGGACTCTCCATTGCCATCCCTGGTGCGCACACGCCCACGCCTGGCCGCTCTATTGCTATCTCCGCCTTACTGAAGTCAGCACGAGTAACTCGGCTGGACGGTTGAGTACATCATGAGCTGGTCGCAAGACTGCAAGGATAAGGATCATGTTGCTGTTCTGGAAGGACAGCAGCCCTGGGTTCGGGAAAATGTCAATCCCAGCTAGAAATTGGAAACAACGAATTGCCAGACTGCGGTGGATGGGCCGGCGTACTCATTGATGAGATTCCGCATTCGAAAGACAGGGCACGGTCAGTTTCGCGGCCGTGGCATGGTTTACCCACTCCCGAGGATCGCCAAGGGAAGCGCCACGCTTCGGGTGGCCGACAGGGGATCTATACACGTGTTTCCGCGGACGAGGTCGCTCTTAGCGGAAAAGCGACAGGTCGATGCCGTCAGCGATCGCGCGATGTCCTGCGTCGTTCGGGTGCAGATGATCGCCGCTGTCGTAGGCCGGCAGGAATCGGGTGGGGTGAGCGGGGTCTTGTGTCATCTCATCCTGATCAATCACAGCGTCACAGCCGCTGCTCTTGTCCCGGATGAAACTATTGAAGCGCTCGCGGGTGACCTCTTCCGCCGGTGTCCAGTAGCCGGCCCCCTCGAACGGTGTGAGGGTTGAACAATAGAAGCGAATATGGTTCTTGTGGGCTGCTGCAATCAACTGCTCAGTGCCCTCAATCAGCGCCCGCAACGTCGGCGGAGGCCGAGTCGAACCGAGATCGTTGATAGGGTCATCAGCGAAAACCACCCATCGGATGCCGGGCTGCTCGACCACATCGCGTTCAAATCGACTATCGGCGCTCGACCCCGCACCGGCGTGCAGTAATCGATTGCCGCTGATGCCCTCATTGAGCACCCCCACCCTGATTCCCTCATTTGCCAGCCGCTGCGCCAGAATATCCGGCCAGCGCGCGTTCGCCGAGTCAGTCGCTTTATAGCCCTCGGTGATCGAGGCCCCAAGCGTCACGACCGCTCCCATCAGCGCTTTTCCCTTCACGTCGACGTTGGTAAGAAAATAGTAGGAGCCGACAGTTGCCGCATGCGCCAATTCAATCTGGCCGCTCACGGCACCGCTCGCCAGATAATTAGTCCGGTGCGCCGACGGATGCCAGGTGATGGGACCCGGAGTCTTTGGCAGATAGAAGCTCACGGCCACTTCCGTCAGTGCCGGCAGCTGCATCGGAACTGGATCGCTGACCAGCGAGGAACCCGCCGCCACAACCGCAGATCTCCGATCCGCAAAGCTCACCGTATGGTCTGAGCCGGGAACGATTGCGCCGCCGGTGGACGCGATCGCCAGATGCACATCTTCGATCCGAAGGGGCTGCACTCCGAATAAATTGGAGATGCGAATTCGAACTTCCGACCCGGCAACGCTGGTTCGCACAATCTGTCGAAGCGTATGGGCAGCAAGAACCGGCGATGCCTTCCCCGCCATCGGCGCAGACGCCCAGGTTCCGACCCACGCGCTGCCCTCTCCGTGCTGTCCCGCCGAGAACGCCGAGCCGGCGATGATCAGAACAAGAAGTAGACAGGTTTTCTGGCGAAGAGCAGCGCCTCGTCGTGAAGGGCGAGAAGTCATCATCTTCCTGCTATCGGCCTGCCAGCCCGATCTGTACTGGCCCCAGCTTCTTGACGCCCGAAGCAGGCGATCCACTGACTGGGGTAAATTTCTCTTCAGCGGCCTTCTGGTCGTGGCGGGTGAGCAAATATCGGTGCCCGGCAATGACGCGCATGCGCAGAACCGGACCCACATCCTCGCTCAGGATTCTGACGCCTGTGTTTGACAGCACATCGACCGCCTGGCCGGGCCAGGGATTCCGCACCCGAAGCTGCTGCGTGGTACCCGGTTCCAGGACGACTGTCGTGACCGCGCCGTCGTGGACTTGAACGTCGACCCGCGTGCGCGCACGCACGAACACCGAACCGTCAAAATCCCATCCCGGCGGGATCGCCGGCGCGATGCGGATCAGGCCGTCATAGTCCTGCACCAGAGCCTCCTGCAGTGCATCCGCAACGATTCCCGTCTCCTCGATGTAGAACTCGCCATAACTGCGATCCCAGTTCGCAAAGCCGTTCACCGTGTGCTGCGAACGCTCGGTTACGGTGACGAGAGTGGATCCAACCTCGCTGCCGAGACCGAGCCGCGCGGCCTGGATCGGATCGAAGCTCCAATCAGCCACTCCGCGAAACAAGCGATGCTCATAGGTTCGCCGTGCCAATGCGAAGAGAGGCGAGGTATCTCCGATGAGATCATAGGGCCACACTGGCTCCAGCCCAATATTCTCGGCATTGTGATTGTGCGCATCGGGCTGCCAGGATTCAGCGATCATGTCCTGACCTGCGGCATCCGCCGAGGTCGGCAACAATGTGTGCGCGCCCGCGAGTTGCGTGCGGGGAAAGTCCGGAATCCTGGGAATCACCGCGCGCAGTTGCACCACCAGATCGGCATCCCGGTGCAGCAGCTGCGCCGCTTCGATTGTTGCCGCATAAAACATCTTCGCCGCCGCGAGATCAGTCGTCGGATCGCTCACATCCCACTGCGTCTCATGAGCATTCGAAGGCGACGTATGCAGCAGACCGTCCACGCCGGTCTTCTGATACGCCAACAGGAATCGGGCCGACGCGGCCATCACCGGATAATTACGCTCGAGAAAGGCGCGGTCTTGCGTGGCCAGATACTGCTGCCAGATCCAGAGCGAGACCTCGGCACCGGTCGAGAGGGTGCGAGCGTTGAAATACGGCGACCAATGCGCATCGCAGTCATGGGCGAGACTGATCGGGGTCCAGCTGGATTCATATTCGATGCCCGGCCCGTTGAAACGCATCGTTTCCGGAATACAGACCCCCGCGCGTCCATCCATATATTGATGCGTCCAGTTTTCTATGGCGGGCAGATCTTCGCGGTAGAGGTTGAAGTACGGCGCGTTGAGATCGTAGAGGCCGGCGCCGATGTTGGCCGCCACCTGCATGCGCAGGTTCCAGTGCCAGAACGCAGAGGAATCCCAGCGGTGCGCATCCCGCGCTGACGACAACATATCGGCAACGCCAGCCTGACTGCCCGGATACTCGACGCCGCGCTCCGCCGCGGCGGCATAGAGATAAATGTTGCGGAGATTCTCCATGTAGTCTCCGGCCCCATCGGCCGACGTAACACGGATAATCGCTGCGCGGTTCCAGAAGGCATGCCACCAGACGCGATGGGCGTCGGCTGTCCCGGAAGTTAGAGCCGCCCGGACCATCTGCAGGGCGCTCCCGGAGCCGTCATAATGCGGCGCTGCCACGACAATCCGAAAATGTCCGTCCGGCATCGGTGTAAACGATAGTGTGACGGTGAGCGCATCGGTCACTGCCGCGGATACGTGTCTTGCTTCCGCCGTAATCGCGGCCAGCGATCCGAAGTGCCGCCCTGAAGCTCCGGGCCTCGTGTTGTCCAGCCAGGATTCCGACAGCAGCCCCATGGCTCCGTCCACCGCCGCATGAGCCTTGCGCGGCTCCCATAAATCCAGCCGGGCGGTCTGCGGCTTGTCAGGATTCGCACCATTTACATCGACGACCAGAGTATCCGTCTCCGGCTGTACGTAAATGACTGCCTGCATGCCGCCGCCCTGCTTCGCGAATCTCGCCGTTATACAGGTCAAGCCTTCCGGAATAATCCGCTGCCTCCGTCAGAGCAGAAAGTCCGGGGATCACTACCTGCCCCGGCGAAAGGCGATCAGGCAGTGTATCGGCACGGTTCAGCTGCGCAGTCAGCCCACCCGCAGCCCACACCGCAACTCCGAGGCGGCCATTCCCCAGAGGCATAGCTTCGCCGGCATCGGAGTTGGGACGCCTGCAAGAAAGATGTCCGAGCGATGAAGAACGCCGGGCACATCGATGTGGAAACGCCCATCGTGCCAGGCCGTTGAAGCAACTGATACAGGTGACACGGCCAGTGCATAGAAGGTCCAGAATCCGGCCATCAACCCTGCCGACAATCGCAGAGATATCCTTTTCATCCTCACTCCCAATCGATCTCACAATTGTTCCGTGGCCACCCACCGCCGATGCGGCGCGCGCACACTCGGCGAATTCCGTAGGCGCCCACCCTTTCGCAGGCACACCGCCCGTCTTACTCCGCAGCCGTCTCCGTCGACATAGAAGGCGGAGCATCCTGAGGAGCGCTGCCCCATTCCGGATTCGGCACAGGTCCCATCTCGAGGGTCAGATTGCCACCGTTCGCAATATCTGCATGGTGGAACCAAGGCTTATCGAGCGGCCGCCCGTTGAGAGTGGCGGACTGGATGTACTTGTTCTGTGCAGAGACGTGATCGGCAACGATGGTGAACTCTTTTCCATTGCCCATGCGGATCATAGTCTTGGCAAAGATTGGGCTGCCGATCTCGTAGACAGGGCTTCCAGGACAGCACCGGATAAAACCCCATCGCGCTGAACACATACCAGGAAGATGTCTCGCCGCCGTCGTCATCGCCCGGAATGCCCAGCGGGCCGTCCCATACCAGATGTCCAGCAGCTGGCGCACCCGACTTTGTGTCTTCCACGGCTGTCCAGAGAAATCGTACAGATAAGGAATATGGAAGCTGGGTTCATTGCCCTGCGCATAGAGGCCCACCAGACCCGTGGAGTCCGGAAATTGACCGAGGAAGTGAAACTTCGAGGTCCCGTACTGCTCTACAAACAGCCGGTCCAGCCTTTGATTGAATGCATCGCGGCCATCGAAGAGATGGATCAGGCCGGCCACGTCATACTGCACGCCAAATGTGTAAACCCACGAGTTCATTTCCGTAAAATAGTCGCGCCCGCCCTGTCCTCCGCCTAACTTGGGATCGAAGTGCTCCACCCATTTGCCGTCGGCGCTCTTCGGCGCCATAAAGTCGATTGCCGGATTGAAGAGGTTCTGATAGTTGTGCGCCAGGTGGATAAAGTACGCAGCATCCTTCTTCTGCCCAGCGCGAGAGCCAAGCTGGGCCGCACACCAATCGTCATAGCCGTTCTCAATCGTCACGGAGACCGCCTGGCCGCCGCTCGGGCGTCACCTCGGAAACAGATTCCTTTCTCCGAAGCCAGCGCCGGAAAAATCCGTTGTCGAAATAAATCTTGTCCAGAGGTGTCAGCGAAGCGCGGCTCCACGGGAGCAGCGTGGCCTCGGTCGCATTCTTACGATGCCCTCATATGCCTGCTCAACATCGAAATCCCGGTAGCCCTTCTCGTAAAGGTCGAGAATGAACTTCGCCGCGTGGTGCCCGATCATCACCGCCTGCTCGCCTGCAACTGAGGGAAAGGAGGGCATCCATCCGCTCTGCTGATACATGCGGATGTAGGAGCGCGCCATATCCTGCTGCCGGTGCGAATCGAGCAGCGTCTGCAGCGGATGGAGTGAGCGGAAGGTGTCCCACAGCCCGTCATCGACGTAGAAATCGTGACCTTCGGAGGAGTGCACCTGATGGTCATATCCGCTGAAGTAGCGCCCGTCCTCGGTGGTATCCGTCATGCGATTCAGCGAACGGTAAAGAGCCGTATAGAAGACCGTGCGCTGCCGCTCTGTTCCGCCTGCAACCGCGACAGCACCCAGAGCATTGTTCCACACGGCGCGTGCCCGCTCCTTCACTGCGTCGAAGCCCCACTTTGGGATCTCTCGTTCAAGGTTGCGCCGCGCTTGATCCGTGCTGATGTATGAAAGGCCGACCCGCAACTCAATCTGATCGCCGGCGGTTGTAGCAGTGTCGGTGACGAATCCGATGTCATCTCCACTCATGCTCGTTTCGTGCCCGAGCGCACCCTTCTGCCAAGTCTTCCAGGTCTTCTGGGGAGAGGAGAACTCAATATAGAAGAACTCTCGGGTTTCACCATCCGGATCGGCCAGCGGGGCAACGTCTCCCCCCACTTGCTCGCTGCCCTCCACGGCTCCTGGTCCGGTGACAGTAAACCTCGCGTGGTTATGCGAGGCTCAGCACCAGATGACTGTGCTGGGCGGCTGGATAAGTAAACCGGTAATACGCGGCTTCCTGGGTCGTGGTTGCCTCGGCCTTGACCTTCCACGTCTGCAGATCGGTTTCGTAGTAATACGGGGTTGCGCTCTCGAAATCGTGATCGAAGTCTGAAGCATAGGCCGCCGGCTTTACCTCTTCCGGTCCAACGGACGCCATCAGCAGGGCTGGGCCCGAGGGGAATCCGTAGATTTTGTCAGCAAGATAGCGATCCGTGATACCTGGCGTCGTGACCGGAGCCACACGGGCCATGCCGTAGGGATATTGCACCCATGGGATAGTTGCCGTCAGAAGCTGGCCTATACCGCCGATATTAGGGTCTACATAGTCGACTGGTTGCTTCGCTGTCTGTGCCACAGCTGCTGCTGTGCTAATTCCCAGAACGCCCGCAAGAGCCAAGCCGCCCGCACAATTCATCCTCATCTCACCCCTGAAGCATCGTTTGCTGAAGCTGTTGATCGTTTGCGCTGCGACCGCCTCAACGGACGCGTCATGGCTGCAGATTGAACTCGGTGCTCAGACTGGCTCGGGAAGACCCGCCGGCCCATACGGTATAACGACCTGCTTCTACCGCCCACTTGTTCTCTGCATTCCACACGGCGAGTTGCCTTTGCGGAACAACGAAGGTCACAATACGAGTCTCACCCGGCTGCAAACGGATCCGCGAAAAGCCCTTCAGAGCCCGCTCCGGTGTCTCCACGCTGCTCACGTTCTTCCGCACGTATAGCTGCGCCACCTCGTCCCCTGCCCTGTCGCCGGTATTCGTCACATTGACGGTTACATGAATGTCGCCGTAGCCGCCTGGTGTAGGCGTCTGGACCACCAGTCGATCGTAGCGGAAAGTGGTGTAGCTCAGGCCGAATCCAAAGGGAAGGAGCGGCTCGCCGCCGCTGTCAACGTACTTCCAGACCCGCGACTGGATCGGCATTGTAGAAATCCGGGAGTTGCCCCACACTGCGCGGGAAGCTGATCGTCAATTTTCCGCCAGGGTTGTTATCGCCAAACAGAGTTTCGGCAACAGCCTTGCCGCCGAATTCGCCCGGGTACCACGCCTCGAGAATCGCCGGAATGTGCTGTTCCGCCCAGTCAATTGTCAGCGGCCGTCCATTTTCCAGGACCAGCACCACAGGCTTCCCCGTGCTCGCCACTGCCTCCAGCAGCTGTTCCTGATTGCCGGGTAGATCAAGACAGGAGCGGTCGAAGCCCTCGCCCGAGATCTCCAGTCGCTCGCCCAGCGCCAGGATCACGACATCCGCCCGGGCCGCCGTCTCCACCGCCGCCGGAATATTGCTGCCTGCATCGAAGGTGACGGTCGATCCTGGCTGAAGGTCGCGGATGCCCTGCAGGATACTGATTTGCTCTCCGTTTTTCTCATCCTCATAGTCGCCGTAGCGTGCTACGGCCGCATTTGGACCGATCACCGCAATCCGTTTCGTAGATTTCGAAAGCGGCAGCAACTGTCTGTCATTCTTCAGAAGCGTCATGGACTCGCGAGCAGACTGCAGCGAAAGCTCGAAGTGCCTGGGAGAGCGATACACCTCCGCCTTTAGCGCCGGATCAACAAAGGGATGATCGAAGAGTCCCAGCTCGAACTTCACCCGCAGCACCGACCGCACGGCGCGATCCAGGTCGGCGAGAGGGAGGGTATGGTGATCCACGCAGTCGATCAGCGCTTTCTGAAAAACCGCGTGATCGAAGTCGTAAAACTGCATATCCACCCCGGCGCGAATCGCCATGCAGGCAGCGTCCTGAGGACTGGCCGCTACGTGATGCACCGTGTAGAGCCTCTTGATCGCTCCTAAGTCGGAGAGCACGAATCCCGAAAGCCCCACTCCTGCCGCAGAATCGTCTTCAGGAGAAATGGATCGTCGGTAATTGGAATCCCGTCGATCTCATGGTAGGCGGCCATCACCCACATGGCGTGCCCCTCGCGAATCGCTTCGGCAAAGGGCGGCAGCATCATGGTCCGCAGTTCCCGCTCGCCCATATGGACGGGCGAAGTGTTGGTGCCGCCCTCCGGCGAACCGTGACCCGCAAAATGTTTGGGCTCGGCCACCACCGTGTGATCGCTGGCCAAACTCTCCCCCTGCGCACCTCGCACACACGCGAGACCCATCTGCCCGGTCAGGTAAGGATCCTCACCGAAGTCCTCTTCAACCCTTCCCCAGCGCGGATCACGGGCCAAATCCAGCACCGGAGCCAGGATCATATCCACGCCAGTGGAACGCGCCTCTGCCGCAATCGCCGCGGCAGTCTCCCGTGCCATCTCAGGATCCCACGTACCGGCAAGGCCAATCGGGGCCGGAAATACCGTGCCGGTGTTAAAGCCGTGCAGCCCCTCTTCGATGAACAGCGCAGGAATTCCCAGTCGATTATGATCGATCACCCATTTCTGGATCGCGTTCGTACTGCTCGGGAGTGGGATTGAGGTCGTGAATGGAACCGGTGCCCAAGGAACCCCAAAGCTGCTGCGCTTTTTCGGGGAAAAAAACGGCGTCAGGAGCGGCGTGGGTGGAGTCACTATGGCCACTCATGACATCGGTCGCTCCGGAATACATGTCGAGTTGCCGAACCTTCTCCTCCAGCGTCATGCGACGCAGAAGGTCATCGACGCGCTGTTCGGTCGACACGGTGGCCTGGCGGTAAAGGAACGGGCCCCGCGCGAAGGCGGGGGCAGGGCACAAGGAGACGGAAAAGACCCAAAGAAGAAGGCAGGCTGTTACCAACCTAGCCTGCCCGGAGGCACTGCCTTTACAACTATCGGGGCGTTGCCCGGATTGGGCTGACGCCACGATGCTCCCATGTTTCGGCAACGATAAATTTTCACCAGACCGAGCTGCCCAACCCCAATCGGATGATGCGTTCACGCGGAGTAAACCTTTCATCCCCGGGATGAGTTTCAGCGGAATCTCGAGCCACCTTTTATCCGGACGATGAAGGAACCACAGTAAAGCCTCAGGTCAGGAATGGCAACGTTAGAGATATGTTCTAACGGCCTCACAATTCATTGAAAAAAAGCGGGTTACTATAGCCCCGAGAAGGCTAACGGTAGTTACTCCCGTGAAAGAGTCCGGAGAACACGCAGAGAGAAAGGCAAAACCGCCATCCCGGGGACGAAGACCGCGGGAGGCGAAGGGTGCTACCATTTGGCATTCCTCCTGTGGCAACTCACTCTTCATTTTTCGCCGAAGAACGACCAGCTCACGCCAGAACTGCAGAGAAAGAAGCCGATCCTGCCGTCATCCGGAAGCACCTCGCGGAAGTTGCAGAAGGGGCTGCTTTCAAGGGAAGCCATCGCAGTACCCAGTTTCTCCGCTATGTTGTGGAACAGGCAATCGAAGGTCATTTGGACAGTCTCAAGGAGCGGGTGATTGGGGTGGAGCTGTTCGGCAGATCGCCCACCTATGATACAAGCGAAGATGCGATTGTCCGGGTCACAGCCAGTGACGTGCGCAAGCGGCTGCTGCAGCACTATGGGCAATATGGCGCGCCTTCGGGATTGCGGATTACGCTTCCTCTGGGTTCCTACATTCCTGTCATCACACATGAGAATCGGCAGTCAGAGAACGGAGCACCGGCAGCAGGGGCAGAGGATTCGCCACACCTGCCGTCGACAGCGAATGGAATCGAACCGGGGCCGAACGAGGTCGTGGCTTCTGTTTCCAATGAGAAGGAGGAACACCAGAGTCGAAGACGGAGATTCTGGTTGATTGCTGCGGTTGCGATTCTGTGCGCTGTTGGATTGTTTGCCGGTGGGCAATGGCTCGGACGCTACAATGCACTAACCCCCAATTCCCTGCTTGCCAGCTCGCCTTGGCGGGTTTTCGTGAATTCCCCGCGTCTCACTCATATTGTTTTCAGTGATCCGGCGATGGTCGAGGTTCAGGAACTCACGGGACATCAGATTTCGGCTTCTGATTATGCAAACCGTCAGTATCTGCCCTCTCCGAATACGCTGTCACCCGAAGTAATCCGCGCCAGCAATGTGATCCTTGGCGATGGAATCTCGGCAGCAGTGGATCCTCCGATCATTGTGGAGATTGCGGCACTGGGACAGAACCTGGCGAAAAAACTGCGTGTAGATTCGGCGCGCGATCTGCGGATGCCAGACCTGCAGACTGACGATAATTTTGTTTTTCTCGGCAGCCCTCGCTCCGATCCCTGGACGGCGCTCTTCAGCGATCAGCTGGACTTTCGGTTTGTCTTTAATAAGGATGCCAGGCAGGAGATCATCCATAATTATCGCCCCCGCGCCCATGAGATGACGGAGTATCTGCCCACGGCGCTAGGCGGTGGGACGGGTGAGTCGTATGCGATCGTCGCGCTGGTGCAGAATCTGGATCAGAACGGCCAGGTGTTGCTGCTTGCGGGAATCGATGCAGAAGGCACAGAAGCAGCGGGACGCTTTGTGACCGACCTGCCGCGCTTCACCAAGGCTCTCGACCAGTGCGGAGCAACGCGTCCTAGGGCTTCGGGCCATTTCGAATTTCTGCTGCGCCTGAATACGATGGCCGGTTCGCCACACAACACGGATGTGGTTGCTTGCCATCTTCTGGCCGAGGTTGCCGCGCATTAACCCTGCTCGGGAACAGCGACGTGGTCCGCCAGACGCTTTACGCCGTCGTTCATAACATATCCTGAGAAGCACACCTCACTCTTGGGCTGTTTTTGTGGCAGACAGGAATTTCTCCAAGTGTGCCTTTGCCAAATCAGGTTTATTCAGCTTCCGGTATACGCTTATCAGGAGATAGTGAATCTGGGCATCGCTGGCTTTGACCTCCGGCAGCGTCAGGGCCAGTTCTCCTTCAATTGCGGCATTCTTAAAATCTCCTTCATGGTCTAGTCCCATTGCCAATTCATAGTACGCATCGCGGGACTTTGGATCGATTTCGATAGCTCGTCGCTCTTTTGCAATACCGTCCTGGGTCCGGCCCAGTGAAAGCAGGAATCTTCCGTAGGCGACGGCAATCTCCGCGCTTTGCGGCGCTTTCTCCGGAGAGAGGTTCTCTGCCTGCTGGTAGAGCTCCAACGCTTTGGTCTTATCTCCCAGAGCTTCGCGGGTCATCGCGAGATAGAACAGGGGCAATGAGCTATCGGGAGAGAGTTTTTGGGCCGCCTGAAGCGGTGAGATCGCAGACACAAAATCGTTTTGCATATAGAAAAGTAACCCGAGATAAAACTGGGCCTCTTCGGATGTCGGATCGACCGTAATGGCGGTGATGAGACAGCTTTTCGCCACGTCCAGGCGCTGCGCAAAGGTGGCTAACCTAGCCTTGAGGACAAGAGCCGGGACCATGTAGGGGTTCTCGTGCAGGGCAGCATTGACTTCACTTGCAGCCTCGGAAAATTTTCGTTGAGCAAAATCCTGGTTTGCGTTCTCGTAATGTTGCGTTGGGCCGATTGCGAGCTGAATTGCGAGAAGCCAGATCATTACAAGTTTGCCTTGGTTGTCAGCATACGGCAGGTGATCACCGGGAAGCTCCAGCCCCCTCGCTTGAATATGCCCTGCTCAATCCCGTTAGTCGACCAACTCACCGTTTCGCCAACTGCAAATCCGTGGCAATATTCAGACCAACACGACGAGCCTGTGCGCGGGACAAAGACCTAATGGATGGTCCGTGTCGTACGCTTCCGAGAATTCGATTGGGAGGATCGGCCTTTTGGAACCTCGCCACTTTGTACGATTGTCAGGATCTGATCGGCCATCACATTGTTAAGCACTTGCTTCACGCCCGTGGGCCAGGCGAGTTCAATTCGGTCCACAATGGTCGCATTCTGCAATCCGAAGTACACCCGCTTGTCACTGGACGAATTGTAGCCGACGGCTGTCGTGGCCTCATTGTACTGAACGCAATTCGCGGTCGTTATCTTCACCCGTGTTCCTAATCCATCTCGATTATCGGCCACGCCAACGAGCTTCAGAATGATCCAATGATTGTGATTCTGAGACCGATTCATGAGTAGCTGGGACTCTCCGTTAAGGACTGTGACTACAATATCGATCTTCCCATCGTTGTTCAGATCACCGAACGCGGCACCGCGGTGCGCGGCCGGAACAGAAAAACTCGTTCCCGCCTGTTCACTCACATCCTTAAACCTCATGTTGCCGAGATTGCGGTAGAGAAAATTGGGAAGCGGGTAAGGCTTATGATTCACCTCCATTGAATTGTCGAGAATCGCAGAGCCAGCAGCAAAGATATCCTTGTTCCCGTCGTTATCGAAATCGAAAATTCCTGTTCCCCACGCCGTGAAACGAGTTGTCATCGCAAAGATACCAGTCGCGTCTGTGGCATCTTCAAATTGACCCTCTCCCAGATCGCGGTATAAGGGAAAACTGTCACCGTACATCGCTGTGAGAAAGATATCCGGCCTGCCATCATTATCGATATCGCGGAAATCAGTTCCCATACCTGCAACAGTCTTGCCGCTTTCGCTGTAGGCCACGCCGGCCAGGAGTGCGACATCTGTAAATGTGCCATCGCCATTATTGTGCAACAGGAAGTTCGGGAAGGAGTCGTTAGAAACGAAGATGTCGGTGCAACCATCGCCATCGTAGTCAGCAAACGCGACGCCCATGCCTTTGCCAAAATATTGAGAGATATGCGACTGCTGCGAAACGTCGGTGAATGTGCCATCACCATTGTTCCGATACAGGATATTGGGTGTTCCGCGATACTCCTTGGGAGAGCAATAGTCAATGATGCTACCCGTCTTGCAGACGTGGGCTGTAGAAAGCGAATAATCCAGATAATTCACAACAAACAGATCGAGCAATCCGTCGTTATTGTAGTCAATCCATCCTGCCGCGACGGACCACGGTTTACCCCGTTTCAGAACGCCGCTGACACCCGCTTTCTCCGTCACATCAGTGAAGGTTCCGTCGCCATTGTTATGAAAGAGTTGATTAGAGTTAAATCCCGTAACATACAGATCCACAAATCCGTCATTGTCGTAATCACCTGCCGCCACCCCCATCGAGTAACCAACACCAGCTAAACCAGCCTTCTCAGTTACATCGGTGAAGGTTCCGTCGCCATTATTGCGAAACAGTTTGTTATAGAAACTGTGATTGCTCTTTTCCAAAGCGGGAATTTCTGCTCCATTCGTAAAGAAGATGTCGAGGAGTCCATCATTGTTGTAGTCGAAGACTGCGACCCCACCCGTCATTGTCTCTATGGAGTAGCGCTGGGGACTGACACTATTCTTCAAAAGAAAATCTATCTTGGACGCCTTAATTGTGTTCTCGAAGAACATGGGCGAATCAGCGGATTGATCAGTGGCGAGTGTGCTATGCCCGCCATCGACGGAGGAAGTGCGCAATACCGACAGTGCTCGGGAATGCACAGCTGCGCTGCTAAAAGCAGCCAAGCCTCTTACAAATTCACGTCGCGTAATTATCAACTTAGTTTGCCCAACTAATACTACCGGCCAGCCGGGAAGTCGTCTGCGCTCCAACTTTCCCTTTCTTTTTTCCCAACGAACAGGCCAGATGAATTCATCTGGCCTATTTCTTTGGAATTTCAGCTGAACTGGCGCTTTAAAACTGGATTCGCGCGACGAACTCGCCACTTCTCGGAGCATAGTTTCCGCCTGCATTGGAGATGCCGTCTCCGAAGAAGCCGAAACCATTGGAAATGCTTCCGTCGCTCGCATACTGGGGACTCTGGAAAGGATTTGACGTGTTGTTCAGGTTGGGATATGCCCAGCGGTTAAAGACATTGAAGAAATCCACCCGGAGCGAGAACAGCAGGCTCTCCTTGATCGGGATGACCTTGCCGAAGCCCAACTGCTCACTGGGATACCTCGGGCCACGATAATCCCCGTAAAACGGCTTGGAAGTGGAGTAGGTCCCGGGGGCCGGGTTTGTCCACGCAGCGGAGTTGAGAAAGAACGTAGTGCGGGGATTGACGTTGTGGCTGTTGAGGCTATGCAAAAAAAGCTTCTGGCCCGGAACGCGATTCGCAAAAACGGAAATGTTACTGGTGGCGGCCCCATTAGCAAAAGTCACCGAATCCAAGGTGCTCGTTGAATTCGGTGTTTGTATCGGAAAACCGCTCTGGTAATGGAAGATGCCGTCAGCTGTCCAGCCCGAAAACAGGAGGCGTCTCCATCCGGTCTGCGAAAAGCTGAATTGAGGCAATTCATAATTGAAGTAGAAGTTGAGCGCCTGCGGTTGATCGATCGTCTCATAGGATTTCTGGCTCTTGGGTGGGAGGGAGGGATCCTGAATCGGTATCGTCGTAAGAAAGGTCGGCTGGTTCGTGGAGGCTACTGTCCCCAAATTCTTCGACCACGAGTAACCGACGCCACCCGACAATCCGTTGCTGAGCCGCTTGATGACCTGGATTTGAAGCGCGTCGTACCACCAATTGCCATTGTGCTCGTAGTAGTCACCAATGCCGCCGAATTGCGGGTACGGCCGTAATGCCTGGGCCAGGGTGGCTCCGGACGGGAAAGTGGAGTACGGAGCCGTGAAGCCTCTTGCCGCGACGGCGGGAGAAGAGATCGGCTGCGTAAGCAGGTTGAAGTCGTTTGGATTGGCAACGTTCAAACCATATTTTCGGGAGAGGACCGATGGAGTAAGTTCGTTTGTAGTGTTCGTCAGCCCGTCGGAATTGAGCCAAACACCACGATTGTCGATGTAGGATATCTTGACCGTCAGATTGTTTGTAATCGCGCGCTCAATACCGACTGTGGATTGCACGAAACGTGGCGGACGACCGTTGTTGGGAACAATGAACGATGGCGGCGAGTTGAGCTGACCGAGATTCGGATAGGCGCCAGGGTCGAAATGGGTGGCAGTGATAGCGGCTGGGGAGTACGGTATGCCATTGGAAAGCTGGCCAGCGGAAATGCCATACGAAGGACTGGTCAGAAACACCTGGTTGAACCCAAATCCCTGATTGCTATAGATCTCTTCATTCATGAAGAGCTGCGGACCAGAATAGAATCCGGTCCCCGCATGGAGCACAGTCTTCGCATCCAGTTGATAATTAATACCGAGACGGGGCTGAATCATCCAAGGATAGAACTTCTCGTAGATGCAGTTGCAGCGCCCCTGGCCATACCCCTCGTATTCGGTTCCACCCAAGAGACCGCCAGCTGACGGATTCACAACAGTGGGATTGAATTGCGTTTCCCGGTCATGCTGTTCGCGTTGCATCTGTTCGAGATCCCAGCGCAGTCCGTAGTTCACGGTGAGTTTGCGCGTGAGCTTAAAAGTGTCCAACGCGTAAAACCCGGCCTCTATGCGGTGAAACCATTGAATGTTATCGTTCCCGATAGATGCGCCATCCAACTGGCCAAGAACGAAGCTGGCGAACCCATCGCCGAGGCTGGCTCCATAAAGGTTTTGGCCTTCCGCAGACGGCAGAGAAGTCTCATTCGCACTGAAGCCGTATGTTCCGGCCGACAGGTCGTTGTGCGTGCCAAACAGTTGATGACGGAAATCGCCGCCAAATTCGAAGGTGTGGCGGCCGTGGACCCAGATCGCAGATTCAGTGTTGTACCAGTTGTTGTCGATGAATGGAGCGTTGTTTATTCCCATTTGAGGAACGTTCTGACGGTTGACGGTTAGTCCGTTAAAGATCGGGAAGGTGTTCGCTGCGCCTCCCGGCATATTTGCCGCTGTGTTCAACCCAAGGGTCGACGCCATGAAGTTCTGCACCGCCGAATTCTGCATGGCGGCGTGGCGCGTGAAGTCGAATCCGGCGTGCAATACAAGATTCGGAGTGGCCGTATAGTCTGCATTGAGATACACCTGCGGGGCGGGCGTTGTGTTCCAGCGTGTCTGGGCTGCCACTCCATTAATGCCATCCGCCGCGTTGTCTTTGTTGGAATACTCAGCAATGTAATAACCCGAGAAGTGCCACTTCTGACCGATCGAGTGATCGATCTTGATACTCGTCAGGTACTGGTACTTGTTGTTCGGCTGCAAATTGGGGTAGTTGTTGGTCAGCTCGTTGGCAGTAGCCCCTGATGGAGTCGGCAGGTAAGCAAGAACCTTCTGGGCCACCGGATCCCATGTGCTGGGTGCACCGATAAAGTTATTTGGGAACGGATCCCGGACCGTTTTGGTAGAGCCATCCGTGCAGGTTGCTACTCTGGTAGTCGCCGGGTTGTACACCGCGCCATTGATCATCGGTCGACCCAGACAATCCAGAACCGGCGCTCCATTGGAATCGACGATGGGACCAAGCAGGAGGGAGCTCAGGTCACCATTTCGGTAGGCGTTCGTGGGAACCGTGATGGTCCCCTGGTTGAGAGTTTGCGTGTTGTGGTACTCCTCGAACGCGAAGAAAAAGAAGGTTTTGTTGCGACCGTTGTAAAGGTGAGGAATCACGACCGGTCCACCGAAAGAACCGCCAAAGTCCAGCTGCCGTTGTACCGGGTTATATTTCTGGCCGCTCGGGGTATAGTTGAAGGGCTGTCCGGCGTTGAGATCCTCATTCTCAAGGTAGATGAAGGCCGTCCCATGCAGCCTATTGGTGCCGGATTTTGAGGTGTAGTTGAAGATTCCGCCCCCGGACTCACCATATTTAGCGGAATAGTTGTTGATCATCACGGATTCCGAGCCGAGCGATTCGACCGAGGGCTGCTGCTCATCGGAGATGGCACCCTTGACCGCCGAGGTGTCGTCCAGGCCGTCCATAAAGACACGGTAGGTCGTCGCCGGCGAACCGCTTATATGGATGTCATTCCAACCGCCTGAAATGGTTCCCGGTATCAAGGCGGCAAAACCCATGGGGTCACGCACGGCTCCGATACCGGTAATGTTGATGGGAAGTTCGTTCAGGTCCCTCGTGGTGACCTGAACATTATTCTGTGGGCTATCGGTCTGGAGCAGAGGAGCATCGGCAGTTACCGTAATTGACGCCGTGGCTTGCCCCACCGCCAGTTGCAGGTCGATCGTTGCCGTCTGCCCCACCGAAACCGTGATTCCATTGCGAATCAGCCTGTTAAAGCCCGTTGCAACTACCGTAATACTATAGTCGCCCGCGGCCAGCTGCGGGACCGTATATGCTCCGGCACCAGTCGTCACGGTAGAGTTCTGCGTGCCCATCGTGGTGTTGGTGACAGTAATCCTGGCTCCCGCTATAACGGAGCCTGATGAATCGGTGACAACCCCTGAGATACTTCCGCGATCAAGTTGTGCAAGGCACAACTTGCTTCCGCAACAGAGCATAGTGAAGATCAGGCCCACGCTAAAGTATTTAAGCCAACCTGTTTGCGTCATCTCTCCCCCTCCTAGGCAATCCTGCGATGAAAGTTTTATGACAGCTTCTATCCACTGTTTTCATTTCGCGATTACCGTACGCCGGCAGGCAGATGCTTTGGCAAGGTTAGGAAGGTTCTTAACATCGCTGCATCTCATTGAAATTGCAGGACCATTTCCGGCGGGGCGAGTGTAACGGTAGCCACGTCGATGCAGAGTGACTGAGATCCGATGACCGGAGCCGAAATGCACTCCGAGAGCAACGACGTTCACCCTGTCAATCAGGCTTTCGGGCGTGCTCATGATCAGTAACCGGCGTTGAATCCTGTTTGTATGTTGCCGTCGGATGCGTGCGCGATCCGGGGCACGCCGCGGAAGAGATTGCCAGTGATGATGGCGTTGCGGACTCCGTCGCCGAGGGCGATGTGCTGCTTGTTCTGGCGGAACTCGCATCCGCGAATGAGTACGGCTCCTGAATTTGCCTGAATAGCGGGGCGATCTCCGTCTCGCCCCCATTCAACGAAAGTGCAGTCGCTGAAACCGACGGTTCCGCTTCCTGCAATCTTTGCTATCTGATCGCAGGGACCCCAGAAGGCGCTGTTACTGAAGCGGACAACACCATGATGCGCGGGTCCGACCTCAACCATGGTGGGATCGGGGCCCCGGAAAGAAGTGAATTCCCCATTGGCGATCAGTAAGGCGTATTGCGCGCTCTGCTCGACGAAAATCGCGCGGTTGCAGTCGTCTGCTCCGATTCCGAGGAAGTTGCCATTGCATTCTCCGGTATCGGTGGCGATGAATTTGTAGCCCAGGTGATAGCCGTAGCAGAAGGTGTTGAGGACATACTCCCAATCGGCACGACCGAAGATGAAGGCCTCACCATTCTGCATCTGCCAGTCGTAAACCGGGCCGTGCGAATTCCACCAGGGATTGAAATGAACGTTTTCGATCCGGCCGATGTCGTAGATGGCGTCAACGAAGATTCCGCGCCGAATGGGCTGACCGGTAATGTTGCGAATGTTATGGCGCTCGTTTTTGCTGGCGTCAATGCCTTGATATGGATTGAGCAGCTCAACATCGAAGATGGCGGGATTCTTGCCGCGCATGCTCACCGTCCATGGATAGGGGACGGGGGCGGAGTTGGTGACCTGCTCGGGGTAATAGATTGTGAGTCCGGCGACGGAGCTGTTCGTATTGAGCGTGAGGAACGGCGCACCGTCTTCGCTTCCCTTCCCTGCCGTAACGAACAGGGCAGTGCCATCGTCGCCGGGCTTGGCGGCTCCCGGATTGCGCAGGCCAACGTGTGACGGCACGCATGCGTAGGAGCCGCGCAGTGTGACGCCGTCGGGAATGTTGATCGTTCCCCGAAAGAGATAGCGGCCGGGAGGCGCATAGACGCTTCCTCCCCCGGCGTGGGAAGCGGCATCGAGAGCGCGTTGAAAGGCAGCTGTATCGTCGGTGGCGGCGTTACCGGCAGCACCGAAACTTCTGACGTTTAGAACATCTGATTCCGGATCAGGAGGAGCGGCGGCGCTGGCGGTGGAGGGCAGGCCGAGCATGCTTATCATGCCGGCTGCAGCCCCCTGGGAGAGTAGGCGACGGCGTGACAACAGCGTCTCACGCGGATCCATTTTCATTCCTCCTTGGGTCTACTGGGGTGATCGGGCAGCGTGCTCCGTGATACGGAAAGGCCGCCGGGGCAGAGACGCGGTCTTTTCGTAGTTACATTTGACGGATGGACATAAGAGCCCACGCCGGCAGGCTGGTCTGGATATGCAGAGTCCCCTGGGCATCTGCACGCACAATCTCCTTGTGGGTATTCCAGGCTTCCTCACGGAGCAGCTTTGTCTGCTTCGAGTTAGGGGGTTCAGGTTTCCCCATGGCCTCCCAGGCGGCAACCGCATCGCCATGCTGCTTGTCGAGGGTCTCAATGAGGAAGGAAGCACCCGAGGGAAGATGCGACAGGTCCAAGGTAAACGGGCGCGCGCTTCCGCTGTTGTCGATGGCATCCGCTGCTCCGAGCGTGTCGCTGACAGGCAGAGAGGCTTTCATTTCCGGGGGATAGTTATAGGCCATGGCGGAGATAAGTCCGGTCTTGCTGAAGCGAGTGACGATCCCGCCGGGAAGCTGGGCGAGGATCTGGTCGCCGAGTTCGTTCATCATGCGATAAGCGTGAAACGCGGGCTTTACGATCTCCTGATAATTGATAAGACCGAACCCCCCATGAAAGATCGAATCGGTGTTCCTGTTCTCTTCGAAAACGTCAGTGAAGACCCAGTATGAGAGAGAGTCGACCAGGCCGACGCTTTCAAGGTTCGTTTTGGCGATGAAGGCTGCGGCAGCCAAAGAGTCATGCGCATGGTCGACTGGAGAAGGGCTCGAGTTCCATTCTGTCAGCTGAATCTCGGCTTTCGGAAAAGCGCTGTGATCGATCATCTCGCGAAGGGTTCGCAGATCGTCGCGGGTGGCATCGATACTGCGTCGATAGTGCTGGCGTTCTGAGACTCCGGGCTGATCGATGGCAAAGTCCTGGGGATAGGGATGGGTGGAGACGAAGTCTACGGGCAGATGGTTCTGCTGGCAATAGTTCAGAAAATCGATGATCCAGACGGGACGCCACGGAATGGAGAAGGGATCGAAGGGTTTGCCTGAGGCTTCGGCTTTCTGCAGGGCATCCTGGTCCATGTTGAAGTTGCTGGTGGCTGGGCCGCCGACGCGCAGCTCGGGATCGATGGCCTTGATGGTCTGAACGGTCACCCGGTACAGGTCGAAATATTTCTCCTGGGAGCCACCCCGAAAGAAGGATTCATAGAGATTGGGCTCATTCCAGACCTCGAAATACCAGCGACGAACCTCGTCGATCCCATAACGATCGATACAGTGCTGGACAAGCGCGCGGACCAGGCCGGCCCATTTGTTGTAATCCGATGGTGGACTGCCATCGGCACGCCACCAGAAGGTCGTGTTGTGCACGGGAGCAAGAGGACCAGGCGAGAAACTCAGCTCGACAAAGGGGCGTACGCCCTTTGCCAGCATGCGGTCGTACAGATCGTCGACATACTGGAAGTCATAAATGGGATTTCCGTGCGCATCCTCGCGATAGATAAACATGTCGTCCTGAAAGATGCCGTGGAAGCGCACATACTGGAAGCCGTCATACCTTGCCGCGGTGGCCAGTTCTTCCTGCCAGGTCGATCGAAGGCCTTCATTGGCCCTGCCTGCGCCAACCACCTTGCTCCAGAAGTGAACGAGCGGCCTGTCCGGACCAGTCGCATCGGCTGTAAGACGAATGGCGATATCCTTACCGGAATGCGGCCCGGATGGCGGAACCTGACCGGCGACAACAGCAGCACACAGGAATAATATGCATAGGGCACTTACTGACTCCGCCCGCTTACGGCAGCCGATGGTTCCGGATTTTCTCATTGTCGTCTTGTGCGGTCTGATTCATATCGGGAATGACTCTACCGCCGCGCAAAGCGGTTTTGGCAACGTTAGAGACAGTGCTTAACGGCACCATATTCTGCTAGCAAGAGCTAAACATTCGTGACGGGCACCGTTGTAACCGTAGCTACGGGCACTGCACACACCGAAAACTCTGCGGCCTTCCAAAAGGGTGGAGATCAGTGCAGTGGGCTCGAGTTCCGCGGCGTGAGCAGGATGTGCCGTCAGGTGACACTGGGAATGACCCGTCAGCGCATGCGAAGGCCGCGTCCCACATAGACCGATTCCCTTCGCTCCGACGCGCTGACCGCAAAGATTAGTGTCGGGCGCTCAGTGTCCGGGTCCGGTCAGCTGATGGCACGCCGCCATCTCCACAGCGCTCGGCGATCCAGCCATCGTGTGGAGCCGCAGAAGTAGTTCAAAATCCTGGACCCTGGTGCGCGGTGAGATACCACAGAACTTCAGGGCAGCCAGCAGGTGCTCGCGGTCAGAGGCGATACGTCCCGCCGCTTGGGTGCCCTCTCCATTTGCCCCCGCCAGCAGCAGCACCTGTCCAGACCGGTTAGGATTGTGAACGAGAGCCAGGATCGCAAACGATTCACCCGTCGCGAATCCCCGCGCGGTAGGTATATATAGGGTCTGCTCGCCAGGCCGCGGACGACCGTCACGAATTATCTCCTGGTTCATTTCTTTGCTGAAGATGAACTGAAAGTCCAGCTGCTTCTGAAAGATCTGGAACCATGGGTTCGAGCGGGGACTGCCGAGAAGAATCATGTTGTCGTCGGTCTCCAGATCTGTAATGCGAACGCTGCGTGCCGAGCGGACCACAACCTCCACATTCGCAGGAGCCAACCGTCCAATGCTGACAGCCATGGGCGTGTCCACTGCCGCCGCATTGTCCGCATGCTGATAAAAGAGGTAGAAGATCTGCTGCGTCGGCGAAAGAGCATTGGGATCTGGAACATAATGCTGGTTCACATAGTCGGAAACCGAGATGTCGGTCCCGATCAATTCCTGGAGGTGCTCAATATTAGGATCGCTCGTAATCAGTTGGGTCGCGTGGCCGGGACGAAACACAGCGCTCCACGGCAGAAGAGATGCTGGGGTCACCACAGGTTTCCATCCAATGACAACCGCCACAACCACAATCAGGACCGCAGCGACCACAAACCAAAGCGTCCGCAGTCGCCAGCGAGTCCGGGGCGGCATTGGCGCCGGACTCACTGGCCACTCCTGCCCGGTCGATACTGCCATTAGCACAGGCGGAGAAATATCCGACGCTGGGGCGGCGAGAGACAGGTGCTCGATCACGGGAACATAGGAGCCCGGTTGAAGGCGGATACGGAACTGCGATGCATCGCCGTAGCGCCCGTAGTGCTGCAGGAGGCGTCGGCGCACGTCACTGGCCGTTACCCGAACGATCGCGTCCTCGCCAGTATCGTAGGTGGGGAGGCGGTGAAAGAGCTCTATGCCAATAGTTCGCTCCTTCAGCTGATCGACGGCCCCATCGAGAACTCTTTCGACAACAAACCTGAGGAATTGCTGACAGCGGTGGCTTCCTTTGAACGAGGGAGCCTGAGTCAGATCGTCGAGGTGCCGTCGGAGGGCTTCAATTTCCTCCTCATCCTTTTCCAGATCGGCAAATGGAGTGGGCCGGATACCGATGTGCATGCCCGATGACATTCCGATCCCAGATTGTAACACCACTATTCGCGGCGAGCCCGATTCCGGCAGCACGATCCAAAGCATACTGCCGAAGCACATGCCCGTCGCCAACCACGAGACCTCTTCGACCCGAGGGATATATCAACTGCATGACGTTCGAGAAATGGCACTCTGTTTGAACCCAATGCCACCACCATTGTGAGCCCGTGCTCATTACGAAAGCCGGAGACCGCTTACTCCCTCAAAGGGCACCTGAACCTCGACAGTCCCGTCGCGGACGGTTTGCACCTGATTGTTATAAATTGTTGGTCGCCATCTTGTAGCGGCTTACGACGTCTAGGGATGCCGCGTGATAATCGTGGTGTATCACTTAGGGGGATAAACACGGCCGGGGCTGAAAAGTTAAGAACAGGTAAGGTTTGTGCACCGATGAACCGGCGACGCTCCGCATCTGAAATCATGAACTGACTGACCACGAAGTCGGGCAAGGTCCGCGTGCGCGCATAGGCAGGTTACGACCGCGCTGAAATCAGCAAGAACCTCGACATCTGTTACCAGCATGTCCGCAATGTGCTTCTGCAGTCCTTGGGCAGTTATCCTGGCATTCCGGCGACGAAGCTATGCTCCCGTAGCGTTAGCCCTACCATCCCTTCTTTTCGATGAGGTAATTGTGCGCCGAACAGCGGGGAAACGGCAAATCCGCCGATTACCATCTTTCGATCCCAATTAAGCAATAAGGGTTAATATGTGCAATTCAGGCCCTCGACTGACTTCCCGTACCTCGGTCTAGCCTGTTTGACTGGGCTTTCTGCACGGCAACAGGGCGGAGATGACGAGAAATTCGATCTGTTCATGAATGTGCGGTCAACAGGGACATTCACGCCCGCAAGAGCATTCCGGCTGATTCCAATGCCGATAAGCTCCAGTGGCTGGCTTGTAAAAAATGGCATGATCCGACATTGGTGGTCGGATGCAGCGGGAATAATCGAAGAGTAGAATGCGCTTGCTTCTTTGAAGAGGCCCCGTGATGTTCCAAGCACGTTGAGCGGTCTCGGGCAGAAGCAGAAGGAGCCCCCATGCGAAACGCAGGCTGTGTGGCGACGCCCGATTATAGATTGGCGTTGTCTCTGGGAAATCGTTGCGTCCGGATCGCGGAACGGTTGATCTGCGCGATCCTATGTCTTATCGGCATGTTCGCGGCAAGCACTATGCGAGCGCAAATCGTGCAACCGCCGGAGCCGGTTGATCCAAGTCCTATCAATGGCGAGATGTATTACCTCGTCAATCAAGTCTCCGGTCTGCAAATGGACCTGAATAACAACTCGGCCACTTCCGGCGACAATGTCATAGTTAACGGGCGAAGCTTCACCAATCTGAGCCAACGATGGGCGTTTATCAAAGCGCTCAGCGGAAACTGGAAGATCAGTAACATTCAGAACGGTCTCTGTCTCGACACCTCCGCCGCGCAGGGTGAGACACATGCGGTACAGAATCCGTGTGCCATCAACGTTCCTACACAGGAGTGGGCTTTCACCTACGCGACCAACGGCTATAACGTGGTCACGAACATTGCCACGAAACTTGTGCTGGACGTATCCAACGCAGGCATTTCTTCCGGTTCCCAACTGATCGAATCGTCGCTCTCGGGGTCGCCAACGCCAAGCCAGCTATGGTTGTTCCGCGCCACATTTTTCCGCGGCAACGACTCGAGCCTCCAGGAGAAAGCAGAATACGATCGAGTTGTCGTAAACAACGCGTCGATATACCCCTGGTGGCACGACGCCTATCTCCCCGGACAGGATGTGATCCAGATCTTCAAGAACAACGGGATGAACATGGTCCGGGTTCGCCCCGCTTCCATCAACGCGACCATCACCCGCGGAAACACCAGTTTTCCGATTACAACCGGCCCCTATAACCACTACACGCTCGCATCTCCGCCGGCCACCCAGATCATTCCCGCCACGGCAACCGGTAGCGCCGGAGGCCCCGGGGACTACGCGGAAACAGATTGGTCCGGCGTCGACCTTGCTGTGCGGGCTAAACAACTCGGCATGTCGGTCAACGTAACTTTTTTCTACGACGGCTGGAACACATCCGACACGCCGGGAAACTGGGCGGGCGCGACCATCGCACAGTTGTCGGGAGTGCCGTCCACGACTGACTGCACCGTCGCCGGGAATTGCCTGATGTACAACTACGTCAAGCAGGAGATGGAACTTTATCGGGCCATGGGTGGCTGGCCGGATGTGGTTGCGCTCGGAAATGAAGTCACCAGCGGTATGTTCAACACGTCTGGCTCCGGCGGCCTGAGCGGGACAAACTGCAACACGAATAACAATGGAGGCGGAACCTGTTTCGTCGCCATACAAAAGGCAGCCATGCAGGCGATTCTCGATGCGGCATCTGATACGTCGCTTGGCCCGCCGCTTCCGCCGCCCATCCGGTGCATTCACATTACCGGCGATCGTGACTTATACACCTACTATTACGGAGCCACGGTAACCAATGGGATCCCGCTCGACGCAGTCTGCGAAAGCTACTATCCGGGCTGGCACGGACCCACGACGCAAGCACAGTACAACTGGTTCCACTCGCGCGGGCAGCAGATTGCCGAGCCCAACTTCGCCAAAGAAGCGACCGAGCTTGGGCTGCCGATCTTCAATATCGAGGACGGCGTCTCCTATGCGTTGGCATCCCAGTACAGTACCGCCAGCCCCCAGGACATCTGGTATGGGATCAATCCGCCCGGACCTTCTGCAGCGTTGGCACGCCAGGCGATGATCGATCTCAACAAGGTGCAGAAGGCCGTGCCCAATAATCTGCACATGGGCATGGAATGGTGGGCGGGCGAGGCCACAGGCGCCTGGGGCCCGGCTCTCACTTCGCTCAATAATTACTGGTGGACCGGTGGAGTAGGCATCTTTGACGCCTTGACCACGGCCGGCGATCCCCGCGACAACGTGGCTATGCCAGTCATGCTGGCGTTGGGCGGCAAACTGGATCCCACCCTGGCCTACAAATTTGTCAATGCCGCCAACGAGCGCGTTCTGGAAACCGCGAACGCTTCTACCGCTGCCGGCGCCGCGCTGAGTACCGGTACGGATACGGGGCTAGCGGGCATACACCAGCAATGGCAAATCGTCTCCCAGGATGGCGATGCCGAACAGAACAGCGCCATCTACCCGGCTCCGATGGATCACCGCGGCGATGGGTACTTCCAGATCATCAGCCTGAACCAGGTCAACGGGCTAAACGTTCTGGATTCGCAGAACGGAGCGTCAGGTGGCGCGGTAGTACAGAATCCCCAGGCGGATAGCACCCAGGCACTCACAGGGAATGCGAACCAAGAATGGGACATCCAGTCCGCCGGAAACTGCGGCGATATCCTGGCAAATTGCACCAACCCACCCCTCACTGCAACTGGCAACTACTACACGATCATCAACAAGGCCACCGGAATGCTGTTGACCGCGAATGGAACGGGCCCCGATGCGACCATCGTAGTGCAGCCCCCGGCTGCGGCCTCCAATGGGGACTTTACTGTCCCGGCCAGCAGAGGCCAGTTGTGGCAGATCGTCCCCGTCCACATTACTGGGCGTGCGCTCTACCCATTCACTGGTTTCCAGCCGCCAGTAGCCAACCCGCCCACGGTTAACGCGGAGAATGCCGGCCGCGCCATTCCCATCACTTTCAGCCTGGGAGGCAATCAGGGTCTCGGCATTATTGTTCCCGGCTATCCCATCGTGACACCGGTTAACTGCAAGAGCCTGGCAGCGACGGGGAGCGCCGTACCCACGTCAACTGCAGGCAACAGCGGACTCGGCTATGATGCCGGGTCGAACACATATACGTACGTGTGGAAGACCGACAAGAGCCTTGGCGGCACGTGTCAAGTGTTCACCCTTCTCCTGATCGACGGCTCGGACCACGAGGCCTACTTTCAGTTCAAGTAATAAACACAAAGACGAGGTCCTTTTTCCGGGCATCCGGCGTACCGATGCCCGGGAATGCGCCACCGAAGGGCCCCGCAGAGTTACTTCTGTTGCGTCCGCGTTGCTCTGGTCCGGGCCAAAGGAGTAGAACAACCGCCCAAAGCAGCAGATGTTTTTTGCGGCGGATAGTGGATGGCAAGTCATTCCTGCTCGGGCGGAACGTCCCGAAAGATGGTTGGATTGGGCGGGGGTCAGATTCCGCATCCTGACAGGCGTGAGTCCACCGGAGATGTTCACGTGCGGGTTGTTTTAAACGCGATAATGGATTTTATCGAGTTAGAGTCAATCGCTAAAGCAACGTAATTGAGCTCAGCTCCGAGGCATTGCCGGCTCACGCAAGATTAGCTAAAGCGGCCATCGGTTATTCGCAACGCAAAGATATGCTCGGATCAATACGAGAAGCGCGCCGCGCCGGGATGTAACTGGCGACGAAAGCGATTAAAACCAGAAGCGATGGAACAGCGACAAAGGTCACGAGGTCATTAGCTCCCACGCCAAAGAGTAGCGAGCGCATCAGGCGGCCGGCTGCGAGCGCACCCATGATGCCGATACCGACTCCCCACAAGGCCAGGGTCATACCGCCGCGCACGATGAGCGTCTTGATGTTCGCAGGCGTAGCGCCGAGCGCGAGGCGGATGCCTACTTCACGGCTGCCCTGGCCAACGAGATAGGCAATAAGCCCGTAGATGCCAATGACGGCGAGTCCGAGCGAGATGGCTGCAAAAGTGCCGAGGACGAGCATCGTGAAACGCCGGCGCGCAATGGAGTTGTCGAAGCGCTGCTGCATGGTGCTCACGTTGTAGAGGGGAAGATCAGGATTGATTTCGCGAATCTGCTGCTTGACTGCACCGGTGAGTGCAGCGGGATCCCTTTCGGCTCGCATGACCACGTTCATCGCCCGCGTGACGTACTGGGTTTGAGGAAGGTAATAGGCTATGCGCGAGTCCGAGTCGAGTGTGTATTGTTTGACGCGGCCGACGATGCCGACAACTGTGATCCAGGGCGAATCGGTCTCGTTGATGCCCCCGATATGCAGGCGCTTACCGATGGGGTCCTGGTTGGCCCAGAGCTGCTGAGCCATGTAGTCATCGATAATCGCCACGCGGGGCTTGTCTGCGGTGTCATTGTCGTTAAAGAACCGGCCCTCGCGAAGCGGTATTTCCATCGCCTGGAAATAGTGACCGCTGATCATGCGGACATCAGCATTGATGAACTTCTCACCCGGCGAAAGTACGCGTCCCTCAACGGTGATGGGTCCCCAGGCGAACATCTGGCTCAGCGGCAGCGAGGTGACGGCGCCCGCGCAGGTGACGCTGGGCAGGCTTTCCATACGTTTCCACAGCTCGCGATAGGCGGCGAGAACGGCCGTTTTGTCTTTATAGCGCTCGCCGGTCAAGGTGAGCTCGAGGGTGAGGACGTTGTGAGGATTGAAACCGGGGTTGACGTCGCGCACTCGAATAAAGCTCCGAATGAGCAGGCCGGCGCCGATCAAGAGCATGACGCAGAGCGCGATCTCGCCGATGACTAGTGAGCGGCGAAGATGATTGCCTCGTCCCCAGATGGTGCTGACGCCGGACGAATTACGGCTTGTGCTCTGGAGGACGGTCTGCACATCAATGCGCGAGACACGCAGCGCGGGCGCCAGACCAAAGAGGATCGCCGATAAGACGCAGATGAGGAAGGTGAAGGCAAGAGCGGTGATGCCGATGCTGATGTTGCTCAGTCTTGGCACGCTCTGTGGGCCAAGCAACCGAACGCAGCGCAGGGCGAGAAAGGCGAACGCGATGCCCAGGGCCCCGCCGACGAAGGCGAGCAGCATGCTCTCCGTCAAGAGCTGGCGAACGATCCGCAGACGCGATGCGCCAAGCGCACTTCGTACTGCCATTTCCTTTTGCCGCGCGACTGCGCGCGAGAGCTGCAGGTTGGCGAGGTTGACACATGCGATAAGAAGCACAAAGCCAACGGCTCCGAGCAGGATATATAGCGTGTGACGGACGTTGCCCACTACCTGCTCGAGGAGCGGCACGATTCTAAAGGCGAGGCCGCCGTTGGACGGATACACTTCGGGATACTCGTGGCGCAGGCGCGCGGTGATGGTGTCCATTTCAGCCTGGGCCTGCCTTACGGAAACGCCCGGTTTGAGCTTGCCGATAATGTTGTAGTCTTCGTGGTCGCGATTCTGCGCCGCGTTGGCCGGTAGGGGAAGAGGTAGCAGTATTTCGGCCTGGTCGGCGCCATCGAGAGTGGGCATCACCTCGCGCGGCAGTGAAAAGGAGCGCGGCATGACGCCGACGATTTCATATGAGAGCCCGTTGAGAATGATCTTTCTGCCAAGGACACGGGGATCGGAACCGAAGCGACGGGCCCAGGTGCCGTAGCTGAGGATTGCGGTGGGAGTACGGCCGGGTGTGTCCTCTTCCGGAAGGAAGACTCGACCGAGGGCGGCGCGTTGCCCCAGTAGGGGGAGGAGACTGGACGAGACGCGAATGGTTCCGATGCGTTCGGGTTCACCGGAGCCGGTAAGGTTGTAGTTGTCGCCGATAGCGATCGCGACCTCTTCAAAGCCGTGATGGCCGTTCCTGATATCGAAGTATTGCGCAGTAGAGAACCAGTCTTCGGTTATGTTGAGGCCGGGAGAGCTGTTCCAGAGAATGACCAGGCGCTCTTCATCGGCGTACGGAAGTGGACGAAGCAAAAGGCCGTCTACGATGCTGAAGATAGCGGTGTTCGCGCCGATCCCGATGGCAAGCGAGAGGAGCGCCGCCATGGTGAAGGCGGGCGCAGCGGTCAGGACGCGAAAAGCGTAACGCAAGTCTTTCAATAAGGTATTCATGCAGCCGCAATACCTCTGGCGACCAATGTATCTCAAGGGCGGTGCGGTCGCACGGCCATTCAGCGCTCTCATGGGCTATAAAGACTTCCTGACGACAGGCGTCGACATCGGTGATGGCGATCGATGCAACGATCAAGCGAGCTGCTAGTTCACCGCTGGCTCAGTCGAACATAATTAGCTACTGCGTAATTTGCTGAGGCATTCGACATCGGATCGAGACCCGCAAGTCGGCGTGTGTTTGCCAGCGGATGCCTGATCTAACTTCGATTGACGCTGACAGAGCAATGCGCTCATTAAGGTCCGTTATACGGCTTTAATGCCCTCGCCGGGCGGAGGCGGTGCCACTTGTGTTCTGCAACAGTCCGTCGAGATTGCGAACGATTGCGTGATAACGTCCTTCCATGAAAACGCTTTGTCAACTCTCTACTCCCTACTGCCTTTTTCCTTGGCCAGTTCATCGATGCATACTTCCACGCCGACCTCGTAGCTGAGGACCTTTGGTCATCCTTCCATCCGTGCCCAACCGAAGCCGGCACACACTCTACGATAGGACCCGCGGCTCCCTAACCTTATCAAGGGGCCTTTTGCCCAGGACGTTATGAAAGGCAGCCGGGGTCCTCGCTGGCGAGCGTGTTGCCAGGCACCGACCTTCAGCGCTCTTCATAGCAGCGACGCTCTGTCCAGACTATCCAAGCCAGTTCAGCAAGTTTCCTGGCGATCGCCGTGCGTGCGTCTTTCGCTCCACGGCGGATTTTCATTCGTTGATATTGCGCACGCAGCTTCGCGGAACTACGCACTGCCGGGGTAACCTCCTCGATAAACGCCCACCGAAGCCACTTGATGCCCCGCTTGGTGAGACGCCCATGCACAGTTTCTATTCGACGAGGCATACGTGGACGGAACCAAGCCTGTGTAGCTGGCGAACTTCTTCGCCTCCCCGAACCGCTCGATGTTGTCCACTTCCCACGAACCACGACCGAAAGGAACTTCCCAATTCCTGGCAGGCTGGATAGCCAGACCACCGCCTCATCGCCTGTGGCAAGTTGCTCGATCAAGCGCTCCGTGGATGCGATCTTTCGCCGAACACCTGCAGCAGTTGCAGATCCTCACGGAGCAGACTTCCGTCTGGGCCCGACAACTCAATCTGACGCAGCCAGGCGAACCCGCGTTTGCCAAATAGGTCACTCAGCTTCGGCACTTCGACTGCGTGCTGAGCCAATAGTGCACGAATGCGGTTCTTCACCATGGTCCGAAGTTGTACCAGGAATAGCCGCTGTCGCAGCACGCGCTTGATTGCGCGAACCTCTTTCGATGGGGCGTACGCTCTCGGAATCAGATCGGCGCGCAGCAAATGCGCCAGGGTTTCCGAGTCGATCTTGTCGGTCTTGATGCGCGCTTCCGCAATGGCTCGAACTTTGCTCGGATGCGCCAACACGACTTCATCGGCAACTTCATCCAGCCAGTCGAACATGGGACCCCAACAATAACTGGCCTCTAACACGGCCTGTATTGGGTGGCCGAATCCACTCAAACTTTGCCGGAACCCGTCGGGAGTGCTGGGCACTCGCTGCCGCTTCAGCACTTTCCCAGACTCGTCCATCACCGTAATCTGTGATGTATTTTTGTGTGCGTCCACGCCAACAAAAAACACTTGCCACCTCCTCGTGGTGATCTTGCTCACCACGATCAGCCTACGCAAGCGTTTTCATCGTAGCTTTATCCTGCGTAGTTGGGGGAGAGGAGGGATTGATGGATTCAGAGATGGAAGGTGGAGACCGACGGTGAAGCAGCGGCTCTATCAGCACGGCCATTCCCCATCGGAGAGTGCGATCCCCTTGTGACCTGCCGAACTCCGCAAATAGAATGGTCACCGCTGGGATTACCGGAAGGATGATGCTCATCGGCCTGAAGGGAACAACCAATGAGAGGGACAAAACGGTTTGGCCTGCTTCTTGTACTGGTTGGTGGGATGGCAATCGCGTACGTCTTCAGCATCAGGAACGCATCCGCGGGATCGTGGCCCATCATTGGCGGGCATGCTGAAGTTCTGAGCGCGAGCCCCATCAAGGTCGACCGGCTGGATGCATCCGCGGACCGAATCATTCCGGCGGACGCGAGGCTGGAGAAGATTGCGGATGGCTTCACCTGGGTGGAGGGTCCGGTATGGGTGAAGGACAGTCTCTTCTTCGCAGAGATTCCCAGCGATAGCATCCGCAAGTGGACACCCGGGGCGGGCGTGAGCATATTTCTTAAGCCGAGCGGGTACCAGGGCACCGCGCCCTACGGCGGTCCGGAACCGGGCTCCAATGGCATGACGCTGGATCATCGCGGCCGCCTGACGGTCGCCGGACATGCGCAGCGCAATGTCTACAGGCTGGAGTCATCGGACCCGAAGGGGCCCATCACTGTTCTTGCGGACTCCTATCAGGGAAAGAAGCTCAACAGCCCGAATGATCTCGTCTACAGGTCAGACGGTTCGCTGTATTTCACCGATCCGCCTTATGGTCTGCGCACGCAGAAGGACATCGATCCCGAGAAACAGTTGAGCGTGAACGGAGTCTATCGTATTCCGCGCGCACTGGAGCAGAGTCCCAGCGCTGCGCCTGAGCGCGCGGCTCTGCAGCTCCTGATTAGTGACCTGACCCGACCAAACGGGATCGCATTCTCGCCTGACGAGAAGTATCTGTATGTGAACAACTCCGAACCGAGGAAGATTTGGATGCGTTACCGTGTGCAGCCGGATGGAACGCTCACTGAGCCTAGGCTGCTCTACGATGCAACGGCGGACGCGCGCCCCGGCGCGCCGGATGGCATAAAGGTGGACCAGGAAGGCAATATCTACAGTGCGGGTCCGGGCGGGGTGTGGATTCTTTCGCCTGAGGGAAAGCCCCTCGCAACGATCCTCATTCCGGAGAAGACGGCCAACGTGGCCTGGGCAGGGCCAGATCGCCAGATGCTCTACATCGCCGCGAGCAGTGGCCTCTACCGCGTGCATCTCAACATACCGGGAGCGCCACTGATCCGGAGCCGCTGAGAGTCATGGTCTATGTGCGAGCCGCAATCTGAGTGGAATTGACTCCTATCGCTCGCGGCGTAGCCGCTGCCTGATTCGCCGACGATACGCAAGAGAGGCCGAGGCTGGACAAAGCTGATTCGATCCGAACCGAACTCGCAGAAACGGATCACGTTCAAAAGGAAGGTGAGTCCTTTCGTTCCGGCATACTCTCCTCGGAGAGCCCACTGAACCGGGCGCTTACCCGCACTCTGAGAAGATTGGGCCCTGTCCTGATCCTGATGTACGTGGTTTCTTTCCTCGATCGGGCAAACGTCGGATTCGCCAAGCAGGCATTGGCGGTATCAGCGGGAATTTCAGAAAGGGCATATGCGCTGGGGGCCGGATTATTCTTCATCAGCTATTCGTTATGCGGGTTCCCGAGCAACCTGATCCTCCACAGGATAGGCGCCAAGCGGTGGATGGCGGTGCTGATGGTGTGCTGGGGCATTGTGTCGATGGCCACCATGTTTGTGAATGGCCCCACGTCCTTCTACCTGCTGCGCACGTTGCTGGGCGTCATGGAAGCAGGATTTTTTCCCGGTGTCATCCTTTACCTGACCTATTGGTTTCCAGGTCGCGCGCGCGGACAGATCCTCGGGCTCTTTTATTTGGGCGTTCCTCTCGCACTGATCATTGGAGGACCAGTTTCGGGGACATTGCTCGCGCTGCCTGCAAAGAGCGGCCTCCAGGGATGGCAGTGGATGTTTCTCGTAGAGGGATTCATCGCGGTGAGCTTCGGAATGGTGGCGTTCTGTTACCTGGAGAATCGGCCTGCCGACGCTCGGTGGCTCCCCGACGACGAGAAACGAGCGCTCAACGACGAATTGATACGGGAGGAGCAGCATCGGCGATCGACTGGACCTGCGAATATCCTTCCCATGCTGCGCGATGGACGCGTACTCCGATTCCTGCTCATCTATGGGTTCATCCAGATGAGCACGTACGGAGCGGTTTTCTATCTGCCGGCCGAGGTCTCGGCGCTCCTGCACAAGCCTGCCGGCCCCGCAGTCGGCTGGGTATCGGCAATCCCCTGGATATGCGCGCTCATCGCCGTCTATTTTCTGCCCCGCGCCGCCGATCGATTAAGGAAACATCGCCAACTGGCAGCCGTGGCGATGCTGGTTGCCGGCTGTGCAAGCCTGGTGTTTCCCACGGCCGGACCTGACGCGGCTTTGGTCGCACTTTCGATCGCCGTTTCCGGATTCATCGCGGTGCAGCCTCTCTTCTGGACGTTCCCCACCGGCTATCTCGCCGACCGCGCCGCGGCTGGGGGCATTGCCCTGATCGGAATGGGGAACCTGGGCGGATTTCTCGCTCCCAATGTGAAAGTCTGGGCCGATGAGTATTTCGCGTCACAACACGCAGGCTTATACCTTCTCGCTGCAATCACGCTTCTGAACGCGTGGTTGATTGCAACGACCAGGGATCGCGTTCCCCGGCAGACAGAAGCACCGTGAAACCATACAAAGATGGCCGCCGCCCTCAAACCGCGTCTTCGGCCATCACGGGTACTGTTGGCGAATTCCTGAACAGGCCCGGAAGTTAGGGTATTGGGGAGCAACGGAACAGAAAACTCGCTTATGCTTACAAGAGTTTTGACGGCATAGGTCGTGATGAATGAAGCCGTTCTTTAGACGCGATAATGGATTTTATCGAGTTAGGCCGACTTGAACTGTTCAATATCTCCTCGCGAACATACTTGCGATTGTGGACCGCCTGTCTCGCTGACACAGGTCTGACTCCTTTATATGAGAATGGATCATGACCTGCGTACGAATGGACAAGTGGCTCTGGGCGGCCAGATTCTTCAAGACGCGCTCGCTGGCTGCGAGAGCGTGCGAACTCGGCAGGATTCAGTCCAACGGTCAACCAGCTAACGCTTCACGGGAAGTCCGAGTCGGTGACTTGTTGCAGGTGAAGAATGACGGCGGCGACTTTCAGGTGAAGGTCCTGCTTTTGAGTGAGGTACGCGGCCCTGCGTCAGTTGCGCAGACGCTGTACTGTGAAACCGAGGAAAGTCGGGATTTGCGTCTAAAGTTGGCGGAAGAGCGCAAAACGTTGCCGCATTTCGAAGCGTCGCGGGAGGGCAAACCATCGAAGCGCGATCGCCGGGAACTTAGCCGGCTTCGGGGCAGATCGTGACCACGAAACGGAACCGCAAGGTCGTCTTCCATCTGGTCCAGTCGAGTTCCCCTCTGTCCAATGGCTCCTCTTTGCGCGAACTCTTCACCCTAGCTTTGGGGTTGAAGCCGTCCTTTCGCAGACCTGGTTCGACCGAGCGTTTCACACCCTCTCCAGAGACGGATGACGGAATCACTCAGAAACGGAATCCGCCCGCATAGACTTTGGTCAGGATGAGTGCTTCCTCCCCACAGCCCCGAACCCCATCAGAAGAGATCGGCGGACTCGTGGAGAGAGTGACCTTCTTTAATGAGGAGAGCGGGTTCTCCGTACTTCGCGTTAAGGTTCGGGGGCAGCGGGAACCGGTGACGGTCCTCGGTTCATTGCCGTCCGTAAGCGCCGGGGAGTGGCTGACTGCGGAGGGTGGGTGGGTCAGGGATAAGCAGCACGGACTTCAGTTCAAAGCCAGGGTCTTGAGAACCGTTCCGCCCAACACGAGCGAGGGAGTCGAACGCTATCTGGCCGGCGGTTTCGTGAAAGGGATTGGCCCTGTCCTCGCAAAGAAACTCGTCGGACGCTTCGGCGCGGAAGTGTTAGGCGTGATCGGCAGCAATCCCGCTGAGTTAGAGTCCGTCGATGGAATCGGCCCAAAGCGTCGAGCGCGGATTGCCCAAGCCTGGCATCAGGGAGTGCAGATACGAGAGATCATGCTCTTTCTGCACAGCCACGGAGTCAGTACCGGGCGAGCGGTCCGCATCTACAAGACCTATGGAGAGCAGGCGGTCGAGAAGGTACGGGAGAATCCATATACCCTGGCCAAGGACATTCTTGGCATCGGCTTCGCCACCGCGGATCAAATTGCACAGAGGGTCGGGATTCCCAAGGACTCGCAAAATCGGGCCCGGGCTGGGATAGACCACGTGCTGCTGGGGGCAACCTCGGAGGGGCATTGTGCCCTGCCGCTACAAAAGCTGAAGCTGGCGGCCGTGAAGCTGTTGGAGGCACCGGAGGCGACGATCCACCAGGCCCTGTCGCAAATGCTGACCAGCGGATTTCTCTTGTTAGAGGAAATCGATGGCGAACCGCTGATTTTCCTGCCTCACCTGAGGAAAGCAGAGGACGGGATTGCGACGAAGATCAACCGGTTAGCCACAGCCTGCGTAGCCTATCCGCGAATCGACTTCGAAAAGGCCATCGCGTGGTGCGAACAGCGGACCGGAAAGACGCTTGCTCCGAGTCAGCGGGAAGCATTGAAGACAGTCCTGGCCAGTCGTGTCGCCATCATTACGGGTGGCCCGGGTGTGGGTAAGACAACCTTAGTGAACTCGATTCTGATGATCCTGCGAGCCAAGAAAGTGAAGTGTCTGCTGTGCGCTCCTACAGGACGGGCGGCGAAGCGTCTCACAGAGACGACCGGACTGGAAGCGAAGACCATTCATCGCCTGCTGGAGGTCGATCCGGCCACAGGAAGGTTCTTGCGGAACGAGGACAAGCCGCTGGATTGCGATCTGCTTATTGTCGATGAGACCTCCATGGTGGACGTGCTACTCATGTACGCACTGCTCCGGGCTCTCCCGAAGACGTCTGGACTGATCCTGGTCGGCGATGTGGATCAACTTCCCTCCGTTGGGCCGGGGAATGCATTGCGGGATCTGATCGAGAGTGGCGCAGTTCCCGTCGTTCGTTTGATCGAAGTGTTCCGGCAGGCGGCCAGCAGCAGGATCATCACGAACGCCCACCTCATACGCCAGGGAAAGATGCCGGAGCTTCGGACGGCGGAGTCCGGCTCCGACTTCTATTTCGTCGAGCGGGGCACCCCAGAGGAGATAGCCGCGACCCTGGTCAAGCTGATCCAGGAGCGAATCCCGAAGCGGCTCAAGCTTGATCCGATCCGCGATATACAAGTCCTGTGCCCGATGAACCGGGGATCGATTGGAGTGCGCGAGTTGAACACAGCGCTCCAAAGCGCTCTCAACCCGGTTCGACCCGGTGAACCCGCCGCTGAGCGATTCGGGTGGCGGTTCCAGGTGCGGGATAAGGTCATTCAAACGGAGAATGACTATAAGAAGGAGGTTTTCAACGGTGATATCGGCGCCATCGAGAGGATTGATCCCGTCGAACAGGAAGTCTCGATCCGGTTTGATGACAGGCTGGTGAACTACGACTTCGGCGAACTTGACGAGGTGTCATTGGCTTACGCGGTGACAATTCACAAGGCGCAGGGTTCGGAGTTCCCGGCGGTGGTGATTCCGGTGGCCATGCAACATTACATGCTCCTCCAACGCAACCTCATCTACACCGGGATCACTCGCGCAAAGCGCTTGCTCGTCGTGATCGGACAGACAAAGGCTCTGGGCATCGCAGTCAGGAATGACCAGTCACGAAAGCGTTACTCCGGGCTCCTGAGCAGCCTGAACAACCTCACTCGCCAGAATGCTACGGGGCGGATGTAACCGGAGCCTTCGTCTGCGGCTGGGGTGCCTTTTTCACCGAAACGGCCTTCTTCGCCGAAGCCTTCTTGCGAACAGGGCCGTTTGGGGTGGTTTTCTTCGCGGCGGCGGCTGCAGCGGCATTGCGTGCTTCTTTCTTCGCAGCTCTTTTGGATTTTGCCCAACGTGCCTTTTGCGCGGCTGAGATCTTCGCACGTGCCGCGTCACTCAAGGTGCGCACAGGCTTATTGCTGCGAACGCTGGCACTGGCTGAAGCGCGCGGTTTTGGCTTCCCAGCGTTAGTGCCGGCCAAGAGCGCCCGCGCCTCCTGCAGTCGTGAAATCTCAGCGTCAATCTCTAGTACGATGTTGTTTCTATCCATGAACCCTCCGCTTGTGAGGATAACTCATGAATTGATCCCCATACCCGCTTTGCGCAAATGGTTGGCGATAGTCAGGGCGGTAATCAATGCGTGGTCTACCATAGGATGATAGGCATCTCAGGTCGAGAAGATACTTTCTGCGCAGGCTCAGAACTGGTACGATTCCGCTTGCAAAATGAAGCTCTTTGTCGCCATCACCGATTTCGGACTGGTTCAACTACTACGATAAATTGGCAACTGGCTTCCGTGGACTCCAACAGCCGATGGTCTGCGCAACATCACAGGCGTCGTGAACGAGAACGGCACTGCCACCATCTATGCCATCACCTCCACGGTGAGCGAAACGGCGACCAGGGTGCGGACCCGAACCAATTAGTCGTGATCACTGACGAATTGGGCGCGACGGCTGTGCCGACCAACGAAGGCTTCACAACGTTGCGGACGGCCGGATTTGGAGAAGTCCTGCGGGGGGTCTCTTTCACTCCCGCAAGGCTGAGGTTCCATCTTTCAATTGCCGCAGACGTTTCATAGGTTGATCTCAGGTCCCAACGGCAAATGACATCTGGGTGCCGCCTCTGGGCGGTTGGGGCGCAAGGACGTTTAATCCCGGCTTCTCTGGACTCGAAGATCCTCTCCTACGAAGCCATTCCCCGTAGTTCCCGCTCCGCCCGTAGCCAATCCTGCTCCGCGTATCCATGCTGCCGACCGCGCTCTGCCCAGAACTTCCACGCAAGTCGCTCGATCTCTTCGCGAGACGGTGCCGCCGCATTTGCCGATTCGGCAACTGTCGCTTTCTTGGTCTTCCGAGCCTTCGCCGGCGCCTTTGTCTTCTTCACTGTCTCTGCCATTCAAATCTCCTTCGCTGGACTCGCCACCAATCTACGGGGCATCTCCAGTAGGATACGAAAACTCCTCCCGCATTCGAACCACCAACCGATTGGGAGTACCTTTTTACTCACTCGAGGTAACCGGTGGATGCTGTTTCACCTCGGTATCTCATCGTATCGGAACGGTGTGGGCTTACTTTGCGACGGTACCCGCAAATGAGATGATGGAACATCGGCCTTCTTGCGGTTTTCATGCGATAGCGCTGAATAGCAGTAAAATGATTGGATATCGAGAAGAATTATGCCTCGACTTCAGACGATAAAGAAGCAGGCTGATGTGACTCACGACAGCATCACGATGTCGCGGGATTCGCGCTTTCGAGCCGCCATGGTGCTGGCTATCATTGCGGATGCTCTCCAAATCGTCTTTTTTCCTTTCTTCTTTGAGGGCGCGGCATCGCCTGCTGATGACATACTCGATTTTGGTATTGGAGCTGTACTGGTTCGCCTTCTAGGCTGGCATTGGGAGTTTCTGCCGTCGTTTTTTGCCAAGCTCTTGCCCGGAGTCGATTTAGCTCCTTTGTGGACGATGGCAGTTGCCAGCGTCTATTGGAAATCGAAGAGGAGCCGCAAATGGTCGCCTGAGATCAATTGGCGATAGTTGGATCATCTTAGCTCGGTAGTCGGAATCCATAAGGTACGTCATTCTTGAGCGCCTTCAGCAAAGTGCGCAGGTAGGCCTCAGGTCCCATTTCCTCGATCATCTGTACACCTGCTTCTACCCATCGTTCTTCTTCGACGACCGGAGGTTGACAGAGACAATACCTGGGATCAACCAGGATTCGCTTTACGTCATCGGGTGTCCATTCGGTTGGCATATGACCTCACTTCAGTTTCGCGACCAAGGTATTCGAAAGGCCAGATTGTCATGCTGGAGCGTGCTCTGCAAACTTTCTACGTCAAGAGAAAGCGAATCAGTAATCGGCAAGGCTGAGAACGCCACGATGATCATCATCAGATGAAAGTCTCGGCGCTCCATTTCCTTGGAACCTTCCGTCATAGTAAGCATGAGCACCGATGCTCCGATTGTCTATGAAGAAGGCTGGTTGCTTCCAACCAATTGCGAGTCGGTTTTGTGGCAAAAGACATATTCAACCATCAGTCCTTCGATGTGTCAGCCGTTTGTTCAACGGGTACCGGAGGAACTTGCCGCACCCCTTTCAGCTTGACTGGGACCAGTGCCGGTTGCAGCATCCGAAAGCGAAGGACCTGATCCGGACTCGCGACGACTTCCGGTCCCTTTATGGTCAGTGTTCCCAGCAACGATCCTGCAGGAGTTCCTCCCCCCGAGACCTGCCTGAGAGCGGTTGGGTCGCAAAGCGCACTGGATGCGGTCCCTCGGGATAGTTCAGCGTCATCTGCTCGACTGCGATCGTCAGCGATGCTGGACCAGTCAGAATCCCTCCGGCCTTCGCTTCTCGCACAATTCCGGACAGGCGTGCCAGCCGGCACAAGGATATATCCGTTTGCGTTGACATCGCTGGCGATCGTCCCATGGAAGACGTCATTTGCCTTCGCAGTCTTCGAGCTGATTTCCTTTAAAAGGTGCACCGGCAGAATGGTTCCGAAGGGCAGAATGACCTTCTTGTCTTCGACCTCCCCGGCCGCTGCCCCACTTGGAATTGCGCTGGCAGTCCCGCCGGCGACATTGAGGTTGTTCATCACGCTCTTGATACCCTCAACATCTTCGATCTCTTTTGAAGCAAGGACCTTTGCAGCCTGGCGGCTCACCTCCCGCTCAGCGTTACAACTCCGTGCCGCACACTTGGAGAGATCGACATTCCGTCGAATGCATGCTCGTTTGTGAATCTCTTTTTTACTTCCGTCAGGATGCGTTGATCCTGACTAGAGTCCTGAGGAGTAGATTGTAGAAATGGTGCCGCTTGTAAGGATGGTTAAGAGCCACAACAGGCATGCGGCGCGGGAGATATTCATGGGGGGTTCTACCTCCGAGGTCCACTCTGAAACAAGAGTGATTCTCTGTCAAATGCTGGTATCTGTCCGCAGATTCAGGCTGCGCGAGCCGACGCCGTTTCGAAAAGCTCCTTAAGCTTGCGATAAACGGTTGTCTTTCCGATGCCAAGCATGGCAGCGGCCTTCAGGCGATCCCCGGCAGCGATCCGGAGCTGCCTCGATAAGAGATCGCTCCATCTGCTCGATCGTGGGAAACTCACTATTAGCAGATGATGGCGTCGATCGGTTCAGCGCGCAACGCAAGCACGGACGATCAACAGGAACTGTGATCTCCCGGAGGACTGGCACTTCGAGGATCTCTTTCTGGACCACGGGCACCGGCTTTTCGATCTCTACCACGTTGATAACCGGTTGCGGAAGCCGGGTGCCGCAGCGCCTGCAGTTCGGTCTCGTCGCCCATTGCGCCAACTCGCAGTTGATGCAACGAACTCGGCGACGGATTTGGACTTCTTTCATCCTGATTTTTCATACTTTCATTGTTGGTTGACATGGTTGCCTCTTTTCTCTTGTGTTTTCCTGCTCATTTGCCTCGGGAGCCTAACGGTGATTTCATCGACCACACGAGGTGACCTGTGGCTGAGAAGTTGACCCGGAAACCCAGCTTGCCGAGTACGTTTACTGCTCGCATGCGTGGTATCTGAAGCAGCATGGCGTGCAGGTGTCTCAAGAGACACGCGTTATACAGGCAGAGGCGAATGCGTGGCACGAGCAGCAGGGACGGTCCCTGGCTACCGGCG
>CAVRXY010000026.1:0-24363 GCA_963725225.1 uncultured Acidobacteriaceae bacterium
ATTCTTTCTAAAGGCTTCCTCAAATAGAAATGCCCATCGCGCAATGATGGGCATTCACGTTTGGTTCTATCTCCATTATAGCGGCCGGGTGTAAGTTTCCGGCCAGCTATTTTCGGCGAATAGGACTGTGGAATGAATCAGTTACGGAAAAGTTAACGACCGGATAGTTGACACACTCAGCCAGCTACTTCAGCGGATAGAGCTTGATATCCCGGAAGAAGACTTCCGCGCCCTCCGATTGAAAGAGGATTTTGCCGCTGGCGGGAAAAGCGTCGGTGCCTTCATTCGCCAGTTTGCCGTTGACGTACTGCGTTACGTGGCCGTTCTGGTTCACCAGCTCGACGACATTCCACTCGCCGTGCGGCTTTTCGAGTTCGTTTACCGGATCGCGATAGCCCACGACATTCTTCCACGGGCCCTTGTTGAAGCGGTCGATCTTGAGTGCGCTGCCCGGAGGTCCGGTGACGCGCTTGCCGTCTTTTCCGGTCAGGGCGGCGCCATCGGTCATCCAGAAGTCGCCGGTGCAGCCTTCATTGATCTGGAATTCGATTGAGCGCGGCCACACTTTCTGGTCGCCCTGGATGTTGTACAGAATGCCGCTGTCGCGGGCCTGCCCTGCGCGCGGCGCAAAGGTCCCCTCGCCCCACTTGAATTCGGCTTTCAGATAGTAATTCTGGTATTCCTGCTTCGTGATGATGTAGCCGAATTCGGTGCCGGAGACGTGAATGACTCCGTGCTCCACCTGAAAGACGTGATCGGGATCGTTGTTGAGCCCCTTGCTCTTGAGGAAGGTGTCGAAGCCGTTGAGGTCGTGGCCATCAAAGAGGACCACCGCCGGGCCATGCGCGGGAATATCCTTCGTTGCCGGCCATGCGAGCCCTGAAGAAAGCAGGCATGCAAGCGACACGAACAACTTGAGCTTTCGGTTGTGATTTCTGCGGACCAAAATGTTTCCTTCCATAAACCCATGCAAACAGGAAAAGGTTATCAGCAGAGTGGGTTGGCCAGTGCTCTTCTATACCCGGTGCTCTCCTGTGCCCAGAACGGCCACTCAGGCTTGTTTGGGAGACTCCTCCGGCTTTTTCGGGAAGGGAGAGGGACTCGATTTTTTGGTTGGAATCATGCCGTGCCGGGGTGTGCCACAAACCACGCAAGCCTCGGCCTTCTGGGAAATTTCCGCTCCACAACAGGTGCAATAAGCCGCCAAAGATCAACTCCAGGAACTACCCTCTTTGGACGGCTTAGCAGGGGTGGAAGATTCGTTTTCGCGGCTGTGGAATGCCGGGCTGTCGCCGCCGGACCGTGAAAATGCATCCAATGGCCGAGGCTTTTATGCGCGTGCTCGCGTATAAAGACCACCGGGCGGTTTGGATCATCTGCGATGAAAGCACATTAAAGTAGATCGCGCCGGTTGATTTGGACCGTTCGAACCCGTATGGTGATGGTATTCATATTGCGGCCTGGCGTGCGCGGTCGGTGCGCTGGCGCCGGATTTTCGTTTCGATTTACTGACGTAAAACTAAAGTCAAGCTGTAGAAGGAGATCGGCACATGGACAACAAGCCGGCGCAGAATATTCAGGACACGTTCCTGAATACCGTTCGCAAGGATAAGACCCCGATCACGATTTATCTGGTGAGTGGAGTCAAGTTGACCGGCAAGATTCGGTCATTCGACAAATACTCCGTGCTGCTTGAGAACAACAGCCAGGAGCAATTGATCTTCAAGCACGCAATTTCGACCGTTGTCAGCAGCCGCTCGGTGCTACATGGCGAGCATCGTCCCCTCGGCGCACCCGCTGGCGCCACCGGACATGCGCCGGCCGCGTCGTCTGCGACCGGCCAGGACGCGAGTTCCTGAGGGCCGGGTTGCATCTGGTCTTCGCTCGGATACAGGTGTTCCGGCCGCTTCCGCTCAAGGGATGAAAGAGCGGATGAACAGGCGGCCCGGACGCGAATCTGCGCCCCCTCCTGGCCAGGGAATAAGATAGCTTTCATCGCATTGAATACAATCCGCCACTCCGCTCAAGAACGCGCTCTGCTGGTTGCCGTTGACTTTGCGGGACAGCGCCGGCAACTGACGCGGACGGCGGCGCTCGCCCGCGATGCCGCGCTGGCCAGCATCCATGCCGGCGCGCAGGATGACCCGCTGGAGGCGCATGAACCGGCGCCCCTTCTGCCGCTTCGATCGATCTCGAGGCATCGCTCAGGAGTTTCGCGAGCTTGTAATCTCGGCCGGCGCGGAGATTGCCGGAGAGATCGTCCAGCGCAGGCCGAAGCCCGACCCCGCAACCCTGATCGGCAGCGGCAAGGTCGAAGAACTGGCCGGTATCGCCGGCTCTCGCGCGCGGATGTGATCCTCTTCGATCACGACCTTACGCCCACCCAACTCCGCAACCTTGACGATGCTCTGCCCTGCCGCGTGGTCGACCGCACGCAGCTGATCCTCGACATCTTTGCCCGGCACGCCCGCACTCGTGAGGGGCAACTGCAGGTGGAGCTGGCGCAGCTGGAATACATGCTGCCTCGCCTGACCGGACGCGGCTCATCCATGTCGCAGCTCGGCGGCGGCATCGGGACACGCGGACCGGGTGAAACGCAGCTGGAAACCGACCGGCGGCGAATCCAGCGGCGGCTGCAGCATCTGAAGCAGGAGATCGAGGGCGTTCGCCGCATTCGCACGCAGCAGCGCCAGCGGCGCGAATCTGTGCCTGTCCCGGCGGTCGCGCTGGTCGGTTACACCAACGCCGGCAAGAGCACCCTGTTTAATGTCATGACCCACGCCGGAGTGCTCGAGTCCGCGCGCATGTTCGCGACCCTGGACCCCAAACTCAAAGCGATCGTTCTACCCAGCCGGCGCAAGGTGTTGCTGTCGGACACGGTAGGTTTCATCCGCAACCTGCCGCACACGCTGGTCACCTCGTTCCGCGCCACGCTCGAAGAGGTGCAGAAGGCGGAGGTGCTGGTGCATGTCCGCGACTGCTCGAGCCCCATGCAGGACGAGCACAAGGCCGAAGTGGAAAAAGTCCTGGGCGAGCTTGGGGTGCTCTCAAAGCCGCGCATCGAAGTGATGAACAAGATCGACCTGCTGCCGCGAGATGAAAGAGCGGCTTTGGAAGCCGGAGGCGCCGTCGCCGTCTCCGCGAAGCTCGGCTGCGGTATCAACGGTCTGCTGGCGCGCATCGACGCCGCGCTGGTGGCCGATCCAATCGTGGAGCAGCGGTTCGAGATTCCCCAGTCGCAGGGCAGTGTTCTGGCGGCTCTGGGTGCGGGAGCGCTGATTCGCGAACAGGAATTTATAGGGAATACGGTGGCGATGACGGTGGCCGGTCCGGCGTCTCTGCTGGGACGTTACCGGCAATACCGGGTCGACTCAAGGGCCGCGAAACCAGCCTGAGGCGAAAACAGGCCCGGACGTAAGAATAGGCCGGACGTAGGGGAGCAGAGGTAGGTCCCAAACATCCGGCCTATTGGACCCTGAACCGGGTCATAGGTGATACTGTTAAGTGTACGCCGGAGTGACGGCGAGTCAAGGTAATTTGAAGGCTCGATTTTCCCGGGGATCCCCGGGAGCGCGAGTCAAGTGTGCGCATTGACATCGCTTTTTCATCTCTGCTAAAACCTAAAGTTCCACATACCTTCCGAGAGCTTCCACCCGCACCGTCGGCTCACTCATGGTAGATCAACTGTTGCGTCAACTTGGCGATCTTGCGCTCGGCTCCGTGCCGACGATAATCATTTTTACTCTGCTCGTGATCGCCTACCGGTTTTTGCTCTACGGCCCGCTTATGCGCACACTGGCCGAGCGCCGCGAGCGCACCATCGGCGCGGTCGAGAAGGCCCACGCTGCCATCGCTGCCGCCGATGCGAAGAGTCAGGAATACGAGGCCAGGCTGCGTGCCGCCCGTGCCGAGATCTTCCACCGTCGTGAACAGCAGCTGCAAAAGTGGACCGCCCAGCGCGATAGCGCTGTGGCCACCGCGCGGCAGGCAGCGCGCGAGCGCGTCTCCGTCGCCCGCCAGGCGGTCGAAGCCGAAGCCGCGGCTGCCCGCCAGCAGATCGAAGCCTCAGCCGCCCAACTCGCCGAGCAGATTATGAAAGCCGTTCTGCCTCCGGAACTGGCCAGTGCGGAGGGTGTACGGTGAAGCCGGCTCTGAAATCCCGCCTCGCGCCGCTGTTCCTGGCGCTCTCGTTGCTGCTGGTTTTGCCGGTGCCGGCACGGGCGCAGCAGCCCGCCGCACAGCCATCCGCAGCGCCTCAGGGCGAGCATATGGAGGAGCCCGAGAGCAATGCCCAGATAGAGGCCTTTCGCCACTCCGCGGCCGTGCAGTCGCTGGCGCGCCACATCGGCCTGAGCACGGAAACGACCGCCCGCCTTATCGAGGACCTGAACTCCGGCATCCTGATCGCTGCGATTCTCTGGTTTCTATTCCGCTTCGTTCCCAAGGCCCTCCGCAAGCGCAGTGAAACGCTGCAGAAGCAACTGCTGGAAGCGCGCCTGGCCTCCGCCGAGGCCAACGAACGCCTCGCCGTGGTTGAGGAGCGCCTGTCCAAGCTGGGCATCGAGATCGACGCGATCCGCGAGCAGACCGAGCGCGATATGGCCAACGACGAAAAGCGTATTCAGGAATCCCTCGAGACCGAGCGCCAGCGCATCATTGCTTCCGCCGAGCAGGAGATCGATGCCGCCGGTGCGGCCGCCCAGCGTGACCTGAAGAAATTCGCCGCACAACTGGCCGTGAATCGCGCGCGCCAGGAGATTCGGCTCAGCCTTGAAGATGACCGTGCGCTCATCCGTTCCTTTGGCGAGGACCTGAAAGGGGAGCGGAACTGATGGCTGCCGTGATAGCTCCCTATGCCCGCGCGCTGGCCGATGTTGCCGCTGAAGCGCACCTCGATACGGCTCAGGTTGAAAGCCAGCTCGGCGATTTCGCCGCGGCATGGCATGAGAGCGCCGGCCTGCGCGAGGTTTTTCTCGATCCGTCATTCCCCAACGACGAGAAGGTGGCGATCCTCGACAAGCTGAATGCCCGGATCGGGATGATGCCGCAGGTGCGTAACTTCATTGCCGTGCTCATCAATCACGACCGCCTGTATTTCTTCGACGAAATCCTGCGCGAGTTTCGCCACGAAATGAACCGGCGGCTGGGCATCTCCGAAGTAGAAGTCACGACCGCCCACAAGCTGGACGACGCCGAGCGGGCTGCTCTCGAAGCTCAAATCGCGGGCTTGACGAAAAGCCGGATCGTCGCCAGTTTTAACGAAGACCCATCTCTTATGGGTGGCGCAATCGTGCGCATAGGCAGTACCGTTTATGACGGATCAGTTCGCGGCCGGTTGGACCGGCTGGAAGAAGAGCTGGCCAGCCAGCCAGGCGTGAGATAAGCCCGGCCCTCCAAGATTCAAGACAAAGACATCCTGTTAGAAAAGTGACGCATGGCTCAGATAAACGCAGATGAAATAACGGAGCTCCTGAAGGAGCAGATTGCAAATTACGACGCGAAGATCCGCGTCGACGAGGTGGGCACGGTTATCTCGCTGGGTGACGGCATCGCCCGCCTGCATGGTCTCGACAAGGTTATGGCCGGCGAACTCATCGAGTTCCCCCACGGCGTCGCGGGACTCGCCATGAACCTCGAAGAAGACCAGGTCGGCGCCGTGCTGATGGGCGAGTACACCGAGATTCGCGAAGGCGACCAGGTCAAGCGTACCGGGAAGATTCTCAGCGTCCCCGTGGGTGAAGCGCTCATCGGCCGCGTCGTAAATTCGCTCGGCCAGCCCATTGACGATAAGGGCCCCATTGCCTCCACGCAGAGTCTGCCCGTCGAGCGGCTGGCACCCGGCGTAGTCGATCGTCAGCCGGTGCGCGAGCCGATGATGACAGGCCTCAAGTCGATCGACTCCATGATTCCGATTGGCCGCGGCCAGCGTGAGTTGATCATCGGCGACCGCCAGACCGGCAAGACTGCCATCTGCCTCGACACCATCATCAACAGCAAGGGTAAGGACCTGATCTGCGTCTACTGCGCGATCGGGCAGAAGCGCTCGTCGATCTCCCAGGTCGTGCAGACGCTCGACCGAGTACGGCGCCATGGACTACACCATCGTCGTCGCCGCCTCCGCCTCCGAGCCGGCCCCGATGCTCTACATCGCGCCCTACGCCGCCTGCGCCATGGGCGAGTACTTCCGCGACAACGGCAAGCATGCGCTTCTGATCTACGACGATCTCTCCAAGCACGCCGTCGCCTATCGCGAAATCTCACTGCTGCTGCGCCGTCCGCCGGGCCGCGAAGCCTACCCTGGCGATGTCTTCTATCTCCACTCCCGGCTGCTCGAGCGCGCCTCGAAGCTGAGTGACGAGAAGGGCGCAGGATCGCTGACCGCGCTGCCCATCATCGAGACGCAGGCGGGCGACGTATCGGCGTACATTCCGACCAACGTCATCTCCATCACCGATGGACAGATCTTCCTCGAGACTGACCTCTTCAACTCCGGCGTGCGCCCGGCAGTGAACGTCGGCCTCTCCGTTTCGCGCGTAGGATTCTCCGCCGCCATTAAGGCGGTCAAGCAGGTCGGATCGACGCTGAAGCTCGACCTCGCGCAGTATCGCGAACTCGCCGCCTTCTCGCAGTTCGGCAGCGATCTCGACAAGATCACGCAAAACCAGCTCAACCGCGGCCAGCGCCTCACCGAGTTGCTCAAGCAGCCGCAGTTCCAGCCGCTTCCGGCCGAGAAGCAGGTAATCATCCTCTACGCCGGAACGCAGGGCTTCCTCGACAACGTCAAGGTCGAATACATCCGCGCCTTTGAAGATGGTCTCTACAAGTACCTGGACTCCGGTCAGACCGCGCTGCTCAACGACATTGCCACGAAAAAAGCTCTCGACGACGATCTTCGCAAACGAATCGGTGCCGCGCTTGACGAGTACAAGGCGAACTTCCTCGGCGAGCATCCGGATGCGAAGGTGGGAGCGGCAAAGCAGGGATAAATGGCAAGCATTCTCGATTTACGGCGGCGCATTCGCAGCGTCAAGAGCACGCGCCAGATCACCAAAGCCATGAAGATGATCGCGGCGGCCAAACTGCGCCGCGCCCAGGAGCGGGCGGTCAATTCGCGCCCTTACGTGGCTTTGCTGGCCAGCGTGCTGGAGTCGCTGAAGCGGCGCATCGATCTCCACGACCCCGCAACCGGGGAGCTGATCCATCCGCGCCTGGCGAGACGCGAAGAGGATCGGGTGCTGGTAGTTGTCGTCTCCGGAGACAAGGGTTTTGCCGGCGCATTTAACGCGAACATCATCAAGGCGACGCTGCAATTCGTCGATCACAACCACACCAAGCAGATCGACATTGAAGCCATCGGCCGCAAGGGCCGCGACCTCTTCCGTCGCCGTTATCCGATCGCGAGGTTCAACGATCAGAACGCTGACGTTCCGGAAAATGGCCGGCCTGAGCGGCAACGTTCCGGCCGTATCGAACTCATCGGCGACCATCCCGGACTGCTCGACAAGGTGGATCACGACAGCGTCAGGGAGTTGTCCGAAGACATTGCTGCCCGCTACCTTCACGAGGAGATCGACTCCGTTTATCTCGTCTACAACGAATTCAAGTCGGTGATCGCGCAGCGGGTCGTCGTTGAGCGCGTTCTGCCCATTCTTGATTTCGGCAAGAGCGACATCGTCGAAACCCAGGATATGCCGGCCGAGGAGCGCGCGGAGGCAGCGCGCGCCGCAATGACGGCGGGCATCAGCTTCCTTCCCGGCGAGCTCGAAGCCGCTACCGAGCAGTATGTGGACGAGGCAAAGAAATTCGGCACCGCTGAGGTCGATTACATCTACGAGCAGTCGCCGCGGGAGATCTTCGAGGCGATCTTCCCCAGCTACCTCACGGCGCAGTTGAATCATGCTTTCCTGGAGTCGGTGGCTGCCGAGCAGGCCGCCCGCATGACCGCCATGGACTCGGCCAGCAACAACGCCTCGGACATGATCGACAAGTACACCCTGGCCATGAATCGCGCACGCCAGGCGGCGATCACCAAGGAAATTATCGAGATTGTGAGCGGCGCAGCCGCGTTGTCGTAGGAGCGGATTTTGTATCAGGGCACGGCTTAAGCCGTGCCGAAAGAACATCGAGTGGATGAAGGGCTTTAGCCCCTGCGAAATCAGGGATGCAGCCCGAAGACAGGAACTATATGGCAGAAAACATCGGCAAAGTGATTCAGATCTCCGGTCCCGCGGTCGACGTGCAGTTCGAAGAGGCCAGGATCCCCTCCATCTATCAGGCGCTGCGCGTCGTCAGCGACGGGTTCACCGTCCCTACTCCGGTCAATGTCATTCTCGAGGTCCAGCAGCACCTGGGCGAGGGCCGCGTGCGCTGCGTGGCTATGGAAGCCACCGAGGGCATGGTGCGCGGCATGAAGGCCATCGATACCGGCGGACCGATCACCGTCCCCGTGGGCCGCGAGACGCTGGGCCGCGTGCTCAACGTGATTGGCGAGCCGGTGGACGAGCTCGGACCGGTCAAGACCGCCAAGCGCATGCCCATTCACCGCGAGGCTCCGGCCTTCGACGAGCAGGCGACCTCGGAAGAGATGTTCGAGACCGGCGTCAAGGTGATCGACCTCATCCAGCCCTTTCTCAAGGGCGGAAAGACTGGCCTCTTCGGCGGCGCGGGAGTCGGCAAGACGGTCGTCATCCAGGAGCTCATCAACAACGTGGCCGCCCAGCACGGCGGCTTCTCCGTCTTTGCCGGAGTCGGTGAGCGCACCCGCGAGGGCAACGACCTCTGGCGCGAATTCCAGGAAGCCGGCGTCATCGACATTCACGACTACACCAAGTCCAAGGCCGCGCTGATCTACGGCCAGATGACCGAGCCGCCCGGGGCGCGCCTGCGCGTGGCCCTCACCGCCCTCACCGTCGCCGAGCACTTCCGCGACGAAGAAGGCTCGGACACGCTGCTCTTCATCGACAACATCTTCCGCTTCACCCAGGCGGGCTCCGAGGTCTCCACGCTGCTCGGCCGTATGCCGTCGGCCGTCGGATACCAGCCGAACCTGGCTACCGAAATGGGCGAGCTGCAGGAGCGCATTACCTCGACCAAGCGCGGATCTGTGACCTCAGTGCAGGCCGTCTACGTGCCCGCCGACGATCTCACCGACCCCGCCCCGGCGACCACTTTCGCTCACCTCGACGCAACCACGGTGCTCTCGCGTCCCCTGTCGGAACTGGGCATCTATCCCGCGGTCGATCCGCTGGCTTCGAGCTCGCGCATCCTCACCCCGCGCGTTGTCGGGCAGGAACACTACGACGTCGCCCAGGGCGTGAAGCGCATTCTCCAGCGCTACAAGGACCTGCAGGACATCATCGCCATCCTCGGTATCGACGAGCTTTCCGAGGAGGACAAGACCACCGTCAACCGCGCCCGCAAGGTGCAGAAGTTCCTCTCGCAGCCCTTCCACGTCGCCGAGCAGTTCACCGGAATGCCCGGCCGGTACTGCAAGATCGCGGACACCGTCCGCAGCTTCAAGGAAGTCATCGAGGGCAAGCACGACGACATCCCCGAGCAGGCCTTCTACATGAAGGGAACCATCGAAGAAGTGCTCGAAGCCGCCGAGAAGATGAAGGCGACAGCATAAGGTAACCATGGCGGATACGAATCATTTACAGGTCAGACTCGTAGTCCCGGACCGCATCCTCGTCGACCAGTTGGTGGATGCAGTCGAGGTGCCGTCGAGAGCCGGCTATTTTGAAGTCCTCTACGGACACGCGCCGCTGCTCGCCGTCATCGCACCAGGAGAGGTGCGCCTGCACGGCGGCGAAGCCGGGGAGCGGCGCTTCAATGTGGCTCGCGGCTTTGTCGAAGTCCTGCCCGAGCGTGTGACCATCCTCGTCGAAAGCGCTCGTCCTCCGGAAGAGATTGATGTTGCCGACACGCAGCGGCGGCTCGATCACGCGCACAAGCTCTACGATGAGGCCGGCGAGGACCCCGAGAAGTACGCCCATGCCCTGGAACTGATCCGCGAAGCGGAAGCCCGCCTCGAGTTCGTAAAAGCGAAGTAGTCTCGACCGGAAGCGGCCTAGTGCTCCGGCTCTACATACTTGATCAGCAGCACTTCGTTGCCGATCTCGCTGTAGATCAGCTCGTCCACCGTCCCTGAGGCTACCAGCAGGCCGTATCCTCCGGGCCTCATCCCTGCCTTCTCACGTTGCTCAATGTGAGCCACCGGATCATCTGTGGGATTTGCGATGGCAGCGTGGGTCAGCAATTCGCGCCGGAAACCCGCCCCCGGGTCGTGCACATAAAACACACACGATCGCGCCGTTCGGATCGCCGTGACTTCAACCACCTGTTCGGGATTGAACGCTGCGCCGTGCTCCATCGCGTTCATCAGAATCTCGCGCAGGGCCACCAGCACGTCCTGTCGAGTATCCTGCGGCAATTGAGCGCCGAGCTCCTTGGCGAAGGTCAGCAGGCGCTCCGCCGTGATGAGGCGGCAATTCACGCGCACCGACACCCAGCCGGGTTTGGCAGAGAGCACCTGGATGTCGTCTCGCCACCGGCTATCGGACGCTGCTTTCGAGGCCAGGTGTGCAATCTCGCCGGCGCTGAACGGAGGCGTGAAGCAGGCGAATACCCGGGCACGCAGTGCTGCGATCACCTCAGCCGGAGTGCTGTGACGGGCCAGTACGATGCACTTGAGCCCCGGCCGGATGGCGCGCATCTCCGCCAGCAAGGCCAGGTCTTCGTCGACCGAGCTGTTACAGCTCGTAATCACCACGCCGAATGACCGCATCTGCAGGCGTGCCAGAGCGTCGGCGTGTCCCGCGGCACACTCCACGGGAAGATCCACGGTGGTCAGAGCGGCGGAAATCTCGTCGCTCAATTGAGTGCAATCCGAGCTGATGATCAGAATCCGGCTCATGCGGTCCCCCGAGGGAGTGCAGGAATGATTCTAACGGAGCCGGATGAACCGGAGACGGATGAACAATTTGCTGCCGCTCCTGTATCGGGGTGTCGTGTCTTCTGGTCTTACCTTATGTGCTGGTATCCCCGGTCGGCTGAGTATTCGAAGCTCATCAGCCCATCGCGGTAATCGATCTTCACCACCAGCAATCCCAGCATGTCGAACCCGATCAGCCCTGAAATCTCCGTCCCGGCGTGCTGGCTGAGGCCCGACATATCGAAGGAGAGAACGTTGGGATGCTCCTGCTGAATATGTGCGAACCGGAAGGTCACACTGTTTCCCAGGTAAACATTTGAGACATTGCCGGAGACGCCCTTTACTGAAGCGTCCGAATTGGAGAAAACCTTGGTCACCTCGCGCGCCGCGCTCGGCGAAATGGAAGTGCTTTGGGCGCCGGTGTCGATGATGAACAATCGCATCCGCTTGTTATTGAGCGCGGTGGGAACGATCATGTTATGGCCGACGCGATACACGGTGGTCCACTTCTGCATCTCCGGCGCAACGTAGCGGTCATGCGGGCCCGTGGCGGCCGCTGATGTTGCATCATTCGCCGGAGCGGCTGTCTCATTGGTGTCCCCCGACGGGCTTTCTTCGGCCGTACTAAGTGACGGGGCTACCGCCGTAGTTCCCGGATAAGGCGGCAGCGGCCCGAGCGTCAGCTTGCGCCAGGGGAAATCGAGCGTCACCAGAAAATTTGAGAAGACATCCATGCCGATCAACCCGTCGACATCCACTACGTTTCTGCGATCGCTCACCTGCACCATGCAATTCTTGAATTCCAGCCCGCCAATCTTGATCGAATCCGCGTAAGCGATATACCCGCCCTGCGCGCCCTTGCTGCCGATTCCACTCGCCTCCGACCGGGAGATCTGGTTTCAGGCCGGCATGCTCGGCCACCGGACGGCTCACATAAAGACCGCTCGCGCCCGTATCCACCTGCAGCCGCGACTTGTGGTCGTTGAAGTAAACATCCAGTCCCCAGCCGCGAATTCGCTCGGCATCCAGCATGATCGGAGTGAAGGGGATCTCGGTGGTCGTAACCGATGAGGCCAGATGGCACCCGCTCGCCTGGTTGTCGGCGAGGTTTTCCAGAACCGCCAGCTCATATTGGGCGCGCCTCAGCGAGTCCACGTCTGTGTCCTTCGCTGCAAGATAAGCTTTCAATTCAGCGATCCGCTCTTTCAGCGGCTGGGTCGATATCCATGCCCGGCGAATGTCGGCGTTGTAGGGATCGAGCTGATGCGCTGTCTTGATTTCGCGCAAGGCAGATGCGTAGTAGGAGTTGAACCGGTAATAAATCGCCAGCGCCAGGTGGAGCCGCGCGTAGCAGGGATCGGACTGCAGGGCTGTATTGAGCGTCTTCTCCTCTTCCCACGGAACGCCCTGGCGGTATTGGACTTCCGCCAGCGCCGTCAGCAACTCTACCGATTGCGGTGCTTTCCCGAGCGCTGCCTTCACCGTCGATTCCGCCTCGTCCACCTTCTGCTCCGCAATCAGCGTGCGGACCAGCCCCGCCGTCAGCTCATAGTCCTTCGGCTGCTGCGCGGCTTTCTGCCGGTAGAGTGTCTCGGCTTGCGTCAGGTCGCCGCGGATCAGGGCCAGTTGCTCCTCGGTCAGGGGGTGCGGCGGCGCCACGGAACATTGGCTGGCATCCGCGAATCGGACGAAGCAGGTAACGACAGCAATCCCCGTCAGGAGCAGGCGAAGAGCGGAGAGTTTGGGCATCTTGCGATCAACCTACCCGGATAAATGTGCACATGGCAACAAAAAGCTGCGACACTTGTGCGAGCGAAAACTACCCTGGAACATGTATCGTTTGTGGAGAGCTCCGGGACGGTAAACAGAGAGCTCAGAAACCCTGCTTTTCGGATATTCGAAGAATGCTCAATTTTGAAGCCGCTGGCCGCACCGATGTGGGTCAGGTCCGCACCACCAACGAAGACGCTTTTGGATACTGTGTCGACGATGGAGTCTTCGCTCTCTGCGACGGAATGGGCGGAGCAGCCGCCGGCGAAATTGCCAGCCGCATCGCCGTGGACACGCTCATTGAGCGCCTCTGCGCGGCCGGTTCGCAGGAGAACCGCCGCAAGGTGCTCGAAGAGGCCATTGCCGACGCCAACCAGCGCGTCCACACCCGCGCCGCAAAAGACGCCGCATTGCATGGCATGGGAACCACCCTGGTGGCGCTGGCCATAGGCGGTGACCGCGCGCTCATCGGCAACGTCGGCGACAGCCGGTGCTACCTCTTTCGCCACGGAAAGCTGACCCGGCAGACCCTCGATCACTCTCTCGTCGATGAACAGGTGCGGCTCGGCCAGCTCACCCAGGACGAAGCCGATCACTCACCGCTGCGCAACGTCATCACCCGCGCCATCGGCACCCAGAACTCCGTCTCTCCCGATATATCCGAGCTCGCCCTGAAGAAGGGAGACGTCATCCTGCTCTGCTCCGACGGCCTGACAAAAGAAGTCTCCGACCAGCACATCGCTGGAATAATCGCCCATGCCGGCGATCTCGATGAACTGTGCTCCAGCCTGATCGGAACGGCTAAGGCTGCCGGCGGCCACGACAATGTAACGGCCGTTGTGGTTCGGGTGTCGTAGATTTCGATTGATGGACCGGGATGCGCCTGCAGAAATCCGTCCGTGATTGCTGATACACTCACCTGTTTTGCGCTTTTCGAATACGGGGGAGCAATGAGTGAGATCACGACCATCGGCATACTGGGCGCCGGCACCATGGGCAATGGCATCGCGCACGTCTTTGCGCGCAGCGGATTCAATGTCCGCCTCTGCGAAGTCGAGCAGCGTTTCCTCGATCGCGGCCTCGACACCATCCGCAGGAATCTCGCCCGCGAAGTCGCCAAAGCTAAGCTGACCCAGGACGAGATGGACGCCTCGATCGGCCGCATTCAGGGCACCATTGACCGCTCCACGCTTGCCGGCTGCGACTTCGTCATCGAGGCGGCGACTGAGAAATTCGACATCAAGCGCCAGATCTTCACTGAACTGGACTCGCTCCTCCCCGCGCACGTCATCCTGGCGTCGAACACCTCATCCATCTCCATCACCAGACTTGCCGCGCAGACAAAACGCCCCGAGCAGGTCATCGGCATGCACTTCTTCAACCCTGTCCCGGTGATGAAGCTCGTCGAGGTCATCCGCGGCCTCGCCACTTCGCAGGCTACTTACGACGCGGTGAAGACCCTCTCCGAACGCCTCGGCAAGACTCCCGTCGAAGTCAACGACGCGCCGGGCTTCGTCTCCAACCGCGTGCTCATGCCCCTGCTGAACGAGGCCATGTTCGCGGTGATGGAGGGCGTGGCTACTCCCGAGGCCGTTGACGAAGTCTTCAAGCTGGGCATGGCGCATCCCATGGGACCGCTCACCCTCGCCGATTTCATCGGCCTCGACGTCTGCCTCGACATCATGCGCGTTCTCGAAGACGGCCTCGGCGACCCCAAGTACCGGCCGTGCCCGCTGCTCATCCGCATGGTCGACGCCGGCTGGCTGGGCCGCAAGAGCGGGAGGGGATTTTACAAATATGAATGAGGACCGTGACTGACCTTAGCTCGCTTCAAAGCGTAACCTGCATTTGCTAAGATCGTCGGCGGTCGTTCGCAGGCCAAATTCCAGTCTCCAGATTCCAGTTTCCAAATTTCATTCGCTAGGATGCACCCATGAAACAGATCAATGCCCATCTGCACTTCAACGGAAACTGCCGCGCCGCCATGGAGTTCTACAAGCAAGCCCTCGGCGTCGATCTCTTTCTCATGACCTTCGGTGAAGCACCCGGCAACCCGGCGTGGGTCACTGCCGAATCCCGCGACCTCGTCATGCACTCCGCCCTCAAGCGCGGCGAAACGCTGTTCCTCATGGCCGCCGACAACATGCCCGGATCGCCATTCCATGAGGGCAACAATGTTTCCATATGCATCGAATGCGAGACCGCCGAAGAGATCGAAGCTTTCTTCAAGGCGCTCTCCGCGGGTGGCGAAGTCACCATGCCTTTGCAGGACATGTTCTGGAACGCCCGCTTCGGCATGTGCAAGGACAAGTTCGGCATTCACTGGATGCTCAACTATCCGCTGCCCGCAAAGGCCTAGCTCCGATTCTCGATGGACGACCTCAGCCGCCGCGCCGTCGCTGCCGCTCTCGCCGTGTCCCGCAATCTCGGCCTGCGTTGCAGCGACGCGCCTGAAGTTATCGCCGATGGCAGCAACGTGCTCGTCCATCTCCTACCCGTGCCTGTTGTCGCGCGCGTGGCGACGACGACTGCGCTCGTTCGCAAGCCGGCACAGTGGTGGCTCGCGCTCGATCTCGATCTGGCGGGGTATCTCACCGCCCGCAACTTCCCCGTAGTCCCACCCAGCCGGGAGTTGCCCGCTGGTCCGCACCTGCACGATGGTCTCGCCCTGACCTTCTGGGAGTTCGTCGAGCACGACCGCAACTACATCGCGAATGCCCAGGAAGTCGGCACGTTCCTCCGCGAGTTGCATGCGGAGTTGCGAGGCTATTCCGGCGCGCTGCGGCCTCTGAGCCCATTTGCGGAAATCCCGCAATGGCTGGACGAACTCGCTTCTTGGAATAAGGACGAAGTCGCTTCGTGGAATACGGTCGATCCCGCGGATATCGACATGCTCCGCCGCGGATTTGCCTTAGTATCAGCGGAAATTGAAGCGCTTGATCTGCCCCAGCAGCCCCTTCACGGCGATGCCCACAAGAAGAATGTCCTCAAGACCAGCACCGGCCTCGTCTGGACGGACTTTGAGGATGCCTGCTCCGGACCGATCGAGTGGGACCTCGCCTGCTTCGTCCGCACGTCGCTCGAACCACGAGAGGCGGCGCTCGCCAGCTACGGCTCCCACCTCGATCTCGACCGCCTCAAGCCGTTTTTCGCGGCCCGTGACCTTCAGGGAGCAGCATGGGGAACCATCCTCACCACGCGCTTCCCCGACCGCAAGGAACGCGCCGCCGAGTGGATGGCCGTTGCTCGCTCCCGTTACGGTTCACAATGCGCTCCTGAATGAAACACCTGTAGCCCATTCAGGTTCCTGCCCTGGTTTGTGACCGATTTTTCACACCGATCCGGCGTATCCTCATCTTCATGGTTCGTATGACGGTGCTGGCCAGCGGCTCCCGGGGCAACAGCACTGTTGTCTCCAGCACGCGCACGCGCATCCTCGTCGACGCTGGAGTCTCCTGCCGGGAGCTTTTCAAGCGCATGCAGGCTGCCGGCGAAGATCCGCGCAGTCTGGACGCGATTCTCGTAACCCACGAGCATCAGGATCACGTGCAGGGGCTGGCCGTGACCGCGCGCAAGCTTGGCATCCCCGTCTATTTCACTGAGGCTACCCACCGCGCCTGGATGCGCTGGGTCACGCCTCGCAAGCGCATGACCTATGCCGAGTGGCTTGCCGAACGCAAGCAGCAGGCGGAAGCCCGCGCTGCCGTTAACCCGGCAATCGAGGACCGCGAGGCCTTCGACGAAGAGCAGGAGACGCTCTCGCCTGACGAATCGAGCCCCAGGGCCGATCCCGCCGCACTGCCCGCGGTCGAATATTTCACCGCCGGGGAAGGTTTTTCGATCGGGGACATCGCAGTGACCCCGTTTACCATTCCCCATGATGCCGCTGATCCGGTCGGCTTTGTCTTCGAGGCTGAAGGGATACGCATCGGCCTCGCCACCGACCTCGGTTACATACCCGCACACGCGGCCATGCGTCTGCGCCGCTGTGACGTGCTGATGCTGGAGTCGAATCATGATCTGGACATGCTGCGTGACGGTCCCTACCCCTGGTCCGTCAAACAGAGAGTGATGTCCAGGGTGGGTCATCTGTCAAATAACGCCACGGCTGAGTTTCTGGAGAAGGGGTATGACGGCCAGGCGGAATACGTCATTCTGGCGCATCTGTCGGAAAGCAATAATCTTCCCGAACTTGCCCGGTTATCGGCCGAGTATGCTTTACGGGATCGGATGAGCCTGCTGGGCAACCGCGTTTTACTTGCGACGCAGGATCAGCCGTTGGCATCTATTGTGTTATAGGGTTTTGTTTCTCCTCCGGCATTGCACAGCGGTTGATCCGGCTTTGCTTTATACTGGGGGTAACAGCTCCCACACCTGGTAACAGTACAAATTGCCTGGAACTATTCCTGGCGAGTGGTACCATTTGGTGCAACTGGGGCACAAGAGCGTTTTCGGGATGACTTCCGGAAACCACGACTCTGAAGTCGGCGCGACCATCAGGAAGCGGCGACCGGGCGTGATTTTCGACAGCACACAGTAATTCCGAAAATGCCTGAGGGAATCGCAAGTTGATGACAGCGTGCACAGATCAAGTCGTAGGCGATATTCTTTCCGGCTGGCGCTACGACATCTCAGGAATCTCGCCGGAGATGCGTGTCGACTACGAAAGACATCTTGAGATGTGCGACCATTGCCGGAGTCGCCAGCGCCTGCACCGCACCATCGATGTCGTCCTGATCGGCATCAGCACCCTCTGCATTCTCGCCTTCATCTTTGCGCTGGCAGTGATTCATCGCATGCAGCCCCTTCACCATTGGGCGCTGGTCATGCACATCGAGCATCGCTACCTGGTTCTGACTTTGCAGTCGGCCGCAGCGCTGGGACTTCTGGTTTCGCTGCTCTCCTGGGTGCTCGTCGCAGTCACCACCCCCGCGCCGCTCTACATTACGGGAGTCGCCATGGCCCAGGCCCGGGTGCTGCAGGAGCGCATTCCCGAAGAATTGCGCGGCCGCTCCCGCAACGTCGCCTGACCTCTTCCTGTCATCCTGAGCGAAGGTCGCCGCGGCGACCGCAGTCGAAGGACCTGCTTTTTATCTGCTGCTTAACTCACCGGCGCTTCTTTCGGCTTCGCAGTAATCTCCACTGCTCCAGTTAGTTCCGCAACCTTCTCCACGTGATGGCGCACGCACCAGTGCTCCAGCCCTTTGGCAATGCGTTCGACTGCTCTCGGATCGGCGTAGCTTGCTGTACCTACCTGCACCGCGGTTGCGCCCGCCAGCATGAACTCCACCGCATCTTCCGGCGTAACAATCCCGCCCAGCCCCAGCACCGGAATCTTCACTGCCTTTGCCGCTTCCCAGACCATGCGCACCGCGATCGGCTTGATGGCCGGACCGGAGAGCCCCGCCGTCACATTGGCGATGCGCGGCCTGCGCGTCTCCACATCGATCGCCAGCGAAACAAAAGTATTCACCAGTGATACCGCGTCCGCGCCCGCGGCCTGCGCGCATTTGGCCATGGCGCCGATCGAGGTTACATTGGGCGACAGCTTCACGATCAACGGCCGCTTGGCCACCTGTTTCGTGCGCCAGACAAGTTCGTCCAGCGTAACCGGGTCTGTCCCGAACGCCATTCCGCCATGGTCGGTGTTCGGACACGACGCATTCAGCTCATATGCGGCAATCCCTTCGGCATCGTTCAGCCTTTGGATGACCTCAATGTAGTCCGTCACCTGGTAGCCGAAGACATTCGCAATCACCGCGCACTTCGGATACCGTCCGCAGCTCCGGCAGCTTCTTCTCAATGAACGCCTTCACACCGATATTCTGCAGCCCGATCGAGTTCATCATTCCCGACGCGGTCTCGATCAGCCGCGGGGCCTCGTTGCCCGCCATCGGCTCGCGCGACAGCCCTTTGGTGACAAAGCCGCCGATGCGTTCGAGCGAGACGATCTCCTCGAACTCGATCCCGTATCCAAAGGTTCCGCTCGCCGCCAGCACCGGATTGACCAGTTCAATCCCGGCGAACTGCACCCGCATATCCGGCTTCACTGCTTGCTCTCGCTCGCTGCGCGCCGATGCGCTGCCCGGGCATGGGGCGACGGCGCGGGTTTGGGCTTGGGATAGACGACCGCCGCCGCCGGCTTCATCGACTGGGTAAGAATGCGCCCCACCGAGGCCGACGGCTGATTCACACCCAGCAGCGACGCGAAGGTCGCCGCGATATCCACCGGCTCCACCCGCCCGTGATACGTGCCCGGAGCAAAAGGCGCTCCATAGAAGACGAGCGGCACATGCCGGTCATAGGAGTAAGGCGTGAAGTGGTTCGTTCCGCCCTTATCATGTCCCTCCATCTGAAAGGCCTGCGGAATCACCATCACATACCAGCCCCCATTCGGCGTATAGCTATGCTCGATGAGCTCCCCAAAGGGAGTATTCGGAAGCTGCGCCTGCGCCATCTGCTGCCGTGTATAGGTCCGGAAGAGCGCGGGCGTCGGGGGCAGCTTGGCCATCGCCGGTCCCTTGGAGTCATCCGGAGGAAGCAGGCTCGCAAACGCCGCGGGAACGAAATCCTGCACCGCCTGCTCCGCCTCCTGCTCATTGATACCCGCCCGCTCGAACGACGGCTGGTTCAGCGCGAGGTAGGGAAACGACTGCTGCGGCAACAGGTACGCAATCTTCTCGCCCGGCGAGAATTTCTGATTGATCGCGTAGTTCAGGTTGTCCACCAGCTTCTTCAGGTCGATTGACGCTGCATTCAGCCCCAGCTTCGCCGCATTTGCCGGAACCGGAGCCACTCCGTGATCTGCCGTCAGCGCGATCCACACATTGCCCAGTCCGCCATCGACATTCTTGTCCAGCCAGGTGAAGAAGTCGTCGAGATCCGCATCGACCGCATCCACCATCTGCCGCTGCTCGTCTGCGTCCGGGCCAACCCGGTGTCCCAGAATATCCGTCGACGAAATGCTCAGCGTCAGCATGTCGGTCGTCGCATGCTTGCCCAGCTCGGCGCCGGTGATCAGCGCCTTCGCGAAGTCCAGCTCATAGCTCACCGCCGCCGGCGTCCCGCCCACGGCGCTATAAAAATTCGTCGCGTTCGCCGGAGCCTGCGCTTCTGTCATGGCCTGTGCGATGCGCGGTCCGTCGTCAAAAGTCTCCGCCCAGTCGGGAAGCTGTGGCATGTAAAAGCTCGACGTGATGAACCGTCCCGACGTGGGATCGATCCAGAACGCCCCATTCGCCGTCGCTCCCGCCGGAAGAATCGACGCCCGGTCCTTCAGCGAAACGCCATACACCTGCGATGCGCCCACTGTATCCAGCCGCAGCTCATCGCCCACCGTCGAGGCCAGCAGGTTGCGCGGAGACGCTCCCGGAGTGACCTGCCTTCCTGTCGGCAGCCCCACTAAGGCGTACCGCCCATCCTCTACCGACGTCACCGGACGCTCCTTGTTCCGCGCCAGATCCCACCACTCGTTGCTGCCGATCCCGTGCCCGTCCGTGTACGCCCCGGTCCCGATCGTTGAATGCCCGGGAGCCGTTTCCGTATTCGCATACCCGAAATAGCAGTCGGGGAAGTAGGCCCCGTGATCGAGCAGCAGCTTGAAGCCTTTGCCCTTGAAATCGGCGCGGTAGCGCTCCAGGTAATCGGCGCGGAACTGGTCGAGCACCAGAATGATCACCAGCTTCGGATGGTCGTCATATGCGCTCGCGGTCGCCCGCGGAGCCGACGTAAAGGTAACAGCGAAAATAATCAGGCAGCCAAGAAGTCGCTTGGGGATCGACATAGCCTCTCCAGTATCGCAAAGATTGCCCGGGCGAAAACTTTCCCTTCCCAGCCCGCTCCGTGTTTTCATCTCCTGAGCCCTGAGCCCTGAGCCCTGAGCCCTGAGCCCTGAGCCCTGAGCCCTGAGCCCTGAGCCCTGAGCCCTGAGCCCTGAGCCCTGAGCCCTGAGCCCTGAGCCCTGAGCCCTGAGCCCCTGCTCACCCCGCGCCCCGGTGGTAGTCTCAAATATGTAATGGTTTTTTCCCTGCGCTTCCTTGGCGCGGCGTGTCTCACCCTGACATTGGCTGCGCTGCCCTCGAGCCTACCCGCACAGGCAGTCACTCCCCTGGTTATGCCCAAGGCTCGCCAGCCCCTCCTGCCGAACTCCTTCGCAGGATGGACCGCTGTCCTCGCCGGTGGTCGTTGGCACCACTCCCGATAGTACCGATCAGCCCAACGCCGACATCCTCAACGAGTATGGCCTGAAAGACTACGCCGTCGCCGACTACACCCGTGCCGGCCGTCACCTTACGCTGCGCGCCCGCCGTTTCGCCGACGCTACCGGAGCCTACGGAGCCTTCACCTTCTACCGTCAACCCGGCATGCACCCCGAGGACATCGGCCAGGAAGCCGCCTCCAGCGGCAACGAAATTCTCTTCTGGACCGGCTCCACGGTCGTTGACGCTGTCTTCGGGAACGCGAGCCCTGGTGCGAGTTCAGACAGCGAAGCGTGCGTACCCGTCACCTCGGGCGAGACGTGCATATCCGTCGCTTCGGCCAAAGCCACGCTCAAGCAGCTCGCCGCCGCCATCCCTCCCGCCTCTGGCAGCGAAAGCATTGCCCCCAGCCTTCCGCGCTATCTGCCCGCCGCAGGGCTCGATGCTGCGAGTGTTCGTTATGCCATCGGGCCTGTGGCCTACGCGCGCACCGGCGGAGTCCTGCCGCCCGCTCTCGTCGACTTCAGCCGCGAACCCGAAGTCGTGACCGCGCAGTACAACTCGCGCGGCGGCAAGGGCACGCTGACCGTGCTTGAGTACCCCACGCCGCAGATCGCCATCGCGCGCGCGAAGAACATCGACGATCAGATGAGGCAGGGAAGTACCACGCCCGCATTTTCCGTTCATCGCAGCGGGCCGCTGGTCGCCGTCACCAGCGGAGCATTCTCCCTCGATGAAGCGAAGGCGCTGCTCGCAAAGGTGAAATACGAAGCCGAAGTTACCGTAAACCACCCCGAAGGCTACGTGAGTGAAGTAAAGAAGACTGCCCGGCTTCTGCTCGGCATCATTTACCTCACCGGCATCCTGGGAGCTTCGTCGATCCTCGTCGGTCTCTTCCTCGGAGGAGGACGTGCCCTCGTGCGCCGCCTTCGCGGCAAGCCCATCTCCTCGCTCAACGATGAGGATTTCATCAGCCTGAAACTCGGATGAAAAGCTGTTTGCCTTAAAACGTGTGCAGTAACCGGCTTAACCTGCTCAAAAAAAAGTCATTACGGGAGCCAGGAATCCGTCTGTACGCGAACAAAAGGCGAAACAGGTTTAAAATAAGAATTTTCACAAAGTCTATTTAATCTCCTGATTTGAAACGATTTAAATCGGTCAGGATTTTGCCTTGACACCCCTTTCCCCCGACCATAGTATTTCGCCAGAAAGTTCTGATGGCTTTGCCTCCGTTGGAACTATTCTCCCTAAAGAGAGAAGCCGCCCTGTTGCCGGGCGGCTTCTTTCATCTGCGGCCTGACTTTTTCTGCTGTCTGCAATCGACAAAAAACAGGTGATCTTCGCATGACCCAGAAGACTCGATCGACGCCAGACCTGCTCCTGCTGTTGTCACTCTTCTCCGTCATCCTGCTCAATCCGATCCTCGACCACGGAGATTTCCGCAAACTGATCCTCGCCGGTCTGACATTTATACCCGTGATCATCGCGACCCTGCGCCTCTCGCAAAAAAGACTCTGGGTATGGCCCTCAATCCTGTTGATGTCGGTCTCAGCCGTCTTCGGGCTGATGAGCGCTTTCATTGCGAATCCCTTACTGGCCACGATCAAGTGGGGATTGTTGGCTGCCTTCTTCGCGCTCACCGTTGTCGGCCTCTTCTCCTATCTCACCAGTGTTCGTTACGTCCTTCGCACGCACCTCTATACCGCGGTCAGCGTTTACCTTCTGCTGGGCATGACCTGGTTTGCTCTTTACTGTGCCATCGATGCCGCTTTCCCGGGATCATTTCAGTACAGCAATAACGATCGTGGCCAACCGACAAAGCGAACTCCTGTACTTCAGCCTGATTACTCTCACCACCATCGGCTATGGCGACATCCTTCCTCTGAACGGCGAAGCACGGATGCTGGCCGCGCTCGAGGGCGTAATCGGCGTCCTTTATGTCGCCATTACGGTCGCAATATTGGTCAGCGCCTTTAAGCGCAAGGAGTCCTCCTCCGCCTCTTAACGGCTGCCGCAGCGCCGCATAGACTGGATAGCGGGCCTTCTGACCATGACAACATTCGAGCTTGCCAGTCTACTCGTGTCAGTTGCCGCGATCTTTGGTTGGATAAGCTCACGCTGGCTCAAACTGCCTATCACCATTGGAACCATGCTTCTGACGGTGATCTGCTCCCTGGGCTTAGCCGCCGCCGGCCCGTTCGCGCCCGGTCTGCAGCCCTGGGCCCTCCGGCTCGTTCAGCAGATCAATTTCGAGAGCCTGATCCTCCACGGAATGCTCAGCCTTCTTCTGTTCGCCGGAGCGTTTCTGCTCGATCTCGAATACCTCGGACGCGAGAAGCTCTCGGTTACCGCCCTGTCCATCATTGGAACCGTGCTCTCGACCGCGGCCATCGCCGCCCTCATGGCGCTGCTCCTGCCGGTCATAGGCATTCATGCAAGCTGGCTGCAATGCCTCTTCTTTGGAGCCTTAATCTCGCCCACCGATCCCATCGCGGTCCTCGAGATGCTGCGCCGGGTCGGTGTTCCGAAGCATGTGCAGGCGCAACTCGCCGGCGAGTCGCTTTTCAACGATGGCGTCGCCGCCGTCATCTTTCTCGCCCTGCTCGACGCGTCCCGAGGTTCGACCCCCGCCGTCGCTCACATCGTGCTTCTCACCGTGGCCAGGGTTGGCGGAGCGCTTGCCCTCGGAGTCGCCGCCGCCTGGATCACTTCGTTTCTCATGCGGTTGGTAAACGCCTATCAGGTAGAAATTCTTCTCACCCTCTCGCTCGCCCTGGGCGGCTACGCGGTTGCAGACGCCTTGCATCTCTCCGCTCCGCTCGAAGCCGTCGCCGCCGCGTATAGCCCTTCGGCGCTTCAATCTGAACTACGCTCCCGCGCTGATCTCCCACGAAAGCATCGATCCTTTCTGGGAAGTTATCGACGAGGTGCAGAACTCCGTGCTCTTTGTCCTCCTCGGCCTCGAGGTTCTCGCCATCCCCTTTCGCATGGCTTCGCTGAAATCGGGCGTGGCTGCTGTGGCCGTCGTCAACGCCGTCCGCTTCGCCGTCGTAACCCTCATCCTGGGAGGCATCCGTCTCTTCCGGCGTCAGCACCACAGTTCCGCCCTTACCCTCTGCTGGGGCGGGCTGCGAGGAGGCCTGTCGATCGCCCTCGCACTCTCCGTGCCCGTCGCACAGGGCCGCTCGTGGATTCTGGCCACCACCTATGTCGTCGTCGTATTCTCCATCGTGATCCAGGGCGGTTCGATGGACCTGTTTCTCCGCCGCTTTAGCGCCCGCCAGAGCCAATCCGTCCTGCAACGCTGATCGATTACCTGCCCTCGGACTGCTTTACGGCACCACGCAGGAACGATAAAATCCATAGAGCACCAAGCCACAAAGATCAGGCCGACGTAGCTCAGTTGGTAGAGCAGCCGATTCGTAATCGGCAGGTCACCGGTTCAAGTCCGGTCGTCGGCTC
>CAVRXY010000027.1:0-211597 GCA_963725225.1 uncultured Acidobacteriaceae bacterium
ACTCCACAGAACCCACGCAGAGAAGATTCCGTAGAATAGCGTCTGAACCAGGGTTGAACGAAAGAAATGCTCGCCCTTTTCCCCTTCGAACTTCAGCTGGAGCGACTCCTCCAACGCCTTCTTGATAGTGGCGAACGAATTCAGAGTGTGGTTTTCGGCACGCCAGCGCGCCTCACGAGCATAGGAAGCAAGGAACCATGCCAGATCCTCAGGTTCTGTGATCGAGGATTGTCGCCGAAGCACACGCTTGAGGAACTCCGGAAAGAGATCAGCGTGGGTTCTGATTGTCGAGGGATGGAATAAAGTGGCCGTGTTCTCTGCAAGGGTATATCCGTCCACTCTTCGAGGCGAACCATCCTCAATAGTCAGCAGCCGGACTCTCGGAGGTTGGTGATGAGGACCTGTTGGTAATGGCTCAGGTAGCGTAGAACCTGCTCGGATGCCGCCAACTTGTCCAAGTTAACGTCAGATGACTTGGCCTCAAGAACGCCTCGAGAGGGTTTCTGGCCAGGAAGAGTCTCATGCGTAGTCCTTTGGACTTGATCGGACGTGAAAAAGCCCGCCTCAGGTATCCCCGCACCGGTGTCTTGAAGGTGAATTAGGCAAATCACTTCAGGGACGAGCGTTTTGCCTACTGAGTTGAACAAGTTCGAAAGAGCCGGATAATAAGAGGTCTCGGGAACACCTGCTCCGAGGCTTCGAATTGTGTGAATTTCCCCAAGATATTCGGTCAGAATGGACATGTTGTTTCATTTCATGTTGCCACGCCAGCGGGGTGGATACTATCCTTCCCTCATCATGAGGACCAACCGAGGCACTGGGGAGAGGCCGATCGGTTCGAATCTGGCTCAACCGGCCTGCGGGTTGTACCGTTGGTAGGCGACAATATATGACCAATGATTAACCCTTCAAATGTCCCCAAGGACATGGGACTGTTGAGACATGATGATCGTCAATGATGGCCGCCTCACCGTTCCCTTATTTCACGGAACATCAAGCTTATTCTGGGACTCCATCATTCGAAATGGCCTTGGGGGTCGTAATATCGTCGAGGAGATGGATCCGAAGGCTGCACAGCTCCTGCTGCAATTAAGCTCCGGTTATCATCACGAGGAAAATTGGTTGCTGGCGATCGACGGATGCGAACGGATTGCCGCTGATCCAATGAACGATCGGCTGGATATTTCAGGATTCTTTTTCAGCTTCCGGTATGGTGGCACATATCTAAGCGCTAGCAGTGAAACCGCCGCTAATTATGCTCTTCTTTATTCCGGTGGCGGCGAAGCGCTCACCTCTGTCTTACATCTGTACCGTCTCCTGGTTACTGTCAGACCGGACGTCGCGACACACGAAAGGTTCATGCCGCTTATCGAATTCGCCTCGAGGCGGGCGAGGCCGATGCTGGTGGAGGCTAACGGAGTTGAACTCAACTCCTTGAGGGCCGAGCAAGGGGGTGGGATCGAAGAGGTTCTCGAACGGATGGAAAGCGCTTTTGAGGACGCGGAGTTCTACGACACGCTGGTGGGTCAGGCCAATTTCGAACTGACGCGCCCCATGCCCCGGGACCAGCTGAAATTCCACAACATAACGAGAATTCAGGAGTGTGATGATCAGGGTGCTTCCAGAGAGGTGATACGGTTGTCGCCTTTTCTATCCAATCAGCCCGTCGAACGCTCTCGAGAGAGCGAGAGTTTAAGCACGATTGCGAAGCGAGGGCTTTTATAGTGATGGTGGGTACAGAGTTTCCGGGCGATGAGGATGATCGTCTGAAGAGGATCCAGGTAGCCGATTATAGTCGGGTTCTCGGGATAATAGTAAGGATTTGCATACGTCGTTATCTGTATTCAGAGGAAGTGCTACAGGTGACTTCTCCCCTCAGTAACCAGATCGAGGAATTAGGACGGGGGGATTCGATCACCGTACCGTGCAGGGAGCGCATGATTTAATTGCGGCCTGGTATAGATTCTCGCGTCGCCATGAATTATTGTTCCCGCTCGCGGGCAATCCCGAATCAGAGTGGATCGATTTTGCTCAGCGAGAAGTGGATCATCTGTGTTCCAACCCCCGGTTCGTCATTGCGACGCTCGATGCAGTGATCTTCGCCAACATTGAGCGCGGATATGCTGGCGAGCGCGAGGCACAAGCGATTCTGCAAAGCAGATATCTGAAGATGCGTGAGCATCGTCTACCGAATCCGTCTGCAGAGACTGTGCCGTAACTGTACCGAACCAATTTGCGACTCCTTCGAAAACCCGGTGAATACTGCGACATTTGCAACAAACTCAGTGCGGGCCATTTTATCTGTAAGTTGTTGGCTTAGCAGTAGCTTATGGCATCTGATCCTGTTAACTCTGGATCAGCATATCGGCTGGCGGATTTCGATCGGGCAATATACCCCTGAAGCTGTTTCCCGAACACCATGACCTCTGCTTTCTTGCGATCGCGAGGGTTCGATCGGGGTGCTGAAGGGTGTTTTTGGGTGCTTTTCAGCGCTTTCTGAGCCATCAGTGCGCTGTAGAATCAATGAGTTACAGTTCAGATTCTAACTGTCACGGCAGAGGTCGCGGGTTCGAGCCCCGTCGTCCCCGCCAGATTCTAAAGGACTTATTGGAATCTGGTGCCCAAGGCAAGGGTTTGATAAGGGTTCGATAAGAGCCGTCAAGCCAAATCCTCCCTCTTTTTCCCGACAAACATCCGTACCACGCGACTCTGGGCCGTCCGCTTGGCTGGCGATAGGGCCTGCGTGTACGTGTCCATCTGTGGATCTTACTGTTCGCGTGCCGTAGCAACCCTGAACGCACTTCACATCCTTACTGTTTGCCCGTAGCAACGTCGAGTACGTGTGACGGAAGGAATGCGAGCGAATGCGCTTTAGTGATCTTTGCCGCTTGGCGAGGCCAGGACATAACGGCGCATCAGGTTTTCCGGCCAGTATGGTTGGGGTGCCCTTTATCGTGACGCTGGCAAAGTACCTAATCCTCCGTCCGGTCACAAGGTGTTCCACGCTGCCAACGAGAGCAGATCTGTGCGCCATGAAGAGTCAAGTGGCACTGGCTTAGCGGACGCCTCGGTTTTGCACCGTCCGATCAACCTGGTGAACGACCGAGCGCCGAACATGCAATTCGAGATTCTCGAAATCCACAATCCCGCCATTTCAGGCCGAGCAACTCCCCGACGCGCAGACCGGTTCCCGCATCGAGCAGCACCAGGGTCCGGTCCCGCAGTTCCAGTTCGGCAAGCAGCGCATGGATCTCCTCGACGGCGAGGATCTCCAATACTCTTGCGCTTGGCGCTCTGGCGCACAAGAGTGATCGGGTTTTTATCCAGCCACTCTGTGACGTACTGCGATTGAAAATGGCGCTCATGATATTTCTTATTTTCGCCTTCGTCCGCCGCCCGCGGAATGAAGTCCCTTATCAGTTTTCGACTGCGACAGCCTTGATCTCACTGATGCGATGCTTGCCCCACTTCGGAGAGATCCAGTTGGTCAGGTAGCACTCGATGCCGCTTTGGTCGAATATGATCGGCGCTCATGGTCATCTTGCGGCATCTCCTTCAGCTGGAAGTGTTCGATGAGTTGATCGACCGTCGTCGGACCGCTGCCTGCATGCGGGGTTTGAATGTTAATGTCAATGCGCAAAGCATCGGCGGCTTTTCGGGCCGCGGTCTCGGTCGGAAACTGAACCACAGTACCGACGACCGTCTTCCGATATCGCTTACCGCCGTTTGGCCGATCCTCCATACCAGCGGAAAATCCAGGCGTCGGGGCCGCCACTGCGCTTTGCACGCTGCAAACTTCCTTGTTGATATCTCGTCCTTCGAAACATATTCCTCCTGTTTCGAAAGCACGGATGGCTATCTCGCATTATGCCAAGAATTTGACGTGGAGGATAGGATCCGAGCTTACGCGACATCTGTGGTGTGGCTGTGAGTGTCTACATATCGCTGAAGGTCAGATAACCGGAACCGCCACAGCTTGCCGAAACGCACTCCATTGATCTGTCCACGTCGCGCCATACGCACAACGGTCTTGGGATGGATGCGGACGAGTCGGGCCGCCTCCACGCTATCGAAGAGTGGCTCGAACACAGACGTGGAGTCTAGCTCACTCGCTGGGGTACTGGGCTTCGGAGTGGAGGACGGTACATTCTTCGATCGTCCAGTACGGGACCCTTTCGACAATGGACCGGTCCCTGAGTACACATTAGCCTTCGACATAGGCATCACCTCGTTGATAGTCCGACTTGGGTTCAAGACTTGAACCAAGCCCGGCGCATTCTTTTCAGCGACCACGTGGCGCGGTTGTTGAAAACGGGTGATGAATGTGTAAAACAGGTTCGAAACTCGGTCAAATGACCCGAATCTTTGGGCAGGAGATACGCTCGCGCTGAGACGAGGCTAGTGCTATCTGCAGGTAAGGGCGAAACTGATGCTATTGATGCACCCCAGGTTTTCGGACTGGGAAAGCCTGGTGATACAACAAACGCGAGACATTCCCTCAGCAGGTCGGCAAAGCGGATGAACGACAATCAAGCAGAGACTTCGACCGGATCACTGATCTAGGCAAAGCGCGCAGTGACGAGTACACAGAGAGACTGTTGGCGTTCGTCCAGGACATGGAGACTTCAAGCCCCGAACCGTTCATACCTTTGCTGGCCGACATCGCGTTAGTGCGGGCGCTCATCGTACATCTTGTGATTCGATACGGCCCGGAAAGAGGTCTTGTCGAAGCTCGGGACGCGTTCAATACGACGTTTGACCAGATGAAGCCAATTCTCGAAAATATGGAGAAAGCGAAAGGACATCCTCCCCAATGAAATGGCTCTGGCGTTCACTTCTTCCGCTTCTATTGGTTGCCTGTTTCGCATCCCTTGTGACCGCATGCAAGAGCACCGCCCGAACTAACGGGCAAATGGAGCGGCAACAGCGACTTGTCGACGCAAATGGCTCGCGCGCCAGGTAGCCTCCAGATGCAAGACGCAAAGGCAGTACCAGTTCAGGTCACTATGACTCTGAACCAAAATGGTGGCGGAATCACGGGAGACGCGGCTGTAGTGATAAGCGGAAAGCCGGAGATTCATCTGCCGATTACAGCTGGCGTAGTTGGCCAGGACGGCAAAGTTTCCATCGAGGCCGATCGCTCTGGTTTCAGCAACGTCCATCTCACCTTCAGTGGAAACCTCGCAGCTGGCCAACTCTCGGGTGATATTGCACTGAAGATGGATACCCTATTGGGAGTAGCGGTCGAACAAAGGGGCCATCACCCTCAAGCAAAACGGTTAACAATCTCCTAGACCCCGCGCGTTTGACCGAAAACCGGGTCCGTCCTACGCTCTCACCACCTGAGAGCGATCCAGGAGGACGGACCTGATGTATGCATCCCCAGACGAAACCCTCGCCGCGCTGGAGCGCGTAGGCTATTTCACCGATCAGAAGACTGCCACCACCGTCTACCTGGCCGGAAAGCTCCATCGCCCGATCATGCTCGAAGGGCCCGCCGGCGCCGGCAAGACGGAATTGGCCACGTCGGTCTCGCGTGCTTACGGCGTCCCGATACTGCGATTGCAGTGCTACCAGGGTATCAACGAAGAAAAAGCCATCGGGCAATACGACAAGAGCCTTCAAGAGCTCTATGTGCTCTTGATGAGCAAGAGCGACCAAGCGCCCGATTGGGCCGAAATCAAGCGCGAGGTGACAAGCCGGGCGTATTTCATGGCCGGTCCATTGCTCGAAGCGATCGAGCAGGACCAACGCTGTGTCCTGCTCATCGATGAAATCGATAAAGTGGACTACGCATTCGAAGCAATGCTCCTGGAACTGCTTTCCGCCTGGACCCTCTCCATCCCCAGGATGGGAACCGTTCAGGCAACGTCGATACCCTACGTTTTTCTGACCTCGAATCAAGAGCGACGTTTAGGCGACCCCCTTCGCCGGCGCAGCTTCTACCTCGTGGTTGAGCACCCAACCGCGGAACGGGAAGCAGCGATCGTGGCAAAGCGCACTCCCAGCGCGAGCGAAAAGACACACCGCTTCATCGCAGGCCTTGCGAAAAGCCTGCGCGCCTACACCATGGAAAAGCCGCCGTCGATTTCTGAGATGAACGACGTGGCCCTGGCTATGCAATTACTTGGAGTCGAGCAGATCAAGCCCGAACACAAGGACATCATGCTGCCCCTGATCGCAAAGACAGAAGGAGATAGGAAGCGCCTGCTGATGAAACAGGCGTTCGAATCGATCGTGCGCATCGCCGGGCGACATGCGTCAGAGATGTCGCCAGAGGATGAGACCGACGTAGACGCAATCCTCGCAGAGAGGGCGGAATGTATGAGAAAACTCCTCGCGCTGCCTCTTTTCGCGCTGACGTTCGCGATTCCTGCCATGGCTGAAACGAGGCAGGGAGGAAACCCTGAGTTGAGGTATTACGCTGACGCATACGCCGACCATTACGGCGTCCCGCGCGCGCTTGTACATGCCATCATCGCCCAGGAATCGAACTGGAACCCGCGTGCGCTGTCGACTAAAGGCGCAGCGGGCCTGATGCAACTTATGCCGGCGACGGCGGGAATGTACTTCGTGCGGAACCGCTTTTCTATAACGGAGAATCTCAGCGGAGGGATTCAATACCTTGCGGATCTCATGACCGAGTTTCGCGGGGAAATGCGCCTAGCCGTAGCCGCATATTATTGCGGTTCACACCGAATCGCTCGACAAGGACTGTACTACCGAAATCCCGATGTCGTGTCCTACGTCGAGGCGGTCCGCCGCCGATATCAGCTTGAGTTGCGCGAGCAAACAAACCGGGATATTCCAACGCCCGGGAAAGGACAGTGACATGTATTCAATCCGGACAATTGGTCTCATCAGCATTCTTGCGGGTGCTGTTCTGAGTCAAGCCCAACAACTTACAACCGTCACAGCAACTCCAGCCGATGTGAAACCGACAGTGACCGATTTACCGATCTCCGGCAATAGCGTCACTGACCTCCATCTGCGGCCGCTGTTCACCACCACCATTCGCCTGCCCGAAGCGGTGACATCGGTCGCCGTCGGAGCTCCCACCCTGTTCGAGGTGGAGCATTCCGATCAGGAGCCGCGCCTTGTGTTTGTTAAACCGAGCACCAAAGAGTCGGCAATGGGAGCTTGAACAGGACGGAGTTCACGCCATTGTGGAGATGTCCCGCCGCGGGGCGCACCAGTGGATTCTCTGTGCCGAGCCGCTGCCGGCGAAGCTCTGCCGTATCTATATATATAACCTCGCACTCCGGCTGGACGTTCCGATCAAAGGAGCATTCAAGCAAGTGGAAGGGATTGAAGTCTTTCCCCGCCAGGACGAGCTCGGCGCTGAGGAGTTTGGGAACGCGATCCGAGCTCCGCTCGGCATTCATCGAGCCAACATGCACAGGTATTGGTTTGAGGATGCGGCAAGCGGTCTCGTGGAACAGCTTGAGTACCTGCGCACGGTGAAGCGCCTCACCGCGGCGGAACTTGAGAGCTTTACTGAAGGTCTATCGATTCCCGAGTCGGTCACAAGCCGGCCGGCCATTGAGCGCCCACAGTACGACACAAACCACAACGGTTTTCAAATCCTGCAGCACATCAAGGTTCGAGCCAAACGCAGCGGCAACTACTGGGCACAATGTCCGTCCTGCGCCAGCCAGGGCCGTGACCGGGCGATGGACAATTTAGCAATCTCGATTGCGGACCCTCGCTACTACAAGTGCTGGGCCGGTTGCACGCGGGAGATGATCCGCGAGGCACTGGGCCAGCCCATCCCTGTACGCACACACCGATAAAAAGAGGAGGGAGCGTGAAAGACAGTCGGCTTACAACCATGGCACGTCGTGGGCTCACTTTCCCCGCAGAAACCCGAGAGCAGATTCGAAAGACAGGGATCCGCTGCCGGCCGCAGCTTGAGATCGTCTACCAGCAACGTGCCAATGAATGGAAGTTGCGTGGAGAGGAATCAGGCGGCGCGGTGGCGGACCTTGGTCACTACGTTGGGTTCGTTGGCAAGGACGGAGAGGCACTCCCCTGGCTGCAGCGAGTGCAGAACTTTCTTCCGAATGGTGTTCACGCTGTTGTGGTCGAGGCAGCACTCGTCCGAGTGGAAATGTTTCGTTACGAGCAAACCTACGATCTGTTGATCACACATCACTCGCTCGAAGGTGCGGAGCAAAAGCGCCCCGAGCTGAGGAGCCAAATTCTCTTTCTGGGGCGCAACGGTACGCTCGAAACGGAGCTGTGGGGGAAAGACGCAGCGTTTCGCGGTGGCGCCATGCCTCACTTCTTTACTCGAAGCGGCGAACAGGGCCTGCCGGATCCTTCTTGGATCGAGGCGACACTTAAGGTCACCGAGGCGGTCTGCTGCACAGGCTGCCGCCATTGCCATCTGCTGGAAGCAGGGACAGTGAAAACACGCGCTCGAGGTGCCAGCATGATCGACTGGCATCATCCCCGCATCTACGAGCGCCTGCGTTGCTTTGGCTTGTGCCTATTCACCCTGGGAGTCGCCTCACACAATGTTGACAATCCGCCGGCGGCGCTAGCAGCCATTGTGGTCACCGTGCTGCTCATCGTGCGGCTGAAGATTGAGCTCGATATCAAGCGTGACGAAGAAGAGCACAGCTTGGAACGAAAGGTTCATCGCATTCGGCAGATCAACACCATGGCCTCAGTGCCAGTCTTCGTAGGAATCATGGCTTTAGTGCGGCAAATGGCGAGCGGGCAGGTCACCGCGCCTTTTCTCAATTGAAGTGGACGAACGAGAGATTAGGACAATGCGAGTTTCAGAAGTGACAACATCGTCATCCAGTAGCGAGGAGCAAGAAATATGCACATCGTTGAGAAGTCATTCGTAGAGATGGTTGCACAGGAATGGTATGTGCTGGCCGCTTACTTTGGAACGTTTGTCCTGCTCGAAATCCGTAAGTACGGCGAGCGGATTGCAATGCACCGCGTAGCGCGTCATGCGTTGTGGGCGGCTTCCGTCGTGGTCGTGTTGCACTCGATTGTTGCGGCGGCAGCGATGATACGGAGGTCCGGCCTTGATTTCGTAGTCATCGATTACGCACTGGTGATGACTCTCACAGGCGGCCTTGTGTATCTGCTGGGCTGCATGTTCGAAGAAGCTCCTCAGCCAGCGTTTGCGCGCTCTCCGAGGCGTCAATGAACACCGATTGGCTGCCTCTTGAACGGATGCTTGGCCCTTCTCTGTGTGTCGACTTTATGTTCATGGGTCGCTCCGAACAGATTCATCTGTACAAGCACAGAGACACGAGACGGTATCTCAACATTGCTCCGGATGGGACATGCTTTCGCTACTCAGCTCAGGGCTATCAGCCAATCGGACTCGAGGAGGCGATCGAGCACGTTTTCCATTGAAGCGATCACTAAGGTTTCACGCCGGAATGACAAGGGCGTGAGAAAAGGAGAAAAGCAATCATGGCAAAGACTGTCAATAAGGTAATCCTGCTCGGAAATGTCGGGAAGGATCCAGAAATCAAATCGACGGCCGGCGGTACGCTCGTCGCAAATCTGTCTTTAGCAACCAGCGACCGTTACAAAGACAAAGGCGGCGAGTGGCAGGAGCGGACGGAGTGGCATAACCTTGTGGGTTATGCGCGAGGCGCCGAGATTCTTCGCGACTATGTGAAGAAGGGTTCCAAACTCTACGTTGAAGGACGCATCACGACGCGCTCCTGGGATGACAAAGAAACTGGCAAGAAGGTTTATCGCACAGAGATCGTCGTCAGTGACATCAGCTTGCTGTCACCGGCAGAAGGGCCAATGGCCACGCAAGAGCAACACTGGCTCACCACTCGGAGCAGTAGTCGTAATGACGCTGCTGAAGACTACGGTGAGCTGGGCATCCTGGAGAGTGATGTGCCATTTTAATACGGGGTTTGAATCAAGTGTCCAGTTTGCGTTCGTAGGGGTTTCTTTGAGGAATCCGATCTGTTGTCTGGTTCTGTGCGCAAGTCGCGTAGGCGAAGGCCGGAGTGCCTTGCGCACACAACCAGGGCGACCATCCGAGGGCCTCATTCTTCCTCGATAGCGTGTGCTACCCCGTGTCCAGTAATCGCCGTCCGGCATCCGTAGAACGGGGATGCAGCATGTGTCCAGTTTTCACCGGGAACATCATTGCCCATTAACGCACCTGGTGGACACTCTCCTCCTCATCTCTTACAGAGACTTGTCCGGTACCAATCCTGAAAGTTCTGGCTACACGCGATCTATATTGCCACAAAATCTGATCCATGAGCGGATAGGCCGGTTCTCAACAGTTGAGCGAGAAGGTCACGTGTCCGAGGAGCCGACTACACAGCCAAGTGACGAGCACGGCGTTTTCGTTACTTATCGTCTCCGGGCCGCCTGCGAGGCTAGACAAGGCACTCTCGTCTGCGCCGAAAGAATATTCGCGTCACGCCCGCGAGGACAAACTGCGCAAGCGCACCTCGCTCAGGACATCGGCAACGTGGGACGAGCCCGCGCATCATTTTCTGGAGTTCAGTCCCCGGCGGCTGGGTCTGAAACTAGGGGTGTTGCTGTGAGGTCGGCCCCAAAGTTGTGCGAGATGTTCGCATCTCGGCAAATCAGATATCCGTGAAGCGTATGGACCCACCGCCGGAATTCTGGTTCCATGGACAATTGAAGCATACCGCCCTTGATATTATGGTCGCCGAGTCGTCTAGTTGAACCCAAAGGAGATGGCATGAATAGTCCATGGAGATTCTGAGGCGATAGGCTCCACAGCAGGAGTTGTGGAGCAGGCAGGTTGCGGGCTGGATCGGTTTAGTGAGGCCGTTGGACCTCGTAAAGGAGATTAGTCAGACCTGCAACCGAAGCGTCACCGTAAGGCCGCAAGGACCTTGGATGGGAGAGTGGTGATCGCCGCAGAGCACGTCTACTCCACAGCGCGAGGAGAGACGCGATGAAGCGATACCTGGGAGTAGACCTGCACCGGACGCAGTTCACCGTGTGCACGCGGCTGGAGAACGGACGGACGTATTTGCGGCAGTGGCAGTTACGGGAACTGAAGCTATTTGCCGCGCAGTTGCGGAAAGAGGATGAACTGGCCGTGGAAGCAACGGGCAACACGCGACTCTTCCACGATGCCGTAGTAGAGCGTGTGGCGCGGGTGGTGGTGGTCAACCCGGCTCAGTTCAAGGTGATCAGCCAGTCGGTGAAGAAGACGGACAAGAACGATGCCGAACTGTTGGCGCTGTATCTCGCAAAAGATTTGTTGCCGGAGGTGCGGATGAAAGAGCGCAACCAAAGAAATATGGGACATCTGGCGCAGACACGCGACCTGCTGGTCAAGCAGCGCTCGGCGCTGAAGGCCAAGATCAACAACCTGCTCTCATCCGAAGGGATCAACCTGAAGCGCGAAGCGCTGTCCAGCAACAAGGCGCTGGAACGGGTGCTGGCCTTGCCGCTGTCTGGGCTGATGCTGGCCGAGGCCCGTGTACTGGTGGGCCAGATCCGCAGCCTGAACCAGAGCATTGCCGAACTGGAGGAACTGATCGAAGAAGAAGGACCTAAACTCGCCGGCCACGAAAATCTGATGAGCATCAAGGGCATCGGCCCGGTCAGTGCCGCGGTGCTGTTGAGTGTGATCGGCGACATCCGGGATTTCTCCGATCCGGGCAAGCTGGCCGCCTATCTCGGCCTGGTGCCCCGAGTGCAGAACTCTAACGAAACCGAGCACTCCGGACGCATCACCAAGCAGGGCAACAAACTCGCGCGCACTTGTCTGGTGCAGTGCGCGCTCATCGCCAAACGCTACAGTTCGTTCCTGCAGAACTTCTATCAGCGCATCCAGCGCCGCCGCGGCGGAGGCAAAGCCAACATCGCACTGGCGCGCAAATTCCTGGGAGTCATCTATCACACCCTCAAGAACAACTGGGTCTTCGAAGACTTCCCCAACTTCGTCCTGGCCTCCTGAAAACAGGCCAAAACCAACCAATGAGTAGACAACTATTCATGGGAGGAAAGGGATGCAAATTACGACGGAGCAGGCGGATCGCGTCTTGAAGGCTTCCATACTGAAGGCGCGCGAACTCGGAATTTCAGTTTGCATCGCAATCCTTGATTCGGGAGGCCACCTGAAAGCATTTCATCGCATGGATGGAGCATGGCTTGGAGTGATCGATGTGGCCATTAAGAAAGCGAAGACATCCGCCCTGTTCGAAATGGAAACGCAGATCCTGGACAACTTCAGCAAAGCAGGGGCAGATGCGCATGGAATTGAGTTCACCAATGGCCAGCTCGTAACGTTTGCCGGTGGAATCCCCCTCAGGCCCGTCGATGGGCAAATCATCGGTAGCATCGGCGTGTCCGGAGGGCAGGTGGCTCAAGATTATGCAGTCGCTCAAAGCGGTGAATCAGCATTGAAGGCCTAGCTAAACGAGAGGAGAGATCACTCACATGCAGGAAATATTGATTACGGGAGCGGGCTCCGGATTTGGTGAAGGAACGGCTATGGGATTGGCGCAAAAAGGGCACAGCGTAATCGCAGCAGTTCAGAGTTGGCCTCAAGTGACAGCTCTGCGGGAGAAGGCTCGCTCGCTCGGCCTCAAAACACTGAGAGTCGAGAAGCTCGACCTGCTAGACCCTTACGATGTAGCACACACGCTCAAGATCAAGTTTGACATTCTGGTGAATAACGCCGGCATTGGCGAGGGAGGACCAATTTCTGAAATTCCCGTTGAGCTGGTGCGGAAGAATTTCGAAACAAATGTCTTCGCAGCTTTGGATTTTACACAGCGCGTGGTGAGGAATTGGGTAGCCGCGGGTATTCACGGAAAGGTGGTATTCGTCTCCTCAGCGGTTGGACTGCTCACGGTCCCGCCAATTCCCGCATATGCCGCGAGCAAACATGCCGTGCAAATCTATAGCTGAAGCGATGTACGAGGAGCTGAAACCCTTCGGAATTCAGGTCCAGACGATCAATCCCGGACCCTACCTTACCGGTTTCAACGAGACTGTGGTTGAAGCCGGTCTACGCTGGCTCAGCGATGACGTGAACTTTATCAAGCGCGAAGCCTTCCAGAAAGTGGTCGACGGGCTGCTAGGTAAACCAGAGGGGAGACTCGATCCAAAGGACATGATCGCAAAGATGGTTGACGTGATCCCTTCTCGCGAGGGGAAGTTTCTCAATATTTTTCCTCCTTCGACGGAAGACTGGGTCAAGAGTTACCAGCAGCAACTCTACGAGCGCACGATCTAACAGGCAACTATGGCGAACGATGGCGATAGAGCTTTCGTCGTCGTTCGCGGTATGCGCTTGGGCATCTGCGCCGCTTCGATGTACCCACTAAGGAAATCAAAAGCTGCGCAAAGAAAATATCCTGCGCTCGCCAACATGTTCTCTCGCATCTCGGTCCACTAAAGCTCCGCGAGAGCTCGATGCACCATACTCACGGAAATAGCTCCCTCACCCACCGCTGAAGCTACCCTCTTGACGCTTCCAGCGCGGACATCGCCTACAGCGAATACTCCTGGCAGGCTGCTCTCCAGCATGAAAGGCGGGCGCGAAAGCGGCCAAGTAGGATTCCGATCTTGGTCAACAGCCAGTGGCAGATCGCGTCCGGTGAGGATAAAGCCCTTCTCATCAAGAGCGACACGGCCTTGAAGCCAGCTTGTGTTAGGTGAGGCGCCAGCCATGATGAAAAGGTGATGGGCCTTGATCGAATGCATCTCTCCGTTCAGCTTGTTGACCCAACTCACTTTTTCGAGAGCGCTCTCGCCCCCAAGGTCGGCTAGTCTGCTGTTTCTGAAATAACTTGACTAATAGTGGAGCAGGGATATTCTGTGGGATATTATGCCTCTTCCCGCTGCCGCGCCCCTTGCACTGACTGAATCGGAGAAGAAACATCTGGTGAGGATGAGCCGTCAGCGCAGCACTCCGGGTGGCATCGCGCTGCGCATTCAGATCGTGTTGGCCGCCGCCCAAGGACGGGCGAACCGCTCCATAGCGCGGAAGCTCTCTACCTCCGTACCGACCGTGCTGCTGTGGCGGAACCGCTATGAGCAGGAAGGGATGGAGGGGATTGTTGAAGATCGTCCCCGCAGCGGCCGCCCGAAGCGCATTACCGAGGACCGCGAGGCCGCCATCGTGGAAGCCACGCTGAAGACCACGCCGAAAGATGCGACGCACTGGAGCGTGCGCAGCATGGCGCGGACCCAGAAAGTCAGTCCGGCGGTAGTGCACCGGGTCTGGAAGAAGCACAAGCTGCAGCCGCATCGTGTCGAGACTTTCAAATTCAGCAGCGATCCGCAGTTTGCCCTCAAGGTACGCGACATCGTGGGGCTTTATCTGCATCCGCCGGAGAAGGCCCTGGTGCTGAGCGTGGACGAGAAGAGCCAGATTCAGGCGCTGGATCGCACTCAGCCGATTCTGCCCCTGCGGCCCGGACTGCCCGAGCGTCGCACCCATGACTACAAGCGGCACGGGACCACTACTTTATTCGCTGCCCTGGACGTGCTGGAAGGCACGATCATCGGTCAGTGCCAGTCGCGACACCGGCATCAGGAATTTCTCCGCTTCCTGGAGCACATCGACCAGACTGCCGATCCGACCCAAAGCGCTGGAATATGGCATGCGACTATGCCATCAATCCGCTACTCCTGGATGCTGGGCTCACGCTGCCAAAGGACGTTCTCATCGACCATCGCTTTCGCGGCATGAGCGCAGAACGGATTTACAACCTGATCGAAGGGCAACGAGATCAGGACGGTTCTACCGGTGAAGGAGAGAACCAGGATGGTGCCGTTCCCAACAGAGAGGGTGGAGAGCAACCCAACGATCCGAGTGCAGATGGCGAGCCTACTGCTCCGGCAACGCCGGGCGGCTTTGGTCAGGTGCTTGACCCTCCTGAGCCCGAGGGAGACGACGGGGAGACCGTGGCTGAACAGGCCCGGGAATGGAAGATAGCTGTTCAACAGGCAGAGAACGTCGCGAAACTTGCGGGCAAGCTTCCGTCCGGTGTCACTCGCAGCCTCGAACAATCCGAAGCTGCAGGCGTGAATTGGCGCGAGTTGTTGCGCCGCGCCTGGTCAGAAACCATTCCGTCTGACTACAGCTGGATGCCGCCCAACCGGCGGCACATCTGGGCTGGGCTCTATCTTCCCGGTGTCAGGTCGGAGGGTGCTGGAGAAATCGCGATCGCGGTCGACTGCTCAGGGTCGATCAACGCGCGTCAACTAGGTCTCTTCGAGGCCGAGATTCGCTCCATTCTCGAAGGACAACGGCCCAGCCGGGTGCATGTGCTCTACTTCGATACTGAGGTCCATAAGGCCGAGGTCTATGAAGCGGGACAGCAGATCTCACTTACCCCGGTTGGAGGAGGAGGAACGAACTTCGCGCCCTGCTTCAAGTGGTTGGACGAGCGCGGAATTGTGCCGCAGACCTTGGTGTTCCTTACAGATTTATCTGGTGAGTTCCCGAAGGTGGCTCCTGCTTATCCGGTGTTGTGGGCCTCTACGGAGTCGCGCCGCGCGCCCTTCGGGCAAGTGATTCCAATGGAAGCGGCTTAGCGCGGCTTCCGTTGCTTAGATCTCGAGTTACCTTCACCAGGCACGAGACAGCGGTAAGTCAGCGTCCGGGTAGATGGAATGAGAAGGTCGACCCCGAGCGGAGCCAGCGCTAAGCTGGCGTAGATCAACGCACTCAAAGGTGCAATCTCGAAGGATGGAGGCCGACCCGTGAAAAAGCATAGCAATTCTGTGAAGAAGAGTGAATCCCCGATGAAGCGCAGGAACTCGCGAGTGGAGGAGCGGCGGGATTCACGAGAAGTGATGACGGAGCTGGTTTCACAACTGAAGCAACAGTTGGAAGTGAAGAGCGTTCCAGCTGCTGAATCAGCAGGAGACGAGCGCGATGCGGTGCGTCCGAACCTGGATCGTCTGACCGTGGGAGTGGATCTTGGAGATCAGTGGAGCAACTACTGCATTTTGGATTTAGGTGGGGAGACGCTTCGCGAGGGCCAGTTTCGGACGAGGCGGCAGGAAGTTGGAGAGTTCTTTCAAGGCCTGGCGATGTCGCGTGTGGTTATCGAAGTCGGAACGCATTCAGCGTGGGTACGGGAAGTGATCGCCGGACTTGGACATGAAGTGTTGGTTGCCAATGCGCGACGGATGGAAGGATCAAAGCGGCGCCGGCGCAAGAATGACCGGATTGATGCCATCAAGCTGGCCAGGCTGGGACGTGTGGATCCGAAATCGCTGTATCCGATTCAACATCGCAGCACTGAGATCCGCGAGGATCTGCTGGTAGTTCGAGTTCGCGATTCGCTGGTCGAGTCGCGAACGAGATTAATCAGTACCGTGCGCGGGATGGTAAAGACCATGGGAGCGAGGCTGGCGGGCTGTTCCAGCGTAAGCTTCTCCAATAAAGCGGCAGACCAGATTCCCCACCAAGTGCGAGAAACGTTGCAACCGATATTGCGTATGATCCAGACGTTGAGCGAGGAAATCAAGAGCTACGAGAAGCGCATCGAAAAGCTGGGCAGTGAGAAATACATGGACACGAAGTTATTGCGGCAGGTGAATGGAGTAGGGCCTGTCACCTCGCTAGCCTATGTGTTGACTCTGGAGACTCCGCAACGTTTTAAGAGGAGTCGCGATGTTGGTCCGTATCTGGGATTAGTGCCCCAGCAGGAAGATTCCGGCGACAGCCAGCCGCAGCTGGGCATCAGCAAGGCTGGCGACCGGATGCTGCGTAAACTGCTGGTCGGTAGCGCGCACTACACCCTGGGCCCGTTCGGGCCGGACACAGACTTACGACGATTCGGAATGAAACTCTGCCAGCGTGGAGGAAAGAACGCCAAGAAACGAGCATCTGTCGCAGTGGCGCGAAAACTTGCCATCTTACTGCATCGGCTCTGGTCGAGCGGCGAAGTCTATGAGCCCCTGGGCTACGGAAGTCCAAGAACGATAACCGAATCGGCTGCTGCGTAGAGGGAAAACACAAATCTGTTTTGTTCGTTTCGAGACGATCTGCTTCTCGAGGGTTGATTGACAATGACATCCACCGCCTTGTTCGGACGACTGCGAAAAACCGGCTGATCCTTTAGAGATCGCCGGGTAGATGGCAGCGTCCCAACAACCCAGGTCCATCATCGTTGTGATGGACCTGGCTTTAGATCGGACCCCAATATGCACCGGGCCCGCAGTGGCCCATCAGAGTGCGGATAGAAGCCTGGCAATGTGGGTGGCGTTAATACAGCCTCGGAAACAATGGTTGAGGAACGAATCAGATTATGTCCGTGGGACAACGACTCCCACTCCAATAAGGGACGAAGGCTGAACTGAAATGCGTTCCGCTTCGTCCCCTGATCGAGTGTCGGAGGTGCTGAACAGTGTCAAGGGTCAAGATGAACGTCCTCGCGGACGCCCTTGACACTGTTCAACACCTCTGCCGGAAGGGTTCTGTCTTCAGACTAGAACGGCCGCCACGTCGGCCTTGACATTTTTGACCTTCTCATAGAAGCCGGTTATACACTGAGCGCCGGGATAAATCAGGGTACGCCGCAGGGACTGATCGCTAACGCTTACCTCATTACGTATTCGATCTGTGGGCTGAGGTCTGGCGCAAGAAAGTGGCAAAGGGCGACGTGGTTGTCGTCCGCTATGCCGACGATCTTGTGGTGGGCTTTCAGCATCGGACGGATGTCCAGCGTTTCTTGAGAGCGTTTAAGGAGCGACTGGCGAAGTTCGGCCTGGAATTACATCCGGACAAGACACGGCTGATCGAGTTCGGTCGCTTCGCGGCCCGAGACCGGAAGCAGCGAGGAGGGGGAAGACACTTAAATCTCAAATCTTAGGCACAACACTGTCGAGAATCGTCATATGCTCCCCGGAAGTGCGCGTGCCTACGCTTGATTGCGTGACCAGTATCGTTGTGCCGGGTTGCAGTGCGGGGCTGATCGCCTCAAAGAAGCCGCGCGGCATGTGGACCCGGTTGATCGTGGCCTCGTCGAGTTCGCGGCCTTTGTCGTCGTCGTGGCCAGGCAGACCCACATAAATCCAGTGGGTCTTGCCATCAGCGCCGCGGGTCAGGCTGATGACGTGAGATCCGGGGTCGTCATTATTGATCTCGGCCACACTACGGCCAATCTCGACACCGTTACGGAGAACCACAATCCGCTGGTCATGCTTGGAAATGATGATGGTCAAAGGCCCGGTTGGCGACTTGTCGGGCTCCCAGTAAAACTCTTGAGAGCCGAGGTGCTGTTGCGTTACTTCCTGTCCCATGACATCCATGGGAGCAAGCAGGCTGGCGTCAGTTGTGGTGATGTGCCTGGCGGCATTGCCTTCCACCACAACGGTGGCGCCGAGGGTGGTGATGCCGAAGAGCTCTTGCGCAAAGGTGTAGGGAAGGTGAATGCATCCGTGGCTCTCAGGATATCCGGGCAGGCCATCAGCGTGGAGAGCAACCCCCTCCCATGTGAGGCGCTGCTGGAAGGGCATTGGCGCATTATTGTACTTATTTGATCGGTGCCTCAGATCCTTCTGCAGAATGGTGAAGACCCCAGTTGGGGTTTCATATCCGGGCCTACCCGATGAGATGGTGCTGACAGCGATGCGCACTCCGTTACGGTAAACAGTGGCGCGCTGGCGAGAGAGGTCGACGTAGATAAGGACTGGCCCGGTAGGCGCGACGGACGGAGCCCATACCCATTCGCCGGGTTTCAGGGCGTCGGCGACACGCGCGAGCTCGGCGGGTGAGCTGACCTTGGATCCCTGCGCATACAAGGGCATACCGCTCGAAAAGGCGCCGGTCACGATCGCAATCAGCCATGCGCGGAACCATCTCCCTGCTATGTTCCGATAGTCAGTCTTCAACATTTCGGGCGCTCACGATGTTAGCCATGCTCAAGACTGGCACCTTTCACCTGGGCCTTGAGCCTAACAGTTGGTAAGCACATTCAGTGCCAATCTGACACCTTAGGGACCCGGAGCTTTTCATACGATTGATTCAGCAGCCGGTTGTCGTTTTTCCGATCGCAAATATCTGATCTTTAGTTCCATAGACCAATGTCAATACTTTGGCATTTACCAAGACACCACGAACTTGCGCAGTTGTAACCAAGGTCGAGGCGTCGTAGGGGTCGAACTATTCGCGTAGATGTATAGCGTAGCCCACCCCAGGGTGAACTGAAACCTGAGACGGTCTAAAACCATCTTAAGAAGTAAACGCTATGGATTACAAAGCAGGAAAATTGTTGGTGCTGGAGTCTGACGAGACACTCAGGGAGCAAATCGCCGCGGTTCTAAGCGATGCGGGATACGAGGTGTCGACCGACTACGGGGAAGGGATGAAGACAGTCCTTGCCTTCGGTCCCGACGCAGTTGTGCTGGGTGCTGATCCGCCCCAACTCCATTGCTGCGACCTTCTTTTCGAAATCAAGGGTTCCGACCACACTCACAACATACGCGTTGTAATGCTGTCCCCGGGAGGCTCAGCCGAGCGTACCCGGGGGCTGGATCTCGGGGCCGACGATGTGCTGTCACTGCCCTTCGATTCACACGAATTGCTGTCGCGGCTCCGTTCACAGCTACGGAACAAAAACATCGCGGACGAGTTTCGAGAGCGGCTCCGCCTTGTCCAGGAAGATCGAAGCGCTACCCAGCAGGTGGTGATCGCGGTCAACGAAGAACGGCGGACGCTTCGGATTGGCGGCCTGGCGGCTGTTGCCATATTTATCGTTGCTGGCTTGGTCTTTTTCTTCTTCTATCGTCGCGGCCAGGAACAGAATACCCGGGTCTATGCTGCGATCACTCGATTGCAGTCAGGAGTGGTCACGCAAGAAAAGTTGATGGAACGCTCGCGCCGGGCTCCTGAGGACGTGGAAGGCGATCCATCCCTGCCGGGCGATCCAGAGAAGGTTCAACTTCAGAAGAAGAGTGAACATCTGAGATCGCAAATTGCAACCGGCAAAACACAAAACTCTTCTGCATTGCAAAATCAACTGACCGCAGTAGAAAGCCGGCTTGGGAAGCTCGAGACCGAGGGCCAGATTGCGCAGACCATCATCCAGTCCTATGAGCCGAGCGTCTGCCTTATCCATGTTGTGCTTACCTTCCGCGACCACGATACCGGATTGAGATTGCACTACGCTGAGCTGACGAGCACTGGCGAGCCAGCGACCGACGAACACAACAACCCACTCCTGAGCCTTACCGGAATGGGTCCGGAAGTACACCTGGATGTTTTTGGTACGGGGTTTCTCGTCTCAGCCAGCGGAGAAATCCTCACGAATCATCACGTGGCCGAGCCCTGGTGGCAGAATGATGAGTTGAAGGAAATGCTCGATCAAGGCCTTGAGCCCGTGATGGTTGAGATGACGGCATATTTCCCCGGCGTTCCACATGGCATCGCCATCAACACCGAAAAGATTTCCTCGACCGCGGACGTTGCCGTCTTGAAAGCAAATGTGTCGGATCTGGGAATCAAGCAGATTGCTCTTGCCGACCATCCAAGTTCGGCCGTCAGTGGAGGTCCCGTCCTGTTACTTGGATATCCCACTGCCCTTGATGCAATTCTGGCTCGCGCAGGCGCAGCGGCTCTCCAGTCTATCGCTGCAGCATCCAAAGGTGATCCAAAGCAGGTGATGGAAGAACTCGCCCGCCGCCGCCTGATCAGGCCCATTGCCACCCAGGGGCATATCGGGGAAGTACTGCCTGACAAGATTGTTTATGATGCCCAAACCACTTCCGGCGGCTCTGGCGGTCCGCTTTTCAATAACGAGGGCAAAGTAATAGGAATTAACTTCGCAATGGTGCGCGAGTTCGGCGGATCAAATTTCGCCATTCCAGTTGGCTACGGGAAGTCACTTTTGAAACCTTAAGCCGCCATTGCAAAAACCATGCGGGAAGGGGATGTGAACTCCAACTCCATTCCCGCGGTTGGGTAGTAATGGTTGGGCTGAGTGGCCCGCCTCATTCGTAGCCCAATGCTCGCAGTTGAGGCAGAATCGAGTCGCATGCCCTCGAATGGTCTCCGGAAACATCTTATGTATATGGAGTGTGAGTACGCTCGCTCCAACGGGGAGGAAAGCGGATGGCCGCCGGCAATAGCAGGCAACGGACGGAAGCTCTCGAGTCCACCATTGCTACCTTACAGCCTCGACGGGGCAAGCAGATTTTGGTTTCCCTGTTGTCCTTGGCGCTGTTGTTCGCAGCCTGGCCCCAGAACCTGTGGGCCTGTCAAAGTCAAGACGTGCCGGCGCCGCCGCAAGACGCGCAGTTCCCGCAGGGGCCGCAATACACACCAGAGACTCCCGAGCAGTTGCAGCAGCTGGTAGCGCCGATTGCGTTGTACCCGGATTCGCTTGTGTCGCAGATCCTGGCGGCGTCCACGTTTCCCGAGCAGGTCGTCGAAGCCGACAGGTGGGTGCAAGCGCATCCTGAGTTGAAGGGCGACGCTTTGGGACAAGCTGTGAACCAACAATCCTGGGACCCGAGCGTCAAGGCACTCACGGCATTTCCATCTGTCCTTGGAAATATGGATAAGAACCTCTCCTGGACGTCGTCTCTAGGCGACGCCTACTACAACCAGCAAGCCGAAGTGATGGATGCCATACAGGTGATGCGTCAGCGCGCGCAGGAAGCCGGCACTCTTAAGACCACTTCGCAGCAGACGGTGGCGACGCAAGACTCGACCATCGTCATTGAGCCTGCCGACCCCGAGGTGGTTTACGTCCCCGCCTATGATCCCTGGGTAGTTTACGGATATCCCCTGGTGGCATGGCCGGGATGGTATCCGTATCCCGGGATCTGGTACGACGGCCCGTACCTTTGGTTCGGAGCCGGCTTCGGAATCGGATGGTTCGGAGGTTATGGATGGGGTTGGCATCACTGGGGATGCGATTGGCATAGCCATACCGTGATCTATAACCACAACACGTACCACTCCCGGAGCAACACGTTTTATAACCGGAACAACTACTACCGGGGCGGAGCCGCGCGCGGCGGAGTGAACGGCTATCACAACGAGAATGGCTATCACAACGAAGCGAACGGTTATCACAACGAAGCGAACGGCTATCACAACGAAGAGAACGGCTATCGCGGCGACGCTTACAACCATCCCGGCGCAACCGTCAGGCCTTTCAATGGCGATCCCCAGGCGGCGCGAGGATACGCTGACCCCCGCGGTCAGAGCGGCATGCGATCGAACACCTTCGGCGGCTACGACCATGGCGGGCAGGAAAGAGGCTTTTCGTCACGCGGAGGCGCGAGCTTCGGTGGCGGCGGAGGTTTTCACGGCGGTGGTGGCGGCGGAGGGTTTCACGGCGGTGGAGGCGGGGGGGCTCATGGCGGTGGCGGGCATCGGTAATCGAAGTTTCGTCATGTACCTGGCTTGCAAAACCTGGAATTGGAGAGACGCCACATGCGGCGAACGAAGCTGAACATCGACAAATTTCATTGGGCGAATCTTGCTGAATTGGCCGCGCTCGCTATCCTTTTGACCTCATGCTTTCCTCGTTCCATGGCGCAGCAACCGGGCCAGAGGACATATTCATCGCCGGAAGAAGCGAGCAACGCATTCGTCACGGCAGTGCGGAGTAACGACGAAAAGGCGATGCTTAATATCCTTGGACCCGAGGGAAAGCTAATCATCTCGTCGGGAGACGAAACCGAGGACGCCGAGAGCCGCGCTAATTTCGTCCAGAAATATCAGGAAATGCATCGTCTGGTGAAAGAACCGGATGGAACCACTACTTTATATATCGGCGCGAAGAATTGGCCCACGCCCATACCGCTCGTGAACGAGGGCAACTCGTGGTATTTCGACACCGCGGCAGGCAAGAAGGAAATTTTGTTCAGGCGGATTGGTCGGAATGAAATGTCGACGATTCGCGTTTGCCAGGAACTCGTGGCGGCCGAAAAGGAATACTACTCCACACGGCAGAACGAGTACGCCCGCAAAATCTTCAGTGATGAAGGGCAACACGATGGCCTCTATTGGAAAGCCGCGGATGGCGAACCCCAAAGCCCCATCGGGCCGCTGGTGGCATCGGCCGTCGCTGAGGGCTATGCGCAGGGCCGAGATGGCGCACCGACTCCTTATCGCGGCTACTATTACCACATCCTGACGCGTCAGGGGAAGAATGCCCCAGGCGGCGCGAAAAGTTATGTCGTTGACGGCCAGATGACCGGGGGTTTCGCTTTCGTGGCCTATCCGGCGGAAGATAGGTCGTCCGGTGTCATGACCTTCATCGTGAATGAGGACGGGGTGGTGTATCAGAAGGATCTCGGCAAGAAGACCGATGTTATAGCCAAGGCTATGAGGGAATACAACCCCGATTCCAGTTGGCGAAAGGCTGAAGACGTGGCAAGTGCTTCATCTCCTGAAGCTTCTCACTGAGTTGCCGGCGGCGCCGGAATTGATAGGCTGCCTCATCAGATTTTGCTGGATTGTCGCCAAACCTGCAGTAATCCTGGCAACGACAATCTCGAATCCGCCATCGTTGTTCCCTGAAAAACAGTTTTGGGACCGTCAGACCGCGTCAACACTGCGGCACCTGCCAACTTTAGTGGTCGACCATTTAGCCACCATGACACCTTTCATAGACCGCGGCTTTTGAAACTCAGCTATTTACGCGTTGCAGGCCGCGGCGGCGGTATGGTACGAGAGTTGCCTTCTCATACATCGAGCGAATGGAAGAAGCGCTCGAAGGAAGTAGGGGGATGGTAGTTCTCACAAGGGAATTAGTGCTGCGGACGGTTGGAGATTGGGAACAGAAGGCGGACGATGCCCGCCTCGCCAGGGATTCAGCGAGTTCGCGCGGTTTCGGTTTCGCGCGGTTTGGTTCCGCGAGTTGTTAGCCGGCGCGCCGCGAGCGGAGGGTGATCGCACTGCTCCCGGACACGTCATGGACGGGATGTATCGCGGCGACTCTCGATGAGCACGTGTACTGTGGCTTTGACTTCCCACGGCAGTTTGTTGCCCGACGAGAAGTTAGCGACATTGGTCATCAGGGACGACGTTTATGCGGACGCGTCTCCATGTCAAAAGGCTGCCGCCTCGCGTCAAAGATTAGTCACTGATTAGTTACTCCTCTGAGAAGCGCATACAACATCACTTCACCGCAGTGGCGTAAGTACCGCGCTAAGAATGAGAAAGCCCCGGACTATCCTGACACACGATGTCTGGCCTCTAACTTGCCTTAGTTACGGCAGGAGCTTTGGATTATTCCGGCTATCGTTCCTGAAACTAAGACCGATGAGTTCGGCAACCTCAGGATCAACCCTTGAGAAGCGTTCTGTAAGAGGCCACACACGCATAATCGCTCACAGCCCGAAGATGCTCAACGCTCTTATCGATAAGCCCCCTGCAGCAGGCAAGGCGTTGCCCTGAAATACCTGTTGTCCGAATGAACCTTATTTGATGGTCATCGCGAATGACCGGAGGATTCAATGAAGCTGAATACTAGGAAGAACATGCGTCTCGCGTTTTTGTCGGCGGCTTGCCTCTGCCTGTCCGCAGGAATGACACTTGTTGCGGCGGCAGATACAAGCCAGATAGCAGATGGTCAAAGGGCGAAAGTCAAGGGCGTGATCATCTCACGTTCCGGGGACCTGGTGAAGATCCAGGATAAGAAGTCAGGCACGGTCGAGGTCATCAAATTAGGTGACAGCACGAAGATCGAACACGACAAGGCATTCTTCCGTCACACAGCTACGGACGTTACGGCGCTGGTGCCGGGCCTGACCATTGAGGTGAATGGCGTCGGGAATGCCGATGGCCAACTCGAGGCTACGAAGATCACGTTCAACCCTGATCTGTTTGCGGTCGAAGTAGCCGAGGAGCAACAGGTCGAGGCCAATCAGGCCGCGGCCAGCAAGGCGCAGACTACGGCGGATCAGGGTGTAGCGAATGCGGCCACAGCGCAGGGATCCGCGGACAAGGCGCAGTCCACGGCAGATCAGGGACTCTCGACAGCTCAGGCAGCAGGTGCCGCAGCGGCCGAGGATGCTGCAGCCGTCAAGACTGTAAACCAGCGTGTTTCGGACCTGGCCGACTACACGGCACTGACCGAGGCTCAAGTCTACTTCCGCGAAAACGGCAGTTCCCTTGACGCCAAGGGCAAGGCGGATCTCGATCAGCTTGTCTCCTCTACCTCTAGCTCTACCGGGTACGTGATCGAGATTGCAGGCTATGCCTCCAGCGACGGCTCATCGAAGTACAACCAGAAGCTGAGCGAGGAGCGGGCGACGTCAGTCGTTCACTATCTCATCGAAAATGGCAACGTTCCCCTGCAGCGGATCGTTGTGCCGGCCGGATATGGCGCGACGCATCCTGCAGCCGAAAACACCGATAGAAAAGGACGCGCCTTGAATCGCAGGGTGGAAGTCAAGGTCCTGGTCAACAAGGGACTACAGGAAAGCTCACAAGTTGCAGCTGTTTCGTTTTAAGGGGGTAACGCAGAGGCTGCCCGGTGCCCTGATTCATCACGGGCATCGGGCAGGGAACTACCCGCGATTTCGTCCTGTGCTAGTGGGACAATGTTCAGCTTCTCACCCTGTTGCCCTTTGAGATGGTTGGGATGGCGGCGCCCTTAGCAGCAAACTTATGAGTAGAGCTGATCGCTGCTGCGCCGTTCAGCGTCGAGCTTCCACTGAAAAAACACCGTCGGTCCACGCCTTTGCTCTCTACCGTCACACCTAAGTATGACGCACCCGTTCGTCTTTGGGCAGTGTCTCAACGACTAGTGGGCACCGACAGATTAGAAGCTATCTCAAAATGCTTCTTGGGCTGGCGAATCCGTGAGGGCTACTTCCGGTTCGCCCATTATCCGAGAACAATGACCTGCTCATGGCCAAAAGAGCCAGAGTTTTGACCGGGTGTGTCGGCCAGGTCGCCTCGCTATAACGTCCGATTGTGTGCGCGAACCGAGGAAGCGCACAGCGGCGAAACTGGCGGGGCAATTAGGCGCATTCGAGCCGTCGCGAGATGGGTTTGCACGCGACCTTACGAGTCCACTCGAAATGGAACCGTCACCTTCACGGTGGTCCCTTGCCCCGGTTCGCTATCGAACGCAAACGTTCCGTCCAGCTGGAGCACGCGTTCGCGCATATTGATCAGTCCCAGCCCTCCGGATTTTCCGACCTGGTCGGGAAAGCAGCCAACACCATCATCGGACACCGAGAGGCACACACGGCCGTCAGACCGGCTAAGCCGAACCTCCACCCTGTTGGCTCTCGAATACTTGGCGGCATTGCCCAGTGCCTCCTGCGCGATACGGTAAAGGCACAGCGCGGCGCCGGGAGACAACTCGTTCACGCTCTCGTCCGTCTCACACGACACCGGGAGTCCACGCACGTGGCTGAACTCCTCGCAATACGCCGACAGCGCCGCCGGCAGTCCTGCCTCTTGCAGTAATGCAGGATGAAGTTCATGCGATAGATGACGGATGTCCGTTCCGATCTTGATGAGTTGTTGCTGTAAACTACTGATCCTGTCTTTCGCTTTCGACTCGGGGGGCACCTCACGTTTCACCGTGCCCAGCCTGGGAGTAAGAGAGGTGATCTGCTGGAGAACCCCGTCATGCAGCTCTCCGGAGATGCGAATCCGCTCCGCTTCCTGCGCCTTGACCAGCTGTTCGTTCAGCGCCCGGATCTCGGCCTGCCGCCGCTCTAACGCGCGCACGCGAAGCTGGTAGATGGTCCAGAACATTGCCAGGATGGTGAGTACACACAGCGCACGGAACCAATTGGTCTGGTAGTAAGCGGGCGCAATCGAGAAGTCCAAAGACGCGCCTTCCTCGTTCCACACGCCGCTATTGTTGCAGGCAATCACGCGAAAGCGATAGGTGCCCGGAGAAAGGTTGGAGTACTGCACATCGCGGTGGCTGACTACTTCCCTCCAGGTCTTGTCCTGGCCTTCCAGCATAAAGCGGAAGTGCACCTTCTCTGGCGCGACGAAGCTCAGAGCAGTGTAATTGATCGAAAGGTCGTGAAGTCGCGGAGGCAGCTGTAGAGGTCCCTTGCCGGCTGTAGACAGGTCGTAGACTTTGCCGTTCGCTGTGATTTGCTCAATGTGTACCGGCGGCCCAAGTTTGTTGTAGGAAAGATGTCCGGGATCAACGACGTTGACCCCGTCCAGAGGTAAGAACCACAATTTTCCATTTGGCGTCCTGGCAGAACGCGGGCCAAAGTTGTAGACGCCCGCGTGGTTTCTTACGCCGTCGGAGGTATCGAAGACTGTGGTCTGAACTGTACGAGCCGGATTAGCAGCCCAGGCCTCCAACTCAGATCGGGGCACCCGCACCAGTCCGCAGGCCATGTACAACCACACGGAACCCGCGTCGTCATCGATAAGATCGTGAGCTGTATCGCACGGTAAGCTGTTCCTGCTGGTGAGTGTTTTGACATGACCATATTTGATCCGGCTCAGCCCGCCATCGGTTGCGGCCCAGAGCGTACCGTCCGGATCGAGTTTGAGGGAATTGACGCGGCCCGCGCCAAGCCCGTCTTTGGCCGTATATGATGCGCGGACTCGTCCGTCCTTGAAATAAACTACGCCGCCATTCCAGGAGCCCAGCCACAGACCCTCGTGTCGATCAGTGGCAAGGGGCATGGAAAGCGAGCCACGCAGTTCCAGACTGGCCCAGGGAAATTGTTGGACCACCTTTCCGTCTCGCAAACGAAAGAGGCCTTCGTCGCTGTTTGTGACCCAGAGGTTTCCGGCACTGTCTCCGGCGATTGGGCTTAAAGATTTAAGGTAAGTATCGCTTAAGCGGCTAATCCTGCCGTCTTTGAAATAAGCCAGTCCCTGGAGCGTGGAGATCCAGATTCGTCCCTTAGTATCCTGATAAAGCGAGCCCACGTAATTGTCAGGCAGTTCGGGGGAAGCGACTTCGCGGACCTTTGCGCCTGGCTTGTGCACCAGTCCGCGTCCGGCAAGGACCGCACCTCGCTCCACGGCCGGGTTGTAATAGGTGGTGACCTGCCCATCCTTCCATCTGTCTAAGCCATCCGATGTCCCGAGCCAAACGCTGCCGTCCTGGGCAGCCAGGATGCAAACGACCACCGAACTGGACAGCCCTTGTTTCACAGAGATCGTGGGAATCGCGTAGTCGCGAAAACGGTCGAGGCCATTGATTGTGGATACCCAGATATTGCCCTCACGATCTTGAAAGAGACTTTCTACGGAGTTTCCCGAAAGACCTTCCACAGTCGTATACACGTCCATCCGGCCCTGGTGGACATGCAGGAGTCCCGCATCCAGGGTTCCGATCCATAGACCGCCGTCGCGGTCTCGGAGCAGCTTTGCCTCCCTGAACTGCGGTGGAGGAAATGGAAACCGATATGGCTCAACCTTCCCGTCAGCGAGGTGCCAGATCCCGCGGTAGCCACTTACGAGCAGCCCTCCGTGGCCGTCTTCAATCAAGGCGTGGCGAGCGAAGATCAGTCCCGATAATCCTGACTGCATCAGAGCTGGTGCCGCGTAGCGAATTGGAGGATCAGGCTTCCATCGCCAGATCCCGTTGGCTCCTCCTAACCACACATTGCCGTGGCTGTCCTCATATGCGTCGGTCACGCCAAAGCCGAAAACTCCGTTGCTTCCGTAGCAATGGATCTCGCGGCTCTTGATTGCACAGAGCTGCGCGGGCGCCGAGAACCCAGCGTCCCAATTCGTTCCAGCTGCCCATACGGTTCCTTCATGATCCTCGAAAAACGTGCCCACATCGCGCCCGGCGAGCTCTGGATAGTGCGTCAGCTTGCCGTCTTTCCAGCTTGCGAGGCCTTTGGCAGTGCCGAGCCAAAGGGTTCCATCGCGCCCGGCTAGTGTCCTGAGTCAGAGATTCGTTTAGAAAGCCTCTGGATTTTGCCAAGGATGAGATCGGCGTCAGCGGTCCACACAAAAGGTTTCGGTGCGCGATTGCGTTCTCGAAGATAGTTCAGCATGGCCTTCTCCAGCTGAGGGACTGCGGTATGGCTGCCGCGGCGAACACAGCGCTCGGTGATCTCGGCAAAGAGTCGCTCGACCAGGTTCAGCCAGCTTCCGCTGGTGGGAGTGAAGTGCACATGATAGCGGGGATGGCGTGCGAACCAGTTCCGCACTTTGTCGACTTTGTGCGTGCCGTAGTTGTCCATCACGAGATGCACCTCGATGTCGGCGGGGACGGCGGCATCGATCCGGGCCAGAAACTTCAGGAACTCCTGATGCCGATGGCGACGATGGCAGTTGCCGAGCGCCTCGCCGGTGGCCACATTCAGCGCGGCGAACAGCGAAGTGACGCCATGCCGTTCGTAGTCATGGGACTGGCGGGCCGGCACGCCTGGCGCCAGGGGCAGAATCGGCTGCGTGCGGTTCAGAGCCTGTACTTGGCTCTTTTCATCCACGCACAGCACCATCGCGTGCTCCGGTGGATTCATATACAGCCCGACGATGTCCCTGACCTTCTCGACAAACTGCGGGTCTTTGGAGAATTTGAAGTTCTCCACCCGGTGCGGCTGGAGTCCAAAGGCGCGCCAGATGCGCACAATCGCAGTCTGCGACAGCCCAGTCTTCTGCGCCATCAGCCGCGTGCTCCAGTGCGTGCAGTTGGTGGGCATCGATTCCAGCGTCTGCGTGATCACCGCCTCGACCTCGGCATCGCTGATCGAGCGCGGAGCGCCCGGCCGCGGCTCATCGAGCAGCCCTTCCAGCCTGTTGACTCGAAAACGCTCGCGCCATTTGCATACAGTGGCTCCGGTGATATTCAGCTTCCTGGCCACAGCGCTGTTGCTCAGGCCGTCATCACAGCCCAGCACTATGCGGGCGCGCATGGCTGTGGCCTGCGAAGACTTCGGCCGACGCGCCAGCAGCGTCAATTTTTCCTTTTCCGCGGCGCTTACGTCGAGCGGTTTGGTGGGACGGCCCAGTGCCATATCCAACTATGCCGCACCTAACTGTATTCTTCAATCTATTTCTGATTCGGGACACTAGCAGACCGCGAATATCGTTGCTGGGGAGACTCTCACCCGCAGGAGCCTGCCAGGCCACAGTCCGAACGCCATCGAAGCGAAGCAGGCCGGACTCCGTAGCAAGCCACAGGTAGCCGTCAGGAGTCTGAACAATTTCATGAATAGTGCCTATGGCAAAGCCCTCGCGGATTTTCCACGACGTGTGCGCGTATTGACTAACATCCAGCGAGGGATCAAGCGCGAAAGCGCAGGGCCAGCACGCCAGCAGAATGACCAGCCAGATGGCCGCCTTTATTTGTGCTTTCTCCATTGATTGGAAGCCGGGACGGTCCCGCTCTCGGTAATAATTGGAACCACCGCGGAGTGCCACTAAACCGACACAATCACCCAAATGCTCACAGTCCTGCCAATGATTCAGGTGGCTGGGGCGTTATGTGATTGTCCGGCGAAGCAGCGTGCCACAATGGCCGTTCGATCCCAAGCTTTTTCAGCCGCTGAGCGAGCGTTGTCCGCTTTAAACCCAGCTTTGCGGCTGCCCCTGTCGGTCCTCCGATTTTCCAACCGGTCGCTTCCAGGGTGCGGAGTATGAGTGCGCGTTCGGAGTCCCGGAGCGTCATTGGCACAACAGGCTCCGCGTCTTTGGACATCGTACCTGCTGGGGGCGAAGCGGCTATGGGTACCACGGGCTTGGGCAGTGGGTTCGGAAGCACTCCGTCTTGCGCCAGGATCACCGCACGCTCGACGAGGTTTTGTAGTTCACGTATGTTGCCGGGCCAACGGTGCGACGAGAAGGCCGCCATAGTTTCCGGAGGAATGAGACGGATGTGCCTTCTCATGCGCAGACTGAAAATCTCTACGAAGTGCTCGACAAGAGCCGGAATATCTTCCCGACGTTCGCGGAGGGGCGGCAAGGAGATCGGAAAGACGTTGAGCCGGTAATACAAGTCGCAGCGGAATTCGTTTCGCGTGACCATTTCCAGCAGGTTACGATTCGTGGCAGCCACAAGCCGCACGTCCACCTTGTGGGTGCGTCCGCTGCCCAGGCGCTCGAACTCCTGTTCCTGTAGTACACGTAGCAATTTCGGCTGCAGCGCTGGCGGGATGTCCCCTACCTCGTCCAGAAACAGGGTGCCGGTATGTGCCAGTTCGAAGCGCCCAACCTTCTGCGATATAGCTCCGGTGAAGGCGCCTCTCTCGTGGCCGAACAATTCGCTTTCCAGCAGATCAAGCGGAATAGCCGCGCAATTCAGCTTGATTAGCGCACGTCCGCATCGCGGGCTTGCATTGTGAATGGCATGGGCGATTAGCTCCTTTCCTGTGCCGGTTTCGCCCTGAATCAGAACGGTGGACCCGGTGGGCGCAACAAGTGTCACTTGCTCAAGCACAGATTCAAGCGCAGGGCTGTTTCCGACAATCTGTTCAAATGCGCGCTCAGCCTGGTTCCGCTCAGAGTAATCAATTCCTTCGGAACTCTTCACAGAAAACCCCCGCAAACTTGCCGCCCGCCCGGCTTCCTCCGCGCCATCGTCGGTTGCTCATCTATCGAGTGCGGCACGAACTCTACTCAGTAAAACTTGATCATCGAACGGTTTCATCAGGAACTCAACGGCGCCTTCCCTCATTGCCTGGATCCGCACTCTCGCATCTCCGTGTGCGGTGATGAAAATGATCGGTGTCTTGAATCCTTCGGCCTTAAGCCTCGCCTGCAGTTCCAGACCTGACATTCCAGGCATGCGGATATCCGTGATCAGACACGCCGCTTTACGCTGGAGGCCGGACTCGAGGAATTCTTCGGCTGAGCCGAAGCTCTTCGCCGAAAGCCCATCCGCTTCAATCAGGTCCTGCAGTGCGCTTTGGACCGATTCATCGTCATCTACGATTACAACGAACTCTGTGCTCTGGCCTTTTATCACTACTGCACGATAAGCCGACGATCCATCGGAAACAATCACACCTTCGGACGGCGCAATAAGACTTTGGGCAATGCCCTGGAACAGGATTGTTATGAAAACTGCCGACGCAGGCGAGTGTCTGACAGCAGGAGCTAATGAGAAACCTTGAGCATGTCGGCCATTCTAACCAGTTCGGGCAATGACTTAGCCTGCATTTTTTGTATCACATGCCCACGGTGGATTTTTACCGTGGTTTCGCTGGCCCCGAGTTCCGCTGCCTGCTTGTTAAGCATCCCGGAAACCACCAGGCTCATGACTTCACGCTCGCGCGGGCTCAGTGCTGCATAGCGCTCCTGCAGTCCAGCAAGTTGTCTTTGCTTTTCGCGGACTGCGGTGTGACGGTCAAGTGCACGCTGAATCACATCGAGCAGGTCCTGGTCTCTGACTGAAAATCACGTCGGGGGGCTGTACACACCTGCTGACAGTTCTGTCAATATTCCGACACGTTTTCAACGTCAGCCAGTTGTGCGCACTCGTCGAGGAGGGCGCGGTGGCCGCGGTATCTGCTTGTCGACCTCGCAAATGCTAGTGACCGTCTGCCCGCTTATGGCCGCAGCTGTGGACTGCGCGGCGGCCGTCGCCGCTTGGGTGCGTTTCTTTTCCTCGGCGAATTGGGAAGTCAGGACCGGGACACGGAGCTGGATCTAGATCGTGAGCAAAGGCATGCCTGGCGATCGCGAGGTTCCCAATGTCAACCCGCTTTTCGGCGACGGCACCACCGAAGGGGCTCGACGGCCGAGCGTAAACCCTGCATTGCGTTTTGGATTTCGCCCAGTGCGGGGCGTCCCTGGGCTTGTCCGGCATGGGCCATTTCAAGTCGTGCTAACGAGCCTCTGTCGTTCAGGCCAGACCGCTGCTAGCAATAAACCGACGGCGATTCCTACGGAGACTTCAACAAACCGATGTATGGCGATCAGCCACACGCTTTGGGATCGCGTCACCAACATCACGATCGCGAGTGTGATCCCCGCATACCGATAAGCGACTCTCTGAACGCGGAACAACGCACAGATCAGTCCCACAATAAAGACAGATAGTCCAAAAGCCCAGACGTTGCCAGGGAAGTAGAAGGAAGCCGCTGCTCCAAAAAACGCTCCAACGGCTGTACCGGCGAGACGTTGCATGGAAATTGGCAGTGAGGCGCCCAGTGTGGACTGCATGACGATTATCGTAGTGATCGACGCCCAGTGGGCTTCTGGTAAATGAAACGAGTGAGCGATAAGGTATGACCCAGTTGCACCAATTGCGGTCCGAGTCGCATGAACCAGAGATGCGGGATTTTCACTGGTGACAATCCATTTAGTCACTTGCTTCATCATTTCGGCATCCTCGGCAGGTCACAATGCCAGTGCCGTCGAACTCGATGGGATAAGCTGGTCAACCGACCAGTCATCTGCAGGCCCCCTGAAATTCATATGACTGCTCGAAGTAGTTGTCTCTTACGAGAGAGGCAAGTTCGGCACGTTCTTCCCATCCCTTTCGTTCAAGGTCCGGAACATCGGAGAAGCCTTCCACATAACCGAAGCAAAGATAAGCGACCAAATGTACATGCGGAGGAACGCGCAATAGTTTTTTGATCTCGCAAGGATCAACGATGCTTACCCAGCCCACTCCGATGCCTTCGACTCGCGCTGCAAGCCACAGGTTCTGGATGGCACACACAACCGAATAAGCCGAGGACTCAGGCATCGAGTTGCGTCCCAATCGATGACCACGCTGAGTTGTCGGATCGCAAACCACGCAAAGGTGCTGAGGAGAATCGAGCAGTCCCTCCAGCCTGAGCCGCGCATATAATTCACCGCGTTCGCCGGTATAGGTGGCGGCAGCTTCGGCATTGGCCCGCAGAAAAATCTCGTAGACAGCGCTGCGCAGCGAAGCGTCGCGCACGACAATGAATCGCCAGGGCTGCATAAATCCAACCGACGGTGCATGATGAGCAGCGGTCAGAAGGCGTCGCAGCGTCGCGTCATTGACCGGATTGGGGAGGTAGCCGGTGCGCACATCCCGTCTCTCCCGAATGACGCGGTAAACCGCGGCCTGCTCCGATTCCGAATAGTGTGTCATCGTATTCACCACGCTCTCGACCATCGCGCGCCCTTGTGCTGCTCATCGCGAAGAGGGAATCAACTCCGGTTTCAAGTTCGATCTGCCGGCCAAACAGCCAGATCAGGTCGGACAGACGATTGATGTATGGGATGGTCTGCGGGTGCACCGCAGGGCCGGCCTCCGCGAGCCGAACGATGGCCCGCTCCGCACGGCGACAGACGGTGCGGGCCACTTCGAACGCCGCCGACTCGGGGTGGGCTCCGGGTAGAGACCAGTCCGACAGAATGCCCTCGCGCACCTCGATCGAATGGACCAGATCCGTGAGGCGGTCCACATCTTCGGCGGAGAGTTGGGCTGCGAGCTCCTGGCTTTCCGGCGAGGTAGCCAGGACTGAGCCAAGTCGAAAGAGCGCCTTCTGAATCTCATGGACTCTGGAGGCTATTTCGCTATTCGTGCAGATGCTTCGCGCGAACCCGAGCACGGCATTCAGTTCATCCACGGTTCCGTAGGCTTCGACGCGCAGGTCGGCCTTAGAGATCCGAATGCCGCCGGCCACGCTAGTCTCGCCGCGGTCTCCGTGTTTCGTTGCGATACTCACTTTGCCCTCCTGATCGTGGTAGCGAGCGGGCACCGGTTCAGGCCATAGACTGGATCGAAAACCCATCCTGCCAGACCGTGAATTTCGACCAGCGTCTGCATCATGACACGACCTCGTGAGCAACTGATCGAGAGGCGACAAGGACCACCGAGCCATAGGCAGCAGTTTGCTCGAAGGCTTCCTGCTCACTCCGGCCGTAGAATCCGGTTAACGCATAGCGCATTACGCCGCGATGCGTGACGACGGCGATCATCTGGTCTGCATCGCTGCGCAGGAGCGAAGCGAATTCCGCGTCTATCCTGAGCGCAAACTCCAGGTATGGTTCTCCCTCAGGGGCGCACCGCATTGGAAATTCCTCAACCCACGCTTGTGCCCCATAGGGAAAACGAGCTTCGATTTCGGCCCAGCTCAATCCTTCCCATAGTCCGAAGTGGATCTCACGCAGCGACGGCCGGAGTTCAACCTCGACGCCGATCTGTTGGCCAATCGCCTGCGCAGTTCGCAACGTACGGCGAAGATCGCTGGACAGAATGCGCTGAATTCCCAGAGCTGCGACCCGCTGCACAATGCAAGCCAACTGCTGTTCGCCGGCAGTGTTGAGGTCCGGGTCAGAATGCCCGCAGAATCTGCCGGTCAGCGCTGTCTCGGCGTGTCGAATCAGGACGATCGTCTTCATCCGTGCCACGCCCCCGCAACGTAGACTGCGATTTCCGTAAGCTGCGTCGTCGCTCCGAAGCAATCCCCGGTGACACCGCCGATCCGCCGCTGGTAGTACACGCCGGTCAGCGCCGTGATACCCAGAGCAGCAAAGACTGGCGCCAATGCCGCCATGCGAAGCAGGTATCCAACGATTGCGATCGTGATTGCTGTCCCGACCCACAGAGAGATACCTGAGATCTGACTAGCCAGGCGGGCGCCCTGGCTTGCGTCTTTGCGTGCCGCCGCCAACAAAGAACCCAGAGGAAGTATGGTCCACCGACAGACAACATGGGCTGAGACTACATACTTCGCGGCCTCGCTGCGCGGAAGAGCGGCGATCAACAGTGTGCGCCCCAGAACCGAGAACACCGTGGCAAGCGCGCCATACGTGCCGATACGGCTGTCTTTCAGAATTTCGAGGACCTTTTCACGCGACCATCCGCCGCCGAAGGCGTCGGCGACGTCGGCGAGGCCGTCTTCGTGCAGACCCCCGGTAACCACGACAGTAAAGAGCACCGTGAACAGCGCAGCAACCATGGCGGGTAAATGCAGAGACAGCCACTCAAACACGATCGCGGCGGCGAAACCGAGCGCCAGTCCAACTAGCGGAAAGAACTTCGCGGAGCGCGACAGCGCCTCCGGATCGTACGCGAGTCGCGACAAAGGGATTCTGGTGAGGAACTGAAACGCTGTTGCGGTGTCCAGGACTACTCGCGGCATCCTCATCTCGTTGCCTCGCTGACGCCTGCTGACGAGAATGTGGCCATTTCCGTCAGCAGGCGAACGGAAGATTCGATCAGTGGCATCGCCAGGACGGCTCCGGTACCTTCTCCGAGGCGCATCCCGAGATTGAGGATCGGTGTCAGTCCCAGCCTGTGAAGCAGAAATCGGTGTCCCGGCTCCTCGGAGCAGTGTCCAGCAAAGAGATAGTCAGTGACGTGGGGACAGATGGCGTGTGCAACCGCGGCCGCGGCAGTGGATATGAATCCGTCGCACAGGACCGCGATGCGGTTCGCGGCAGCGCAGAGCACGAAGCCGGTCATGGCTGCGATTTCGAGACCCCCTACGCAGCGCAGGATCTCGAAGGGCTCCGGATTCGGTTCAGGGCCAAAGTGGCATTCGACCGAACGGCGAATCACGTTGAGCTTCCGATTCCTTCCGTCTTCATCAAGTCCAGCGCCGCGGCCGGTCACGGCGGAGATCGGCTGGCGAGTAAGCAAGCTTGTGATGGCGCTTGCGGCCGTCGTATTTCCGATGCCCATTTCACCGACTACCACCAGGTTCTCGCCTCTCTCCGCGGCGACCCGGGCGAGATGAATTCCAACGTGGAGGGCCGCGACCAGTTCCTCCCCGGTCATCGCCGGCTCTCGATGCATATTGCGGCTGCCACGCCGGACCTTCATACGACAAAGGCCGGGAGCATCGTCAAAATCGGCATCGACTGCGACATCGATCACGGTAAGCGTGGCATTGTGCAGCCGTGCCAGCACGTTGATAGCTGCACCGCCGTTCAGGAAGTTGTGAACCATCTGTGCCGTCACTTCCGATGGATAGGCGCTGACGCCCTCGACCGTGACCCCATGGTCGGCGGCGAAGACATAGACGGCGCGACGCAGAGGCAACGGGACCTCTCCGGAGAAAATGGAAAACATTTGCGCGGCAATTGTCTCGAGCCGGCCGAGGCTACCGATCGGCTTGGTCAGCGAATCGAGACGGCGCGTGGCCTCGGCCACATGCTTTCCTCCGACGGGGCAAATGGCGGCAAGCAGACTGTTCAGTTCCAAGGATTCGGCCATCATGAGTAAATTGCCTCCTTTCGTCTCAGGATGGGCTCTCGGAACAGAGCGCCGCTATGGGGCGGGCAGTCGAAGACTTCTTCGAGGAGCTCTGGCTCCAGCATCTCGCAGGGCAGCCCATGGCGGGCGGGTTCGCCGGGAGCCAGCAGCCACACGGTGGAAAATATGCCCTCAATCAGCGACAGATCGTGCATTGCGGCAACGATGGCGATGCCCTGAGACGTGAGTTGCCGGATGAGCCCGATCAACTCGAGCTGACGGCCAATATCCAGGTGCTGCGTAGGCTCATCCAGCAGAATGATCCGGGGATTCTGCGCCAGACCGAGGGCGATTTTGACACGCTGACGTTCTCCGCCGCTGAGCTGGTTAAAGATTCGGGTGCGCAGTTGAACGGTGTCGGTAAGCTCGAAAGCGCGCTCGACTGCTTCCCGGTCCTCTGCATCGAGACCACCGAAAAGACCGAGATATGGAGTCCGTCCCTGCTGTACAAACTGCTCGACGGTGAACGGGAACGGCACTTCGACATCCTGCGGCACCAGCGCGATCGCCCGCGCGATGGTGCGCCGGCTCAAAGAAATAAGCGGTCGCCCCTGAAGACAGATTTCTCCAGAGTGGGGTCGCAACGTGCCTGCCGCAAGCCGCAGCAACGTCGTCTTACCCGCTCCGTTAGGGCCGACAATCGCGATGCACGCGTCCGCGGCTACGCTCGCAGTGAAATCGCTCAAGATCGTGCGTTCTCCGTAGCTGAAGCCAACGCCGGAAAATGTGAGCAGATCCTTCATAAGAATGCCTCCGCTTTCGTTTTCCGCAGGAGATAAAGAAAGAATGGTCCACCAAGACAAGCGGTGAGGACCCCCACCGGCAGTTCCGCCGGCGCAATGGCGGTTCTCGCGACGGTGTCGGCGACGAGCAGAAAGATTGCTCCGGTAAGCGCGGTGAACGGCAGCAGGCGCAGGTGATCCGGACCAAGCAGAATGCGCATTGTGTGGGGGACGATCAGGCCGACAAAGCTGATCAATCCGCCCAGCGCAACAGCGGCGGCCGTTAACGCCGAGCCAACCACAATCACGGCCAGGCGCGTTTGCTGAACATGAAGGCCGAGATGGGCGGCATACTCTTCACCCAGCGCGAGAGTGTTCAGCCTGCGCGCAAGTGGTACGGAAGCGACAAGTCCCACTCCCAACATTACGGCGACGACAGCGAGCTGCGGCCAGGTGGGCTGGGCGATGGTTCCGTGCAACCAGGATGAGAGTATCCGCGTTCTTGTTCCGAAGTCGCGATCGAGGACCTCAAGAAAATATGAGGAATAGCTCAGCATGGTGCTGACGGAAAAACCCGCCAGCAGCAAGGCCACCACCGGAGTGCGGCCATTCACGCTGGCGAGCGCATATACGAGCATGATCGAGCAGACAGCACCGCCAAACGCCAGCAGACCCGAGGTGCCGAACCCCGCAATCGAAATGGGCGGCAACAGGAACACTCCAATGGAGGCGCCCAGCACAGCGCCGCCGGAGGATCCGATCACGTAGGGATCGGCGAGAGGATTGCGAAACAGTCCCTGAAACAGCAGCCCGGAGACGGAGAGCGCGCTCCCGACCATTGCGGCAGCAAGGATTCGAGGAAGGCGGATAGTGACCAGGATAGTGGATTCCGCCACGCTCAAGTGACCTTTTCCGGCAAGACACCGCACGAGTGCGCCGAACGGCAAAGGAATTGCGCCCACGCTTGCGGCAATCAGACAGGCCAGAAGGAGTGTCAAAAAGAGAAGCGTGAGCTGCAGTGGTACTCGCCCCTGCAGCCCGGGTTTTTGTTCGGCGCGAACCACGGCTATTTCCACGGCCACGATTCACCTCCGAGCGTGAACTTCATACCCATACGGAATGTAAATGGAAGAGAGGGGTAGCCGAAGGCGGCGCTGTAGTGCTCGCTCAGCAGATTCTGAAAACTGCCGTCGATCGCTATATAGCGGCTGGCCTGGTAGCTGGCGGTAAGATCAATCACCTGGTAGGCTCCGTCGAGATTGCGGTTGGGCAATAGCATGGATGTGCCCCCCGTCGCGTCGGTTTCGAGATCATCGCTGTCATCTCGCCGCCCCACCAGGGTCCCGCGCAGATTCGCCGACCAACGGCTGCGCCGATAGCCCAGTTGAAAATAGCCGCTCTGCGGAGCGATCCGAAATGGACGTGCGCCAATCAGCGGCGAGTAGATTCCGATGGGGATGGTTGGAAAGTTCGGATTGTAGCTGGGTCCGATGGCATCGCTCGTAAAAGAGCGCTGGATAACTGCGTCCACGTAGGTATAGCCTGCGCGCACAAAGAGGTCATGGCGGATCTGATACTCGGTTTCGACCTCGGCGCCCTGGGCGCGATAGGCTTCCGAATTCACGGTCGCGCCGTAATCGGCGGCTGCCGCGATGGCGCTCGGTACGCCGAGAGCGATCAGGCCCTGCGGATAGATGTACTCCAGCCCACCGGTGAATTCGTTGTGAAACAGCGTGAGACTTACGCGGGCTTGTCCATGAATCAGCAGCTGGTCGATGCCGCCGTCGTAGGTCCGCGAGCGCTCCGGCCCGATCGGGGCAATATGACATTGCGTGATGAGTTGGCTTCCTCCAGGAAGGCTCGCAAGCAGCGCGTAGAGCGAGGTTGTCTGATTGGCGATACTCGGTTCCTTGATGCCTTTGCCGAAGCTGGCGCGGAGCTTGGTGCCGCTGAAGAATCCGTTGCCCCCGCTCTTCACCAGCCAGGCCAGGGAACCCCGCGGTGTGGCGGCAAACCCGTACAGACCATTGTCTTCAAGTCCGCTGCCCAACGTATAGAACAGCCGGCTGCGGATGTCGCCCTGCACCTCAAGGGTATAGTTATAGTTCTTGCGCTCGACCGAACTGGACCGGCTGGCCGAATAGCCGCGCTCGTTCTCGTATCGGAACGCTGCGAGACCGAGCAGATGAGGAGTGAATCGGTAATCCGACTGGGCGTAGACAAAATCCTTGTCAGTCGAAGACGGATAGTAGTTGGGATAGGGCTGGACGTACTGAAAGACGGCCTGTCCCGAGACTGTGTATCCGTTCGCCCCATGAATTTTGACCGGCGCGCCGAGGTAATCCGCCAGGGAGCAGTTCGGATCTGATGCGGGATTGCAGTTGTAAATCGTACCCGATGGATCCGTGGTGTCGATGTACTGCGGGATTCCCGTGGGAGCGAAGTCCGTGAACTGGGAGCGCAGCCTTATCCCTCCATAGCGAATCAGGTTGTGCCATGCGGGCTTGGTCTGGCCCTCCCAGGTCACCCCGAAATAGGCGTCTTCATTTGCCTGCTTCGTATCATCGGGAATACCGAACAACTGGATTGCATTAGGCAGGCTGGCGGCTACCTGATCGTGCCGCACCGTTGCGCGGAGGCTCGAAGTCGGCGTGAGAGCCCAGCCGTAGCTCCCCGCGAACGTGCCGTTGTGGTACTCATTGTTCGGCAGCGAGTTCTGGGTGTCGAAGCGGTAGTATTCGGAGAAATAATCCGTCTTCCGATACGCTCCGCTCAGAGTTCCGTCCTGGTGATACGTGCCGAAGTTGCCGCCACCCGCCAGATAAGTCACGAGCGGCAGCGGCGTGCTGCCCCTCGGTGTCGTCAGGCTCACGACGCCCGCCAATGCATCGGGGCCGTAAAGCGCGCTGTTGGGTCCGCGCAGAACCTCGACCGTCCCGATTCCGGCCGAGGCGATGTTCGCGAACTCCACGTTCCCGCCGATATCGTTCGCCGGGATGCCGTCGATCAGCAGTTGGTTGGCATCGCTCCCGCCACCGCGAATGAACAGTGAGGTGGTACCCCCAGCCTGTCCCGTCTGGGTGACCTGCAGCCCCGGAATCCACGGCAGGGCTTCCGAGATATCTCGCGTGCCGACGTAGTCCTGTTGGCCGAGGACGGTTACGGTTGTTCCCAACTGCGACTCAGGCGTGGGCGTTCCAGTGGAAGTCACGGTGACTTGTTCGGACAGGGAGGCGAGCGAGAGAGCAAAGTCAATGATCAGATCGCCCCTATTGCTCTCTGCCGGGACAGTTTTTTCAGCAACGCGGAAACCTGGAGCAGAGACCCGCAGTTGTGCTCCCGGCGCTGGCGTCCAATGGAGGATGTACTGACCGCTGCTGTCCGTCGAAACGACCGCAACGGAAGCAGCGTTCTGAATCAACTCTACTTTGGCATTGGGAATGACCGCGCCGGACGGATCGGAGACGCTTCCGCGGATGACGGCGGCATTCGCAGCAGCGGAAACCAGGATCAACACAGCGACGAGCCCACAGGTTCTGTAACGGTGCGAAATTCGAAACATGGCTTTCCCCTCGGAAAACTGCAGTAGGACCGGTCTCCTGACTCGCGCGTCATCGGCCTGGTCCGCCTTCCCGGATAAGAACCCAGTGGCATCATGGCCTGGCCTCTTCGCTTACAGTTACGGGGTAGTGGCGGCTTCGCACCGCGCTTCCCGAACATCCTGCTTTTGCCCTGCGAATGAATCGAGATGGAACGCCCATCTCACGGATGAAATTCTTTGGCCAACTCCTCCAGTGCGTCGAAAGCGACGGGGCTTGGGTACTCGATCTCATCGCCGACGTAGTAAACGCGATGGTTGCGAACCGCCGGGATCTGGCTCCATCCAGGACGGTTCCGGATGCTGTCGAGCGACATCTTCGAGCCGCGCACCAGCAACAGAGCTTCGGGAGCAAACGCAAGAACAGCTTCGAGACTCACCTGCGGCCATTCCTGCGGAATATCGCTGGTGACAGAATGCCCGCCGGCTAATGCGATCAGTTCCGTAATGTAGGCGCGGCTTCCGATCGTCACGATGGGGTCATACCAGATGGGCATCAGGACCTGAACTGCCGGCTTGCCGAGGACACGCTCCCGGACAGCTGTCTCGCGCCGGCGTAGACTGGCGATCAGTTCTCTCGCCGAATCCTCGCGGTTCAGGGCATGGCCGAGACTGTCGAGGGACCGGTAGATGCCTTCAACATCGTGCGTATTGATCATGAAAACGGGAATACCCAGCTGCTCGAGATGGCTCAGCGTCTCCGCACGGTTCATATCGCCGCCGCCCAGAACAAGATCTGGATGAAGAGCCACGATCACTTCGAGCGACGGGCTGAGAGGCGGACCGACGCTCGGCTTCTTCCGTGCTTCAACCGGATAGGCGCTAAAGTCCGTAACTGCGATCACGTCCGAAGCTGCGCCTAGGGCATAGACATCATCGACGACGCTCGGCAGCAGACAAACGAGACGATGTGGATAATCAGGAACTGAGATCATCCGTCCCAATTGGTCCGTAACCTGCCGCTCCGCGAGTGCGGATGTCCCGGCGCAGAGCAGAAGGATTGCGAACCACCATCTCATGCGACCACCTCCGCAACATGGCAGCGGCGCGCCCGATCGAGCAGAGAGGGAACCAGTTCCGGGCTGGCCCCGAAATGGAGATGAATGTAGGTCGCGAGAACATTCTTATGCGTGAAACCTTCAGGCTCACGTCGCCCGGACAGGGAATATCGCAAACGATAAGAGGTTGGCATCGACGCCCCCGGCCGGAGCCGTGAATGATGGAAGCTGTGACCGCGGGCAGTTCCCCCTTTCAATCCCAGAAGGCAGTCTTTGGTGAAGGTGACTTCGACATATCCGAACCGCACCAATCCGGGTGTCATTTCGAACTCCAGCGGCAACAGGCCAGCCATCGGGACAGTTTCACCGTCAGAAGTCGTAAGCGATTGACCGAGATAGACCATGCCGCCACACTCCGCGTAAACAGGCTTGCCTGATTCCGCAAACGAGCAGACAGCGTCACACATGGTGCGATTCCTGCTGAGCGATTTCGAATAGAGTTCGGGGTAACCACCTCCGAGATAGAGTCCGTTGAGATCCGGCGGAAGACCCCGGTCAGATAGCGGACTGAATACAACGATCTCCGCACCGTGCGCGTGTAGCAGGTCGAAGTTGTCCTCGTAGTAAAAGGAGAATGCCTTGTCGCGCGCCACTCCGATGCGCACTGGCATGTCCGGCTGCGGCGGGGACGGGGAATGATGCTCCGTTCGTGCCTCCCGTCGCGTCAGGGCCGACAGCAGATTCATGTCGAGAAACCGTCGCGCGGTTTCCGCCAGAGCCTTACGTCGCTTTTTCGGAGAGATCTCCTCCTCAATCGCCCGGAGCCCCAGATGTCTTTCGGGAATGGCGAGCGACGGATCCTCAGGAATGCGCCCCAGAACCGGTGTCCGTGTGACCGTACGAATCGCGTCCCGCAAGATGCGGTGGTGATGTTCGCTTGATACGCCGTTCAGCACGATTCCGGCAAAGCGCAATCGACTATCGAAGTTCTCGAACCCCTTGACTACTGCCGCGATGCTGCGCGCGCTCTTCGATGCATCGAGAACCAGAACAACCGGGATTCCAAGCAGTTTGGCAATCTCCGCGGCGCTGCCTTCGTCGGTACTTCCTGCTCTGCCATCGAAGAGCCCCATCATGCCCTCGACGATGGCGACATCCGCGCCCCGGCAAGCGCGCTCAAACAGAGCCCGATTTGCCTCGGTGGTCAACATCCAGCTGTCGAGGTTTCGTGAGGCGCGGCCGCATATGGCGCTATGGTGTCCGGTATCCAGGAAATCAGGTCCGCACTTGAACGCTTGGACCACGAGGCCACGCTCGCGAAATGCCGCCATAAGTGCGAGAGACGCAGTCGTCTTGCCAACGCCGCTCGCTGTACCGGCTACGAGGAACGCAATCATCCGCGCACCTCGATCCTGTCTTTGAGTACGAACGGCAGTCCCGCGATCATGAGCACAACGGTGTCCGCAATCGCTGCTACTTTCTGGTTCAACTCGCCCAGGAAATCGCGGAATCGCCGGCCAGAGAGATATGCGGGCACAATCCCGCTGCCGATTTCGTTAGATACCAGCACTGTTGGGACAGGCGTGCTTCGCAATGCCGCAAGCAATCGATCGATGTGGCTGCGGGCAGGCTCCGCTGATGCTTCGAGCAGATTGGCGGCGAAGAAAGTCAGGCAATCGACCAACACCAGCTCCGAGCGCGTACCGGCGGTCTCGATTGCCTTCGCCAGGTCGAGCGGCTCCTCGATGGTTTCCCAGTGGTCAGGGCGTTCGGCCTGGTGGCGGCGGATCTTCTCCGTCATCTCGGCGTCGTTGTGTGTCGCTGTCGCCACAAACGACACCCGCGCAAATCTCCTCGCCTGCTCCACTGCAAAACGGCTCTTGCCGCTTCGCACGCCTCCGAGTACGAGAGTGACCGTCTTTCGCCTGACCTGCTGCATCGGCTGCCCTTGCCAGAGCCCCTCCGCTGGCATCATTTTGTAGGGAATGTGCGTCCTCACGGTTCTATCCTTACGTTGGAGGCTGCTTTGACGGCCATGGACCCGGAGACCGGCGCGGGCCAGGTCAACGCACTGTGCTCGGCAATGAGGGCGTCGATCTGGGCCGCCACCTGGGCTGGGAAGGGTGCGGTGCGACGGATTCTCAGGTCGGCATGAGCGTGCATGCACTCGAACAGGGAGGAGAGCACGCCGCGGGTCTCGTTCACCATGAACATCATGTAGTGAAAAAGCTTCGAGCTCCGGGCGAGCATGCGGACCCTGATCACAACGGTGTCCCCGATGCGCACTTCGGAGGGATACCAGAGGTGATGCTCGAGGTCAAAGCCGCCAGTGCCGGTTGCAGCAAAGTAATCCTCGGTGAGCCCGAGCATGGGATACATCGCGTCCCCCGCCTCGTCGTAGATGGCCAGATACCAGCGCATATTCATGTGGCCATTCCGGTCCTTGTATGCGGGCGGAATTACCGCCCGGTAAACTGCTGGCAAGGACGCGAGTTGATCGAGCGATATCGTTGGCGCGCGCATGCTTCATCTCCTTTCTTTAACGTGACTTCATCGTGGTTAGAGAGTTTTCCGGGCTTCCATCACACCGGTTGAGGGGTCTGCCGTTCCTGGTGCTCCAGAATCTCCAGAATTTTGAGTCCGGCGGTCGGGATGGCCGTACCCGGTCCGAAGATGGCAAGAGCGCCGTCCTTGTAGAGCTCGTCATAGTCCTGCGGCGGGATGACGCCGCCAATTACGATGGGCATGTTCTCGTGGCCGAGTTTCGAGAGGGCCCGGCGGAGTGCGGGCACCAGGGTCAGGTGACCGGCGGCAAGCGAACTTGGTCCGACGATATCGACGTGATCGTCTACGGCCTGGCGCGCGGCCTCTTCCGGCGTCTGAAACAGAGGGCCAAGGACCACGTCGAATCCGAGGTCCGAGAGAGCCGCTCCGACCACCTCCTGGCCGCGGTCATGACCGTCCTGACCGAGCTTGCAGATGAAGATGCGCGGCTTGTGGCCTTGGCTCTTCACAAACTGCTCGACCTTGTCCTGCACGGCGACGATCTGCGGCTTCTTCGCTCCGTAGGTCTCGGCATAGATCCCCGAGACCAGTTCCTGTTCGGCCTTGTGCCGGCCGAAGACCTTCTCCAGGGCGAAGCTGATCTCGCCCACCGTTGCCCTAGCGCGCGCCGCCCCAATTGACAGATCGAGAAGATTCCCTTTCCCGGTGCGGGCACACTCGGTAAGGGCGTCCAGCGCCGCAGTGACCTTCGCCTGATCCCGCTGCGCCCTGAGCTCCGCAAGCCGCTTTGCCTGTGCCTGCCGAACGGCAGAGTTGTCTACCTTGAGGACTTTCATCGCCTCCTGTTTGTCGAGGACATATTTGTTCAGTCCGACGATGACCTGAGCTCCTGAGTCGATCCGGGCCTGCGTCCGGGCCGAGGCTTCCTGGATGCGCTTCTTGGGGATGCCCTGTTCAATGGCCTTGGCCATGCCGCCGGCCTGCTCGCACTCGACCACGTGAGCCCAGGCCTCGTGCATGAGCTCGTGTGTGAGCCGCTCCACGTAGTAGCTGCCGCCCCAGGCGTCGATCACCGAATCGGTATCGGTCTCTTCCTGAAGAAAGTCCTGGGTATTGATCGCGAGGCGTTCGGAGAAATCGCTCGGCAGCGCCAGCGCCTCGTCGAATGCATTGGTATGCAGGCTCTGGGTATGGCCCTGGGTAGCGGCCATCGCCTCGATGCAGGTGCGGATGACGTTGTCGTACACATCCTGCGCGGTCAGGGTCCATCCGCTCGTCTGGCAGTGAGTGCGAAGGTCCATGCTCTTGGGGTTTTTAGGGCTGAACTGCTTGACGATCTTCGCCCAAAGCAACCGGGCGGCGCGCATCTTGGCGATTTCCATGAAGGTGTTTTTGCTGATCGCCCAGAAGAAGGACAGCCGCGGAGCGAAGTGGTCGACGTTCAGGCCGGCGTTCAAGCCTGTCCTGATATATTCGAGTCCGTCCGCCATCGTGTAGCCCAGCTCCAGGTCGGCAGTGGCGCCGGCCTCCTGCATGTGGTACCCGCTGATGCTGATGCTGTTGAACAACGGCATATGCTGGCTTGTATAGGCGAAGATATCCCCGATCAGCCGCATGCTGGGCTCCGGGGGATAGATATAGGTGTTGCGGACCATGAACTCCTTGAGGATGTCGTTCTGTATGGTCCCGGACAGCTGTTCCTGCTTGACCCCCTGCTCCTCAGCGGCGACGATGTACAGGGCCAGTACCGGCAGAACGGCCCCGTTCATGGTCATCGACACGCTCATGCGGTCCAGCGGAATACCGTCGAAGAGGATCCGCATGTCGAGGATGCTGTTGACGGCCACGCCCGCCATGCCGACGTCGCCGGCGACCCGAGGATTGTCCGAATCGTAGCCGCGGTGAGTGGCCAGGTCGAAGGCGATGCTGAGCCCCTTCTGACCAGCCGCCAGGTTGCGCCTGTAGAAGGCGTTGGATGCCTCCGCAGTCGAGAAGCCGGTGTATTGCCTGATGGTCCAGGGCCGGCCGACGTACATCGTGGAGTAGGGGCCCCTCAGGAACGGCGGGAGACCGGGCATGGTCTGCAGGTGGTCCAGCCCCTCGAGATCGGCACTGGTGTAGAGGGGTTGTATGGGAATCTGCTCGGGCGTATACGAGGCGAGTTGATCCAGTGATCGGCCCGACTGGGCCACCGCGCCGGCCCGCCAGTCGGCCGACCGCTCGTCGACCTTCGGGCCGCCGTTCCAGGGGATGTCTTCGAACTTCGGGATCTTATTCATTGCAGTACTCCTACCTGATGAAGCAGTGAGCGAAGGATTTCGAGAACGTTGCATTTGATGAAGATGAACAGGTTGACTCCGGCGGCGCGGTACCTGGCCTCGTTCGAGCCCGGGTTCCCTGCCAGCACCACGGTTCTGGCCCCGGCGGCTGCCAACTTGGGTGCGACTTTCTCCACGTCGGTGGCGTAGCGAGTGTCGGTCGAACAGATGACGGCGACCTCTGCTCCGGACGCAGCGAACGCGGTAGCGGCGGCCTGCGGGTCGGTGAAACCGTCGTTCTCCACGGGTTCGAAGCCGCCCGCTTCGAAGAAGTCCCGCGCGTAGTTGGAGCGAGCGAGAAACTCCTTTCTCGTACCCAGGTTGGCAAGAAAGACCCTGGGGCGCTTGTCTCCATTTGCCCGGGCGTAGGCATCGACCGTGTCGCGCAACTGTTCATACGCGGCTGCGTAGGGATGGGCGGCCAGCGGTGTCGCGGATGCGCCCTGGCGATTCGCGACCGGCCCGGCGAGAGTCGATGTGAGCTCCCCGATGGTCGCTCCCGCTCCTGCTGCCTTGACAGCCGCGGCTGTCAGCTCGCCTATGCCGCGTCCCGATTTGGCCACGACAGGGGCCAGGTCCGCGATGGGGTTGCCTTGACGGCGGTCGTGACGCCACTTCACCAGCCTCGCGGCCGCTTTGGCGCGTAACTCGGAGTAATTCGGGCTGGGGCGGCTGAGATCCTTCTCGAAGACGTCGGGATGCGCGCTCACTCCGGTGAGCGAAGCTTTGCGCGTCGCAATGTCCTGCTCGCGCCGGCTCTCGACCGCCTGGATCTGATCGCCGATCCAGCCGCTCGTCGCCGCTTTTACCATTCCTCCCTGGCCCTCGATCTGCTGGAACAAAGACCATGCCTTCTCGGCCATCTCGTCGGTGAGTTTCTCAAGAAACCATGAACCGCCTGCCGGGTCCACGGTCTGATTGAGATGACATTCCTCCTGCAGGATTAGTTGAGTGTTTCGAGCCAGTCTCCGGGAGGATTCGTCGCTCAAGCCCACCGCGGCGTCCATGGGAAGCGTGATGATCGCATCGGCTCCGCCCACGGCGCCCGCGAAAGTCGCGGCCGTATTGCGGAGAAGGTTAACCCAGGCATCCCGGTGGCTGATCACTCGCCGGCTGGTCTCGACTATCAAGCGCAGACCCGATCCGGCCTTCGCGTCGGCGCCGCAAGCCTCGATGGCCCTGGCCCAGAGTTTTCGCAGGGCCCTGAGCTTGGCAATCGACTGGAAAAACTTGCATCCCACGGTTTCGTGGAAGGCAATTTGCCTCACTGCGGCGTTGAACTCGACTCCGGCGGCCGTCATGGCACGGAGATACTCGACTGCCGTCCCCACGGCGAATGCGAGATCCTGGACCGAGTCGGCGCCCGCATGGTGATATACGGCGGTCGACACTCTAACCGAGCTCACGTTGGGAAAGTGGCACGCCGTCCAAGCCGCGAGGTCGGCCATGTGCAGGAGAGCTACATCGAGCGGCTGCGGCAGAGCACCGTCGCGCATCAGCGTGCCCAGCGGGTCCGCGTTGAAGGCGCCCAGGGCTTTCGAACCTCCAAGGCCCCTTTGCTCCCACAGCGCAGCCAGGAGGGCCGCGCCCGGCAGGAAGGCAGCGCCGGCTTCGAGCGAGACCGGCACAACGTCCATCTGCACGCCTTTGACGGTCTGGTCGAGATCACCCAGGCTGTAAACCATGACCCCGTCGCGACCGCACAGCTCGGCCGATCGGGGATCGTCGGCGTCGAGTCCGGCGGAGGCCGCCGCGTCAAGCTTCAACTCGACGGAGGTCACGCCGTTGGTTAATTCCTCGAGCACAATCCCGTTGACCTCGGCGGGATCCGGATGCAATACCTCCTGCCGCACATCCCATCCGTCGAGGGAATGCCCCAGCGGCCTCGTTCCCCTCGTGTAGGGCGGACCGCCCGGGAAGCCGGACGGGTCGTTGGCCGACGGCCAGCTCTCCGGCGTGTAGATCGGCTGGATATCGATGCCCTCATAAGTGTGGGTGATCATCTTCTTTTCGAAAGGCACACCCTTCAGGTCAGTTACCGCCTGCGCCTTCCAGGTGTCGTAACTGACAGGCGGGAAATCATCCAGGATTTTCAGATCGCTCTCTATCATGATGAAACTCCTTCAAGGCGCCGAACCGCCCCGCTCGATTCCTCCGGCGTAGCCGGAGAGAACTGGTTGAGATCAAGCCCGGGAAGCATGGCTCCGTGCTCGATCAAATTCCGATGCAGCTCAAAACAGCGTGTAAGGTCGTGGCGGATGTGGCCCGCACGCGCCCCCTCGACATAACGATGGAGATAGTCGCGATAGGCGGGGTGGGCGCAGCGGTCAATCAACCGGCGCGCGCGTTCTGCCGGTCCCAACCCGCGCAGGTCGGCTATTCCTTGTTCTGTGATCACGATGTGCACGGAATGCTCGGAGTGGTCCACGTGGCTGCAGAAGGGAACGATCGCGCTGATTCTGCCCCCCTTGGCAATCGAGGGACAGACAAAGACGGAAAGGTGTGCATTCCGCTCGAAGTCCCCGGCGCCGCCGATTCCGTTCATCATCTGCGTGCCGCAGACATGCGATGAGTTCACATGTCCGTAGATATCAACCTCGAGGGCGGTATTGGTGGCAATGACTCCGAGCTGGCGTATGACTGTCGGGTTATTGGAGATTTCCTGAGGACGCAACACTATCCGCGAGCCAAAGTAATCGAAGTCCTCATAGATTTCCTGGAGCCTGGCTTCGGACACGGTGAGGGCAGTCGAACTGGCGCCGGTCAGCCGCCCGGAGCGCATGAGATCGACACAGGAGTCCTGGAAGACCTCGGTATATACAGTAAAAGGCGGCAGGTCGGTATGGTCGCCAAGGCCCGCCATGAGTGCATTTCCGACATTCCCCACTCCGCTCTGCAGTGGCAGAAATTCGCGCGGCAGACGGCCCGCGGCGAGTTCATCCAAAAAGAAGCGAACCAAGTGGTCGGCGATCTGCTTGCTCGCAGCGTCGGGCTGGCGCGGCGGCAAGCGCGTGCTCGGTTCGTCGGTTTCGACGATGGCAATAACTTTGGCGGGATCGACGGTGGCGTAGTGAGCACCGATCCGGTCAAGGGGGTGGCGGATGGGAATGGGCTCGCGATGAGGCGGCAGGGGCAGGATGACGATATCGCTGAATTCCCGGACGCGCGCTGAGTGATGCCGGTTTATTTCAATCACGACCTTCTCGGCCAGCTGCAGGTAGGTAGGGCCATTGCCGATGGCCGTTGTGAAGTACACTCGTCCGTCGTCCGAGATGTCACTGGCTTCAATCACGGCAAAATCGATCTTGCCGAGGAATCCCTCGAAGAGTTGCTGCGAGCAGTGAGAGAGATGGATGTCCGCGAAATCGATCTTGCCCTGGTTGATCGCATCCCGGCACGGTTTCTCACCCTGGAAGGGCATGCGAAAGCTGACCGCGTCCGCCTGCACAAGTTCCACGTCAACGTCGGGCCCGGCCTCGGCGCCTGTAAGGATACGGAGCTGAAACGGCTCGCCGCGCTCGTGAAATTCCCGAGCGCGCTTTGCGAGCGCTCTCGGCACCGCATGCGGACAGCCGGGGTCGGTGAATCCACCAATGCCCAGGGATGCGCCGTGGGGAATCAGCGCGGCTGCTTCCTCGGCAGTCCGAATGGGAAACCTTCCGTATCCAGCCATGACTTCCTCGCTTCTTGTCGCGATTAGTTGCCTTGGAAGACGGGTTGCCGCTTCTCAAAAAACGCCTTGACGCCCTCTTTGAGGTCGTCGCTGCGAAATGCGGCTCGCCGCGCTGACTGAATAAACTCATACTCGTCGGCGCTCATGGGGGTTCCCCTGCTCAGACTGCTCAGCTCGGCCTTGACGACCGAAACCGCCAGAGGGGCGCGGCCGGCGATCGTCTGCGCGATTTCCATCGTCGTCTCCTCCAGCTTCTCGGGGCTCACAAGGCGATTGAGCAGCCCGAAACGATAGGCATCCTCTGCTGAGATGGGATTGCCCGTGAAAACCATCTCTTTGAGAATGTGCAGGGGCAACACACCGAGGAAATGCGACATCCCCGCCGTGTTGTAGGAGATCCCCAACTTGACTGGAGTGATGGCGAAGGTCGTTTTAGGTGTGCCGATGGCGAGGTCGCAAGTCACGGCCAGGTCGCAGGCCGCGCCCCAGACGCTGCTGTGAAGCATGGCGATCACCGGCACCATGCACTTCCGAACGCGATGGAGGACTCGTTCAAACCCTGTCGTCCAGGTAACGGCGTCATGGCCGTCGAGTGGTATCTCGCGGATGTCGTGACCGGCAGACCAGATCTTGGTGTTTGGATCCGCGCCAATGATGATGACCCGGACATGGGCTTTCTCAAACTCGTCGAAGGACTCGAGCAGCTTATCGCACACGTCGGTGCTGAGCGAATTAACTGGCGGATTACTGATGGTTGCGATCCCGATGTTATTCGCGATCTGCGTCGGTGGCGCGGCTTGAGTCACATTCTCTGCCATGATTCTCTAGCTCCTTGCTGGGGTCAGTTTTCCAATGAAAAATCAGGTTCCGTTTCCTTCAGTGGTTCTGTTTGCCGAGACGCACCTCAATGTGCACTCCGCTGGCCAAACACTTGTGTGCATCGAAAGTCCTCAAATGCAATCCGATCTGTAGTTAGTGCTGGCAGGATCGATTTCTGACACTCCAGCGCGAGACCGTCGTTCGTCGTAGTGACAAGATGTTGACGCCGGGGTGTTCGTTTGTTGACAGGGACTGCTGTTCGTGGTACGCATGTGGCCGGCGAAGGAACGATGGGGATCCTTAGCTCGTCGGTGATGGTGAGACTCATCATGCTTTACGCCTTCCTTTAAGGAGCATTTATCGTGCTGTGGTGGCAGCTGAACAGGAAGTCAAAGGCGTATCGGATGAATGTTTTCATTTTTCTGACTAAAGCAACTCGGGCTTCAACTCATCTTGCTGAGACATACCTCTATAAGCACTGCGGTGCCCGAACACCGTTGGGCGCTCTGCAACATTCCTAAACTGAATGCCCGGAGTTGGTTGACCCCCGAGCAATTTAGCCCGCTACGCGCACCAGCACCTTTCCCATCGGTCCTTGCGCCAATCGCGCGAACGCCGCTTTCACATCCTCGAATTGGAAGACTCTGTCCACTACGGGCCGCTCCCGCATCGCGTCCAGACGACCGACGATCTGCTTCCACGCTCCTTGGGCTGCCTCCGGGGCATAATCCCCAACCGAGACCCCGCCAATGCGATTCCTGCGGAAGAATAGCGTCGCGGTGTTGAACTCCGGCACCACGCCCGCTGCTCTACCTACAACGCTGATACAGCCGCCCTGGCCAAGCACCCCTACCACCTCGCTGAACAGCGCTCCGCCGACGTTGTCCACGGCAAGGTCAACCTTCTTGGGAGCGATCGCCGCCAGAATCGCCTTACGCAGGTTCCGATCTTCCGGATTAAACACGAACTCAGCCCCAAGTTCTTTCAACTTCGCGCCCTTTTCCGGGCTGCGAGACAAAGCCACCACGGTGAGATTCATCGATTTCCCAAGCAGGACCGAGGCTGCGCCGACGCCCCCGGAGGCGCCAGTCACCAGCAACACCGAACTCGCACTGGGCGGCGCCGGCGGGTTGCTCCATTGGGTCAGGGCCTGCCAGGCAGCAAGAAAGACCAAAGGAGCGCCAGCCATCTCTTCCAAGGACCAGCCTTGGGGTAGGGGAGCAATGTTGGCGGTTGGGACCACCACCTTCTCGGCAAGGGTTCCCCAGACTTCCACCCCCATGCTGCCTCGCAGGACGCCTACCGTCTCGCCCACACGCGCCTTCTCCGCCCCAGGGCCCACGGCCAGCACGTCACCCACAGCATCGCGGCCCAGGATGTGCGGCAGCGGCGGCCGCGCCGGGTACATCCCCTGCGCCAGGAAAGCATCGGCGGGATTCAGCGCCGCGAACCTTACCTTCAGCAGCACCTGTCCCGGGCCAGGCTGAGGATCAGCCACTTCACCCAAACACAGTTTTTCGACGCCTTCACGCGAGTTCATCAGCCATGCGCGCATAACCTAATTTCTCCCCATACCGGACTACTTTTCTCGGACAGAGCTTCCAGCCTCCCGTTTCGACGTGCATGTGCGAGCAAAATCGCCACCGTGGAGGAAGCCATTCGAGTGTGTACCTATCGCGCGACCGGTCACGGATATGAGGCCGGAAACATCCTCGCCGAGCAGTTCATTTTGCTGGCGAATGCCGATTCTGGCGGTGTGGTGCTAGGGCGAGGGTTCGTCGCGATGCTAGCGGTGAGAATCTCGTCGCAAACCTGAACGATTAGCTTGTGAGGAACCTCTCCAAGCTGCTGAGTGGCATGGTTAGCGACGGCAGCGGCTTTCTTCAGCGGGCATCGCACGGGTTCGAGACAGGCCTCAACGCACCTATTTTTCGAGAAGGAAGATTACCTCCATCCGGACCCGGTATTCCATGATCTGTGAATTCTCCACGGAGACGCTCATATCCACGATGCGCATTCCGGTAATGCCCCTTAGCGTTTTTGCGGCTCTCGCAAACCCGGCCTTCACCGCTTCGTCCAACCCCTTGGGAGAACTCGCGATAATCTCGGTCACCCTGGCTATCCTCGGTTCTGTCATCTTCATCACCTCGTAACTCGTCTTCGTTCAAGAGGGCACAATTACAGGATGCGGCGCGGACTACCCCCATGAGCCTGCACCGCTCTTCCGGGTTGGAAGGGATTCTACTTTTGAAACCAGCGACCCCGCAAAATTCCGGGCGTCAATTTCGGCAACGTTTCCTTCAGTGGTTCTGTTTGCCGAGACGAACCTCAACGTGCACTCCGCTGGCCAAACACTTGTGTGCATCGAGAGTCCTTCAAATGCAATCCGATCGGTAGTTAGTGCTGGCAGGACCGATTTCTGACAATCCAGCGCGTGACCGTAGTCTGTCGTAGTGACAAGATGTTGATGCCGGGTGTTCGTTTGTTGACAGGGACTGCTGTTTATGGTGCGCACGTGGGCGAGGGAGGAACGATGGGGTACTTAGCTCGTCGGTGATGGTGAGACCCATCATGCTTTACGCCTTGCTTTGAGGAGTATTTACTTCTCCCAAAGCACGGATGCCCAGGGCACGCCGATGCTGAGAAACACGATGAGGAAGATGACGCCGAAAATTGTTCCGAGACGCCAGTAGTCCTTGGCCGGCAGGTAACCGCTGTTGGCATAAACCGGACTGGCCGCATCCGCGAATGGCGTAATGACTCCCATGATTCCCAATTCCATGCACAGCAGCAGAGCGAATTGTTTGACGGGGATGCCCGGAATGGCAGCGCCAGTCAACAGAATCACCGGCAGCAACGCAGTGGTGTACGCATCCACGCTCGCGAAAGCATAGTGAGCCACGAAAAACACCGCGAGCAGAATGAGCATCGCGAGGTGCGGCGAAAATCCCCGCATGTGTGTTGCAATCCCGTCAGCGAACCACTTCACGAAGCCGACGCGGTTCAGCCCGTCACAGAGCGCAATCAGCGCGCCGAGCCAGGCGAACGTCGTCCACGCACGCTTATGTTCTGCGATGTCGCTCCAGGTCAGAACTCGGGTGACTAACATCAGAGAGACGGCGATCAGTGCGACGGTGGCGGCTCCGACGTACGCGCTTCCTGCGACCCATAGCACAAGCGAGAGGACAACAATCCCCGCCAAGATCATTTCGCCTCGTGTGAGTGGCCCGATCTTGTCGAGTTGCGCCGCTGCCCAGCTTGAAACCTCACTGTTCCGCTTTACTTCCGGGGGGTAGAGCCAGTAAGTCAGAAGGGGGACGAGAATCAGGAGCGGGATGATTGCGGGCGCGGCAGTAATGAACCAGTCGGTCCATTTCAGTTCAACGTGTGTAAGCTTCTCAACAAATCCAGCAGCCAGCAAATTAAATGAGGCTCCGGTGAGAAACAGCGAACTTGTCACACAAGTGGTCATGATGGCGACCCACATGAGATAGGAGCCGACCCGCCGCGAGGTCACGTCATTGGGCTTGGATCCGTAGTCAAGAGCCAGATCGTTCGCGATGGGGTAGATGATCCCTCCGCTGCGGGCGGTGGGGGAGGGTATGAATGGCGCCAAAATGGTATCGGCCAAAGCGATGCCGTAGCCCAGCAACAGAGTGCTCTTGCCCATGCGCTTGATGATGACAAGAGCAATGCGGTGCCCCAGTCCGGTTTTCTGGTAGCCAAGTGCGAGCACGAACGCTCCGAATATGAGCCACACTGTCGAATTGCTATAACCTGACAGCGCCCAGCTAAGTGCGACACCCGCTGGACGGAAGCCCGGCTGCGACAGCTGTTGTGGACTGAACAGTGCAAAACGTGCGAGCACTGTGACCACCGTTATGCCAATTACCGCGACTGCAGCGCCGGGTAATGGCTCAAGGATGAGACCGACGATTACACCTACGAAAATGGCGAAGAAATACCATGCATAGTGAGCCAGACCTGAGGGCACAGGCAGCAAAGCGATGATGCCAGCTACCACGAGGGGCGCCAATGCCTTCCACACTGGAGCGGCCATCTTTGCCACAGGATGGATGGCTGATTCCGGAAGTGTCCCCGACGGGGCAGCCTGCTTCGTCTGACTCAGAATTGTCGTTGAAAATTGTGCTCCCACGTTCACCCCTCTTCAAAAAGCAAGATCGATCGTTGAGCTCCTAATACCTGCCCCTCAGTACCTGATGTCGAGCCACCCGGTCCAGAAATTGATGCTGTGTCCGGGCGTGGCCTGTTTTATGAACTGGCCTGGAAAGAAGTGGGCGTACTCCGTAGACCAGGTCATGTGGCGAGTCATTCGCCACTGCAACTGAGTGGAAGCCTGCGTGGAGATGTACCGCGCGTTGCTGTTCAAGCCCGAAACGACGACGGAGTTGCCTATGCTGTACAGGCCGTCTCTCGTGCTCTCCCGCCAGAAAAAGGCTGGGTTGATCAGCAGCGAGACGGATTTGCTGAGTTTCAGATCCGCTGATGGTTGCAACGCCACCAGGTTGCGCCTGGCGAACAGTTCGGCGTAGCTGAAATAGGGGCCTTTTTCGTACATCGAGTTAAATGTGCCCAGGGTATGGCTTGCTGGGTTCTGATCGCCGCTCAGCGCAACGGCTCGAAGGCCGAACCTGGGGCTCAGAGGAGCCTGGTCGATACGATAACCTGTCTCCGTCGAAATGGCCCATGCGCGAATGTCATTGGAGCGAAAGCTGCCGACCTGCAATGTAAATTCGTCGTTGTAATCCCAGTGCTCGGTGGTTCCCCATAGCCGTGTGCCGAAGGTCTCTCGCTGTTCGCGGCCTGTCCCTTTGCCGTTGTAAGTCACACTTGCGTTATCGATTCCCATATAGTAGAGGTCAATGTTTCCCCGGGGCAGGAGCCGAAACGGGTGGACCGCATAGGCGGCCCAGAAGCCGGTGGTATGGTTGGGGGGGTTATCGAAGTACCCCGTATTAGTGTTCAGAACGGGCCTGGCGGCAAACAGGTCAACGGTCCAGTCTCGCTTCACCCATGTAAGGCGGCCACCATCGAAGCTCGTCCGGATATTGCGGCCATCGCGAGTCGAAACGAGATTCTGTGATCCGAACGCAATCTCCTGTCGTCCAGGTCGTAACCTGAGGCTGTCCCCGCCGGACTTCCAGAGGCCGAGATCGAAGAAGCCTTGATGTACGTACATCTTTTCTTCGTCCAGCCCTGCTCGCGGACCGCCGTTCCTGCCGGTTTCGAGACTGCTTGCAAGTTCGCCGAAGAAACGGAAACGTTGACCCAGGACAAGATTCGTGTGCAGGAAGTAGCGCTGCATCAGATAGGCATTGCCGGGCGTATCTGACCAGTTGGGGTTGCTGACATATTCGCCACGTTCCCGAATCCAAAACCCAAACGAAAGGTAGTGGTCCTCATTCTTCCCGAGAGGAATGCGTTGAATCGCATCCAGAAAGCTGGTTTGGCACTCGGGGTTCCCAAGGTATTGAACACTTTCGTCGTAAGTCATCAGCGGGAACTTCGCTGATGCGCCGGGACAAGCGGCTGCGTTTCCCTGCGCAGTCTGTGCCCAGGCGGAAGCAGACGCGACCAGCGCCAATACGCTAATAATGCGAGCGGTTCTCGCCAGAGTCACTAACGATACATTCCAGACTCCGCACAATCGCCAACTTACTTTCCCTGTAAGCAGGTCAATCACTATCATTGTCGTCTCTTTCCTATCTCGAACCCAATGTGTGCGTTCGGATAAGCCTCGACTGACAGTGAAGCAAGCGTGTCTCCATATTTTGTGCTCGTCTAGAAAACTTATCTGCAACATTTAAAAGAGAGCATCTAGGCGGATGGCTGAAAGCGTAGCGGAATCGAGTTATGATTTTGACGCACTGCTAAGTGCTTGACAGACCCATGCCAACAACCTGACTCATGGTCGTAGTCATGTAACCTGCGGCGTACCTGGCACAGTTGGAATAGCGCCTCGATAAGGCTCTACCAGCACTTTTGAGAACCTAACTGCTCCTAAGGCGTTCGCGGTCCTCCGCTACCTGGTGGGGCACGCCGTGACGTAGGATGAGCTGCGGGAGGCTCTGTGGCTCGAAACCTACGTCCAGCCCGAAGTGCTCAAGAGCCACATCCGTGTTCTACGAGCCGTCTTCGGGGACGACGCAAAGAGTCCTCGCTTTATCGAGACTCTGCCGCGGCGTGGATACCGGTCGGCAGCCACGCGAACCGTTACAAAGTTCGCGCTGGAACCCGATTGCTTGAAACACTCCCGACTTGGTGGGGTAGTCGGCACCTCGTCGCAACATCCGGGACTGGGCCAGTCGTTTCATGATTCGAAAGTGAGACACTTCAAGACATACTAACCTTGCCGCGTGATGGAATCGCCGCCCGCGCAGCCTTTTCAATTTTCGAGCGCGTGGCGAGCCACGCGATGTCGTCACCTACGGAGATAGGCGAGGCCGAAATCCCCCAGCGCTTCAGCCGTCCTTCAGGGTCCCGTAAGAGGCATTGGCTCCAATTGCAAGTCGATCATTTGGCTGAGTCGCCAGTCCATTCGAAAGAACAATGCTGTTTCTTTAGAGGACAGCACTGTGCTAAAGATCGGAATGTACCTGAGTTTCACCTGCAGGAGTGATTCTTCGAGAGCCGCGCGCCCTCTGAAATAACTTTCCGAATCGTCATTCTGATAGTACTGCTTCACGAGCGCGAGCTTTTTGTCAGTGATCCGTGATAACTCCGCCTCGTACTGATCGTAGACTGGCCAGAACTTCTGCGCTTGCACGTCAGTTAGGGTTATGTTGGCTGCGATAATCTGCTTCTTCTTGAATCTCAAGTCCTGTCGTAGTAATTGCGAGTCTGAATCGGGATCGTAGGGGAGCGTCTGCTCGATCGCCGATCGCTCTGGGCTGGGTAAAAAGTCGGGGCCAGTGGTCTGAGCAGATGCTTTCCCGCCGGCGAAAATACACACTCCTAACAGTGCTGTAACAACTATCGCATTCTTGAACATTTCATCCTCTCGACGACGGTGGTCACCACTGACAAGTGCAAATGGAGGGCCAAACGGAAGGCGCTTTCGGTCGGCGATGGGTAGTTCACCGCATCGTTATCTCATGGATCAGAAACTACTGCGAGCCAAGGCGTCCCTTCGCCTGGGTACTCGAACAGTTGCGGAAGTTGCCGCAGAAGCCGGATTCCCGGATGCCGGTCATTTTTGCCTGGGCGATCCGAGGATACGTCGCGGTGAGCCCGGCGGAGTGGAAGCTAAAGCGCTGACTTCCATCGTCTGGTTATCCGATGCGAATGTCACGCCGAGAACTTTCTTGCAATGCTCCACATGGCCGCGTCTTTAATCCTTCTGAGGCATTCATGAGATAGGTTGTAGTCTTGAACGACCGTTTCTTTAGGAAGCTGGCCGGCCTCAGCGAAACGCGCGACACGAACTGGAAACTTGATGTGAGAGCGTTGGGTCTGTGCAATCCATAAGTGCTCGACTGGAACCTGGACGTCGCCTATGGGATGTCTTCCTCGATACTGTATGGACGGGCAATATTCAAGACCTCACTGCCGTGTCGCAGCGGGTTCCGGGGAATCTGCCCGAACATGCGCCTGAGTCTCTCCGTGAAGCAGTTGGTGTGCATCCGCTTGAAGTTGCGCGCCAACGCCCTCGTCAAAGTGCTCGTGAGAGTCCTCAGGAGATGGCAGTTGCACAACGCTGGGGATAACCAGTGGCTGCCGGTGCCTGTGCCAGACCGCTCGCATCAGATCGCGGTTCATCTTCCCGATGAACTCCATGGGTATCTGTTTGGGGCACACCGCCTCGCATTCCCCGTGATTCGTGCAGCTGCCGAAGAGTTCGTTTCTCATCGCGACCACCATGCTGAGCGACCTCTCGTCGCGCTGCGGCTGACCCTGCGGGAGCGAGTTCAAGTGAGTGACTTTGGCCGAGGTGAAAAGCATGGCGGATGCATTCGGGCAGGCCGCGACGCACGCTCCACAGCCGATGCATGCGGCTGCATCCATAGCAGTGTCCGCATCCTCTTTTTGAACCAGGATCGAATTGGCGTCCGGAGCGCTTCCCGTCGGTGCGCTGATGAAGCCTCCCGCCTGAATGATTCGGTCAAACGCTGACCGGTTCACAACCAGGTCGCGAATCACCGGGAAGGCCCGGGCGCGCCACGGCTCGAGTGTCACCGTAGCGCCATCTTTGAAAAAGCGCATCGAGAGCTGGCACACCGTGGTGCCGAGCTGGCCGCCGTGGGCCACACCGTTAATCAGGAAGCCGCATGCGCCGCAGATACCCTCCCGGCAATCGTGGTCGAAGGCAATAGGAGGCTCCTGCCGACTGATCAGGTCCTCGTTGACGGAATCGAGCATCTCGAGGAACGACATGTCGGGTGTCACGTCCTTCGCCTGATAGCTGAAGAAGCTGCCCGGTGCATTTGCGCTTTGCTGCCGCCAAACTCTGAGTGTGAGATTCATGGCTACTTGTAGCTCCTTTGCGAAAGCGGAACGTATTCGAAGGCGAGCGGTTCCTGATGAAGTTCGTGCGCCTGGCCGGAACCTTTCCATTCCCAGGCAGCCGTGTACGCGAAGTTCGTATCGTCGCGTTTCGCCTCACCCTCCGGTGTCTGGCTCTCCACGCGGAAATGGCCTCCGCATGACTCTGTGCGGTTCAACGCATCGGTGCACATGAGTTCGGCGAGTTCGAGAAAGTCGGAGAGGCGGTTCGCCTTCTCGAGACCCTGGTTCAGCTCTTCGCCCGTGCCGACCACACGCAGGTTTTGCCAGAACTCCTCACGCAATTCGGGAATTCGAGCCAGCGCCTTGCGCAGTCCTGCATCAGAACGGGCCATGCCGCAGTCATCCCAGACAATCTTTCCGAGCTCCCTGTGGAAAGAATCGGGACTGCGTTTCCCCCCGATCGCAAGCAGCTTGTGGATACGATCCTCCACCTCGTCCTTGGTCGCCTTGAAAGCGCTGTCCGAGGTGTTCACGGGATCCAATTTGGTGGACGCAAGATAATCGGGCACAGTAGCCGGCAGGATGAAGTAGCCGTCGGCGAGACCTTGCATGAGCGCGCTGGCGCCGAGCCGGTTTGCGCCGTGGTCGGAGAAGTTTGCTTCGCCACCAACAAACAGTCCCGGGATGGTGGACATCAGGTGATAGTCGACCCACAGTCCGCCCATCGTGTAGTGGGGAGCGGGATAAATGCGCATGGGCACCTTGTACGCATCGTCTCCAGTAATCCTTTCGTAGATTTCGAACAGGTTGCCGTACTTCTCGCGAATTGCCTCCAGCCCGAGCCGGCGAATGGCATCGGCAAAATCCAGGAAGACGCCCTGCCCGTGCGGCCCGACCCCGCGGCCTTCGTCGCATACTTCCTTCGCGTTTCGGGAAGCGACGTCGCGGGGGACAAGATTACCGAAGCTCGGGTAACGATTCTCGAGATAGTAGTCGCGCTCAATTTCCGGAATGTCCTTTGCAGCGCGGGTGTCATGCTCTTTCTTAGGCACCCAGATTCGTCCATCATTCCGCAGCGATTCGGACATCAACGTCAACTTGGACTGATAGTCATTGCTCAGCGGGATGCATGTCGGATGAATCTGGGTGAAACAGGGATTCCCAAACAGGGCGCCACGGCGATGAGCTCGCCAGATGGCGGTACTGTTACACGCCTTGGCGTTAGTAGAGAGGTAGAAGACGTTGGAATACCCTCCCGTTGCGAGCACCACCACGTCGGCAGCGTGGCAGTCGATCTGGCCGGTAACCAGGTCGCGCGTTACGATGCCGCGCGCTCTGCCATTGACTATGACCACGTCGAGCAGTTCGCTCCGGAAATGCATCGTGACTTTTCCGGTGGCTATTTGCTCTTCGAGCGCCTGGTAAGCGCCGAGCAACAGCTGCTGCCCGGTCTGGCCTCGCGCGTAGAACGTCCGTTCGACCTGCACACCGCCAAAGGACCGATTATCCAGAAGTCCGCCATACTCCCTTGCGAATGGCACGCCCAGAGCCACGCACTGGTCGATAATGTTGCCGCTGACTTCCGCCAGCCGATACACGTTGGCTTCACGGGCGCGAAAATCGCCGCCCTTGACCGTGTCCTTGAACAGGCGCAAAACGCTGTCGCCATCGTTGCGGTAGTTCTTGGCTGCGTTAATGCCTCCCTGGGCTGCGATAGAGTGGGCCCGGCGCGGGGTGTCGTGGTAAGAAAAGCAATGGACGTAGTAGCCTTGCCGTCCGAGAGTAGCGGCGGCTGCCGCTCCCGCCAGCCCTGCGCCTACCACGATGATCGAGTGTTTGCGGCGATTCGCGGGATTCACCAGCTTCATTTCGTAGCGGCACTTATCCCACTTCTGTTCGATTGGACCTGAGGGTATGCTTGCTTCCAACATTTGTGTCGTCCTTTAAAGAATGCAATCAGCTATTAGTGCAACCAACCTGCGAGCACCGAAACCGGAACTGAGCTGAATCCAACAAACACCACGATCGCTATGGCTCGTGAAGCGATCCTCAGCGTTCTTTCGTTTCGGGCGGTATTCCAGCCTAGGGTTTGCAGCATGCTCCAGATTCCGTGGTCCAGGTGCAGGCAAAGCGCACCCATGGCCACGATGTAGAAGAGCGCAACGGGCCAGACGTGGAAGGCTGCCACCACGTTCTGGTAAGCGGCGAGATGTCTGAACTGTCCGGCGTGGAACCCGACTTTACCTGCAGTCAGGTGAAGAAGATGAAAGACGATGAAGACAACCAGCAAAACTCCACCCCAGCGCATCATGCGTGCCGAGAAGGTCGTTTCGATATTGCGTTTTACCTTATATCCGACTGGCCGCGCGGCCCAGCTCATACGGCTGAGTTGGACTGCAGCGGTGATGTGAAGGCCCACGCATATGAGCAGGACGATTCGCACCAGCCAGAGCAGTTGTCCATAGGCAAGCGCCGGTTGGCCTACCTCCCGCAGAAACCGTGAGTAGGCGTTGATCTCGTCCGGACCCATAAAGATCTTGAGATTGCCCAGCATGTGGGCGATTACGAAGCCCACAAACACCACTCCGGTGACCGCCATCACGACCTTCTTCCCGATCATGGTGTGCCAGAAGGCCAATAGGCGATGCGGGGCGGCCACGCTTTGCGTTGCTACATGGTGGACCAGATTCAGGCTCGGATTGTTTGACATCTCTACCTCGTTTTCTTTGCAGTCTTATTCCAACTCGGTGTAAGCAGGCGTCCACTGCGTCTTCAGCACCCGCTGACGCAATTCGCCCTCACTGAGCTTCGGAGCGACGCCGTCTTTTTGTGCCTCCATTCCAACCGCAAACGCGATCTCCGCAGCCACGTGCCTGATTGCTGGCAGAGGAGGAAGCAGCGATCCGGAAGCGTCTGTGAGAGCCGGCGAATTTCCGGCGAGAGTGCGGGCCGCCGCCAGCATCATCGGCTCTGTGACGCGGCGAGCGCCGGACGCGACAACGCCAAGGCCCATCGCGGGGAAGATGTAAATGTTGTTGCATTGCGCGATGGGAATCTTGCGCCCGTTGTAGCTGACAGGAGCAAACGGAGAGCCGGACGCCACCAGCGCGCGACCGTCAGTCCAGCGAATCAAATCCTCGGCTTTCGCTTCCGATCTTGAAGTGGGGTTCGAGAGCGGGAAAATGATAGGCCGCTCGACCTTGCGCGCCATTTCACGAATAATCGGTTCCGAAAAGGCGCCGCCTACGGTTGAAAGACCGATAAGGATAGTTGCATCGACCTTTCCAATCACGTCGCCCAGGCCGACGTGGCCATTGAATGTTCGAGGCCAACCGGCAACGCGGCTCTCCGGCTGGGCATAGACGATCTGCTCATGGGTAAGGTCCTTTCGGCCCGAGTGCAGAAGGCCATCTTTGTCGATGACCCAGAAGCGGCTATGCGCCTCCTCTTCGGATAGTCCTTCTCCTTTCATTGCCAAACGCAGTCCGTCGGCAACACCAATGCCGGCGGAACCCGCGCCGAGCATTACGATCTGTTGCTCCTTCAGGTTCTTTCCAGTCACCTTGACAGCGCCTAGGATAGCGCCGAGGGCAACCGCTGCCGTTCCCTGGATATCGTCGTTAAAGGTCAACAATTGGTCGCGATAGCGATTGAGGATGGGCCGGGCATGAGGAGTGGCGAAGTCTTCCCACTGCAGGCATGTTCCAGGAAGCTCCTGCTTCACCGCCTGCACGAACTGGTCTACGAAGTCGAAATAGGCTTGCCCGGCGATTCGCTCATGACGCCATCCTAGGTACTCGGGATCGTTCAACCTCTCCGTGTTGTTGGTTCCCACATCCAAAACAATCGGTAATGTCCGTTCCGGACGAATGCCGCCGATCAGCGAGTACAGCGAGAGCTTGCCGATTGGGATACCGAGCCCGCCTGCGCCCTGATCGCCAATGCCCAGAATGCGCTCGCCGTCGGTCACAACAATGACATCAACGTCCTTGTTAGGGCGGTTTCGCAGCAACTGCGGGATCGCATCGCGGAGAGGATAGGAGATGAATACTCCACGGGGCCGTCGATAGATGTGGCTGAATTGCTCACATGCCAATGCAACGGTCGGCGTGTAAACGATGGGCGTCATTTCTTCGATGTGGTCGAGAAGAAGCCTGTAGAAGAGGACTTCGTTTGTGTCCTGCAAGGCGCGCAGGTAGATATGCCGCTCCAGGTCATCGTCTTTTCTCTGGTAAGCCTCATAGGCGCGGCCAACTTGCTCGTCAAGGGTCTCGATTTGGGGCGGAAGAAGCCCGTGCAGGCCAAATTCCTTGCGCTCCTCCTCCGTGAAAGCGGTGCCTTTGTTCAGACCTTGCCGATTGAGGAGATCCATGCCACGACGAATATCCGACCGATCTGTTGGCGCGATGGGTAGTGCTGTGACCATTTGCGTATCGTTCTCCTTCCTCTTTGCCCTCGAATGTTGTTAACGGAGCAGATTGACTCGCGAGTCGATAACTTCGCCCCGGCACCCGTTGAGAACCGCTTTCATCATGAAGAGGCTGAAGCCCTTCGCTTGCTCATAGGTGATGGTTGGAGGCATGGAGAGTTCCTGCCGCCAGACCTGGACCTCGACCAGCGCCGGGCCGCCATGTTTGAGAGCCTGTGCAATCATGCAAGTCACTTGCTGGCAACCCCCGCCGTCAGGAGATGCAATTTCTGTTCCAGAAATTCGCACGGCTACACTTCAGCTGCTATGGGGCCGAACATGTTCGAACAACACGCACGGTCGGCCCCCCATGCCTGATTGCAAGCTGTCGCAGCCGATCAATTGGTCAGGATTTTGACGCAACATGTCAAAAGGCCGTCTTTGCCTTGTCATGCCTCATAACGGGCAGTGAGTCTTTGGGGCTATCGCAGTGTAAGTGAAACGAAATGGAGAAGTAATGGATGCCTTGTTGCACCGGATACATTTTGCGTTCACTGTCACCTACCACTATTTGTTTCCCCAGCTCACGATGGGCCTGGCGCTACTGATCGTGATTCTAGAGTTGATTGCAATTCGCAAAAACGATGAAAAATATGACGACGCGGCTCGATTCTGGGCGAAGATATTCGCGGTCAACTTTCTGCTCGGCGTGGTCACTGGAATTCCGATGGAGTTTCAGTTCGGCACGAATTGGGCCGAGTTTTCGCGCAGAGCGGGGGGCGTGATCGGCCAGCCGCTGGCAATGGAGGGAATTTTCTCCTTCTTCCTGGAGTCGGCCTTTCTTGGGCTATTCCTGTTTGGTGAAAAGCGCCTTTCTAAATGGGCCCATTTCGGCGCCGCTTTCATGGTGTTTATCGGCTCGTGGATCTCGGGCTTCTTCATCATCGTCACCAATGCGTGGATGCAGCATCCGGTCGCATACCGCTTGCTTCCAAACGGCTCCTACGAGGTCTCGAGCTTCTGGCAGCTCATGCTGAATCCGTGGGCGTGGATACGAGTTGTCGAATGTAGAGCGAATCATTCCCGTATGCACCAAGCAGGAATTTCCAGCTCTCGGCACCTAATTCACTAGAGCTAAATTTGATAGGCAAGACTTCGAGACCAGGGAATTCATCCTTTCTATCACGAAGCTTTGCCTCCGGCGTAAGCAGCACAACATCCCGGAGTCCGTGCGGTTGAGCGCCATACTCCCGCAGAAGTCTCTGAACCTCCCGCACCTTGTTATTAGGGGCCTGAGCTGCGGCGAACTCGGGCGCATAAGCGTCAGACTTGTGGTAGTGAAAAATTACCGTTGCTAGAGGCGAGGGTAGGATGTTGATTCCTTCGACTCGGGTCGTCGCCATTTCGGCGATCACACCGAGCGTATACGACTTCCCGAATCCTTGGACCCCGAAGAGACTGATCGTATTACAGCCAGTTAAATCTAGACCTACCGCCCCGCCGGAGAAGCGTCCCAGAATGCCGAATTGCGGAGTGATTTCTTGGGATCCAAGAAGCACGTCCGGTACACAAGTCGCCGCAAGCTCGCCCGAGTCGTGTGTCGGCGCCGATTCAGGCAAGCCCTGCTCCGCTGACAGCAAAACATCACCCGCGGGATCCTGGCCGGTCAATTCTTCCTGATCTATTTCCTGTGGCGAATCCTCGACGGGGTGTGGCATCGGCTCTAGTTGGGCGCCATTAGCCGAATGCTTCAAATCGCTCCCGACCCCATCGATCGGAGCCTCTACAGCAACGGCAACCTGGGTTGACGGCGGAGTCGCTGTAGACTCCTTCCTTGGTTGACTTGGGTTTGAAATCCCGGACAATTGCGGTCGCAAACTGTGCACAACAAAGTTCCAGCTTGCTGCACATGCGCGCTCTAGGTTTGCGTGACAGCAGGTTGCTAATGCAGCCGTCTGGTAGGCGCGGCGTAGTTGCGATCGCGTCAGGGACTCGAGAGAAGTTCCGAAGTTGCGGTGGCGTGCTCCAGAAAAGGTAGATCTTCAGACTAGGTCTGTTCTACGGGTCACGTTCCGGATCCACCACAGCAGCCATGTCGGCTGACGGTCGCCGCTGTATTACCGCGTCTGCTAATGTGACTGCGGTCCGATCGGTTCACTTGCCTGTCGGTGCCCGGACCACATTTGTGATCTCGGGAAGAGGCAGATTGCTTCGTGCGGGTGCCGATTGGGGGCCTATTGGTGCCGCGGAGCAAGTCCTGCTGCCGCTCAGGTGACAAATGAGGGGTGATCCTGGCGCGTTCCTTCCGAACCCGAGAACCGCGTCGGGACGATGAACACCTTTGCTATAAGAGTGAGACGGCAGAAAGACGATCGACGTTGCACTGTGGAAAATGTTTTTGGGGAACTGGAATATCGAATGTTCTAAATTTTCGGGATTTGGCGGCACATGACCCTCGCGTACTCGATCAATTGGCCCGAGTGTGTAACATATGCGCTTATCTCGGTCCTGCTTTACTTGTCTGATCGCCCAAGTGTCTTTAAATCCATACCTTGTGGAACATGCCATGGCTTTAAGTCGGCCAGTGTTTGCCGATCCGCTCTACTCGTGTGGATGTACAACCGGCTTGTCGGAAGCGGACTCCGGGCATCCATTCATCGCATTACCTGGATCGGTCGGAAGCGAGACTCTTCCGAGTCAAACAGTCAAACCCACCAATCTCAACATCCCCGAAAATAGACCTTGTAAGAGTCTTCCTCGACCTGCTCGAAGCCGAGAATCTCAAATCGAAAGACCACGCTAATGAACACCCTGCCTTTATGCCAGCTGATGTCGCCGCTGTTGTTGACTCTTCGGAGTTCAAATCCCTTCGGATAGACGTACTCGATTAGATTGTGCGGAAGCGTCATCAAACTCGGCTGATAAATGCTGCCCGGCGTTGCATTGTTTAGTCCCTCGTGAGGGCGCTCGTAATTGAAAACTTGTCTAAAGCGGTCGAACTTCTTCTGCTGGAGTCGCAATGTCAAAGCCACCGGCCTAGTTGTTTCTTCCTTGAGGGTCCGATGCATTCGTTCGTGACGGCCGTTCTGCTGAGGGCGCCCAGGCTGAATTCGTTCGTGAATGATCCCCATCTTCGTAAGCATCCAACCTGGTCAGGCCGGACGCTTACAAGACAGCGGTAATCGTTCAAAGAGTAATCAGAGCAAAGGAATGGGGATCAACGCGACACTCACTGCTAATTGATCCTGAGAAATTATCATCGATTCGTTTTCGAGATGTCTCTCTCCAGACGATCTCTTCCGTGACCGATCCAACTGTGCACAGCTTGTTGCGGCTAGCGATACTTGGACATTTGACGCAACCGACAGTTTGCCTACTATCTCTTGCGCGCAGCAGGCGCTGCCGCTTTAGAAGGCCGTCGATAATTGCGCTGCGTGTACTTTCTCATGCTCGATTCCCGTATCGCCAGTGAAGGTTCGAGAATGATGCTTTTTGGCTGCGGACGGACCTTGGATTCAAGTATTCCAAGGAGAATCTCGGCAGTCCGTTGTCCGATTGCGTGACTATTCTGGTCCACGCTGGAGAGAGGAACACGCAGAACTGAATCGTAGTGAAGATTCCCGCATCCGATCACCGCGATGTCGTCAGGAATCCGAAGGCCTGCCTCGAGAATTGCTGCGAGTGCGCCAATGGCAAGTGGGTCGTTGTAAGCGAACACGCCATCCGGGACTGGCCGCTGCTTAAGCAGAAGACGCATCGCTTCTGCCCCCATTCTTTCGCTGTTTACGTCAACCTTCGATCGAGTCACTACCAGCGACTCCGAGTAGGGAATGCCTCTCGACTGAAGGGCGTGCTTATACCCTTCGAATCGCTGTGTGCCGGTGCTGTTTTCCCTGCCGCGAATATGGGCAATTCTACTGCACCCCTGGTCTATGAGATGTTCGGTTGCAATGCGGCCGGCTGCCTCATCGTTGATCCCGACGAAATTTGCCGACAGTCCGGGCAATTCACGATCGATCAGGACATAAGGCATCCCATGGCGCTCCAAACGAAGAAAGGGTTGAATGTCGCTGCCGGAGGACGCGATTACAAGCGCATCCAGCCTTCTCCCGGTGAGATGCTGGATTTCCCTCGATTCAAGCTCGGGATCTTCCTCAGACGAGGAAATGATCGTGGAATAACCATGCTTTCCAATGGCTGCCGAAAGTGCTTTCGCCAGCTCCGCAAAGAATGGATGGAGCAGATCGGGAACAACCAAACCTATCAGGTAGCTGCGCCCGGTAACCAGACTTCGGGCCGTGATATTGGGTTGATAATCAAGTTCTTTTACGCGCTTGAGCACGCGTTCGCGGGTTTCCTCTGCGATATCTGGATGGTTTCGCAGGACCTTGGAGATGGTTACGACCGAAAGACTCAAATCTCCCGCTATGTCTTTCAAGCGGATAGCCATGTGGGGAATATACAGACGATTTCTGCCGAATGGAATCAAGAAATGGTTAAAGTCGCCGTTACACTCATGCGGTAGAAATGGTTTACTTTATCGTTCTCTATCGCTATATTGACGTGAGGCCGGCTGGAAATTTCTTGCGAGGGCCAAATGCCAAAACCCACATCTCCTCCCAAAGCGGATAAGCCTCGCGCCCTCATGCAGTACCGCAGGCTGGGGCAGACGGAATTGAATATCTCCGTGATAGGATTCGGCGCTTCGCCGCTGGGCGATGTGTTTGGTTGGAGTGATGCCGAAGAGGGCATAAAGGCGGTACACCTCGCTCTCGACGAGGGGATCAACTTCTTTGACGTCTCACCCTACTACGGATTGACTCTGGCTGAGGAGCGGCTCGGGCAGGCGCTCATGGACCGGCGAGGCAAGGCCGTTCTGGCTACAAAGTGTGGCCGCTACGGAGTCAATGAGTTCGATTTTTCAGCGAAACGAATTCGCCTGAGCATGGAGGAATCGTTGAGGCGTCTCTGCACCGATCACGTCGATCTGCTGCAAGCCCATGACGTCGAGTTTGGCAATGTGGACCAGATCATCTCTGAAACAATTCCTGCGATGCGGCGTTTGCAGGAGGCGGGCAAGACGCGCTATGTCGGTATTAGTGGCTACCCTCTCAAAGTTCTCATGCGCATTGCCCAACAACTCCCGGTCGATAGCATTCTCAGCTATTGCCGCTACAACCTGATGATCGACGATATGGACACCGTGCTGACGCCCTTAATCGAGAGGCTCGGTATCGGCCTCATCAACGCGGCGCCCCTGCATATGGGCATGCTTACCGAACGCGGAGCTCCTGACTGGCATCCGGCTCCTCCAAAGGTGCGACTTGCGGTCCGAGAGGCGCTCGCTTTCTGCCGGAAACAAAATCTAAATTTGTCTGAGCTTGGGCTTCGTTTCTGTTTCGGTTATCCGCGCGTCGCCAGCACTTTGGTTGGCATGTCAACGACAGAAGAGGTTCGCCGAAACCTCCACGCCTTCAGCACTCCCGCAGATCCCGAATTGATAAGGAAGGTCAAAGCCATATTGGCGCCGGCCGCAAATGTCGTATGGCCGTCGGGAAGGTCGGAGAATCATGACTAAGCGTTTAACTCCGAACAAGTGGATCTTTGGCGGCCACGCGATTGAGACGGATCGCAAAGGATTGCATTCATGAAAGCGCTGGTCATGCATGGTCCTGGGTCCATTCGCGTCAACGACGTACCTCTCCCCGCTCGAAAGATTGGAGAAGCACTGCTTCAGGTGCGCTATGTCGGGCTCTGTGGCACAGATCTCAGCTCTTACCGGGGACGGAACCCGCTTGTCTCTTATCCCCGGATCCCGGGTCACGAAATCGCAGCTACTATCGTGGAGATCGATGACGACAGCTCCAACCTATCTGTAGGAGCTGCGGTGACGCTCTCCCCCTACACAAGCTGCGGAAAGTGCGCTGCGTGCCGCAACCGCCGGAGTAACGCGTGCCAGTCTAACCAGACCCTCGGAGTACAGCGGGATGGAGCCCTGGCCGAATACATCTCTGTTCCCTTGGAAAAGCTTTATCCTGCCCGCCTCGGTCTTCGCGAGCTTAGCCTTGTCGAACCACTTACCGTTGGGTGCCACGCCGTTGCACGCGCGCGCGTCACGGATGCGGATACCGTTGCCATCTTCGGCTGCGGTGGAGTGGGACTCGGCGCGGTCGCGGCTTCAGCATTTCGCGGAGGAAAGACCATTGCGATCGACGTGGATGACGGCAAGCTCAAAATTGCAAAAAAGGCAGGTGCGGCTTACACGATCAACTCACAGGCGCAGGATCTCGGATCTGCCCTGAGCGCACTCACTGAGAAGTTAGGTCCTCAGGTCGTCATCGAGGCCGTTGGAAGACCCGAAACCTTCGTCGCCGCCGTGGAGCGTGTCGCTTATACGGGCCGGGTGGTTTACATCGGCTACGCCAAAGAGCCTGTGACCTATGAGACGAAGCTTTTTGTTCAGAAAGAGCTCGACATCATGGGCGCGCGCAATGCACTTCCGGAGAACTTCCGGGAAGTAATCCAAATGCTCGAAGCTGGCACCTTCCCCGTCGACGACATGATCTCGGTCGTCGTGCCTATGCACGAGGCTCCGGAACAGTTGCGCCAATGGGATCAGCGACCAGGCGAGATCACGAAGATATTGGTGAAGGTGTCTTAGGCAGCTTCGCCACGTCCAATTGGGGATAGCAGATACATCGTTCAACAGGGTTCTTTTTACAGAGCTTTGCAGCCTCTTCCAAATCGCGCGTTCGGCCTGTGACGACCTCGCCCGTGCCGGCACCTCTGGGAATCATGTCCGAAGGCAGCATATTGCCATTCGTGCTTGTTGTCGTTCTCTTTTTCATCTGGGGCATGTCGAACAACCTGACCGACATCCTTGTCCAGCAGTTCCGCAAGGGATTCAATCTGTCACAGCTGCAGGCACAGATGGTGCAATCAGCTGTCTTCTTTGGCTATTTCTGCATGGCACTGCCAGCGGCTTTGCCGATGCGGCGGTTGGGATATAAGGCGGGCATCATCGCTGGACTCTGCACTTTCGGTGTTGGTACATTGCTCTTCTGGCCAGCCGCCCTTATTAGACAGTATGGTCCCTTTCTTCTGGCTTTATATGTCGTCGGGTGCGGCTCTGCCATGCTCGAAACCGCCGCCAACCCGCTGGTTGCACAGATGGGGGCTCCGGAAACTTCCGAACGTCGCCTGAACCTTGCCCAGGCCTTCAATCCCCCAGCACGATCACTGGTGTGCTCGTAGGAACTTACTTTATCTTCGCCGGCGTAGAGCTTGCCCCGCAGAAAGTCGCGCAGATGAAAACGGCTGGAACATACGCAGGCTATCTGCACGGCGAGATTATGCGAGTCGTGCCGACCTATGTTGTCTTGGGATCCGCCGTGCTGTTATGGGCGCTGGTCATCAGCCTCACCAGATTTCCGGCAATCGCCGGCGGAGCGTCGCCACTCAATGGGGAGAGTGTTGGAAGCTTTCGCTAGTTCAAGACCTACCCTCATCTCTGGCTAGCCGTGGTGGCCCAGTTCTTCTATGTGGGCGCGCAGGTGACGACGTGGTCGGCGTTCATCCCTTATATGAAGCAGTACACGGATGTATCTGAGCGCGAGGCCGGATGGTTTCTCACCGGAAATCTCGTACTGCTGTTGATAGGCAGATTTACGTCTACGTGGCTGATGTGTTGGATTCGCCCCGTCAAAATGATCGCAGTTTACGCCATCGCTAACAGCGTGCTTATGACTTTTGCCATCGTGCACCCGGATTTGCCGGTGTGATGACCGTCATGACTACAAGTTTCTTCATGTCTATGATGTTTCCAACGATTTTGGCGCTGGGAGTCAAGGGCCTCGGTTGCAACACGAAACTCGGAGGTGCCTTGATCGTAATGTCAGTAGCAGGCGGAGCTGTGCTTCCGCCCATACTGGGAGCAATTGCCCGAGCAAGCGGAAGCCTGGCGCTTGGCTACATCGTAGTCGTCGGGGCCTATGTCGCGATTCTTGGATACTGCCTACTGCAGGGACGCGACGTCAGCCTGAAGAGCATTGAGCGCACCCCTGAAGTGCTCTAGCGAAGACTTGAAATGACATTCGAGTGCGAAAGTGAGGACGCAAATAATCTCCAGAGCGTCTTACTTTAGTCAACGATAACTGTATCGTTTGACACGACCTATGTCTCATTGCTATCATCGCCATCCATCGGTGAAATCCAACCACCTTTGGAGAGCTACAGGAGCCGCTTAGTGCAACGACGGGATTTCTGCAAACTTCTGACGATTGCAGCTGCCTCAAGGGCCTTTCCTGCCTTTGGAGAAACCGCTGAGGCCACTCAATCAGGCCTGCCGGGCGGATTCAATCAGTACACACAGGACTACGCGCAGTTCTGCGCACTGCCGTCAGAGAAGAGAGTTTTCTACGAAGTGAGCGACGGCAAAATCGTCGAGACAAAACTGAACGAGTCGACGTGGAAGCCAACCGAATGGGGCAAGCCGCCTAAGCTTCCTATCTCAGGAGACTCCTGGGACGGTGTAGCCATGGACTCGCCAATCCCTGATCTCTCGGGAGAAGGTCCATATAAGCCTACATGGGATTCGTTACTGCAATACGAGGCGCCAGAATGGTACCAGGACGCCAAGTTCGGCATCTGGGCGCACTGGAGCCCGCAGTGCGTGCCGGAAGACAGCGACTGGTACGCGCGCAGTATGTATTTCGAAGGGAAGCCGCAGTACAAGTATCACCTGGATCATTACGGACCGCAGTCGCGGTTCGGCTACAAGGATCTCTGCGCGCAGTGGACGCTGCTGAACTGGGAGCCCGACGAACTTGATCGCGCGCTACAAGAAGGCGGGCGCAAAGATCTTCGTTGCGCTCGCTAATCATCATGACGGCTTTGATGCCTGGGATTCGAAGCATCAGCCGTGGAACGCTGCCGCCCTTGGCCCGCATCGCGACGTCATCGGTACGTGGGCAGCTGCGGCTCGCAAACAAGGACTGCGATTCGGCGTTACGGTGCATCAGGCGCGCAACTGGTGGTGGTTTCAGCCATCCCATGACGCCGACAAATCGGGTCCGCTGGCGGGTGTTCCATACGATGGGGATCTCACACAAGCCGAGGGTAAGGACCAGTGGTGGCAGGGGTTCGACCCACAACGCCTCTATGGCGTGAAGCATCCGTTCGACGCGCTGCCCGACACCTCCTATGTTAAGAACTTCTATGACCGGACCCGCGACCTGATCGATCAGCACAATCCCGATCTGCTTTATTTTGACAACTCCTTATTGCCGCTCGGCTGGGGCGGAATGAATATCGGTGCGTACTTCTATAACAACAATCTGAAGACCCACGGCGGCAAGATGGAAGCCGTGCTGAACATCAAGGAGGTTCCCGATCATCTGGCCAAAAGCGTGGTCGCTGACTACGAGCGCGGCCTCACCAGCGGGATTATGCAGTATCCGTGGCAATCGGAAACCTGCATCGGCGACTGGCACTATAATCGTGCTCTCTACGAAAAGCCCGGTGAATACGGCGGATATTTGCCTCCGCGCGATGTGATTCACTGGATGATCGACACCGTCAGCAAGAACGGCACCTTCATTCTCGATGTCCCGGGTAAGCCGGACGGCACCATCGACAGTAAGGAGATCGCCGTGCTCGACGGCGTGACCGCGTGGATGCAAGTGAATGGCGAAGCCATCTATGAAACGCGCCCATGGAAGGTCTTTGGCGAAGGACCAAACATGGTAAAAGCCGGATCTTTTCAAGGAAAGAGCGTGAGCCAACTGGGGACGAAGGACATCCGCTTCACGCGCAATAAAGCAAACAACGTCGTCTATGCGCTGGTCCTGGGCTGGCCAACGGAGCCAATCCTGGTGCAGTCTCTGGGAACTTCATCTTCGACCCAGCCGGGCAAGGTGGCTCGCGTGGAGCTTCTGGGAACCGGCGCAAAGCTGAACTGGAAGCAACAGCCCGATGGTCTCCGCGTGGAACTCCCGAAGCAGCACCGACCAGATGTAGACTATGCCGCCGCTCTCAAAGTGACTGTGTCCTGACACCGATGCCTGTCGTAAATCCAACTTGAATCGCTGACTCGGCGAGTTTTATTTACCTGGTTCGTTCTAAGCACGTATCTTCGCGAACGATTGCAATGGGGCAAAATGAATCGAAGGGAGTTTGTCTCAACTATAGGATCTGCCGCATTAGCCGCGGCTATACCAGCGGCAGCTCAGGAGTCTGAGCCGCCACTCGAGCATCGATTGCCGGCGACTGATCTCGACTATCAGCGTTCTAAAAGCTACATAGAAGAAGTTCCTGTTCATCAGTATTACTGGGCCTCTCAAAAAGCGGTTGAGGCCTTCAATGATTTAAAGTTTGGACTCAGGATTCACTGGGGCATCTACTCCGTCTTTGGCGAACCGCATGAATCCTGGCCCTTCCTTTCGATGTCATTCGATGAGCGCCAGAAATATAACGACACTTACAAGACCTGGAACCCGCACGAATTTGATGCAGATGCCTGGATGAATCTTTGCCAGGAAGCTGAACTCAAGATGTTTGCCTTCACGACGAAGCACCACGAAGGCTTCTCCATGTTCAACACCAAAGCCAGAGTTCGGAACCGGGCTAACTGGACTGCGTCAGGAGGACCCAGGATCGAGGACTGCGATCTCGCATACAGCATCATGGAAACCCCATTTCGGAGGGATGTGGTCGGAGAACTCACCGCCGCAGCACACAAGCGCAACATCAAGATCGATCTCTATTTTTCCCACTCAGATTGGTACGACGCGGATTTCCGGCCGTATGGATGGCATCCTCTGCAGGTTCCGTCCTCACCGAGACTTTGGGGTTTGCCCGCATCTGGCGGAACCGTCGACGAATTCTGGGCTCGCATGAAGAAGCGTATGCCTGATCGCCTTGTGATCGTTCCTGATCCGACAACGGAGCAGGTGAATCGCATGGCCGAGCGTCACAGAAATCAGCTCACGGAACTGCTCACTCAATATGGAACCATTGACATGATGTGTCTGGACATCTTTTGGGGGCCCACGGTCTGGCCGCAAATGCGTGAGACGATTCTGAAGCTGCGGAAACTCCAGCCCGATGTGATGTTGCGAGCCAGGGGAATAGGAAATTATGGCGATTACTACACGCCCGAGGGGTTCGTTCCGGCCTCCAAAGAGAGCACCAGAATGCCATGGTTTGTTATATATCCTCTCGGATCGTCCTTTTCTTATGAGAGCGATCCCACAAAATACAAAGGGACGAAGTGGATCATTGACAACTTGATCGACGCTACGGCGAAAGGCGGCAACTTTATGGTCGGGGTCGGGCCAAACGCTCTTGGAACCTTTCATTCCACTGCTGCGGAGCAGTTGAGAGATACCGGGAAATGGCTGCGCATCAACGGAGAAGGCATCTTTGCGACTCGGCCGCGGCCAGGGTCTCTGTGGAGCGAAGGAAACGACCTTCGTTTCACCCGAAGCAAAAACAGTCGCACGATATATTGCTTTGCTCTGAGTTGGCCGGGAAGAGCGCTGGAAATTACATCGCTCAAATCAGAGCAGATCACTTCTGTGGAAATGCTCGGATATTCAAAGAAGCTCGACTATCGCCGGGATCCAACACGCGGATTGGTTATTACGATCCCAAGCGAACTCCAGGAGCCATCGCATCGTCCATCCGAGCATGCGTGGGGATTCCGGATCTTTGGTTCCGATTAAGAGATGGGAACTGCCAGAACGGCACAGGTGTAAGTGCCTCGCCTAGCGAGCCAATCCCGGCTGGCACTGTCGCAATAACTTCAAAGCCTGCTGATTATCTGGCTGAAGTCGTAAGACCTGATGAAACTCCGATGCGGCATTTGTGAGATCGTTCGCCTGAAAAAGCAGCGACCCTAACGCCATGTGTGCCTGCACTGAGTTTGGTGAGAGGCGCAGGACCGTTCTGAGTTCCAGCTCGGCCCGGTCATATTGGCCAATCTGGGTTTCTGCGACGGCAAGATTGTAACGGATGTCGCTGCGAGTAGGCTCGAAGATCAGTGCACGCCGCATCTCGCCGATTGCCCCAATAAAGTCACCCTTTTCACCTAGCCAAGTGGCAAAGGCGAAGTGACCATCTGCCGTATCGGAAGGGGCTCCAAAAGCAAATTGCCCCGCACCCGTGGTTGATTGGCTGCGGGCCACGGATGAGTCACTGGCCTCGAGTCTTTTTAAGGCTGCAGCGGGCGCGGGATCAGAAGGATCTACCTGTATCGCCTTGCGAGCCGTCACGATCGCGCCTGTCCGGTCATTTGCTTTCTCCTGCACTCTGGAGAGGTCCAGGTAAAAGTTGGTTCTGAACGGAGCAAGCGAGATCGCTTTGCGAAGTTGATAGATCGAAGCTTCGAGGTTGCCGGTATCAGCCAGCAGCAAGCCCAAATTAAAGTTAGCCACGGCATTCGTCGGGTCTAACCAGATCGCCTTCTTAGCCAGCTGAACCCCGGCCGGGATATCGCCACGTTTTGCGCGGTCCAGGCTCTCATTACTCAGGTGCGACGACATGACGGCATCCGACTGCCTCTGCAGCAACATACTTGCCTGTTTCAGTTCCAACTTCGATTCTTGTGTCTTCCCCTGGGCCTTCAGCGCTTTCGCCAAGCCATAATGTGCGCTTTCAAAATCAGGTCTGGCTGCCAATGCGGCGTTAAAGTGTTCGACGGCGGCCTCATTCTCCGGTTTTGCCAGCAGCAGCAGTCCGAGGGCGTTGTCGGCCTCCGGGTAGGGATCTCGTTCCTTCAGAGCCGCAGCATATTCAGCGTAAGATTCGGAAGAATTGCCGGTAGCCCCAAACGCGCGCCCCAGATCGAAATGAACCTCTGCCGAGGTTGGTTCCAGGCTGAGTGCGGCCTTCAACTCTGGAATCGCCTTGTTCGCGTCCCCAGACTCCAGCAGCGCGACCCCGGCCATCCGCTGAGCCTGAAAATACTTCGGCCGTGCCGCTAGCGCTGCCTGGAACTGCGCAAGAGCCTCTTTCCATGCCGGCATGTTTCCAGAATCCGCAAGCAGCGCCAAGCCGAGATTGTAGTGCGCTTCGGCAAAGTTCGGCTGTATCTCGAGCGCTTGTTTGAAGGCATTCACCGCGCCGGCGAAGTCTCCAGCCTGTCCTCGGAGTAAGCCGATTCGCAGGCTTAGCTGCGCATCCTGCGGATGAGATTGGAGTGCTGCTTCGTAGTCACCGAGCGCTTGCGAAAACTCTCTCTGGGTGTCGATCTTCGCTCCATCGGCCGCGAGGGCAGAAGCATTGTCTGGAGGCGGCGACTGCTGGGCGCGGCTATCAACTCCCTTGCAAAAGAACCCCAATAGCGACAGGTAAACGGCGGCGCGCCGAAGCGAAGCAAACTTCATTTCCTGCCTGCGGCTTCTATTGGCCGCCCCTCCTGATCCACGCGGAAGGCTCTGCTCTCCCGATGGAAAAATGCAGAGTCGTGGGACGCAACGCCTGAAGGTGAATCGTGCACTCCTCCGCTCCCGCAGCGACGGGCACCACTAAAACGCCGTCGGCCGTATCTATGTGCTCGATTCCCCTTCTAACAAAAAGTTGCAGCGTCTGATCAATCCTCGAAGTTAGTGTCAGGTCTATTCTGCCAGTTTCCAGGTTCCAGGTTAATTGGTCGACGGTTGCCTGAGTCCGTGCCAGGATGCCCTTGATACTCCCTTTCGTAAGTGAATCCGGCATGGCGGGAAGCAGGCCAATCACCCCGGGCCGTGAGTACACTAGCATTTCCATAATGAGCGTCGGAATTCCCCCCTGTGGGTCAGGGGAGGGAAGCGCGTACGGATTGTGCATAGTTGTGAGGCTGGGATTCACGTAGCCCTGCTCGAGCAACTGTTTCAAATCGAAGTTCACAAGATAGGGGTCCTTCAATCTTGCTGCTGCCAGTGAACGATGAAGCAGGCCGTGCGCCGACGCGTTCCCTTGCCCGCGCTTTCTGGCGGCGAGCCATGCCGCTCTTGCCAGCTCCGGTGTGCTCGTCGGGAGTGATTTCGTCGGAAGGCCACACTCCATAAAGGTGAGAAACATGCCTGTGGTCCAGCGCCTCCTGTATGCTTGGCCACTCCCACTCCTTCAGCGCTCCATCTGAATCCAGAAGATACGGCGGCAGCTTCGCGAGAATTCCTTTCCAATGCGGGACGTTCTCGCTGTCCACTCCGAGGATCTCAGACGCCGCAATCAGGTGCGTGAAGACCTCGCGGCACACCGCGATGTCCATCGCGGCGTTGATGACAACCGGCGAATCCTGCGTGTTATGGGGCCAGTTCTCCGGCGAGTAAGACGGAACAAAGATGTAGTGCCCGGTCTTATCTTCAATCGTGAGGTAGCTCTCGTAGAAAAGCGCCAGTTCTTTCAGTCCTGGCAGGATATGTTCCTGCAGAAACCGGCGGTCGGCAGTTGCCAGATAGTAATCCCAGAGCGGGCTGTACATCCATCCGCCGCCGGATATCCAGTACTGGTGTGGCCACGTGAAATCAAAGTGCGTCAGCGGATCGCCTTCGACGGTCGGATGAATTCCGAAGAGTGCGCCTTGGGCTCCGAAGATGTTCGCGGCGTTCACCTTCGCATCCGGCAACAATCCCTCCAGCCAGTGAGTGTAGGACGTGATTGCCTCCGGCAGATTGCCCATCACGGCACTCGATATCTGCAGGTTCACGTTGATATTGATGTGTCCCCACATAGGCGGATAGTCGCCACTGCGCAGGTAGAGCCAATACCTCCCCATGTCAAACATGTCTTCGAGCAATGCGGGATTGTATCCGTGCCTGGTCCTCTGGTCGATGAGCATCTCCTCCCCACTCATTGCGTGCAGCGAAGATCCTCCAAAGTCCACGGAAGCACGATCAATTACGCTTGACTGTCCCGGAGCATGTCTTTGCAACAAGGTTTCGTAATCCGGTGTGATCTCGTCCACGGCCTTTTCAAGGCTGTCTACGTTCTTCTGCTCCATCTCGGGCCAGGTCTCAACTCGAGTGATCAGCGTGAGCGAGCGGACTCCATTTAGGTTCAGCTCATCTTTACCTGCGCCGACTATTCCCCCGACGGCGATCACCCGTGTGACGCTGGCATAACCGGGATGTCCCTGAGCCGTGGAATAGTAGCCCTGTAGAACGAGATGATGTGAGTCAAAGCCGCGAAGAAATCGAACCTGATCAGCGCCCGGCTCGTGGAGCGTCCCGGATTGGGCCGCTCTCTCCGTGATGCGCGTACCTGTCCCATTCGTTCGCCGACCCGGCAGGACCATAGAAGTATCCAGTTGCAGCGTGCCGTTAATCGCTCCGTGATCCGGTGCCGTCAGCAACTGAACCACCGCATTGTCCGGTCGGGAGACAAAAGTCCGTCGCACCCACACGCCCTGATTGTCACGCCAAGTGACTTTTACTTCGCCGCTTTCGAAATCCGTGGTTCGCAGATAGTCGGAGACGGAGTGCGGATCTGAATCGATGATGCGCATATCGAACGCCGGGTGGTCTCTCAGGTTATCCGTGCCAGGCTTGGTATCCGTCTTCTCTGCCGCATTAAGAGAAAGCTCCAGGGCCTTCTTGTACTCGCCGGCGAGTATGAGCTTTCGCACTTCAGGCAGCACAGAAGCAATCTGAGGAGCTTGTAGCGGATGATCTCGCCATGGCTGAAGAAGCTTCTCCTGGTGAAAAACAATTTGCTCGGAGAAAGAATCCCCGAAGACCTCCACCCACATCTTTCCATTGCCTGAAAGGAGCCCGTTATCTGGCGTCTTCGCAGGAACAGTGCTGCACATACCGCGCATGGGCACAGTGCCCAGGCGAATCCGCTCCTGCAGCGACATCGGGACGACACGCTGATCAGGCGGTACGAATTGCAGAATCGAAATGGGCTTTTCAGGCGGGGGCCCGGAGTAGATAGAACGGGGCTGGACCGTCTGGGAACTGGCAATCGTGCCCAGACAACACCATGCCACCGTGCAGACGAGTGTGAACCTTTCTCTTCTGAGCGGGAACTTCAGCATTTCTGGGACCGGCTCTGGTCGCATGGTTCGCGGATGGGCCTGAAGCCTACCCATCCGCGTCCTCGTCAGAATTGAAATCTTCCAGCGAATTGAAACTCTCTGGGAGAGCTGCTTCCGTTGATTGCAGTGATCTTTCCGAAGTTTGCATCCTCGAAGGTACCATCCGGATTTGCGAAGTTTGGATGGTTCAGGATGTTGTAAGACTCGGCTCTAAGCTGGATCGTGTAACGCTCATGGATTGCGAAATCCCGGAATACCGAGAAATCGATATCGTTGTACCCAGGACCACGAAGCATATTCCGGCCTGCGTTCCCATACGTGTAAGGTGCAGGCACTGAAAACGCTGCGGTGTTGAAATACTCGTTGAGCGTCTTTGGCCCAAGCGTTGAACCACTCACGTTGGGACGGTTCGACGCGCCATTTGAATTAGCGTTGTCGAAGTTGATCGTCGGAGTGAACGGCTGGCCGCTTCTTGAACTGACAATCCCATTGATTTGCCATCCGCCGAAGACCTTTGATTTCACACCTGTGTTAGCGAACTGTTTGCCGGCCCCAAACGGTAACTGATAGAGCGCTGAAAGCGTAAATACGATAGGAACGTCAACGTCGTCGACGCTACGGTTGGATCGCATGTCATAGGGGTCCTGAATATTGCAGCCTTCCCAATACGACGCGCAACCAACGTTGATATTCTTCGACCACGTGAAGGAACTCCGGATCGCAAGGCCCGATGAATAATGCTTTGTGTACTGCGCTTGGAAGGCGTTGTAGCTCATGTGGCCGATGCTCTCGATCATGTTGAATGCAAACCCCATTTGAGGGAAAGGCAGGGTTTGTGTGGGGCCAAGAACAGTAGAGACGTTTGCTGGTGTCTGGATAGGAGCACGGCTTGTCGATGAGCCGACATAGCTGAACTTCATAACTCCCGCATTTCCTACTTGTTGTTGTACCTGCAGATTCCACTGCCATGAATACGCGTTCTTCCACGCAGTATCGAGAAATCCGCCACCGCTCGGGAACGGCGAAGCCGGTATGACCGGCAACGTGTTTCCGAACGGATTTTGCGCCGTAGCTCCGGGTGTAATGCCCGCAATATTCAGATTCGTCGGGTTTTGCGAAGACCCGGAAGGCCACGCACCGCGTGCATTTTGAGCCGCCTGGAGCGCGCCCGACCAGCTGTCATAGGTAAGTCCAACACCCGCACCCACCACAGTCGTCGGCGCCACCTGGTAAGAGAAGCCGAGTCGCGGACCGAAATTAGTGTAGTCCGGAGTAGTGATTGGATTTCTGGATGAGACAACTACGCCTGGCGGTAGAGGCGGGGCAGGCATATCCGTATCGTTTTTCGGAATGTACCACTGTGACGTATGGATATCGAATCCAGACAGGCGGTTATTGTTTTCGCCTATCGGAGTTGTGTAGTCCCAGCGAACCCCATAATTCATCGTGAGTTTCGGAGTGATCTTCCAGGTGTCCTGGGCGAAGATGTCGCTTATAGACGAATAAAGGTTGACCCCCGAATTCCCCAATTGCCGACCGGCAGAATCGGGAAGTCCGATCAGCATACTCGCGAGCGAATTTCCTCCCACTCCGACACAGGTGGTTCCATTCATACTGCCGCAAGGGTTCCAGGTCGCCTGCTGATTGAAGGAAACGTCGTTTTCCGCCCAGTTCGTGTACATCCAGGTGTGATAGAAGGCCGCCCCGAAACTGAGAGCATGCTTTCCAATCTGCTTGTTCACTGAGCCTGAGATCTGATACAGGCGCTGCGGTCCGATTGGTCCCCAGCCTCCATTCAGGTCAAAAAATCCGCTCGGATGAATCCCTGGAATTTTGGGCACGAGGATGCCGCCCGGGTTGGGCGTAAACCCCGCACTGAAGCCCCCCGCCTGGAAGACCGACGTGGCGTTAGGCTGCAGGAATTCCTGGGGATGGTTAACAGAGTTATATCCAGCTGTAATCTGCATGACCAGGGTCGGTGAGAATGTGTGCACCCACGAACCACCGGAGTTATTTCCGTTGAATCCGGTAACGAATGGGTTAACCGGGAGCTGTCCCGGGCCCACGTTGGTGTTTTCGCTCACAGACCATCGCGCCCACATCAAATCCTTCTGCCCGATGTTGTAGTCGACGCGCACGCTGTACTGATCCTGATTGTTCGTGCTGCTCGCGGTGTTCACAAAATTGTTCGCGTTGGGCACGTTCGACGTAGGCGTTGGAACGTAAGCCTTCAGGACCGCGAGGATGCCTTGATTGAGGCGAGGTGCCGGGATGACGTTGCCCGGAAAGGGCTGTGACTGTCCTGTCGTCGCATCGTAGGTAGCCGGATCATAGATTACGGTGTTCGGCAAAAGCGCGCTGAAATCACCGCCCAGCTCAGCCGTGGTCGGCAAGATGGAAAAGTTATTCGCTGCCTGTGTCTGACGATAGCCGTCGTAATACCCAAAGAAGAAGAGCTTGTTCTTGATGATCGGTCCGCCCAGAGTACCGCCGAACTGGTTCTGCTCGTAGGCGCCCTTTACCGGTGCAAAATATGAAGTAGCTGCGATGTCCTGGTTTCTGAAGAACTCGTATGCGCTCCCATGGAACTCGTTCGTTCCTCCCTTGGTCGCTAGGTTGACGGTTGCACCGATCGACCCGCCGAACTGAGACTCATCTGTGTGCGTCTGTTCCTGGAATTCCCGAATTGCATCGACAGCGGGGCTGATCGAAAGAGAGGTAAAGAATGGATCCGTCGCATAAAGGCCATCGACAAAGAAGAGATTGCTGCGCCCACTGCCTCCGTTGATCGAAGGCGTCACATTCGATCCCGCAGATCCAAGCTGCGGCACTGCCGTCTGCGACACGCTGACCGGAACCGTTCCCGGTGCAAGCTGCAACAACTGAATGAACTGACGCCCGTTTAGCGGAAGGTCCTCAGTTTCATTCGTCCCAATCACAGTTCCAAGTCCTGCCGTCTGTGTTTGCAGGTCCGGCGTCGCGCTCGTCACGTTCACCGTTTGCTGCACGGAACCAACAGCCAGGGAGAAATCGAGATTCGCCGACTGGTTTACATGCAGCTCAATCTTTTCTGTGTCGGTATTGAAGCCCTGCTTCGAGACACTCACGCTGTAATCCCCGGGCTGCAGCAGGGGCACATTGAAAAACCCGGAGTCATTCGTAGCAGCCGTACGCGATACCCCCGTAGCCGTCTGCAGCACGACCACCGACGCGCCGGGAATCGCAGCCCCCGCTGAATCCTTGACGCTGCCGGACAACGTCGCCGTATTGATTTGACAGAACGCGCTGATCTGGATAGCCAACACCATGGCGATGAGAGTCATTGAGAGGCGAACGAACTTTCGGACTCGCCAGTGCGCGGTTGTGCCCGACAGTTCGAATTTTGAAGGAGAGGTCCTGCAAGATTCCTTCGACATCACTTGTCCTCCTGAGAGTGCTTGCTTCGACGATTCTTTTGGACGGTGTGGGTACAGACGGAACTACGAATGTTCGGCGATCTTTGTTCGGCAGCGCTGTATTCAACCCTCCGAAAGGCACCGCATCACTGCGTCAGTTTTGGGCATCAACTTAACCCTCTTCAACCCATTTCTTACCCCTTTTGGTAAATTTCAACCGATGCAGTTAACGATAACTTAACCACGAGCGATGCAATTTATCACCCCGTATTGACGATGATCAAGAAGAAAATATGGGCTACGTTGAGGTTGTGGAAGACGACTTGAGACTTCGCGCACCCGTATGTCGTGCTGCCATCCGGCATTTCTTATCAGTCATATAGCCAGCCTTCATTCGATTGCCTGAGATCATTCGATTAGTAGTTGCTCATTGCCTCGTCTGAGATTGCCCATTACATGGCGCCGCAATTGATATGTGAGGGACGATATCCTTGTCGGGATTCCAGAGGATTGGTGAGGTGTTGCTCTCGTCAGAACCCTCCACCCCATGCAAGGCGAGGAAGCGGCTCATCTCTGCATTCGCAAGTTCAGTGTTCTGGCTTCGCTTATAGGCCTGCGCCAGCCGATAATGCGCCTCGGCGTTGTCCGGTTCCATCTTTACGGCTTGCTGCAACTCGCTCTCAGCCCTCAAGAAACTCGTTCGAGTCGGCATAGAGCACTCCGAGCTGATAATGGGCTTGAGCCATAGTGGGATCACTCGCCAAAGCCAGCTTCAGCTGTGACTCGATCTCGTTGTTCGACCCTGCTACTGGGTCCGTTCTGTGCTGGCGCCATAGCGCAAGTGCGTAATCATAATGCCCCTCTGCGCTCGTCGGATGCGCAACCACATATTCAGCAAGCCGCTTCCGAATTTCAGCCGCTCTTTCTGGCGAGGCATCGGCTAAACCTGCCAGGAAAAAGTAGGGCGGTACGTAGTCCGGATCGATTGTAATCGCTCTCAGCAGTGACTGGATCGCATCGACCTTTCGCCGCGCCATATCCTGCGCAATTCCGAGCCCCACCCAAAGCTTCGCTTCATTTGGATGGGCAACAGTTGCTGAGGTAAATAATTCAGCTGCCTGATCCGGAGCTCCCACACTGATTAAGCCGATGCCAGAACTGAATACATTATCAATATTGCCGGGAGCCGCTGCGAGCACTCGCTGATACGTCTCACGCGCCTTCTGCTGCTCACCCGAGAGTTGATATGCAAGCGCCAGGAGCCGAAGCGTTGCCGGATCTTGGTTTGCGCCTCTCGTCACCCCTTCAAGCAAATTGATCGCCTCAGGATTCCTCTTCGTCCCAAGCAGAGCGAGCGCAAGCGCGCGTGAGTTATTGACGTCTCCAGGTTCGGCGCCTCTAGCCGATTCTAAGTACTCCACACTCCGCGCAAAGTCGCCGTGTTCCAGATAGAAAACGCCCAGCGCATAGTTGCCTTCGAAGGCCTTCGGGTCTGCTTTCGCCGCCTTTACTAATTCGGACTCGCGACTGCAATCCTCTACATGCCAATCGGGAACGAAGCCGGAAAGCAGTTCATGATTTAGGTCATCTACCCCTTTGCTGACTGCCGCTGCCTCCTCATTGCTGACGCCCGTCGAATAGCCGCTGGGTGCGGTATTCCCTTGAATGCCAGAGGCGCTGAAAGCAGGCGGTTGCTTAGGATTTTTCGCCGATCCCTCACTCTGCCCATTCGTTTGGCCCGTCTGGGAAGCTGCAGCCACAGCACCAAAGACCACTAGCATCACGAGCATATTCCTCAGGCGACCCGCTCCTGGAGTTGTCGCTGCCGAACTCATTTCTTGCTGTCCACTTCGCGCAGTGCCTGGCGAATCTCTTCATTGTCCGGCTGTCTGGCAAGGAACTCTGACAGCAGATCATGTGCTTTATCGGCTTTACCGGCACTCAGGTAGAGCACAGCCATGTTCAGATAAGGCCGATCGTAGTCGGGCGCCAGCCGTCGGCAGTTTTCGAACGACTCCATCGCCTTCGCCGATTCACCCATTTCCATCAGCACAACTCCCAGGCCGTTCAGCATCTCCACGTTGCGAGGTTCAAGTTGCGTAGCCTTCTCCAACTCCGACTTCGCCCGGGGTAGATCCTTCTCCTCAACGAACAACATAGCCAGCCCTTGGTGGAACTCCGCCTGTGAAGGATCCAGGGCAATCGCCTTTTCCAAAAGAGATTGAGCGGCTTCTTCGCGGCCCTGGTAGCGATAAAGCTTCACCATATTCTGAATGGCGAGCAAGTGGGTTGGTTGCAGGTCGAGTGCCTTTTGAAAGTCGCTTTGCGCGCCGCTGTAATCCCCCTGCTGGCCATAAACGACACCCAGATTGTTCCAGGCATCCGCATTGTTGGGATCCAATTTAACGGCTTGTTCTAAGTTCGTTCGGGCATCCCCAAACATACCTTTGTTTAAATAAATCAAACCGATATTGTAATAAGCGGCGCCATTCGGAGCGCCATGGGCGATCGACTGCTCAAAGGCTGCCAGTGCTTCGTCGAAATATTCGTATTGAAGATAGGCGACGCCGTACGTGAAGTAGTTGTGATGAAGCTGGCCCCTAAAATAATGTCCCGGAAAGGGAAGTCCGCGGCGTAGTCGATCTTCGGCAGTCACAGGCAGCGTGCGCGCATCGTGTGAAATTTGCTCGGGATCCTCATAACCCGTGTACACCCGAACGACATTACCTTCGCCGTCGATTAGGAATGAAGTCGGGAATTTAATTTCCCGGCGCCGATCAAAAAGATATCGATAGAAGATGTTATAAATAGCCGCTGTCTTTTCTTCCGGAGCAAGTACCGGAAATGACAGCTGTGGCAGCCCACTGGTCACCTTACCTTCAGCCGTTTCCTTGCGCGGAATCCCCACAGACAACACCGTCAGGCCATCACGCTTCGATTCCGCATTTAGCCGATTCACTTCCACCAGAAATGTCCTGCTCTGGTCGCAATCCGCAGTCCAGAAGATCAGGAGTTGCGCACTTCCTTTCCCATCGGACAAGCTGCGCTTCACGTTATTCTGATCCGGAAGTGAGAAGGCCGGCGGCGTGATCGGCTCGAGCAACCACGTCGTATTTGTCACTCGAGGTTCTTCGCTCGTCTGCTTCGCTTCCGGGCTGATGATCTCGCGGAACGCGAGGAAAGGCGTTGCATGGAAGCCTGCCGACCCTTCCTGAATCTCAATTCGATGCCCTGCGGGAACATTATCGAGAGCCTGCTTTTCCCCGTTGGGCCATTCGATAGTCGCCTGTATCGGACCTGCGACTTCTCCCAGGCCAAAGTGCAGCAGCTTCGTATTCTGTGACAAGAAACCGGACCCCGCTCGCAGTGTCTTCTGCTGGCGACCGGCCCCCGTGATCACCTCGACGATCGCTCCGATTGCGTCGCGATTGCTCTTGGTTCCTCTTAGCGAAAAGGTAATCGCTCCGCCGATCGGGCTTAGTTCATTGTGAAAAGCCCTGACCTGCGGGGCGGTTCGGTTCTTCAGAATTATTTCCAGCCTGCCATCCCCGTCAATATCACTCAACGCAAATGAGCGGCCGTCTTCAACACAATCCAGGCCCAGAAGGCCCGCTGCCTCCGTAAACGTCGCGTCTCGATTGTTCAAATAGAAGTTGTTGCGCTGATATCCACTCCATGTGTAATCCGAACGGATGAACTCGTTGATGGCGCTCCAAGCGTCGGCATATGCCTTCGATTGACCACCTGAATCCAGTGAGCGCGCAGCGACCTGGCGCCAATAAAAGCTGGAGAGGTCCTCTTTCTTTGCGCCTGAGATGAAGCCGTTCGCGACATACAAATCAGGGTATCCATCGTGATCGAAATCCCATGCGTCGCTGCCCCAATTCCATCCACCCACCTGGGTTCCGGCCTCTTCGGTCACGTCATGAAATTTGCCGCTTGGTCTTTCGTTGTGAAGCAGTGTGTTGCCCGCGGCATCCTCCCAGTACACTCGGCGTATATTCTCAGGCGCCGTGGGCATGAACTCCGGTTGCTTCGTGACCCTCCTGCCGGCGGCTTCCCACATGTTCACGACATACATATCGTCACAGCCGTCGTTGTCATAGTCGAACCAGGTCATGCTCATGCCTTCGCCCGGATCTTCCACACCAGCTTCGGCGCTAACATCGGTAAACGTCCCGTTTCCGTTATTTCTGTAAAGCACTTTGCGGCCAAAATCATTCACGACATATAAGTCGGGCCACCCGTCGCGATTGTAGTCATCCCATCCGCAACAGAAACTGAACCGGTTATTGCTCACATCCAGACCCGACGGAACAGTTACGTCCTCAAATATGTGATCCCCGCGATTCTTCAGGAGAAAGTTGGGTGGACCATTCTGCGCGTCATAGTATGGCTTCGGATACTCGTATTCGCTCAAGCCCTGATAAAAGCTATACGTGCAGAAGTAAACATCGAGCAGGCCGTCACCATCGTAGTCTGCAAGCGCAGCGCCGGTAAACGTACCCTGGGTCGGTCTCGCGAAATGAAAGGCGTCCGGCTTCAACTCAAACGTACCGTCGCCACGGTTGATGAAAAGTAACGGTCCGCTGCTGCGCACAACGATCAAATCCTGGCGTCCGTTGTTGGTCAAATCTGCAAATAGCGCCGTCGATGTTCCGTCCAGCAAGCCAACTCCCGCTTTCTCTGTCACGTCGACAAAGGTGCCATCACCGCGATTGCGATAGAGTCGGTTTGGCAGGCCGGCCGGCTGGCAGATATAGAGATCGTCATAGCCGTCACCATCGAAGTCCCCCGCGCAAATACCGTTATTGCCGTATATATCGATTCCACTCGCTCCATCCAATACGGTTCGCCAATGATCGATGCCATAACACATCTGTGACCGGTAAGAATCGATGCTTCCGAAAGCCGCGATGGAGATATCCGTGAAACCGCGTCCCGTCAGGCGGCTACGCGACTCAGTACCTGCCGACCACCCCGTGACACACCATCGTCCACTAGCGTCCTTCAACCAGGACAATTCCCATTCGCCCGTCCTCTCTTCCCGCCGGTTCGCATCCAATGCGCCGACTAGATCGTAATGAATCTGAGTCCTGAGACCGCCGGCTTCGGCGCGCACAATCTCGATCAGATCGATCTGAAATTCGGCTGTCTCAATCTTCTTGAACGGCGCCAGATATTGATTCAGTCCCTCAACGAACTCGTTCCGGCTCACACGCTGCGCACGAGGGAAGAGCACCTTGTCTGACTGTACTGGCGGTTGAGATCGGACCTGAGTCACCTTTGCCCGATTCAGAAGCGAGCCATCTAGATTTTCGGAGAGAAGCTCATGGACTACTCGCAAGTCCCGCGCGGAAGCGCAGAAGGCCTCTCGCCAGATGTTCAGCGGAACATCCAGTTCAGCGGCATACTTCTCCGCGATGAATTCATCGGAGCCCGGTTGGATCTGCTGCAGAAATGGCTCAATGGAGGGGGCATATCCCGACCCCACATGAAGAAAACACGGGGAAGACGGTCCTTGCGCCAGGGCTATTGATGGGAGACCGCGAAGACGAGATGCTAGAAATGCCCCTGCCACGCCTATGGTCTTCAGGAACCAGCGACGTGAGCGGTACACGTTCCCCCCTGAATTCGGATAGCGCCCAGAATAACGGCTCCGTCTACGATGAAGTTATCGCTAATAATATGCCAGTTTTGCCGGGTACGCCGTTGAGGCGAGTTCAGACTCTCTATCTCTAACAGGATTCATTCCGGCCTCAGCGCTTGTCACAACCGCGTTGGTAGAACCTCAGTACGTTGCCCGTTTGCCAGAACGGTCACTGGAACAGGCTGAAGGGAACTAAGCTCCATTGGGTTACCCGTTCGCCCTTCCAGGACATATCTACCACGACATTCCCTCTGGCCTTGACTCCTTTCACGCTGCCTTCTGGCCATTTCGCGCAGGGAGCGGGAAGCAATTGAATCACGCCATTCTGTGATTGAACCAGCATTTCTGACATCGCTGCTGCTATGCCGTAATTACCGTCAATCTGCAGAGGGATGTGATGAGTGGTGAACAGGTTGTCGAGCATGTTGTAGGTGATCAGGCCCTCCAACATTTCATGAGCCTTCTCTCCATCCCGTAGACGCGCCCAAAGCATGCATCGCCAGGTCCATGACCAGGAACGGCGGCTGTCTCCCGTGGTCTTTCTCATTAACAAGGATTTGCGGGCCGCCTCGGCCAACTCGGGTGTTCTCTCGATGCTGATCGTATTTCCCGGAAAGACGGCAAACAGATGTGACGTATGCCGATGGTCTGTTACCGGGTCGCGATCAATCATCCACTCCATCAAATTGCCCTCCTTGCCGATTTGCGGCGGCAAGAGGTGCTCCTGCTTCTGCTTCAGTTCCTCAACCCACTCCCGATCCACATTCAGAATTTCGGCAGCCTTGATCGTGTTGAGGAACAATTCGGAAATAATCTCCTGATCCATGGCCACACCATCCTCGCCACGAGGACCATGTTCCGGAGACCAGCCATTTGGGACGACCAGCGTCCCAGCTTTCACCCGTGCTAGCTCTGGATAGAGGGAAACATCCACCGGCTTATAGTCGCTTTCGAAGCCCTTCCCGCCTTCCCCCAGCGTTTTCAGATGAGACGCCCAGTATTGAGACAACTCCTTCATCATCGGATACGCCTGATTGCGCAGATACGCGACATCCTGAGTGAAAGCGTAATGCTCCCACATATGTAACGCATACCACGCTGAACCCGGCAGATTCATCTGCCAGCCGTTCCCGCCAAAAGGATTGTGCGACGTGTAAACAAGCCATCCACCGGATTGTGCTCCGTGCGGTTGTGAGTCATCGAACTTGCCGGTCGCCTCGAGATATTCCTGCGTTGCCAAACGATTTGGCTCACGAGTCGCCCATAAGTACTCGAGCATCGCCAAATGGCATTCGGAGAGGTTGCCCGGCTCCGGCAACCAATACACCATCTGAAAGTTGATGTTGCTGTGGTAGTCATTTCCCCACGGCGCATCAATCATCCCATTCCATATCCCTTGGAGCCCCGCGGGCAAAGTGCCGGGACGAGACGTGGAAATCATCAGATACCGGCCAAAATTAAAGAGCGTCTCCTCCAATCCCGAATCGTGGGGATTCGTTCGGTAAGCTTCCAGCCTGCGGGGTGTGGGCATAGCGTTCCGTGAGTTGCTCGATTGCCCCAGATCGAGCCGCACCCTGTTGAAGAGCGGCTGATAGTTGGTCAAATGTGTCTCGAGCAAATCACCGAACGACTTGTCTCCGACCTTCTTCAGCCGCTCGGAGGCCCGGATTTCGGGGTCTTCCCCGCGCCATCCCTTTCCGTAATCCAGCAGGTAATTTGTTTCAATCGCGATCACGATCGTGAATGAATCCACCGCGCGTAAAGCGATATGATCGGCTCCGCCGCTTTGTTCTCCCCCACGACTGGCGACCACCGCTTGTGTCTGGCAGCGGATTCCATTATCCAGTTCGCTGGCGAGAATGAGCTTCTGTTGACCAAGAGATACCGAATCAGCGTCACGCTGAGTCGCGAAAGAGATTGTTGCGTTGAATTTCTTCCCGTCATCGGCACGATAATGCAGAACCAGGACCTGATCCGGATAACTCGCAAAGGCAATACTCCGGATGGCGACATCATTCCGGACTGCTGAAGACCTGACAATGCCCTCGTCCAAACAGATCTCGCGGATGAAGGAACCCTTCTGCACCGGGGCGTTGAAATCAACAATCAAGTCGCCGACGGGTTGATATCCTCCAAAGCCGTCTTCGCCAACTTCGGGCCCATGCTCGCCGTCGTATTTCTTGTCACCTTTGTTGTTGATAGTCCCGCCGTTTCGTCCGCCCGACCAGAAGGAGACTTCATTCAGGGCATAGCGGTCGCGCCCACTCCCATGAAAAGCGGAAGCCGCGAGGCGCCCATTTCCGATCGGATATTGCTCCGCTTCCCAGATGCGGGCAGGATTCGAATATTTTCCCTTCGTCGCCGCACTCGTCTCTTCGTCCAGATAGTCTGTTCCTTCGCCTGACCGCCACCGTTTGATGATTGGAGAAGGATGGGGTACGCGTGGCAAATGGGGAACCGGGTCACCTTCCCACACACGGTCGTATAAATCGGAGGTGACGCCTGGCTGTTCCTTTTGATTTTCAAATACCCGGGTAAAGGCCGGCTGATCAGACCAGACCCGCATGGTACCCGGTTCGGCATCTGTTGTTGGAGAAAACATCGAGAGGAACGCTGGCTGAGCGAAAGCGCGTCCTGCACCACTCCCTCCGGCCAAGGCCATTCCAGCAGCGGCCATTCCCGATGCTTTCAGGAAACCTCGTCGTCCGGTTTGGGCGCCGTGATTGAGTCGTCTCATTTAAAGGAAAGCCAATCGTATGCTTTGCTGCAAGTAGCTGTCAATAATCGGAGACGGAGCGCAATCGCATCCTTATCTGTCTATGCCAGAGTGTTGCCGCCATTTACTGTGAACCGCTGGCCTGTGATGAACCCCGCGGAGTCACCGGCAAGGAAAGCAACCATCTTGGCAACGTCCGATGCTTCGCCCATCCTCTTCATTGGCACCTGTTGTTTGTAGCTCTCGAATTCAGCAATCGGCACATCGGCATGTCTCTCGGTTGGAATCCATCCCGGTGCCACCAGATTCACCGTTATGCCATCGGAAGCAAGTTCCCGTGCCCAGGAACGAGTCTGCCCCAATTGCGCCCCCTTCGCCGCAACATAGTGGGCGAAGCGTGGATTCCCAAGTTCGAAAACTTCGCTTCCGATCTGAATGATTCTCCCGAAGCCCTGCCTTTTCATCGCGGGCAACACCTGCTTAACAAGCAGCAGAGGCGACTTCACGAAGAACTCCAGTTGTTCCAGGTAGTACTCCCACGTCTGTTCCTCAATTGGGTAGAAGGGTTGCGGGCCGGTTGCGTTGACTACAAGAATATCGATCGCACCAAAGGCTTGCGAGACTTCATCTATCAATCGGGCTACATCCGCCTCATCGCGTACGTCCGCTCGGAAGATGCCTGCATGGCCACCTCGCATCTCAATGTCATTGCGGACACGTTCTGCCGCTTGATGTCTGTTCCAGTAATTGATCGCAATGTTTGCGCCGTTTTCAGCTAGTTCCAACGCAATTGCACTCCCCAAACCGCGGGAGGCGCCAGTCACTAGAGCGGTGCGCTTCATGATTTCGTCATCTCGATTCACTTTGGCAACCCGATTGTTCGGGATCCCAGCGACTTCGGTGCTGTTGCAGGCGTGCCGGAAACCGGTTCGAGTAGCGAGGATTTATGAGCAGCCCGCTCTAACAGGTAATTCGTTCCGGAGCGCCCCGCAAAGGTCAGTACATCATCTGAACGCGCAGCTAACACGGTCGAAGAGTTGCTGGCGTCGATAATCTCAACCTCCTGACCAGGCCATGGATTGCGAACATGCACCGGTCCCGACGACGCGATTTCCAATCCCACGCAGACCAGTTCGCCGTGTCGCAACCGCACGTCTACCTTATTTCCCCGCGGAAGATACACCGTTCCATCTGCATCCCAATCGTGCGGCCACGCAGGCGCTATCCGAATCAGATCGTCGTAATCGTCTGCGAGAGCCTTCTGCAGCGCATCTGTTAGGACGCCGACTTGTTCAACATAGGGCTCAGCGCCCGCCGAGCCACCCGGCGCGGAAGGAGAAAAGGCTGCAAGACCGGAGGGATATGCCTGATAGTGTTCGGTGATGGCGAAAAGACTAGCCGTCAACTCATTTGGAAGGCCAAGACGCGCAGCCTGCACAGGATCGTAACTCCAGTCAGCTTCGTCCTTGTAAGGACGGTTCAGGAATGTACGCACCGCTACCTTATGCAGGGACTCATCGTCTCCGATCGTCGCATAGGGCCACACCGGCTCTAGTCCGATGTTTTCAACGTTGTGGATCTTAGCGTCGGGATTATAGCTGGAAGCGATGATTCCATCTGCAGCATCAGACCTATCCTTCAGCAGAACCGTTGGAGATGACACCGTTGTAAATGGCAAAGGCACGAGTTTAGTCAGAGCCGCGTGCAATTCGACAACTAGCTCGGAGTCTCTCTTCAATAGCGTCGCGGCTTGAATGACACGAGGGAACAGCGCCTGCATTGCGGAAATGTCGGTAGTTGGATCATGAACGTCCCATTGGGTCTCGTGGGCATTTGATGGGAATGTATGCAGTTTTCCATCAGGGCCGGTGGTTGCATAGGCCAAAAGAAAGCGCGCCGCTTCCCGCATGAGTGGATAGTTCTTCTTTAGAAACTCCAAATCGTCGGTGTACTCATACTGTTCCCAGATCCAAAGTGACACCTCGGCCCCAGTGGAGATCGTGCGTGCGTTGTAATACGGTGGGGAGTCCTCGCCACAGTTGATCGGGGCATTGGGAAGCCATGTTTCGTTTTCATATCCGTGGCCATTGAAGCGCATGGTTTCAGGAACGCAAGCTCCCTGCCGACCTCCCATGTGCTGCCGGGTCCAACTCAGAATGTTGTCAAGATTTTCCTGATACAGACGGAAGTATGAAGCGTTCAGATCGGTGGCTCCGGCCCCGAGATTGGCGCTCACCTGCATCCGCAGGTTCCATTGCCAGTATGCGGAGGGACCCCACTTGTGTTGGTCGCGAGCGGAAGAGAATAGATCTCCAACACCGGCCTGCGAACCTGGAAAGCGATCACGTTCCTCAGCCGCAGCGGTAAACAAATAAATCATCCTTAGATTTTCAAAGTATTCGGCTCTGTGATCTGGTGAGGATAGCTTCATCAAGCCCGCGTGTTTCCAGAAGGCACTCCACCAGGCGCGGTGTTGATCGATGCGAATCGATTTTGCACGCGCCAATAGCTTCGCGGCAGTGGCATTTGCATCGCCTCCACGCCATGATGGCACAGCGACCAGCACTCGGAAAGATCCATCCGGGTGCGGCATGAATGTGAGGGTGACTGAAAGCGGGTCGTTTGATGTTGCGCGTACATTCATCGCGTCCGCTGTCACTGCTGCGAATGATCCAAACCGCTCATTGCTTGCGCCGGCTTCGTGATTATCGAGCCACGTTTCAGCGAGAGCGCCGATGCTTCCGCGTGAAATCATCTGCGGCTTGCGGGGTGACCATAGCCGCAGCACTGCCGTTTGCTCCTCTTTAGGGTCGACCCCTTTTACATCCACCACTAATACGTCGAGAGCCTCATCGACGTAAGTAACGGCCGTCATACCTCCGCCGCTCTGTTCAAACTCCGCCGCGTAAAGATTGAGCCGGCCCCGGTAATCTGGTGCCTTCGCGAGCTTGGAGAGAGTCGGAAGAACGATTTGGCCGGGTGACAAGCGCTGCGGAAAAGTATCACCTCGATTTAGCTGCGCCGTGAACCCATCATGGGCCCACACGGCAACTCCCAGCCGGCCGTTGCCTAGTGGCATCGCCTCAGTGGCTGATTCATTGGGTCTTTGCAGAATAATGTCAGAACGTTCAACCACCCCTTTTCGGTCGATTGGATAGAGCTCACCTGCCCACGCGTTCGCGGCGCCCATGAGCTGTAGGACGGCAATCTGAGCCGAAAACATCAAGGCGAACCGCTTCAATAAAGTAGAAGCTGAAGAATTACGAGGTGAAACTGTCATCGAACGCTCCAAGAAGTTGTTCCCTGCGATCCAGATTACTGTTGATGTTCGTTGGCCTCAGCGCCCATGGTCGAAGTAATGATTCTCATTGAGTCGAGACCTGCAGAATCGTCTGTCGACATCCGAGCAATTCGGCCGGTCGAAAAAAATGAAAATCAGTGAAAATGCGCAAAGATGAGACGATTCAGTCGACAGCTAGGCTACGGGATTGAACAGTCAGGCGTCAATCGCAAGACGTAGTAGCAGCCCCGGGCCGTTCGTTGTATCGTCGGTAGCAAATGTCGACGCAGAAGGAACTTGCGAAATACGCGGGCGTGTCGGCCGGCACAGTCTCCAACGTGATTAGTGGCAGCACACCTGTGAGTGATGCCTCGCGAAAGAAGGTGCTCGATGCGATTCGCGCCTTAAACTACCAGCCGAACCTCATTGCGCGCAGCCTGAAGACAAATCGAACGTATACGCTTGGCATCCTCGTTCCCGATATCACGATCGCGTTCTATACCAAAGTCATTCGGGGTGCTGAATCGGCCGCCAGAGACCGAGATCACTTCTTGGTAGTGCTCGATTCGCAAGGCAGCCACGAACTTGAGCTAAAGATGCTGGCGCTGCTCCGTCAGAGAGTCGACGGGATTCTGTTCGTGACCGTCGGAGACCACAAATGGTCCGCTGAAGATGCCCGGCAAATTACTTCAGGACCGCCGGTTGTATGTGTGGATCGCCGGCCAGAGGGCCTCCATGTGGATTCGGTGTGCGTCGACGATAGTGGCGCAGCGGAGATGGGGGCAACTCACCTCGCTGAGAGAGGGCACAAGGAAATTGCAATTATCACTGGCCCGCTAACCCTTAGGAATGAACAGGAACGGCTTCGCGGATACGAGAAGGCACTCCGAAAAGCGAATCTTGCGATTCGCAAGAGCTTAATTTGGTCAGCCGGATTTGAGCAGAAGGGAATCGATGCCGCTTGCCAGAAAGGAATGCTTCGCTCGGCGGCAAGACCCTCGGCCCTTTTTGCCACGAATGGTGTTACGGGTCTTGGGGCTCTCCGCAGCTTGTATGCTATGGGGTTTTCTACGCCCGCTGATCTCGCCTTTGCTACCATCGATGACGTTATGACCGATCATCTATTCAAGCCTGCTATCACATCGGTCATTCAACCGGCGCACGAGATCGGCTATCGCGGCATCGAAGTCTTATTTGATCGATTTGCCAACCCAAAGAGAAAGTCCGCCCGCGCGATCACGCGGTTGCCCGCGACCCTTGTGGTCCAAGAATCGTCACAAACATACCCCTCAGTGCCCCCAATAAGAGCCGCAAAGAGAAGAAAGTGATCCGCCAGCTTCGGCCCGATCCGCCGGGTTGATGCGGAATTACCAATGCGATGACAAAAACTTTATCGCCCCGCCGGCAACGCCGAGTGCCACGAGTGGAACGTCGTCTTGCCCAGGTCAATGCCAACTGAATCCATCATGCTCTGGTGGAAAACCGCAACGGACTGATCGCCGCAGCCATGGCCACTGATGCCGACGGATTTGCCGAACGCGATGCGGCGCTGTTGATGCTTCAGCGTAAGCAGGTGGGCCGCTCCCGGCGCATCACCGTGGGCGCAGACAAGGCCTACGACACCAAAGATTTCGTGCGCACGGCGCGAGAGTTGAATGTAACTCCGCATGTGACTAAGAACGACAACAACCGCGCCAGCCCGGCTACGCCGTCAGTCTCAGCCGCCGCTGGTTAATCGAAAAGAGCTTCGCGTGGCTCAAGCAGACCGGACCACTGCGCCAGGCCAAACTGCGCGGACTGAGCAAGATCGATTGGCTGTTCGTCTTTAGTTGCGCCGCGCACAACCTGCTGCGCTTGCCCAGGCTGCTCGCGCAACAACAGCAATCAACGCTTAGGGAGCAGTGTGCCTGAACCAGGCACGTGGGCCCGGATCGCCCCTCCCGGGAGCCCGCAACCCCGCGTGAACACTCACCAAAACACGATTGCGAACCGATCCGACGGGGCGCTTGCACCAACTCCCCAGCAAACGAGCACCATCGACCCCAATTTCAACAGCTTCCTAAACGTGCATCAGGAAGATGTGGGCGACAGGTGTCGAGGGTGCAGACACACGAAATGCGGTGCGCAACACTTCGATCAAATACGGAGTCACTTGCAAAATCATGCAATTGTTGAAGCGGCGGTTGTTCTTCAGTGGTGTTTTTGTGGTTGCAGTTGCAGTCTTATGCGGCGGAGACGCTCTTCACGCACAGGATTTCTATCTTCACAACGGTGACCGCCTGACGTTTTATGGGGACAGCATCACGGCGCAGCGGTTTTATACCAGGGACATCCAGGACTTCGTGGCGACGCGGTATCCCACTCGGCAGGTGAGTTATCACAACGCCGGAGTTCCGGGAGACAAGGTCACCGGAGGCCATGCGGGTGATGCTGCTGCTCGCGTGGCGCGCGATGTGAAGCCGTGGGATCCGACTGTGCTCACGGTGATGCTGGGAATGAACGACGGAGATTACGTCCCTCCGGACGCTAAGATCTTTGCAGACTACCAGGAGGGATACGAGAAGCTGCTCGCGATGCTTCGCGCCGCAGCCCCCCGCGCACGAATCACCTTGGTCGAGAACACACCATATGACGAAATTACCCATGGAACGGGGTTCCCCGGATTCATGGCGACGACCGAGCAGAATGCGAAGGCAACTCCAGCGCTTGGGCAGCGCGAGAGTTTGCCGGTAGTGGACGCCTATTCCCCAGTGAAAGAGCTGCTGGAACACGCCAAAGCCGCGAACCCGTCCTTCGCATCGCTGCTGGTGCCTGACCGGATTCATCCTTCGGAACCGCTGCACTGGGTAATGGCAGAGTCGGTAATGAAGGCCTGGCACATCGACCCTATGGTGAGCGAGGTCAGTCTATCGGCGGCGTTGCCGGCTGTTACGCATAGCTCGCGAACGAAGGTCAGCGGAGTGCAGGCGCATGGGAGCGCACTCGACTGGGATCAACTCGATGAAGCATTGCCGTTGCCATTTAACTTTGAGAACGCTCTGATGAGCTTCGTGCTGAAGAACAGCGATCTTGCCTCCTGTGACCAGGAAATCCTCAAGGTCGAAGACCTGCAACCTGGAGCGTACAAGCTGACGATTGATAAGAGAGATGTGGGGACATTTTCTGAAGCACAGCTATCAACGGGAATCAATCTCGCGCTGCTGAAGACACCCATGTGGGACCAGGCCAGGGAGTATGACGCAGCTCTCGAGCGGCGCTCGCAATTGGAGCAAGCCGATTTCGTCCTCTTTGCAGAAACCGACTTGACGGACAAGGCGGCGGCAAGCAGAATTCTGCGCGAAGGAGAAGCGGTGTTTGAGCAAAAGGCGCAGGAAGCGCTGCGCATCTCAAAGCACCACTACACGCTCGTACCTTTGAGCCACACGATTGGGCCTAATTCTTAGGCCGATCGCTTCTTCATCAAAAGGATTTGCATGGCCAGCAAGAAAATGCATCGAGTTTCTTTTCTCGCCCTTTTTGTTTTTTCGGCGACGCTGTCGCCAGCGTTGGCGCAGCACGACCATGACGCACAGGCACAGACTCCGCGTCCCTGGATGAATCGAAATTTGTCGCCCGATGAGCGTGCTGAACTGGTTTTGAAGCAATTGAGTCTGGACGAGAAGATTGACCTGGTGCATGGCCAGGGCATGCCGGATTGGGGCAAGCCGATGCAACACCCCGAACTGGGCAACGGCGGGGCGGGATTCGTTCTCGGCGTCCTGCGGCTGGGTATCCCTATTATCCAGATGAGCGATGCTGCTTACGGAGTTCGGGATAGTGCGCAGAACGGACGCTACTCGACGGCACTCCCATCGAATCTCGCTTCGGCGGCGACCTGGGACCCGCAGGCGGCTTGCGATTATGGCGCACTGATTGGCCGCGAGCTTCGTGCTCAGGGCTACAACATGTCGCTGGGAGGCGGCGTTAACCTCACGCGCGAGCTGCGAGATGGGAGAACATTCGAGTATATGGGCGAGGATCCCGTGCTCGCCGGCATCATGGTCGGCAACCGGATCAAATGCGAGCAGGCGCAGCATGTCATGGCGGATATCAAGCATTTTGCGATGAACGACCAGGAAAGCGGACGTGACGAGGTCAACGTGATTGTCGGTAAGCGTGCTATGCAGGAGAGCGATCTGCTCGCATTCCAGATCGGCATCGCGACAGGTAACCCGGGTGCCGTGATGTGCGCTTACAACGCGGTCAATGGTGACTTTTCCTGCCAGAATAACTATCTGCTTACCGACGTCCTCAAGCAGGAGTGGAAGTTCAAAGGCTTCGTAGTATCCGATTGGGGTGGAACTCACAGCACGATCCAGGCTTCGGCGGCCGGGCTGGACAACGAAGAGCCTATGGATGATTTCTACGGCGAGAAGCTGAAGGATGCGGTCCAGTCCGGAACGATCCCGATGGCCCAGCTGGATGATCATGTGCGGCGCATCCTGCGCTCCGAGTTTGCGAGCGGAATCGTCGATTACCCGATGCAGAAAAGCGTGGTGGACGTGGAGGCCGGTTTTCACACAGCACAGCACATTGCTGAGCAAAGCATCGTCCTATTGAAGAGTACCCAGCACGTGCTGCCGCTCGATCCGACAGCCATACATTCCATCGCTATTATCGGGCCCCATGCTGATACGGGCATGATCTCCGGCGGCGGATCGGCGCAGGTCGATCCACCTGGAGCCGCGGCTTTCCAATGGAACAAGCAGGTGTGTTTCCCACTTCTCCGTTGAAGGCGGTGAGCGCCAAAGCCCCTGGAGCCGAAGTTAAATTCGATGCTGGAGAGAATCCAGCCTCTGCCGCCGCGCTGGCCGGCAGATCGGATATTGCGATCGTCTTCGCGTATCAGTGGATGAGTGAAGGAATGGATTTGCCCAACCTGTCGTTGCCGGACAAACAGGACCAGTTGATTGAGCAGGTAGCAGCAGCGAACCCGCGCACCATCGTAGTGCTCGAGACCGGCACTGCTGTTCTGATGCCATGGCTCGATCGCGTAAGTTGTGTCATCGAGGCATGGTATGCAGGCACCAAGGGTGCGGGTGCCGTCGCCAATGTTCTGTTTGGCGACGTGAACCCGAGCGGCAAGCTACCCATCACGTTTCCCCGTAACCAGGCGGACCTGCCGCATCCGCATATCGTTACTCCGCCCCCCGGAGCACAGGGAGCCGCCGCCGTGATGCGGACTGGAGAGGCGAAGCCGACCTTCAGCGTGGAATACAACGAAGGTCTCCTCGTCGGATACAAATGGTACGATGCGGAGCACAAACCAGTCCTTTTTCCCTTCGGTTTCGGGCTCTCCTACACGAGCTATAGTTACTCCGATCTACAGATCGAGCAGGGAAGCAGCCCCACGGTGTCCTTTACGGTGGGGAACACCGGCAGCCGGGCGGGAGCGGAGATTGCCGAGATCTACGCCGAACTTCCAGCCAGCGCAGGCGAGTCGCCGAAGCGTCTAGTCGGCTGGAGCAAAGTGCAACTGAGCCCCGGCGAGAGCCGGCAGGTGCGGGTCATCATCAACCCACTGTATCTCTCGGTGTATGACGTAGATCAACGCAAGTGGCGTCTGCAGCCCGGCAGCTACATATTCAGGGTGGGCGGATCCTCGGCCGGTCTTCCACTGGCCAAACAAGTCACCATAAGGTGACGTCGCGATTTCACTTTTACACTGGAAGGGATTGAAGGTCTATTTCATTGAAGCTGTTGTGTAAGCTCTTCGCATTCATGGCAGCAGTCGCCTCCGGCTTCACGGGCGTCGCGCAAGCAAATGACGTTCATAACGCGAATGGCGGTCGCCAGTTTTATCTGGACTGCGGGAGCGCAGGCCCCTCGCGTACCGGAGTCTCCGCAGAATCACCTTGGAACAGCCTCAAACAATTGAACTCCTTTAACTTTGCGCCGGGCGACACCATTTCTCTCAAGCGCGGTACGGAGTGTCACGGAACAATTGCTCCTCAGGGATCGGGAAGTGAGAGAGCGCCCATTCGACTGACCGCCTACGGCGAGGGGCCTCGTCCGAGAATAATAGCGGAAACTTCTGCCCGCGAAGCGCTGAAGCTCTTCAATCAGGAATACTGGGACATCGATTCCCTTGATCTGAGCGGCGGCACCATTAACGGTGTCTTCATCAGTGGAGACAAGGGCATCCTGCACCATATTCATCTATCCAATCTCGCGGTTCACGATGTAATCGGCGGTGAGATGAAGCATAAGGAGAGCGGCCTCGTTGCCATCACTCCAGGCAGCGTGAATCAGCGCTTCGACGACGTAGTAGTTGATGGCGTCACGGCGTGGAACACCAATCAGTGGGTTGGAATCATTGTAGGCGGCGGAAATCTAGGATATCCGCCCGAGAGCGACTGGAACACAAACGTAGAGATTCGTAATTCCGCGATTCACGACGTGCAGGGCGATGGCATCGTACTCTTTCGCGTGATCCACGGCAGAATCGATTCGAGCGTGGCATGGAACACAGGCATGCAGGTCACCGAGACCATCGGCACCCCCAATGCCATCTGGACCTGGATGTGCGATGACTGCACAGTCGAAGGCAATGAGGCGTACCTGACCGACAGCCCGGGAGTGGATGGCGGCGCCTACGATATCGACTACGGGAACACAAAGAATTCGGTAATCGATAATTACGGTCACGACACTCAGGGATATTGCGTCGCAGTCTTCGGCGCCGGATTCGTGACTAGGGAGAGCACGGTGCGTGGAAATCTCTGCATCAACAACGGCCGTAGTCCACGAATGGCGAAGTATCAGGGCGCCATTTTCCCGCTCTCCTGGAATGACGGTTCAATCGATGGGCTCACTGTTGAGAACAACACCGTGTACTGGAGCCCCTTCGAGAATTCCCCGGCTCTTGTAAATCAAGCAACGATCAAGGCAGGAACCGCAGCCTTCCGCAACAATACGATCTACTCGACCTCACCCCGGCTTGTGAACAGCAATACGTCATTGTCACTGGCACAAAATCACTACAGCTATTACGGTGGCGGAACCGCCAAGTGGCGTTACGGAACGAGCGAATTCGGCAGCCTGCAGGAATTGCAGAACGGACCGAAGCAGGAGACGGGGAGCCACTTCGTTCAGAAGCCACTTCAGGAATGGGCCGATGCCGGCGAATTGCCAGCAAGAGCCACACAACTCCCCGCTCCGACGAGAGCGCATAAGGGATGGAAGCTCGAAAGCGTATTGCCGTTCTCCCTCGACCAGGTCTTACGCCTGAGGAAATCGGGCGCTCGCTTCGACTATTACGTGATGGATGCCTTCTGGTTCGATCCCAACGGCGCCTATCGCACATGGAAGAAGCCGAACTGGCCCAACGGTCCTGACCTCTGGATCAAGGCATGTCAGCAGAACGGCATCAAGCCCGGTCTTTGGTTCAGCACCAACACACTCGTCAAAATCAACGCCGCGCCCAAGTGGCGCGATTCGCTCAACAAAAAGGGAACTGCGATGTCGATGTTCGAGGGCGGCTTTCTGCCCGATTTCATGGACACGCTGCAGTATTGGTACGACCACGGAATGCGCATGTTCCTCTTTGACTTTGCCGACCTGACAGCGGCGACTCCGAAGTCGGAAGCGACCATGACAAAGGAAGAAATCATTCAGCGAAATTCAACGGCGCTGCAAGATGCCCTCGCCAGCTTTCGCGCAAGAATCCGGACGTCGTCCTCGAAGCCTTCAATGGATTCGGCGGCGACATGGACTCCACCTACTATCCATTCCCCTTTAAGAATCCTGTTGATCTGCGCTGGCTGAAGGTCTTCGACTCCTTATATAGTGGCGACCCGCGCCCCGGGGACGTCCCCGAAATGAATTTCTGGCGAACCCTGGAAATATACAGTGAGCATCAGGCGCGCCGCTATGAGCAGGCGGGTGTGCGCTGGAACGTATTGACTCTACCAGCTTCATGCCGGGCAAGACGAGCACCATCTATCGCCGCGCAATGCAGGAGTGGAAGGGATCACTCATCCTCATGCTGGCTCGCGGGGACTGGATTGATACCACGTACGGAAACTTGGAGTTGCTCAGCGACCAAGATGTAACCTGGTTCGCCCGTGTTCAGTCGCTCTTTCTGCATTTCCAGTCCGAAGGGAGGACCAAGACCTTCGGAGACATTCCCGGAGAAGTGCAGACTTACGGATTTGGCGCACTTGATGCGGAAGGCAGCGTCTATGTGTTGGTAAATCCGGCGCAGAATGTGGCGAAGATCCAGATGCCACTCCTCTCGCAGGTACAAAGGCCTCTGGGGCAGGGGCGACTGCTTTTCGTGATGCCGGCTTCGAGCCGTGCCTCATCAGAGACACAATCGAGCTGGGCCCCGGCCAGATGGCCATGGTGGGCTTCGGAAAATATGCCGCGTCTACCTACGATTTCGGAATTCAGAAGGACATTGTGATCCCGCGCGCCATACGACCTGTAGCCGCGGAGTTCCGTAGCACTGGCAAGGGCGTGATTCAGGTGACAATTCCGGCGCCAGCAGGTGGCGATCTCCGCCTCATTATGCAGCAATACTCGCCAGATGGGAGTCTCCGCCGCACATGGCCAACCGGATCCCCGAATGTTGAGAACATGGGAAAGCTGTTTCTGCTGAAGGCAGAACAGAACGGTAAAGAGCTACCCATTCACGAGGATTACGACCGCGAGATCTGGGCTGGACTTTCGTGGGCTGCGGGTGAGATCAGCCAGAAAGATATGCAGCCCGGAACTCCACTGACGTTGACCTTCCAATCCATGGAGAAAGATCCCGTATCGCTCAAAGGTCAGCTGTATCTGGTCAACTATACGTCCTTCGTAGAGGAGGCTGCCTGGACCATACTGGTACTCTGTAATCGCGGCGCTGCGTCCGGAGAACGGGTGATCGTGGTATGCAATCTCCCTCGCATGCTCAGGCTCAGGCTCCGCTTTGGCACATTACAATAACTATGATATTGCTCTAGCGGAATGGATCCACAAAACAGACCTCACGGCCCGAGACAAGGCGGTGAGAGGTCTCGTTCATCAGAACTGGAGTGTCAGCGGGTTTATTGCTCTTTGAAACCGGCAGCTTAGCGAAGAGGCCCAGGCGCGCGTGTCCAGCGAACCGCGGAGTTCTCATTCGCGAAACCGCTCTTAAAGGTCATTACCACATGGCCGTTCTTTACGTAGTCCGAGATTCGCTGCAGCAGCCATAGAGCACAGTAGGAAATGACACTGGAGAGCCTGAAGGAACAGGAGCAGGAACTGCCGCATCGGGTCTCTCTTGATGCTTAACCTCGCCCAGCAGGGTGATCGTGCCGAAGGCAAGTCAAGCGGCTATCGTGAACGTGAAAAGAAGATTTATACTGCCGTGGATAGCTGATTTACTGTGCATCGTTTCCAGACCCCCGGTGTGCCTTTTCTTCGTTTAGCAGATTTTGGTCGATTTCTCGCGCATTCGGAGCCGCATGGAGGACTTTACCAGTAAACGCTTTCTAAATTCTGTGCCAATGCGTCCGGCAGAATAGGCTTCGGCCTTCCAGCGCTCGTCCCGGGTCGGGTGCGCAACCACTTAAGAGGTCTCCCCGTCATGTCGTGCCATCTCTCCCGCAGGAATTTCGAACGTTCGGCGGCCACTGCCGCCACTGCCATCGCCACCAGGGACGCCTGGAGCAATCTCTCCTTTGCCGATACTGTTGGCCAACAGTATCCGCTCTCACAATTCGATTACGGCGACGTCTTTCTCTCGAGTGACTTGCACGAAGCGCAGATTCACGGGACGCACTCCGTCCTGATGCAGTTGAGTGATGACAGCTTGCTGAAGCCGCTTCGTCAAATGGCGGGCATGCCGGCGCCAGGCGAAGATCTCGGCGACTGGTACCATTACGACCCGGATCTGAATCACTTCCCTGGCGATTCCGGGTTCGCTCCTGCCTGCACCTTTGGCCAGTGGGTATCCGCGCTCGCGCGCATCTATGCCATTACGGGCGACGAGGCCACACGAGCGAAAGTGCTGCGCCTGAACCAGCTTTACGCTCAGACAATCAGTCCCGATTTTTACATCAAGAATCCCTTTCCCGCATATTGCTACGACAAGCTCCTGCTTGGACTGCTCGATTCGCGGACCTATGCAAACGATCCCGATGCGATGGCAATCCTCGAGAAAACCACGAAGACCGCGCTTCCACTTTTGCCACCGCGGCCATTGAGCACGATGTAGCCTGGCGGCCGGACAGGCATGACGATTCCTGGAACTGGGACGAGTCGTACACGATGCCGGAAAATCTTTTCATCGCCTACCAGCGCGGCGCGGGTCGCCAGTATTACGAGCTGGGCTTTCGCTATCTGGACGACAAGAATTGGTTCGAGCCGCTTGCACGCGGTGAGAATGTGCTCGGTGGCCACCATGCCTACAGTTACGTAAATTCACTCAGCTCGGCCATGATGGCCTACATGATCGGTGGTAGCGAGATGCACTTGCGAGCGGCGAAAAATGCCATCGCCATGCTGCTCGAGCAAAGTTTTGCCACGGGAAGCTGGGGACCCGACGAGAAGCTGCGCGCGCCGGGCAGCGGCGACGTCTTTGCAAGCCTCAGCAACACCCACGCCAGCTTCGAAACTCCATGCGGCAGCTACGCCCACTTCAAGTTGACCCGCTACCTGCTTCGCGTTACGCGTGATTCCCGCTACGGTGACAGCATGGAACGCGTAATGTACAACACGGTACTCGGTGCCAAGCCTCTGCAGAATAACGGCCAGACTTTTTACTACGCCGATTACAAGTTCGACGGCAAGAGGGTACACAAGCAAGCCCGCTGGCCATGCTGCTCCGGCGCTCTTCCGCAAGTGGCAGCGGACTACCGCATCCAGGCGTATTTTCACGTCGATCGCGATGTCTTCGTCAATCTCCACATCCCGTCCACGCTGCGGTGGAATCGGAGCGGCAATGTCCTTTCGATTCGCAGAAGAGCGCCTGGCCCTACGAACCAAACATATCGTTCGTGGAAAACAATCAAACTCCCGCGGACATGACTCTTCACTTTCGCATTCCACAAATGGACCAGCAGCGCTTCGCTCGCGGTAAATGGGAAACGCTGGGCCGGGGATCTCGAGCCCGGGCCCTTCGCGGCGGTAAAACGGACCTGGAAGGACGGAGACCGTATTGAGCTCGAACTACCGCTCCCCGTCCCCCTGGAAGCGATCGACCCAGAGCATCCGGATACAGTCGCGGTCGTACGCGGACCACTGGTCCTCTTCGCGCTCAAGCCTGAGCGGAACAGTCCCATGCCATCCTTCGCGAGAAATGCGCTGGTGAATCTTCAGCAGGTGTCTCAGCGAGAGTGGCGATCCAACGCAAACGGCGCAGTGCACCGCTTTGTTCCCGTCACTGAAGTGGGATCGGAACCCTACACTACTTACCTGCACACCACGTAGTGCGCCACGCAAGCACTTGCCGAGCGGTGTGTCCCGCTACTAAAAGTGAATCCGCGCTTCACCTGTTAAAGCACCCGCCCTCTAGTTCAATCGCAGACACGCGCAACTTCCGAGACTTCAGTGGAATATCGAGAGACAATGCCTTTAGCGAAAGGTGGGCTTCCTTGGCATTGGGTCTGACGCGATACTGATTGTGACGGCAGGAGGAGATTGAGCTTGATTGGAGAGAAGCGAGTTGATTGAGAAGAGGAATCAGGCTCTCGTAAAGTACATCGTTCTGGCGCCGCTGCTTGCGGCCTATTGCGGTGCGGCCGCGGCGCAACAATCCAGCGCACAACAATTGCTACCCGCCCCTCGCGAATACGCCGCGCTTCGCACTATCTCGCTCAGCCGAGGCGTGACGATCATCAGCGATAGTGATCCCGACGATCATTTTGCAGCGGCGAATCTCTCGGACTGGCTTCAACAACTGGAGGTACCCGCGCACCACGGTCGATCTATCACTGTCGAACTGCTCCGCACATCGAGTCAACGCGCGCAGAGATTTCTTGAGAGGTCGCAAGTCAAAATAGCTCCCGAAATGCACGATGAGGGCTACGCGATTGTGCCTGCGGAAAAGGGGATTGTGGTTATCGCCGACACATCTGCAGGCGTTTTCTACGGAGTGCAGACAGTAAAGCAGTTGATCCAGGGACGGGGATCGGCAGCAACACTGCAGGTGGCAATGATCCGGGATTGGCCGGGCATGCGCTATCGCGGCATTTCGGACGATCTCTCCCGAGGGCCGTTGCCTACGCTTGATTTTCAAAAGCGGCAGATTCGAACTCTGGCTGCGTACAAGTTGAACGTCTACTCGCCCTACTTCGAGAACACCTTCCACTACCCATCCAATCCTGTGCCTGGCTTGAATGGCGGCAGCATGACTCCGGAAGAAGCGCGCGAACTGGTTGCCTACGCGCAGAACTACCACGTAATGATCATTCCGGAGCAGGAAGCCTTCGGCCACCTGCATCACGTGCTCAAGTATGAGCAATACGCGCCGCTTGCTGAGACTCCAATGGGGAATGTGCTGGCGCCGGGCCAGACTGGGTCGCTTGAGCTGATCGGCCAGTGGTTCAAAGATATCGCCGCCATTTTTCCAGCGCCTTTTCTGCATATCGGGGCAGACGAAACGGACGATCTCGGCAAGGGGCAGACCCGAGCCGCAGTCGAAGCGCAGGGCCTGGGGCCGGTGTACATCGACTTCCTTCTCCAGATACACAACGAGCTCGCTCCGCTGAACCGCAGGATCCTCTTCTGGGGCGACGTGGGCATGAAGGACCCGTCCGAGGTGAAGCGGCTGCCCAGAGATATGATCGCTGTCGCATGGACCTACTCTCCCGAAGAGAATGGTTTCCTGCCGTGGCTCAAGCCATACTCCGATGCCGGCATGGAAACCTGGGTAGCTTCCGGCGTGAATAACTGGAATCGTGTTTTTCCAGACAATGATTATGCGCTGCGCAACATTCAGGGGTTTGTGCGCGACGGGCAGTCAGTGGGCAGCACCGGCATGCTCAATACCATCTGGAACGATGACGGTGAAGGGCTATTCCAGTCCGACTGGTATGGAGTGCTCTTTGGAGCCGCGGCCGCGTGGCAGCCGGGTAGCAGCGACTCAGCAAAATTTCAGGACGCCTACGGAAGCGTTTTTCATGGCGACCGCACCGGAAGCGTCAACCAGGCGCAGCGTGAGCTGATCGCCGTCTACCAGATGCTCGACCAGGCGGACCTTGGCGGATCGACAGACGCGCTCTACTGGGCGGATCCCTGGAGCGCAGAAGGGCAAGGCGTCGCTGCGAAACTACGCCCCCTCATCCACGACATGCGCATGCATGCGGAACGCGCCATCACGCTGGTGTCTCAGGCAAGGGCGGCCGGACCTTTGCGAGAAACCGATGCTTTGGATGCGCTTGAGCTCGGGGCACGACGGCTTGATTTTATTGGTCAGAAGTTCGAGACTGCGGACCTCATCGCGAACCTCTACACCCAGATGTATGCCTGGCAAAACGACAAGGAGAATGGTCGGCAAATCGATGGCTCGTTCTACACCATCTCGGGCGCCAACGGTCTCTGCGAAGATCTCCGCGACGGGTACAGTTACGGCCGGCTGATCTACTCCGACCTCTGGATGCGGGAAAACCGTCCCTACTGGCTGCAGAATGTGCTCGTCCGCTACGATCTTGCGACGCAACTATGGGAGCAGCGGAGCATGCAATTCCGTGCCGCCCAGGCTGCCTGGCAAACGGCGCATCGGCTTCCGTCGCCTGCAGACCTCGGGATCCCTCCTCAACCAACAGGTCAGGGGAAATAGCCTGGTGCTTTTCGGCCTCGCCAGCACTACGGCTCTCGTATTTTTCAGGCTTCGGCTAAGTGCGCCAGACCTGCTGCTCGTTGCTGCTTATCTTCTTGCGGTAACACTGTTCGGCCTCCATTTTCGTAACCGTGACCGCTCGTTGCGAACATACTTTCTTGCGGACCAGCGGATTCCCTGGTGGGCGATTGCGCTTTCGATTGTCTCGGCGGAGACCAGCGCTCTCACCATCATCAGCGTGCCGGGTCTCGCATATACCGGCGACTGGGGATTTCTCCAGATCGTTCTCGGCTACCTTCTGGGACGGGTTGTCGTATGTATTCTCTTTCTTCCCCGCTACTTTCGCGGCGAACTGCTCACCGCATATCAGGTCATCGGCCAGCGCTTCGGGCCGCGCCTGCATACGCTGACGGCCTTCCTCTTTCTCTTCCTGCGTGCTGCGGCGGAGGGCGTGCGCGTCTTCGCCGTGTCGATCATCGTAGGCGTCGCCATTGGCACACAGGATCTTGTCTCCATCGCGATCATCTGTGCGCTGACCCTCGTCTACACGCTTGAGGGCGGCATGACTGCTGTGATCTGGACCGACGTTGTACAGATGATCCTGTATCTTGTCGGCACGCTTGCCGGTGTTTTTACGCTCGGCCGACTGGTTCCCGGCGGATGGAGCGCCATTCATGCCACGGCGGCAGCGTCGGGGAAGCTGACCATCTTCCACTTCGCTTTCAGTCTCACCACCGCTTATACCTTCTGGGCTGGAGTCATCGGCGGCTGCTTCCTGACGATGGCGAGCCATGGCACGGACCAACTCATGGTTCAGCGCCTTCTTGCTGCCAGAAACCTGCGGGAATCGCGTCTCGCGCTGCTCAGCAGTGGATTGGTCATCCTGACGCAGTTTGTTCTTTTTCTTGCGATCGGGAGCGGCCTCTATATCTTTTACTCGAGCGTTGCCGCGGGCAGCGCTCCATCGGGCGCCGATCGTGTTTTTCCCACCTTCATTGTGCGCGAGATGCCACGCGGAGTCGCTGGCCTTATGGTTGCAGCGATCTTAGCTGCCGCGATGTCAAATCTGAGCGCTGCTGTAAATTCGCTCAGCTCAAGCAGCATGGTTGATCTGTATCTCCAATGGAAACCCACGACAAGCGAGCGGTATCGGGTCGTTGGATCGCGAGTCATGACGGCTTTCTGGACGCTGGTACTCTTTGTCCTTGCCTGGATGTCGCGTGGCGGAGGTCACGTGGTCGAGGTCGGCCTCTCGATCGCGTCCGTGGCTTACGGAGCGCTTCTGGGAGTCTTTCTCGCTGGTACTTTGACGAAAAGCGTCACAGAATCTGGAGCGATCGTTGGGATGATCGGCGGCTTCGCAATTAATCTCTTCCTGTGGAGACAGTCCGGACCAATTTCGGTCGCTCTGGGAAATCTGCACATGGTGCTGCCGAAGATTGCGTGGACCTGGTTCGTGCTCATCGGATCGCTGTTCACGTTCGCGCTGAGCTGGATTGCCAGCAGGTTCTTGCCTGAAAAGAAAACGTACCGGAGCCACTGACCCATGTTCCGCGACTGCCGATGTAGACGCTTTGCTCTTCTCCTGGTGGTTCTGAACGTTGCAACCATTCACCTGGAAGCCAGGCGCAGATCTGACTTCACACCTATTGATCACATCATCGCCCAGGCTATCGAGGCGAAGAAGTTTCCCGGAGCGGTGGTGATCGTTGGCCATGACGGCCACATTGTTTTTCATAGGGCGTATGGAAATCGCTCGCTGATTCCCGAGCCGGAAGCAATGTCAGAAGACACGGTCTTCGATGTCGCATCACTGACCAAAGTGCTGTGCACTACCACGGCGGTCATGCAGCTCTATGAGCAGGGCCGCTTTGTTTTGAACGATCCGGTCGCGAAGTATCTGCCTGAATTTGCCGCCAACGGCAAGGGAGACATTACGATCCGCCAGCTCCTCACCCACTACTCCGGCCTCCCACCCGATGTCTCTCTCACTGATCCATGGGTTGGAAAAGAGGAGGGCCTGCGGCGCGCCTTTGCCAGCACACCCGTAACGCCTCCCGGGGTGCAATTTCGGTACAGTGACATCAACTTCATCGTCCTTGGGGCACTCGTAGAGAAACTCTCCGGGCTTACTCTCGACGAATATGAAGCGAAGTACATCGCAGAGCCTCTGGGTTTAAGAAGCACGCGCTTTCTTCCTCCTGAATCATGGCGCAGCCGCATTGCCCCTACGCAATATGACAACGGGGTGATGCTGCGCGGGACGGTTCATGACCCGACTGCACGCCGCATGGGTGGAGTCGCAGGACATGCCGGTCTTTTCAGTACGGCCGGCGATGTCGCGATCCTTGCGCAGAATCTGCTCGACCGTCTTGCAGGCAGGAATAGCCGCTTCCCGTTAAAGCGCCTCACACTGCTCAAGATGACTACTCCTGGTCAGCCGGCGACAGGGACTGCGTTGCGCGCCCTGGGCTGGGATATCGATTCACCTTACTCGAGCAATCGTGGCGAGCTCTTTCCGGTTGGCTCCTTCGGGCATACAGGCTTCACCGGCACTTCGGTCTGGATTGATCCCGCCGACGATACCTACGTGGTAATGATGTCGAACGCTGTCTATCCCAACGGACCTACAGGCATCACGGCCATTCGTGCCGCTGTAGCAAATGCTGCGGCCACTGCGCTTGGCATTCGCACAGACGAGGGAAACCTGATAGCACAGATCACCGGCTATAACGAATCGCTTTCCGGCAAACGCCGTTGGCAGGATCGCAACGGTTCTGTCCTCACCGGCATCGACGTGCTTGGAAGCAGATCATTTTGCTGAGCTTTCACGGCTTGCCTCAAAGCATGGCGACGCGCTCCGCATCGGCCTGCTCACGAATCAGACTGGGCTCGACGCGCAGGGAAGACGTACCATCGATGTGCTCAACAAGGATGCGGCTGCGGCCGTCCCTGGTCTCCAGCTTAAGCAGCTATTCTCTCCAGAGCACGGCATCAGTGGCTCCGTTGATAAGCCGGATATTGCCAACTCAACAGATTCAGCGACCGGGTTGCCGGTTATCAGCCTCTACGGCAGCAACAAGGAACAACGCCATCCATCGATGGAAGCGTTGCGTGGTCTCGACGCTGTCATCGTTGATCTGCAGGATGCAGGAGTGCGTTTCTATACATACGAAGCAGCGGTTCGCTATCTGCTGGAAACCGCCGGCCATACAGGAACAGAAATTGTCATTCTCGACCGCCCTGATCCCATCGGCGGATCGTTTGTACAAGGCCCTCTGTCGGATCCGAATTCAGAAAGCTATGTCAACGTGGCGCCTATTCCCGTCCGTCACGGCATGACTCTCGGAGAACTTGCGCGCTACTTCAATGGCGAATACGGGCTTCACGCCCCACTCACCGTCGTCGCGATGCAGGGCTGGCAGCGCGGCGACTGGTTCGATGCAACCAGTCTCACCTGGGTTAATCCTTCGCCGAATCTACGGAGCCTGTCTGAGGCCACTCTCTATCCGGCCATAGGGCTTATCGAGACAACAAATGTCTCCGTCGGTCGCGGCACCGATACACCGTTTCAGTATGTCGGAGCCGCATGGATCGATGCCCGTGCCCTGGCACATGAGCTCAGTGCGCGATTCCTGCCCGGCATCCGCTTTGTACCGGTGAGCTTTACACCGGAGTCGCCTTATCCTTATGCGAAGCAGCTTTGCCACGGGATTGAACTGGTGGTTACCGACCGCAATGTGCTTGACACCCCGGAGCTAGGGCTCGAGATTGCTGCAGCCCTGCACAGGCTTTATCCCGAGCAGTACCAGCTTGGCAAAATTGATACTTTGCTGGCCAATCGCGACGTGCTTCACGACCTTGAGTCTGGCCGAGATCCACAGCGCATCGATGAGGATTGGCAGCAGGCTCTTCAGAGCTTCGTAGAGAAGCGCAAACCATACCTGCTCTACTGACGAGCAAAGCGACGGATCCTATCCAGTCTTGATGCCCTCTTCTTCAATAATTGTTATGTATTTGTCGACGGGCAAGTCAGTAAATCTTTCGGCTTTTCCCCCGGGCGCAGGCCATTTCACCTCCAGCCAGTCAATCTTCGCCCGCTTGCCGATGCCAAGTACGAGGCGTGGGTCGTGCGATGAGAGAAAACTTCCGCCCCCGACTTTCATTCTGGATCGTTTGAGATCACCAGCCTGGTAGGTCACGCGCGCGCCAACTGCGTCGCGGTTCGATTTTCTCCCCACCAGCTTTATGCCGAGCCAGTGATTGCCTTTGGCTGCGGTGTTCCGCAACAGCAGAGGAGCGGCGTCATTTACGGAGATAAGGACATCGACGGCGCCGTTGTTATCGAAGTCACCGATGGCGAGGCCCCTCGCGGAAAGATTCCTCGAAAAGACTGGACCGCTGTCGGCGCTCATGTCGTGCAGAGTTTTGCCGTCGTTGTGAAACAACAGCAACGGCTCGCGATAAGTCACATCCTTCCGCATGGTCTCGATCAGGTCGTCGGGGTTGCCATTTGCGAGGATCAGATCCAGGTTGCCGTCGTTGTCATAATCGAAAAACTTGAGTCCCCAGCCGCTCATCAGTCGGGTGGCCGCGCCAATACCTGTTGCGTCCGCCTGATCATCAAATGTTTCGTCGTGATTGTTTTGATAGAGGGAGTATTTCTCGTGGTCGATGTTGGCTACGAAGATGTCCATCCAGCCGTCATTGTTGAGGTCCGCGGAATCCACTCCCATGCCTGAACGAGGCCGGCCCGTGTCGCTGTATCCCACACCTGCCAGTGCGGCGATCTCCTCGAATTTACCGTTACCTCGATTCATGAAGAGAAAGTTTGCAGTGGTGTCGTTTGCGACAAAGAGGTCCATCCGTCCGTCATTGTTGAGGTCTGTAGCGACAGCGCCCCACGCTTTGCCGAGATATCTGGCGATTCCCGACGACTGGCTGACATCTGTGAAGATTCCATCGCCGTTGTTGTGGAATAGCCAGCTGGCCATCGGCTTGTAAAGGCGAGGAACACAGTAACCCGGCTTGTTGTAAGCAGTGCATGGGAGGTTCTTCGCTTTGCTGAAATCAACGAAGCGACAGACAAACAGATCAAGTCGTCCATCGTTGTCATAATCGAACCACACTGCGCTCGATGACCATCCTGGAGCCGCGACTCCCGCTTTTTCAGTTACGTCGGTGAATGTTCCGTCACCGTTGTTGTGATACAAGATGCTTCGTCCGTACTGCGTGACGTAGATGTCCGGGAAGCCGTCGCCATCGTAGTCGCCGACAGCGACCCCCTGGCCATAGCCTCCGCCCATCACGCCTGCTTTTTCAGTTACGTCGGTAAATGTTCCGTCTCGGTTGTTGCGATACAGCGCGTTGCGCAGCGGCGGATTGGGATTGTAGAAATCACACTTGCCGCTGTTCACCAGATAGATGTCCATCCATCCATCGTTGTCATAGTCGAGAAAAGCGCAGCCTGCTCCGGTTGTTTCCGGTAGATATTTCTCGGCAGATTTTCCTGCAGTATGAACCCATGTGATTCCGCTGGCGGACGCCAGCACCTCTTCGAAGGGATAGGCCGGAACAGCCGGTGACGCTGAAGCGAGTCTGCTCAAACCCGCAAATCCGGCAGCACCAGCAATCGTCCCAAGAAATTGGCGCCTGGACCAGGCTGCGGTGCTTGAAGCGGAGCGGATCAATGCTGATTCGGTCCTCCGGGGGCGGCCGTATGTTCCGCAGCCTCCTGCAGAGTGAACTGGTGCTCCGCATCCGTTTTGCGCCCTGTGCGAGAATATGCCGTGCCGAGGCTGTAGTGTGCTGCAGGATTCGAGGGTTGAAGTTTCACTGCCATTTCGAGCGGCGCAACTGCCTCAGCGTAATTCTTTTCAGCCGACAGGGAGACACCCAATCCTAAGTAGGCGTCCCCGAAATTCTGATCGAGCTGCGTAGCCTTACTGAAATGCTTAATGGCCTCGTTAAAGTCTCCAGCCTGGCGTGCGAGTTCTCCTAAGACATACTCGGCGCCTGCATTCGCCGGATCAATTTTGAGTTCCTCTTGCAGTTCACTCTTCGCCTGCTCCTGAAAATTAGCGGGAGGGTTCGGTTTCGAAAGCAGCAGTCGCGCCAGTCGGAAGTGGATGCCCGGATAACGCGGATTCTCCTCGAGAATTTTGCGATAGTCCTTCTCCGCCTGGTCCCACTTGCCCTGTAATTCACTCGCTTCCGCATCTAACTCGAGCGCGGGGAGTGAATTGGGCGCCGTCCGGGCTAACTGTTCTGTTGCGTGATTGGACAAGTCGGAATAAGCGTGCACCAGAACGTACAACACTTCAGGATCATGAGAAAACTGCTGGTTCAGGATTCGAGCGAAGTCCAGCAAGAAATCCCACCGCTGCAGCAATGTGGCGCAACGAACGCCATCGAGGCTGGCCCTCTTTTGTAGCTCTTTGTCCGCAAGGTGTGCCACAGTTCTTGACAGTAGCGGCAAAGCTTCAGAACAATGGCCACTCTCAGCAAGCGACGCAGCATGGTCGGCAGCGCCTGAACTGGCGGGTGCTGTCTTGCTGGAAACCTGGGCCGGGCACGATGCGCTCATCGCGACTGCGAGGAAAATCAGAGGGAATAGCTCAAAGAGTCTATGCATAAAACCAAAGGGCAAGCCATTGAAAAATGTCTGCCCCCGAGTTTATCAGCCGCACCTAATAGTAGAACTTCAGCGCAAATTGGATGTTTCTTGCGGGTTGTGAGGTGTTTATCAGGCCAAAGGCCCCAGAACTACACTGCTGGCCATAGGGACAGGAATAACTGACGTTCGGATGTCCCAGTTGCACATTGTTGAAGGCGTTCAGGAAATCGCCGCGGAACTGCAGGTACTTCGACTCGGTGATGTGGATGTTCTTCATCAGGCCGATATCCGCGTTGTTGTATCCCGGACCCGACGCCGGCCCTTGCGCTGGGCAGTTGCCGAAGGAATACGAAGTTGCAACTCCGTTTACGACAGTGCCGTCAGACGGCTCGGAATATCCGGAGGGGCTCATCCATTGGTATCCCTGGAAGACGCCACTGGAGCTGAAACTGTGTTGGCGCCCGAACACCTGCTGAGTGCCACAGTTTGGCCGAGCACCGCGCGAGCCGGTGTTGGAAGAATCGGTCGCGTTATAAACGGCCAATGGGAAACCGCTGTGGATAGAGACAATTGTGGACGCCTGCCAACCGCCAACGACCGCATTGACGGCACGATTCATGTTGCCGCCGAATTTCTTGCCCGTTCCAATCGGCAATTCGTAGGTGGCATAGGCAGAAAGTATGTTAGGCGAGTTGTAGTAGCAGCTGGCGTAATCCGCACGCGGATTGTAAAGGTTTTGGAAATACGGCGACGCCGGAGTCGCCTGAGTGGCTGTTCCCCAGGTGCCGTAATACCCGCTGTTGTTGGTCAGGCAGTGCGACCAGGTATACGCCACCTGGCCTTCCAGCCCATTGGAAAAGCGCTGCTGCAGAACGGTCTGCAGAGCGTTGTAGGTCATATACCCGGTTGAAGAAGTTCCGGATACAGTCGAGATGTCGGCAAGGAACGCAGGATTGCCCTGGAAGTAGAGACCAGGCTCGACCTGTCCGTTTACCAACTGCTTCTGCGCGTAAGGCGTTGGGACCATCAGGTGATCGCCCTTCTGCCCGACATAACCGATCTGGAAGGTCGTTGACGGGGTGATAGATTGCTGCGCTGTCAGGTTCCATTGCTGGGACAATGCCGGCTGAACTGTTGGTGCCCAGACCAACACGGTTGCTCCTGCAAACGGATCGCCCGGAACGCTGCCGCCGGGTCCCTGCTGCGTCATGTAGGAAGGTGTGTTGTAGACGGCTGTGACCTCAGGCGGGGTGAAAGGAGGATTTCTCGGGAGCCGAAGATTTGTGCCTGTCCCTTCGAGGTAAGAGGAAATCGTGTAGGCCCCGCGAAGAACAGTCTTGCCTTGCAACCATGCCGGCGACCAGGCAAAGCCGAAGCGCGGCTGAAAATCCGGAAGACCGTAAACAGAGTTATAGAGTGAGCGGCTATTGCCGTCGACCCCCGCATATTCTATTGCGCCGGTGACAAGGTTCACATTGTCCTGGAGGTTATTGAGTTCAACCCAGGGGGTATGCGCTTCATAACGCAGGCCAAGGTTCAAGGTGAGGGTTGGTGTAACGCGCCAGTCGTCCTGACCGTATCCGGCGAAGGTCCACGAAAACTGGTGCCATGTCGAACCAGTCAAGTTTCCCTTGCCGGTTGCTTCTGGGTAGCCGAGGAAGAAATCGGCTCCAGGATCACCTGAGAATCCGCCTGCAAACAGAATGGAGCCGAATCCGCCACTGTTGCCGGTGTAGAAGGTGTTGATACGGTACCGCCACATCTGGAAACCTGTCTTGATGACATGCTTGCCACGGGTAATCGTCAGCCCATCGTTGAACTGGATCACAGTGTCCGCGAAGTCCTGATTCACGACGGAGTTGCCGACGTTAGTCAGAATCGTGCCGGGGTTCGGTTGCGGCGCGGTGCCCCCGCCAAAGCCGAGCAACAGCAGACCGGGCCCTGAAGTATTGGCGTTCGCGATTCCCAGTTGGGTTCCCAGGTCACCGATGGTGGGGTTGAAGCTGGCTCCGGTCAAAAGCGTGATCCAGCTTGTACCGAAGCGAAGTTCATTCAGGATGGTAGGGCTGAATGTGTAAGTAAGGGATCCGACTACGTTGTGGATCGGGGCGTGCGTGTACGTGTTGGCAAATATAGGAAGAGAGTTGCTCTGCGGGTCATTCTGATACGCCTGCGAGTAGCGCCCGTCGAAATGGAGCCTTTCAGAGACGTTGTAGTCAACCTTGATATCACCCTGATCCGCATTGTAGGCCTGCGTGACGACATTCACCGCATTATTGATGGGCTGGTCGTTGATCGGCGCAGGGTAGAAGCTCGAAGCAAAGAGATTTCTAGCAACGATGTTTTCCTGCCCCTGGGGAATTTGATTGTTGAGATATGGCTGCCCGGTGATCGGATCCTTTAGCTGCGTTGAGATTTGCGAGAAATCGCCGTTGCGTTCAGCATTCGTAAACACGGTAATGAAGTTGCTCGTTGCCGGGTGGTCGAAGCGCTGTCCCTGATAATCGGCGAAAAAGAACAGTTTGTCCTTCAGGATCGGACCGCCAATGGTGCCGCCGAACATATTCCAGCGCAGAGCTGCTCGGGGCAGTTCGTTTCCGCCGTCGAACTTGTTCTCCCACTGATTGGCATTCAGGACATCGTTGCGGAAGAACTCCCAGACATCACCGTGGAATTGGTTCGTCCCGGATTTAATCGATGCATTGACGATGCCGCCCTGGAAGTTACCGAACTCGGCCGGCGCATTCGAGGTGATCAGATTGAATTCCTCGATCGCGTCAGGTGAGGGCGTATATCCGAGCAGGTTGTCGGAGGTCTGGTTGTTGTCCATACCATCCAGGATGAAGTTGTTGGACTGCTCACGATTGCCGTTGATGTACGGCCGGCCTCCGCTCGCGGTGTTGTCTCCATTGTTGAAGGTGGAGTTGTCAGGATGGACGCTGCCCGGAGCAAGCAGTGTCAGCTCGACATAGTTGCGAGTGGCCAGGGGGATGTTGGTGACGGCTCTTGCATCGATTAGCGTGCCGACCTGTGTCGTATCGGATTGCAACTGCGCAGCCTCACCAGTGACCTGAACGGTGTTGGTTACTGCGCCTACCTTCATCTTGAATGCGAGGCGTGCCGTCTGGTTCAGCACCAGAGTGATGTTGGATTGAACCGAAGTTTCAAAGCCGGGAGCCTCCACTTTCACCGTATAAGTCCCGATGGGAACGTGCGGAAAGTTAAAGATCCCGCCGTCTATCGTTTTCGTGCTGTAGATGTTGCCGTGCTCGGTGTCGGTTACGGTGACCGAGGCGCCATTCATAACCGCGCCGGCCGCGTCCGCGACTGTGCCGGTGATCGCCGCCGTGATCTGCTGACTGTATGTCGATTGACAGACGCACAGGCATGCCAGAAATAGTCCCAGCGCGAATCTTCTCAATACGATGACTCGTTTCATGCTGCCTCCGATTGCTCAAAACGTTGTGCAGATCACCTTGTCGTATCGGAGAATCGATACGAGCCCGATGATCGCTTTCCCAAGGTTCAGATTTCGATTGCAGTCGACTTGTACAGCTGTCTATACAATTGTAGGCATGAATTCGAACGTCAGTTGAGTTCTTGCTAAAGGCTTGCGACGGAATTAGGGACAAGCGTATGTCCAAGTACAAAAAAAATCAACAAAAATTTGCAGTGATTTTTAAATTTTCTGGACTCCGAAGTTCCGGCCGCCATGCGTTCAGGGCGGTCTTAAGAAACCCATTCGGTGCTCGGGTAGAGGTGGCAGAAAGTCAGGATCCGAATTCTGATTATTGAATCACTAAGAACGTTAAACATTAAGACCACTGTGTCATCTTGACTTATTGACCTTTAGAAATCGGGGGAAATGTGCTTCGAGAATTCTTCAGGATGAAACCTGGTCTGAGCAAAGCGAGTCTGGGGGGTTCCCTGGTGCTTGCCTTGCTCTTCGCTGGCGAATGTCAACCCCTTCCTGCGCAGCAGGATGGGCCTAGAAGGCCTCTAGAGGCGAACGTCGAAGACGGGGCGGAATACCGATGGCTGAATAAGTCCGTGCTCGACTCGCGTTTACTGGACAGCATGGAGGATCTTGCGCACTGGACCTTTCGCGGCGAAGGCGACATGACGCTCTCCGACGCGTACAAGAAGGACGGCCGATATTCCCTGAAAATCGAATCAACACACAACATCGCGCGCGTCGACGGAAGCGGCGAATGGGAAGATCTCGTCGCAACACGCAAGTTTCCCTCTGAGGATTGGCGGAAATACAATCGCATTTCTCTGTGGGTCTACGCAGACGTCGCCGGCGCCCCGGCTCTTGCCGCTTCTCTCACACTGCATAATGAGGGCAAACATATTCTGCCGGACCAGTACAACGAGGGCCGTGACGAGTCGCTTCTGCTGAAAAACCATGCCTGGACGCATCTCGTCTGGGAGATTGCGCCGCTCGATCGCGATAAGGTCACCGCCCTTAACTTCGCATACAGCCTGCCCAAGATGTTTCCTGATCCCGGCGACCATACGCGTCTGTATATCGATCAGCTGGAGCTGCAGACCGTAGTTCCCGATCATGTGGAGGGCTGGGATGTCGCCGCTGGCAAGATTGCCTTCAGTCACAGCGGATACACTCCCGGCTCCTCAAAATCTGCGATCGCGAGCGACCTCAATGCGCGCGAATTTTCGGTTATTGAACAAAGCACGGGCAAGGTGGTCCTTACCAAACCTGTTGAAGAAAGGAAAACCGGCCTTGGCGCATATCAGGTGCTGGATTTTTCATCGCTCGCAAAAGCGGGAACTTATCAACTTCGTGCCGGCAATGAGCTTACCCGGCCATTCGTTGTGAGCGACGACGCCTGGAGGAACAGCGTCTTAAAGGCACTGAACTTTATGTACAGCGAGCGCTGCGGAACCGTGATTCCGGGAATTCATGGAGTTTGTCATCAGGATGACTATACCGTCCACGATGATAAGCGCATCATCGTTAACGGCGGATACCACGACGCGGGCGATCTAACGGCTACCGGAAACGTTACCGGCATGACCTATGCCTTGCTTTCTTATGTGGACCGTTTGCGGCGGCAAGAAGAAGATCCGGAACTTCGAGAAAGACTGCTCGAGGAAGCAAAGTGGGGACTTGCCTGGATTCTAAAGACCAATTTTGGAGACGGCTATCGAAGCACCGGACAGTTAATCAGCTACTGGACCAATGGGATCATGGGCGACGCGGACGATCGCTTTGGTCAAGCGGTGAATGATCCGGAATGGAACTTCAGGGTGGCGGGAGTTGAAGCGCTCGCCGCTCGTGTATTGAAAGAGAGCGATCCGAAACTTGCGAACCGCAGCTTGGCAACGGCCAAAGACGACTGGAAATACGCTGTCGAAGGCCTCAAGACTGCACCCCCTCCAGCAGAGGTCTACGGTGCACAGGACGAACTCGAGCGCATTTCTTTCGGCGCGATTGCCTCCGTCGATTTATTTGAGGCAACCGGTGACCGAATGTATGCCGATGAGGCGATATCTCTCGGGAGTCTCATTCTGCAGTCGCAGGAACGCCATCTCCAGCCATGGACTGTTCCCCTGACGGGCTACTTCTATTCCAGCCCCAGGCGCACCAACCTTTTTCACCGGTTCCATATCGGCGAAGAAGAGCAGCCAGTCGTTGCTCTTGCGCATCTCTGTGAAGTATTTTCCGACAACCCGGACTGGATTAAGTGGTATTCGGCGATCGTGCTCCACTCCAAGTACTATCAGCAGGCAAGCGCGGCGCTCGATGCACCCTACGACGTGCTTCCCGCCGCTATCTACAGCGAAAGCGAAGTGCGCTTGATTCCGGAGACTGAGAAGTGGAGGCCTCTGAGAGCAGCCGACCGTGCTTCGTATCTTGAGCAGGTCCGCAATGGAGTGCCATTAGGTGGGGGCTTCTATCTTCGCAGGTTTCCGGTATGGTTTAACTTTCGCGGCAATTCCAGCATTCTGCTTTCAGAGACGAAAGCCCTCTCTGTAGCAGCGCGAGTTCGCAACGATCTGGATGCAAATAAATTGGCTGAAAAACAGGCGCAGTGGCTCGTGGGGCGCAATCCGTTTTCAGCAAGCATCATGTACGGCGAAGGGTACGATTGGACGCCGCTCTACAGCGTTCGCTCCGGCGAAATGGTAGGCGCGCTTCCCGTAGGCATTGAGACAAAAGGTGACAACGACGCGCCGTATTGGCCGACGCAGATTTGCTGGACATATAAAGAGGTGTGGACGCAGCCGGTCGGGGAGTGGATATGGCTGATGCGGGACCTCAATGGCTCGGCCATCGTTCGTGGTATGACGGATCGGGATAATCATGCTCCCGTTGTATTTCACGATCCGCGCACAGGCCTCACCAGGACAGCAATGCCAGTGGAAGGTACCTTTCGCATTGTGTTGCCGCAGGGAAACTACACCGTACAAGAGGGTCCGACGCATACAACGGTTACGGCATTGTCCGCTGGTACATACAGAGTGGAACTGCGGCGCGACAAGGCGCTCGATTTTAAGGTCAGTGCCGAAACAGAAGGTACGGATGATGTCGTTCTACGCGTCACCGGTCGCGGCGAGGGAAAGCATCTGTTCTCGATCAGGGCTGAAAACCTCGAAATCACTGGGACAGACAAGAAAACGGTAAACCTGGACCCGGGAACGACTGGCGAAGCAGTCTGGCGTGCCCGCATCGTGTCTCGCGACATACCGTGGGTGGCCGTCATCATTCCGGATGACGCGATCGATCTTCGCAGGGAAGTTAGCGGTGTGTCGAATCCCGAAAGCCAGCGATAGCGTCAGAATTTGCTCGGTTTATCGGACCGTTTTTTCCTTGCTAATTCAAGGAAGGATCGTAGGACGGGATTCTCGTGTTGAGGAGACCACGCGATGACCATGTCGATGAATGCAGCGTGATCGGCGAGCGGCACGAAGACCAACTCCTCGCTGCTAAGCGCCTGAGCGCCTTGCGGAAGAATAGCCACGCCCTCTCCTGCCTCCACGAGAGCTACCATTCCCGGCGAAACGGTCGCCGTAGCGCTGATTCTCGGCGAGAATCCGGCGTCGGCGCAGAGAGCGATCACCTTGTCGAAGACTGCTGGAGAGTATTTACGGTCATTCAGAATGAAGCGTTCCCCGGCCAACTCTCGAATAAATATTCTCCGCTTCTTCGCCATCGAATGGCTCTTGTGCAAAACCGCACAGAGCTGTTCCGTCTGGAAGTGTTCCGAGCGGAGAAATGCCGCGAACGCCGGTTGAACAGGACGCGTAAACCCAATATCGATGGCCCCTGCCTGCAGTGCCTGATGTTGCATGGCCGGAGCCATCTCCACAAGCGATAGTTGTACGTCGTGGAAGCGATGCCTGAATTCTTTAATGATGCGGGAGAAGAATGTGCCGGTACCACCTACAAAGAAACCGATGGTAAGAGTCCCAATTTCCCCTCGCAGCGACTTGCGCGCGTTTGTAACGGCCTTATCGGCGGCAGCGAGGACAGCGCGGGCATCCTCCAGGAAATGGTCCCCGTGGTCCGTCAGTCGAATGCGCCGGTTCTTCCGATTGAATAGTTCTACTCCTAATTCCTCTTCCAGATCGCGGACCTGCTCGCTGATTGCCGACTGAGACACATGAAGCAAGCGTGCAGCCCGCGCAAATCCTGCATTGTCGGCGACAGCGGTAAAGTAACGCAGGTGTCTTAGTTCCACGATAGAGAATTCTTATATCGGTAATTGCGATAGATATGCACGGAATAAAGTACGAATCCGCAGCATATGGTTGCGAGTCAATAAATAATCCGGTTTTCCGTTGGCTGGGCTTGAGCAGCCTTCGGAGAGAGGCCTGTCCAGCTTTGTGGATTGTTAAATTAGCCCTTGATCGTCCCTACACCTTCATCATTCTGGCTCTGCTGATCCTGATCATGAGCCCTGTGGTGATCCTGCGAACGCCCACCGATATTTTTCCGACCATCAATATTCCTGTTGTGGCTGTCGCGTGGCAGTACACGGGCCTGAATCCGGAAGAGATGGAAGGACGGCTCACGACGCCTTATGAAAAAGCGCTCACCACGCTCGTAGACAACATCGAGCATATCGAGTCGACCTCTTACAACGGCGTGTCGGTGGTCAAGATTTTCCTGCAGCCGGGCGCGAGCCTGGATACAGCCAACGCGCAGGTTACAGCAGTGTCGCAGTTCATGCTTCGGCAGCTTCCGCCGGGCACGCTCCCGCCGGAGATCATCAATTTCAGCGCGTCAAGTGTTCCGATCCTTCAATTGGGCGTGTCAGGCAAAGGTCTCGATGAGCAGCAACTCGCGGATCTGAGCCAGAACTCCGTCCGGCCTCCACTGGTGACTGTGCCCGGAGCTGTGCTCCCGCTGCCCTATGGGGGTAAACAACCCCAGATCACGGTGAGCATGGATCAGGAGAAGATGCAGTCAAAGGGAGTTTCGCCGGGCGACATTCTGAATGCAATGAATGCACAGAATGTCGTGCTGCCTTCCGGAACTGCAAAAATCGGTTCCGAGGAGTACGACGTTCGTTCCAATGCAGCTCCGCACTCGATCGAGGAACTGGGAATGATGCCGATCAAGCAAGTGAACGACGCGATCGTCTATCTTCGCGATGTCGCAACGGTCAGCAGTGGTGCTTCATTTCAGACAAATATCGTCAGGCAGGATGGCCGTCGTGGAGTGTTGATCAGCGTTCTCAAGGCTGGCAACGCGTCGACCTTGAGCGTGGTAAAAGGTATCCGCGACCTGCTGCCTCGCGTGGCACAGACAGTTCCTCCGAACCTCAAGATCACTCCGCTAAGCGACCAGAGTGTATTTGTGCGCTCAGCGGTTTCCGGCGTTATTCGCGAGGCGGTGATTGCCGCCGCTCTAACCGGCCTGATGATTCTGCTCTTCCTGGGCAGCTGGCGTTCCACTCTGATCATCGCCGTTTCGATTCCGCTCTCCATCCTTACTTCGGTGATCGTTCTGAGCCTGCTGGGTGAAACCATCAATACGATGACGCTCGGAGGCCTTGCCCTCGCCGTCGGCATCCTTGTGGACGACGCGACCGTCACGATCGAAAATATCGAACGCTTTCTTGAAAACGGCTACGAGCTGCGCGAGGCGATTCTTGATGGCGCCGCGCAAATCGCCGTCCCAGCCTTTGTTTCGACGCTGTGTATCTGCATCGTTTTTCTGCCGATGTTCTTTCTCAATGGGGTGGCGCGTTATCTTTTCGCCCCGCTGGCAGAGGCGGTGATGTTTGCCATGCTCGCCTCCTATATTCTGTCGCGAACACTGGTGCCGACACTGGCAATCTACCTGTTACGCGTCAAGGAGCATGGCCTGTCGCGAAATCCGTTTGTGCGCTTCCAACGCGGATTTGAACGGACGTTCGAGCGGGTGCGTGCTTCGTATCAGTTTCTGCTTACGCGGATCGTCTTCTCGCGCAAAGTTTTTGTACCGGCGTTTCTGCTCATCTGCCTTTCTGTTTTTCTGCTGCTCCCATTCCTTGGACAGGACTTCTTTCCCAACACCGACTCCGGAGAATTCATTCTGCATATTCGGGGCAGAACCGGAATGCGCATTGAAGAGACTGCCCGCCTGGCCGATCTGGTCGAGACTTCCATCCGCAGCAAGATTCCCCCTCAAGAACTCAATAACATTCTCGACAATCTAGGGCTTCCCTACAGTCCCATGAACACCATGCACAGCACTTCCGGCATTATCGGCGCAAACGGAGGCGACATCATGGTGACTCTGAATGAGAAGCACCATCCGACCGCGGATTATGTGCGCGAACTTCGCAGCACGCTCCCACGCGAATTTCCCGGCACAATCTTTTATTTTCTTCCGGCCGACATCACAACGCAGATCCTCAACTTCGGATTGCCCGCCCCTATCGACATCCAGTTGCAGAGCAATGACATTGCGGCAAGCACCAGGGAGGCGACGGCAATTCTCCAGCAATTACGGCAGGTGCCGGGGCTCACCGATCTTCGCATCCAGCAGCCGACAGATTACCCGACGCTTGACGTGAACTTGGATCGGACCAAGGCGGAACAGGGAGGATTCACCACCCGTGATGTAGCGCAGAGTATGGTGAACAGCCTCAGCGGCAGCTTTCAGATCACGCCCATGTTCTTCCTGAACTACAAGAATGGCGTCGACTACAGCCTCGTCGCTCAGACCCCGCAGTATCGCATGACCACGCTGCAGGACATTCAGAATATTCCGGTCAATTCTTCAGGCCCGAACGCTACGCCTCGCGCAACGCCGGAAGTGCTGGGTGATTTGACATCAATCAGCCGAGGCCAGGAAGTGGCGGTTGTCTCGCATTACAACATCCGCCGCGTAGTCGATATCTATGGAGCTGTCCAGGACCGCGACCTCGGTTCTGTCGCGAAGGATGTTGAAGCGATCGTTCATCAGCACGAGAAGAATCTGCCACGCGGCATGTTCATTTCGCTGCGGGGCCAGGTCCAGACGATGCGTAGTTCCTATGTCTCACTGCTCGGCGGCCTGGTTTTCGCCATCCTGCTCGTATACATGCTGATCGTGGTGAACTTCCAATCCTGGCTGGATCCGTTCATCATCATCACAGCACTGCCGGCAGCGCTGGCGGGCATCGTAGTCTTTCTTTTCCTGACACACACGACGTTGAGCGTACCCGCACTGATGGGCGCAATCATGTGTATGGGCGTGGCAACGGCGAACAGCATTCTTGTTGTGTCCTTTGCGAAGATCCGGCTCGCGGAACATGAGGATGCGATTCTTGCCGCTATCGAAGCTGGTGCGACACGATTCCGCCCGGTCTGCATGACGGCTCTTGCGATGATCATCGGCATGGTGCCCATGGCCCTGGGGCTAGGTGACGGCGGCGAGCAGAATGCACCGCTGGGACGCGCCGTAATTGGTGGCCTGCTTTGCGCCACAGTGGCTACGCTGGTCTTTGTGCCGGCAGTCTTCGCGATGCTTCATGGGATGAGAAAAGGCGAGTCAGGCGCACGCTTGCCCGAACACGAAGAGCAGCCACTTCACGCATAGGTCCAGCGATACCTGCATTAGAACGAATAGACGGCAGAGGAGAGGGTGAGGACGATGCAGCATGACGGAGGTCATGGCAAAGGGATGATTGACACGGAAGAGAGCAGCATGTCTGGAGATGACCAATTCACTCATGGCGGTCAGTCGGAAGGTACGCTCGTGCTCGACACGAATCGGAGACTGGGGCATGGTCCTGTTGTTGCTTGCATCCTGGTCGCCATTGTATTCGGCGCCTTTATCGTTATGGGCATCCGGTCTCGTGTCCGTGCGGAAGAAACGCTGGCAACGACAACGAAACAGGATGCTATTCCAACCGTGGCTGTAACCACTCCTGGCCATGGAGCGGGACCGCTCGAGATTACCTTGCCGGCGGATACGCAAGCGTTCATCGATACACCGATCTATGCACGAACCAGCGGTTATCTGCGCCACTGGTACGCAGACATCGGCACGCGCGTCAGTCAAGGGCAGGTGCTGGCCGACATTGAAACGCCTGAACTCGATCAGCAGGTAGATCAGGCACAGTCGGATCTCGCGACTGCCAAGGCAAATCTGCAGATCGCGCAAATTACGGCGGAACGCTGGCAGAAACTGCTCGCAAAGAATGCTGTTTCTCATCAGGAAGCCGATCAGGCGAGCAGTGACTTGAGCGCACGTCAATCCGCACTGTCCTCGGCGCAGGCAAATTTGCGCCGCCTGCAGCAATTGCAAAGTTACGAGAAAGTCTACGCCCCGTTTGACGGTGTGATTACGGTACGCAACGTCGACATCGGCTCGCTGATCCAGGCAGGGGACAGTAATTCGCCAAGGGCCGAACTCTTTCATATGGCATCGACTGACAAACTGCGTCTGTTTGTTCCGGTTCCTGAGGTGTATGCGAGCACTGTGCATAAAGGTGACCGGATTGTGGTCACTTCCGACGCCGACCCAAATCAGAAGTTCGCCGGGACTGTTGTTAGAGATTCGAATGCGATTGATCTTTCAAGCCGTACGTTGAATGTGGAAGTCGATGTAGACAATCTCGACCACAGGCTGTTGCCGGGCCAGTATGCCTTTGTCCATCTGCCGATCCCATCTTCGAGCAAATCCATGACGTTGCCTTCGAATACGCTCCTCTTTCGTGCGGAAGGACTGCGAGTGGGTGTTGTTCGAAATGAGCGTGTGCAGTTAGTGCCGGTACAGATAGGACACGACTACGGCGCAACGGTTGAGATCATCTCCGGTCTCGCTCCCCAGGACCAGGTCATTCTGAATCCTTCAGACTCGCTCGCGCAGGGAGAACGGGTACAGGTTGAAAAGGGAGACGGCGAATGAGAAGAATCACGATTCTGACCTTCGCCGCGTTGCTTCTGCCAGTCTCGGGCTGCATGGTTGGACCGAAATATAAGACACCTGCGGCGATCGTGGCCCCGACCTTCAAAGAAATGCCGCCTGCGTCGGCCGAACAGGACGGATGGAAGCCTGGACAGCCGTCCGACACTAAGCTCAAGGGCGATTGGTGGACCATGTTTGGTGATCCACAACTGAATGCTCTAGAGGTTCAGCTCGATACTGCCAACCAATCGCTCAAATCTGCAGAAGCTAACTTTCGTGCAGCGCGCGCTCAGATCGGCTACGCTCGCTCGTATGAAGCGCCAACCATTGGAGTGGGACCGAGTGTCGGTGCGGTTCGCGATTCCGCCCACGAGCCGTATTTCCCGACATCTCAAGCGAACAGCGGGACCGGCAATTTCATTCTTCCGGTTGATCTAAGTTACGAAGTTGACTTGTGGGGGCGCATTCGGCGAGGCGTAACCTCGGCCCGCGAGCAGACTCAGGCGAGCGATGCCGATCTGGAAAACGCTCAGCTCAGCCTGCACGCAGAGCTTGCGATGGATTACTTTCGCCTGCGCGATGCAGATGCGCAGATCAAGCTTTTGGACGATACGGTGAAAGCCTACCAGCAGGCGCTCCAACTCACTCAGGACCGCTTCGAAGGCGGGGCTGCGCCGCAATCGGACGTGGCTCAGGCTAAAACGCAACTCGATCAGGCGCTAGTCCAGCGGACTGATCTGGGAGTGCAGCGCGCGCAGTACGAACACGCGATCGCCGTGCTGATCGGCAAGCCCCCGGCGGAGCTGACGCTGCCGCCCCTTCCGCTCAATCTTCAGGCGCCCGCGATCCCACAGGTTCCCGTAGCCATGCCTTCGGTGTTGCTTGAACGCCGTCCCGACATTGCCGGCGATGAGCGCAGGATGGCTTCCGCCAACGAACAGATCGGCATTGCAGAGGCTGCCTACTACCCTACGCTTTCGCTGAGCGCCAGCGCTGGTTTTCAAGGAACCTCGATCCTTAACTGGTTCACCTGGCCGAGCCGTTTCTGGGCTGTGGGCCCTACGTTTTCAGAGGATTTATTTGACGCTGGTCGTCGGCGCTCCGCAAAGGACATCACCATTGCTCAGTACGACGGGACGGTGGCCAATTACCGTCAGACGGTGCTGACGGCGTTTCAGCAGGTGGAAGATAACCTGGCGGCGCTGCGTATCCTGGCAACCGAAGCTCAGCAACAGCATGAAGCCACAGCATCCGCTGAGCAATCCCTGGACCTGTTCCAGACGCGCTACGAGGGTGGAGTTGATACCTATCTGCAGGTTGTGACCTGGCAAACGGCTGCACTGAACAACGAGCGAAATGATCTGGATATTATGGAGCGTCGGCTGGACGCCAACGTACTGCTGATCAAAGCTCTGGGCGGTGGATGGGACAACACAAAACTGCTGCACTTGTGAGTGCGGTAAGCGTGGGGCTAATCAGCCCGGCTGGTTGCGAAAGGGAAGCGCGCTAGACCTCTTTGCCCGGGGGGTGTCACCCGGGGTGATCGGCGGCGCTGGCGGGTCAGCAATCGAGGCGAGCATCAGAATGGTTCGATTGTCTTGCCGATGCTTCGTGCGGTATCTCGCCACGTACAGTTACGACTCGGTCTTCCCATCGCGGAATTGTTCCACGATCGAGGACATGTCCCTTTCACCATTTCCGGTTGCGATGGACTTCTCGAAGACGTTCAATGCTGCGACTCCTGTAGCCAGGGTTTGAGAATGATGTTTCGCTTCCGCCACCGCGTAGCGCAGGTCTTTGGCCATAAGCTTCACCGCAAAGTGCGGCTGGTATTCGCGTTCCATCATGCGGCCGCTCAGGGTCTTGAAAAGTGGGCTTGCCGGAGCGCCTTCGGTGAGCACACGCAATGCCTGCTCGACATTTAATCCGCTGCGCTCAATCAAGCCCAGCGCTTCGGCAAGCGATGCGGCCTGCACTCCGCAGACAAAATTATTGATGAGCTTAAGGCGCGCGCCGCTCCCCGTTGGGCCCAGATGCACAATGCCCCGGCTCATCGAGTTGAGTACCGGTTTGACTTTTTCGAGCACGTCGGTGGGGCCGCCCACAAGAAAGAGCAGTTGCCCGGTTGCCGACTGCACCCTGCTTCCCGTCACCGGTGCATCGATTAGGTTCAGATGGCGTGCTCGCGCCGCTCTATCAAGCTCAGCAATCCATCCCGGCGTAACCGTGCTGCTCTCGACCAGCACCGCGCCCGGCGCAGCGGCGGTGAGCGCCCCATCCTTCCCCACCCAAACCTGCCGGCAAACATCGTCATCGGCAAGCATGCTCAGAACGATCTCCGCATCGGAGACCGCCTCAGCCGGCGTCCGACCCAGAGCAGCGCCCTGTTCTATTAACGGCTGTGCCTTCTCCGGCGTCCGGTTGTAAACCGTAAGCGAATAGCCCGCGGCAAGCAGGCGGCCCGCCATGCCCGAGCCCATCAGGCCAAGGCCTAGAAGCGCGATCTTCGTCTGTCCCATTCTTTCCATCCAATAACCTGAACTTCACCCATGAGCCTATCTGTTCGTCGAACTTCTCGACTTATCTGTGCTTCTCCTATTTGCAAGCGCTTAAGTGAGAGCGATAACCTCCACCGGAGCATCCTTACCGCCGGTCACCAGGACAGGATTTCGCAAAGGCCGTCCGAATCCCTCGAATTGGATGGACATAATATCCCCACTTTTTAATTCAATGCCTTGACCGAAGCTCAGCGAATGCGCACCAAGAAAATGGATGTGTACGTCGCCGGGCCGACGATGCAATTCGAACTTGAAATGGTGGTGCTCGAGGTTGCGCAGGCTGTGCGACATCTCCTCTTCTCCGCTTGCGATGGGTTGCGACCAGTACTCCGCGCCGCTGCGTGCGAGGCTGACCTTGCCCGGAACTGAGTGAAACTCCGGGGCGAGACGCAGTTCCGGACCGAGCGAGCAGGTGCGCAGCTTAGATCCGGCCAGATTGAGATAATTCTTCTTCTCAAAGCGATGATCGGAGAATTCATTGCCCTGCGCCATCCCTACCCGATATGGCTGCCCTTTTGGACCAATCAAATATACAGCTGCGATTTCACCCTCCTCGCCGCCATCCTCAGCATAGGCTGGGACGAGCAGCGGTTCATTGCAGGCGCGCACCATCGAACCGTTTCCTTTGTAGAACCACTCCGGGGCTATCCCGATTTCGCCCGGCGCGGGACGGCCGGCCTCGAGGCCCCACTCAAACATCTTCATGCTGTCCGTAACTTCCTGCGCTTTGGCAACGTGCATCGACTGGCGATCACGTGCGCTTCCGAAGTGCGTCAGTCCGGTTCCGGAAACGAGACAGCGCGCAGGTTCCTGAGGATAATCGATGGGTGCCAGCAGCTTCCAAGTCGAATTTCCCCGGTATATCTCCTCATAGTCCAATGTCTCATCCGTTATATGGTTGCTCGCCAGGCTGGTCAGCTTTTCGCTGGTCTCGATTGCCGCTTGGGCCAGCCCATACAAGGAGTCGAAGTCGCGAATCATTCGCAGTCTGGGCTCCTCAACCAAGGCCAGTCGGCGCACATCGCCCGCTTTCAATTGCACAAATCGCATCGCATCATCGCCTTTACTCAATCACCTGAAACTGCTTCATCCCCTCTTCATTGATCGTCAATCCCAGGCCCGGCAATTGATCGTCAAGGTCAATGAAGCCATCCTTCGGCCGCGGCTCGCCGGTGAAGATATACCAGAACAACTCGTTGCCGACCTCAACATCGACCGGTGGGAAGAACTCCGCCATCGGCGAGTTCAGGCTTGCCATCACAACGTGATAGTTGTGCATCTGTCCCGCATGCGGAACCACCGGAACTGAGAATGCTTCAGCCAGCGCCGAAATCTTTCTGGCCTGGCTGATTCCGCCTACACGATTGGTGTCGAACTGAATGTAGTCGACGGCCCGCGCTTCGAGCATGTCGCGGAAACCATAAGTGGTGAATTCGTGCTCGCCTCCGGCGATGGGCACGCGTCCATAGGCTTTCAACTCGGCATATCCGCGGACATCGTCCGGAATCACAGGCTCTTCCAGCCACCTCAGATTGAATGGCTCGAGCAGAGGCAACATGCGTTTGGCATAGTCCAGAGTCCACCCCATATATGCGTCTGCCATCACGTCGATCTCATCTCCGACTGTCTCGCGCACGGTGCGCACGAGCTCGATGTTGCGCTGCATGCCCGCTGCTCCATCCGCCGGACCCCAGCCGAAGCGCAGCTTCACCGCCTTGTATCCATCGGCCTTGTAGTTCTGCGCTTCCGAGGCGAGCTGATCGAGAGGACTCGCGTAAAGCCGGCTCGCATACACCGGAATACGCGGCTTGGTCCTGCCTCCAAGCAGGCGATAGACCGGCTGCTTTGCCGATTTGCCCAGCAAGTCCCAGAGCGCGATATCGACTGCGCTGATCGCCGCCATGCCGATCCCCTTACGCCCAAAGGCCATCGTCTTGCGATACATGTGTTGCCAAAGGAACTCGATATCCCAGGGGTTTGCGCCAAGCAGCAACGGCTTCAGGTGAAGATCGATTACCTGCTTGGTGACAATCGGTGTCAGCGCAGCATTGCCGATTCCCACCAGACCCTCATCAGTCATCACTTCTACGACCAGCCAGCTGTGAAAGGTGAAGGTCTTCATCGAGGATTGAGGCAGCGTGAGCAGGTCCATCGGGTTTGTGCAGAAATGCGGCGGTAATGGAGTGGTTTCACCCGACCACTGCGCAACTCGTGTGCGGACTTCGGTTATTTTCATAATGAAACCAGTCTTCCCTGTTCGTGGATTAGATCTGCTCCCGGAGCGCGCAGAACGCCCGAGGTCAAAAGAAGGATGGCAAAGGCGATCACGTGAAGACTTCCGACGATGGCAAACAGAGTGCTGTAACCCGCGCCATGACTTAGGAGCTGGCCGGCGATCAGATTGAAAATAGCTCCGCCGATTGCGCCGCCAAAGCCGATCAGTCCGGCGACAGACCCAACGGAGCCTAGCGGGAATACATCAGTGGGAAGCGTCATGATCAGCCCCGACCACGACTGCTGGCCAAAGAACGCAATGCTGAAAAGCATCAGGGCAAAACTGACGGGAACGTGTGGTACCAGGATCACAGCGGGCATCAGTCCAGCGCTCAGGCCCAGCGCCAGCTTCCGCGAAAGGTTCAGCGAGTGGCCGCGCCGCAGCAGATAGCTCGAAGACACGCCGCCCAGAAAACTGCCAACTCCCGAAGCGGCGTAGGGTATCCAGGCAAAGTAGCTCACCTGCTTGATATCGAATCCGCGTGCGTCGTAAAGATACTTGGGCAGCCAGAACAGGCAGAAAAACCACGCCGCATCGCTCAGGAATTTGGCCGTTACCATGCCGATTACTTTGCTTGACGAGAGCAGCTTCAGCCACGGAATCGACGCGGCGTTTCCCATGGGATTGACGCAGGCAATCTTCGCTGGTGGCCGGTACATCACCGCCCAACCAATGGCCCAGGCGATGCCAAGGGAGCCGGCAAAGAAGAAGACATAACGCCAGCTTCCCATCAGAAGAATCAACCCGATCGCCGGAGGAGCCAGCACCGAACCCACTGCGGTCCCGGCATTGATAATCCCCATGGCAGTGGCGCGTTTCGTTGCGGGCAGCCACTCGGCAATGACCCGAGTAGCTGCGGGAAAAGCCGCTCCCTCCCCCATGCCCAGCAGCAGGCGCGCCAGCACCAGCAGGCCCAGGCCATGCGCGAATCCATGGAGAGCGCAGGCCAGAGACCACCATGCCATGCTGATGCGCGAATCCAGCCCGGGTACCAATCACATCGAGGAACTTACCTCCGCCGGCGTAAAGCAGTGCATACGCCGCTAGGAACGACGCCTGCAATACCGCAAAGCGGGCATCGGAAATCGGGATCGTACGCTCGATGGCAGATATGGCGACCGGGAGCGCCTGCCTGTCGAAGTAGCTGATGGCGATGGCCAGCGTAACCAGCGATACGAAGAACCATGGCTGAGAGAATCGTCGCAAGTGCTTCCTTTCCTTGAGCGGCGTTGGCATGATCCCGTGGATAGCGCTTCATTCGTCCACGAAGCTGAAGAAGCCGTGAGCTGCCATACTGAATAGTCTTTACTGCCGAAGCGGAGATTGGCGACGATACCTCGTGTCTTCGTCAATCAGCGTGGCTCGATCCGAGCCTAACGCGTTGCCCAGGTTACCCGCAAAAGCGACAGACCTTGCCGAGGCAATTGCATATTTACTTTGATCTCTCCATCTGCGGGCGTAATCCACTGCGGCGAGTCGAGTAACTTGAGCTGTCCTGCGGCTTGCAACTTGGCGTACTGCTCGGCTGTCGGATCCTCCGGCGATCCCATCTCCTTCCACACCGTGTACGCGTTGCTGTGGTCGTCGTCGATTCGGTAGTGCTGCAATAGCACGCGGTGCACGGATGCAGGAATTCCTTTCACGGAGACATCAACCGCCGAGCCGGGTGACGGCACATCCTCGTCCTGATAATTCCAGAGAAGAACAGCGGCTTTTCCCGGCGCGCTGGTGGCGAGCGCATCGATATCCGGGTCCTGGCGTACGCTGCTGGCCAGAATAGTATCCAGCGGGACGGCTCCGGTACTTTTCGCCTCTACGCGATCTCCGCTCATCAATCCCGCCATGCGAAAGAAGTTGAGCTCCGGTTTATCTATGCCGTTGGTTGCAAGCGTGCGATAGCCGTCGAAATAAGGCTTATCTTCGAACTCGAAGGCCCAGGTCAACATTGCGAGCAGATTCACGTGATCGCGATCCGCAAGCTCAAGGAGGCCCTTCATCGCCGCTGCCGTGTAGCTGGGATAGAGCGTACCGTTGCGATACGCATTGGGCGGGTAAAGCCGTGCCGAACAAGCGGCGCAACCTTCGGGATCGGCTTCACTCAGAATGATGGGAAGCTTCACGAATTGCGGAAACCTGCTCACAATGGCGAAGCCGGCCGCCGCATTCTCCAATTCGCGGTCGAGGCCCATCTGGACATGGCCATTGATCACATTGGGGCTGCCCTTCACGTGGAAGGAGATGAAATCCAGCGGAATTGCCCCTCCGGTCGCATCGCTCTTGTTCTTTGCGCAATGCTCGAGGAATGCCTGCAAGTAGGCGGAGGCATTGCCGTGGGGGCCTGGGCCGGTGGTTGCCGGCCCTCCCACCAGGGCGCCGGGAATGGCTTTTCGTACACCCTCGACCGCATAGTCATAAAGCTTGTTGTACTGATCTTGCGTGCCCTTCCAGTAGTACTCGCCGTTTGGCTCGTTCCATACTTCCCAGTACCAGGTGGAAACGGTCTCTAAGCCGTAACGCTTCGCCAGATGCTCGGCCACCTGATGAGTCAGTTCCTCCCAGCTTTCGTAATCCTTGGGTGGGTACGACCATCCCTCCACCTCGCCTTTCTTCAGAGGCCATCCTATGTGGTAAGGATCGGGATGGCTGGAGAGCGCCTTCGGCATGAAGCCAAGCTCCACCATGGGGCGCACGTGAGCTGCCGCATAAGCATCGAAGATCTGATCGAGGATGGTCCAGCTGTAGACCGGGTTGCCGTTCGCATCCTCGGTGTAAACGTTGGACGAGCTCCATTTGAGCTCCGGCTTTCCGTCTCCGGTAGCGAGCAGGAAATGAGCGCGAATGTATACCGGAACCGGGCTCAAGTCATGCAGCTGGTGAAGCAGCGCTTGCCCATTCTTTGTTGTCGAGTAGTTCGACTCATCGTAGCCAAACCAGCTATAGATCGGTGTGTAAGTACCCACCTTGTGGTTGAGGTCCACGTTTACATTGACTGCAGTCTGGGCCAGACCGCTGGAAACGGCAAATAGCAGGCAGAAACGAACGATACTCTTCAGCATCAATCACAGCTCCGTGGCTTAGAAATAGAATTTAAGGGCAAATTGAATCTGCCGTGGATTGGTCGAGGTGCTCAGTATCTTGGCTCCGGTGGAAGTGTCAATCGCCGCGCTCGGAGCGGCCGTGGAGTTCGACGCCAGCGATGGAGGGTTGAAGCTGGTCACGTTGGGAAGGTTGAAGAATTCCGCCCTGAACTGCAGGCTCGAGCCTTCCGTCACGGGAAAAGCCTTGAAGACGGAAACGTCATACTGGCGATACATGTCTCCCTGAAGAATGTATGCCTTCGATGTTCCATAGGTGTATTGTGCCGGCAGCGCAAAGGCGCTTTGATTGAACCACTCGGAAAGCGTGGGGTGCCGCAGCTTGGGATTGCCAACCTGGATGGGGCGCTGCGATCCCACCCCGGTATTGGCGACGTCGCGGGAGATAATCGGGGTGTAAGGCAGACCGCTGCGCAGTACGGTAATGTTCTGAATCTGCCACCCGCCCAAAAAGCCGTTCTCCCACGCGTTTGCATGAGTCATATAGCGCTTCCCGCGTCCGAAGGGCAATTCGTAACTCATGCTGAACGCAAAATTCTGAGGAATGTTGAATTGCGAGATCGATTTCTCGTAGCCATTGTTTCCGCCCAGCGGCGGAGAAGGATTGCTCTGCAGGAACTTCGACCATGTATAGGCTGCAAGATAAGTGAGCCCGTTGTTCGAGTGTCCGCTGATCTTGGCTTGCAGCGAGTTGTATGTGTTTCCAATCTCGGAGCTGAAGAGTGTAATCGCGCCGAAGATAGGATATGGCCGTCGCGCCGCGACCGATCCAGGCCCTGCTGGTGGATCGTTGAGATCCTGCGAGCCCTGGAGATGCGCGCCATGGTTGCCCACATACCCGAGTTCAGCCACGACTGTCTTCGAGATCTGTTGCTGCACGCCGACACTCCAGTGCTGGTCGTAACCCATCTTCAGATGGACCGGGCTGGGACTGATCGTTGGCTGTGTCGTCGACGAGCCGAGCGGAGCGCCCAGGAAGAAATCGCCAAGGGTGCGCGTCGGCACGGTGTTGGCGGTGTTGAAGGCGGTCTCCGCCAGCTTGTAGGGGAGCATGTTGTAGTTGTCGCGATTGCCGTTTTCGGGCTCGTAAAAGATACCGTAGCCGGCCCGGAAGACAGTGGTGTCGCCGAAGGGCTGGTAGGCAAGGCCCACGCGCGGTGCGAACTGCGTCTTGTCAGTGTAGGTGATGTTGTAGGGAATTCCCGCCTGGCTCGAAGTCTGAATCAGGTATCCGAAATGCTGGTAGGCCACGGGGGCGGCGTATTGCGAACTCAGGTCGACCGTATCCCCATGGCCGCTCACGATGATCGGCTTGGTAAGCGACGGATCGAAGGTTCCCATCTGGTTTTTGTACGGCGAAAGCCACGGCGTGTACTCATAGCGAAGTCCCAGGTTGACCGTGAGCCGGTCTGATACCCGATAGTCATTCTGGCCGAAGAATTGATAGTAGGTATTCTGACCTCCGAAGAAATTGGCCGGATACGCCCGCTGCACATTCGCCGGATACCCCAGCATCCAGTCTGCGAAGGCGTCGCCAGTGCCGGCTGTGCTGGCGGGGTTCTGAGTATTGATGCCGGACATGGTCCACACGCCGACATACTGCTCACTGTCATAGCCGATCCACTGGTAATAACGGACCAGCATGCCGAACTTCCAGGTGCTTTTGCCCTTGATGATGGTGAAGTTGTAGGTGGGCTCAAACGCCTTGCGGTTTTGTCCCTTGGGGCGCTGATCGAAGGCCGATCCGCTGATGCCGGAGTAGCCGCTCCACGAATAATCGGGAAAACTGCCCCCGGTGCCCGGCCGCAGAGTCTGCTCGAAACCGGCAACTCCCGCTTGCAGGTTGATATCCTGGCCCTGCAGAAAAGCGTCCAGGCGAATTCGACTGAACAGATAGTGCGCCCGGAATTCCGATACCTTATTGGAGCCGAAGTTCGAAGTTAACCCTACTGCGATGTCCTCTCCCTGCGAGTGCAGCGGCGCGAATCCCAACTCCGGAGACGAGTTCGGATCCAGTTCGCGATTATTATCGAAACTCCACCGCGCAAACAATCGGTTGGAGCTGTTGATCTGGTCATCCACGCGAAGCGTGAACTGATCGAGGTCGATAGCCTGAGAAGGATTGTAGGAGAAGGTCCCGCTGCTGGTGTTAGCCAGGGGAATGTACTGGTTCAGATAGAGAGCCTGAGGGGATAGTCTGTACGAGGGAATCTTATTGTCCGGGAACTGTGTTCTCATCGGAGTCGCACCACCCGTGGTAGTCAACGGATCGTAGATCTTATTCAATCCGGAAGCACTGAAGTCACCATTCCGTTCCGCCAGAGATGGCACGATGCTGTTTTCGACAATGCCCTGACGAAGACGTTGACCTTCATAGCTGCCAAAAAAGAATGTGCGATCTCTGCCGCTGTAGACATGCGGAATTGAAAGCGGACCGCCGAGCGTGCCCCCAAACTGGTTGCGCTTGAGGGGTTCGCGGCTGATGGCAAAGAAATTCCGCGCGTCCAGCTTGTCGTTTCGAATGAACTCGAACAGGTCGCCGTGGAAACGGTTCGTACCCGATTTCGTGGTGGCGTTGAAGAAACCGCCGCCGCGATTGAACTCCGCCGAGTATGGGTTCTGCTCGACGCTGAACTCGTCAAGAGCATCGATAGACGTCTGAATGAAGGTGCCTCCCTGATGCTGTTCGCTGACGTCGACACCGTCCAGAAGGAAGGACAAAGCCGAGCCTCGGATACCACTAATGGTATTACCATTTATCGATTCGGGCCGAACAGCAACCGAATTTCCAGTGGGGGGCAACAGGGCAGCTCCAGGTGTAAGCTGGGCCAGTTGGTAGAATCCTCTGCCATTCAGCGGGAGATTCACTATCTGCCGATTGGTAATCACCTGACCCACCGTCGCGTTATCAGAGTTGAGCAGAGGCGGCGCGCCGGTAACTTCGACGGTGGTCGTTGACTGGCCGATCGGCATGGAAAAATCCTCGCGGGCGATCTGCCCCACCTGAATTTCTACACCTGTCCTGATCATCTTTTTAAAGCCGGGCGCGCTCACGGAAATGTTGTAGACCCCTGGATCTACCGGGGTAATCACGTACTCGCCCTCAGCACTCGTCGCTGCTTTCTGGCTGGTGTTGGTGGCAATTTTCGTGACCGTCACGGTGGCAGACGGAATGACCGCCTTGTTCTGGTCATAGATGGTGCCTACAATACGCCCCGATTCAACCTGCGCCAACCCGGTGCTGGACATTAGAAAAAAGCTGCCCGCGATCGCTGCCGATACCGTGAGCGTGCGACGAATTACATTCATTGCAAAACCTCGAATAGACTCCGCTGCGTCTCGTGAACAGCCGAGGGTGAAATTTCAAACGGAGCGAATGGTAGTACCATTAAGTTAGATCTGTCAATAGAATGGTTGCCCAAAGCACGATATTTCAATGGGACATTCCGGAATCGACTAAATTGAAATCACTCCAGCGGGGTTTGCTAATGGACGCCAACGCCAACTCTTTAACCGATTCGGACAAAGGCGATCTAACCGACTGGCTGGTGCTGCGCTTTAAGCAGCTCATCAGCGAGGGAATTCTCACGCCCGGCTATAAGCTGCCCTCAGAGCGTGAACTCGCGGCCACCTTTGGCGTGAGCCGGACATCGCTCCGTCCCGTCATGAAGGTTCTCAAGATGATGGGAGTGATCTCGCAACGAGTTGGGGACGGCACCTATCTCAGCAACGATGCCTCTTCCGTGCTCTCCGAACCGCTGGAGTTCCTTTTTCTCCTCGATGAGACCTCGTCCCAGGAGTTGATCGAGACGCGCCTGATAGTTGAACCAACGCTGGCAGCAAAGGCTGCCGAATTTGCCACCGCTGAGCAGCTGATCATACTGCGGCAAACCATCGCGGAAATTGAAGCCTCCGGAGATGACCAGTTCCGGATCATCGAAGCGGATCTCCTTTTCCACCGGACCATACTCCAGAGCTCCGGTAACCGTCTCTTCGGGCGGCTCTTCCAGGTTATTCATCGCTCGTTGTTGAATATGATGATGCTGACCTCACAACTCGTGGATCGGGACCATACCCTGGCCTTTCATCAGGCGATCTTCGAATCGATCCAGCAACGCAATCCTGCTGAGGCCGAGCGCCACATGCGCGACCATCTCATCGACGCACGATCTCTTCTAATACAGGCCCAACAGGCGCAAGCCAACGAACGCCTGCGCAAGAGCATTAGTAAACATGCCGTAAAGAAGCAGCCGATCGGTAAGTCCGCAGCGAAGAATGGATAAGCTCGCAAGGGGAGTCTGCTGGAGGAGATCGTGAGACAGGCTGCCCGTGTCGAACCTGGGCGCAAGCAAAGTCGCCTGAAAAGCTGTTCTGCAATCAATTGGAGATCCCCACGGGGTGCTCGGACCTATTGAGGAGGTTCTTTCACCGGGAGAACCTGATCAGCATTCACGTTAGTTAGTATCTGCCGAATTCCGCTTGGCCATAACAGCTCAATCTTTTCGACGACCTTACTATCGCCAAGCCCGAAGTGTACCCGTTTATCGCTTGACGAGTTATATCCGACTGCCGTGGTCGCGTGATTGTACTGGCTTCCGTGCGTCGTTGTGATCTTGATTCTGGTGCCGAGCCCATCGCGATTTGATTTGGTTCCCGTTAGTTTCAGGATTATCCAGTGGTTATGAGCAGGCGAGCGATTCATAAGAATCTTCGGAGGGCCATTCAACACAGTCACGACGATGTCAACTTTTCCGTCGTTGTTAAAATCTCCAAAAGCCGCGCCGCGGTGTGCAGCGGGAATTATAAAATCTGTACCCGCTTTGCCACTCAGATCTTCGAAGAGGAGCGAGCCTTTGTTGTGAAACAAGCTATTTGATAAAGCAAACGGCCTATGTTCGACTTCCATGGAGTTATCAAGAATTGCAGAATTGGCGGTGAACAGATCCTTATATCCGTCGTTGTCGAAGTCAAATGCCCCAGCTCCCCAGGCAGTCAAACGACTGGTAAAAATGGTAAGCCTCGACGCAGATGTGGCATCTTCAAATTGGGCCGCCCCAACATTTTTGTATAAAGGAAATGTGTCGCCAAACATGGCTGTATGGAAGATATCCGGCTTGCCGTCGTTATCCAGATCGCGAAACTCCGCGCCCATTCCAGCTACCACTTTGCCGTTTTCGGTGTACGCCACACCGGCCACCGTTGCCACATCAGTGAAGGTACCGTCTCCGTTATTGTGTAGAAGGAAATTAGGAAACGTATCATTCGATATGAAAACATCGGTGAAACCATCATTGTCGTAGTCCGCGAAGGCGATGCCCATGCCCTTACCAACATATCGAGAGATATGAGAGGACTCCGACACATCAGTAAAAGCGCCGTCACCATTGTTGCGATATAAGATGTTGGGTGTTCCCTGGAAGTCATTGGGTGAACAATAGATGGGCACTCCCTCGGAGTAGCACTGCTTTGCAGTCGTGACGTTGTAGTCGAGATAATTTACAACGAACAGGTCGAGCAGGCCATCGTTGTTGTAATCAAACCAGCCAGCCGTAACTGCCCATGGTTTATCAAGATGCGGCACCACGCCGCTGACGTGTGCCTTAGCTGTCACGTCAGTAAAGGTGCCGTCGCCATTATTGTGTAACAATTGGTTGCGGTTCACACCAGCGACATACAAGTCAACGAAACCATCGTTGTCATAATCTCCCGCGGCAGCCCCCATGGAATAGCCTATCCCCTGCAAGCCGGCCTGCTCGGTCACATCAGTAAACGTACCGTCCCCATTATTCCGATACAGGCGGTTGTAGAAGTCTGGGCCGGTTTTCTCGAGCGACGGGATGTTTGCACCATTTGTGAAGAAGATGTCGAGTAGTCCATCGTTGTTGTAATCAAGCACAGCAACGCCGCCGGCCATCGTCTCGATTGAATATCGGCGCTGGCTGGCAGAATTTCTAAGCATAAAGGTGATCTTGGAGCCCTTTATGGTGTTTTCGAACTCAATTGCGGAGGGAAGGGCTTGAGATTGCGGTGCGTTGTAAACGCGGGTGGCTCGTTGTGCCGAGGGCGAAGGTTGAGATTTAACTTGCTGACCCTCACATGCAGCTACAGGTACCAACGTTAAGCACAGAATCGAGCAGAGTGCGGCGGAGAAAATGTTTTGCGATAAGGTCAAGCCGGCAGGTTTACTGATCATTGGGAGTCGCAGTGTGTAGTCTTTGAAACTCATTTAATTCGTCGCGAAACCCTGCTTCATCGCCAGCTTTCCGGTAGGCGAAAGCAAGGCGGTAGTGATATTCCTCTTTGCCTGGATCCAGTGAGATGGCCTTTTCTAAGAGCCGGATCGCTTCTTCGTTTTTTCCTTTTTGCGCAGAGAGCAGACTTAGTTGGAAATAGGCCTGAGGTAAGTCCGGATTTAAACGAAGCGCAGCCTTCAGGGAATCGTAGAAATGTGGCGGCACGGCGTCTTTGTCATTCGACCACCTTCCGGACTGGACCATTATGTAATCAAAAAAGATCAGGCCGTCATTCGGATATTTGCGGTGAAGCGCTGCAAACATCGTTGTAATCGTGGACTCGAGTGCCGGAGGAACTATTTGCGTATCGGCGAGGATCTCCATAGGGTGCGGGTCTGAGGGGTCTAACTCTTCCGCGTCACAGAGTAGTTGAGCACCTTCAAGTGACTTCCCGTCTGCGTAGAGAACTGTTCCGAGCCCCACGTGAAGCTTAACTGAATAAGGGTACTTGCCGATTCCGTAGCGGAGGATGGTGATTGCTGAATTGTGGTCGAGATGGAACAAAGACATCCCGAAGTCGAAAATGTTAACCTCAGTAGGTTCCAGTTGAGCTGCGGTTTGGTACTCCTCGGCGGCGGCCTTGTAGCGTTTTTCAGCAGCCTCGATCTTGCCAAGCAAGCTATGTAGCTCAGCGCGGTTTTGCTGCTCCAGAAGGGTCCTCAGAAGTATTTGTGCGCTCGCATATTGGGCCGCCGCGATCTCGGCATCCGCAAGATCGAGCCCATTCTCATAGGTCGGGCACCTGGCATAGACATCGGCCAGGAGAGCAGCAGCGCCAGATGTATTCCCAGCCTCGGTGAGCTCACGAGCCTTGGCGTGCGCTTGCTTGCAACCGGGGTCGCTGGCCGAGGAGAGCGGGGTAGTGGGCGCAGACGATACGCGTTGCTGATATGAGAACGTGCAAATTGTCCTTCCGATTAGCATCGAAAGAACGATCACCTTGGTTGCGGGGAACCTTCTCACTGCAAACCTTAATCTTTGACGCGAGAGATCCCGTATTCACAACCGTTCGCGTCGTCCGCAACGATTCTATACAGCTTTCTGCGCCAATCGAAGCGATTTTGTGAATCCTAGAGGGTGCAGAGCGCCCCCGCACGCGCTCTGAACTCGAAGTCGCAGATAGTCAAATGGGTAGAGAAGAGCGTCAACCACGATGAGGACGTGGGCGTGGAGCTACAGTTATTATCTCTAACGCTTGATTTCGGGCTTAGTGTGTCTGCTTTTCATCGCGACAAATGACGAATCAGCCGCTGAAGCCGGGACAAGCCTCCATGAGACGTTGCGAACTCATCGGAAAGCTGCTGCGGCCATGGGCATCGCTCTCTCGGCTCCGCAAGGTTGGGATTCGCCGACCCAGGTGAATGGAAAAAGCTGAAGTCCATTGACATCCGAGGCACGCTATGAGCGCCCTTGGGAGTCAACTGAGTGCACAAAGATGTCAATCCCGATGAGGACAGTAGGCTTTATCCGCGCCTAGGATTCTTCCACTTCCGGTCCCACAAGAAAGACCGATACATCTTGTTTGATTGCAGGGGTGGCGTGCGATGGCAAGACACACCGTCTTGAAGAGGTCGGCAAACCTGGGCGTCCTACGAATGGAGAAGCGCGTTTTGGAGAGGGCGGTTAGGAAGCTACCCAGATTTTGTGCGGTGGTCGCCCTGGTCGTTTGTACCCTGGCATTGATCACTCCGCTTACACGCGTTTCTGCTCAAATTGCGACTGGGCGAGTCGTGGGGAGGGTAACGGACGCAAGCGGCGCAGCGATTGCCGGCGCTACCGTGACGATCAGAAACGATGCGACCGGTATTGTTCAGACGGTGCGGTCCGGTGCGGGTGGCGAGTATGTGTTTGAAGCCGTTAATCCCGGCTCGTACACGTTGAGGGTCAACGCTCCCGGCTTTGGAGAGTTCACTCGTTCAGGCATCCAGGCGCATATCCAGGATTATCTGACAATCGACGTAAGTCTTGCTCTCGGAACAGTGAGTCAGCAAATCGCGGTGACTGCGGCAACCCCTCTGTTGCAGCAAGAAGATGCATCCGTTGGCCAGACGATCAACCAGGAACAAGTTAACAACATGCCCCTACAAAGCCGCGACTGGACAACACTCGGATTGTTGGCTGCCGGCACCGTCACCGTCGGAGGCGCCAGCAACGCCGAGTTCAATGTGATGGGCATCGATTGGACGCAGAACGACTTTCGCCTGGATGGGATTGATGACAACGTCGAGATTTATGGAGGCGGCAACATTCAAGGGGCCGGCGGCAACAACGGATATACGGCGTTCGTGCCACCGCCCGATGCCATTCAGGAATTTAAGCTGCAGACTGGCAACTTCGACGCTGAGTACGGCCACTCCACGGGCGGGATCGTTAATGCCGTGCTCAAGTCGGGAACTAACAGCCTGCATGGGGATCTTTGGGAATACGTTCGAAATACGGTCTTTAACGCCAACGACTACTTTGCAAATCAGACCAATACGCCACGCCCCCCGTATCACCAAAACCAGTTCGGCGGAACGATCGGAGGACCCGTTTACATTCCCAAGCTCTATGACGGCAGGAACCGGACCTTCTTCTTTTTCGACTATCAGGGCACCAGAATCAGTACGCCAACAGCCAGTAGCTCGAGCGTTCCAACTCCCTTGATGCACAGCAGCAACTTCACCAATTTCCAGGATTACTTCAGTCTGGTGAGTGGCACAAAAACCGATGGGCTGGGCCGGATTTACCCTCTGGCAACCATTCTGGATCCCGCGACAACTCGTATGGTTGCGGGTGGTGCGGTTGATCCTGTTTCTGGTCTGCGTAACCCCTCGGGCAGCGCAATTTATGTCCGAGACCCGTTCTACACTAACGGGAGCATCGCCGGGATCAATGACTTTGTGAGTCAGGCGCAATACCTGAATATACTTCCCCCGTCACGCCTTGATCCCAACGCGGTTAAACTGCTTGCCTTGTATCCCAATCCCACACCCGGCAGGACAAACTTTCCTAACTATTTCCAATTTCCTTCCGGGACTAACGACATCAATTCGTTTGACGTCCGCATTGACGAGAACATCAGCAGCAAGGACATCATCTTCGGCGTATACAACTACAGCAACGAAACCATATTTTCGCCTCCCGCGCTGCCGGGGTATGCAGAGGGCCAGGTTTATGGGGACGGACCCGAACAGGGTCCTCGCTACGCGATTGTCCTGGGCTATACGCATGTGTTTGCTCCCACTCTGACCAACGAATTCCACATCGGGTATATCCACAACATCGAGAGATTAAACGCGGTTTACGGCAATACGACTGGCATCCCAGAGCAATTTGGAATTCCGGGAGTGCCACAGTATCCGGGAAATGGGGGCCTGCCGCCCATCAACATCGCTTCGCTTACAGGCATCGGTGTTGCCGGCTGGATGCCAACTCTTAATACGATCCGCACTCTGGAGATTATGGACAATGTGACCAAAATCTACGGTTCACACACGTTCAAGACCGGCTTTCAGGTGGATAACTTTCACGCCCCGATTATCCAGCCTACTTTTGGAAAAGGGAACTTCGGCTTCACTGGCCAATTTTCTGATATTCCCAATCAGAATTCAGGTTATGACGGTGTTGGAGACATGCTCCTGGTGCCTGCCGCTTCAACAGTCCCAGGCGGCATCAATAACGTCGGAGGCTTGCAAACTTATGGACTTTCCAACTATGCCCAAGTGAGCGATCAGCGGTACTACATCGGAGCGTATTTTCAGGATGATTGGAAGATTACTCCTAAACTAACGCTTAATCTTGGCCTCCGATGGGACCACTACACGCCCTATCAGGAAATCAATGGAAGACAGGCTAACTTCATTCAGGCTGGTGGAGGCTCGGGAAATTCGGGAACGTACTACATGCCCAAACGAGGCTGCGCCGTTCCGACCTCATCAACTTTCCAGGCGCTGCTCGCTTCCTACAATATTGGTATTGACTGTACCTCAAATAACGCTACGGGAGATGCTCAGAACCTTAACTTTGCTCCCCGACTTGGTTTCGCATTCCGCGCGACTCCTAAGGTCGTGTTACGCGGAGGCTATGGCATAACCTATGGATCTCTGAATAACACCGGTTTCGGATATAACATCGGCGGTAATTATCCATTCTCCTATACGGTGAACTATTACGCAGTCAACTCCCAAACTCCTCTCACCGTACCGGGAGGAGCAACGGCCGTTCTGGGAAATGCCCTGGTCGCGCAGAATCTAGAAGACCCTACAGTGGTAAACGGAGCGGGTCTCACGCTGTATGGGCGGCAATATAAGTTTCAGACGCCCTATCAGCAGACATTTAACCTGGCCGTCCAGGACCAGTTCACTCAACACGATTCAGTATCTGTTGCATATGTAGCTACCCTGGGAAGGCATCTTGACAGTCAAAGTACTCAGAATGCTCCGTCTGCCATCATGCCGCCAGGAACAAACATGTATGATCCCACAGTGCCGGGTCATATCCCGTTTCCGGCCTTCGCTCCGAACTCTACTTATCAGGCCACCGGAAGCATCAGCAGCTATAATTCCTTTCAGGCGGTGTATCAGCACCAATTGAGCGCCGGGCTCACCTTACTGGCAAACTACACTTATTCCAAGTGTCTGACCGATCAACGCTCACTGATACCTGCTTCCTCACTCGGGAGCATACCGGCCTACAGAGCGCCCTGGCTCCCCGGCTTTGGTCAGTCAGGCGATTACGGGCTCTGCTTCTCTGATACTTCGCAGGTCGTTCATGCTTCAGGAACCTATAACTTACCTTTTGGCAGGAATCAGGCCTATCTGAATAACGTCAACTCGGTTGGCGACGCCTTCATAGGCGGATGGATAACGAACTTCATCTTTTCACACCAGACTGGACAACCCTTCACAATTAATTGTCCGATTGCAACGACAGCAGATTTTGGATGCTTTGCTGATGTTGTGCCGGGTCAGAACGTCTACGGGGGCCCACATAACGTTCACCAGTGGCTCAATCCAAACGCATTCGCAAATCCGCCTCTGGCAACAGGGATTGGACAGCTAAACACCGCGCCGCTGGGCGGCGGTCCCACGCCTGTAAGAGGTCCTGGTTTCCAGAATCTCGATATGTCGCTGTTCAAGCAGTTCCCGATTCACGAGAGCGTCAAGTTGGAATTCCGCGCGGAGGCGTTCAACCTTCCCAATTGGCATTCCTTCGCAAACCCGTCGGCAAACCTGAACTTTCTGAACACCGCTGGATTCAGTCAGATCACTTCTTCGCGTAGCAATCCGCGGATTTTACAGCTCGCTCTAAAGCTTTATTACTAACAGGGGACGGGGAGTGTATCTGAGAGCTTAGGATACCTGCCGACCTTTGCGTGCGGAATCGTGGTTTGCCTTGAGGACCGCGGCTTGCCGTAGAGCTTGAAGGTTAATCTCCGCGTTCGGGGACGGTCTGGGCGGGCGATGCCGGGACGCACCGGAGTCGCGCGATGTGGAGGAGTTGGCGCGGCATATGACAGCGGAGATTCGCATACCTGGAATCATAAGGACTGGAGCAGGTGCGTTTAACGAGACGGCAAGTGTTCTTGCCTCTCTCAAGTGCAGCGAGCCGCTGATCGTGACGGATTCATTTCTTATGAGTCGCGGTCTAGCCGGCAAATTGCGGGATCAGATATTAACAGCCGGAATGCGGTGTGAAGTTTTCTCCGGCGCGGTCGCGGATCCGACCACGGCTGCGGTCAAGCAAGGGTTGAACGCCTTTCTGCAGGGCAGGCACGACAGCCTCGTCAGTCTGGGTGGCGGAAGTTCGATCGACACGGCAAAGGCCATTGGGCTGCTTGTGGGTAATGGAGGCTGCGTTAGGGATTACAAAGTTCCCAGACCCATCCCTGCAGCAGGTCCTCCGCATGTTGCCATACCGACCACGGCTGGCACTGGTTCGGAGGTGAGCCGCTTTACTGTTATCTCTGATTCCGAGAGCGAAGAAAAGATGCTGATCGCCGGCAGTGTGCTATTGCCTTCCGCCGCCGTCGTCGACTATGAATTGACGATGTCCATGCCGAAGCGCCTGACTGCGGATACGGGAACGGACTCTCTTACCCATGCGATTGAGGCATATGTAAGCAGCAAAGCCAATCGCTTTACCGATGCCTTCGCGTTATCGGCGATGAAGACAATATGGACAGAGCTGCCGATCGCATTTCGACACCCTGAGAATCGCGTCGCTCGCCAGGGGATGATGGCGGCAGCCACGCTGGCGGGCATCGCCTTTTCCAATGCAAGTGTCGCCCTGGTTCATGGTATGAGCCGCCCCATTGGATTCTTCTTTCATGTTCCGCATGGCCTCTCAAATGCAATGTTGTTGCCGACGGTCACCGAGTTCTCGGCGGCAGCCGCTCCCGCCCGTTACGCCGATTGCGCCCGAGCCATGGGGATCGCGACCCCCAAAGATCCGGATTTGGATGCTGTGAGTAAGCTGGTCCGAGAACTGTTCCGAAGGAATGAAGAATTGGAAGTTCCGTCTCCAAAGAGTTTCGGCATTCCTGAAAGGCGATACTTCGAGCTCATTCCGACTATGGCCCTGCAGGCGTTGGCTTCTGGTTCGCCGCAAAATAACCCGCGGATTCCGTCAGCCTCCGAGATCGAGCAATTGTATCGGGATATTTGGAAGTAGCAAGCGCAGAAGGAGCCCGGTGTTAGTAGACCCGGACGCTTAGTGCAAATGGCTCCATCATCTGCGGAGCTGCGAAATGGCTTGATTCTGATTCCAAAAGTCTTCAATCTCTTCGAGCGTCTTTCCTTTTGTCTCCGGTAAGAACTGCCAGGTGAATAATGCCTGCAATACGGCCATGGAAGCTAGAAAGGCAAATGTAGGCAGTTTACCCACGCGATTGAATGCTAGCGGGAACAGAAGAACTACAAAGGCATTTGCTACCCATTGAGTGACCACCGGAACTACCATCGCTCGGCCACGTATCCTGTTGGGAAAGATCTCGGGAACCAGCGTCCAAAAAACCGGACCGATGCAGGACGCAAAAAACGCAATGAACAACGCCATCAGAACCAGCAACAGTACGGCATTGAACCGACCTGCAGACAGCATCACTATCACCAGAAACAAGGCGGCAGCCATGCCCAGGGACCCGACGATATAGAGGGGCTTGCGTCCATAGCGATCGATGGTCCAGAAGGAGATTAGAGTAAACGCAAAATTGATTCCGCCAATAACGAAGGTCGAAAAAAGCGCCGCGTCGATTCTCCATCCGGCTGATCGCAGAACCAGCGGGGCATAATCGATAATCGTATTGATCCCGGAGACCTGAACCAGAATTGCAAGAACAAAGCTGATGATGAGGAGGCGGCTGATGGGCTTGATGTCCAGATGCTCTGAAGCAACCGAGGGAGCAGCAAGACTAGCTTCGATCTCAGCTGCTTCTATCGCTGCCTCTTCGGGGCTCATGATGCGTGCCAGTAGTGCAAACCCTTCAGCCTTCTTCCCAACTTTGAAGAGAAATCGCGGGGTTTCTGGGGCTCGAAGAAGCGTCAGGAAAAACAGGACACTCGGCAACGCACCGGTAATGAACATCCATCGCCAATTCCAAGCCCCCTCATTCCGAAGCCAGTAGTTGATGCAGTAAGAAGATAAGATCCCTGCGGTAATGGACAGCTGATAAGTTGCCCCCATCCTCCCGCGTATGCCGGGCGGAGACACCTCTGCAATATACATCGGTGAAAGTACGGAGACACCGCCGACGGCAATTCCGCCGGCGAATCTTGCCGCAATAAAAAGGGCAAAGGTTGGAGCGATACCAGTTGCAACCGAAGTTATAAGGAACAGGAGAGCCACGAAGAGCAACATCTTTTGGCGCCCATAATAGTCGGTCAAGCGACCTGCAGCCACTGAGCCCAGCACACAGCCGAACAAAAGCGAGCTATATGCCCAACCCAGGCCCAGATCGCCGAGCCCGAAGTGCTGAACGAGGAATGGCCCGGCACCCACGATGATTGCCAGGTCAAAGCCGAACATCATCCCTCCCAATGACGCTGCCACCCCTAAAAAGATTACATAGAGCATATTGGGATACTTGGCCGCGCTCTGCGTAGTTGGGATCATTCTGAGCTCGTCGTTAAGAAATGTGAATTTCGATCCACTCCAGGGGTCTCCCGGATGAATCGCGGTAGGCGGAATTGATCGTCAACCGATTGTCCTGGATGGGAACGCTATCCTGAGTGGTCGGGCCTCCAAGATAGTGACTTATCGTCTTGGCGAGCTTGCCCGAGTCCCGGCGAATCGTTATTTCTCCCCCTCCGTAAGGCACAACAGCCAACTCTCCATCTCGAGTTATGCTATCGCCTCCACGCGAGGAAACTATTACGGGCACTCGGCAACGAATGAGGTCTTTAGCCAGCGAATCATTGGCCTCTAAAAAGAGAGGGTTCTCTTCTCCAGGTATGGGTGGCCGAAAAGCCAGAAGAACGAGCTGCTCATCCTCAATTCTGGCCCAGGAGTGTGCATGCGCTCCGAAGGTCGGTGCTTCAGAGATCGTGCCAAGTGGCACAACTTTAAAGATGTTTGTGGGTCGCAACACTTTCGCAATTCCGTTGTATTTTGCGATCAGTTCTGGCGTGCTACCTTCTGCTTGCTCATCCGCCTTGAAGTCGTTGAGTGAGCCGATCGTCCCTACGGCGGCAGAATCAAACCAGATGTGCGGCGCGCTGGCCCAGTCGTACCCGGATGAACCATACGTGGGAATTCCCAAGGGACCGAGCAGACTACTGAAGTAGATACGCCGGTTAGCTTCCAGATCGTATTCTCCCGCCGCCAGGAAAAGATCGTCGGTGCTATGTAGGTCAAAATAGTTGAGAAAAAGCGGCGATAACTGGTAGTACATAACAACCAAGTCGGGATTCTCTTCTCTCATCGCCCCGATCACGACATCCAGGCCCTTCCACATCAGCCGTTCGCCGGTCCACCGTTTATCCTGCGGAGCTGCTATGCCAACGGCAGGCAGTTCATAACCAAAATCGAATTTGAACAGGTCCGGCTTGTATCGGCGGATGAACCTTCGCACAAGGTCGCTTAAAGCCTTCGCCACCTCTGGCTGGGTGACGTCGAGTATGTAGTAGTGGGAGGTGCCAGAATTCCTGGCCAGATAGGGCGTACCGTCTGGCCGCTTTAACATATTGTCTTCGGTCAAACCAATATCGGCCGGCCGTTCGCATCGCATCAGGGCAGCCCACATCCCAACTCGGTAACCGTCGGCCCGCAACTGATCGAGAAATTGCTCGAAATGTGGAAGCCTCTCCGTCGAGTGCTGCAGATTTCCATATGAGCCTTCCCATTTATCGTCTATGGAGAACAACCCCGCCTTCATGCCAGACGCCTTCAGGGCCAGGTATGTCTCGTTCAAAAAAGCCTCATCCAGATGATCTTGAAATTTATTCTCATCAACCTGTGAGCCCCAGGTGCAAAATTCAGGCGTAAGAGCAATCGCTGTCTTTCTCGGCGAATTCTGATGAACGTGAATAAGGCCGACCTGGAGCAAGCTGCGATAATAGCTAGCAATCGCGTCGCGATAATCGGTAGCGACGGACCACGACCACGTAGCACCCAGCGATATCTTTCCAGGACCTCGAAGATGCTTCCACAGATCGCTTCGGTAATCGATCCAGGGACTGCAACTCCCTTCATATAACTCCAGGAACAGGTCGCCGGAGGGCAGGTCGGCCAGGCCGCAGGTAAATGCTTCCGACCTTCCTTTAGTGAACATATTTCTGAGCCCGTTCGATGAATCGACGCTAAATCCGGCAAAGTAGTGGACGGGAAGCCCCCACTGTTGGTTCAGCCCGGGAATGAAGCTCCCACGGCCCAGCCAGACATTTTGGTTGAGGTGGATATCATCCCGTACGATCGGACTGACCGATGATCCTTCGCTGATTCCCGGAACGACTAGATAGCTGGAATGGAGCGACGGCTTGCTGGTCGTTCCGTTCATGTCGTTGAAATAGTGCAGGCTTACCACGTCCTCGAGTGCTGGAGTGTCGTAGATGATGGGAATGAGCCAGATACCGTGTTCGTCGAAGCGCCACGTAACGGTGATATGGGCCTCGCCGTTAACTTTCTCGTATTCTATGCTCACACGGTCTTGTTCGATGCGATGACCGCTTACCTTGCCGGGAATGCAGTGCCTCTGCGAGGGGTCTTGCACAGGGGCCACAACTACTGTTGGCTGAAGTCTCCCGCTTACCACGAGCCTCTTCCGGGAATCGCTCAGACGAAAGGTGTCGTCAGCTTGTAAATATTCCCACGTATAGTTTGGGCCTTGGACCCGCACAGCTCCATCTTGGCTGGAAATCGACGGAGCTTTAAGGTCGCCGAAGACCTTACTTGATGCGGCCGCGAACACCGCTCCGGTGGAAAGATGAATGAATGTGCGTCGATTCAAGGTTGTCAACGATGCTCCTTGCTGAAGGAAATGTTAGGGGTGTCCATACATGAAGACTTCAGATCAGAAGGAGCGTCCAGGCACAAAGATGTCGAGCCAGTTGGAAGACCACATGCTGACGAGGCGAGACGTGCCCTTTGCAGGGCCGAAATGTTGCTCCGCATCTTATGCATTCTCACAGGCGAAGTCATCCAATAGGAAAGGTGACTCGGCGCAAAATGGAGGCATTTCCTAAGGGAACCAGTGTAGTCTGCACTTGTGTCCCGTCTGATTGCTTCATCATCGTTCCTTGCAAGGTTATAACCGCTGCATCAAATGGTCGCAACGGATTCACACCGTCGGTGCCTGAAATCGCCTTAAACCCGTATGACTGCCTTCGTAAGGACGAGGGCAAAGTCGTGGCTCCATACTTAGGTGACGTCGGTTTGTAGTATGAGTCTTCGAAACCGGGGAGGGCATAAGTCTTCAGGGTGATTTTCTGCGCATCGATTGGTTCAGCGAATATGAGAGCTCCATATTGAAGAGCGATCTCGCCGTTTACAGCAGGGACTTCCTGAATCGTCGGTGCAAAGGTGATCTGGATCCTATCTCCTTGCTGCCATCGTTTCTTGACTATCCAGTAAGAACCCGCGCGGGTAATCGCGGCACCATTGCATTTTACGGATGTTCCGCGAGACCAACCTGGATCGCGCAGGTAAAGTGAAAACTCGGGAGCGCCCTGTGTCTGAATCTCGAGATTGACTACGTTATCGAAGGGATAGTGAGTCCTCTCCTCAATGCGCACCGGAACATTCTCTACGGTGGTGGATACGACACAAGGTCCGTAGAGCAGGGCGGCTAGGCCACCGTCTGAGTGCCGCATCCACATGCCGCGAACGAACAGCGGCGCCACGTTAGTTGCGTTTGGGTTGCAGCACACGGCTACATCGGTGTGGGTGGGGGAGAACTTGTTTCTGATCTGAGGCTTTGTGCTATCTGGCGACAAGCCATCGCAATGGAGGCGGTTGTCGGACGTGAGATAGGTGACTGCACGTCCGTCCGGCAATCGAGAGCCTTGAGCCGCGTTGAACCATATCAGTTCAATCTTATCTCCGAGAGATGCTGTGCCGGTTTTTTGCAACGCCGACTCCAGAGTGAATTGCAATTCCTTTGTACCGCAGTATTCGTACTCCGTAGATGTTGGGTCAGGCTTCAGGTTCGAGATATCTTCTTCGCTCACGTCCGAACCGCTGGGTTCTGTGTATTGACTTAATTTGTCTAGCGCATTGCGGGAAGCGTGTCCGAAGTCTTCTCGTCCGGTTGCCATCCAGAGCCAGAGAGGAACTCTGATGGCCTCAAAAGTGTTGGCCCCGTGGTTTGTAAAGCCGGAATTCAGATCGAGCAGAGAAGTAAGGCTTGTATCTGCAGTGCTGTTGTTGCGGCTCATACTCTGATAAAGGCTAACCGTGAAGTCGTGATATTTAGGATCGCCGGTCAGATCAAACAATCTCTCCATCACATCTGAAATCATTAAGTCGTGACTCAGGCCCTGCCCGGAGATCGTGTAATCGAAGGGCACTGGCGTCTTACGCTGGCTGTATTTGGAAATCGTCAAATCCGTGGCGCGTACCACCGCCTGTCTCACCTCCGTGTTGCCGGTTAACTCGGAGTAATCCAGCAGCCCGCGCATTAAACACGCTTGAGTCCACAGATCCCCTGGCTTGGAAAACCGGAGGTCTGGCGCGAAAACTCCGAGATAGCCGTCTGCATCCTGTGAGGAGAGAATATGACGCACGAAGTCATCGGCTTCTTGCATAGCCCGCTTATTTTCGGTTAGGTAAGCCATCATGATGAAGCCGGCTCTCCAGTTACCCTCAGTCTCGCCATTCCACCAGTTATTTTTGTAGACGTTCGCGTTATTGGCGGAAGCAGCACTGTTCCGGTGACTGACAAAGATATCGGATGAGGCTTCGTGACACAGAGCTCCTAGATGCCCTGCAAACCCCTCGTCAAGGTCGCGGAGCATTTGCTCCTTGATCCAACCCGTGGGCTTCACTTCGCCGAGCGTTAACCATGTGAACACCGGCCCGACGGTGTTCTTTGCAGCATCGCTTTGGCTATGGCCGGTAGCGCTCTCGACCAGCGAGCGGGAGGCGGCTGAAGGAGCGTGTTGAAGGCCTGAGGCGAAGGGTGACGGGAGGGCTGCGCTCCCTGAAGCCGCCAACAGCAGCTTGAGTGTGTCTCTGCGATTCATCCGTGGAATAGAACGCTAGCAGCGGTGATAGACAACTGTCCTTTTTACAGTTGACCACATTGTGTACGCCATTTGCAGTATCCAGGTGATCGCTGACAGCGCTTTGCCTATGTACGGTAATTATGCGCCCGGTGTTTGGGTGACGAATCGAGAGATGTTGGTTGCAAGTTTTAGGAGGTGGTCGACATCTTCAACTGCATATCCTCGAGAGACACATTCTTCGTTTCCGGATAAACGAAAAGTACGACAAAAAACTGGACGACCATCATGGCCGCAAAAAAGAGGAACGGATATGCGCTGGATCGTGCCGCAAGCATGGGGAATGCGATGGCAATGATCGCATTCATCATCCAATGTGTGAGGCTCCCCAAAGTCTGGCCTTTCGCGCGAACGCCGTTCGGAAATACCTCGCTCATGTAAACCCAGATTACAGCGCCCAACGAGAAAGAAAAGGAAGCGCAGTAGGCGATCAAAAGCCAAACCAGGAGCTCTCGATGCATTTGCGTCTTGAAAATGAGGGCGATGCCCAGCAGGGTCGCGGCCATTCCCACAGAGCCAATCAGGAGGAGGATTCTGCGGCCTACCTTATCGATTACCAGCATAGCTAGAATGGTGAAGACCAGATTTGTTGCTCCAACTGCAATTGTTTGGATTCCTCCGGAGTTCGCGCTCGCACCAGCCGCTGAAAAGATGTCATTGAGGTAATAAAGAACAGCGTTGATACCGGAAAATTGACAAAAAATCGCGATCGTCACAGCGAGAAAAATTGGAAGCCTGTGACTTCGGGTGAACAGCTTCTCCCCGGAAAGGCGCTCTTCCAACTCGACTGATTCGATTATCTGGGCGAGTTCGCCCTGCGGATCGATTTCACCCACCTTCGCGAGCACATGGCGAGCCTCGCCGAAGCGCTTCTTCTCGACAAGCCAACGGGGGCTACGCGGAATGGCAAAAAGCAAGCATAAGAATATGACGGACGGAAGTGCCGGAGCTGCCAGCTGCCATCGCCACTCGTTGCTGCCTGTCTTTGCGAGGGAAATGAGGTAGTTGGAGAAATAGGCGAACAAAATTCCAACGACCACATTAAACTGAAAAAATCCCACCATTCGGCCGCGCAACCGGGCGGGAGAAATCTCAGCAATATACATGGGGCCGAGCACGGAAGAGCCGCCGATTCCCAGACCGCCGATGATGCGCGAGACGAGAAGGGAGTACCAATTACCGGCCAGCGCGCAGCCAATGGCAGAAATCAGGTACAGAACTGCCATCATCCGAAGACTGTCGCGGCGCCCGAATCTCTCGCCGGCATAGCCACCGAGCAGTGCGCCAACGACTGTCCCCCAAAGGGCGCTGGACACGGTGACTCCGAGCGTTGCAGCAGTCAGCGAGAAGACTCTGGTAAGCGAATGCGTGGAGCCCGCGATAACAGCGGTATCGAAACCGAACAGTAGTCCACCCAGTGCTGCAACCAGCCCGCTTATAACCAATGTGCGGGTAACTGGAAGAGGTTGTGGTGAGTGTGGTGTGGAGTCGAGTGGAACCAGCGCTGCTGTTCGCATAGGACCTTTGCACGTTAGCTTACCTTCCAAAATCGTTCTTCGTTGCCTGCTGACCTGTTAAGCATCCAGCACGATTGACGTCTCAGGGCAGCAACTGCATGGCAAACAATAACCCGGATCGATGCGCGCACCGGTAGGATGGCGATAAGTCACTTTGCCCTCAAGGAGCCGAACCATACAGGTTCCACAGTCGCCATACTGGCAGCCTGAGCTGATGTCGACGCGGTTTATTTCCGCCAATTGAAGGAGTGACGGCACTTCACCGGTCCAGAGAACAGCAATTTCGGAGCGGGCGAACGTCACCGTGATTTCAGATGAGGCTTCCGTTTCCTCTTTGCCAGAGGATGCAAATGCCAGCAACCCTGCGCTTGAGGGGCCAAAGGACTCGGTGCGGATTGCTTCGGACGAGATTCCTTCCCCGGTCAACCCTTCAGTGAGAGCCTTCATCATTCCTGGCGGCCCGCACACGTAATACTCCATCTCCAGTGAGGGAAGATATTCGCGCAAGGTCGCGACCTCGATCCGGCCGATGTGCTGATAGTCGCGCCTCACGACGTCCTGGTCGCGAGGTTGTTCGTAGAACACGCGCATGCGGAGGTTCGATCGCCGTTCCGCGATCGCCCGCAACTGCGAATGGAACACATGGTCCCCACCGTGGCGGAGAGCAAAGAAAAAGTACACCCTGCGGTTGGAACCAGAGCGGTCCAATGCCTCCAGCATGCTCATCATCGGAGTGACACCAATGCCGCCGGCCAGCATAACAACGGGGTAATTCCGGCTCAAATCGAGCCAAAAATTTCCGGAGGGAGGCTTGGCTTCCAGAAAGTCACCCGGACGTACCGTGTCATGAAAATAAGAGGAACTGAGTCCGGAGACCGCTTCAGGCTTGTCGGCCGGAGCCAGCTCTTTCTTGATGGTCAGGCGGTAGAGGTTCTCTCCGTAATTCGAGATGGTGTAACAACGAAATACCGGTCGCTCGTGATGCGGAATAGTCAGCCTTAGGGGAAGGTGTTGACCAGGAAAATAGTGATCGAGTGGTCCACCGTCTGCAGGTGCAAGATAGAACGACTTGGCTGTTTCGCCCTCCGGAACGACAGATTTGACCACAAGCTTCCGGTAGGAACGCTCTATCATGCGCTCTTCTCTCCAGGTGTTGCATCAAGAGGGACTACGGATCAGGAAACAACTTCCTTTAGATCGGCACGTGCTTTCTCGTAGGTGGTGTCGTAAGCAAGTAGGTCCGGATCAGGATGGACACCTTGGCTCTGGCAGGCGGCGCGATAGATGTCAGGCCACCAGTTGCGATGCTCCGTGAGTCCATCCTCTTTCCATTTCCTCCAATCGACCAGAATTTTGGACCACGCTTGGTCGCCGTAGGCTGTTGCTTCGGCCTGTGATCCTATTTCCGAAACTATCCAATCGCGACCGATCTTGGCGTGCAGAATCTCGTCGGCCCAGTCATAGTCCTGGATCATAGCGGCTAATGGATTTGCGGACGCTACGGCGACTTCCCACTCATATTGCTTGCCGGTTTTTTTCGGCATTAGCCCCTGTTCGATCGTGAAAAGTACTGCATGCCGCTCCTTCGCAGTCAGTCTGGTGTTCAGGCCAAGAGACCAGGTGAAATTGAAGGGAATTGCCGACCAATCGATTCCCATCGAGACAAATCCAAGCTCCCCCATCATCGCGTGACGTGCTTCATCCCATAACTGGCGGGTCATATCGCGGTAGTACTCCCAGGGCTTTCCGCTCGTCTCCGCAAGTATGCTGGCCATCATCTCGGGAACGTCGATTTCACGCATGCGCTTGAAGTAAAGCATGATGGTCTTTGGAAAAGGGGGGATGCTGTTATCGAAAAGCAGTGCTTCGGCATTCACGCCCATGTTGTAAGGGTCTGTGAACCGATCATCGCGTTTCGGCACAGGATCGTATTTATATGGGATCGCGGAGAATTGGCGGGGAACAACGTCTTCGGTTTGATCCTGCTTGCCATCCAGGCCGCCCGCCGCAGCGAGCATGCGTTCGAGTGTGGTGCCCCAATTTCCAAGCTCCTCGCGCGCATCTTGGCTGACAAGGCAACGCACGGCGTTCATACCGTACTGTTGAACGTCGTGCATCTCCACCAACGTCAAACGACAGATTCGATACGTCGGATGATCGAAGAGTGTGTTTGTATCGGCAATCAAATTCTCGAGAGCGCGGATAAGCTCAGGTACAGCGTATTCGTACAATCCGATGAGCAGCGCTGCAGTGTTGGGCGCAGCTATTATCTCGTCGAAAAACAGGTCGAGTGCTAGATGCGGCGATACCTCCAGTCCGTACGGGGGCTGCCTCATTTCGCGAACGCGGGCGGCAAATTCTCCAACATGCTCAGAGCAGTAATAGGCGTGCAGACTGAAGGCCATCTTGAGCTCGTAGATTGGCTCACTCGTGATACGCGATACGAATATCTGGTGCAGTCTCTTCAATGACCAGTGCACACGTTTCAATCGAGCCACCGAGTCACTGACGGTCAAACCGGTGGCCGCCGCTTCGGCCATGGTGTGCAAGCCCACCAAGGGTGGCAGGCCCGCAAATCCTTCGTAAGTGTCTAGCGAAATTCGTTGCGAACTTGCTGAATCCTGGGCTCTGTCAGAGATGCCGGCCGCGGAACGGATGCTCATTGCTATCACCTAAGACATTTCTGCGATCATTACCGATAACACTAGCTTTCCACGATGGATTATGTCCTCTCATTGGTTGACTGCTATAGATACGGAATTGACATCATTTTCTCCGGAATAGTCGCATCGTTAGCTAATTCAGTTACACTGGGGCGCATGAAGCCGTATTTCGAGAAGGTTGCGTCCGGGCCGTCCTCATTCGTCGCATTTGAGAGAAACGATCCCGAGTTCCCCTTCTACTGGCACTATCACCCGGAGTTCGAGTTGACGCTGATCATCAACAGCAGTGGTCAGCGGTTGGTGGGCGATGGGATTGCCGATTATGGTCCCGGCGACTTGGTTCTCCTTGGTCCGAACGTTCCACACAGTTGGCGCTCCGGTCCCGTGAAGGCCAACAGCGCAGAGTCGCATCGTGCCGTGGTGGTGCAATTCCGCCACGACTTTTTGGGGGAACGATTTTTCGATCTTGAGGAGATGTCTACTGTCGCACATCTCTTGCGACGCTCCTCTAACGGACTTGCTTTCGGTCATACCGAGACAGGCCGTAAGATTGCTAGAGCGATTGCTAGACTTCCGCTTCAATCACCGGCGAAGAAACTGGCTACATTGTTGTCGGTCCTGATAGATCTCGCCGACGAAGCCGACGCGCGAGTGCTTTCTACACTGAAAGTAAAACCAATTTGTCGAGTCGCGGATCAGCATCGGATCGATGAAATCTGTCTCTACCTGAATGAGAATTTTGACGAAGAGGTCGAGTTCGCTAAACTGTCGAAGCGCTTTCATATGGATCAGGCCTCATTGTGCCGGTTCTTTAAGCGCGCGACCGGCCGCACCATGACGGCATATTTGAATGAACTTCGGGTGGGAGCTGCCGCGCAGCTTTTGATCAATACCGACGAAAGTATTTTGGACATCGGCTTCAGAGTCGGCTTTGGCAACTACTCGAATTTCAACCGTCAGTTCAAACGGATTAAGGGATTCGGCCCGAGAACTCTTCGTCGCCAATTCACGCCTGGCTCATCTCAAGAGGTCAGTCCCTAAGGGCACTTTCTGACTCGACCTACTTAGCTAAGAAAAAGGGCAACCCCGCAGGCCTGATTGATAGCCGAAAGCACATATCTTATTCGACCTGAACTATGTGCTGACCAGCTGTTACAGTTTTCTCGGTACCATTGATACGGACAGTTGGTTTTTCTCCGTTTGATGGCGGTAAGTGCAGTTGAACCTGGCGGCAGGGTTGCTGATGAGATCCGCGAACAAGCCGATAATCCAGTGCGAGTCCGTCGGCAGATTTGCGAAATGTAAAATCGACAGTGCCGAATTTGGTGGGAGCTCGACGAACATCGATTCCGTTGTTCAGCCACGCTTCTCTCGCGCCCCAACACAAATGAAGGATATCGTCATCTTCGTAGACAAGAGAATTGCGATGCAGATGGACGTACTGTGCCGCGGCCCAGCCGTGCGGCATATCGCCTGTACCTAGCCGCGTATCCACAAATATCTCCTCAGTCCAGCCGTTTGTCGGAGAAGCATGTGCCACATAGCCGTCAAACAGTCTGAAGAACATCTCGAGATCATCACGAAGTAGATAGCACATCGCCCAATCAACCGTTATGTACGTCCAGAGTTTATTCTTATTGAAATACGTGTACTCATCTTCCCGGCAATTTTGACGCATCAGGTGCAGCGTCTCCGAAATCATAGGATCGTGTGATTCAAGAAATTGCGTCGGATAGAGGGCTGCTATAGAACCCCAGATATCAAGTTGAGAAACCGCGTGAAATGGAGTGGCGGGGATATATTTATTGTTGCCGATTCTCTCGAACGCGAGTCTTACTGAAGCAGATAGATTCGCAGAGAGTGCTTCGTATGTATCGTCTATCCAGGTGACGTCGTGGTCTTCATTCAGGGCTTTCGCAGCTTCCATCGCCATCCGAAGTCCCGCTATGGCCCAGAAATCGTGATAGTAAATGTAGCCTTGACCTATCGCCTCGCCTTCGGCGGCGGGCAGCAGCCCATAATAGATTGGTCGATCGCCGTACTCAGTAACAAGCCGTGTTTGACCGGTTACCGTTCGGATCCACGCGGCCCCCTTCCTGATGTTCGGATAAACCATCCTCAGCCACTCTATGTTTCCTGAGAGTTGAAAATGGTGAACGAGCGCCCAAAGGGCCTGTCCCTGACCATCTGACTGACCGATCGGAGCTTGCCAGGCGCCGCATTCCTGCTGTTCGTAGGATCCGAAATTGCCAGGAAGACCAGACTGCCAAAAGAGACGCAGCGATTTCTCTGCTTCCTCGGAGTGCCCGGCGACGTCGAGAGCAGCGATAATGTAGGCGGCGTCCCGGTACCAGAATGCGTCATAAATTGCCGCACCCGGTTTGACTACATATAGATCTTCACCATCGTTTGCTGCACCTTGATATTTCGTCCGAAGTAGAAAGATATTAAGGAGAGAAGTTCGGTAGAGATCATCGAGTCGGCTATCTCCGGTTGTGAATTGGGCTCTATTCTGGAGAAGAAGGTCGCACCGTCGTTTTGCATTATTCTTTGGCGAGCCGGCACGCAAAGTCGCGATTATGCTGTCATTGCCCTGGTTCAAGTCGTACGGAAGATAGATTGTGGAAGCGGCCCCGTCGCCCTGTAAAACATCGAAGGTGACGGCGCACGCCCGATCCGCCATCGGCTCCTCTCCGCAGCGAACATAGAAGAGGGCTTTGTCGCTCAAGGTTCCCGTCTGAACGTGAGTCAGGTCGACCATGTCGTCGAAAATCCAGATCGCGTTCAAGAGCGTATAGCGATAGGGGGACGTGGAGGAGGGATCGGTCTCCGATGAGACATGAAGTTCCCTGCCGGACGCCTTAACCACAAAGTCGCGAAGAAACGGTTTGCCGGGAACCAGGCTTGCCATATCAACGGTGTCAGACGTGCCATCGGCGGAAAGCTTCACAAGCTGTTGCGAAACTCTAAGACCGTATTCGCTGCTCTTCGACGCCACTAATCCAAGGATGACGTGGTAGGTTTTGCCGGGTTGGACTGGAAACCGGTATCGCAACGGACGGAAAAGATAGGATGACCTCCCGCTTGCAAATGCGGGGTCAATGCCGGAAATCGGAATCGGATGAGAGCCCGCGGGCGGCACCTGCGACCAGGGCGGCCGACTGAGCGACCAGGTTTCCCTCTCCGGAGTCAGGAGGTTGTATTTTCCCCTGGACAGAGCTATGTGGGCTGCTTGAGGCGGAAGTACCGCTAGAATGCGATCGCCGCCTGTTACGATGCCGGTCTTCGCTTCAATTTCAGTTGTGTAGGGGAACCACAGCGTAAATCTCAATGGAATGTCTGCGTCGGTGACCTCGATACCGTCTGCCTCAATGTCCGCTTCGTTCGTGGCGCAGGCCATCCAGTTTGCAAATCCCTGACGTGATCGAACCTCCGTGTGAACTATTGGAAAATAGCCATCTTCGAGAGACTGGGACCACGTAAGATCCGGCGACGGTTGCAATGAGTTCCCAATTGTGATGCAGGCCTTTGCGTTTCGCGAATCGAGTTGACCATGCTGGTCAATGATTCCGGGCGTCCTGTCGCCTAGGCCAATCGCAGTCCGTACGTTGAAGTTGCAGAGCGATCGCGACGCTTCCGTTGGTGAGTTCTCATTCATCACCAGTGGCTCAATATCGTGACGATGGGGAAGCCTGCCTGCCATCGCAAGCCCATCCATTTGTGATCTCAGCGCTATGCTGCCGAGGACAAGCCCCGATCCTTGAAGAAACTCCCTTCGGTCACCCTTCCACATATCTACCTTTTTGCTTGATCCTTGTATTGAATTCTTCGTGAAATGACGATGCGAGTCTCACCAGCATTCCGACACCGGGTGAGATGCGGCTAATCTCGTGCGTTCATCTGCAGGCAATAGTACTCACATTTAACCAATGGCGATCCGCAACATTTGCGTCGGCCGTCGTCGCGGAGACAAGAAACGACAACTTTTGTGCGCGTTTCGAAAAGACATCTTTTTCACGCGGGAGATAAGATTGCCGGGCGCTCGAAGAATGCTGTGAAGATGCGAGGTATTTATGCTCTTCACTATCGCTACAGGACGCCACATGTAGCCTTCAGACGATGTCGGGCGGGAAGGTAGAGATCGTCCCATGGCAGAGAATTCCGGAGTGGTGTTTCTCGGACCGAATAAGGTCGAGGTCCAATCCATTGATTTCCCTAAGATGCAGAATCCATCCGGGAAAAAGATTAATCACGGCGTGATCCTCAAAGTTGTGGCCACCAACATTTGCGGCTCCGATCAGCATATGGTCCGCGGTCGAACAACGGCTCCAACCGGATTGGTGCTCGGACACGAGATCACAGGCGAAATCATCGAGGCCGGTTCCGATGTCGAATATCTGAACGTTGGAGATCTGGTCACTGTGCCATTTAACGTAGCTTGCGGACGTTGCCGCACCTGCCGTGAGCAGCAGACGGGCGTGTGTCTCAATGTCAATCAGGGCCGCGCCGGCGGCGCCTACGGATACGTCGACATGGGTGGATGGATTGGCGGCCAGGCCGAATACGTGATGGTTCCTTATGCGGACTTCAATCTGATCAAGTTCCCGGATAAAGCCCAGGCAATGTCGAAAATTAAGGACCTGACCATGCTTTCCGACATCCTGCCTACTGGCTTTCATGGCGCTGTAAGTGCCGGCGTAGGCGTTGGATCCATCGTCTACATAGCTGGCGCTGGGCCAGTCGGCCTTGCCGCGGCAGCGTCGGCCCAGATACTCGGCGCGGCTCTTGTGATGATCGGCGATATGAATGCTGATCGCCTTAAACATGCAGCGGCTGTCGGCTTTACGCCGATAGATCTCACCAAGAGCGACGATCTGGGCGAACTGATCGCAGCGGTTGTAGGCGAGCCTGAGGTAGACGCGGCTGTGGATGCGGTCGGATTTGAAGCCAGGGCTCACGGAAGGGGCGGCGAAGAGGCCCCGGCGACGGTACTAAATTCGCTGATGTCTATAGTTCGCGCTGCGGGTGGAATTGGTATTCCTGGTCTTTACGTGACTGATGATCCCGGCTCCAAAGATGAGGGCGCGAAACACGGGAATCTCAAGATGCGTTTTGGCCTTGGCTGGGCGAAGTCGCATCGTTTCTACACAGGGCAAACGCCGGTATTGAAATACAATCGCCAGCTGATGCAGGCAATTCTGCACGATCGCCTGCCGATCGCGAAGATCGTGAATGCAACGGTGATCCCGCTCAAGAACGCGCCAACGGGATACAAAGATTTTGACTCGGGTGTTGCCAAGAAGTTCGTGCTTGATCCGCATTCGCTTCTGTCACGGGCAGCATAACTGATTGCCGACGAGGTGGCCGCCCCAGACGGCGGGTTCATTCTGTCGCTCGGTCAGTGATGATCCCGGAGCTACGATGCGGCGGTGAATCGACTCTGTGCCTCAGCAAAGCATGCGCGGGCGAGGTCTTTATAGACGAGGGCCTGAGCATAGCGGTCTGATTCCTCGATGAGCCTTCCTGAGGCATCGGGAATGAGGCGGGCATAGTAATGCGTACTGGCTAATAATTCGGGTGCGAAGATCAACACGTCCCCAGGGCAAGCGCCGCGAAGAAAACCAACCATGGCGCGGGTCCAGAGTTCTCTAAAGTGATCCAGATAGCTGGGAGTGCCATTGGCTCGCGCGCCTTTTGAACCGAGACCGGCCTCAATTGAGACTTGGATGCATCCCGGGCTCGCGATGCGGCCATGCATGAAGCCGACTCGCGCGAAGATCGGCTCCATGAAGTCAAGCTTCTCGGTCCAATCGCCATACACGAGTTCAAGGCCACAATAGTAGTGGCTGAAATCGCCATTGAAACGAACCTCCGGAAATCTTCTTGCGATTTGCACAGTCCGCCAGATGTCCTGAGTGATTGTCGCGCGATGCGTTTCAATGAAAATAGGCAAGCGATACTTTTCAGAAGCTGTGAGAATGGCGTCGACTAGCTGAAAGACTTCGTCGTTGTCTTCAAGCCCCCAACCGGCGTGCACCGTCAAGCACCCATCACCCCGTTCAGCGTGCCTGGCGGCAATTGGGTCAGCCTCGGCCGGCGCGTTGATGCGGTCGAGCCCACAGTGTGGGATGGGCGCATTCGCGGGCGGAGGATCGTTGGTCGTGAGTTGTACTCCCTCAAAACCATCGCCCAACAGATGCCTGTATCGGGCGAGGCCCTCAAGGCCAGGCCACCTCGTATCGGGACGCAGATCAACGAGGTTGTCAAGATTGAGATAAATGCTAAGTTTCGGAGCGTTACTAGATCCGTCATTAAAGAAGTACGATCTGGATTCCATCAGAATTCATCGTAGGAAATTTGGTGTGCAGGCACGCCCATCTCGGCGAGCATCCGAGTGCATGCCTTGATCATCATTGGCGGGCCGCAGAGATAATATTCCACTGCCGCCGGATTTGCGTGGCGAAGCAAATAGTGGTCCCGCACGACCTCATGAATGAAGCCAACATGGCCGGTCCAGGCATCCTCCGGCAAAGGTGACGAGAGCGCGAGACGGAAAGTAAAGTTGCCATGCCTGCCGGCCAGGTCCTGGAAATAGTCCTCATAAAAGATTTCCTGCCTTGAGCGCGCGCCATACCAGAAGCTGATCTTCCGTTGAGTCTGCTCTGTCTCCAGAAGGTGCGAGAGATGTGCCCGCAACGGAGCCATGCCGGCGCCACCCCCGATATATACCATCTCCCGCTGAGTGGGCTTGATATGGAAATCACCGAAGGGCCCAATGGCTGAGACGACATCGCCCGGCTTGAGGCTGAAAAAATAGCTCGACCCCACGCCGGGATCGCAGTCCTGCCCCGGTGGCGGCGTAGCAATGCGAACGTTAAAGCGCAGCGTGGTCTCCGTTTTCAGGTTGCTCGCGACCGAGTAATTATTCCGGCGGGCACCTCCAAGAGGATTGCGCGCGACAAGATCGAAGACATGCTGGTTGTCCCAGACAGTAGCGAAGGGTTGGGCGACATCGAATGAACAGAATGGGATCGCGTCGTACGCAGGGATTTCAAACTGCAGATAGTCGCCCGGTATGAAGCGGATTTGTTCCGCGGCATCCGCAGGTTCGAGCACAAGTTCTTTAATGAAAGTTGCCACGTTGTGATTGCTCACCACGCGAAATCTGTAAGACTTCTGCGCGCGTGCGCCCACACCTCCGGCGCGAGCCACGTTTACCAGAATCCGACCGCTCCGTTCGACGACAGGATAGGTCGCGAGACCACGGCACACAGGCGCACGAGCCGGAGAGCCGTCGATCAGGTTGAAGCGGCCGTTGTGTTTGGAACATTCGATCTGTTTGTCCTTCACCAGCCCGTTAGAGAGGTGCACATTGCCGTGTGTGCACAGTCCATCCGTGGCATAGAGCTTGCCGTCCTCGTCTCGGTAGATGGCGTAGGTCTTTTTTCCGTGGTCGAACCGTTTGACATCGGAGGTGCGAATGTCGGAGGCGGCGCAAACTCCTACCCAACCCTCCTCGTCAGGATCGGCGACGGAGGAGAAACAGCCTTCGGTAGAATGGGCTTTCGACTCCGGGAGCTTGCGTTTTACATGGTAAGCGGGATCTTTCACCTGCTTGAGAATGGCGGGCAATATTTCACGCCAGGCTGCAAAGAGGCTTGGATACGGTGTAGGGCAGTCGTCCTTCACAGCCGTATGCAACTCCCGCTGCCTGTGATAGGGCACGAGCGGGAACATGTGGTGCTCTACGTGGTAGTTCATATTCCAGTAGAGATACCTGTGGATCGGATTCATATACACCGTCCGGCAATTGAGACGGTGATCGAGAACATTCTCGGCCAGGCCAGCATGCTGGGTGAGACCATAAACCACCAGCAGCCAGGTACCGAAGAGGTTCGTGAAGCCCACCATGAAGAGTGGAAAGAAGCTGTGCGTATAGAGTGCGAGGGCAATGACGATAAGATAGATGGCGACGTAGATGCGCGCGCTCCGATATACCTTGGAAAACTCCATCTCCGGGATGAAAGTTTTTTCCTCCGCTGACATGTGTCCGAAAGAGTGCAGGACGATCTGTCGGAAATACTTGGGATAATTGCGGAGATTGAAGAAAGACATGATGATGGCTTTCACATCGGGCGGCCGGGGAACTGCGATCTCGGGATCGCGGCCAACGATAATGGTGTCGCTGTGATGGCGCGTGTGACTCCAGCGCCAGACCGTGGACTCCCGCATAACCATGAACGACGCAATCTCATAAAGGGCGTTGTTCATCCAGTCGGTTTTGAATGCGGTACCGTGGCCGCACTCATGCCAGCGGGAGTCGGAAGTCGAAGCATACAGCACGCTGTAAATCAAGTAAGGGAAAATTACCCACCAGGTGCCCCAAAGGGTATACGTAGCGAAACCGCTGCCCACAATAAGCGCAAACCAAAGAATCGTGTCGCGGATTGCCGGTCCATCCCGTCGCTCGAGAAGCTTGCGCATTGTCTCGCGCGGCACCGGGCATTGATACCACTCTGCCTCAGCGAGGCCTTTCTCAATTGCCTGCGCCGCACTCAGGCCGGTGAGACTGTAATCGAGCGCGGTCGGCGGTGTAGGCAGGATGGCGGCGTTGTGGCTCATGGTTGCGATCCAAAGTGAGTACCGGATCTTGCGAAATTAGCGGCGGCGCCAACTCTCGAATGCTCTTCTGTGCCGTGCAGGTTCTCCAACTGTGTGGTCGAAGTTCGGTCGACGTCCACTGTAGAAAATGCATACTTCGTGATGTGCCGACGCGGGAGTCCCGGGCGCAGTATGTTGTCACAGAAGCTTGTCGCATTCGAGCCGTCCGGATAACCGTGGCACTCAAGGCAGACTGCGGCGTGCTTTACGTATGGAACACCTGATTTTCCAACCAGGGATCCATCGAGAGCGGCGCCCGTGTATAGCTGCAAATACGATTCGGTAGTAGATATGTTGAGTGCGCGTCCAGAGCCGGGATCGACAAGGCGGGCAGTGGGCACAAGCTCGTGACCAGGATCAGCGTTCGGTCTGCGGATGCGATAGAGATCGCCGTGATTCCGAAACAATCGCGGTATTGCCGCGCCGAGGCGTTGTCCTCCACGAAAATCGTTGCTCTGGCCAACCACAGACGCATATCGCCCGAGGAGGGTCATATGCTTATCGGTGACGACATATTGATCCGAATCGATCTGGAGTTCATGATCTGCAATCGAGCCTGACGCCTCGCCGGCCAGATTGAAGTAGGAATGATGCGTGAGATTAAAAGGCGTGGCCGCGTCTGTAACGGCCTCGGTTCCAATTACAAAGGCATTATCCCTGGTGAGCGTGTAGGTGACAGAAACGTCCACTCTGCCCGGATACCCTTCCTCGCCGTCGCAACTGCGATAGTCAAGACGTAGAGAGCACTCTCCGTCGCGAGCTTCCATCGGGGCTGCAGTCCAAATCTTCTTGTCGAAGCCGCTCAAGCCTCCATGAAGATGATTGGGAGGGTCGTTTCGGGCCAACTGGTAAGTCTTTCCCCCGAGATCGAATTGCGCCCCCGTGATACGACCAGCCACGCGCCCTGTGATGGCGCCGAAATAGGGATGGGCCGCCAGGTATGAACCAAGATCGTTAAAACCCAGAACCACATCAGCCAGATGACCCTCTCGATCCGGTACGAGCAGTCGCGTAACGATGCCGCCGTACGTGATGGCCTCCAACTCCAGACCGCCTGGGCTCTTCAGGGTCCACGCCTTGACGGCTTCTCCGCCAGGTAGCTGTCCCCAAAAACGCGAATTTAAGGAAAATGCCATTGCCTGCTCAACAGCTTTTCCTCACACTACAATCCGCTGCCTACGAATGTCTTCTCGACAGCTGCTCAAAAGTTGTCGTATTTTGTCCGTGTGCTGGAAGATCTCAAACTGCGCAAGGGTTACGATGGACTTCTATACCTTGTAGAATCCACCAGGCACCCCCCCAAACTCAAAAGCCACCATCATATTGAGCTTGAGTTGAACCTCGTCGTGCGAGGAACCGTCACTTATGTTGTGAGCGGGCGGAGATTCACCTTTCAACCGCGCACACTCCTGTGGCTTTATCCCGAGCAGGAGCATCAGCTGGTGGATCTCTCCAACGATGCTCAGAATTACGTCGCAGTGTTCAAGCCCTCGCTTATCGCAAGATCCTGCCGCACTGATGCCTATGTGGGTCTAAAGCGCAGAACGAGCAAGCACGATGGAGTATTGAACACCTTGCTCGAGCCGGACAGTTTCGATCTGATCAGAAAAACGATGGATTCGCTGATGCGGGGGGCGCTCGACCCGGATATTCTAAATCGCGAGGCCGGCTTTGGAGTTGGATCAGAGTTTTCCTACGAGCACGGCGATCCCGATGGGTTAAATGCCGGACTTCACCACCTCTTGCTCCTGTGCTGGCGGAGCCAGCGCACTGGCAGAGTTTTGGGCGATCCCGTCGCCCTGCACCCGGCGGTGCGTCGCGCCCTCAGGGTTTTGAGCGAAGACGGCTGGAGTCAGGACCTTGGTGGGCTTGCGGAAGCCTGCGGAGTGAGCGAGTCCTACCTGAGCCGAACATTTCGCCGACAAATTGGTGTGCCGTTGAGTCGATATCGCAATTCACTGCGACTGTCGCGTTTTTGGGAAGAGTATCGGCAACCGGAGCAGAAGACTTTGGCGGAAGCTGTCTATGCCGCGGGATTCGGCAGCTACGCGCAATTCTACAAGGTTTTCACGCAGGCCTATGGACGCGGGCCGAGAGCTTGCCTGCCTCCAGTTGACAGGTCTCCGCGGTCTTCATTGCGATCTTCGTAAGCTCGTTCAGCGCAAATTGCTATAAACTCGGAAATCACACCATGCGCCGTCTCACAGCTTCGTGACGATGATGAAGGGAGCTTTCGCCCACAAATGAATTCTTCTTTTTGCCCGCGGCCAACTCTGGTTTTCATATTTCTCTTAGCAACCGTCATAAGCTTTCCCACCTGTCTCTTTGCCGCTTCGGCTAAGCTTCTGGTAGAAAATGCCCGCATTTTCACTATGGCTCCCCAGCAGAGAGATCCATTCATGGGCTATCTTGTCGTTGCTAAGGATGGAACTATTCTCGCGGTGAGTGCAGGTGATCCCCCGGCTGGCTTAAGTGTCGACGAGGTGTTTGATGCGCATGGAGAATGGATCATCCCCGGTTTCATCTCCGCCCACAGCCATCTTTGGCAGGCAGCCTATCGCGGTATTGCCGCGGACAAGACGCTGATTAGCTGGATCGACGATCTTTATTACAAGAGATCAGCGAAAGCCAGTCCGGAGGACTTCTATTGGTTCTGTTTACTCGGCGCACTCGATCATCTGCAAAACGGAATTACTACAGCCTATAACTTCAACTATGCACGAATTTACTGGGGGGGCGACAACGACAACGCTTTTGATGAGGCTCAGTTTCGAGCGGAAGAGAACTCGGGCATCCGCTTTGTTCACGGCTATGAGCCAGGCATGATGAGGCCTGGAATTACAGTCGATCAGGCGCGCAAGCGGCTAAAAGCCTTTCTCGATTGGACTGCCTCACAGCCACCCACATCAGACTTCCTGAGCGTAATGATCAATGGAGGAACTGCCTTTAACAACACCTACCAGCAGTCCGTCATGGAAAAGGCGCTCATGGATGAATTCTCGCTGGCGAACCAGAGTCACTACCTTGAGCCCCCTGAGCCGGTAACTCAAGGCGAAGAGCGCGCGGAATTCCGGTGGTTTATGGACAGCGGCCTGCTGTCGAACAAACTCATCTTCGGCCACTTCATCCATTCCGACGATTACATCCTTCAGCAGGCGGCGAAGAATGGTGTCGCGATGACGTGGAATCCACTTTCAAACGGCCGCATGGCATCCGGAGTGGCTGACATCCCGAAGTATCTCAAAGCAGGAATGCGTGTAGGTATGGGAATAGACGGAGAAGCTAGCGGCGACCTTGCTGACCCTTTCGAGAATATGCGCGCTGGTCTATACGCTGTCCGCGATAAGTATGAAGACGCGACCGTAATCAGCCCTTACCAGGTATTATGGCTACACACCATGGGTAGCGCGGACGTGCTAGGTGTCAAAAACAAACTTGGCAGTCTGGAGCCTGGCAAGTTTGCGGACTTTTTGGTGATCGACCCCACGCAGCTGGGCACTGTCCTGGAAGACCCCTATGCGAACCTGGTTCTCGTTACCACGGAGCGCGATGTCGACCGGGTCTACGTCGGAGGTGACCTTAAGGTTGACCATGGCCAGCTATTACATCAGGACATGGCCAGGATTCAGAAGGAAGTAAACCAGCGCGTGACCGATAAAGCGCGATGACGGCGGAGACTCGGCTTGAAGGAATGATTCCGGAAACTGCTTCCTTGCCTGTTCCAGTTCCCGCGTCTTTTGAGGCTCTCAACTTATCGCGTTCGCGACAAGGGGATCGGCGATCACCACTCTGTTCCGCCCCGTCCCCTTAGCGTGATAAAGAGCTGTATCGGTGAGATTCAATATTGCTTCGGCTGGCATCGCAACATCGTCTCCGCCCAGCGCGATAGCTCCAATACTCACGCTGATGCTTGTGACCCCGTCCATGATGGATCCGCCCTCCGATACTGCCCTGCGTATTTGCTCGGCGCGCTCCGGCAAACATCGCGCATCGCACCCGTTCAATACAATCAGGAATTCCTCACCGCCGTAACGGCCGATAGCGTCATCGGCGCGCACGGCGCCACGCAGGCGTGCCGCCACTTCACGAAGCACCGTATCACCCGCCAGATGACCGTGGACGTCATTGATTCGCTTGAAGTGATCGATATCGCATAACAGTATCGCCGTCGATTCCGAGGATTGAATCGCACTGTGAAGGAATTCCAGAATTCTCCCCCTGTTCCACAGAGAAGTAAGGGCGTCATGGGTTGCACGGAAACGCATGTCCTCACGCGCTGCTACCAGAGTGTCTTCCAGCCGCAGAATTCGTTGGCCAGTCCGCAATCGTGCTTTTAGCTCTGCAGGATTACAAGGCTTTATCAGATAATCATCGGCGCCGGCATCGAGTCCCGCCACCAGGTCCTCTCTCGAGTCCTTGGACGTCAGCAAAATCAGATAAATATATCGATGCCCATGCACTGTGCGCAGCTGATGGCAAACTTGTGGCCCATCCAACTCCGGCATCATCCAGTCCAGAAGCGCCAGTCTCGGGCCATCGTTATCCAGCAGTTTTTCCATCGCGTCGCGGCCGTTTTCCGCCGCCGTCACTTCGTAGCCAATCTGCCGCAGCATCCTTTCCATGATCATGCGGGAAACCGCATCATCGTCTGCAACGAGGATCTTCACGGCACCGTCTCCTCACAGAGCGCATTCAAGGCATCCACTACGCGGGCAAGCTCGGGCTTCAAATCCCGCAACCCCAACTCGGCGCCTGGAAGATCTCCCGATTTGCCTGCGCTTTCAACTCCTGCTGCCAGCCCGGCTGCCCTCTGTGCGGCGAGATTCGAGAGAGCCCCCTTGAGCGAGTGAGCTGCGAGCGTCAACTGTGTAGCGTTGCCGTCTTTCAACGCGGTCGTCATAACTTCCAACTGTTTTGGAAAATCGTCGCGAAATGTATTTACCAGCTCAGCAAGAAATTCTCTTTCATCGCCGATCCTATCGAGCAGTTCGCGAGCGTCTACTGCTTCTTGGATAGCAGCAAGCGGTGTCGGCGCAGTCTGCTTTGCTGGGCCGCCGTCGCGGATCTTCTGTGTCACGTATTTGTCCAGCACTTCATCGAGTTCCTGAGAACGAATCGGCTTCGGCAGGTAGCCATCCATACCAGCTCCCAGGCAGCGTTCGCGGTCGCCCTTCATAACCAGGGCTGTCATCGCGATTACGGGAAGATGCCGGCCGGTCTCTCTTTCAATGGATCGCAGCGCTGCTGTTGCCGCAATACCGTCCATCTCAGGCATCTGTACGTCCATCAGAACCAGGTCATACTCTGCATTCCGAATCGCTTCCAGCGCCTCGCGTCCGTTCTTCACAACAGCAACGCTATGGCCACGCTTTTCCAACAATCGCGTGGCCAGTTTCTGGTTTACTTCGTTGTCCTCAGCCAACAACACCCGCAGCGTTGTGCTGGCGTCCCGGCTATGCTCGAGTACTGTGCTGGTAATCATCTGGGTCTCGTGATTTTCGGCCATAGCGCCTAATACCCGTGCAATTGCCTCCCGCAGCTCCGCCTGCCGTATTGGCTTCATAAGATACGCGGCAACGCCCAATTGCTCGCAACGCGCTGCGTCACCGTGCTGCTTCCCGGAGGTCAGCATCATAATCGTGGGCATCCGCGAGCGATCTTCACCCTGGATACGCTCCACCAATTCGAACCCATCCATTTTGGGCATATGCATGTCGGTAAGAATCAGCTGATAGGGACGATCAGCCTCCCGCGCTGCGTGCAATATGGCCAGTGCCGACTGCCCGTCCGGCACCAGCTCCGGTTCCATGCCCCAGCCGGCGAGCAGGCGTTCGAGAATTCGCCGGTTCGTACGGTTATCATCTACCACCAGCACGCGGGTTCCTGCCAATACACCCTGATGCGAAGCTCCCGCCTTTGCGATTGCGGACTCCAGGCCGCACTCGAGTTCGATCGTGAAATGAAAGGCCGATCCTTTGCCGATCTGACTTTCAGCCCGAATGTGGCCTCCCATCATCTCTACCAGGCGGCGCGAAATGGTAAGTCCGAGTCCGGTCCCACCATATTCACGTGTTGTAGAGGTATCAGCCTGGCTGAAGGAGTGGAAGATGCTCTCCAGCTTCTCGGGTGCAATGCCGATGCCGGTATCAGAGACAACGAAATGGAGCGGATACCTAGTGCTGTTCGGGAAGGAAGTCCCGACTTTTAAGGCAACTTCCCCCTCGAGCGTGAACTTGATCGCGTTTCCAACCAGGTTCACGATGATTTGGCGCAGCCGATTCGGATCTCCGCGGAACACGTTCGGCACGGCGGAATCTACGTCGCAAAGCAATTCCAGACCCTTCTCATCTGCCCGCAATGCCAATGTGCGAAGAGTAGTCTCGAGGCACTCACGAAGGTCAAAATCAATCTCCTCCAGCTCCACCTTGCCGGCTTCGATCTTTGAGAAGTCCAGAATGTCATTGATTACCGACAGCAGCGATTCCGCGGAAAAACGAACCGTGTCCAGATAATCCCGCTGCTCCCTCGTCAGCTCCGTCTGGAGGACCAGTTCCGTCATGCCAATCACGCCGTTCAAGGGCGTGCGGATCTCGTGGCTCATATTCGCTAGGAAATCCCCTTTGGCTCGGCTCGCCGCCTCGGCGGCTTCCTTGGCAGCCTCGCGCTCCCGTTCCGCCTGCTTCCGCTCCGTGACATCGTGCACAAATGCCGCGAACATCTGCATCGCGCCCGATCGCACGGAAGAGATTGCCATCTCGGCAGGGAATTCGTGACCATCTTTGTGGCGTGCAACGATTTCAATTCGTCGCTGCATTTCGGTCGAACCGCCTTCTTCGAGCAGTTCGCGCAGGCTCTTGCCTATTTCGTCAGTCTTTCGATCCAGCAGAACGAATTGGCCGAGCGGCCGGCCCTTGGCTTCACTCTTGGTCCAGCCAAACGTTCTCTCTGCCTGCGGATTCCAGTGCTCGACAAGAAGGGAGGCGCCAAAGCCGACGAAAGCATCGAACGCCGTCTCTACGATCTGGCGATAGCGCTTTTCGCCGCTTCTCAGCTCCATGGCTTGCAGCGTGAAGCGACGGTCAACAATCGACAGAACGAAGACCAGTCCAAGCATCAGAAGCGTTACTAGCGTTATTGCGGCAATGCCGAGGTCCGAGATTTTCACGGCGTGTCTCAGGTCAGCTGCCGCAAGCGGCATGGGGACAAAAGTCGCCGCCGCCATGCCCACATAGTGCATGACCGGAATCGCCGCTCCCATCGTCAAGGCGCTGACGCCTTTCCACCAGCCCCAGTTTGTGGTCTCGCCACGGAACCGGAATGTCAAGAAAAGTGCAACTCCGGAGATGACAACAGCCAACACTACGGACAAGCTCACGAGGCGCAGCGAGTAGTGGCACATCGCCGGAAGCCGCATCGCTTCCATCCCGATGTAATGCATGGCGGCGATACCGCTCCCCATCGTCAGGCTTCCGATGACGACTGCCGTGACTCCCAACGTTTTGCGGCTCACCACAAACAGGGCGATACCCGACGCAACTATCGCCGCCAGCATGGAAATCAGCACTGTCGGCCAGTCATAGAACACCGGCACCGGCAACCGCAGGGCTTCCATCCCGATGTAGTGCATCGACCATATGCCGGTGCCCATGGCAAGCGCCCCGCCGCTCAACCAGAAGAAGCGTGCCCTGCCGCGTGCAGATGTCACACGTCCCGCCAGGTCGAGAGCGGCATAGGCAGCAAGGATTGAAATGAAAATGGAGAGCGCAACGAGGCGATAGTCGTAGTGGCCCTGCAAAGGAATCTGACCTTCAGCCATCGCATGCCTCCTATGGTGGGTTGGTGGTTACCAAATAATTACCTTAGTTCGGGTTGAAACGAGAAGAAAATAACGCGTTTCCATCGCAAGGCCCGTAATTTGGGTACTTCAGTAACTTAAACACGGCAGCCCACACCGCCACGATCTCAAGGACGGCGAGGCGGAATGCCGCATCGAGCGGCTTTCTCGATCTCTCTGCCCAGCCCGCAAAATCGTATTTGTATAAAGTTACTGCTGTGAATTCAAACGGGGAAAGCGGCGATTCGGAATTCGCGAACGTCTTGCTGCCGAAGACGGCGTCCCCGCACCATCTGGTGCATTAACCATTTGACTTGGAGGAAATCGATCTATGAAGCATTGGGCGGCATTTCGCAGTTGCCGGAATTCGATGATTGCCGGCATTGCCGTGGCGGCGTATTTTGCGGCTCTTTGTCCGTGTCTGGCAGCAACTCAAACCATTGCGGCCACTCCGCCCATGGGCTGGAACAGCTGGAACCATTTTCACCGCACGATCGACGACAAGACGGTGCGCGCACAGGCCGACGCGATGGTATCAACCGGCATGCGCGATGCCGGGTACATCTACGTGAACATCGACGACACATGGCAGGGCGAGCGCGACGCGCAGGGAAACATGCAGGCAAACAGCAAGTTCCCCGACATGAAGGCCCTGGCGGATTATGTTCACAGTAAAGGGTTGAAGATTGGCATCTACTCCTCTCCCGGCGCGAAGACCTGTGCGGGCTACGAGGGTAGCCTGGGGCATGAGGAACAGGATGCCGCAACGTACGCGAAGTGGGGTTTCGATTACCTGAAATACGATCTGTGCGGGTTACGCACTGAGTTGAAAGCAGCACCTACGCCCGAAGCGGCGCACAAGATGATGGTGGATGCCTACATCAAGATGCGCGACGCGCTCCATAAAACAGGGCGGCCGATTGTCTACAGCCTGTGCCAGTACGGCAATGACGCTGTGTGGAGATGGGGAACTGACGTAGGCGGCAATCTGTGGCGCACCACCGGAGACATTAACGACCACTACGCCCGCATGGTCGACATTGGATTCAGCCAGGCCGGACTGGCGCGCTTTGCAGGACCCGGGCACTGGAATGATCCCGACATGCTGGAAGTAGGCAACGGTGGTATGACCGAAGATGAATATCGCCAGCACATGAGTCTGTGGGTGATTTTGGCCGCGCCGCTGCTGGCTGGCAACGACCTGACCTCCATGACGCCGGAGACGATTGCCATGCTAACGAATCGCGAAGTGATCGCCATCGATCAGGACCCGCTCGGTCAGCAGGGAGACCGCGTGAGCGCTGAGGGACCGCTTGAGATCTGGTCGAAGCAGCTCGCCGACGGATCGAAAGCTATTGGCGTCTTCAACCGGCATGCGACCGCACTTTCAATTCCGGTGGATTTCAAGCAACTTGGATTTCGTAAGTCAGTACGGGTTCGCGATATCTGGCAGGCCAAGGATCTCGGCAGCATGAAGGATTCCTATACCGTTACCGTGCCACCGCACGGGGTGGTCCTGCTACGGATTAAATGATCCTGTGGTTGTAGAACCCAACATTCATTTCAATGGAGATTGGAGACGAAGTGGAGATTACAGCGCGCAGGAAGTTTCTGAAGCTGGCAGGAGCCGGTGCATTAGCCGTACCGGCGGTTATGGGCGGGACCGGAGCGTACGGTCGGCAGGGCTCGACCGATGGGCAAATTTCTGGTCATGGCTCGGGCATGTTCGATGTGAGAGCATTTGGCGCGAAGGGCGACGGGACAACCATCGATACGCCTGCCATCAACCGTGCGATTGAAGCTGCGTCAGCCACCGGCGGCACGGTTCGCTTCGCTGCTGGACAATATCTGTGCTATTCGATCCGGCTGAAGAGCAATGTCGCGCTGTATCTCGAGCAGGGGGCGGTGATCATCGCTGCCGACGCGCTGCCGGAAGGACAATCCGGTGGATACGACGATCCGGAGCCGGAGCAGGCCTGGGAGGCTTACCAGGACTACGGCCACAACCATTGGCATAACAGCCTGATCTGGGGCGAAGGCCTTCACGATGTCTCGATCTATGGCCCGGGGCGCATCTGGGGCAGGGGATTGACGCGTAGCAACGATCCGAAGAGTCAGAACCCCGCCAATCGGCGAACCAGCGGTGTCGGAAATAAGGCCATCAGCCTGAAGAACTGCCGTAATGTGCAGCTGAGGAATTTTCAAATCCTGCAGGGAGGCTGGTTCGGAATCCTCGCTACTGGCGTCGACAATCTGCTGATCGATGGGCTCACAATCGACACCAATCGCGACGGCATAGATATTGATTGCTGCCGCAATGTTCACGTTGCGAACTGCGCGATCAACTCGCCGTGGGATGACGCAATTGTCCCCAAGAGCAGCTACGCGCTGGGCTACGCGAGGGCTACCGAGAATCTGACCATCACGAATTGCTTTGTGACTGGGGCGTACGAGCTCGGAACAATGCTCGACGGCACATGGAAGAACTTCGATCCGTCGGCGAAGGTTCCTCACACAGGACGCATTAAATTTGGTACAGAGTCAAATGGCGGATTCAAGAACATCACCGTCTCCAATTGCGTCTTCGAGGGCTGCCAGGGACTGGCACTGGAAACAGTGGACGGTGCGCTGCTCGAAGATATGGCGATCACCAACATCACCATGCGCGATTTGGTCTCAGCGCCGATCTTCATGCGCCTCGGCAGCCGGCTGCGCGGGCCGGCGGAATCGACGAAGACGGGAACGCTGCAACGCGTCATCCTGAGCAACATTGTTTGCTCGAATGCAGCCTCGCAGTTTGGATGCATCATCAGCGGTGTTCCGGGGCACGAGATTCAGGATCTCCAGCTCCACCATATCTACATCCAGCATCGAGGCGGCGGCACAAAAGAGCAGGCTGCTGTCATGCCTGCCGAAAACGAGCAGAAATATCCCGAACCAAATATGTTTGGGAGCATGCCGTCCCAGGGCTTCTATCTTCGACACGTGAAGAACGTGAATATGAGCGAGATCGAGATCGTCGCGATGAGTGAGGATGCGCGCCCGGCATTGATCATGCAGAACGTGGAGGGAGCGGATCTCTTTCATATCAAGACGCCGGCCGGCGCTCCGGTTCTCGATCTCCACGACTGCAAGGACGTAACCGCACTGTGGGTACGCGGACTCAAAGATGGTGCGCAGGGCTGACATACGGGCCACGCGATGCAATTACAGATGCATACCTATCGTTATGCACGGTAGGTAGGCACCTGTCTTGAGCGCGGGAAGACCGGTTTGTCTTCCGGCTACACACCATCGCGGGGCTTGTTCTTCCGGACGTAATCCGTATCTTGCGTAGGCTCGGACTCACACTCGATAGCGATGGTGGTGATTGGGGAATCAGGCGCTTTTTCCGGGAGGCCGATCAGCTTGGTCTGAAAATCATCCTGCGTGAACTTTACTTCAGTTCCGCCTTTCACCAGATGCGCTGACTTCACCTTCGTGCGCAGACCGCTGATGGCGACGTATTCGCCCGGCCAGAAGTGCACATGCATGTAAAGGGTGTTGCCGATGCGTGTGAAGCTCGCATAGTTCGACCGCCGCACCTGGCACAGGTCTGACTGATAGATCGTGTGGCCGTTGGTGTTCATCCACTCGCCGACCTCTGTGAGAATGCGCGTGGATTCTTCCGGAACAGATCCATCGGGCTTCGGACCGATATTCAGGAGGTAGTTTCCGCCATCGCGCACGCACTGGATGAGGTTGCGGATGATGGTCCGCGACGACTTCCAGTTGTCATCAGCGCGCTGGTAACCCCAACTGTCGTTGAGCGTCATACACGCTTCCCACGCTCTCCCGTTTGTCTCTGCCACGATTTTCTGTTCGGGAGTCGAGAAGTCGCCAGGCAGTTTGTTGCGGTTATTGACAATGATCTCTGGCTGCAGCCTGAAGACCATATCGTTCATCTTCACTGACTCCCACCCGTTAACATCGAGCGGCCAGGAGACGTCATACCACAGCACGTCGACCTTGCCGTAATTGGTCATCAACTCCTCGATGAGTCCGTGCGTGTAATCAACGAAACGCTGGCGCGCGGCCTCGTCAGTGGCACACCGCGCACCATCAGGATGATGCCAGTCCATCAGAGAGTAGTAAAAGCCCACGTGCATGCCCTCGGCTCTCGCGGCCTCCACATACTCTCGCACCAAGTCGCGACCAGGCCCCTGCTTAGGCGCGCAATAATTCGTTAATTTTGTATCGAAGTTGCAGAAACCCTCATGGTGTTTCGTGGTCATTACCATGTATTTCATGCCGGCTGCCTTGGCGAGCTTCGCCCAGGTCCGGGGGCAGTTTGCCGCTGGCCGAAAAGTCGTTGCGTGAGCCGTGTACTCGCCGATAGGGATGGCTTCATTCTCCATGACCCATTCATGCCGCTCGATCGTGCTGTACACGCCGAAATGAATGAACATGCCGAAGCGTGCTGCGTGCCACCATTGCATCCTCTGCGCACGTGTCTGATCCTGCATGCTCATGCTCCCGGAGGCCGCGTTGGCGGTTTGTTCACTACTGGCCTGGGCCAATACTCCCGGCGCTCCCAGTAATGCCAGCGATGCGCCGGCCGCCTTCATCATGTCGCGGCGAGAAAATTGCAGGCTCATCTATCACATCCTCGAAGGTCAAATTTGTTCTGGCGCGATATTGCATTGCTCGGATGCTCGATGAGCGATAGAGCGTTCAGACACAGAAATTATTCAAATCGCGCTTGCTCTTAAGGTAAACCGCTGTAAAGCCCCGGAGTCCCGCATTGTGAGACGAGTTGTCGATTTTCGATTACATCGGCGAGCGAAGTGGGAAGATCAGCCTCGCCGGCTCGTCTCACTGCAACTGCAGAATGATCGGAGTGTGATCGGAAGGTCTGGGCTGCGCCCGCGGAACCTTGTCGATCTCGCAACTCTGCAATCGGGAGGAGAGCTGCGGCGAGAGCAGAAAGTGATCGATGCGGATTCCACGGTTGTGCTCAAATGCCTTGCGGAAGTAGTCCCAGAAAGTGAACTGGCCGCCCTGCCCCGGATGCAGCGAACGGAAGGCATCAATGTAGCCCAGGCTGAGATAAGTCCGATACCACTCCCGCGGCTCCGGCTGGAAAAGTGCATCGTGCATCCAGGATGACGGCTTGTGACAATCGATGTCTTCCGGAATCACATTGAAGTCGCCGCCCACAACAGTGGGCGTATCGCTCTTGGTCCAGAGGGCCAGTTGCCGCCCCAACCGGTCCATCCATGCCAGCTTGTACGCGAAATTCTCGCTCCCAACCGGATTACCGTTGGGCAGGTAGATGTTGGCGATCCGAATCTCGTTTATCACTACTTCGAGAAAGCGCGCATGACTGTCTGTCTCGTCTCCATGCAGAGTCGTGCATATCGTTTCGATCGGATGACGCGAGAGGACGGCCACGCCGTTATAGGCCTTCTGCGTAACGGCTACGCTCTCGTAACCAAGCTCCTTGAAAAGCTCTCCCGGAAATTCGGAAGCCTTGAGCTCCTGGAGCAACAAAACATCTGGATGATGCTCGGTCAGCCATGCCTTGACCGGTTCGATGCGTGCACGAATAGAATTTACGTTCCAGCTGGCAATAATCACGACTCTCCCGTCTTTGTTCCCGCGATTCGGTCTTTTGACTCTTTTACCTGTGCCGAACTGAAATGTCATCCGCGGCGGGGCGGTACGTGGTGGTTCTCAATTTCGATTTACTGGGCCACGAGATAGTTTCCGTAGCCGACCACCACCGTCGAGGCGATCAATAGAAACAGCCCGCAGGTGACGAGCAGCTTCGTTCGCCGGCTGGTATCGTGCCACTCCTTCAACGCGATCCCCCACAGCGTCGCAAAGATGATGATGCTGGCCATGTGAAGAGTCCAGCTGGAAAAGTCATACTTGCCCATGAGCGTCTGGCCCATTGAATAAAAGAAGAACTGGAAGTACCAGATGACGCCGGCCGCAGAAGCCAGCAGGTAATTGACGACAAGCACACGCGGCCGCAAGCGAGCGGCAAGTTCGCGCGGATCGGCTTCCATCAGAGTCTCGCCGGTTGTCCTTGAATCTCCCATTGGGTTGGTACCTGGCGCACCTAGAAACTGCGCCCCAGAGCGGTTGCGGATAATGAGAAAGGCGGACCAGATAAAGTTCGTGAAGAATCCTCCCCAGAGCACCACAACAAGAACAGGAAGGTTTTGCCAAAGGTCTGCACGGCCGTGGGATCTGAGATCGGTCCGTGCGATCAAAGCGATTTGCTTGCCGGCAGCCAGTCCATAAGCGAAACACGAGCTCATGATGCCGGCGAAGATGGCGACCGCCAAACCCCTGCCGAAGGAGTAGTCGCGCTCGCCGAGCGCCGCCTTCTCTTCGGCCGGAACTTCTTTCTCCTTTGAATAACCGGCGAGGCCATTCACAGCAATGGCAGTCATGCACACCGCGACGCCGGCCAAAATGATCTGTCCTCCGGCTTGATGAGAGATAGCAATGATCTGGCCGCTGAAGATAGGAGGCATGAGAGTGCCGAATGCGGTGCAGAATCCAAGAGCAATGGCGTACCCAAGGGCGATTCCGAGATAGCGAATTGAAAGACCGAAGGTAAGCCCGCCGATGCCCCAGAGAACTCCCCAGATAGCCGCGTGCCATAGCGATGTGCTTGGGGCTGCGTGCAGGACCGCCCACAGATTCGGCACGAGGAGAGATGCGAGCACCAGCGGGGCGACGATCCATGCAGCGAAGCCTTGAATGATCCAGTAAATTTCCCACGACCAGCGTTTGATCGGCCGAAAAGGAATGAAGTTGCTGGCGGAGGCGAGCCCGCCGATCCAGTGATAAATTACGCCGAGAAGCGGATTGGGTCCCAACCATCACCTCGCTGCTCTCGAAATCGGCGCGCTTTCGGAACTGCCGCACGAGGCCAATCGCATGCTAACGCACTCGCACCGCGAATGTGAAATAGAATTTCTATTGAAAAACCTCGCCATTAGCGATTAAACTGCGCTTGTTGCTGAAGCCCCGGAGGGGGTCAATATGGGAGCAAGGAACTCCGGTTTCGATGGGGTGAGCATCAGCGCGATGAACGCGCTGGAGAACCTGAGCATCGAGGTGCCTTCATGGGGATTTGCCAACACCGGCACCCGTTTTGGCAAGTACCTGCAGCCTGGCGCGGCAACTACGGTAGAAGAGAAGTTTGCAGATGCAGCGCAGGTAAATGCGCTCACCGGCATCACTCCGCAGATTGCCCTCCACGTCCAGTGGGATCTGCCCTCGGGAATTGAGGACGCCTCAAGGACGAAGCAACTGGCGGCGAAGTATGGAGTTCGCCCGGGCTCAATCAATCCCAACCTCTTTCAGGATCAAGACTACAAGTTTGGATCGATCTGCAATCCCGATCCGGGCATCCGCCGCAAAGCGGTCGATCACCTGTTGGAGTCGGTGGAAATAGCCAAAGCGCTCGGGTCGAGAGACGTCTCACTCTGGATTGCCGATGGCTCGAACTATCCCGGCGCACAAAGCATCCGCAAGAGGATTGGCTGGCTTCAGGATGCGTTGAAAGCAACCCACGACAGCCTCGATCCGGGCCAGCGGATGCTGGTGGAGTATAAGCCGTTCGAACCGGCCTTTTATCACACCGATGTAGCCGACTGGGGTATGGCGGCGCAACTTGCGCAGGCTGTGGGGCCGCAGGCGCGCGTTCTTGTCGACACCGGCCATCACTATCAGGCCCAGAACATCGAGCAGATCGTGGCTTGGCTCCTGCATTTTCGCCTGCTGGGCGGATTCCACTTCAACGATCGCCGCTACGCGGACGATGACCTGACCATCGGATCGATCGACCCTTATCAAGTCTTTCGCATTTTCCACGAAATTTTTAGCGAACCGACTTCCGCGGTCTCTGGGGAGATCGCCTACATGATCGATCAAAGCCACAACATAAAGGGAAAAATGGAGGCCATGGTTCAGACCGTGGTCACTGCCCAGGAGTTGTATCTTAAGGCGGCGCTCGTCGATCGTGAACGGCTGGCAGAACTCCAGTCAGAAGCGAAGACGATAGAGGCAGAGGAGTGCCTGCGTACGGCTTTCTGGACCGATGTGCGCCCCGCGCTGCGCGAGTGGCGACGCAAGCGGGGCCTGCCTGAAGATCCGCTGCTCGCCTTGCGCGAGAGCGGATACGTAGAGCGCATAGAGAGAGCGCGCCGGGCGAAGAATGCGACAATGTCGGTAAGCTACGCTTAGCGCATATTGCAATAGGGATATTAGTTTCCTTTCGGTATATTAGGTTTGAGTGCACTCACTGAAGGGCTGAAAGCCGCGACTTTCTGCAGCGAGCCTGCTATTTGCTCCTGACCGCAATGAGGGCGGTCAACAGTACCAACCAGGAAATGAGGATGTATGCCAGTCATTACGGAGACGAAGGGTCGAGTCAAGCTTCAGCATCTGCAAGACCTGTGGGATGAGAGTGTAGCCGCTGGGATGGATGAACCGGAGCTGCTACGCTACCGCTCCAACCTGCTCGGAGCGGACCTGCGAATCACAAATTTTGCGGGTGGCAATACCAGCTCCAAAGTGCGCATGCCCGACCCGCTCACCGGCCAGCAGACGGACGTTCTTTGGGTGAAAGGGAGCGGCGGCGACCTTGGCAGTATTCGTCGGGCGGGTTTCGCCACCTTATATATGGATAAGCTGCTGGCCCTCGAAAAGCTTTATCGCGGGGCCGACCGTGAAGACGAGATGGTGGAGTACTATCCGCTCTGCACCTTCGGCCTTAACCCAGTCGCGGCATCCATCGACACCCCCCTGCATGGCTTTTTGCCATTCCGGCATGTGGATCACCTTCATCCGGATTGCGCCATAGCTGTGGCGGCGGCCGCGAACGGGATCGACAAGATGGAGGAATTTAACCGCAGCCACGGTCATAAGTTGATCTGGGTTCCATGGCAGCGGCCGGGATTTGAACTGGCCATGATGCTCAAGAAAGCTGTCGAAGAGCAGCCGGACTGCGACGGCATCATTCTCGGTGGCCATGGATTGTTCACCTGGGGAGATACACATCGCGAATCTTATGTGAATACGATCTCAATCATCGACGAGCTCACCACCTTTGTTGAAAAGCACCAGCAGAAGAAGGGCAGTGGAATCTTTGGAGGTCAGCACCATATCCCGCTGGCCGATAAGAAAAATGTCGCGGTCGAGATTCTGCCATTTCTGCGTGGGCGAGTCTCTTCACAGAGGCGCCTGATCGGTAACTACTCGGACCTGCCCGAAGTGTTGGAGTTCGCAAACTCACACGATGCCGAGCGGCTGGCATATCTCGGAACCAGCTGCCCGGACCACTTCATCCGCACTAAGATCCGCCCCATGTATGTCCTCTGGAATCCGTCCAGCGGCATTGACGAATTGAAAAAGGCGATTGATGATCGCATCGCCATCTACCGTACTGAATACGCCGAGTACTACCGGAAGCACGCTGAGCCCACGTCGCCGGCCATGCGCGATCCGAATCCCACCGTAGTTTTGATTCCCGGCCTTGGCATGTTCAGCTTCGGAAAGAGCAAGCCGGAAGCGCGGATTACGGGCGAGCTGTATGTGAATGCGATTCACGTGATGAAAGGTGCGGCCGCGCTCGAGGACGGTCCGAAGCCGGCCACGGTGCCGCAGTGCGGGTCGGAGGCGCTAGCCGAAGCCTTCCAGGTCTACAGCAACTACGTCGCGCTGCCTTCATCAGAGGCTTATCGCATCGAGTACTGGCTGCTCGAAGACGCGAAGATTCGCAGGCAGCCGCCGGAGAAGGAACTGAGCCGGCAGATCGCGCTGGTTGTTGGAGGAGGTAGCGGCATCGGCCGCGAAGTAGCCCTGCTTGCGGCAGAGCGCGGTGCGCATGTGGTGGTCGCTGATCGCGACCACGAGAGCGCATCGCGAGTGGCCGACGAGATCCGCGCCCTCAGTGGGAAGGAATCCGTGATATCGTCTCCGGTCGATATCCGCAGCCGGGATTCAATAGGCGAAGCTCTGCGACAGACCGTCGCCGCGTTTGGCGGCGTGGACATTCTGGTCAACACCGCAGCGCTCTTCCCGTCTTCGCCGACAGGAGTGATCTCCGAAGCGCAATGGGCGCTCACGCTCGAGGTGAACGTGACAGCGAATTTCCTTCTCGTCGAAGAAATCGGCAAGGTGCTGCGCGATCAGGGCGTGACCGCCAGTGTTGTGCTCACCAGCTCGGCAAATGCCGTCGTGCCCAAGCGAGGCAGTGAGGCCTACGACGTGAGCAAGGCGGCGCTGAGTCATCTTATCCGCGAACTGGCCGTGTCGCAGGCCCCGAACGTGCGCGTGAACGGAATCAGTCCCGCCACCGTGGTAAAGGGATCGACGATGTTTCCGCGCGACCGGGTTGCCGCTTCTCTGAAGAAATACAACATCCCGTTTGACGAAAGCATGACAGACGACGAGATGCGAAATCTGCTGGCGGCTTTTTATGCGGAGCGCACCCTGACGCACCGGCCAATCGATCCGCGCATCTGCGCCGAGGCTATTCTGTTTCTGGCCGGCCCGAAGGCTCCGTGCACGACGGGCCATCTGATTCCCGTTGATGGCGGCTTGGCGGATGCTTTTCTGCGGTAACCGGATCATTGAATGACAAGCCGCAAACTGCCCCATCTTGTTGCCATCGATCTAGGTGCGGAAAGCTGCCGCGTGTCGCTCCTGGAGTGGAGAGGCGCAACGCCTCACATCGAGTTGATTCACCGCTTCAGCAATTCTCCGGTGATGATCGGTGACGGCCTCCACTGGGACCTGAGCCGGATCCTTTCCGGAATCGAAGACGGCCTGCTGCGCTGTGCGGAGAAAGCGTCCGCTGCCGTCGCTGCGATCGGAGTTGATGGATGGGCCGTTGATTACGTCCGGTTGACGGAGAACGACCTTCCCATCGCCCAGCCGTTCTGCTATCGCGATCTGCGGACCGAGGCGATCGAAGCAGAACTGGAGCGCAGAGGTCCGCGCGAGCAGCTCTTCGCACTCTGCGGAGTGCAGCCGTTGCGCATCAACACGCTTCATCAGCTCATGGCGGATGAGCGTGCCGGAATTTCTTCAACGGCGCGCTGGGTAAATCTGCCGGAGTATGTGCTGGCTCGCCTGGGAGGAAGAATCGTCGCTGAATTCAGCAATGCTACCCACACCGGCCTGGTGGACATTGCGACACGAGCATGGTGCCCAGAAGTTTTCGAGCTGTGCGGTTTGAATCTCGAGGCCGCGCCAGAGCTGGTAGCCACGGGAACGCAAATAGGCACGGTACAGGGATCTCTGCGTAATCTGCCTGCTTTCAAAGAAACCCGGCTGATCGTCCCGGCCTGTCACGACACCGCGTCGGCGGTAGCCGGCATACCCATGGGCGGAGGCGATTGGGCGTACATCAGCTCCGGTACGTGGTCGCTCGTTGGAGCTTTGATCGAGAAGCCAATCAAAAGCGCAGCAGCCTGCACAGCAGGGTTCACGAATCTTGGCGCTGCGGGCGATCGCATCTGCTTCCACAAAAATGTGAATGGCATGTGGCTGCTCAAGCAAACCCTGAGTCAGCTTTGTCCGGACGAGAACCCGTGGCCGATGGCCGAGCTGGTCGCCACTGCCGAACTGGTCGACAGACCGGAGGGTCTGCTGGAGGTCGACGATCCGGAGCTATGGGCGGCGGGAAATATGGCATCGCGCATCAACGACCAGTTGCGACGCAACGGGCTTCAGACAATCGAGGAGCACCCCGCCTCGATGCCCGTGTTCGCCACCCTTATCTTTTACAGTCTGGCGCAACGATATGCTATGGTGCTTTCGAGTGTAGAAGAGCTCACCGGCAAGCGGCTCCATAGGCTCGCCGTCGTGGGCGGAGGCAGTTTGAATCAATTCCTGAATCGCCTGACCGCTGAGACCACCGGTCTGCAGGTTTGCCGGGGCGTTGCGGAGAGCTCAACCGTAGGAAACTTCGCGGTGCAGCTTGCCAGCCTGGAAGGCGCGTCAAACTCACCGGAGAGAATCGCTCACTGGGCGGGCGCTCTCAGCGCTTCGGGCTATTGCTGACATGCGCATATCCCTCTTCATCACGTGCTACAACGACACGCTCTTTCCCGGAACGGGGAAGGCGGTTGTCTCCCTGCTTGAGCGGCTCGGGCACACTATCGATTTTCCTCTGGAGCAAACCTGCTGCGGGCAAATGCATTTCAACACGGGATATCGGCGCGAGGCATATCCGCTTGCGAAGAAATTTGTATCGATTTTTCAGGACGCGGATGCGGTCTGCATCCCGTCATCTTCGTGCGTAGCAATGATTCGTGACTACTATCCGGAAATTGCACGCGAGAACGGTGACGAGAAATTCGCCTCGGATGTGAACAGCCTGCTGCCGCGCGTCTTCGAGCTTACGGAGCTGTTGACGGATTGCCTCCAACTCGAAGACGTGGGCGCCTCCTTTCCGCACCGTGTGACCTACCATGCGAGCTGCCATGGATTGCGCAGTCTTCACCTCGGGGACAAGCCGCTGCGACTGCTGCGAAAGGTCCGCGGCATCGACCTCGTCGAGTTGCAGAACTCCGACCGGTGCTGCGGATTTGGCGGCACCTTCGCCGTGAAGAATGCCGGGGTCTCCATCGCAATGCTCGACGAGAAGTTGGGTGCCGTTCTGAGTACGAACGCCGAAATTTGCACCGCATGCGATAACTCATGCCTGATGCACATACAGGGCAGGCTGCATCGCGAGAAGTCGCCGGTTCGCACCATGCACATCGCGGAAATACTCGCCTCCGAAATCGCACCGTCCGAGGCCGCGCGATGAGCCTGGTTACACTGGATCCGCGCAAGGCCGAACCGTTTCCCAAAGCAGCGGCGCAGTTATTGCAGGATACGCAGCTGCGCAGAAACGTGGCGCACGCTACCGATGTGATTCAGCGTAAGCGCGCAGCGCTGGTTGCGGAGAAGGCGGACTGGCAGGCGCTTCGCAATGCCGGCGCCTCGATTCGGCAGGAAGCGCTGCTGCATCTCGATTCTTACCTCGATCAGTTCGAGAAGCAGTTCACCGCGGCCGGCGGCCATGTGCACTGGGCATCCGACGCGGACGAGGCGCGGCGCATCGTAATCGGTCTCCTGCATGATGCGCAGGCGAAAGATGTCATCAAGATCAAGTCGATGACCACGGCGGAGATCGAATTAAACCCCAGTCTCGAGGCTGATGGAGTTCGCGTCTTCGAGACAGATCTCGCCGAACTCATCCTGCAGCTCGGCGCTGATCAGCCTTCGCACATTATTGCGCCGGCGTTGCACAAGAATCGGCACCAGGTGCGTGAACTGTTTGCGCGCGAGATGCACCTGCCCGACCTGACGGATGATCCTCCGGCGCTGACCGACGCGGCGAGGCGCTACCTGCGAGAGAAATTCCTGAAAATCAATGCGGCCATCTGCGGCGCCAACTTTCTGGTGGCGGAAACCGGCTCAATCTGCATTGTTGAGTCGGAAGGTAACGGGCGCATGTGCCTGACGCTGCCCGACACGCTCATCTCGATCGCCGGAATCGAAAAGGTAATTCCGCGATTTTCGGATCTTGAAGTGCTGCTTCAGACGTTGCCCAGGGCGGCAACCGGCGAGCGCATGAATCCTTACAACTCCGTCTGGACGGGTGTCACTCCCGGCGACGGCCCGCAGAATCTCCACGTGGTGCTGCTCGACAACGGACGCAGCGACTTGCTCGCCGAGGACATGACCCGCCAGACCCTGCAGTGCATTCGTTGCGCCGCTTGCCTGAATGCCTGCCCGGTTTACCGTCAGACGGGTGGGCATGCGTACGGGTCCGTCTACAGCGGCCCGATTGGCGCAATTCTCACTCCTCAGCTTCACCAAATGGAGTATGCGCAGTCGCTGCCGTATGCGTCCTCTCTTTGCGGCGCTTGCTACGAAGTCTGTCCCGTAAAGATTAATATTCCCGAAGTCCTGGTCTATTTGCGTTCGCGAGTCGTCGATAAGAATAAGCACAAGCTGAGTTCGATCCTGAGTCAGGAGCGAATCGGCATGAAAATGATGGCGCGAATCTTTCTCAGCAGTGATCGACTTGAGAAAGCGCAACGAATGGCGCGAGTTCTCGACAGACCATTCGTAGGCAAAGATGGCTGGGTCCATAAGCTTCCCGGGCTCGCCGGTCAATGGACAGCAGGGCGCGATTTGGAAGCATTGCCCGAACAGACGTTTCGCGATTGGTGGCGGAGCCGCAACCGGCAGGAGAGAGAACGATAGTGAGTAAGGAAGAGGTTTTGGCCCGCGTCCGGGCGGCCCTGCGCGGCAAAAAAAAGGCCAGCAAGCCGTCGGTGCCGGAGACCTATACGCGTAACGGCGCACTTGGCGCGGAAGATAAGCTGCTGCTTCTGGAAGAACGGCTCAGCGAATATGACGCAAGGGTATTCCGCTGTTCTGAAGCTGATTTAGGCAGACAGATCGCGGACGTACTTCTGAGCGGCGGCAAATCGCGAATGGTTCATCCCCCGGGAGTTCCAGCAGCTGTGGCTGGACCCACGGATTTCGTGGACTCCGGATTCAGATGACAAAGCCGGGCAGCTATCTTCTGCCCGGATAGAATCACTTGATGGGGTTTTGACCGCAGCAACCGTCGCTGTTGCCGAGTCCGGCAGCATCGTGCTGCAGCACGGGCCCACCGAAGGACGCCGCGCACTGACGCTGCTGCCCGACTATCACCTCTGCGTACTCTTTGCAGAGCAGGTCGTCGAAACGCTGCCTGAGTGTTTCGACCGCTTGAGGCCAAACGCGACCCGGCCGACCACTTTCATCTCCGGTCCCTCGGCGACCGCGGATATTGAAATGACGCGCATCAAAGGCGTGCATGGGCCGCGATTTCTCGATGTCATTCTCGTGAGCTAAACCGATAGGTCTCGATTAAACGAAGCCGGATTCTGTCGATTGACATCGGTTTCCAATAGGGAAACTGGTATAATCCGCGCAACCGGGAGGCGCGGGTTGTCAGCACAAAAGATCAAGCGGCTGTATCTTATTCCCATCCTTTCCAAGGCTCTCGATATTCTGGAGTTGCTTGAGGCCGAAAAAAAGACCCTTACCCTCGAACTCATCTACCAGCGCTCGGCGATATCAAAGACCAGCGTTTACCGGATCCTCAAAACCTTTGTTCATCGCGGCTACGTTGCGCAGACCCAGGACGGCGCATACCGGCTGGTATCACGGCCTAAAAAGATGCGATTCGGATTCGCCGGACAGAGCGCGGAAATGCCCTTCTCCGAGGCAGTGACGCGCAGCCTTAAGGAGGCAGCGTCTTCCTCCGGCATCGAACTCGTCATACGAGATAATCGTTACGACGCGGACACCGCAATCAAGAATGCAAACGAATTTGTAACCGAAGGCGTCGATCTCATCATCGAGTTTCAGATCGAGGAACAGGTGGCGCCGGCGATCGCCCACATCATCGCGCGAGCCGGCATACCATTGATCGCCATTGATATTCCTCATCCCCACGCAACCTATTTCGGTGTGGACAACTATCAGGTCGGCTTTGAGGCCGGGGAAATGCTTGCCCAGTACGCAATTTCAAAGTGGAAATCGAAGGCCGACTGGGTGGTCGGTCTCGATGTTGCCGAAGCTGGTGCGTTTGTACAGAGCCGCATTAACGGAGCATTTGTGGGTTTGCGTTCGCTCCTGCCCGACATCCCGGCCGATTCTTACATCCGGCTGGACGGCCGCGGCCTCCGCGAGACAAGCGCGCGGGTTCTTGGAGATTTCTTCAAGAGGCATCCGCGCACCGAGCGCATTCTTGTTGCGGCAGCGACCGATACCAGCGCTCTGGGCGCGCTGCAAATCACCATGCAGAGCCAGCGCGAAAAAAACGTGGCCATCGTCGGCCAGGATTGCATTCCCGAAGTGATGGAAGAGATGAAAAACTCTTCCAGTCCAATCATCGGATCGATTTCTCACCAGGTGCAGACCTACGGCCCACGGCTGATTCAGCTTGGGGTCGCGATCCTCCGCGGCCACGCCGTTCCTCCCTATAACTACGTGCAGCACCGGGCAATTACAGCGGGCATGGTGCGCGAAGGAGAGGCGCTCTGACCGGCTACGGCCATAGCTCCTGATTCAATTTCCCGCTAAAAGCTGGCTTCACGCGCCTTGCAGCGCTTCTGATCGCTCTGTCGAACTGGAAATAGTTTCAACACAGAATATTGCCAGCGCATGTAACGGCGATCTAGCGAAGCTGCACCTTGAAAAGGCCGTCGAGATAAATCCGGATGACTCTGCCGCGTGGTATAGGCTGGCGCATTGGCTGAGTTCCAATGCATCCGAAGTCAGTCCGCAGATCGCCTGCGCGGCTCTTCAAGCCCGGAGGTGACACAGCAGCAACTCGATCCCCAGGCAAACCCGTGAGCAGAAATCAGCACACCTGATGGAATGGAAGCCGCAGTAGCTTTGCAAGCTTCTCGAGGCGAGTTGCAATATGTCCGACTCCAACTGCGCAATGATGCGCCGGCCCCTGTTCATTCCATCGCTCCACGAATGCGCGCGCGCCGACGGGAAACCTGTAGCGGCTGTTCGTGTTACCTATTTCAAGGATCGGACCTGGCTCGCACTCACCCTGCGCCGCAAGCAAAGCGAAGCCGTGTTGTTTGTCCTCGATGACGGACAGCAGAGTCACCGGGCCGTTCCTCACGGACATTTCCACGGAGAGTCCTCTGCCAACCTTGCCATGATAGACCTGCAAAGTTCGGATCCTTGTTTTCCCCTGGGCGATCGCTATGTGTCCTGGCCCGTCATGCCCCATGAGCACAATGTCGTCCGCAAAGTCGATCGCGTAGTACTCCGTAAACGATCCGCCCGCTCCGAGCGCATCCATGATCTTCATGGCAATGGCGTTTTTCACTTCGTATTCGCCGGCAACGGGAATATGCCGCGCCGTAAGCAGCGATGTGCCCAGAATGACCGAGCTCATCGTGTCTTCGTTGGCCTCATCGCCGGAGCCTTTGTAGTAGTAGGCGAGCGAGGTGAGTTGATGCTTTTCAACGACGACGTCGAGCGCCAGTGAAGTGCGTGCTGCCCGCTGCAGTTCTCCGGAAGAGCAGTCCGGCTGGACATCGAAATGTTCGCGAAAAGCGGCGACTCGCGGTTCGACATCGGCGCCAGCGACTTGAGAGCGCAGGAAACTCAGCTCGTCAACTTCAAGCACCTCGATGTGGCTTCCGAAGGTGATGGAGACCTGCGTGATATCCGTAGCTACATCGAGCATTCCGCTGTAGTAGTGACCCAGCAGACCGAGGCGATTGTCACTGAGTACCTGCCTGACTTGCGCTGCCGCCAGCCAATCGTCTATCTCCCGCCACGCCTCGCTGTCTTCGAGAAATCCCGTCACCTGGTGAAAGGGTATGCCGGCGCGCCTGAGGACATTCGCAATCTCGGGCACCGGACAGGCGGAGCAGTAGGCCAGCCAATGTCCCGTCATGGACGTGCGATCCGGGAGGCGATTGAATGCCGCGTAGTCGATAGCGGCGGTGGGTTGCAGACTGAGAATGATCACGGGAACTCCGGCCCGCTGCACAAGCGGCAGCACCGTGTTCGATAGAGCATAGGTAGTCACATATAAAAACAGAACGTCGATGTCGGCTCGCCGGCATTCGTGACCGGCTTCGCGGGCACGCTGCGGGGTGTCAACCAAGCCAAACTGAACCAACTCTACTCCGGGTCGAGTAAGCCTGGTCGCGACCGCCGCCAGGTAACCCTCGATCTGGGGCTTCAGCGAGGAAAACTGTTCCCAATATGCTTCGAGACCGATTCCGCAAAGACCTGCCCGAAGTTGCGAACTGTTGATCACTGAAGAAAATCCTTTCGCCTGTGTTGCTACCTTCGCCGGATTACTTCCAGCTGATCACAGCCACGGAGAATGGGTTCAATTTCACAGTGCCGCTGTTCTCCTGCGAAGCACGCGGTTCGTTGTCTCCAGTTTCGCCGTCCACTACGGAAAGAGTGTAAGGCCGCGAGTCTTTCGGAAGTGTAATTTCCGCCGCGCGATCGCGCTTGTTCAGGAGCAAAAGCTTCTGTCCCGTCGGCGTGCCGAAGGCTTGGCCGTCGACATCGCTGTAGCGAGAGAATTTCGTCTCGACAAGCGAGTCGCCGGGATGGAAGTTATCTTTGATCAGCTTGAGCACCCAGTAGCGTGCGTTCGGTTTGCCATTCTTCCAGTCGATCATCGAGACGCTCGGGAACTGAGATGGATAGCCGACAAGCTGCGATTCGCCGATGACGTCGATGCCAAGCTTCGACAGATTGATGAAGAGATAGGCATATAAGGAGCCTGCCGCATTCCAGTAGAGGGCGGGAATATGGTCAGGATGCGCGGCAGAGTCACGAATTTCAAGGTCATCCGTGGGCAGGATGACACCAAGTTCATCCGTGTCGGTCTTCGTTTCAGGAGAGAGGCGCTTGCGGATCGCTTCTATGTAGCGGACGTTGGTGATGAATCGGTCGGCCTGATCGAAAAAGGTGTACTGCCAGTCATCGAGGTTCTGATCGATCGTGGGGCTGGCATAAAAGTGATAGGAGATATAGTCGAGAGGCACACCGGGCTTGTGATGCGAGTGATCGAGAAAATACTCGAACCACTTAGGATCGTTCTGCGGCATCGCGAGCGCCAACCCCATGAATTTCGTATCCGGACTCACCTTTTGGATTGCGCTGACGATCGCGTCGTAGCGCTCGTTGTACTGCTCCGGCGTTGTCTGATGTTCAAAATCAATTTCGTTCAATACTTCCCAGATGGGGAAGTGATAGTGGTACCCCGACGAATGTTGCTTGCCGTTCTCGTCCGTAAATCCGCCGTTCGTGTACCAGCTGACGAGACGAGCAAAATAGTCGCCCAGTTGCTTTCCCGACGGATCGACAAGTTCAGTCCCCTGCGTATACCTCCAGAAGACCTGGTTCGGATCATCAGGATATTTCACCGCTTGATCAGTCTTGAACATCCACGCCGGGATCGTGCTGAAGTTCATCACCGTGCTATGCCCGGCGGTGGCATCGAGGAAGTCCCTGGTCATCGGATCGATAAGTGAAAAGTTCCACGATGTGGCGTCCTTCGTCGGAGGATCGAGCTCGGCCACGGCGAGCTTTGGATAAGGTTCCCATGGGACATACCGCACATAATCTGCACCAAGCTGCTTCAGCGCCGCGAATGATCCGTCGTGAATTGGCGAACCTTGCCGCAGCATCGGATTCACCACCACCTGCAGCGTCGGAGTGGATTTCGAGACGAGCACCGTTTTGTTCCAAGCCACCTCGACGGTGTTGGGTTTTTCCTGTGTGGCCTGAGCTCCTGCATAGGCTGTCGCGATGAGTGCGGCGACGAATCCCGCTAGCCTGTATCTTTTTGTCATTGCTTCCTCTCTCAAAGTGCGGCCTGGCATGCGCAGGCGTATTAAAAAGGGCGCACACGTGGCCGCGGTACGTTCGAATCATACACAAATTTCCTATTGACACTAATTCTTTCTTTCGCTGATAGTGTCTACGCATGCAAATACGCCCCGCCTTTGCAGTTCTGCGCCTGAGACCAGGTTTCAGGCATCTCCATTCCCTTGCAGCGGTCGCCATATTCCTTGCTGCGTCCGTCGCGGCCTATGCGGCAGCAGCCGCTCAAAAGCCGGCCAACCTGAAGTGTGACTCAATGGTCACGCCGATCGGATTGGATACGCCGCAGCCTCAACTCTCGTGGCAATTGCAGGATGACCGCTTTGCAGCCCGACAGACAGCGTATCAGCTGCAGGTGGCGACTAAATCGGAGCTATTGCTGGGCGGCAAGGCGGACATATGGGACAGCGGCCGCGTCTCGTCCGACAAGTCGGTTGGAGTGGCCTATGCCGGGCCCGTCCTCAAGCCCGAACAACGCTATTACTGGCGAGTAAAGGTGTGGGACAAGGACGGAAATCCCTATCCCACTAGCGATGTGACCTGGTGGGAAACCGGCTTGATGCAACAGGCCGAATGGCGCGGTCAGTGGATCAGTTTCGAGCAGCCCGAAGAGAAGGCGATTCGCGAATCGGGCGCGCTATGGATCACCAACGATGGCGGCACTGGTTCGAATGGCTCCGATACGGAGCACGATTTCCGCTATGAGTTCACGCTGCCATCCGCCGTGCTGCAGGCTCATCTCTATGTCACCGGCAAAGACACTGCATCAGCGTGGCTGAACGGAAAGCGGGTGTTGGCAGCCGAGCCTCTACCGCCATGGAAGCAGACGCCGTGGAAGAGCTACAGGGAGGTTGATGTCACGCCGCAGTTGCAGCAGGGAAGCAATCTGCTCGCCGTCGAGGTGACTCTTTATGCGACGAGCACTGGCAGTAGCTTCACTGCCGCCACCGTGAGCACCACTCCTATGAGCGCCTGCCTCTATATCGAAATGGCTGACGGCTCAGTCAAGCTTATTCGCAGCGACGAGAGCTGGAAGGCCATGCTGAACGCGCCGCAGGGATGGAATGCGCCATCTTTCGGCGAGGCATCATGGAAAAACGCCATCCGCTATATTTCGAATGATCCCTCTCAGGGAGAGGATGTAGGCAGGCCGTGGCCGAACGGTCCGGTAAAGATGCTCCGGAAAGGGTTTGAGCTCGCGAAGCCGATCCGCTCTGCACGGCTGTACGCGACTGCGATGGGGGCTTACAAATTCTGGATCAATGGGAAGGTCGTCGGAGATCAAATTCTCTCGCCCGGTTGGACTGACTACCGCACCCGCATTGTCTATCAGGCCTACGATGTCACGGCCGATGTAAAGTCCGGCGGCAACGCGATCGGCGCTTACCTCGCGCCCGGATGGTACAGTACCCCGCTGCAATGGCTGCAGGAGCCTTTCAATTACGGAAGCACTCCGCCGGCTCTGAAAGCGCAATTGCGAATCGAGCACACTGACGGTTCTGTCGAGTGGGTCGCGACCGATGCGAGCTGGAAGGCTGACATATCGCCAATCCTCAAGGCCGAAATTTATGACGGCGAAACGTACGACGCGCGGCGCGAGCAGCCGGGATGGAGCACAGCGACGTTTTCCGACGCCAAGTGGAAGCCGGTTGAGGTAATCGAACCCCACGAGCCCGCGATTATCGCCCAGGATTTCCAGCCCATTCGTGTGGATCGCCTGCTGCAGGCAAAATCAGTGGCGTCGCCAAAGCCCGGCGTATACGTCTTTGATTTTGGGCAGAACATGGCCGGAGTTGCGCGCCTGCGCGTGCAGGGCGCGGCGGGCACTGAAATACAACTGCGCTTTGCGGAAGTACTTAACCCGGACGGCACCATCTACACCGAGAATCTCCGCACCGCCAAGGCCACCGACCGCTACGTTCTCTCCGGTAAGGGCACAGAGGAATATCAGCCGCTTTTTACTTTCCACGGATTCCGTTACGTCGAGTTGACCGGGTTGAAGACAAAGCCGGCGATCGGGTCGCTCACGGCTGTCGCATTCCATAGCGACGCGCCGCTTACCGTGGACCTCCACACCGGCAGCGCCATGATCAACCAGCTCTGGAGCAACATTCTCTGGGGACAGCGATCCAACTTTGTCGGCGTGCCCACCGACTGCCCGCAGCGTGACGAGCGGCTCGGCTGGACCGCGGACGCGCAGGTATTCTGGCGTGCTGCTTCGTACGACATGGACCTCTCGCAGTTTTCGAAGAAGTTCGCTGGAGATATCCGCGGCACCCAGGTTGGTACGCCGATGTTCGGAATCTTCGCACCGGGCACCTCCACTCCGAATCCGGGTTATGGAGCAGGCTGGAGCGACGCCGGCGTCATCATTCCCTGGACCTCGTGGCTGCAATCTGGAGACACGCGGACCATCGAGCAGAACTGGGACGCGATGGAAAAATACCTGTCCGCGATCCAGGCCGAGAGCCCCGATTACATCTGGACGAAGTCCGGCATCCCCTTCGGTGACTGGCTCTCGCCAGAAGGACCAACCAAGCAGCCTTTAGTCGCAACCGCGTACTGGGCTTACGACGTAACGCTGATGAAGCAGATGGCGCATGCGCTAGGTCGCACCGACGACGAAAAGAAGTATGCCGATCTGTTCGACAAGATCAAGTCAGCGTTTCAAACCACCTTCATACATGCTGACGGATTCATTGACGGCGCAGACAATGGGCCCTCGCCCTTCGGCGCGATCAACAATCCAAATGCAAAAAGCAAGGGCGGCGATACACAAACGGGATACGTTCTCGCTTTACACATGCGGCTCGTTCCGGATTCTCTGCGCGACGCCGTCGGCAACAGGCTTGTCGCCAAAATTCAAGGCAATGGATGGAGGCTGGGTACAGGTTTCCTCGGAACGCCTTATCTGCTGGCCGTTCTCGTCGATACCGGCCATGCTGCCGTCGCATACCGGCTGCTGCTGAACACGGAATATCCTTCCTGGGGTTATCTCGTCGGCCACGGAGCCACCACGATGTGGGAACGATGGAACGGCGACCAGATGCGCGGCGATCCCAGCATGAACTCCTACAACCATTACGCCTACGGCGCGGTAGCCGACTGGATCTACAGCTATGCAGCCGGTATCGACGCCTCAGATGCAGACGCCGGCTTCCACACCATCTATCTGCATCCGAACTTCGACTCTCGCCTTGGTGGCCTGCAGTTCCGCTATGCATCACACTACGGCGACATACGCTCCTCGTGGTCGATGAAAGGATCAACCGTGCAGTGGAATGTCACCATCCCTCCGAACACAACGGCGCAGTTGCCCCTGAACGCCCGCCAGCAGAGCGAGTATTCGCTCGACGGAGTCGCGATCACGAAGAGCAGCAAAATTCATGCTGTCGGCGAGGCCAGCGGCCAGACGATCTATCTGCTGCCGGCGGGCTCGTATTCATTCACGATTGCGGGTGGTCAGTAATCCGCGCTTAAGGGAGATAGAAGACCTCTTCCATCATTGGAAAGCGCTCGCCGGGGCGGAGACCCTCCGAGCGGCGCAAAGAATGCTGACATCGCCTCCTGCCAGCGCAGATTCACCGGATCATTGTCGATCTTCGACCACGTCGCCTCGAAGTCCTCAACGCGCATGGTCAGGACAAGCAATTCGTCGCGCCGAAAGATCGAATACTCGGAGATGCCCGCGCGTTTCAGCAGGTCCAGCATCTCCGGCCACACCGCTTTGTGCGCCTCGTCGTAAGCCGGTCCAGCGCCTTCTTTCAGTCGTAAGAGAAACGCAACTCTTTGCATCTGGTTTCGTCCTTGAGTAAAAGTTCTTCAGCGCGGCTCCTGCCCCGGCAGCGTTTCAATCAGAGTCACTGGACCTGTAATGCCCGAGGGCAGCGGCTGCAGGTTGTCCATGCCCTGCGGAATGAAGCGCACGCCATAGCGATCTCTTAGCAGGCGGTAATCGGGCAATGCTTTGCCAGCCATTTCATTGATGGCGGTGTTTCCAACTATCACGCGAATGACGTTTTGCCCCGGCTTGATATGCGGTGTCAGATCCACACGATACGGCGGCTTCCAGACTGCGCCAGCAAACTGGCCGTTGACGTACACCTGGGCGGCCTCGCGCACCGGGCTCTCGAGATAGGCGCGCATGTTGAGGTCGCCGAGTGGAGATGGCTTCTCGACTGTTTTGCCCGGACCGAAGTCGAGAATCACGCTCGCTCCTGGAGCCGAATAGGCTGGCGGCAGATCGAATGTCTTTTGATACGTCGCGAGCCCCGAATAGTAGCGGTATCGCGGATCCTCGGTCCAGGAGCGAAGGTCCGGCATTTCGATTGCTTCCTGCCTGCCGGCGAAGCTCAGTTGCCATTCATGCGAGAGATCGACTTCTTTCGTCACTCCTCGCGGTTTCTCCCGCTGCGCCGCCATGGCATTGTCTGAAAAGAAGATCAGCCGCGACCCATAAGGCTCCAGAGAAAGCTGCACATTGGCGGGATCAGCGACGCCGACAACAGTCCCTGATAATGGATCCCAGAATTCCGCGTGCTTCGCGGTATTGCGAAACTTCGCCGTCACTGTCTTCTCGTGATTGTCGGTATTCGCGACAAAGTAGAGATCTCCATTTTGAAGCTTTCGATGGATGAACCCGATCTCGGGTGTCGCAGGCGACAGCACCATATCGGGCTGCAATGCCTTCGCCAGCGCTCCGCCAACTTGATCGTCCTGCTCGACAAAGCGTGCCGAACTGATCTCTCCGTGAAAGAGCGATTGCGAGATTTCCTGGATTCGAGCCCCATCACGTTCGGCGTTCGCGAGTCCGGGTGCGGTGGATGGCAAGTGGCGCGAGGCAATCACCACGCCTCCACGTTTCGCATAGTCCAGGATCTTCGCATACGTGGCCGGTGGAATGCGATCGACTCCGGGCAGAACGAGAGCTTTGTACGGAATGCCGACCTGATCAATCGCATCCGCATCGATGAAGTCCAGATTGAACCCGGCATCGAGAATCTGCCCGATGATTTCCTTGCCTAGAAATTTTCCCATCGATTCGTCGATAGTGACGTTGGAACCTGTCTCGTCAAATCCGCCGATGGAGATCGCCGCCTTACCCTCGCTCACCCGCGCTTTGAACGACGCCCACACGTCATCATTCGGTAGCAGTAAAGCTACGTCATTGTCTGGCTTTCCCTGGCGCAGTGCGAAGCTCACCCGCTGCAGATATCCGGCGAGTTCCGGCATCACCGGGAACCACGGATTGTGAGCGTTCAGCGCTGCTGCTGCATACATTCGCCAGCCCGGCTCGCCCGCGGAAGCTGGCGAGTAAGGCCACCCATGGCCCACCAGCTGGTTGATTCCCTGTAAAAAGTGGAGATCCGCTTCGGCCTTCATATCCAGCGGCGTAGCCCGGAAAGCCGGCGAGTGCAGCCACGTCCAAGTCTCCGACGAAATCACCGGATGATCGAACAGATGACCGGCCGATGCCGCCCAGCGGGTATCTGAGAACTCGCGCCACATCAGCAGCGTCGCTTTGCCCTCACCTTCCGGCAGGTCCTCGAACTGATTGCTCGACAGCGTAACCGGCGGAAAACCGTAGGTCTGCGACCGCAGGAGCGTGTGGTGCTGCAGCGCCCAGGCGTGCAGCGGCTCAAGAAAATTCTCATTCGCGAGCTCCGTAAGCGTGCGTCCCCAGTCGTGACGAATCGCCGCTGTCGTCGGTCCGATGTCCCCGACCAGGGCCGGCAAATACGGTTCGAGGTCATACCCGCGCCGCCGCCGGAATTGTTCGAGCAGATCCGGAGTCCAGTCCGAGCCGTAGTCCTCCAGGCTATCGCTGAAGACGGCGTAAGGAGGATGGTCCCCGCAGGCCTGCAGCAAGCGATCTCCCACGAACTGGAGGTGTGTGGCGATTGCCCGTGAGTCGTAATGATCCAGGACAAATCCTTCCGCCCCCACCGCCGGCCTCTTCACCGTCATGCCTGTCCGGCTGGAAATAAAGAAGAGTGCGGTTTGTGGATCGGATTTCTGGGTCACAAACAGCCGCCCATTCCGAATCTCCGACACGCGAACCGCTTTTCCCAGATCCTGGTTCGACATCGGGCCGGGGACCACAAACGCGGCGAGGAAGCGTTCGCCAGCGGCCATGTACGGAACGGCCACCGAATCAGAGCCTGCCGATATCTGCAGGATTTCGGTCCGCAGTTCCCCCGCCGCCTCAGTCACTGGTATGTGAGGGCCCCCGAATGGCCATCCGCTGCCGAGCGTGATGTCGACACGCAGGCCAAGCCGTCGCGCCTGCTCTGCAGCAAAGCGCAGCGCGTCGATGTGCTCGTCGGAGAGAAACGGCAGGTTGCGGAATCCCGTCGACGGATCGTCCAGAGCGAGCGGGTAGAGCGTCGTAATCTCGACACCGCCGATGCCGGCGGCTTTCATCTGCTCGAGCTCTCTCTGCAACTCAGGCTTGGTCACGGCAGGCCCAAACCACCACCAGCGCATCATGATCCGGCTGTCATCCGGTGGATGGGAAAAGGACTGATGCAATGCATCCAGCGGATCGGGGTTCTGGCCGACAGCACCAAGCGCCAACAAAAACAAAGCCAGACACGATACGGACCATGCGATGGCGCGGTCGATCCGTCTCGGCTTTGGCCTGGCGGAAAGGGGTAGCGACCGCAAAGTTTGATTCACGTGCCGAATGCTCCGCTGGGACAGCATATGGGCTGACCAAGCCAAAATTCAATAGGCGTCTTCATTCATAACAGAATCGACAGCCCGCAGACCTTGTGCAATCGCTTCCAGTGCTGCAATGCTTTCATTGTGGAATCTGGATACCCGGGTCATTCGCGTCTGTTTTGCTCTAACTACCGTGAACATTCGAAAGCCTATGTTCTTTTCCCGTTTTCCTTCCAGATCTAGCAGGCGCCGGGCGAATATCCTTTTCGCGGTCGGCACGCTTCTGCTTGCAGGTTGCCACTCGCCAAGCGCGTCACCCAAACCATCGCTCCAGATCACCCAGGTGCCCGCGGCCAATGCGGGAGGCCCCGCGCAAATGGGGTATATCGAGGGACGGGTAACCGGCTCCATGCCCGGGCAACAGATCGTCCTATACGCACACAGTGGCATCTGGTGGATTCAGCCCTTTGCGAACCATCCGTTCACCAACATCCAGCCCGATTCGACGTGGAGGAATTCGACGCATCTTGGCACCGACTATGCAGCCCTCCTGGTCGCACCCGGCTATCGCCCCACCTCAAAGGTCGCTACGTTGCCCGCTGTAGGCGATGGCGTCTTAGCGGTCGTCACCGCCAAAGGCAAACCGGCAGCGCCCATCGTCTCGAAGGTTATTCACTTCAGCGGATACGACTGGAACGTCCGAACTGCAAGCAACGACCGGGGAGGTGAGCCCAACGCCTATGACTCCCGACAACGCATGGGTCGACGCAAAGGGCTATCTCCATTTACGCATGCAGCAGCGTAACGGCGAATGGACATGCGCGGAGGTAAGCATGACCCGCAGTCTCGGTTATGGCTCTTACATCTTCGTAGTGCAGGACACCGGTCATCTGAGCCCGTCCGGTGTTTTGGGCTTATATACAATAGACGACCTGCGGACCGATGACGTCCGTGCCGAACTGGACATTGAATTAAGCCGATGGGGTAATCTGGCCAGCAAGAACGCGCAATTTGTCGTCCAGCCATTCTATGTTCCTGAAAACGTCGCCCGATTCATGGCGCCACCGGGAGTCCTTACCCATATGTTTCGATGGGAGTCTGGCCGGGCTTCCTTCAAGACGGTGCGTGGTTCAGGCTTGAGCTCCGGCGCACCCACGGTGAGCGAGCATGTGTTCACCTCTGGCATCCCGATTCCAGCGAACGAGTCTGCCCACATCGACCTCTACGACTTCCGTCACGCCAGAAACTCATCCCAGCAACCTGTCGAGGTTGTCATTGAGAAATTCGAATTCCTGCCCTGAACAAATGACTCAAGGTCACAGGTTGCGCGGGTGGCTGCTGGCGGGATTTGTAGTCATTTGCCTGGTGAAGTCAGCCTTCGCACTCGATCCCAACAGGACAATCTCACAATATGTCCTCGACAAATGGGGGCCGGACCGGGGTTTTGTTGGAGGAGCGATCTACGCAATCAGCCAGTCGAGTGACGGTTATCTGTGGATTGGAACCGAAAGAGGCCTGGTCCGTTTTGATGGCTATAACTTCAAGATGATTCAGCAGCCACTACCGGACGGGGCTCCCACCGGTCCTGTCCGCGGGCTGCTTTCCGACGCTGAAGGAAACCTCTGGATCCGTCTCGAGGGTCCGCGCATGCTTCTGTATCGCAACGGTAAATTTGAGGATGTCGCCGCCCGCCTCGATCTGCAGGACATCACCATGACCGCCATGACCCGCGACAACGAAGGTGCAGTGCTTCTTGCCGGGCTGGGCGACCGTACGCTTCGCTATCGTAATGGCCGGCTGGAAACCGTCGTCAGAGCCGAAGACCAACCGGGTACTGTCATCTCCCTTGCGGTGACTCGCGACGGCCGAATCTGGCTGGGCACACAGGACAATGGACTCTCGCGCGTAAGCCAGGGGCACATCTCCAAACTTGCCGAGGAATCCGACGATTCGAAGATCAAAGCCCTGCTTCCCGCAGTCAATGGCGCTTTATGGATCGGAACCGACCACGGACTCCAGCATTGGGATGGCAAGAGCCTCACAGAGGAGGAACTCGCAACACCGGTCGGAAAACTTCAGATTCTGGCCATGGCCAGGGATCACAACGGAAACGTCTGGATCGGAACGAATCATGGCATTGTCCGCATTGCTCTATCCGGCGCCGTTTCTGTCGATCAACTGAAACCCGGACCCGGAAACGAAGTTACTGCAATCTATGAAGACCGGGACGGGAGCCTTTGGCTTGGCGGCTCGCAAGGCATCGAACGGTTGCGGGATGGGATGTTCTCTACATTTTCGACCGCCCAGGGCCTGCCTGCAGACAGCAACGGCCCTGTCTATGTCGACTCAGACGGCTGGACGTGGTTTGCGCCGCTTTCTGGCGGACTCTATCGGATGAGCGATGGGCGAGTCAGTCAAATAACAATTGACGGTCTGGACCACGATGTTGTCTATTCCATCAGCGGCGGCAAAGACGAGGTCTGGGTGGGAAGGCAGAGTGGCGGTCTTACCGCGCTGACCGCAAACGGCGACTCGTTCGCCGCACGCACATATACGCGGGCGGACGGACTGGCTCAGGACAGCGTGTATTCTGTCCATCGCAACAGCGACGGAGCCGTGTGGGCTGGAACCGTGAGCGCCGGAGTGAGCCGGCTGGCCGATGGCAAATTCACCAATTTCTCTGAAGCCCAGGGACTCCCGGCGAACACCATCAATTCCATCGTCGAAGGCTTCGACGGCACGATGTGGTTGGCAACGCCGGCCGGTCTTGCTTCGTTTGCGAACGGCCGCTGGACAAATCGCTCTGCTGCAGATGGCCTGCCGGCTTCTAGCGTGAGAACAATCTTCGAGGACTCAAGGCATGTGCTCTGGATCGCAACCTCCGGAGGGCTGGCATTCTTATCCTTCGGCCGTATCCACGTGCCGCAGAAGCTGCCTGAGGCGTTGCGAGAGCAGATTTACGGCATTGCCGAAGACGGGATGGGCTCGCTCTGGTTTTCAACCTCGGATCACGTTCTCCAGGTAAATCGTGATCGGCTCTTGAAAGGGTCCCTTGAGGAAACCGATGTCCAAAGCTACGGAATGAGCGACGGACTTCTTGGAGTCGAAGGGGTCGGTCGCGATCGCAGCATGATATCGGATCCTCGCGGCCGCATCTGGGTCTCGCTGAATCGTGGATTGTCTGTCGCCGATCCTAAGGCCGCCATCGACAACTCCGTCTCCGCCGCCGTTCGGATCGAGTCGGTGTCGGCTGGCGGAGATCAACTAAACCTGCAGAATCCGCTCAGGCTTCCAGCCGGAGTTGAGAGCATCGTCTTTGATTACTCAGGGGGCAATCTTGCTGCACCCGAGCGGATTCGATTCCGCTACAAGCTCGATGGTACCGATCACGGATGGAGCGAGATCGTTTCCTCCCGGCAGGTCACTTACAACAACCTCGGGCCGGGCTCTTATCGCTTCCACGTCGTTGCTTCGAATAGCAATGGCCTTTGGAATGGACCAGAGACGGCTGTATCTTTCATCATCGAGCCCGCGTTCTGGCAAACCTGGTGGTTTCGAATCCTGTGCGTAGCGGTGGCTTTTCTATTGATCGTCGCCATCTATCGTCTGCGCATGTATCAGATGACCAGGCGACTGAATATGCGTTTTCAGGAGCGGCTTGCGGAACGAACGCGAATTGCGCAGGAACTGCACGACACACTGCTTCAGGGGGTCCTGAGCGCTTCTCTTCAACTGGATGTGGCCGAGGACCAGCTGCCCGAGGACTCTCCGGTCAAGCCGCTTTTGAGACGAGTGCTGGAGTTGATGGGAAAAGTTACTGAAGAAGGCAGAAACGCCTTGCGCGGACTGCGTACTACCGAGGCGGAGAACCGCAGCCTCGAGATGGCATTCTCGCGCGTGCGGCAGGAGTTCACCCTCGACGACAACATCGGATATCGCGTGATCGCAAATAACATTGCGCGTCCGGTCCGGCCAATCATCCGCGACGAGGTATACCGCATCGGGCGCGAGGCGCTCGTGAATGCGTTTGTACATGCCCAGGCAAACAGCATCGAGGTCGAAGTAGAATATGCGAGCGGGCACCTGAGAGTTCTGGTGCGCGACGATGGCCGTGGGATCGATCCTCAGGTGCTTCATTCGGGTCGCGATGGCCATTGGGGGCTCTCGGGCATGAGGGAGCGCTCCGAAGGCATCGGGGCCAGTCTCAAGCTCCGAAGCCGAATTGGCGCCGGGACCGAGGTTGAATTGACGGTTCCCAGCGCGATCGCCTTCGAGAGCGGGTCCCGTGGTCCAATATCGCAATGGCTGCCCTGGCTCAACAGGGAAAAATTTGAAAGTTCCGCTACCGGCAAAAGGAAGCAGGCAGATAAGTGAGCGCCCCTTCTCGGATTCGAATCTTCTCCGTTGACGACCATCCGCTGATGCGCGAGGGAATCGCGGCTGTCATCAAAAATGAGCCCGATATGCTTCTGGTTGCAGAGGCGGCAAGCGGCCGCGACGCCATCGCCGGCTTCCGGGAACATCGTCCGGACGTAACGCTGATGGATCTCCGGCTGCCTGATATCGGCGGCATTGACGCGATGATCGCAATTCGCACCGAGTTCCCACATGCCCGCGTCATCATGCTGACCACTTTTGAAGGAGATGCCGAGATCCAGCGTGCTCTCGAGGCCGGAGCGCAGGGATACATGCTCAAGAGCATGCCCCGGAAACAGCTCGTGGAGATGATCCGCAGGGTCCATGCCGGAAAGAAACAAATTCCGCCCGAAGTAGCAGCGCATCTTGCCGAGCACTTCGGCTCAGACGCCTTGAGCAAGCGCGAAATCGAGGTCCTTGAGAAGATTGCCGGAGGGAATCGCAACAGCGACATCGCGGCGCTGCTCTTCATCTCCGAGGAGACGGTCAAAGGACACATCAAGCACATCATGGAGAAATTAGGGGCAGGCGACCGCACCGAGGCCGTCGCGATCGCCATAAGGCGCGGAATCATACAACTCTAGTCCACTCACCCACTTAAGTGGTAGAGCCATTTAAGTGGCGAGAAAAAAGCACTCGATCTGGGGATTCAATTCCGGATCATCGAGACTAGCCTCATCGGTAGCGCGTTCTTCCCGCCGAGGAGGCATAGGCTGCAGAAGTTATTTTCCAGTTTCCCGGACGGATTGCCCGGCTTTGGCCTCATTCTACTTCGGCTTGCAGTTGCCTTCAGCGCAATTGGCCAGGGATTGTTCGGCCTTACTGCATTCAGCGAGAGTGCGCTGAGTGTCTGGGGGACGGCGCTACTTGCGGTCGTCGTAGGGCTGATGGTTCTTATCGGCTTCCTGACTCCTGTTGCCGGCGTTGCGGCAACAATCGGCTACGCTGTGACAGGTATTTCAATGCTCCTGACCGGGGAAGCGGACAGGCACGTGCAAGGCCTTACTGCCCTCGATCTCGCTGTCATGTCGTTGGCCCTCGTATTACTGGGCCCTGGCGCCTTCTCACTCGATGCTCGTCTCTTCGGCCGCCGCGAAATCATTATCCCTGAGGGCCGTCGCCCTCATATGTAACGTGGTAGGCCTGCGTACTGGTGTTTTACGGAAGCCGACGCTGCCTCGCCGCTGAAACCTATATGAGGTTACCCCCTCGCTAGGGGTACCCAATGACGCCCAGTCACAAGCATGGAAAATCCATTCCTTCGTGGGATGCAAAGCTTCGAATCTTGCTTCATAGTGTCTTCAATGTTCGTAACGCACCTGACGTCTTCAGTCCGGCACCAATGCGGAGCGGCTGGAAAGACCACCTCGGAAGACCAGTACCTGCCTTGAGCGCGATTTTTCACCGGAGGTCAACATGAACATCCAGCTAAGTGGAGAAACACTCCTGCAAACCGATCCTCTCCTTTCGATTCCGGGGCCGGTGATTACCGGCTATCCATCAGAGCTGTCGATGGAAGATCTGCATGACGAATGGCAAAGCCGGTTGCGGAGCATGCAGGAATGGATTTGTCAGCTGCTCATCAAAAACCAGCAGCTGAGGATGGCGCTGATGGAAGCACAGGCGAATAAGACGAGGGAAGCCGATGAAGGCACAGCGTGAGGCGGAAGCGGACAGAGCTGGGATCAGCGCGGCGACCGCATGGTCCGAAGAAAACCGGCGAGTGCATAGCTGTCGAAAGATGGCCGGCCTGCCGGCATTTACAACTTCCTCAGCCCCTTCATCGCGTGTTCGAAGATCTCATCGATGTATGCGTCGGTCAACGGTCCGATTCCCATCTGCAGGCGGTAGTAGATCGGAGCATAAAGGACGTCGATCATCGCGTCGGGGTCGACGTCCGGTCGCAGAAATCCTTTTTGCATACCTTCCTCAAAATAGGCGATGGCCATTCTTCGCCGGGGCATCGTCCATCTTTCGCGAAGGGCGGTGGCAAGTTCGGGGTCGAATTGTGCCTCCGCCAGCAGAGCTCGGATGAGCGTTCCATCCTTGCCGCGGAATACCTTGGCCATCGTGCGCATCTGCAGCCGGATGCTGTCGAGATAAGTTCTGGAAGGCAGGAAAAGCGTGTTCGGATCCACTCGCGCGACGAATGCGTCCATGACGATCGCGGCCTTGTTCGGCCAGCGGCGGTAGATCGTCATGCGCCCAACTCCGGCTCTGCCGGCAATCGCATCCATGCTGAGCGCCTTAAAGCCGTTCTCGAGCACCAGGTCCACCGCTGCCTTCAGGATCGCCTGCTGAATCCGGGGATTTCGCGGCCGTCCTCCTCGAGCAGAAGTACTCCTCTTGTTGACCTTCTCCGGATCGCATGACGCTCCTTCGCGAAAAAAGTGAGATCGGATGAATCCGAAATGGTACACGGTGTATCAAATAAAGCGCGATGGATACGATATGTATCGTATCTGTAAGTACACGCCAACAGTTGAGGTGCGATATGAGCAAGGCAACAGAGAAGAAGCTATTCACTCCGGTTCAACTTGGAGCCATGCAGTTGAAGCATCGGGTGGTCATGGCTCCCCTTACGCGTTCGCGGTCTGTTCAGCCCAACTCGATTCCCGGCGATCTGATGGCCGAGTATTACACGCAGCGAGCTTCAGACGGCGGCCTCATCATCGGGGAGGCCACCAACATCTCCGTCACCAGCCGCGGATGGTTGGGCGCACCGGGTCTTTACACAGATCAGCAAGTCGAAGGCTGGAAGAAGAGCGTCAACGCCGTTCACGCGAAGGGCGGGCACATGTTCGCGCAGCTATGGCATACCGGCCGTTCCTCACACATCGAGATGACCGGAGGGGAAACGCCGGTCTCGGCCTCTGTGAATCCAGCCTATTGGAACGATGGCTCGAAGGTGGTGTCCGCACCGAGCGGCTGGGTTCAGCCATCGCCGCATCTCGCGCTTGCTGCATCGGAAATTCCCGGAATCGTCGAAGATTACCGTCAAGCGGCCCTTCGCGCCAAAGCTGCGGGCTTCGACGGCGTTGAATTGCACGCCGCGAATGGCTATCTCATCGATCAATTCCTGCAGGACGGCAGCAACAAGCGCACCGATGAATACGGAGGATCGATCGAGAACCGCTCGCGCTTTTTGTTCGAGGTTTTGAGAGCAATGATTTCTGTGTGGGGAGCTGACAAGGTTGCGGTCCGCATCGGCCCCGGCGGCACCTGGAATGGTATGTCGGACAGCAACCCACAGGCTCTGTTTTCCTACGTTGCTGAGCATCTGAACGAGTTTGGCCTTGCCTATCTCCATGTCATCGAGCCCCGGGTGAAGGGCAATGTCGTGATCCAGGAAGGGCAGGCTCCGGTCGCGTCCCAGCAGCTTAGGAAGATATTCAATGGAAAGATCCTGGCCGCGGGCGGCTTTGAGCCCGACACAGCAGAAGCGATCGTTGAAAAAGGGGACGCCGATGCAGTCACATTCGGGCGGCACTTTGTCTCGAATCCGGATCTGCCCCGGCGAATTCGCGAAGATCTCCCCCTCACACCATATGATCGCAATACCTTTTACACATTCGATGCTCGCGGCTACACCGACTATCCGTTCTATGCTGAATCAACCGCCGGTGCGGAACTTCTCGTCAATAGTGGCGCGAGGTAAATCGGAGGTTACTCAACGCTCACACACTGAAACGGAGATCGCTATGAGTGCATACATGGTTTTTACGCGCGACAAGACGCTTGATCAGAACGAGCTCAACCTTTACTCGAAAGAGGTGCCCGCGACGCTCGCCGGCCACGAGGTCAAGGTTCTTGCCCTTTACGGACGGCATGAAGATCTGGAAGGAGATCCGACGGAGGGCACCGTGATCCTCGAGTTCCCAAGCATCGAGGCAGCGAAGGCCTGGTACGACGGTCCTGAGTATCGCAAGGTCCGTGAGCATCGTTTCAAGGGATCAACGTATCGAGTCGTCTTAATCCAGGGAGTCTGAGAAATGCCCAGTCTTGCCAATAAAACCGCGCTTATCACCGGCGCATCGCGCGGCATCGGCCGTGCCACCGCCCTTGCTCTTGCCAATGCTGGAGCACGCGTCATCGTTCACTACGGCCGTGCCGCTGCCGAGGCCGACGCGCTCGTTTCCGAGATCCGCTCCGCAGGCGGACACGCTAACGCGCTGCAGGCAGACCTTTCAGCTCCGGAGGGCGCTGCCGCGCTCGCAAAGCAGGTCCGTGCCATCGTCAGCGACCATCTGGATATCTTCATTTCCAACGCCGGAATCTCGAAAGCTGCTGCTATCGAAGATCACACCATAGAAGATTTTGACAACCTCTTCGCCACAAACGTGCGCAGCCCATTCTTTCTTGTGAAGGAGCTATTGCCGCTCTTCAGCGAGGGATCGAACATTATCCTCGTCTCGTCTCTTGCCTCACATGCCGTACCTGGCAATCCCGGACAGCCGGGAGCTCCATCGATCCCCGCCTATGCAGCCACTAAAGGGGCGCTCGACACGCTGGTCAAGCACTGGGCGGCCACACTGGGTCCGCGTGGGATCCGCGTAAATGCCGTAGCTCCCGGAGTCATCGAAACCGATATGTCCAATTTCACCAAGACTGAAGGGGGCCGCGGTTTGACGCTCTCTATGCAGGCGCTCAAGCGCATCGGCCAGCCGTCAGACGTAGCCGACGTAATTGCTTTTGTCGCTTCAGACGGCGCCCGCTGGATCACAGGGGCAAATATTCCCGTGGACGGCGGATCAAAACTCTAACAAGTGAAGTGAACTGGAAAAGCAGCCATGAATGAAACACTGCAGGATCGGAACAAGAAGCTGGTGCTCGAGGCATTCGACACACTCTTCAACAAGCGCGACTATCAGGCGGCGGAGAAGTATTGGTCGCCTGACTATATTCAGCACAGTGCGCACATAGAGCCCGGCCGTGACGGGCTCTTCAACCTCATCAAAGGAATTCCGCCTACCTTGCGCTATGAGCCCGGACTCATCGTTGCGGACGGAGACTTCGTCATTGTGTACGGCCGCTTTTCCGGATTCGGCGCCCCGGTCAATTGGATCGCGGCCGACATTCTCCGCATTGAAGACGGCATTCTCGTGG
>CAVRXY010000028.1:0-43912 GCA_963725225.1 uncultured Acidobacteriaceae bacterium
CCCACACCCTTGCGAGTACATGGACCTGAACCATGCGCGTCTGCCAATTCCGCCACTTCGGCACGCATGTGATGTCCAGCACGAACGGCTGGACTGGCAGCAGTTCCTAGTGTTACAAAGGCGTCCATCTGTGTCAAACACGCGTCCGCTGATCCCCCGTCCCGGCGCGGAACCAGTTTCACCACTGTTTCACTACCGTTCCAGCAGGCATCAAAAATTTTCAGAAAATCTTCAGAAAACCTAAGGATCAGGACTCCAAGATGACCGAATCCACCGGTACACCCCCCATCCCGATCGAGCACGCGCAGGAGATAGCCGCCTCTCTCACGACCTCAGCAACGCCCTCGAAATCGTCCTCCAGACCAGCTATCTCCTCGGTACCGTCGATCTCGACGAAAACGCCCGCAAGTGGCGCTCCATGCTCGACGGCGGAGTCCAGAAGGCCACGGAAATTAACCGCCGCCTGCGTGACTTCGTCCGCACCAACAGTTAGTCCCCGAAACACAAACGCCGCGGCTTTATCCGCGGCGTCGTGGCGCTGCACTCTGTCTACTACGCCAGTTTTGCGTCCAGCGTAATCTCTGTATTGCCCTTGAACAGCCGCGAGATAGGGCATCCCGCCTTCGCGTTGCTTGCCGCCGTCTCAAAGGCCGACTCGCTTGCTCCCGGAACCTTGGCCCGGGTCGTCAGGTGAATCGACGTAATCGTAAAGCCGGCGTCCGTCTTCTCGAACTTCGCCACCGCCGTCGTTTCCAGCGACTCGGCAGTCAGCCCCGCCTCTCCAAGCTGTGCACTCAAAGCCATCGTGAAGCAGCCCGCGTGCGCTGCCGCAATCAACTCCTCAGGATTCGTTCCAATGCCATCGGCAAAACGCGTGCTGAAAGAATATTGCGTCTCCTTCAGAACTCCGCTCTGGGTCGAGATCGTGCCTTTGCCATCCTTCAAGGCGCCATGCCATACGGCGCTCGCTTTGCGTTCCATAAACAGCTCCTCGTTTTTGTTGGGAAATCAACCAGGCCGGTTCACACTATTCAAATCGCGACACCGACATATCTGTGCCGAACTTGAGAATAACCAAACCTGCTTCCGCCGTCGAATTTACAAACCAGGAACCCTCAGCCCGCGAAACATTCCACCGCGGCCGCCGCCTGCAGTAAGCTATTGCGGTGCGGCCCTCAACCAACTCCGGCGCCTCCGAGCAGCCCCCTCCAGCACCGCAGACAACCGCGCCAACAGAGCATCACTCCGTCTACTGCCCCAACTGCTCGCACCGCCTCCACGGACACCGGTGCAAGCTCATCTGCGCGCAGTGCGGCTACTATCTGAGCTGTGCCGACTACTACTAAGCACAAGGCCCACCATCAGCCGCCATCCTCGACGCAGCCCGCCTCGCACTTCATCAACTCGCCGATCCCGTCAGGGCGCGGACCCAGCGCGGCTTCTTCAGGAACTGCACCGGTGACACCTTCCTCGGCGTTCCCACCGCATCGGCGCGCAAAGTCGCCCGGGAATTCGCCCACCTTGCGTTGGCAGAAGTCCGCAAGCTCATGGGATCGGCGGTTCACGACGAACGCTCGCTGGCTCACATGATCCTGCGCATTCAGTTTGAGAAGGCCGGCGAAGCTGGCCAGGAAAAGATCTTCAACTTCTACTTGCGCAACCGCCATTTCATCCGCGACTGGGACGGCGTGGACGACAGCGCGCCCTACATCGTCGGTCCCTGGCTCCTCACCCGCGACAAGAGCCTTCTCTATGAGCTGGCGAAATCGTCGCGCCTCTGGGATCGCCGCATCGCCATCGTCTCCACCTGGTGGCTCATTCGCAAAAACCAGCTCGACGACACCTTCGCGCTCGCCGAAATCCTCCTCCATGACTCCGAGGATCTGATCCACAAGGCCACCGGCTGGATGCTGCGCGAAGCCGGCAAGAAAGACATCCGCGCGCTTGAGAGATTCCTGCGCCGGCACCATGCCGCCATGCCGCGAACCAGCCTCCGTTATGCCATCGAACGCTTCCCGCCCGAGAAGCGCGAGAGCTATCTACGGCGCCGAAACACTCCCCGCTGAATCACAGTTCTACCTTGCGGTCTTGCCTTCGCGCAGCAACTGATTCGCAACCAGCAGCTCACCAATCAGACTCTTGAGCCGCGCATTCTCCGCCTCCAGCTCCCGCACCCGCTCGGCCAGGCGGAAGGATGTCGTCGCCTCATCACTCTGGGCCGCCAGCGCCCTGTCTTCTGTGCCCTGTTCCCTGATCCCTGTTCCCTGCCCTGCCATCACACCCGCTCGATCTCTTTCGCCGCCGTGTCCAGGATCTCCGCAATCTTCCCGAGCTGCTCGGCCGAAAGATCGCCCCGCCCGAACTTGAGCTTCAGTGCCAGCTTGCAGTTGTGCATGGCCCGCATAATCTCGGGAGCTCTGCGGCTGCCGTATGCCTCGCCCATCTGCCGGATGCGTCCCAGCAGCTCATCGATGCGCGCCTTGTGCGCCTCGAGCTCCGCCCTTCCCGCCTCGGTGATCGTGTACTGCTTCTTGCCGCCTTCTGTCGTCGCCGTCGCGAAGCCCTCATCCTCCAGCTGGTTCAGCGTCGGATAGATCACCCCGGCGCTCGGCGTATACAGGCCGCCCATCTTCTCGGCAATGCCCTTCATGATCTCGTAGCCATGACTCGGCTTCTCCGCGATAAAGCTCAGGATCACCAGCCGCAGCTCGCCGCCGTCAAACAGCCGTCCTCCGAATTCCCCTCCGAACCGGTGCCGTCCACGCCCCCAGCCCTCGCCCATCTCGGCCCAGAAACCGCCTCGGCCGCCGCGAAACTGCTTCCACGGCCCGCAATGGCCTGCCCTTTCTTCAAATTGCCCTTTATCGTGTCTTCCAAACATCTGTAATTCTCCTTAAAAACATTTGTACGATATATCGTAAGTTACATCATAAGATATATCGCAAATGCATTTCGATGCAAGAAAATTTGCTGAATCACAGTCCGTGGCCATCTCCCTGAGCAACGCCAACCCGGAGCAGCCTTTCTAACTAGACAAAGCCCCGAAAAATTCCAGTACGAGGAGAAACAGCTCGAATGTCCGAACATGCCGAAACCGTCGAATTCTGGAAGGGTGCCGTCATCGGAACCCTCTTCGGACTGGCAGCAGCCGCATACGCTCGCGGAGATTTCCGCCGCCTGTTCAGCTTAGCTCCCTGCGTCGAACCTCAGCCCGCCGCAATTCCGCCCGCCATCCCGCCCATCGACTCCAAGGCCGCGTTTCGCGACCATTCCGCTGAACTTAAGCTGCGCCGTGAGGCCTCCGAAAATGCCGGCGATCCCACCCGCCTGTCGCCCGCGGCTCTTGGCCCTGCCGCCGTCGCCGACGATCTGACTCCGCAGGCCATCTCCATCGAGCGCGCCGGCGGCGCGCCCGGCCCCGCTTCCGCCCCGGAGGTCCTGGAAGTTCCCGGCCAACCCGGCCAGCTGATTGACCACTCCGGCGCAGCTCAGAGCGTCCGCTCAGCTGTCCGCACCCACCAGCTCGGTAGCAGCCAGCCTCTCGGTTGACCCGAAAGCAATACTCAGGAAATCAAAACTCAGCAGACCCGCGCGGCGTGGACTTCAGGCTGACTGTGAACGTCGATTGACCCTTCCCAACTTCATCGTGCGTCACCCACGTGCCCTTGAGCCGGTAGAACCCGGTTTCCTGCTTGCTGGACACATCGCTGCGCACGATCGCGCCGTCGAATGAGTACCAGATTCCGTGAATCTGCTTGGTCGTAAAGCTCAGCCGGTCACCATTGATCGTGGTGCGGTCGAAGAAGTACGTCAGCGCCGAGGTCTGCTGCTCTGTCAGCTTCGAGATATAGCCGTCGAGAATGCCGTTCTCGATCGTGATCTGCACCACCGACCCGGTCTCGTCCAGCATGTACTCGCCCTGGGCCGAGGCCGGCAGTGTGGAAGTCCCCCGCTGCTTTCCTCCCGGAACGCCCGGCTGCGCCGTGACACCGTTCCCGGAATCCGGCCCGGCCGCACGATGATGCAGTGCCGGCTCCGTAGCCGTCTGCGCCATCCCGGCCGAGGCCCACATCACAAGCACTGCAACCGCGATCCGCACCGATACTCCTTGCCGTTGTCGATTCGAACTCAGTTCCCCTGGCTCTTCTTACGGGCTGCCTCGAACTCGTCGCCCTTCTGCCAGCCCACCGTCTGCGGCAGCGACGAAGCTTCCCACCCGAGTATCAACCCGAACCGTGCCATTTTGGCATCGCCGCGAAAATCCATACTCGCGTGATATTCATCCGATGGCTGGTGATAGTGGTGCGCGACGTAATCTTCCGCCTGCGCCTTGCCCCACGCGGCATCGTGACCCTCGAACAGCGTCCCTTGCCCGACAGAAAACGCCGGGACACCCGCGCGCGCAAAGCTGAAGTGGTCCGAGCGATAGTAATGCCCGGCACCAGGAAACTTGTCCGGCTCCAGCGTCAGATCGAAAGCCTTCGCCGTCTTCTCCACTACCGGATAAAACGTCGTCCGCTCAGCCCCGCTCACCTCCGCCGACAGCGGAACCCCCAGCGGCATCAGCATGTCGTAATTCAGATCCAGCGATATCTGCGCCGCCGGAACCGGAGGATGCATTCCCAGGTACTGTGATCCCAGCAGCCCCTGCTCCTCCGCCGTCACCGCTGCGAAGAAGATACTGTGCGGCGGCTTCGCAGTCGCATCCGCATAGGCCCGGGCCAGCTCCAGCAGAATCCCGCAGCCCGTCCCGTTATCCGCCGCGCCGTTGTAGATGTTGTCGCCCTTCAGGTCCGGATCGATCCCCAGATGGTCGTAGTGCGCCGAATAAATCACCGCCTGATCCGGCCCAGTAGCTATCCGTACCCGGCAGCTTGGCAATCACGTTGTCTGACTCATAATGACGCACCCGGCTCGCCACATGCGCTTTCAGCCGCACCGGCAGCTCGAACGAATGAAATCCCGGCTTGCCTGCCGCCACAATCTCGTCGTCGACATTCTTCCCCGCCGCCACAAACAGCTTCTTCGCCACATCCAGCTGGATCCAGCTCGCTGCCTTCAGCGTCGCCGTGGGATCATCCTGAAGGTACGACTTCTCCACCGACTGCGAATTCCGCACCACATCCCACGGATAACTCGCCAGATCCGTCCGGTGAATGATCAGCACTCCAACCGCGCCCCGCCGCGACGCCTCTTCATACTTGTACGTCCAGCGGCCGTAATAGGTCATCGTCTTGCCCTTGAAGAACGCCGGATCGTTCGACGGCGGCTGGTTCACGATCACCAGCAGTACCTTGCCCTTCACATCCACGCCTGCAAAGTCGTCCCAGTGATACTCCGGCGCATCGATCCCGTAGCCCACAAACACAATCGGCGCGTCGATATCCGCTGACGCTGCTCCTGTCTGGTCCTTGGTCACATAATCCGAGCCATAAGTCAGCTCAATCGGAGCCCCGCTCTCGGGCATGAAGCTGAACTTCGTCTGGTCCTCGATCGTATGCACTGCGTACAGCGGTACCTTCTGGAAATACGTCCCGTTATCCCCCGCCGGCTGCAGTCCGTAGAGGGCAAACTGCGTCCCGATATACTTCGCCGCGATATCTCCGCCCCTCGTCCCCGGTCCTCGACCCTCCAGCAGATCGTCCGCCAGGAATCGCACATGAGCGCGAATTTTCTCCGCATCAATCGACGCCGCAGCCCGCCGCGCAGCCTCCGGAACCCCGGCAATCGCAGGCACCGGGGCCTGTTGCGCAATGGCGCTGGATAGAGAAAGAACTGCAACGGTAGCGAGCGAAACAACAGGGGCAGGAATCTTCATCATTCTCCAGGAGTGCTCCGAAACAAGCGAAGAGGCGCGTCAACCATTCTCTACACCCAGACTTCGGGTGTCACCTTATCAAACGTCACCGCCGGACCCGGCCCCGTGTATCCGGGCAGAGTCTTCAGACGCTTCAGCACCTTGCGCGTCAATCCCGTCAGCGGAAGCTCCGTCAGCTCACGTGAATTCACCCACCTCCGCACGCCACTCGTCTTCGGCAAAATGCTCTCACCGCTGGCATCGTATCCGTAGACTGTCACGTAGTAGTTGGTCACCGTGATCGAGTGCCGCACATCCAGCAGCCGCCGCGCCGCGTCCGCCTTGGCGGCATCAATCTCCGGAAGCTCCCACATCCCCGGCATCAGCGAAACCCCCTCCGGCCGCTGCTCCAGCAGCACCGCGAGCTCCGCCGGCCGCCGTGCGCTTCCATTCTTTTTCCTGCTGGCTGTCTTCTTCGCCTCCGGTTCGGCGATCCTCAGCAGAAACGCATAAGCGACCTTCTGGCTGCGCATCTTTTTCCGCGCCGCCACCGGATGCTCCCCGCGCGTCGCACACAATTCCACCACCGGGCACTGCAGACACAACGGCGCCCGCGGCAGACAGACTGTCGCCCCCAGCTCCATCATCGCCTGGTTGAAGTCGCCCGGCCGGCCCGGATCGAGCAGCTCCGCAGCCGCCTTGCGAATCCGCGCCCCCAGCGCCGTCCGCTCTGTCCAGCCGCGCACCCGGGTCAGCACCCGCTCCACGTTGCCATCGACGCACGCTACCGGCTCGCCGAACCCGATACTGGCAATCGCCGCGCTCGTATATTCGCCGATACCCGGGAGCGCCCGCAGCTCCACCGCCGTCGACGGAAGCTTCCCCTCAAGCTCCCTGGTTACAAACTGCGCCGCCCGATGCAGCATGCGCGCCCGCCGGTAATAGCCCAAGCCGCTCCAGAGCGCCAGCACCTCGTATTCGCCGGCCTCCGCCAGCACCGGCAATCCGGGAAACCGCTGCATGAATCGCGCATAGTGCTCGATCACCGCCGCCACCCGCGTCTGCTGCAGCATGATCTCTGAAACCCAGATGGCATAAGGATCGCGCGTCCGCCGCCACGGCAGGTCACGCGCATTCCCGTCGAACCAGTTGAGCAGCAGCCGTCGAAATCTTCTCGCCTCGAGCGTGGCGCTCTTACCCGAGGCAGCAGTCATAGGCCCTGAACCGAAAACTCGGTCCTGGGCGGGGCCGAAAGGGCGATCCTGGGCGGAGCCGAAAAAGTGGTCATAGACATAGATAGCTGAATTCTAAGCCTCTATACTGCGCTCGACACCTGCCCGTATGGCCAAGCCCATTCGCAATACGCTGCATCTCAACACGCCATCCTGGGGTCTCGCCGATGCACGCCGCGCCGCGGCTCAAATCATCACCGACCCGCAGCTTCTCAAGCCGCTCCTGCGCGCGCTCTTCTCGGGAAATTCAGCCCTCCGCCATCATGCCGCCGACACCGCCCGCCGCATCGCCGAAAAGCAGCCGGACCTTCTCTCTCCCTATGCCGAACGACTGCTCGGACTCTTCAGCGAGGTCGGGCCGAAAGAGGCAGGCGACAACTGGCGCACCCGCGCCCACCTCGGTCTCGTCGTTGCCCGCATCGCGCACTCTCGCGCCCAGCGCCTGCGCGCCGCCGGCCTCCTCATGCCTCTTTATTACGATCCATCCAATGTCGTCCGCTGCACCGCGGTCGAAGGACTCGGCCTGCTCGCCCGCCGCGAGCCCGGCCTGCGCACCCGGGTCCAGCCTCTGCTCGAAGAAGCGCTGGCCACCGGCACCCTCGCCATGCAATGCCGCGCCCGCGATGCATTGAGAGCATGAGTTTTCCCACACAACACTTTCGCCCAGAAAAAATGAACCGCTGAAAATAAAGGCGGCTCGACATCTGGGTTTGAAGGGATCGTGAACTTCCGATGACTGTTTGTTAAAGCTGCTGCCCGGCGGTTCACCGTCGCACTTGCCCCGCGTCTCACAAATTGCGGCGCTGAATTTTTGCGAGGGAGACGACATTGGTTGATTTATCCAGTCTGACCCGGGCGCGGAAACCGATTGTTGTGGCTGGTTCCATCTTCTTGACGCTGTTCAGCCTGCTGCATTCAACCGCTCGTGCACAGGACAGCTCCACTTTGCCGTCCCATGATGTCGCACTGCCGAATGCGCCCCAAAGCACAAATCATACCGGTCAATCTGAAGCCTCCGAGCAAGCCGCTACCGCGAACCTTTCCGGCACGGTGCTTGATACGAATCGAGACGTGGTGCAGGGTGCCGCTATAACCCTTGTCGGACCGTCAGGTTCCAACGTGCGCTCCGAACAGTCCGGTAGTGATGGGCAGTTCACGTTCACGGGATTGCCGGTGGGAGTTTACAAGATCAGCGCGACGCGGCCGGGAATGAGCGGTTTCACATCGGGCGAGATTTCATTGCATCCAGGCGAGTTTCGTATCTTGCCACCGGTAACGCTCTCGGTCGCCGGCAGCGTCACCACTGTGATTGTTAGTGGAAACAAGGACAAGCTCGCCGAGGAGCAGGTGCAGATCGCGGTAAAGCAGCGCATTGGCGGCGTCATTCCAAACTTTTACAGTACCTTTGACTGGAATGCACCGCCGATGGGCCCAAAACAAAAGCTCAAGTTGAGCATCCGCTCCATCATCGATCCAATCTCGTTCCTGGCGGTGGCGGGCATTGCCGGAGCGGAGCAATACCAGAACATCTTCCCCGACTATGGCGGTGGCCTGGAAGGATATGGAAAGCGATATGGCGCGGCGCTCGCCACTCACGTTTCAGGCGACCTGCTGGGCAGAGCCGTTTATCCCTCGATCTTCCATCAGGATCCTCGTTACTTCTACAAGGGCAAGGGAAGCTTCGGATCGCGCGCGCTCTACGCGCTCTCCACAGCGGTGATAGCCAAAGGCGATGACGGGCGGTGGATGCCGAACTACTCGAGCCTGCTTGGCAACTTCTCTGCCGCAGCCATCTCGAATCTCTACGTTCCGGATGCCGATCGCGGAGTGTCGTTGGTCGTATTCAACGGATTGGCGGACATTGGCGCTGATGCTGCAACCAATCTGATCCGCGAATTCCTTCTGAAAGGGATCACAACGCACGTTCCCAAAGGGGCAAACGGTCAGCATTAGTGCGAAGTATGTCCAGCGGCTGCTGTGGCATTCGAGCAAACTGCAGCCCACTACGCCGTCATCGCCCGGCACCGCTACTCGTACCGCAGCGCAACCATCGGATCCACCTTCGCCGCGCGCCGCGCCGGCAGATATGCCGCCAGCATAGTCACCCCCGCAATCACCAGTACCGCCGCCATCAGCGTCGCCGGGTCGGATGCATTGAGTCCGAAGAGCTGCGCCTGCACCAGCCGCGTCGCCGCCAGCGTCAACGGGATACCCAGCGCCACACCAATTCCCAGCAGAACCAGCGACTCGCGTAGCACCATCCAGAGCACTCGACTCATCTGCGCCCCCAGCGCCAGCCGAATCCCGATTTCGTTCGTCCGCCGCAGCACGTTGTAGGTCATCACGCCATACAGCCCAATGCATGCAAGCGACAGCGCCAGCAGCGAGAAGAAACCTGAAAGCTGCGAGATGAGTTGCTCCTGTCCCATCGACCGGTCCACCTGATCGGCAATCGTCCTCACACCGAGAATCGGCAGATTGGGATCGATCTCCGCCATCGCCGCTCGCACCTCGCCTGCGACTTTTGCCGGATCTCCCACCGTCGCCAGTTGTATCCAGTAGGCATAGGCGTCATCGTCGGTCAGCTGCAAGACATTCAGGTAGGTCATCCGCTCGGGCTTCTCACGCGGGTTGTGATACTTCGCGTCGCGCACCACGCCCACAATCTGCCACCCACCCTTCACAGATGGATCATCCACCGTAAACGTATGACCGATAGCGTCTCCCCGTGGAAAGAAATGCTGTGCCGCGCTCTGATTCATAACCGCGACCTTCACCGAAGATGCGCTATCCGTTGGAGTGATGGCCCGGCCCTGCACGATCGGCATGGCCATCGTCGCGAAGAATCCTGGCCCCACACGATTCAGCGAGGTTCCGATGTCAGCATTGGGCCCATTGTCATGCCCGGGAATACGAATCGGGGAATTCCAGTTGCCGCCTATCAGAGCCGGCTGCCCGGAAACGCTCGCCACCTTCACGCCCGGCAGCGCCTCAAATCGCTCCACCATGCGCTCATACAACGCATTCAGCTGCGCCGGCTTGTACCCCGCAAATTTCGGATTGAAATTCACCAGCAGCACATTGTGTCGATCGAATCCGAAGTTCTGGTTTTCGAGATTGCGCAGCGTCCTCAGGAACAGCCCCGCAACCGCCAGCAGCATCAGTGAAAGCGTGACCTGCGACACCACCAGCAACCTGGGCATAATCCGCCCAGCCTGTCCCCCGCTGCTCCCGGCCGTGCGCGCATTCGCTCCCAGCGAAGGCGCCACGCTGATCCGCGACACGCGCAGCGCCGGCGCGATTCCGAAAAGTATTCCCGTAAGCAGCGACACGCCCAGCGTAAACAGCAGCACATGAAGATCGGGCCGCGCCTCAAGCGCCGTGTGCCTGGCGCCGGAAGCGATGAAATGAATCAGCGCGCTTGTCCCCAGATAAGCGAGCGCCAGTCCCAGCGCCCCGCCGGCAAACGAGAGCAGCAGTGCCTCCATCAGGATCTGCCGGATGATGCGCCTTCGACTCGACCCCAGCGCCAGCCGCGTCGCAATTTCCCGCTCCCGCGACGCCGCCTTCGCCAGCAGAAAGTTCGCCAGGTTCGCGCATGCAATCAGCAGCACCAGCGCCACCACGCCCATCAGGATATTCAGCGGCTGCTGATAGATGTCCCGCAGATCGGAAAGACCGCCGCCTCCCGGCAGCAGTTCCACATACGCCTTCCGGAGCTCCTGTTGCCGTTCCGGTTTAACCGTCCCGCCCTCGCGGTCAAGCATGAACCGCTGCAACTGGCTCGACACCCATCCCTGAGCCTGCGCCAGCGGAACGCCCGGTTTCCTGCGCGCCATCATATGCATCCAGTAAAGCCCGTGCGGTTCAATCAAAGAAGGCTGCAGCATCACCTCCTGCTGCATGGTGATCGGCAGCCACATATCCATCGAGTCCTTCGTCACCCCATAAAACTTCGGTGGCATCACCCCGATCACCGTAAAGAGCGTTCCGTTAATCGTGATCGTCCGGCCCACGATCGCCGGATCGCCTGCGAACATCTGCTGCCAATAGCGATAGCTGATCACCGCCACCGGATTCTTCCCCGGAGCATCTGTGTCCGCCGCTATGAACGTCCTGCCCAGCAGCGGATCGGCTCCCAGCACGCTGAAAAAATCCCCGGTGACCAGATGGGTCGCCGCCTGAGTTGCGGGATCGCCCGCCGCCATGCTCGTACGCACGCTCACCAGCGTCCAGAAGCTCGCAAAACCACAGATGCCGTTGAACGGTGCACGCCCCTCGACTTGCTCCTTCTGCAGCCGCTGGTAGAAGTCGTAGGTGAAGATATCGAGCGGAAAATCCCTGGCCCCGATCCCGTCGACCTGTCCACCGCCGAATGCCTTTCCAAACGAGACCAGCTGTTGCGGATCGCGCACCGGAAGCGACTTGAAAAGGAGATCGTTGACCAGCGTGAAGATTGCCGTGTTCGCACCGATCCCCAGCGCCAGCGACGCAACCGCAACCAGCGTAAAGCCCGGGCTCTTCAGCAGCATGCGCACGCTGTAGCGCAGATCCTGCCAGAAGTTATCCATTGCCGCCTCCCATCCCGCCGACCACACGTTTTCCTTGACCGCATCTCTGCTGCCCAACTCCATCCTCGCGGCACGCAGCGCATCTTCGCGATTCATCCCTCGCCGCATCTTGTCCTGCATTGCCGCATCTAGATATTCCCGCAGCTCTTCATCCAGCTCGGCGTTCCGCCTTTCCTTGCCGAACAGCGCCCGCAGGCCGCTCATCATGCTTCGCAATGCACTCATCGCGCCTCCTACGCTTCGAGAATCCGGGCGATGGCCGCCGTCTGCCGGCCCCACTCACGCGTTTCCCTGTCCAGAGCCTTGCGCCCGCGTTCGGTCAGCGCGTAATACTTCGCACGGCGATTGTTTTCCGTCGATCGCCACTCCGCTTTCACGTGTCCCGCGCGCTCCAGCCTCGAAAATGCCGGAAACAGCGACCCTGGATTCACCCTGAACACGCCCTTGCTCATCTGCTCGATGCGGATCGAGATCCCATATCCATGCAGCGGCTCTAGTGCCAGCGTTTTCAGAATCAGCATGTCCAGCGTCCCCGCAACCAGCTCCGCCGGAGATCCCGCCTTCCCCGATCTATCCGCGCCACCCTCTTCGCCCTTCACCTTCACCATCCGGCTTCTCCTCTAGTTGATCTAGAGTAAAAGGGCGTTCCTCTCGATTGTCAAGAGGAACGCCTCAAAATGTGACGAAGCGCAATGGATAAATATCGTTATGCCGTAAGCATTCTTCTCCGTAGCGCGGGGACGGCATTCACCACCCGCATCGCCCTCTTCACCATCGGGAAAGCTCGTCCTCTCGGTCCTATCGCCTGTTTCATCCCCTTGAGCGAAGCAGCCACCGCCGCGAATCCGTACTCGCGCATCGCATCCTCATACTCTGCGATTGCCGTCAGCACCGGCTTCTCACCCTGCGCCGCCTCCGTCAGCTTCGCGCACAGCAGAGCCGCATCTTTCAGCGCAATATTCGCGCCAATCCCTCGATACGGAGTCATGCTGTGAATGGCATCGCCCAGCAGCGTCACGCCCGTCGTCGGCCATGCCTCCACCGGCTCCGAGGTCCGAATGCGCGCTGGCCCTATCTGTTCCGGATCAATCAACTCCGCCAGCTTGCGCAGCGAAGGATGCCAGCTTCACCGCCTTGCGCCGGATTGTGTCCTTCAGCTCTTCGCCGCGCATCGTCAGCGGCTCACTGCGAAACCCGAAGTATTCCCGCCGCGCCCCCAGCGCCATAATCACGTAGTCTTCCTCTTCCGGAACGCTTGCCTCACTCCCCAGCAGACGCAGGTACCGATCGCCTCCTGCCGCGCGCTTCCACACCGCCATGAACAGGTTGCACTCCTCGGGAGGCATCGCGATCACCGGCCCATCCAGCAGCCGCGGAGGCAGCAGCGCCAGCGCTCCATCCGTCAGAGGAATCTTGCCGCCCAGCGTAATCACTCCCGTATCCACCGGCTCCGCATGCGGCAGATACTGCTGCCGCACCCGCGAATTCACTCCATCGGCGGCCACCAGCACATCCGCTTCCGCCGTCGTGCCGTCGGCAAAGTGCGCGACGTACCGCCCGCCTGTCTCCTCATAGCGCTCGAATCGCTTGTTGTAGTGAACGGCTCCCTCAAGCCCCTGCAGCAGAATGTGCCGCAGCGTAATCCGGCTCACCGAGCGGTGCCGCGCGACCGCCAGTTCGCCCTCATTACTGGAATTGGATTCGTAGTCGCCCGAGAAATGCAGCAGCTCCTTCAGTTGCTCGGTCATCACCGTAAATCCCCGCGTAAACGCTCCGCCCGTCTCATTGAACACCATCCACAGCTCCGCAGGCAGGCACTCGTGCAGTGCCATGCTTCCTTCCGGATTGATATGCACCCGGAATCCCTGCAGCCGCGATGTCGGCATCTCGTCCCGCTCATACACCGCCACCTTCACTCCCGCCTTCTTCAATCCCTGCGCCAGGCAGAGACCACCAATGCCGCCGCCGATCACCATCACCGACAAATCACGTCCGCTCATGCTCTGCTCCTCTCGTCGCCTTCCATACCTCTTCCGTCAACAGCCACCGCTCGATCCCTCGCTTGACTGTCCCGAACTCATCTCCCCAGCTCGCCGCCCCCGAAAGCAGGCACAGCAGCATGGTCAGAATCTCTTCCTTGCCCAGCTCCTGCCGGAACGTCCCCTCCGCAAGCCCGATCACCACCACCCCTTCCAGCCCGCGCCGCCAGTGGTCCTGCATCATCTCGACCACCTTCCGAACCTCCGCATCCCGCTTGCCGCGCAATCCGAGCTCCTCCATTACCAGCAGCATCTTCGGCTCATGCTCGAAATAGAATTGGCCGTCGGAGAACTCCTGCCGCAGCCGGTCGAGCGCCGGAAATCCGCTCGGCTCCGGCGCCGGACCATGCAGCAGGACAAACTTCGCCCCCAGGAATTGCGCCAGCCCTTCGATAAGAGCCTGCTTACTGGGAAAGTAGTAGTGCAGCGTCGCAATGTTGACCCCCGCCCGCTCCGCCACCGCTCGCGTGCGCAGCCCCTCAAAGCCCGCCTCGGCGATCACATCAAACGTCGCCTGCAGCAGCGCAAGTCTCCGCTTCCCGGCATCGTCCACCGGATTGAGCAGCCCCGAAAAATACTCCCTGATCGAAAACTGTGCCGAAGACTGCTCCGGCGCAACACTCACACTTTCAGCCATGTGAGCAATTTATCAACTGATTGATTGAATGTCAATCAACCGATTGATTCAATCAGCTATTCTGCACAGCTTCCGCTGCATATTTATGCGCTTTCCCTTGTATTTTCTTTCATATTGACGAGTCCCAAAAGTCAGGTGAAACTCTGGCAAGGAGACACGCATGGGAACCGGCAAACCCGCCTTCCTGATGTGCCCGCCGAAACTCTACGACGTCAACTACGTCATTAACCCGTGGATGGAAGGCAACATCCATCGCTCCTCCCGCGAAGACGCCGCCGCCCAGTGGGAGCAGCTGCACGCCGCCCTCTCGCAAATCGCCGACGTCCTCCTCGTCGAGCCTCAGCCCGGCTCGCCCGACATGGTCTTCACCGCCAACGCCGGCCTGGTCCGCGACGGCATCGTCGCGCTCAGCAGCTTCCATCATCCCGAGCGCCAGGGCGAGGAGCCGCACTTCCGCAAGTGGTTCAGCGACTCCGGCTTCTCCATCCGCGAGATCCCCCGCGCCACTCCCTTCGAAGGCGAGGGCGACGCCCTCTTCGACGCCGATGGCAGCCGCCTCTGGGCGGGACACGGACTCCGCACCCGCGCCTCCAGCCATCGCTATCTGACCGAAACCTGGGCCGTCGAAGTTCTCTCCCTCGGCCTCATCGATCCCCGCTTCTATCACCTCGACACCTGTTTCTGCCCGCTCTCCAACGGCGACCTGATGTACTACCCGCCAGCCTTCGACCATCCATCCCGCGCTCTCATCGAAGCCCATTACCCAGCGTCACACCGCATCGCCGTGAACGAAGACCGACGCCCTCCGCTTCGCCTGCAATGCCGTCAACGTCGGCCAGACAATTCTCCTCAACGAGATCAGCCCGCACCTCTGCGCTCAGCTCGAATCCCGCGGCTTCAGCGTTCTCCAGGTAAAGCTTTCCGAATTTCTCAAAGCCGGCGGAGCAGCGAAGTGCCTCGTTCTCCGAATCAGTGACCTTCGCATCAGCGAACCGGCCAACCCGCCGTCCGTCAACTGATCAGCCCCTAAACCCCGCGGCCTGGGGCGTCAGCGCATCTATAGTGAGAGAGTCATGCAGACCACATGCATCATCGGCGGAGGCCCGGCCGGAGTCATGCTCGGTCTCCTGCTCGCCCGCGCCGGACTTCCCGTCACCGTCCTCGAAAAGCACAAGGATTTCTTCCGCGACTTCCGCGGCGACACCATCCATCCCTCCACGCTCGAGCTGATGTACGAGCTCGGCCTCCTCGACAAACTCCTCCAGATCCGCCACACCAGGATCGACCACATCGCCGCGATGGTAGGAGGTGAGAGGTTCGAGATCGGCGACTTCACGCACCTTCCTACACATGCGAAATTCGTCGCCCTCATGCCGCAATGGGACCTGTTGAACTTCCTCGCGGCGGAAGCATCGCGTTACCCCAGCTTGACTCTCCGCCTGGGATGGGAGGCCACCGGCCTCATCGAAGAAGACGGCGTCATCAAGGGCGCTCGCTGCAACACACCCGACGGCCCCCAGGAGATCCGCGCCGACCTTACCGTCGGCTGCGACGGCCGTCACGCCATCTCTCGCGAAGCCGCTCATCTACCTCTTGCCGAAGAAGGAGTGCCCATTGACGTCCTCTGGTTCCGCATCTCGCGGCAGCCTTCCGACCCGGAAATCGGAGTTGGCTACGTCAACTACGGACGCCTCGTCGTACTGATCAACCGCATCGACTATTTCCAGACCGCCTACATCATCGCCAAGGGCGGCTTCGATCAGATTCAGCAGGACGGCCTTGACAAATTCCACGCCAACCTCGAGCGCATCGTCCCCTTCCTCGCCGGCCGCACTTCGGAAATCGACTCCTGGGACAAGGTCAAGCTCCTCTCCGTGCAGATCAATCACCTCGAGCGCTGGTCTCGTCCCGGCTTGCTCTGCATCGGAGACGCCGCCCACGCCATGTCGCCCGTCGGCGGCATCGGCATCAACATCGCCGTGCAGGACGCCGTCGCCACCGCCAACCTGCTCACCGATCCGCTCCGCAACGGCACGCTCACGTCCGAGCATCTCGAACAGGTCCAGCGCTACCGCGAGGACGCTGTCCACAACACGCAGCGTGTACAGGTTCTCGCGCACCGCGTCCTCAACCGCGTCCTGCAAAATCCCGGCCCCGTCAAGCCGGCACTTCTGCTGCGTATCGCGACCGCCCTGCCCCGATCTCAGCGCTCCGCTGCACACTTCGTCGGTATGGGGCTGCAACCGGAGCACATCCAGACCAAACCAGCCTGACAATCTGCCTTGAACGTCTTCGATTGAAGCCTGTATCATGCCGTGCCAGCGGCGAAGATGCCTCTTTTGCTGGGCTCAAAGCTGTGGAGGAGAAGATGGCAGCTCCCGATGTCGTCTGGAAAGGCGGCAGGTTCGGACGGACGTCTCGGCGCGATGCCTGGTGGCTTTCGCCCACCGTAGTCTTTCTCGGATTCACCGCCTTCATCGTCTACTCCACCTGGGCCGCCTTCCAGAACAACTACTACACCTTCGGCCCATACATCTCCCCGTTCTACTCGCCGGAGCTCTTCGGCTCCTCCCGGTTCGCGCTCTTTGGACCCAAACCCTCCTGGTATCCCAACTTCCTCCCGTTCTCGCCCGCGTTCTTCATTCTCTGGATCCCCGGCCTCTTTCGCCTCACCTGCTACTACTACCGCGGTGCATACTACAAATCCTTCTGGGCCGACCCGCCCTCATGCGCCGTCGGCGAGCCGCGCAAAAAGTACCTCGGCGAGCGAAGCTTCCCCCTGATCCTCCAGAATTTTCACCGCAATTTCCTGCGCCTCTCCTACATCGTCTGGGCTTTCCTCGTCTACGATGCAATCGTCGCGTTTCAATTTCGACGACGGATTTCGGTATCGGCGTCGGAACCATTGTTCTTGTCGTCAACGTCGTCCTCCTCGCTGGATACATCTTCGGCTGCCACGCCTTTCGCCACCTCGCCGGAGGCGGGTTCGACACCATCTCCGAACATCCCGTCCGTCACAAACTCTACGACTGCGTGAGCTGTCTCAACCGCGGTCACATGCGATGGGCATGGGCCAGTCTCGTCTCCGTGGGCTTCGCCGACATCTACGTCCGCCTCTGCGCCATGGGCATCTGGCACGACTGGAGAATCTTCTAAATGACCCCGGGGAGATGCCTGTAGATGGCCGAGTTCCAGCGTTTCTCCTACGATGTTCTGGTCATCGGCGCCGGCGGCGCCGGTCTGCGCGCAGCCATTGAAGCCGCAGCCAGCGGCGCTAAAGTCGGAGTCGTCTGCAAGTCCCTCCTCGGTAAAGCCCACACCGTCATGGCAGAAGGCGGAATCGCCGCCGCCCTTGCCAACGTTGACGACCGCGATAGCTGGCGGGTCCACTTCTCCGACACCATGCGCGGTGGCCAGTACCTCAACAACTGGCGCATGGCCGAGCTGCACGCGAAAGAAGCACCCGAGTGCGTGCGCGAGCTCGAAGCCTGGGGCGCGCTCTTCGACCGCACCAAGGACGGCCGCATCCTGCAACGTAACTTTGGCGGTCACAAATACCCGCGCCTCGCCCACGTCGGCGACCGCACCGGTCTTGAAATGATCCGCACCCTCCAGGATCACGGCATCCATTGCGGCATGGAAGTCCACATGGAGTGCACCGTCCTCGATCTGCTCATGGATTCCGGCCGAGTCATAGGAGCCGCAGGATACGACCGCGAGAAGGGCCTCTTCCAGCTCTGGCAGGCTAAGGCCGTCGTCATCGCCACCGGAGGCATCGGACGCGCCTTCAAAATCACCAGCAATAGCTGGGAGTACACCGGCGACGGACTTGCACTGGCCTACCGTGCCGGAGCCGAGCTGCAGGACATGGAATTCGTCCAGTTCCATCCCACCGGAATGGTCTGGCCCATCAGCGTGCGCGGCATCCTCGTCACTGAAGGCGTGCGCGGCGAAGGCGGAGTCCTCCGCAACAGCGAAGGGCGCCGCTTCATGTTCGACGACGTCCCCGACAACTACAAAGACCACACCGCCGACAACGAAGAAGAAGGCTGGCGCTACACCCAGGGCGACAAGAACGCTCGCCGCCCGCCCGAGCTCCTCACCCGCGACCACGTTGCTCGCTGCATCAATCGCGAAGTCAAAGCCGGACGCGGCACTCCTCACGGCGGCGTTTATCTCGACATCGCCTGGATCAAGGACCGCATCTCCAAAGCCGAAGAACACATCATGCGCAAGCTGCCGAGCATGTACCACCAGTTCAAGCATCTTGCCGATCTCGACATCACCAAAGAGGCCATGGAAGTCGGTCCGACCACGCACTACATGATGGGCGGCATTCGCGTCGACGGCGACTCGCAGATGTCCACTGTCCAGGGCCTCTTCGCCGCGGGAGAAGCCGCCGCCGGTCTCCACGGCGCAAACCGCCTGGGCGGCAACTCGCTCTCCGATCTCGTCGTCTTCGGACGCCGCGCCGGCCGCTACGCCGCCGAATTCGCCCGCGCTAACGGCTCATCCATCGGCATCAATGAAGACCATCTCCAGGCATGTGCCTCTGCTGCCCTCGCTCCCTTCGATCGCGGACTCTCCGGCGAAAACCCCTATCAGATTCAGTACGACCTGCAGGACACCATGCAGGATCTGGTCGGAATCGTTCGCACCGAGCCTGAAATGGAAGAAGCTCTCGACAAGATCACACAGCTTGAGGCTCGTGCAACCCGCGTCGGCATCGGCGGCAACCGCCAGTACAACAATGGGTGGCACACCGCGATGGACCTTAACAGCATGCTCATCGTCTCCGAAGCGGTCACCCATGCCGCCATCTTGCGCAAAGAGAGCCGCGGCGCTCAGTTCCGCGAAGACTTCCCCAACAAAGACGCCGACTGGGGTAAGTACAACATCGTCATCAAGCGCGGCAGCTCCGACTCAGAAATGCTCATCGAAAAGCGTCCAATCCCGCCGATTCGCGACGAACTCAAAGCCATCATCGAAGAAATGAAATGAGTCGGAGATGAATAAATGCGGCGAACTACGATTCGGGTGCCCCACGTCCGGATTTTCGGACGTGGGAATTGAGTTCTGTATCAGGGCACGGCTTTAGCCGTGCCGTATGAGATCGAAAAGACGAGCGGCTTTAGCCGCTGAGGGATGAACTAGGAGATAACTCCCATGGCCACGACCGCAACATTCCGCATCTGGCGCGGAGACCCCACCAACGGCGCCTTCACCGACTACACCACGGGCGTCGAAGAAGGCATGGTCGTCCTCGACGCCGTGCACCGCATCCAGGCGCAGCAGGCTCCCGACCTCGCCGTGCGCTGGAACTGCAAAGCCGGAAAGTGCGGCTCCTGTTCCGCCGAGATCAACGGCATGCCCAAGCTCATGTGCATGACCCGGCTCAGCAATCTCAACCTCGACGAGCCGGTCACCCTCGAGCCCATGCACACCTTCCCCGTGATCCGCGATCTCGTCACTGACGTCTCCTGGAACTTCCGCGCCAAGAAAACCATCAAGCCCTTCAAGCCGCGCACGCCCGATTCAGAGGACGGCACCTGGCGCATGAAGCAGGCCGACGTCGAACGCGTGCAGGAGTTCCGCAAGTGCATCGAATGCTTCCTCTGCCAGGACGTCTGCCACGTCCTGCGCGAGCATCACAAGCAGGATGAATTCATCGGCCCCCGCCTGCTCGTCTACGCCGCCGCGCTCGAAATGCACCCGCTCGACATCGAAGACCGCGTCACCGACCTCAGGAAGAAACACAGCATCGGTTACTGCAACATCACAACCTGTTGCCGCAAGGTCTGCCCCGAGTCGATTACCATTACCGAGAACGCGATCATCCCGCTGAAAGAGCGCGTCGTCGACCGCTATTTCGATCCGCTCAAGCAGCTCTTTCACATCATCTAGGGACCGAACCAGGAGGTCGTCGCATGTTCGCACTAAAACCCATCTCTCACGAAAGCATTGAACACGCGCTCGCTCGAGCCGAGCGTTACCGCCTCCTCCATGAACCGACCGAGGCCGAAAGCATCTGCCGCGACATCCTCGATGTTGAGCCCGCCAATCGCCACGCCCGCGTCACTCTCATCCTCGCCCTCACCGACGAGATTCACAGCGATCCCGCCTCCTTTTCCCGCGCCGTCGAAGTCATCCCTGCGCTCGAGTCTTCCTACGATCGCGCCTACTATTCCGGAATCGCGTGGGAGCGCCGCGCCAAGGCCGCCTTTCGCACTGGCGGCCCCGGCTCCTCGAATTACATTTACGACTGGCTGGTCAGGGCGCTCAGCCTCTTCGAAGAAGCCGAACGCCTCCGCCCGTCGGGCAATGACGAAACCATCCTCCGCTGGAATGCGTGTGTCCGTTTCCTCGAGAGCCACAAAGACCTTAGGCCGATGACCGAGGACGAGCCGGAACCTATCCTCTCCGAATAATCATCGCGTGTGGTAACTGTAACTCTGGTAATCGTCACCACAGTCGCAACAAATAGGTTGTCGGAATCACCATCTTCGAGGTGACCGACGTTATATACTGACCTCGTTCGCCGCCCTCCATGTAGCATTAGCTTCAAGGGTTTGTGCCATCTAGCGGTGGGAGCGCGGAAATCATCGACGACTATAGAAGAGGACTTCCCCCGCAGGACGACCTCCCTAAGGGGGCGAACGGCGGCTTGCGCACACCGTTCAAAGGGGAAAGCTCGTCTCCCGAAGCAAAGCTGCCCAGCGACGCCCCTACATATATAGGGCCGCCGCCGTCTGCGCGCCAAACGCCGCCTCCGTTTTCCGCCGCCAGCCGCACCATCAGCGATTCGATGTTTGGTGGCCAGCCCGTGCTCGAGCCCGGCCACGTCCTCGGCCAGCGCTATGAGATCCTCTCACTGCTCGGCGAAGGCGGCATGGGAGCCGTCTACAAGGCCCGCGACATCGAGCTGAATCGCATCATCGCGCTCAAGACCATCCGCCGCGAATACGCCGGCAACTCTGCCATCATCGAGCGCTTCAAGCAGGAGCTCATCCTCTCCACCCAGGTCACGCACCGCAACGTCATCCGCATCTACGACCTCGGCGAAGCCGACGGCATGAAGTTCATCACCATGGAGTACGTCGAAGGCATCGACCTTCGCACCCTCATCCATGAGCGCCAGAAGCTTCCCGCTGAAGAGGCCGTCGACATCATCCAGCAGGCCTCGAAGGCTCTCGAAGCTGCCCACGCCGTCGGCGTCATTCACCGCGACCTGAAGCCGCAGAACATCATGCGCGACCCCAACGGCCGCATCCTGGTCATGGACTTCGGCCTCGCGCGCACCCTCGAGGGTGACGGCATGACGCAGACCGGGGCGCTCGTCGGCACCATGGAATACATGTCGCCCGAGCAGGCGCTCGGCAAGCCGCTCGATCAGCGCTCCGACATCTTCTCCCTCGGCCTCATCTTCTACGAGCTCCTTACCGGACAAACCCCCTTCCGCGCCGACAGCGCCCTCGCCAGTCTCATCAAGCGGACGCAGGAGCGCGCCGTCCCCGTCTCCCATCACGACAGCAGCATCTCCGGACCGCTCGACCGCATCGTCAACCGCTGCCTGGAACGCGACGTCAACCTCCGCTACCAGACCGCATCCGAGCTTCTTGCCGACCTCAACAAGTGGAGAGGCAAGACCTCTTCCGGGTCCATGGTAGCTGCGGCGCCGAGCTACTCCCGGCCACGCCGGCAATTCACCCCCCGGCAACGCTGGTGGGTAGGCGGCGGAGCCGCAGCCCTCCTGCTCATCGCTGTCGTGGCCGGCTACATGGCGACTCATCTCTCGCCCTCCAGATCATCCGCGAAATCGCAGGCCGCCGCGCCCGCACCCCTGGCGCTCGCCATCGTCCCCTTCCGCAATTCCTCCGGAGACGAGAAGGATGACTGGATGGGTGGGAGCGTCGCCGACATGCTCAGCACCGACATCGGCCAGTCCGCCCACCTCCGCGCTGTGCCCACCGATCGCGTGCACCAGGTGCTCTCCGATCTGCGCATCGGTCCCCAGACCGTCCTCGATCCCGACACTCTCCGCCGCATCGCCGAATTCAGCAACGCCGACGTCGTCGTCTCCGGCCAGTACTCCCGCTTCGGCGACCAGATCGTGATCGACGCCAACATCCGCGACCTGAAGCGCAACCAGACCATCCCGGTAAAGGCGCAGGCACTCGCCAAAGATCTGCCCACCGCCATCGACCAGCTCGCCGACTCCGTCCGCAGCAATCTCGCTCTCTCCCCCGACGTCATGAAGGAGCTGAAGGCGCAGTCCTTCAAGCCCAGTTCCACTTCGGTCGACGCCCTCCGTGCCTACAATCAGGGGCTCGCCCTCATGCGCGAGGGAAAAAACCTCGACGCCCTTAAGAGCTTCCAGTTGGCCACCACCGAGGATGCGCAGTTTGCCCTCGCCCACTCCCGCCTTGCCGAGGCGCAATCGGAGCTCGGCTTTAACTCCGACGCCGAGCAATCTTCGCGTCACGCCGTCGAACTCGCCCGCAGCGAAAATCTTCCCCTCCCCGAGCAATATCTGATCGACGCCAGCCACGCGCGCATCATCAAGGACAACAAGCAGGCGATTGAAGCCTACGAGAAGCTCGCCGCCAGCTGGCCCAGCGATGTCGACGTCCAGTACAACCTCGGCAGCCTGTACATGGACACGGGCGACGTCGCCAGAGCCCACGACATCTTCGCGAAAATCCTCGTCGCCGACCCCAACAACGTCAAGGCGCTCTGGGAAATGGGAGCGGTCGAAAATAACCTGGGCAACCCCGACGCCGCACTCGATTCGCTGAACAAGGGCCTCCGGCTAGCCACCCAGTTTGACAACCAGGAACAGGAGGCGCTCATCCTCCTCTCCACCGGCATCTCCTACCGCCTCCTCAACAGGCCCGAGGAGGCGATGCGCAATTATCAGGAATCCATCGAAATCAATCAGAAGCTCGGCCAGAAGCGCGGAGTCGCCGCCGCTCTCGACGAGGTCGCCTATCTCCAGGCCATGGGCGGCAAATCCGACGAAGCGCTCGCCAGCTACACCAAGGCGCTGGCCATCCTTCGCGAGATCGGCATGAAGGAAGAGCAGGGCGACACGCTGCTCGAGATGGGCACCGTCTACCAGGATCGCGGCGACTACGATCAGGCCCTCGCTCACTACAAGGATGCCCTCCAGATCCAGCGTGAGACCGGCGACCAGGGAGGCGAAGCCCTCTGCCTGAACAACATCGGCGCCGTCTATCTTGCCAAAGGGGATACCGACAACGCCTTCACCAACTATCAGCAGGCGCTGCAGCTTCGCGAAAAGCTTGGCGTCCCTGACGACATCGCGCAGCCGCTCGAAGGACTCGGCGAGGCCTACACCCACACCGGCCAGTACGATCAGGCGCTGAGCTCGCTCATGCGCGCCCTCGAACTTTCACGCAAGGCCAACGACGCGCGATCGATCGCCGTCGTCTCCCATCAGATCGGTCTCGTCTTCGAATATCAGGGCCGCCTCGGCGCCGCCGTCAAATCCATGCAGGACGGCGTCAAGGCCTTCCGTGACCAGAAAGAGCACGGGGCCGCGATGGCCACTTTCCTCACCGACCTCGCCGCAGCTCTCGCCCGCGCTGGCCGCGGCGACGAAGCCTCTCAGCCCCTCGACGAAGCCGACACCATCGTGCGCGATCTCAAGAACAATGGTCTGAGCGCCTCCATCCTGAACGCCCGAGGCGATGTCGCCTTCTTCCGCGGCGACCTCAAAATCGCCGACCAGTACTACCAGTCCGCGCTCCGTCTCACCGCCCGCATCAAGGACAATGACATCATCACCCAGTCGAAGCTGAACGTGGCGAATTCCGCCATCGCGCAGGGCCGCGCCAAAGACGCCCTCGCTATGCTTCGCCCCCTGCTCAAATCCGACAGCTCCGTCAGTGCCTATCTCTCGCTGCGCGCCGCCATCGCCTACGCCGAGGCCGAAGTCGGAATCAGAGACTACGCCCACGCGCAGCGTGATCTCCAACAGGCTGTGAGCTCCGCGGAAAAGGCCGGCATGCACATCGACACCGCCCGCATCTACTACCTGCTCGGCGAATCCGCCAGACTTTCCGGCAGCAGCGACCGCTCCCAGATCGCCTACTACTACCACGAAGCCGCCCGCCTGCTCGACACCGTCAAATCCGATCCCGGCGCCGAAAAGATCCTCACCCGCTCCGACCTCAAAGCCATCTACGACGCCGCTAACCACTGGAAGTAGTCGCGCCGCACTCCGGGAAATATTTGTAACATCGACGATTACTATTTAACCGTCACAACGCTGGTCGTGCTCGCAAGCTGCCCGGATTGGTTTCTCACGCTGACAACAACCGTATAGGTTCCTGGCTCAGCATAGGTATGAGTAGTCGATGCCGTCCAGTTCACCCATTTGCCGTCTCCAAAGTCGATCGTCCTGCCGACAATAGCGCTTCCGCCGCCGCTGCTTGGCCATGAATCAATGGATACCTTGAGTGGATGGCTTCCAGCTCTCGGCGACACGCTCACTTCCGCACTCGGAGCGCCTGGGACCGGAGTGCCTCTCATGGAAACAGCAATCGTCGCGTATGCCGGCACGGCAACCGAAGTCCAATATCTCCCGAGCGCTGAACTGAAGCTGACCGCTTCGGTCGCGATCTCGCCGTGCGAAGCATCCAGCAGATGCGTCTTGCCCGCCACGGAAGCCAGACCCGGGTTTTCAAACGCAACTGTAACTGCCGGATAAGCGGTTGAGGTGGGATTCACCACCACCACGCTATTCGCGCCGGCCGTATAAAAGGCGGTTGCACTCAGTCCCGATGTCGTGTTCCCCGGTGAAATCGAAGCAGCCATGTGCGCGCCCGCCTGCAGGCCAAGATACTCGGACGACGCAAACAGCTGGAACGCATAGAACTGAGGGTACGGTCGCAGTTCTGATCCATCGCAATCCATGTCGGCATCCCAGGTGCCCAGAAGGCAGAAGTAGTTGCTCGACGCGCTATAGTAGATGATCCTGCTCGGAACTGCGGTAGCGCCGCTGTACACCACGTTGAGGAAGTCGGTAACAGCCAGGCTGTTCCACAACGGGCCATAGGTGGGATCGTTGCGGCAGCAATCAACTGAAAACGCCCAGTTTTCGTTGAATTCGCTGATATAAATCGGCGTCGATGCAGGATTTGGCTGGTGACCAGCCCGCACAAATGGCTCGATCCATGTGTAGGCGCTGGCCAATCCTCCATGCACAGCTTGGGTCTGCGAGTACAAATCTTGCCATGTCATCCCATTGTCAATACTGGTTTGACCGGTCATATAGAGGTGGAAGCTCACGAAATCCACGTAGGGCGCAGTCAATGCATTATTGAGTAATGCGGGAATCCAGACCCCTCCCTCGCCTACATGGCAAATCGCAGGGCCTCCAGTGTGAATCGTTACACCATCGGCCTGCGCCTGGGCGTGCATCGCCGAGGCAGCAGCCGCGAACATCGCGACGTAGGTATTTAGACGGGCAGTATCGTCACTGACACATAGCGACGTAGGCAACTCTGGCTCATTCCATATCTCGTATTCCTGCAACACCCCGGGAAAGTTTTTATCCACGTGAGCTACAACCGACGCTGCCATTTGACCCCATCGCTTGATATCCGACGGCGGTGCGCACTTATTCGATCCAAGCGAGGGAGGCGTATCGTAGATCACACCGATTGCATGGACGCCTGATGCGCTCATGATCTGCAGTTCCGTATCCAGGACGGTGAAGTCCGGGGTGGAGGTTGCATAGACCTGCTGAAGGCCAATCCAGAAGCGGGTTCTGTTGAGTCCTGCTGATGTCAAAGTGGCGATCGCGACTGGATCAGCCAAAGGATCCCCAATGCCACCCACGGAAAAAAATCCACCCGGCACAACCGCCGTCGACCCGCTCCGTCCGCCGAAGTCCGCAGTGACCGTTTGCGCTTGACCGTGGAACGACACTACGGCAAGGACAAGGCATGCGGCACTGGAAAGTATTGCTTTGCGCTCAGTGGAATAATTGAAGAATATATTGCTGATAACTCGTACTACATTATGGACGAAACCTGGTAAGTTCATGGCGCCTCCTAAGCGAAGTTAGGATGGAGCGCCTCTCGCGGCGTGCGGTGGGTGGTTGGCTTCCTGAGTGCCACAATGCGAGGGACGACAGCTAACTAACAAAAAGAAACTATCTACTCACAAATGACAGGTTAGTCTCGTGTTTTGTGAAGCGCAGTGACAAGGATCACACAGCCGCGAAACCTTCCCGCGCTCGCCTGGATGTAAAGGTATCTTCCGCAGGCTCTGCGACAGCCGCGTAATCGACACATTAGGGAATTCGCCCCGGTCACACGCGCGGACTCGAGCACATCGGCTTCCGCGATGTCGTCGTCAAGCAGAAGCAGTGGCGCGTAACGCCGTCGGTCCTCCACGTTCCTTGGGTCACGCTCAAATTCCTGCTCACCAACGTGGACTTCGGAGAACGCAAGATGACCCGCGCTCGCTGGAACAATATCCTCGCGCCCATCCCGCTGACCTTCGTCGGCTCCCGTCGACCCCATGGCCTACTACATCGTCAGTGCCATGCGATGTCGCGAGGTCCCGAACTGGCGCACCCCCAGCGCGCCTTGTGTTGCGTGCTGGGGTGGGAGGCCCGAGCGCAGGCGTAGCCGAAGCGACTTGTCCCCACTCAACTCCCCTCCGGATACCCGCCAGGTGGGGCACCATCAGATAGTGCGGCAGTACATCGAGGGTTTCGAACCGACGCCCGCCTATAACTTGAACCCTGCGATGCGACCGAAAAGGTAATATAGCGGCGTGAACGCCATCGATTGGCTGCTCCATTCAGATCCGGCAATCGCCTGGCAGGCGATGCGCGATCTAACCGACGCTTCCCCGGCAGCGATCGCCGCGGAGCGTGCCCGCGTCCCGCACGAAGGCCTCGGCGCAGCGATTCTCGCCTGCCAGAAGCCGGACGGCTCATGGCGTCGGGCCGATGCGCCCGCCTGGTTGACGACACTCTTCACGTTGCTCCTCCTGCGTGCGACCGGCATCGACCGCGCCGAACCTGCCGTCGAGTCGGCGATGGCGCACCTCGAGGCGGGATTGCGGTGGAACGACCATGGTGGCTGCTGGGAGTTGCGGCCGGCGGAGACCGGCGGGAACACGTTCTTCGAGGGCGAAGAGGAGCCGTGCATCAACGGAGGAGCGCTGGCGCTTGGCGCGTACTTCGGGCGTCCGACGGAGAGTCTCGCGCGCCGTCTGGTCAGCGAGCAGCTCGACGACGGCGGTTGGAATTGCGAAGCACCGAAGAGTACGCGTTCGTCTTTTCACACCACCATCTGCGTGCTGGAGGGGCTGCTCGAGTACGAGCGTGCCGTCGGGTCGGCGCACGAACTCGCGCCCGTTATCGCCGCGGCCAGACGCCGCGGCGAAGAGTACCTGCTCGAGCGCGATCTCTTTCGGCGGCGCTCCACCGGCGAGGTCGCCAATCCTGCGTTCCTCGAACTCGCGTTCCCGCCCCGCTACCATTACGACATTCTCCGCGCGCTCGACTACCTCCGGGCCGCCGGTGTTCAGCCCGACGCGCACATCGCGGATGCCCTGCACGTCGTCGAGAGCAAGCGGCAGGCCCCCGACGCGCCCGATGTTGACGCGATGGGGCGGGAGGCCGACGGGCGATGGCTCCTCGATCGCGCGTACGACGAGGCGCTAGCCGTGCCGGTCGGCGAATCAGTAGGTGAGCCAAGTCGATGGAACACACTTCGGGCGCTGCGGGTGCTTCGTTGGGCGGGTGCTCATTCAAGCCCGGATTTGGCTTGACTGGCGTGCGGCTGCCCCACATCTCGATTTTGAGATGTGGGAGAAGATCCGCAAGGGTGGGAGAAACAAGATCCGGTATTGCCCCACTCAACTCCCGTCCGGAAGTCTACTATGCCGATTTCGATTCTGTTCAACTCGCGGTGCGCTTATACGACGGGCAACAATGGCAGCCTACGCGTCCCATCGGCCCACTACCTGACAGTACGCCTTCGTTTCCCATACCAATCTCGGCGGAATGCCGTGGACCACGATTCCGACATTTGTTCCCGGCATCGTAACGGCTTTGCGATTCTGGCGTTACCGGCGGATCGGTTCCAATAGAGCCGGCAACATGGGCCTTCGCTCGCCAGTCAGATGCCCTGCTCATGTTTTCGGAAATGAACACGCTGGCGCCCGCGCACGATACGGCGTGTCGACTCCCGTTTGGAAACGGCTGGTGTCCCACCCTCCGCAAGATCGAGGAGATCGCCGCGAAGAAAGGCTGCACCCCCTCGCAGCTGGCCCTCGATTGTGTTCTCGCCCAGGAAGACGACATGATACTCATCCCCGGAACCAAGCGCAGAAAGTATCTCGAAGAGAATGTCGCTTCTTTTACATGTCCAGCTCACCGCCGCCGACCTCGCCGAGATCGAAGTCTTGGCCCGGAAGGGCGTCGTCGCCGGAGAACGCTACAACGAAGCCGGCACGCGGGCCCTCAATCTGTAGCGGCTACGGCCGGAGCCTCCAACGCCGCCAGGGTCTTGCTCCAGACTCGCCTGATCGCCCACGTTCAGGCAGCTCTGGCCGCGATCAATCTGCCGCATCAGCCCGCACAGCACCTTGCCCGGACCCGCCTCGATGAAGTGTGTCGGCTGCTGCGCAATCAGCAGCCGCATCGACTCCACCCACCTCACCGACCCCGTCACCTGCCGAATCAGCGCATCCCGCAACTGGTCAGCTTCAGTCATGAGTGCCGCGTCCACATTCACCGCCACCGGCACGCTCGCCGGCGAGAACGCCAGGTCCTTCAGCAGAACCGCCAGCCGGTCCTGCGCCGGCTGCATCAGCGCGCAGTGGAAGGGCGCGCTCACCGCCAGCATCACTGTTTTTTTGGCCCCGCGCTCCTTGCACAGCGACGCGGCACGCTCGACCGCCGCTGCCGCGCCTGAAATCACCGTCTGTTCCGGCGAATTGAAGTTCGCCGGTGAGACCACTCCTCCGGTCTCTGCCGCGGCATCCGCGCAGGCCTTGGCCGCGTCCTCCGAACTCATCCCCAGCACCGCCGCCATCGCGCCTTCACCCGCCGGCACCGCCTCCTGCATAAACTTGCCGCGGTTGCGGACTGTCTTTACCGCATCTGCAAACGACAGGACCCCGACGGCAACGTTGGCCGAGTACTCACCCAGCGAGTGTCCGGCCGCATAGTTCGCAGTCACGCCCTTCTCGGCCAGCACGCGCTGCGCCGCGATCGAGACTGTAAAGATCGCCGGCTGTGTGAACTCCGTCAGCTTCAACTGTTCTTCAGGTCCGCTGAAGCAGAGATCGGAGATCGCGAATCCCAGCGCCTCATCGGCCTCCTCGAAGGTGTGTCGCGCGACGGGAAAGTTGTCGAAAAGCTCGCGGCCCATGCCGACTGCCTGCGAGCCTTGTCCGGGAAACAGAAAGACGAGATTTTGCGTACTCATGCCAGTGGGTATTTCAAATCATTCGCACAGATGGTGCAACTCGTCTGAGCATGCCTGCTTGCGGTTGACAGGAGCGGCCGGTGCGGTGAAACTCTCGGCATGCGACTGCCTGCCTTCTGTCTCATAGCAAGTGCCTTGTTGTGCCTGCCTTCCCGGGCACAAGTGCCGGTCTTTCAGGTCACTCCGGTCCAGAGCTCCGTCAGGTTCAATGTGAGGTCTTCGAAACCGATGACCTGCGATTTCGACAAATGGACTGCAACCCTGACCTTCTCGTCACGCGAGGCCACGTCGGGCATGTTGGACGTCGAAATTCAAGCGGCGAGCCTGCACAACGGAACCAGCGCGATGGGTGAAAAGCTGAAGGGTAAGGACTTCCTCAATGTCGAGCAGGACCGGGTGATTTCGTTCAAGACCAATAAGGTCGTCCAGACCGGCAAGACAACCTTTGACCTCGTGGGCACTTTCACCATGCGCGGCGTTTCGAAGCCGGCGACTCTGAATCTTGAGATCGCCGATCAAACGAAAACCGTGGGATACGTTCAGGGAATCGTGCCCTTCGAGTATAAGGACTACGGCATGACAGGCGACAGCCGGAGTTATGAACACGGCGAGGTCGATATAAACCTCAAGGTCGAACAGGTGAGTGGACCTGCACTGGTTCGCCAGAGATTTTGATCGCGGCGGTAATGCACTGAGGTCCAACCGGATTCTGCAGAATTTTCCGGCCTCATGACATCCAAAGCTGTAGGAGGCCCACATTGCTTCCACTGCAGATTCTGGCCATCCTCGTCCTCGGGCTTATGTGCGGGAGCGAATTCAACGTAGCCGCCGTTGCCCACCCCTTGCTCAACCGCCAGCCCCTTGAAACTCATATCAGGATGCGCGCAGCCCTCGCCGCTCTTCTTGGCCGCGTCATGCCGTTCTGGATGGGTGGTTCGACCCTGCTGAACCTGCTGCTTCTGCTGCCCTTCGCTCATCTGAGCCATTCCGCGTGGCAGTTCGCCGCAATCGCAGCCGCCATCCAGGTGCTGGCCGTCGTCTTTTCGCTGATCGGCCCGGTTCCCATCAACAACCGGATCAGGACCTGGACGCCGGACTCGCTTCCCGCCGACTGGCAGGCCCAGGAGCGCCGCTGGGATCTCTATCACTGGTCGAGAACCTGCGGTCTGATCGCCGCCTTCGCTCTGCTTCTCCTGAGCCTTTAAACGCCCTGACCGGGGAAGCAGTCGCGAATAGTTGGCCGACGAATTCCCCTGACCCGATAGAATGGAAGTAGAGATAACAAAAGGCCCGGCTGGCATTGCCTCCGGGTCTTTTCTCTTTACCTCTGGATCTCGATAAGCGCATTTATTATCAGATCTTTGCGGGTAAAGATTTTATTTTCAAATCTTTACCTGGTAAAGAGGCGCAAACTGCCTCGAATGAATCGGTTACGAAAAACGGTTATGTAAGGCAGGGGGAGGGGGTCTCCCCGATCAGCCCACCTTCAGATAGGTTGCGTAGCGCTCGTCCCGTATCGAAGTAAACGGCATCAGGCGCAATGGACCGGCTCCCGTTTGAACCTGCCACTCTGGCCGGCCCGGATCAGCCCCGGAGACCGCGCTGGCAGCCAGCAGTTGTTGTCCGGTAACCTTCGGTGCCTGCTCCGTCATCGCAAACAGCACCAGCGGACCCCGCATCAGCGCCACCGTCTCCGGATGTTCCGGATCGATCGGCTCAAGACGCATCGGCAAGGGCAGCCCGAGGTCGATGCGGTCGCCGTCTTTCCAGCGGCGGCGAAGGGTAGCGAAGCCGGTCGTCAGGGTCGGCGAAACCGGCGAACCATTCACCCGGATGACCGCCCCGGATCGCGCCCAGGCCGGAATGCGCAGCCGCAGCGCGAACTCGCTGGGCCGGGACGCGCGCAGGGTCATCCCGATCCTGCCGCCAACGGGATAGTCGCCCGTCTGAGTCAGAGACATCTGTGCTCCGTCGCCGGCCGTCCACTTGAGCGTGGACGGCTGGTAGAGATTGACATAGAGGCCGGCCGGGTCGCGGAAGTAAATCAGGATGCGGTAGTCCGCCGCCACCTGGGGCAGGGTGCCCGAGCAGCACGGCCACCTGTCGGTGAAATAAAACTTGCTGCCGGCGTCGTTGTAGTCCGAATAGTAGAAAGCGTGACCGTCCGGCTCAAGGCGCTTCGCGCCCAATACGGTGTTGTAGAAGACTCGCTCCATGCTGTCGCCGTAGCGGCCGTCGCCGGTAACACGAAGCAGATATCGCGTCAGCTTGAAGTGGGCATAGCTGCCGCACGGCGTCTCGAAGCTGCGGTGCGTGTCGGTCAGACTGGCATACATCGTGCCGCTGCCGGGAGCCGAGAAACTCTCGTTCGGTCCCCAGCCACCGGTGGCAAAGCTCTGCGTGTCGGTGATCATGTCGAAGGCATTGCTCGCCGCGCGCAGATGCTTTTCGCTGCCGGTCGCAATGTATGCCTGCATCGCCGAGCTGAGCGAGTTGCAGAAGCTGTAAGCGTGATGGTTGGCGAGCACGTTCTTGTCTTCCGACAGGGGATCGAACCAGGTCTTGTCGAGCAGATAGCGCCCGGCCAGTTCACGGTAGCGCTCGCCTGCGCCCCGCTCCCATGCCAGGTAGAGGTTCTCTGGCATCGTGTAGTACTCGTCCCATGTGTAGTCGTCGGAGGTGTTGTCGCCCACCGAGGCTCGCCAGCGCTTCTGCGGCTCGTCGCGGTCGAGGGCGGTAGGAGGAAGGTGCGGCATGGCCGCATCGGTGGTGCGGTCGAGCAGCGACCACGCCTGGGGAATGTTGGCGAAGGAATGCGCGTCGATCAGGCCGCAGACTACCTTGTCGTAGTCGTAGCCGGGAAAGCGGAAGTTGGTATAGAACTTCCCCGAAATCGCCGGCGAGTAGAGATCGAGCAGAGTCTGGACCTTGGCGCGGGTGCGGGCATCACCGTTCACCGCGTAGCCACGCGACAGCGCGGAGATCCACTGCCCGAAGCTGTGGGCGGGGGCAAAACCGTGGCCGCCGCTGGGTGTCTTGTCGAGCGGCACCTCGTCATACCAGCCACCGAGATCCGGTCCTGGTGCGGGCAGACCGGCACGGAGCCGCCATGGCTTGAGGAGGCTGTCGTCGTTCAGCCCGAGAAGCACGGATTGGGTCTGCTCGAACTGCGTCTGCGCAAGGCCGGGAGCCAGGTCCACGTCGCCGTAGCCGAACTCGTTAAGGAGGACCCGGCCCTCGGTCTCGGCGAAGAGCGCAGGGCGTGAGCAAAAGGCGGCGGCGGCCAGACTGGCCGACTGCAGAAAGGAGCGGCGCGACAGCATCGGGATCTCCTACAGTCGATGTTATGCCGGTAAGAGAAGGGATGCCAACGCCACGGCCAAGAGCAACGAAAGATGCTCGCCAGGATTGTCTGGGACGAGACGATCAGACTTCAGTATTCCGTCTTTTCAGGCTTGTCGATCCAGGCCTGAAAGGTTTGCCACGCCTCGTCGGAGAGTAGTTGTCGTAGAGGTAGAGAGCGTGCATCACGGTGTAGTTTGATCTCGTTGTAGAAGTAGGAATCGTCGAAGCCGGCGCGTGCCGCGTCTGCGCTGTTGCTGCCAAAGTAGATGGCGTCGATGCGCGCCCAGTATGTGGCCGCAAGACACATGGGGCAGGGCTCGCAGCTGGTGTACATTTCGCAACCTTTGAGGCTGAAGGTATTCAATGCGCGGCAGGCGTTGCGAATGGCATTGATCTCTCCATGAGCAGTCGGATCGTTCGTGGATGTGACGCTGTTCGCCCCTTCTCCGATGATTTCGCCGTTCCTGACGATGACTGCCGCGAATGGGCCTCCCTTGCCGGAATGGACGTTCTCAATGGCCAGCTGAATCGCCCGCTCCATGAAGACGGGGTTGGGATCAGTTGGCATCAGCATGGCCCTCCGAACGTGCTTTTGGCTTGCTCTTTATATTGTGGGGCGGAATCATGGACAGTATGGCACAAGCCTTTGTCTCAACGCGCGTGGTCACGCCGGAGGGTATTCGCGCGGCGGCAGTTCTCGAAGACGAGGGCGGAATTCGGGGACTGTGTGAGCCTGGCGAAGTGCCTACCGGATATACGCTGCATGATTTTGACGACCTGGCGATTCTGCCGGGTCTCGTGGACAGCCATGTACACATTAATGAACCGGGACGCACGGAATGGGAGGGCTTCTGGACGGCAACGCGTGCTGCGGCGGCGGGCGGATTTACCACTCTCGTCGATATGCCGCTGAACTGCCTTCCCGAGACGACGACGGTTTCAGCGCTCCAGGCCAAGCGCGACGCCGCACGAGGGAAATGCTTTGTCGACTGGGCGGCGTGGGGTGGCGTTTCCGGCGACAATGCGGAACACCTAGAACCGATGGCGCGAGCCGGTGTGAAGGGCTTCAAGTGCTTCCTGATCTATCCGGGATGCGAAGGCTTTGAGATGGTGACGCGAGAGCAACTGGAGCGGGCGCTGCCGCATGTTGTGCGCACCGGACTGCCTTTGCTTGTGCATGCGGAACTTTCAGAGCCGATCGAAGTGGCGACCGGATTACTCAACGGTGCAGACTGGCGGCGGTATGGGACATATCTTCGCTCCCGGCCCGACGAGGCGGAGCTGTCGGCGATCCGGATGCTCCTGGAATTGTGCCGCCGATACGGATTTCGCCTGCATATTGTGCATCTTGCAACTGCCCTCGCGCTCAACGAGCTGCGCGCCGCAAGGCAGGAGGGGTTGCCGGTCACCGTGGAGACCTGTCCGCACTATCTGCATTTTGCAGCGGAGGAGATTCAGGATGGCAGCACGCTACTTAAGTGTGCACCACCGATTCGGGGGCGGAATAATCGCGAGGAGTTATGGAAGGCGCTTCGAGAGGAGGACATCGATCTTGTGGCGACAGATCATTCGCCGTGTCCGCCAGAGTTGAAGCGTCTGGAGGAAGGCCGGTTCGATCAGGCATGGGGAGGCATTGCGAGCCTCTCGGTGGCGCTGCCGGTGATGTGGACAGGCATGCGCGCGCGGGATATCAGCTTGAGCGACTTAGTGCGGGTCATGGCGGAGAAACCGGCCGTGCTGGCACAGCTTAGTGGCCGCAAGGGAAAGATTGCGAGCGGACACGATGCGGATCTCGTGATTTTCGATCCTGAAGCGGAGACTGTGGTCAGCCGTGAAGGGCTGCACACGCGGCACCGCATATCTCCGTATGTGGGCCAGCGCCTGCGGGGAAACGTGTTCGCCACTTACCTGAGAGGTCGAGTGGTTTTCCGCGAAGGGACACTTGTGGACGAGCCTTTTGGAGCTGAAGCATGAAGACTCCGTAGTATGATGAGTCAATTTCCTTGAAGTCGCGGGCCGCGGCTACGGAGACGATCCCGAGTCAAGTCGCGCATTATCACTGCTGGATTCAACCGCTCGACATCCGGCGCAGAGGAGAGGAATTGCAGAGCGAGCGCATCGTTGGCAAACCGGTCTTTCGCAAGGAGGGACTCGCGAAGGTGCTGGGCTCTGCGCGCTACATTGACGACATCTCACTGCCGGGAATGATCTTCGGCGCGACAGTGCGCAGTGCGGTTCCACGTGGCCGCGTGCTCAGTATCGAATATGGCCCGGGAATTCCGTGGGATGAGCTCACCGTCGTTACGGCCAAAGACATCCCCGGCCATAACTACGTTGCGCTGATCAGCAACGACTGGCCCTGCCTGGCCGATGGCGTTGTCAATCACCCGCAGGAGCCTATTCTGCTCCTTGCCCATCCGGATAGGCATTTATTGCCGCTGGCGGTGGCTGCGGTGAAGATCGAATACGAAGAGCTTCCTTCGGTGCACTCGATTGAAGAAAGCGAATCTGGCAAGACGGTTGTCTGGGGCGAGGACAACATTCTGAAGTCGTATTCGCTCGAAAAGGGTGATGTGGATGCGGCATTTCATGAGTCCGACATTCTCATTGTCGAAGGCGAATACACGACCGGCGCGCAGGAACACCTATACATCGAGAACAATGGCGCGATCGCCGCCTACAGCGAACTCGAGGGAGTGACTTTCTGGGGATCGCTGCAATGCCCGTTCTATGCGCACAAGGCGCTCATGGCCGTGACCGGGCTATCCGGTGACAAGGTGCGCGTGATCCAGGTGGAAACCGGAGGCGCTTTCGGCGGCAAAGAAGATTATCCGTCGATGATCGGGGCCCATGCGGCGCTACTGGCGATCAAGTCGGGGCGTGCGGTGAAGATCATCTACGATCGCATGGAGGATATGGCGGCAACGACGAAGCGACATCCCTCACGCGCCCGTCACCGGACGGCAGTGACAAAAAACGGAAAGCTGCTCGCGACCGACATCGAGTTCTGTCTCGATGGGGGAGCCTATTCGACCCTTTCATCGACAGTGCTTTCGCGGGCCACGATTCACTCGGGAGGCGCTTACTACTGGCCGAATATCCGCGTGCGCTCGAAGGCTTATGCGACCAACACGCCGCCACACGGGGCATTTCGCGGATTCGGCGCGCCCCAGGCGCTGTTCGCGACCGAGCGCCAGATGGACCGCGTGGCTAAGGCATTGGGGCTGACGCCGGAGGAGTTTCGGCGCCGCAACCTGCTACGGACGGGAGAGTCCACAAGCACGGGGCAGGAGATTCGCCAGCAGATCGACCTTCCGGGATGGATGGAGCGTGCTCTGGACCATGCAGGGTACTACGAGAAGAAAGCCCGGTTCGATCGCCAGAACCCGGACAGTCTGCGCAAGAAGGGTATCGGGTTTGCAGTTTTCCTTCACGGCTCTGGGTTTACCGGCTCGGGCGAGCGTTACCTCAACTCACTGGTTGGCGTAGACGCGACTGCGGACGGTCGCATCCGTGTGCTTGTGTCGAGTACGGAGTTTGGACAAGGCACGAATACCATTCTCTGCCAGATCGCAGCTGAATCGCTGGGCGTGGATTACGATGTGGTCGAAATGGCGCCGGCGGACACCAGCATTGTGCCCAACAGCGGCCCGACGGTGGCCTCGCGTACAGCAATGGTTGTGGGACGGCTGGTGCATTCCGCCGCGACTGGCCTGAAGCAGACTCTGATTGCCAGCGGGCTACTGTCGGCGACATATACGACGAGCGAACTTCAGAACGCCGCTCGCGCCTACATCGCGAGGTATGGCGGTCTCTGCTCGATGAGCCGGTACGAGGCTCCGCCAGATGTTTACTGGGACGACCAGAAGTATCATGGCGAAGCATACGCCGCGTTCGCCTGGGCGGCCTACGTGGCTGAGGTTACGGTGGACTTGACCACCTATTCTGTAACCGTGGATGACTTTGTTGCGCTGCAGGAAGTCGGCCGTGTCCTCAACCCAGTGCTCGCGACTGGGCAGATCGAGGGCGGCGTCGCGCAGGCCATAGGGTATGCGTTGTACGAGAAAGTGGCCTGGGACCGTGGATTGATGAAGAACAATCAGATGACCAACTACGTCATTCCCACCTCGCAGGACCTGCCAAAGATTCGGGTCTACTTTGAAGAGGTGCCCTTCGAATTTGGTGCCTATGGTGCCAAGGGCATCGGAGAGCTGCCAATGGACGGCCCGGCTCCCGCCATCCTCAACGCCATTGCGCACGCCACTGGTGAGGAGTTCAATGCGATTCCCCTGCTGCCCGAAGATATCGCAGAGCGCCTTGCGAGCCGCGCACAAGTTGCGAGAGAGATGGCGGCGGTATGAGCGTACGGCAGTTCTCTCTCCGGGTGAACGGCATCGACCGCCTGGTAGTTGCGCCGCCGATGACGCGTTTGCTCGACGTGCTGCGGCATGACCTTGCTCTCACGGGCACAAAAGAAGGCTGCGGCGAGGGTGAGTGCGGATCGTGCTCCATCATGCTGAACGGAGAGCTGATCAACAGCTGCCTGATGCCACTTGCGCAGGCGGACGGTGCGACCATTGTCACGATCGAAGGCGTGTGCGGACACGAGAGGTTGAATCGGGTGCAGCGGGCTTTCCTCGAGTGTGGTGGAGCACAGTGCGGCATCTGCACGCCGGGGATGATCCTGGCGACGCTGCATCTGCTCGATAGGTATCCTCACCCCACGCAGGACCAGATCCAAGAGGGGCTTAACGGCAATCTCTGCCGCTGTACCGGGTACATGCGCATCTTCGCGGCGGCGGAGAGAGCCGCCAACGCCGAATCGGGAGCGATCGAATGAGGTCGTATCCGGCCGATTATGATCTGGTCGCTCCGGGAAACCTGGACTCCGTGCTCCAGCTGCTTCATGAGGAGGCTGGCCAGTGGACGCCGATTGCGGGGGGCACAGAGATCATGGTGCTCTATGGCGCGGGCAGGTTAGCAGCGCGAAAGCTGGTAAGCATATCGCTGCCTGACCTCGGTCAAATCGTCGAAGGTGGAGATAGCATCTCGATTGGCGGAGGATGCACTTTCACCCAGATCCGCCACCACTCGGGTATCCAGAAGCATTTTCCTTTGCTTGCCCAATGCGCCGCGTGGACAGGAGGCATCGCTAATCAGAATCGCGGAACGATCGGCGGAAATCTTGCCAATGCCTCACCGGCAGCCGATTCTCCGCCTGCCTTGTTCGCCTATGGCGCAGAGTTGGAGTTGACTTCGGTACGCGGGACACGGCGCATCCCGTATGAACAATTTCATCTTGGATACAAGAAAACGGCGCTCGCTCCGGATGAGTTGATCCGAGCGGTCGTTTTGCCCAAGCGATTCGGGAAGGCCCTTTGCTACGGGCGCAAAGTGGGACCGCGCAACGCCCAGGCTATTTCGAAGATTTGCGTCGCAGCAACCGCCAGCTTTCGACAAGGCCGCGTCGAGGAAATCCGCATTGGGATGGGGAGTGTGGCGCCTACTCCGCTTCGTCTTTTGCGGACCGAACAGGTGTTGCTGGGGGCCATGCCGAATGCTGCCACGATTGCAGAGGCTCGCCGGGTCTTGTCGAGTGAGAGCGCTCCTATTGATGACATTCGATCCACGGCCAGTTACAGGACCCTGGTCGCGGGGAACTTGCTCGAAGAGATGCTTCGCGTCTTCGCAGGGGCCCCGAGGTGAACGCCACCTTGGAGCGCTGGAATGTGCTTCCGGCCTCGGAGGCCGCTGAAGAGATTCTGCCTTGCTGTGGGTCGCAAAGATGGGCGCACGCTCTTGTTCGGCTGCGGCCATTTCGGGATTGGGAGGCGATGCTGGAGAAGTCCGATGAAGTTTGGCTTGAGTTGAATCCGGCGGACTGGGGTGAGGCGTTTGCCAGCCATCCGCGCATTGGGGAAAAGCAGGCTCCCGATTCGGCGACCGCGAAGTCAGCGCAGTGGTCGATTCAGGAGCAGAGCGGCGTAGTTCTGTCCGGCGAAGACCTCCAGGAGCGGATTCGACACGCGAACGGGGAGTATGAGCGGCGCTTCGGGCGCATCTATATCGTGTGCGCCACGGGTAAGTCGGCCGAGCAGATGCTCGCCATTCTCGAGCGTCGACTGAATAATGATGAAGCCGAGGAGTTGTGTGAAGCCGCCGAGCAGCAAAGACAGATCACGCAGCTTCGGCTGAGAAAGTGGCTCGGATTGTGAACGGCATCTCCACCCATATCCTTGACACGTCGCTCGGGCGTCCGGTTGCAGGTGTGAGTGTCACTCTGGAGCAGAGTGGGGCAAGCGGCTGGCGTGAGATCGCAATGCAGGCCACTGACGACGATGGCCGAGTGAGGCAGATGCTTCCCTCAGGATGGCAACTTCAGAGAGGTGCGTACAGACTCACGTTCCAAACCCAGGATTACTTTGATGCAAAGGGTGTGCAGGGACTTTATCCAGTCGTACAAGTAACATTTACGGTTACAGAAGTTGCGGATCATTATCACATTCCGCTTTTGTTGGCGCCGAATGGTTATTCCACCTACCGGGGAAGTTGATTTTATGGCGATTGTTCTTGGGGAAAACCGTTACGGTAAGTCCCGCGTGCGATTAATGAAAGTCAACAGGGCTGGCGCGCGACACGAGGTGATCGAGTGGAATGTGGAGGTCTGGTTGACGGGCGATTTTCGCAGTTGCTTCGAAGACGGCGATAACAGTCACATTCTACCGACGGACACAATGAAGAACACCGTTTACTCGCTGGCGCGCTCATCTTCTGCAGGATCGATGGAGGATTTTGGGCAGGAACTGGTTTCGCACTTCATCAAGACCAATCCATATGCTGACACTGCAGGCGTGCACATCGTCGCCACTCCCTGGAGGGACATCGAAGGCTTCCCGGCAGCATTTACGCATGCGAGCGATAAACTCGACACCACAACAGTTACACTGTCGCGCGTTGGCGTCCGCAGCATATCATCGGGCTTCGAAGGGCTGTGGCTTCTGAAGACGGCGAAGTCGGGTTTCGCCGGGTATCTCAAAGACCGATTGACCACGCTCAAGGAAACGCACGACCGGTTGTTCGGCACGCTGGCGGCGGCAGAGTGGAGATATGTCGGAATTCACCTTGACTATGGTGCGCTGCGTCAGCGCGTCGAGAGCGCGCTTGTCAGTGCGTTCGCCGGGCATGACAGTCTTTCCGTTCAGCAGACTTTATATGCGATGGCCAAGAGAGCGCTGGAAGAGGTCAGCGAGATCGCCGATGTCCATCTCCAAATGCCGAACAAGCATTGCAACCTGGTCGATCTGTCACCGTTTGGGCAGAACAATCCGAATGAAATTTTTGTGCCCACAGACGAGCCGCACGGGTCGATCGAGGCTCGCGTGTGCAGAGGCAATCCGCAGGCGGATTGAATGACAACTTTAGTATCCGGTTTTCTCGGCCCCTCGGATGTCGACCTCGACGGAATCGCAGCGGCTGCACTTGCGCGGTGCGAGACACTCACCGAATGCTCGGAGTGCAAAGGCGCGATTACCCGGACGTTTCTATCGACAGCTATGGAGGCGTGCCACGTTTGTGTGCGCGAATGGATGGAGAGCGCCGGGATGACGGTCAACGTCGATCGTGCGGGCAATCTCCGTGGTTACTATGCGGCACATGATGAAGGGCCAGCGAATGGAGCATTGCCACGACTGATTATCGGTTCGCATCTGGATTCGGTACCGAATGGTGGTCGATACGACGGTGTGCTGGGTGTGTTGATCGGGATTGGGTTGGTGGGGGCGCTTGACGGGCGACGCCTCGGCTTCGGCGTTGAGGTGATCGGCTTCTCTGATGAGGAGGGAGTGCGCTACGGTTTGCCTTTCATCGGCAGCCGATCAGTGAGCGGGACACTTCTTGCACCGCACCTGGCGCGACGCGATGCGGAAGGAGTCGCGATGTTTGCAGCGTTGGATCATTACGCGGCGTTGCACCCGGATGTCATCGATCCGCGTCTGCATCCGGCGACGCGGGGATATCTTGAGTTTCATATCGAGCAGGGCCCGGTACTTGAACACGCGGGGCTGGGGCTTGGGGTGGTTGAAACAATCGTCGGCCAAAGTCGCGCCGAGGTCACATTTCGCGGCAGGTCAGCTCACGCCGGGACGACGCCCATGTTTTTGCGGCACGATGCACTTGCGGCGGCAGCAGAATGGATTGTGGCTATCGAGGCGGCGGCAAGTTCGATGCCAGGCCTGGTTCAACCACGGGCCAAATCTCATGTGAGCCGGGAGCGGCAAATGTAATTTCGGGATTGGTCCGCTGCAGCCTGGACGTACGTCACGGGTCGGACGAGATACGGCAGTCAGCAGTCAGGGAGTTTCTTGCTATGGCGCGCGCAATTGCAGAGCGACGGGAGATCGAGGTGGAACACCTTATCGAATACGAGCAGCCGGCGGTGCAGCTGGACACCGCCCTGATTGGTCTTGCCGACCGGGCAGTAGCGGGAGCAGGTATTTCTCCACGGCACATGACCAGCGGAGCGGGTCATGATGCCATGATTATTGCTGCAAAGCTTCCTGCGGCAATGATCTTCTTACGTAGCCCGGGAGGCATCAGTCATCATCCTGATGAAGCGGTTGCTGTCGAAGATGTTGGGTCGGCATTGCGCGCGGGAATGAATTTTCTCGGCCAATTTCAGGGCTATCTTGATCAATCGATGGAAAGCGAGTCAAAGCCTTGCACCACATAGGTCTCACACGAAGCGTGCGCAAGGCGAGTCACGCGCTGCACACGCCGGACAGTTTTATTCGCACGCAAATTCCGGGGATGGCAAAGGCAGCGGCGATCGTTCATGCTTCTCCCGCGCTAGGTGCGGGCTTCGCGCAATATACGGCGGAGATGGAAGCCGGCGGAACGCTGGGCCCGTGCGCCTATCAGCGGTTTGTTTTTGTGCTGGAAGGCAACATTAAGGTCGAACTAGGGACAAGTCATCACACGATGGAGAAGGACGACTACGCGTACTTGCCTGAAGGAACAGAGCATTACGTGGTCGCGGCGCAAGCAGCGCGTCTTGTGGTGATTGAGAAGGCTTATCAAACCGTTGAAGGGACTTGTCCGCCTGGTCCGATCTTTGCGAGCGAGCCAGAGGTTGCAGGGCAGCCGCTCATGGACGATCCAGATCTGATTGTGCGCGGCCTTCTACCGGATACCACGGCCTTCGACTTCGCGGTCAATACCATGACGTATCAGCCCGGTGCGGCGCTAAGCATGGTTGAGATCCACGTGATGGAGCACGGGTTGTTAATGCTTGAGGGAGGCGGAATTTATCGGCTTGATGACCAATGGTATCCGGTGACGGCGGGAGACTTCATCTGGATGGGTCCGTATTGTCCGCAGTGGTTTGGAGCCATCGGAAAAACGCCGGCAAAATATCTGATCTACAAGGACTGGAACCGCCATCCACTGCGGTGACTTGATATGAAGCTGGAGATTGACGAGCTGCAGGTGAATCGCGAGATTGATACGCTGGCGGAGTTCTCTGATTCGGAGGCGCCAGCGGTCACGCGTGTCGTTTTCAGCGAGCAGGACAGAAAAGCCCGGTCGTGGCTCAAAGATCGTTGTCGGGAAGCAGGCCTGACCGTTCGCGAGGACGCCATCGGGAACACTTTCGCCCGCTGGGCGGGCAGGAAGCCGGAGCTACCGCCGGTCGCCACCGGTTCGCATGTGGACGCGATTCCACACGCGGGGAAATACGACGGCGTGGTAGGCGTGCTTGGCGGGCTGGAGGCGATTCGCGCGCTGCAGCGTGTTGGCTTTACACCAGAGCGATCGGTCGAGCTTGTCATCTTTACTTCGGAGGAACCGACGCGGTTCGGCATCGGCTGCCTGGGGAGTCGACTGATGTCAGGCATATTGGCACCCGATGCGGCGGCGGCGCTACACGACGTCGAGGGCAACGCGCTGGATGTGGTTCGGCAAAGCGCGGGTTTTGCGGGAGCGCTGGACAGCGTCCGATTGTCTGATGGGGAGTATGGGGCGTTTGTCGAGCTGCACATTGAGCAGGGCCCCTCCTCGAGCGGGAGCAGATTGCGGTCGGGCTGGTCACGAGCATCGCCGCTCCCGCGAGCTTCCGCATCGTCATTGAGGGTGAGGGTGGCCATGCAGGCGGCAGACTTATGCCCGGTCGACGCGATGCGCTCTGTGGCGCAGCAGAGATCATCTGGCTGTCGAGTGTGCGGCGGTGAATACGGGTGCAGTCGACACGGTCGCGACCGTTGGCATCTGCCAAGTGCACCCCGGCGCAATCAATTCCATCCCCAGCCGGGTACAGCTGACAGTCGACCTGCGTGACACCGATGCGGCGCGGCGTGACGGGGTGCAAGGCGAGATCGAGTCCATGTGCCAAGAAGTGGCCGGACGGCGCGGCGTTTCCGTCAAGGTAGAAATGATCAACTCCGATCCTCCGGCACGGTCGTCGCCGGAGATTCTGGCGGCACTGACGGCAGCGTGCGAGGCGGAGAGGGTCACCTTCCGGAGGATGGTCAGCCGGGCCTATCACGATTCGCTCTTCATGGCTCGGATTGCACCGATAGCCATGTTGTTTATCCCGTGCCGAGGTGGGGTGAGCCATCGACCAGACGAGTATTCGTCGCCGGAGGAGATCTCTCGCGGCGTCAGGGTCCTGGCGCGGACACTGGCCAGCCTCGCCGGCGATGGAAGCCAGAGTTGACCTGCCGGGCACGAAGTCCTTACCTTTACAGAAGACCCCACGCAAAAGAGGCATGACCATGCTGATCACTGTGCTCGATCTGGAGAAGGAGCCGCTCCGGTTCG
>CAVRXY010000029.1:0-32830 GCA_963725225.1 uncultured Acidobacteriaceae bacterium
CTCCACCACATTGCCGTGCTTCATCTGCACGACGATCCGGTAAGTGCCCGCGCTGGGAAATCCGTAAGGGAAGCTGACGGTGCTCGGCGGGGCGCTCTGGCTCATGTCCATGCCAGGCATCGTATCCATATTTTGGGCCATAGCGCTCTTGGTGGCCGAGGCCGTGCCGGGCGCGGCCCCATTCTGCGCCTGCGCGATCATCAGCGCCGCCATCGACGCCGTACCCGAAGGATGAATGTGCGCGAAGACGCTGCCGTCGGTCTTCACAAAGGCTGCGTGTCCAGGCATGCCCATGTAGAGCGCCATGTCCGGCGCCGGGCGGCCGTCCGCGTCGAGCAGCTCGAAGGTAAAGTCGTAAGGCGATTTCGCAACCAGCGTCTTCGGCTTCTTCCACACCATGGTGTAGCCGTCGGGAAGCTTGTAACTCGTGGCGGTCTGCGATGCCTCGCCCGTGTACTTGAGCGCGACCGAAGTTCCTTCGGCGTCATCGCCGGCAAGATCGCGCCCCGCAATATAGGGCAGGGTGATCGAGGAGACCAGAGTCTCCGGAAATCCGTTTTCATGCACCACATCTGCGTAAAGGCGGTAGTCGCCTTTCGGGACTCTCGGCAGCACCAGCCGGAACTCGCCCGTACCCACCTGATCCGGATGCAGGTGGAAGACGACGTCCATCGCCGGCCATCGCAGCATGTAGAGATGCATCAGGTGGTCGTGATCGGGAATGAAGTCGTCGAGCTTGCGCTGTTTTACCCATCCGGGGTCGGACATCTGCAGATCGAGCACGTTGCCGGGCTGAAGCTGCGCCTTCATGTCGAGCGGCTTGTAGACGTAGTGGCTGTAGTCGGCGGCTTCCGATCCCCACCACTGGTTGCCGAAGACAACCGCTCCAACCAGAATCACAACTGCAACCGTCATGGCGACAAATGCGCGACGCCTTCGCGACGGAGGCACTTCAGCCCCGGGCGCCAGTTGTGCCTCGCGCGTCGCGGCTCCCACGATGCCCACCAGCCCAATGATCAGGACAATTCCGAGAATCGCCAGCATGATGCCCAGCCCGGGCTGCATTCTGCGCGTGCCCATGGCCGTGGCCGGCAGCGGAACCGAGAAGACTCCCTGCCCCTGGTTGCCGTGCACATAAAACCGGATCTGCCACGATCCTGTGGCCATGATCCACAGGTGTCCGGTGAAGTATTGAGCGTCGGCTGTCGGGCGCTGCATGGCATCCGGCACAGGCGGATGCTTTGACGCTTCCCCGGTCAGCAGCATGGGCGCGATCTCGATGTGGTCGATACCCGGCGTCTGCGCCCGCGCTTCGATCTCCGCAACTCCGGGGATGACCAGGGGCGGCCTTACCACTACCGACAGCTTGTAAGGACCGGCGTTGCCCTCGACGTAAACGTCCGGGCTGCCGACATGCGCGCTGGCCGGCGCAGCAAAGGCGGCAAGTAGCCCCACGACGACGACCGGCAGTAAGAGACGAAGCAGGCGAGCCATTCTCGTCATCGTTGGATCTTCTTCATCCACCGGCCCAGCGCGAGCCCCAGCCAGGTGACGATGGCCGCGTAAAGCATCGCTTCCGCCAGGCCCGTCCAGAGGACGAGCCCGCTCTCCGGGTGAAAGAACTGCCGCATGACGTCGACGGAGGTCGAGGGCATGTTGAAGTCGTGGAATGCGGTGCCGAAGAAACGATTCTCGGCGCCCTTGCTCATCAGAAAATTCGCAAACGGCCACTCTACCGCAAGCAGCGGCAGCACAAATAACGGCCCCGCCAACAGCGAAATCAGCCACGGCTTCCAATCCTTTGCATAGGTGAGGAACAGGTCGATGGCAATGGCGGGCACAATCAGCAGGATGGGAAATTTCGGCGGAATGAAGTGCGTAACGTGCTGATAGACCGGTCCTAATTTCGGCTCAGCAGGAAAGAGCGGAAGAATGAGAATCAATCCGCAGACAAAGACGGTATAGATTGCGCTGATCCACGTTGCCGCCCAGCGATTTCGCGAGGCGATATGTATGGCCGCGAAATAAAGCGGTGTGCCCAGCGTGCACGCGATGTAGGCGCGCGAGCTGTGCAGGTAGACATCCCAGGTGTACTCCATGCGGAAGAACATGGAGAGCACCAGCAGCAGTCCCGACACGTACAACATCAGCCATTGCAGATGCCGGAACTCCACGCTCCCCTGGCCTGCCGTCGCTTCTGCCCGATTCATCGCCGCGACGATGAGAAAGAGCGAGCCGAGGCAGACAGCCCAGATGCCCAGCATTAATACCGTATGCGGCGGCGAGACAATCTTGACGTCGAGTCCGTAGGCGTTGTGCCACCAGTTGTCGAAGGGCGCCGATGTCAGCATGGCGACGCCGCCCCAGGCGGCGAGGAATGCGCCCAGCGGCCCGCGCAGTCCGAACACGCGCACAGACGACGCCACCAGCTGAGGCGGTCGCAGGATGGTGGTCGCGAGAATCAGATAGCCGCAGCAGATGCCTGCCAGCACGCCACATAGATAGATGGCCATGTGGGCAGGTGTCCAGAAGGAGTCGCGGCCAATGGAGCGGTGCCAGGAAACGTCCCAGTGCGCGCCGATCGTTACGGACGTGACGGCGAGAGCGGCACACCAGAGATACCACGGAATCCGCTCCGTAGTGACTGCGGCAGCTCGTGCGGTGGTGACGGTCGCCATGACTTGCTCCTCGGACGATACAGATAGGATACAGCGCTGGACACACAGACGGATTATGATGGCATGGAATTGCGAGGAGGGCTTTCGTGCGCAGGTGGATTGGATTGCTGATGTTGGCGGTTGCTGGTTCAGCGTGGGGCCAGGCAGGACTATCAACAAAGTGGGAGGAATTAACCGGCCCGGATTTCATCAAGGCCATTCAACAGTCGCAGGGCGTGTGCCTGCTGCCGTTTGGGATTATAGAAAAGCACGGTCCGCATCTACCTTTGGGAACCGACCTGATCAACGTTCGCTTCGCGGTCGAGCACGCTACGCAGCAGGAATACGCAGTGATCTTTCCCGCTTACTACTTTGGACAGATCGCCGAGGCGCGGCAGCAGCCGGGAACGGTTTCCTACAGCATGCACATGCAGCTCGCTCTTCTGCAGGAGACTACCGACGAGATGGCGCGGAATGGCTGTAAGAAGATCGTGATTGTAAACGGGCACGGCGGGAACGAGCATCTGCTTCCCTATTTTGCACAGTCACAGTTACAAACTCCACACGACTACGTCGTTTACGTCTATCGGTGGTCGCCGTCGAATCTGCCTGGCCGTCCGCCGCTGCATTCGAAGACCGACATGCACGCAGGTGAGTCGGAGACGGCGCACACTATGGCGTCGCGTCCCGACCTGGTGCATCTGGATCGCGCCAATCAGGAGTCCGGCGCAGACGAAGCCCGGCAGCATCTGCCCGAAGGAGTCTATACGGGCATCTGGTGGTATGCGCGCTTTCCCAATCACTACTCGGGAGACGGAAGCCTGGCGACGAAAGAGCTGGGCGAGTTCGATATGAAGGCCTGGGAAGACGGCATCGCGGGCGTGATCCGCGCGGTCAAGGCCGACAATGTGAGCCTCGAGTTGCAGAACCAGTTCTACAAGGATGCGGAGCATCCGTTGGACACGAAGCAGTAAAGCTTTCAGTGTTCCTGATCGGGGAACGAGCCGTTGTTCAGGAATTCGTCGGCCTGTTTGTTCGTTTCAGGCGGATTGGAGTCGTCGAATACACGGATTTCCCCTTCGGCCGACCCGATCAGCTTACGCGTCGGCTTGGCTGGGACGGCCACCATCTTCACTACCGCGTGGCCTGCGCGCGCAATGACGATCTCCTCGCCGTGCTCGGCCAGTTCAATGAGCTTGGAGAGGTGGGTTTCGACGTGGTGAATGGTGACTTCCATGCCGGAAAGATTAGCGAATCAGGTGAGACTAGGCAAGTGCTTGCGGCTGCCCGAAAGTGCCGTATAGCGACTCACGCCGCCAAGCTGGCTGGATTTCCGGTACTATTCCGGTCAAGTAACTAGTACTTTTACAGTTGTCCAGGGAGCACTGCGACTCGAGACTGAGCTGGCTCGCAGCCCGTCGCCAAGCTAAGGGTCGAACGCATACGCCGCATAAGGACTATATTGCTGAATCCGGGTTGCCTTGGCGTTGTTTCAGATCCGGAAGAAAGCTCCTTTTGCTGAGAGATCTGCCAAGCCTGTGAAACTCTTACGGCACTGAGGGACCATGAATTCAATCGTCGTCAGCTCCACGGTTTTTGTGATCGTCTTCGGGGGAGCGATTGTTGGCATGGCACTCCGCCGGGCCCTCCCCGAGGACCATCTGAGTTCGGACGCAAAAGACGTTGTAAAGCTGGCGATGGGGCTTATTGCGACGATGGCCGCGCTCGTCCTCGGCATGCTCGTCTCTACGGCGAAGTCCTCCTACGATACGCGAAAGAACGAGGTCGCCGAGATGTCTTCGAGGATTGTCGCCATCGATCAATTATTGCTGAATTATGGTCCGGAGGCCGAGGGAGTGCGCGCAGACTTGCGCGAGCTTGTGGTTGTTGGTCTCAACCGCATCTGGCCAGGCGAGGCATCCGAGCAGGTCGATCTCAGGCCCAAGGAGGACACTCGAGACTTTTACAGCCAGTTAGAGGCCCTGGCACCAAAGAACGACTCGCAGGCTGCCACCAAGGCCGAGGCCATCTCCATGGCCGCGAACTTGCGGCAGACACGCTGGCGTATGTTCGTCGAGGCGGAACAGACCTCGATGTCGATTCCTCTGCTGGTAGTGCTGGTCGCATGGCTTGTCGCCATCTTCGTCGGCTTTGGCCTGTTCGCTCCGTCCAATCCCACTGTAATCGTGACCTTGGCGATCTGCGCCTTGTCTGTTTCTGCCGCGATCTTCATCATCATGGAGATGTACACGCCGTTCAGTGGTGTTCTGAAAATATCCTCGGCTCCAATCCGCGAAACGTTGAACCAGATAGGACACTGAAACTGGTCGAGGTTCAGACGGAAGCACTGAGCGAAGCGCCGTCTCCTGGCACATCTGTGATTGTCTCTGATTCTGATTCGCTGGTGACGTTGGCATAGACAGCCAGACGCTTGAGAAGCTCCGCCGCCTGGCTCGCGACTGGAGTGTCCGCCAGGTCCAGTTCATCTGCGAGTTGGAGATAATCGCGGAGACCGCCGAAGTCGCGCTTCCTTGCGCGTCGACGCAGGGCGACGCTGAGAAGGAACCCGGCGAGCGCGTCACGTTCTGGCTCATTCAGCCGGCGGAACTCGTCGCGCCAGTGCGGGCAGTCGCCGTCTGCATCCAGCACCCTGACGATCTGCGCGGCGCTGCCCGGTTTCCAGCCGGCAGCGGAAATCGCGATAGGGGGAGCGCAACCAGGCCTGAGGCATGCGGCGCACAGCAATCCCATCACATACGCGGTGTGATAGGCGGTGGCAAGGAGATAACGCGTGCGCGCAACGCCTTCCCGCGCCCGGATCTCGCTGATGCGTGTTCCCGCAGTCGGCAGAAACCCCGCCCTATCCTCAACACGCGCGAGTACGCGGAACGCGAACGCCGCGGCTGCGCTCCAGGATTTCCCCGACAACGGCCAGCTGAGCAGAACCTCTCCGGCAAGGTCATAGTCCTGTTCATCCAGGCATCGCGCCAGCAGCGCCTCGGCTTCGGCAAGGATCAATGCCCTGCGGCGAGGCAACAACGCAGGGATCAGGTTGAAATCCGTCACGTACATAAGCGCATGCGTGAATGCGTAAATATCGTCGCGTGTGCAGTTGAGCAGGTCCATAGACTGCGCAAGGATCGAGCGCCGCGCAGTAGGGGGGCTGGTCAACTTGCGGCCGGGCTTCGGCTGGTACCATCCCGTAGCTACCCACTCCTGTTCAAGCATGCGATGCGGAACCCGTTCGCGGCCGCACCGCGCCTGCGACTCCAGGCTTTCGCGAAGCAATTTATCGAATTCGTAATCTGGATAATCCAGGCGGTTCAGGCAGACATGAGGCAGCGCGTAATCCCAGGCAACGGCGGGCTCAAGACAGAGGCCCAGCCTCGCCCGTTCGCTCCGGGCATGAGGCTTCAGCAATTCCGCCACGTTGCGGACACGCTCGTCGACCTCATCATGAATCATGGCCGGGGACGCGGCCACGAGCAGAACCGCGGTTTCGGAGACGATCTTCTCCGGACGGACATTCTTTGACGGATCGCTGTCCTCATATCCGTCTGCTGCCAGGTGCTCGACTGCGAGCCGCGCAATATCGAGGGCATGGCAGAGTCGTCGAATCAGATCCTTCTCATTCCACTTGTCGCATTCACTCTGGACGAATTCGGGTGTCATCGCTCTCCGCCATGTCCTCAACCACCGCGCTGAGGTTCAGATTCAAAGCACTTAGCGAAGCTCTTCCGCATTCGCCGCCAGCTCGCCAAGGTTTTCGACCGGATTCGTCGGACCGAAGACCCGGTAAATGTGAATGAAGATGCGATTCGTACCGCAGAACCAGTCTCCCGGCTCATCTGCGAGCGAGAGGGAAGGGCCAACTTCGGCAATGACCTTGCCGAGAGCGTTGAAGTCGACAGCTTTGGTTTCCAGAAGCTGCTTCACGATTTGTCTACGTTGATCAGAATTGCTCATTGCGATTCTCCTTATCGCGCGAGACAGGACAACCCGCGGAGGACGCTGCCGCAGCATCGTGATACGCGCTCGATGAAATAGTGGCCGCCGGCACGCTTTCGTTTCATGCCGAGTGGGGTGAAACGCCTTGAAAGGGCTGCGGGACGTCCCGCGGAGGCTGGCGATCCGATCGGCTGGGCCGCCGATGGCTATCCGGAATTCTGCGAGGTTGGCGCAATTTTGCGGAGCGCATCCGCTCCATGATGCGTGAGCGCGCAGTTTGCTAGTGTCCCGAATCAGAAATAGATTGAAGAATACAGTTAGGTGCGGCATAGTTGGATATGGCACTGGGCCGTCCCACCAAACCGCTCGACGTAAGCGCCGCGGAAAAGGAAAAATTGACGCTGCTGGCGCGTCGGCCGAAGTCTTCGCAGGCCACAGCCATGCGCGCCCGCATAGTGCTGGGCTGTGATGACGGCCTGAGCAACAGCGCTGTGGCCAGGAAGCTGAATATCACCGGAGCCACTGTATGCAAATGGCGCGAGCGTTTTCGAGTCAACAGGCTGGAAGGGCTGCTCGATGAGCCGCGGCCGGGCGCTCCGCGCTCGATCAGCGATGCCGAGGTCGAGGCGGTGATCACGCAGACGCTGGAATCGATGCCCACCAACTGCACGCACTGGAGCACGCGGCTGATGGCGCAGAAGACTGGGCTGTCGCAGACTGCGATTGTGCGCATCTGGCGCGCCTTTGGACTCCAGCCGCACCGGGTGGAGAACTTCAAATTCTCCAAAGACCCGCAGTTTGTCGAGAAGGTCAGGGACATCGTCGGGCTGTATATGAATCCACCGGAGCACGCGATGGTGCTGTGCGTGGATGAAAAGAGCCAAGTACAGGCTCTGAACCGCACGCAGCCGATTCTGCCCCTGGCGCCAGGCGTGCCGGCCCGCCAGTCCCATGACTACGAACGGCATGGCGTCACTTCGCTGTTCGCCGCGCTGAATGTGGCCACCGGCGAGGCGCTCGGCAACTGCCATCGTCGCCATCGGCATCAGGAGTTCCTGAAGTTTCTGGCCCGGATCGATGCCGCCGTCCCCGCCGACATCGAGGTGCATCTCGTGATGGACAACTACGGCACGCACAAAGTCGACAAAGTGCGGAACTGGTTCGCACGCCATCCCCGCTATCATGTGCACTTCACTCCCACCAGCGGAAGCTGGCTGAACCTGGTCGAGCGACTCTTTGCCGAGATCACCGAGCGCTGTGTTCGCCGCGGCAGCCATACCGCAGTCCCTCAGCTGGAGAAGGCCATGCTGAACTATCTTCGAGAACGCAATCGCGCACCGAAACCTTTTGTGTGGACCGCTGACGCCGATCTCATCCTTGGCAAAATCCAGAGGCTTTCTAAACGAATCTCTGACTCAGGACACTAGATCGTCCCGACCGAAAACATGCGCGACCGAAAATATGTTGGATCAGGGCCCGGCTGGCCGAGCCCGGACCTTTAGTTCAGAGCAAGCAGCGTTGTGCTCGGACCAAGCCATGCCCTCTGGTCGCGAACCTGCTTCTCCAGCTTGGATGGAGGAAGCTCCACGTTCAATGCAATGGAGGGGCAGCGGATTTCACGCAGGAAGTAGTGATCGCCATACCTGTCGAATACGAGGCGGCTGGCATAACTTCCCCTGCTGCTGGCTTCTTCTGTCCTGCTCAGGATAGTGGCCTGGTATTCGGTACTCCGGATCACGACAGTATCGTTTGGCTCGGTAAAGAATGTGTAGTGGCCGGCGGGGAGTGTTTTGCTACCCACGGCGAAATCGAATGGAACATTTGCACGAACTTCATGGCTCTGCGCCTGCAGGCTGCCAGCGGTGCACGCTCCTGCCAGGACGAACAATGCGATGGCTGCGAATCGTTTCATGAGAGTCTCCCTTTCAAGACAGAGACTAGCTGCCCATGAACCATCCCGTCGTTAAACTGGCATCCAAAAATCGCCCAATTTCCGTGAAAGCGGTCTAGACGCGTTCCACGGAAACATGAGTTTGTAGCTGCAGTGGTGACTATTGCGTCGGCGTGCTTGTGTTCGCGGCGGAAGGTTGCACGCCGCTCACCTGCCAGCCCTTGTCGCTCTTCACCAGGGTAGCCGTCGCCGTCTGCTGTGCTGACGTTTCGGCGGCGAGGCGGCGAAAAGCCGTTTTCATCTCCGCGCTGTTGGCCCAGTCCGGTACGCCCGTCACGCTGTAGTGGTAGTTCACCGCATATTGTGTGGCGTTCGTGTCAGGAGGGGTAAATCCATCGATCGAGGTTACCTCGCGCTGGCCGAAGCAGAAGTTGCCATAACCGGGCTGCGAGGCATCCGCGGTCCAGACCGAGCGGCCTTTATCGGAGATATCGTAATCGTTGACCTGCTTCGATCCGATCAGGAAGCGCTTCTTCTCGGCCGATGTCCGCGTCAGCATCCCGGCGTCGGTCAGTGCGTCAAAGCCCTTTGTCTGCTCGTCGTTGGAGGTATCGGCCTGAGCCGGAAACTTCACCGAACTCGACCAGAGGCACGCGGGCTTGCCGCGATAATAGTCATTGATCGCTGACTTGAAAGCACTCTGGTCGACCGTATTGCTCCTGCAACCTCCTACCATCAGCATCGCGCCACACACAACAAGACCAAGCAGGTTTCTCTTACGCATCTCGTGGGAATCTCCTTCCCTTGCTGAGATGCGTAAAATCCTGCTGGAATTAGCCGAATGTCACTCTTTTCCGATCAGCGCGCCTTGCCCTGCGCCAGGTGGTCCACTTCCGATCCGGCCAGCAGAAACGCTCCGACGCCATACACATAGCTCGACGAGGGTTTGAAAACGCCAGGTGCGCCACCGATCGGCTGAATGCATCCCAGCCGCCCGTCCACATAGATATGCGACAGAAGCCCGGCCCAGCCTTTCTGAACGACAGGCAGGTATTTGGCGCGGTCCAGCAATCCATGATTGACGCCCCACGCCAGCGAGTAGATGAAGAACGCCGACCCGGACACTTCCGGCAAAGGATACGCGTCGGCATCCAGCAATCCCGAGCGCCACAAGCCGTCGGCTCCCTGCAGGGCAGCGACGCGTTCCGCCATCTGCTGGTACTGCTCGACATACTTCTGCCGCGTGGGATAGTCCTCGGGCATCGCCTCCAGCACTCGCGCCAGCCCCGCCATCACCCACCCATTCCCGCGCGACCAGAAAAGCTTCTTTCCATTCGCCTCGGTCTTGTGCAGATACGTCGCATCGCGAAAATAGAGATGTTCCTGCGGATCGTAGAGAAGCTTAGACGTGATCCACCATTCACGGTCCATGTAATCGAGGTACGCCTTGTTCCCTGTGGCCTGATAGAGACGTGCCCACACCGGAGGCGCCATGAACAGGGCGTCGCACCACCACCACACCGGCTTCTCGGGGTCGTCGGGCGTCTTCATCAGCGCGTCGAACTGCTCGCGAGTCGGAGCGATCATCTTTGGATCGTGGTGATCTTTGTAAAGCTCGAGATAGGTCTGCCCGATCGCCTGATCGTCCGCATGCGCGAGGCGTGGCCCGAGCTTCCAGTCGAACTTCTCTCCAACCTCCATCATTGCGTTTTCGTATCGCGGTTCAGGCAACGTCTTCGCCGCGGCCATAAATCCCGCATAGAGGGCGGCGAAAGTCCAGTCCTGGCTGAAGTAAGGGCGCGAGCGATCTAACTCCCAGTCGCCGACTTTGCGCATTGCGGCTTCAATCGCCTTCGGCTTGAAAGCGGGAGAAAGCTTCGCCAGCGACGGCGGGTTATCCAGCGTATCCCCGACGCCATTCTGGCTTGCCTTGGCCGGTGGCACGGCTTGGCCGTTCAGGTTGCTGAACTGAAGAAACAAAAGACAAGCCGCCACGATGGAAACCAGAATGCCTTTACGCATCAAACATCCCCGATCAATTCAATCTTGAAGAGCCATAGTAAAGTGCAATCGCTATTCGAGAAAGCGCGCCATCCCGTATAGCGGGACACGATTGCACGAATGTCGAGACACGGGTATGTCCGTTCTGATAAACAGAATTCGCGGGCGTGAATATTAAATCTGTTCGGCCGCAGCGGGCTCCACCATGCCTCGAATCAATTTCTTCGTGACACCAATGCGCCGTAATTGCAGTCACTGTCTCGTGGCTCTGTTTCTCTGCGTGGTCGCGTGCAGCATAATTCGCGCACAGCCGATTCCAGCCGAAGACGCCGCGTATGTCGCAAGCAGCGGCTTCAATCTGCTCTCAACCACGGAAGACGCTCACGGCCAGACCGTAGTTGTCGACGCCTGGTTCAACAGCCAGCAGAGAAAGAACGCTGCCGGCCAGATGGAGTATTTTCACTACAAGTGGAACGACGAGAAGGACAGCGGATTTTCACTCCTGGGACAGATCTTCGAGAGCCACGGTGTCACTCTCGACACACTCTATACCGCTCCGACCGTAGACAAGTTGAAGCACGTGCAGTACTACATCATCGTCTCGCCTGATATTCCGGTAAAGAATCCCAATCCTCATTACGTGCAGCCCGCTGATGCGCAACAGGTAGCCGAATGGGTGAAGCAGGGTGGCGTTCTTGTTCTGATGGATAACGACCCGGCCAACGCCGACATTGAACATCTCGATCTGATCGCCGACCGCTTCGGCATCCACTTCAACAAGGTGCTCAGCCACCATGTTGTTGGCGACGATTATCCGGCAGGTCAGATCCACGTCACCGGCGGAGGTCCGCTCTTCCACGATTCGCACACCTTGTACATGAAGGACACCTGCACGATTTCACTGAAGCCCCCCGCCGTGCCGCTGCTCGAAGACAAGGGCGACATCATGATCGCGACGGCGAAGTATGGCAAGGGAACCGTCGTTGCGGTCGTGGACCCCTGGCTCTACAACGAGTACACCAATCCCCGCAAAAATCCGCCCTTGCAGGATAACTATGCAGGCGGAGGAGAATTTGTCCGGTGGCTCATTCAGCAATCGCCGGCAACCCGCTCGGCAAGCGCGAAATAGATCACGGCTCAATTTTGTGACGAATGATGTTGATTGAAGGAAATCATGAAGACCCATCTCATCGCCGATTCCGTTCGCTATCCCACCATGACAACTGCCCAGATTCGCGATGCGTTTCTAATCGACGCCCTTTATGAGCCGGGTGCGCTGAACCTGGCCTATGTCGATCTGGACCGCGCCGTGGTGGGAATGGCTGCGCCGTCGGGCGCGCCTATCACGCTGCCCGCCGACTCGACGCTGCGCGCGAATTACTTCACAGAGCGTCGTGAGCTGGGGGCGTTGAATATCGGTGGGCGTGGCCTCATCCATGTCGATGGCACGGCTTACACTCTGGAAAACCTCGACTGCCTCTACATCGGACGCGGCGCGCAGGATATTCGCTTCGAATCGGCAGATCCTGCAAATGCAGCGGTCTTTTATCTCCTCAGTTATCCGGCGCATCTCAGCCATCCCACCACGCTGATTCGTAAGGACGACGCCAATCCTGTCGAGTTAGGCAGCGCCGAGACGTGTAACCGCCGCACGGTCTGCAAATACATCCATCTCGACGGCGCGCAGAGCTGCCAGCTGGTCATGGGGGTAACCCATCTTCATCCAGGCAGCGCATGGAACACGATGCCGGCCCATACGCACATGCGCCGCTCGGAGATCTACATGTACTTCAATCTGGGCGAAGGCGCACGAGTCTTTCACCTCATGGGGCCGCCCGACGAGACGCGCCACATTGTCATGAAGGATCGCGAGGTCGTCGTATCTCCCGGCTGGTCAATTCATGCTGGCGCGGGCACGCAGGCTTACAGTTTTTGCTGGGGCATGGGCGGAGAAAATCAGGACTACGCAGACATGGATCCCGCACCGCTGTAAAACTTGCGCTGAACAAAATTTCCGGGAGGATAGATGAAACTGATTCCGATTCTCGCCGCCGCTCTCTTCGCCATTCCCGTCTTCGCGCAGACAGGCGGCAGTGCCGAGGTGTTCTCAGGTAAAGATGTGGCGGCGCAGCTGACCGCCCTTGTCGAAAAAGCCAGGCCCTCGGGCAGCAGCGGGGCGACGCTCGGCGACTACAAGTCGCACGCCATCAAGCTCTCCGTCCGAACCGCCAGCGGAGGAGCGGAGATACACGCGCACTACGATGACATTTTCGTCGTTACCGATGGGAGCGCCACGCTCATCACGGGTGGAACCGTCGTTGACGCGAAAACAGGTGCCGATGGTGAAACCAAAGGCACACGCATTCAGGAAGGGAAGTCGCAAACCATCACGAAGAGCGACATCGTCCACATTCCTGCGGGCACGCCGCACCAGTTGATCATCGCCCCCGGCGACACGTTCAGCACGATCGTCGTCAAGGTGCGCGAATAGCTGATCAGTTGCCGTAGTGCCGCAGGAACGGCGACAGCACGTGCGACTTCTTCTTGGTGTGCATCCCCAGCGACGCGGAGATCTCCCGGCAGCAGCGCAGCAGGTGTTCGGCAATGGCCGGCACGCTCTGCACGGTAATGCGCGACGCCGGTCCCGACACGCTTACGGCTGCAATTGCGCGATGGTTCTCGTTGAAAATCGGAGCTCCGATGCAGCGAACGCCAAGCTCGATCTCCTCATCGTCGATCGCGTAGCCTCGCCGCCGCACTCTTTCCAGGCCCTTCAGCAGCGCCTCGCGGTTGCCTATCGTCTTCGGCGTATAACGCACAAAACGGATCTTCGCGATGATCTGCTCGATGGTCTCGACAGGCTGAAAGGCAAGCATCGCCTTGCCCATTGACGTGCAATAGACGGGATTCGACGTGCCGATCTTCGAGCTCATGCACACCCGCCGATTTGGCTCGACTTTATCCAGATAGACCACCGACGTCTTCTGCAGCACGCTCAGATGTACGGTCTCACCCACCTGCATCGACAGGCGGCGGAAGTACGGATGCACACGCGCGCGCAGATCGATCTGCTCCACCGCGCGATTGCCCAGCTCGTACAGTTTCAGGCCCAGCCGGAAGCGGTTCTCCTGGCGTTCGCTCGATCAACGCGCTGCGCTCCAGCACCATCAGCGAGCGATGCGCCGTGCTCTTGTGCAGGCCCATGCGCTGGCAAATCTCGGCCAGGCTAAGCGGCGTGTCGCTCTCGCCCAATACTTCCAGAACCGAGACCGCGCGGTCCAGGCTATGCAGTTGATACGGTCCGTCGGTTCTGGCCACCGTCTCTGAAAGCGGTGCTGCAAACGATGTGCTGAGTGATGCTGCCATGCGAATACCCCCAATCGTTGATTCGTGCCGCCGCTGTTATCCCGGAGGAAGTCCACCGAGATACATGTAGCTCAGCGACGGCGCCTTTGCGAGCAACTGCGAGATCTCAGGATCAGGAAATCGTGAAACATAAAGCCGCGCCCAACTGATCTCCTCCGCCGTGGGAGGGCCTTTGGGCGTATCCTGCGCGATCCCCGCATTCTTGGTGAAGAAGCTGTTGTCCTCCAGCCCCTGCGTTGAGAGCACAGCCAGTTTCTTCAGTGCGTAATTGTTTTCGGCGTAGAGATTCAGTCCGTTGTCTTCGCCAAACTCGGCGAGGTAAACCAGCGGCGCCACCGCGTACAAGTGATAATGCAGGGCGCGCTGTCCGCGTCTCATTTCGAGCGGCAGCGATCCGTCAGGTTCAATCTGCGCAACGCCGATCTTGTATGCATCCATGCCCCAGTCGAATAGCTTGCGATTATTGGCGGCGATGCCCGCGGCGGAGATTTCGACTCCCGCCCAGTAGAGATGATTGTTCTCAGCGTCGCCCGTGCCTTTCTGCCGTCGTGCGTCGTAATAGTCCACAGTCTGGTGAGTCACATTCACGATCCACGGCAGAATCTCATGTGCCTGCTCAGCAGTAATCAATCCGCTGCCGCGCACCTTCAGATAAGCGATGGCGATGGCGCCAATCACCCATCCCTGCACGTAATACGCCTGGTTCGACGACATCTTTCCCGTGAAGACCCCATCTTTCGCCGCGGCCTGCATGTGCTGTAAGCCGCATTCGGCGGCCTCGCGGCTCCCCGTCGTGCGATAGGCATCCGCGGCATCGACAATCTGCTGCCCCAGCGCCTTGTATGGGCCGGAGGTAGCGACGTACGCCTTCCATTTCTCCGGATCGATGATCGAAGACTTGGCGTCGGAATAGAACCGATCGGTAGTCAGATCCGGCGAGAGATGGACGATCGCGGGGCAGGCGTACGCCGCGTCCGTCAGCCTCACATCCTTGCCATCCCACGGAGAACGCAGGGGCTCTGCCGCATTTGCAGCCAGTGGAATCATCAGAACCGTGCTAAGCGCAAGCAGTTTGGCCATCATGGTTGGCGCTTCTCCGCATAATCTTCACGAAAGGGAGTAAACACATCCAGAACCTCTGACTCTTCGAGCGCGCTGGCCTGGTGTTCGATTCCGCCGGGAACCACGAAACTGTCTCCGCTGCGCGCTTCAAAAGTACTGTCGCCCCCGGTGAAGCGAAGGTGTCCGCGAATGATGTAAACCAGCTGCTCATGCGGATGACTGTGTCTCGCACCCACCCACCCCTTTTCCATCAGGTGCCGGACAAGCATCAGCTGGTCGTTGTAGGCCAGCACCTGTCGCGACAATCCCGTCTCTGGCGAAAAGAGCCTTGCCTTATTCTGCTCCACGAGAGTTACGTATTCAGTGGCCATAGATCCATTCCTTCGCAGTCAGCGCGACATCCAGCCGCCATCAACCACGAGCACCTCACCGGTGACGTAGTCGCTTGCGCACGAGGCCAGAAACACGGCGGCTCCCGCGATATCCTCCGGTTCGCCCCAACGGCCAGCGGGAATCCGTTCGAGGATCTGCCGGTTCCGGACTTCGTCTTTTTGCAGCGCGGACGTGTTCTCAGTGCGAAAGTAGCCGGGCGCGATGGCATTCACCTGTACATTGCGGCTGCGCCCACTCATTCGCCAGGGCCTTCGTCAACTGCGCCACACCACCTTTGGATGCCGAATAGGCCGGCACACGAATGCCGCCCTGAAACGACAGCAGCGATGCAATGTTGATGATCTTGCCCTGCTCGCGCGCGAGCATCGCGCCGCCCGGCGAGCTGGCAAAGACGAAAAACGCTGTTGAGATTCACCTGGAGGACGGTCATCCAGGCCTGCATGTCGAAATTCTCCGCCGTGTCCCGATGAATCGTTCCCGCATTGTTGACCAGAATGTCCGGCTCGCCCATTGCCGCTTCGACAGCGTCATACAGCGAATCGGCGCCATCGGGCTTGCTCAGATCGGCAGCAAAGCTCTGTGACTCGCGCCCGAGGGATCGGATCTGCTCGCTTGTCTCATGCGCGGGCCGCCGATTCCCGTGGCATGCTACCGATGCTCCCGCCTCAGCGAGCGCAATGGCAATCGCCGCTCCCAGGCCACTCGCCGCCCCTGTAACCAGCGCAGTCTTTCCGTCCAATCGAAACCGGTCGAGGATTCCCATTTTTCCTGTTTGCGGTACGGCGTACTGCTATGCGAACCGCAACGCAGAGCCATTCTTTTAGTTTTGGAGAAGTGTTGTCAACGCTGCATGACTCAAATCCAGACAGATCGTACCGCGATGCGGGACGGTCACGAGCTGCGGGCTGTCCGAATGATCTCCAGATAGCTACGAGCGGCATTCGTGATCAGCTCCGGCTTTCCTTCCGCAATTGCCTTGGCATTTACCAGGTCGGCGCCCACACCGAGCGCTCGCGCTCCGGCCTTCAGAAAATCCGCCGCCGTCTGCAGCGTTACGCCGCCCGTCGGGATCAGCTTCAGGTCCGGGAAAGGCGCAAGAAGCGATTTCAGATAACTGGCTCCTCCCATCGCCGAGCAGGGAAAGATCTTCACGAAATCGGCCCCCGCGCGCCACGCGGTAATCACCTCGGTCGGCGTGAGCGCGCCGGGGATCGAGACCTTGTCCAGTTCCTTGGTTCTGGCAATCACATCGAAATGCAGACTGGGGCTCACGACAAATTCGGCTCCCGCTTCAATCGTCGCTTCTACCTGCTCCGCATCGGTCACGGTGCCCGAGCCCAGCAGAAGGCTGCTTCCGTACTTCTGCTTCAAATCGCGGAGCAACGCCACAGCATTGGGGACCGTCATCGTTACTTCAACTACATTCACACCGCCCGCCATCATCGCATCAACCAGTGCATGCGCCATCTTGACTGAACTGGCTCGCAGAACCGGAATCAATCCCTCGCGCTCAAGTGCCGCCTTAATCTCTTCGGACATTTCTTCTCCTGAAATCAGCGTTCGATTCTCGCCGAACTGCCCTTCATCACCCGTTCTACTTCCGACCTCGTTGCCATGCTGGTATCGCCCGGCGTGGTCATTGCGAGCGCGCCGTGAGCAACGCCGCAACGGACAGCCCATTCGATCGGCTTACCGGCCAGCATTCCATAAATAAGCCCCGAGGCGAACGAGTCTCCGCCGCCCACGCGATCGAGTATGTCGATGTCGCGTTGCGGGACATGCACAATTTCATCCTGATAAAGAGCAATCGCTCCCCAGGCGTTCCGGCTGGCGGTATGCGCGGTGCGCAGCGTGGTCGCAATCAGCTTCAAATTCGGATACGCCGCGGCCACCTCGCGCAGCATCTTCTCGTAGCTGGCAACCGGCAGCTCGCCGAAGTCTTCCGTGACGCCCTTCGAGCGCAATTCCGAGCATCGCCGAGAAGTCTTCTTCGTTGCCCAGCAGCAGATCCACCTTGCGCACCAGATCGCGATTCACCTCCTGCGCCTTGGCCTTTCCGCCGATGCTCTTCCAGAGCGAATCGCGGTAATTCAGGTCATAGGAGACGGGCGTCCCATGCTTCCGCGCCGCATCCATCGCGTCCGACGCGACGAGCACCGTCGACTCCGAAAGAGCCGCGAAGATTCCTCCCGTGTGGAACCAGCGCGAACCGTTCGCCGGGCCGAAGATTTCTTCCCAGTCAAAGTCGCCTCTCTTGGTCTGCGAGACCGCCGTGTGTCCACGATCGGAACAGCCTGCGGCAGCGCGCACGCCAAAGCCCCGCTCGGTAAAATTCAACCCGTTGCGAACCGTGCGGCCCACGCCATCATAGGGAACCCAGCGGATCAGCGACGTGTCCACGCCGCCCTGCAGGATGAAGTCTTCCACCAGCCGTCCGACCGGGTTGTCGGCGAGCGCGGTGACAATTCCGGTGCGCAATCCAAAGCAGCGTCGCAGCCCCCGTGCGACGTTGTATTCGCCTCCGCCCTCCCACACGGTAAAGTTCCGCGCGGTATGAACGCGGCTTTCGCCGGGATCGAGGCGCAGCATCACTTCACCAAGGCTCAGGCTATCCCAGCGGTACCCTTCAGATTTCATGACGATCGGTTGCATGCACTTGTCCTTGTCGCCGTCAGTTGAGCGGCTTCGTTGGGTTTTCCTGTTCGGAAAAAGAGGCGTACCGCATAGCGGTATGGAGGTTCTTGAACGCGAGACACAGACAGTCATTTTCCACATCGGCTCTGACCTCTGTCAAGAACACGGTGGGACGTCTTGTCGCATTCCTCTTGGCGAATAGAGAAACCTCCATCTCGAGTGTGACCGGCGTCACTAACGGGAAGTCGCGATTTCGCTATGGTAAGCTTCGCATGATGAAGCGCGCAGCCAAACGTCCAAAGAAACCACCCTACAAGGTGCAGGTGCTGGACCGCGCCATCAACATACTCGAATTCATCGGCCGGCAAAGCAGCGGGGAAGCTGCTCTTCCTGAATTGTCCGCGGCGATGAAGCTTCATAAGACCACCACCCATCGCATCGCCCATGTGCTCGAGTCGCGAGGCTTGCTTCGTCGCGGGCTCGATTCGAACCGCTATCGCCTTGGTTTGCACCTCTATGACCTCGGTTGCCAGGCGCTCGACCACGTCAATATTCGCGACGAGGCGCGTCCGCTGATGACGCGCGTGGCCTATGAAGTTGGGGAGACCGTGCACCTGGCCTTACTCGACCGCGCTGAGGTGCTGTATATCGAGCGGGTCGAAGCGCAGCGTTCGCTCACCATGGGCTCCAAACTCGGAGCGCGCAATCCCGTTTATTGCACGGCGCTGGGCAAAGCGATTCTGGCTTACTCCGCTGAGGCGGAAGTTGATCGCACTCTTGCCGGCCTTCGCATGGAGGCCAGAACCCGAAACACAATCACCAACGTGCTCACATTGAAGCGCGAGTTGGAGCGGGTCCGGGATCGCGGGTATGCCATCGATGACGAGGAAATCGAAGAAGGCATACGCTGCATCGCCGCGCCAATTCTCAATGCGAGCGGTCTGGCTGTTGCCGCAGTCAGTGTTTCAGGTCCCTCTTCGCGGATTACGCCGGAGCGTTATCAGCTCATTGGAAAGACCATGATGAAAGCGGCGCAGGAGCTCTCCACGCGCATGGGACATCAGGTGATCGGCTCCGAGCCGCCGCGCCGCAAACGCTGACCATTCATCCCTTCAGAGCACCGTTCGTCTCATTCTTTCCCTGACAAGCCGGTCTCCGCGATGAATCTTTCGCGACCTGGAGCGGGGGAACCGTGGTGAGTTTCATCTATCCGTTCAGCGTCCCACATAGCGGAACAGTGGTAGCACAATCTGCTTGACACTCGTCCGCGCTGATTTGAAGAATACGGGACTGTATGTTGAGGGAGTAGACGAGTGAAAACGATAAACACACGATGGATTCACTTTGGAGGCACGGCCAAAAGGTTCCAGCACACGCTGGCCGCAATTCTGACCATGGTCACACTGGTTCTGACCTCCGCGTTAAGTTCTTACGCGCAGCAGATCACCGGATCCATCAGGGGAACGGTCAAAGACGAGCAGGGAGCAGTCGTCGCAACTGCCGCCGTGAGGGCGACAAACGTCGAAACTGGATTGTCCCGGTCGGTAAAGAGCGATGGGGAAGGCGCCTATCAAATCGAACATCTTCCGGTTGGCAAGTATACCGTTGAAGTGGACGCCCCAGGATTCAAGAAATTCGTTCAGCAGAATCTGGTCCTGACCGTGGACCAGACGCAGGCCCTGAACGTCACCCTGGCAGTCGGCGCACAAAGCCAGACGGTGACGGTCACAGAAGCCCCAGCCCTCGTCGACACCACGTCCGCGACCCTGGGCAGAACCGTGCAGCCTGCCGAGATCATCGGGCTGCCTCTGGTCAACCGCAACGCCTACGCGGAGCTGTCGCTCACGCCCGGTGTGCAATACAACAGCTCCAGCCCGCTCACCAATCCGAGCGGTACGCCCAACTACGTGATCGGCGTGCCGTCCACGCAGGTCGTAGTCAATGGCGGCATTGACGGAGGCGTTCCCATGGTCAGCTATTTCCTCGATGGCGGAAATAACATGACGGGAATCCGCAACTACGGAAATCCGCTGCCCAATCCCGACGCGCTCCAGGAGTTCCGCGTCGAGACCAGCAACTTCTCGGCACAGTACGGACGCATGTCAAGCGCCGTGGTCACCGCCGTTACGCGCTCCGGGACCAATCAGTTTCACGGTTCACTGTTTGAGTTCGTGCGCAACACCGCATTGAATGCGACTCCCTGGAACGCGACGCTGAACCCGCCCTATCATCGCAACCAGTTCGGCGGCACGATCGGTGGCCCAATAAAGCGCGACAAGGCGTTCTTCTTCTTCAGCTATGGCGGACTCCGCCAGACCGTGGGTCAGTTCCTGAGCGGTGGCGTGGTTCCAACTTCTCTTGAGCGGCAGGGCGACTTCACGCAGTCGAAGGTGATTCCGAATCTTCCCGGCACCAAAACCAAGGTCATGGGAACGAATAGCTCGCCCAACTGCCAGGTTCCTACGGTGGGATGCGTGCCGTCCTCGCTGCTCGACCCAACGGCCGCGAACATCATCAACAAGTTCATTCCTCTTCCCAACAGCGCGAACAATGCCTGGACGGGTTTCTTCACCGGCCCGACCAATCAGGACGAGTACCTGGGGAAGTATGACCAGATGCTGGGCGCCAGCGACCATCTGGCTGCGACGTACTTCTACCTCAAGTCCACGCAGAATGCTTTTGGCAACGGCAACCTTATCTGGGACACCAATCAGTCCTTTTCGACTCAGCAGAACGCGAATATCAGCGAGGTGCACACCTTCGGTCCTACGACCGTCAACGAAGCCTGGCTCGGATTCACGCGGGTTGCCGGAGGGCGCGTTAACCTGCCTGCCATTTCCCTCGGCGACCTCGGATCAAACTTCACCATCCAGGGTCCAAAAGGGCTCCCTCAACTCAACGTGTCGGGATATTTCAATATTGGCGGCGCGCTCGCGGGGCCTGTAACTACCACTGACTTCTATTCGCTGCGCGACCTTGTCAGCATGACAAGAGGCAAGCACACCATCAATTTTGGCGGTGAGCTGGCGCTGGATAAAAACATGATCGTTGGAAACCTCTATAACTTCGGGGTCTTCACCTTTCAGACCTCTGCTCCCACGACCACCGGGAACGCCCTCGCCGATTTCGTCACCGGACAGGTCAACACCATGGAGCAGGACACTCCCTACCACGGGCTGCTGAGCGACTGGCACACGGCATTCTTTATCGAAGACGACTACCGGATTACTCCAAAGCTCATCGCGAACCTGGGATTGCGCTGGGATATCGATGTGCCTCCGGTTGAATCCAATAACCTCACCGGCACCTTCGTCCCCGGCGTTCAATCCACAGTGGTTCCCAGCGCGCCGCTGGGCCTGCTCTATCCAGGAGACAAGGGCGTGCCCCGCGGTATCGTCGACCTGCGCTGGCATCACATTTCGCCGCGTGTAGGTATCGCGTGGAATCCCTTTGGTGATGGCAGAACCGCTGTCCGCGCCGCCGGTGGACTCTTCTACGGCAGCGTGAGCGGCAACGAATGGAATCAGCCGGCGAACGCGCAGCCCTTCGCCATCCGCCAGACCTTCAATTCGATAGCGTCGCTTACAAATCCCTACGGAAATCCCGCGTCCTTCCCTAACGGAGATCCTTTCCCCTATACCTACTCTCCGTCGAATCCGCGCTTCCTTCCCGCGGCCAGCGTCGAAACGATTTCCAAGAATGTGCAGTGGCCTCTCGTCTACCAGATCAACACCTCAGTTCAGCAGCAGCTCCCGGGCCAGTTCACCGGCACGATCGCTTATGTCGGAACGCTGTCACATGACCTCCCGCTCATGATCGACGACAACTATGCTCCGTATGCGCCGGGAGCAAGCACCTCGCAGAGCAGCATCAACGCACGGCGTCCTTACGATCCGGGTGTACTGGGCCAGAACATCTTTCTCATCTCGAACCAGACCGCCTCCTACCACTCGCTACAGGTCTCGATGCAGCGGCGAATGACGCGCAGCCTCATGCTTAATGGCTTCTATGTCTGGAGCCATTCGTTCCAAAGCGCAAATGAGTCTGCTGTGGGACTGGCGTACGCGCAGGACTTCGCCAATCTGTGGGAAGAGCGAGGGCCGACCGACAATGACCGGCACAACATGGCCAGCATCTCCGGCATGTGGGATCTCAACTATTACAAGGGTTCGAGTTCCTTCATGAGGCAGCTCGCCAATGGCTGGACGATCTCGTCCATCGCCACCCTTTACAGCGGACCGCCGGTCAACATCGTTACCGGCTCAAATAAGAACTTTGACAGTGCCAATAACAACCGTCCTAACCTCGTTCCCGGACAGAATGCTTTCCTGAACTCGCATCGGAATCGGTTCACGGCCGCCTCCGAATGGTTCAACATCAACGCATTCACAGCCAACGGTCCCGGACTGGGCATTGGACCGGGCGGCGCCGACGGTACCTCGCCGCGCGACTACCTGCGCGCGCCGGGCTATCGGGATATCGACCTGGGAATCTTCCGCAACATCAACTTTGCTGAACGCTTCACGTTGCAGTTACGCGGCGAGGCCACCAATGCCTTCAACATGGTGAGCCTCAATGCGCCAACCGCGAATCTGGCCTCAGCACTCAACGGCAAGATCACCGCTGCCGCCGGCCCTCGCCTGATCCAGATAGGCGCGCGGTTGACGTTCTAGCACTACGGCTCGCTTTCCAGAGCTCGCATCACTTGACTCCCGGCGGGACTTCGGTCCCGCCTTCTTTTTTCCAGGCGCCTTCTTTACCAGTCGAAGAGCGTTCCATCGAGCTTGCGATTGATCGGCAGGTAAGCGCGCTGGTAGGGATACTTCGCCGCCAGCGTCTCGTCGATCTCCACACCCAAACCCGGTCCATCTCCCGGATACATATATCCAGCATCGAATGAATAACCGTGCGGAAACACTGCATCTGTTTCTTCGTTGTGCGGCATATGTTCTTGAATGCCGAAGTTATGCACCGCCAGGCCGAAGTGCAGCGCAGCCGCCATGCAAACCGGAGATAGATCCGTCGCGCCATGACAGCCGGTCCGCACATGAAACAGCGCGGCAAAATCCGCGACTTTCTTGAGGTGCGTCAAACCGCCGCCGTGCACCACCGTCATACGGATGTAGTCGATCCACTGCTTTTCGATCAGGTCCTTCGCGTCCCAGATGGTATTGAAGACTTCGCCCACCGCAATTGGAGTCGTCGTGTGCTGCCGGATAATTCCGAAGCCTTCCTGCAACTCCGCCGCAACGGGATCCTCCATCCAGAAGAGGTGAAACGGCTCTAGCTCTTTGCCTAGTCGAGCCGCCTCGATCGGCGTTAATCGATGATGACAGTCGTGCAGCAGATGCACATCTTCCCCAAATTGCTGGCGCACTCGCTCGAATAGCTGAGGCGCATGCCGCAGATACTTCTCCGTCGACCAGAGACTCTCCGACGGCAACCCGCGTTCCGCCGGCTCATAAGGTTTGTTGCCCTTGGCAACTCCGTAGGTCGAAGCCAGGCCGGGGATGCCGCTCTGTGCTCTTACCGCGAGGTATCCGCGCTCGATCTCTCTGCCCACTGCGTCGATTGTCTGTTCGATATCCGCGCCGTTGGCGTGCGAGTAGACCATCACGCCATTACGGCTCTTGCCGCCCAACAGGTTGTAGACGGGCGTGTTCAGCGCCTTGCCCTTGATGTCCCAGAGAGCCACGTCGACCGCAGCGATGGCGCACATAGTGACTGGACCCCGCCGCCAGTACGCACCACGATATAGATATTGCCAGATATCTTCTGTCTGAAAAGGATCGCGCCCGATGAGGCAGGGAATAACGTGCTCGGTAAGATAGCTGACGACGGCCAGCTCGCGCCCGTTCAGCGTCCCGTCTCCGAGGCCATAGATGCCCTCGTCCGTTTCTATCTTCAGAGTTACGAAGTTCCGCCCCGGGGAACAAACGATTACGGAAGCATTGGTGATCTTCATTCAGACGGTCCTTGGTTGAAAGCCGTTCAGTGAGCCCCGCTCGCTGGCGAAATCTCCACGTAATCCAGCGGCGCAGGCTCGCCATCATCCGGATGGCCTTCAATCTTCAGCGTATCTCCTGGCTTCAGCGCCACCCCGCTGACGGTAATACGCGTAGATGTGTCGCCATTCATCCGGACGGCGGGCAGCGTGTTGTCGGCACGCCACTCCTTGAGCAACGTACCGTTGAGATACAGGTCGTAAGTCGATACGCCGTGGCGGAAGTCAAAGTACTGGACAGCGATGTCATAGGTGCCTGCGGGGCGATTGAGTGTCGTCGTTGCCGTGCAGATACTATGGCTCTCGCACGCGACCCCTTTACCGCCCGACGCCGTCTCCCACGGATTCGCATCGGCTATCGTGTAGCCGTCGAGCCGCATGTCTTCTGCTTCAATGCGGTCCGGATCATGACCGACGCGGCCCTTCGCATCCGCGATGCCCGACATCTTATAGAACCACTGATCGACCGCATCGCGCCACACGTCCGCATGGCCTGCCTGGTACTCCTGGAGTGCCAGAACTTTCTCGTAGCGCTCGTTGTCCACCAGGCCTCTCAAACCCTGCCAGTCACCCACAAACTTTGCCGCGCTCGCTGCGCCCTCGTAGTGCGAATCGTAGATGTGCTGGATCACCGTCTTGCCCGAGTGCAGCTTGTAGGTGTACGCCACGTGATGCATGAAAAGCAGCAGCTGATCGGGACAGGTCGCCAGCGACTCATACATGCTCGCTACCTCGGGTGGATACTGGCCGATATAGCCGGTTCCCGTCGCCACCGTCCGGTCCATGCCCACGCCCTCATGATTGGCGCGAATCCACTGCCCCCAGCCGTTTCTCTCCGCCGATTCAATCCCCGGTCCGTAATGCGAGTGCAGAATATCCGTCAGCGTACCCAGACCGAGCGGCCCGGTGTAGTCTTCGTAGGTCCTCCACGAGGAAAGCAGCATTCGATCAATCGTGCTCACGACCGTTACGTTATTGCCGAAAGTCAGCCGCGTCCATTCCTCCGCAATCTGCCGCGCCGGGATCTCGGGATTCCACGCCAGCCGCCCGAAGCCGTAGAGATTTGCCATGGACATCGGATGCCCGAGCCAGTTCGCATCGAGTCCGACATTCGCCACGCCCGCAAAACCGCCCAGCGGCCGATGAAACGCCTTCCCCTCGACAATCTCCTTGACCGGCGTGTGCCGGTTATCGGCGCGCAGATCGAAATCGAGCGCCTCTTTCCACATCGGGACAAGAAATACCAGGTGCCGCGCCTGGCCGGTATATTCCTGCGTGATCTGAAGCTCGATGGCCTCATTCGTCTTCTGCAGGCCTGCAAACAGCGGCGACACCGGCTCTCTCACCTGAAAGTCGATCGGACCATGCTTGATCTGCACGATCACGTTGTCGTCGAACTTCCCGTCGAGCGGATGAAAGATGTCGTAGGCCGCGCGCGCCCGGTCAGCCTTCGGATCATTCCAGTCGAGATGATGGTTGTAGACGAATGCCCGATAGAGCAGCACGCCACCGTGCGGCTTCAACGCACGCGCCAGTACGTTGGCTGCATCCACCGGAGTACGGCCATATTGTGACGGTCCTGCACGCCCTTCCGAATCCGCTTTCACAACAAAGCCGGCGAAGTCCGGAATCTGCGCGTAGATCTGGTCTACCGCCTTTTGCCACCAGGCGATCACCCGCGAATCGAGCGGATCGAAAGTATCCAGCCCGCCCACCACCTTAGGACTGCTCAGATCGACCGACATCGCCAGCCGCACGCCCCACGGCCGAAAAGCATCGGCGATGCGTGCGACCTGCGCGATCATCTCCGGCGTCAGCATCTTCAGATCGGCATTGACATTATTGATGGCGCAGCCATTGATGCCCACCGAAGCCAGCAGGCGCGCATACTCACCTGGCCGCGTCATGTCAGACCGCACGCTTCCGTTGTCAAAAAAGATCGACCGCCCTGCATACCCACGCTCGATCGTGCCGTTCAGGTTGTCCCATTCATCAACCCATCTCACCGGCGCCGCTGGTGACTCGCTGATCGCGAGTGAACGCAGGTCGTGCTGCTCCGCGATCTCCTGCAGCAACCGGAAAGCCCCGTACAGCACACCGCGCGCATCGGCGCCGGCGATCAGCCAGTAGGTGTGATCACGTTCACGCAGGGTCGCCAGGGCATAGCCTTCCGGGCCGATCTGCGCAGCCGGCTTCCAGTGGGGAAACTTCGCCTGCAATTCTGTAACTGTACCGAGTACGAATGCGCCATCGGTTGGAACGGTGTGCTCCACGCGCAGCTTTCGATCGAGCATCCCATCGATTCCGCGAACCATCTCGCTCTGCGCGCTGCGCGTCAGAGCAGAATCGTCGAGAGACACAACGCTGCCCGGCAGTTTGCTGTATTGGGTCCTTTACGCTCGCGTCCTCGATTGGCGCATAGCGTAAGCCACCCCGCTGCACCCGTTTCAGCCGCTGACCACGTGCTTCCCAGCAGAAGCGTTCCAGCCAGAACGAATCCAAAACCGCGCACAGCCTATGCTCCTCAGCGCGGAAGGGGCGCGCTTCCCTCGATCGCAAACTCGCTGCTCTGCCCCGTGCCGGCGCGGGCTGCGCGCCGCCGACAAAGATTCCGTATGTTCCCGGCTGAACGCTGCGCTTACCTGCCGCATCCACTTCGCTCAGTTGCCGTGAGTCAAGCTCAAAGCGAACATTGCGCACGGTACCGGGCTCAAGATGCACCCGCTGGAATGCCTTCAGTTCGCGAATTGGCGAGACATCGGTAGCCGGCGGAGTCAGGTAAAGCTCGACGACCTCATCACCCGCGCGCTTACCCGTGTTGCGAACTTCGGCTTCAACGGTGAGCGGCTCGCCGGCCTTCACCGTCTTCGTCGAGAGCTTTAACTTCGAGTAACTGAACTTTGTGTAACTCAGTCCGTAACCAAAGCCGTACAGCGGAGTGCCGTGAAAATAACGGTAGGTCCGTTCCTTCATCGAGTAGTCTTCGAACTTGGGTAGCTGGTCGAGAGAACTGTAGAAAGTCACGGGCAGCCGGCCACCGGGATTGTTCTTCCCGTCCAGCGTCTGCGCTATCGCCTCGCCGCCGGCTTCGCCCGGATACCACGCTTCGAGCACCGCCTGCGCATTCTGCTGCGACCAATCAACCGCGAGCGCGCTGCCATTCATCAGCACCACTACCAGCGGCTTGCCGGTAGCGGCCACTGCCTGCAGCAGATCCTCCTGCGCCTTGGGCAGCTTGATATCCGTGCGGTCGCCGCCGGAAAATCCCTCGACGTGCACCGGCATCTCCTCGCCCTCAAGCTCGGGCGAGAGCCCCACAAACGCCAGCACCACATCGGCCTGCTTCGCCGCCGCCACCGCCTCGTCGCGCAGCGGCTCAACCGGCGGAGTCCAGTTCAGCGTAATCCCCGCTCCAAACAGCGGTGCATTATGTTCGTACTCCACGCGAAGTGCATGCGGCAGCGTATCGGAAAACTTCAGATGAAACTCCGGCGTCGTGCTTGCACGGGAGTCCGACTTCTCACTGCTGCCGAAGCTCGCGACTTCCTTGTCGTCCAGATAGACCTTGTAGCCTTCGTGGTCCTGGCACGGATAGCAGTGCGCCAGCGTGATGGTTAACGGGTAGTCTCCCGCAGCGGGTGCGGTGATGGTTCCCGTCCACCTGACGCCGAAGTTTTTCGCCGGCAATCCGGGCGCCGGGCTCGCCGCATTCCAGTCGAAGTCAATCTGCGGATCGACCCGCGTCATCACCGGATTGCCGCTCAGATCCGACGACGCAAAATACTCCGCCTTCAGGCCCTCCTCCGACGATCCCGCCGATGGATGCAGCGCTGTTCGCGGCACCGGCACCGGCAGTCCTTCTACATAAGGAGATCCCTGCGCATAGACGACCTTCGCGCCGCGGAACTCATCGCGAATCCCATCCAGCGGCAACACCGGATGCGACGGCACCGCGTTATAGTTCCCCTCGAGCGCCGCTAACGCCGCGGCATTGGGACCCACCACTGCAATCGTCTTCACTCCCGGCTTCAGCGGCAGAAAATCCTTTTCGTTCTTGAGCAGCACCATCGATTCGTATGCTGTTTTGAGCGCCAGCGCACGGTGCGCAGGCGAATCGTCTTCGCTAAAGGGAATCTGCGCATACGCCACCTTGTTCGCGGGATCGAACATCCCCAGCCGGAACCGCGCCGTGAACAACCGCTTGACCGCTGTATCGATCGCACTCTCCGGCAGCAGGCCGTCCTTCACCGCCTTCACCAGAGCCTTGTAGGTGTCACCGCAGTTCGTATCCGTTCCCGCGAGCACGCCCGCCGCGGCCGCATGCTCCGCGTCCGGCGAATAATGATGGCCGTTCTCGTGAAAGAAATCGTCGATCGCGCCGCAATCCGAGGTGACGTAGCCGTTGAATCCCCAATCCTTGCGCAGCGTCTGCTCCAGCAGCATCTTGCTCGCGCAAGCCGGAACGCCGTCGACCGCGTTGTAGGCGCACATCACCGAATCGGCATGGCCCTCCGTCACCGTCGCGCGAAAAGCAGGGAAGTAAGTGTCCTCGAGATCGTGCGGCGAAGGATCGACATTGAACCGATGCCGCTCCGACTCCGGCCCGCTGTGAACCGCAAAATGCTTCGGTGTCGCCACCGTCTTCAGATAGGTGGGATCGTCTCCCTGCAGCCCCTTCACAAATGCCACGCCCAGGCGGCTGGTCAGAAACGGATCTTCGCCGTACGTCTCCTGGCCGCGACCCCACCGTGGATCGCGAAAGATGTTGATGTTCGGAGACCAGATAGTCAATCCGAAATAGATGCTGTGCACGTTATCGCGCATCGCCTGGTTGTACTTGGCGCGAGCCTCGGTCGAAATCGTCGTCGAAATCTGCCCAATCAGGTCCGTATCCCACGTCGCCGCCATCCCGATCGCCTGCGGAAACACCGTCGCGTATCCTGAACGCGCGATTCCATGCAGACCCTCGCTCCACCAGTCGTACTTCGGAACGCCCAGCCTGGGGATCGCCTCCGCGCCATTCATCATCTGCGCAACCTTCTCCTCCAGAGTCATCTTCGAGACAAGGTCATCCACCCGCTGATCGACGGGCAAGGCCGCGTTCATGTAGGGAGCTGTCGCCTGGCAAACCGCACTTCGCCCAGCCAGAATCAACAACGCTGCGAACGCCAGCGTCGCCGCCTTCACGAGCCGCCTGAAATCTGCGCTATTCTGCACAACCCCTCCTGTTGCTTTTTGCTGTTCGATATCCGGCTCTCAACAGAATCCGCTTTGGCGCGCCGCCGGTCTTCCGCAATTTAGTATGAGGCCCAAACTATAGTTGCCTCTATTCAGGCGTGTCAATGGTTGTCAGGTCGAGTCGGCTCATTTCCGCGCAGCATGGCGCGCCCTCGCCGTTTTGCGCGCAGGCGGCCGCCTGGCGGTCACCCCGCGCGCCGCCTCATGGTTCGCCTCCTGGCTTGAGCGCCGCTGCAGCACCAGTGCCGCGGCTCCGCGCAGTCGCGCCACCTCGCCCTCGTGAGTGGGCATCAGCCGGGGAGGCGACCCGGCCAGCGTCAACCTGGCAATGTGTTCCTCGATGATCGGTCCGAAGCGATGCCACGCCGACGTAACGTCGCCTGCAACCAGGATGACCTCCGGTGAGAGGCCGGCGAGAATCAGCCGCATCCCTCGTCCGATCGCGGAGGCCTGTCGCTTAAGCGCCTCTACCGCATGCGGATCGCCGCCTTCGGCTGCGCTCAGCAACTGCTGGAATGTCAGCGCCTTCGATGGATGGGCGAGGTCGCTGTAATAGTGCAGGGCAGCGCGGCATGACCCGAGAGTCTCCCAGCAGCCTTTCATGCCGCAAGCGCACAAAGGTCCATCGGGCTCCAGGGTCGCATGCCCGAACTCACCGGCCATCCCGTGCTGGCCGGTGACAAGGTGTCCATTGGCAAAGATCCCGGTGCCGATGCCTTCAGAGACAGTGATCAGAACGGCATTGCGTACGCCCTCCATCCGGCCAAACCACAACTCAGCCAGCAGGCACGCATTGGCGGCATTCTCAAGCACCACCGGCATTCCCGTCCGCCGCTCGATTGCCTTCTTGATGTCGAACGGTGGCCAATGCAGATTCGGCGCGAAGATCAGCCGGTCGTTTTCCGGATCGACCCGCCCGGGCAGGCTGATCCCGATACCCTCTACCGATTTGCGCGGGAAATTGGCCTTGAGCCGCAGAATGCAGTCGATCAGCAATTCGATCGCCGCCGCGGGATCCGCACCGAGCGGGATGAGCGACCGCGTAAGCAGGCGGCCATTCAGATCAACCACTGCGACAGAAGACTGTGCAGGGTGAACATCGGCGGCGATGACCACCAGGTCTTCATTCAGGCCGAGCAGTGTGGGCCTGCGTCCGCGCGGCCTGCGTGCGACCGCTCCCTCCTGCACCCATTTCTCTTCGATCAGCTGTTCGATGATCAGAGAAACCGTGCTGCGCTGTAATCCTGAAAGACGCGCCAGCTCGGCACGTGAGATCGGCTGCCGCGAGCGGATCATCTCCAGCACAATGTCGCGGTTGATATTGCGGGCGGTTTCGCTCGAGGCGAGTTCAATCGAGCTGAGGTCAACGCGCCGCATGCCCCGGGCGGTGCGTCCCTGCGGTTTCCGTTCCTTACCCATCAGCACACAAGCATAAACGCTAACGCTGGTAAGGCAATCACGATTTTCAAGGTCGAGACCCGAACTTGATAGGGAATCGTTAGATCTATGACCGGTCCCGGGACTTCAAAGCATCAGTTTCGTCGCATCCCACTCGGCGTGCCCGTCGGCTTCGGCTTCACCATTCCCGCTGCCTGATCCACAGGTCGCACCGCTGCGGTCGTAGTCACCGGGGTGCCTGGGGGAACGCGCGAGCCGAGCGCCGTTCCCAGCGGGCGCAGGTTCATTGCCGGCTGAGGCAGGTGTTGCTGATGCATGGTCACGATCAGCGCCACGGCTGAAGTCTTGCCGGCGCAGCGGTAGGAGTGGGGTGTGCTCGCGTCGAAATAAACCCCGTCGCCGGCTTCTACCGTGTGGATCTTGTCTCCATGCCGGATATCGAGTTGGCCTTCGAGCATGTAAAGAAATTCGTAGCCCGGATGCACATGCGGCCGGATGTCTGTCGATGTCTTGAGCGGAATGAACTCGGCATAGTAAGGATCGAGATGCCGGTCGGGCACCATGTAGCCCAGGCTCTCGAAATAATAGGTGGGGTCGTCGGTCCCCGGTCTGCGGCAGTCGCACGCGCTCATGCTTCTTGTGAATGCGAAACAGGGTGTGCGGCTCAGGCTCGAAGAAATGCGAGAGGTCCTTGCTGAAGACCATGGCGATGCGCGCCAGATTGCGCAGCGTCGGCACCACGCGTCCGGTTTCGAGTTGCGACAGAAAGCTCGCTGACAACCCCGTGTGCTTTCCCAGCTCCACCAGGCCCATCGACTTCTTCAGCCGCAGTTTCTTGATCCGTTCACCGATCCGGCGTTCTGCAATGAACGCCTCGGCAGTCGCAGGATCGATCTGACTATTCGATAGATCCATCCGCGACAACGCCGGATCGGCCTTTGCAGCCCCGGGATCAGCCTTTGGTGACTCCGGTTCTGCTCCGTGGTTTACCGCTTGCGCTTGCTTTTTCCCTTGCCTGGTGGCCATGCCAACCCCCGCTGGTGCACTGCCTTTTAGATGCGCCCCTGTGGATAATGTTACCACATAACAATAACTTTTTACCGTGTGAAATTACATTGAGATTTCCGAAGCCGCTGCCTCCCCTTCACCCGCGCCATCGAATGGCCATGATTGGCAGCTTCCCCCATAATTCGAACGATGTGTCATCTAATCCTCCGCGGACGATAACCTGCGATCTGCACAAAAATCAGTGATTAATGTCACCAAATCGCTGGAGAGAAATCCATGACCACTACTCCTGGCAAAATCCTGTTCAGCGGGGCCACCGGCACCATCGGCTCAGCATTGGTACGAGCCGCGGAGGCTGACCGGATTCAGGCCGTGCAACTCGTTCGTCACTCGCCCGCCGGCCCTTCGGAGATCCAGTGGAACCCAGAGGCCGCCGTGCCTGTCTCCAATCCCGCGCCGCTCGAGGGCATCGGCGCCGCAATTCACCTTTCCGGCGCGAATCTCTCGAGCCATCGGTGGACGGCCGACTACAAGCGCCAGATTGTCGAAAGCCGTGTGAACAGCACCCGGGCTCTGGTAAACACCTTGAAGTCCCTGAAGCAGCCGCCGTCGGTTCTTCTGTGCGCCTCCGCGACCGGTATCTATGGCAACCGCGGCGACGAGATCCTCACCGAAGAGTCGAATCCCGGCCGAGGGTTCATCGCCGATACGTGCCTCGCCTGGGAGGCGGAAGCTGCGCAGGCTCGTGCGCTGGGAATCCGCGTGGTGCATCTCCGCTTCGGAGTGGTGCTGTCTCGCGAGGGAGGTGCGCTCAAGCATATGCTGCCGCTCTTCCGGCTCGGGCTCGGAGGCAATCTGGGCAACGGACGCCAGTGGATGAATTGGATTGCACTGAGCGATGCGGTCCGCGCCATCTTCCATCTGGCCGACTCCACAATCGACGGCCCGGCCAATCTCGTTGCGCCCAATCCGGTGACGAACGCCGAATTCACCCGCGCCCTGAGCCACGCCCTGCATCGGCCTGCCATTATCCCCGCTCCCGCCTTCGCTCTCCGTCTCGCTTTGGGCGAAATGACCGACGAAGTCCTGCTGGCCTCTACCCGCGCCATTCCCGATCGCCTCCTGGGCAGCGCCTTCACCTTCGACTTGCCTGACATCGCCTCGGCATTGAACGGTGTTCTACACCCTGCCCCCTGACCCCTATACCCTGGTCCTGCTAACCTGACCTTG
>CAVRXY010000030.1:0-169669 GCA_963725225.1 uncultured Acidobacteriaceae bacterium
CGGTGGCGAGACGACATCCAGGTGCTGTCGGCAAAACCGGGCTGGGTGTCAGTGCGGGTGAATTGCCGCATGGTGACGGCAGAGCGGCTGATGACCTTCGCCAAAGAGCTCAGCGCGCAACTGCCGCCGGATACGCGGCAGGAGGTCATGGTTGCCCTGCGCGAGATCCTGCTGAATGCCATGGAGCACGGAGCGGCGTTCAATCCGGAACAGGTGGTCGAAGTCACGTCGATACGCACGGCGCGGTCGTTTGTGTTTTATGTGCACGATCCGGGGGCGGGATTCAGGCGCGAATTGCTGACCCATGCAGCGATTGCGAATCCAGAGGGCGATCCCGCCGCACACATCGAAAAGCGCGAGGAAGCGGGAATGCGGCCGGGCGGATACGGCCTGCTTCTGGCCTCAGGGACAGTGGACGAGCTGATCTACAGCGAGATCGGCAACGAAGTGCTACTGATCAAGTATGTAGAGCCGGAGCAGTAGGCCGTTTCCAGTCGAGACTACTTCGCTTTTACGAACTCGAGCCGGGCTTCCGCTTCGCGGATCAGTTCCAGGGCATGGGCGTACTTCTCGGGGTCGTCGCCGGCCTCATCGTAGAGCTTGTGCGCGTGATCGAGCCGCCGCTGCGTGTCGGCAACATCGATCTCTTCCGGCGGACGCGCGCTTTCGACAAGGATGGTCACACGCTCGGGCAGGACTTCGACAAAGCCGCGAGCCACGTTGAATCGCCGCTCCCCGGCTTCGCCGCCGTGCAGGCGCACCTCTCCCGGTGCGATGACGGCGAGCAGCGGCGCGTGTCCGTAGAGGACTTCAAAGTAGCCTGATAGCGACGGCACCTCGACGGCATCCACCAACTGGTCGACGAGGATGCGGTCCGGGACTACGAGCCTGACCTGTAAATGATTCGTATCCGCCATGGTTACCTTTATGCCTTCGCCTTCATCTTCTCGGCGGCTTCGAGAACTTCCTCGATGGTGCCCTTCATGTAGAAAGCCTGCTCGGGGATGGCGTCGTGCTTGCCCTCGATGATTTCCTTGAAGCTGCGGACGGTGTCGGCGACCTTGACGTACCGGCCGGGCATGCCAGTGAACTGCTCGGCAACGTGGAAGGGCTGCGAGAGGAACCTCTGCACCTTGCGGGCGCGGTTGACGGTGGGCTTGTCCTCTTCGGAGAGTTCGTCGATACCGAGAATGGCGATGATGTCCTGCAGATCCTTGTAGCGCTGCAGGATGCGCTTCACGCCCTGCGCCACGTCGTAGTGCTCCTGGCCGACGATGCGCGGGGTGAGGATGCGCGAGGTCGAAGCCAGCGGATCGACCGCGGGATAGATGCCGAGTTCCGACAGGGGACGCGAGAGCACCGTGGTTGCGTCGAGGTGAGCAAAGGTGGTCGCCGGGGCGGGATCGGTCAAATCGTCGGCGGGCACATAGACGGCCTGCACCGAGGTGACGGAACCGTGCTTGGTCGAGGTAATGCGCTCCTGCAACTCGCCCATTTCGGTGGCCAGGTTCGGCTGGTATCCGACGGCCGACGGCATACGGCCGAGCAGCGTGGAGACCTCGGAGCCCGCCTGGGTGAAGCGGAAGATGTTGTCGATGAAGAGCAGCGTGTCCGAGCCTTCTTCGTCGCGGAAGTACTCGGCGACGGTGAGGGCGGTGAGGGCCACGCGCAGGCGCGCCCCGGGCGGCTCGGTCATCTGGCCGTAGATCAGCGCGGCCTTGGACTTGGTGTAGTCGTGAATGTCGATGACGCCGGATTCCTGGAACTCGCGCCAGAGGTCGTTGCCCTCGCGGGTGCGCTCGCCGACTCCGGCGAAGACGGAGAAGCCGCCGTGCTGGGCGGCGACGTTGTTGATGAGCTCCTGAATGACGACCGTCTTGCCGACGCCCGCGCCGCCGAAGAGGCCGGTCTTGCCGCCCTTCAGGAAGGGCTGGATGAGGTCGATGACCTTGACGCCGGTCTCGAACATCTCTTCCGAGGTCGACTGCTCGTCGAAGGCCGGAGCCTGGCGATGGATGGGCATGCGCTTGGCGGTCTTGACCGGGCCGAGCTCGTCTACCGGCTCGCCGATCACGTTGAGCACGCGGCCCAGCGTCTCGCGGCCCACGGGGACGGTGATGGGGCCGCCGGTATCGATGGCCTTCATGCCGCGCACCATGCCTTCGGTGGCTTCCATGGCGACGCAGCGCACGCGGCCCTCGCCGAGGTGCTGCTGGACCTCGAGGATGACATTGATGGGAGTGGGGACGGTGAAGCCGTCGCTGACGACGCGCAGCGCCTGATAGATGGAGGGGATCCTGGCCTCTTCGAACTGCACGTCGACCGCGGGGCCGGAGATCTGAATCACTTTGCCGATGTTTTCTGCCATAAAGTTCCTGTTTCGGGCTGCATCCCTGATTTCGCAGGGGCTAAAGCCCTTCATCCACTCGATGTTCTTTCGGCACCGCTTAAGCCGTGCCCTGATACAAAATGCGTCCTACGACAACGCGGCTGCGCCGCTGACAATCTCGATAATTTCCTTGGTGATCGCCGCCTGGCGTGCGCGGTTCATGGCCAGCGTGTACTTGTCGATCATGTCCCAGGCGTTGTTGCTGGCCGAGTCCATGGCGGTCATGCGGGCGGCCTGTTCGGCGGCCACCGACTCCAGCAAGGCATGGTACAACTGCGCGGTGAGGTAGCTGGGGAAGATCGCCTCGAAGATCTCCCGCGGCGACTGCTCGTAGATGTAATCGACCTCAGCGGTGCCGAACTTCTTTGCCTCGTCCACATACTGCTGGGTAGCGGCTTCGAGCTCGCCGGGAAGGAAGCTGATGCCCGCCGTCATTGCGGCGCGCGCTGCCTCCGCGCGCTCCTCGGCCGGCATATCCTGGGTTTCGACGATGTCGCTCTTGCCGAAATCAAGAATGGGCAGAACGCGCTCAACGACGAGCCGCTGCGCGATCACCGACTTGAATTCGTTGTAGACGAGATAAACGGAGTCGATCTCCTCGTGAAGGTAGCGGGCGGCAATGTCTTCGGCCAACTCCCTGACGCTGTCGTGATCCACCTTGTCGAGCAGTCCGGGATGGTCGCCGATGAGTTCGATACGGCCGGAACGTTGCCGCTCAGGGCGGCCATTTTCCGGAACGTCAGCGTTCTGATCGTTGAACTTCGCGATCGGATAACGGCGACGGAAGAGGTCGCGGCCCTTGCGGCCGATGGCTTCAATGTCGATCTGCTTGGTGTGGTTGTGATCGACGAATTGCAGCGTCGCCTTGATGATGTTCGCGTTAAAGGCGCCGGCAAAACCCTTATCGCCGGAGACGACAACTACCAGCACCCGATCCTCTTCGCGTCTCGCCAGCAGCGGATGGATCAGCTCCCCGGTTTCGGGGTCGTGGAGATCGATGCGCCGCTTCAGCGACTCCAGCACGCTGGCCAGCATAGCCACGTAAGGGCGCGAGTTGACCGCCCGCTCCTGGGCGCGGCGCAGCTTGGCCGCCGCGATCATCTTCATGGCTTTGGTGATCTGGCGCGTGCTCTTGACGCTGCGAATGCGCCGCCGTAAATCGAGAATGCTTGCCATTTATCCCTGCTTTGCCGCTCCTACCTTCGCATCCGGATGCTCGCCGAGGAAGTTCGCCTTGTACTCGTTAAGCGCGGCACCGATTCGCTTGCGGAGATCGTCGTCGAGAGCTTTTTTCGTGGCAATGTCGTTGAGCAGCGCGGTCTGACCGGAGTCCAGGTACTTGTACAGACCATCTTCAAAGGCGCGGATGTATTCGACCTTGACGTCGTCGAGGAAGCCCTGCGTTCCGGCGTAGAGGATGATGACCTGCTTCTCGGCGGGAAGCGGCTGGAACTGCGGCTGCTTGAGCAACTCCGTGAGGCGCTGGCCGCGGTTGAACTGGTTCTGCGTGATCTTGTCGAGATCGCTGCCGAACTGCGAGAAGGCGGCGAGTTCGCGATACTGCGCGAGGTCGAGCTTCAGCGTCGATCCGACCTGCTTGACCGCCTTGATGGCAGCGGAGAATCCGACGCGCGAGACCGAGAGGCCGACGTTGACGGCCGGGCGCACGCCGGAGTTGAAGAGGTCGGTCTCGAGGAAGATCTGTCCGTCGGTGATGGAGATGACGTTGGTCGGAATGTACGCCGATACGTCGCCGGCCTGGGTCTCGATGATGGGCAGCGCGGTCAGCGATCCTGCGCCCTTCTCGTCACTCAGCTTCGAGGCGCGCTCGAGCAGCCGGGAGTGGAGATAGAAGACATCGCCCGGATAGGCTTCGCGGCCCGGCGGACGGCGCAGCAGCAGCGAGATTTCGCGATAGGCGACGGCGTGCTTGGAGAGATCGTCGTAGATCAGAAGCGCATGCTTGCCGTTGTCGCGGAAGTACTCGCCCATGGCGCAGGCGGCGTAGGGCGCGATGTAGAGCATCGGGGCCGGCTCGGAGGCTGAGGCGGCGACGACGATGGTGTAGTCCATTGCGCCGTACTCGGTCAGCGTCTGCACGACCTGGGCGATCGACGAGCGCTTCTGCCCGATCGCGCAGTAGACGCAGATCAGGTTCTTGCCCTTGCTGTTGATGATGGTGTCGAGGCAGATGGCGGTCTTGCCGGTCTGGCGGTCGCCGATGATCAACTCGCGCTGGCCGCGGCCAATCGGAATCATGGAGTCGATCGACTTGAGGCCGGTCATCATCGGCTCGCGCACCGGCTGACGATCGACAACGCCGGGAGCCAGGCGCTCGACGGGCAGAGTCTCCTGGTGGCGATGGGGCCCTTGTCGTCGATGGGCTGGCCGAGCGAATTGACGACGCGGCCGATGAGCGCGTCGCCCACGGGGACGCTGAGGATCTTTCCGGTACGCTTGACCTGGTCGCCTTCGCGAATCTCGGTGTACTCGCCCATCAGCACGGAGCCGACCTGGTCTTCTTCGAGGTTCATGGCGAGTCCCGCGACGCCGTGGGGGAACTCGATCAGCTCGCCGGCCATGACCTTGTCGAGACCATGCAGGCGGGCGATGCCGTCGCCCAGCGAGATAACCGTGCCCACCTCGTCGACGCGGATCTTCGCGTCGTAGTTTGCAATCTGCTCCTTCAGGAGCTCCGTTATTTCATCTGCGTTTATCTGAGCCATGCGTCACTTTTCTAACAGGATGTCTTTGTCTTGAATCTTGGAAGGCCGGGCTTATCTCACGCCTGGCTGGCTGCCAGCTCTTCTTCCAGCCGGTCCAACCGGCCGCGAACTGATCCGTCATAAACGGTACTGCCTATGCGCACGATTGCGCCACCCATCAGGGATGGGTCTTCGTGAAAATTGGCGACGATCCGGCTCTTCGTCAAGCCAGCGATTTGAGCTTCGAGAGCAGACCGTTCGGCGTCGTCCAGCTTGTGCGCGGTCGTGACTTCTACTTCGGAGATGCCCAGCCGCCGGTTAATTTCGTGGCGAAATTCGCGCAGGATTTCGTCAAAGAAATACAGGCGGTCGTGATTGATGAGCACGGCAATGAAGTTACGCACCTGCGGCATCATCCCGATCCGGGCATTCAGCTTGTCGAGGATCGCAACCTTCTCGTCGTTGGGGAATGACGGATCGAGAAAAATCTCGCGCAGACCAGCGCTCTCATGCCATGCGGCGGCGAAATCGCCGAGCTGGCTTTCAACCTGAGCCGTATCGAGGTGCGCTTCAGCGGCAACATCGGCCAGCGCGCGGGCATAGGGAGCTATCACGGCTGCCATCAGTTCCGCTCCCCTTTCAGGTCCTCGCCAAAGGAACGGATGAGCGCGCGGTCATCTTCAAGGCTGAGCCGAATCTCCTGGCGCGCGCGATTCACGGCCAGTTGTGCGGCGAATTTCTTCAGGTCGCGCTGGGCGGCCGCACCGGCGGCATCGATCTCCTGCTCGGCGGAAGCAATGATGCGCTGGCGCTCGGTTTCGATGGATTCCTGGATACGCTTTTCGTCGTTGGCCATATCGCGCTCGGTCTGCTCGCGGATCGCGTCGATCTCAATGCCCAGCTTGGACAGGCGCTCCTCAACCACGGCGAGGCGTTCGTTGGCCTCGGCGGAGGCAAGGCGCGCGTCCAGCAGTTGCTTCTGCAGCGTTTCATTGCGCTTGCGGAAGGCCTTGGGGACGAAGCGGAAGAGAAACCAGAGAATCGCAGCGATCAGGATGCCGGAGTTCAGGTCCTCGATAAGGCGGGCAGTCGTTTCCGTGCTCAGGCCGATGTGGCGCGCCAGGGACTGCACGGCAGCGGAGTGGCGAAAGGCCTCTATCTGGGCATTGCTCTCGGGCTCCTCCATATGCTCGCCCTGAGGGGCTGCGGCCGGCTGTGCGGCGGGCTGCTGCGCCCGTGCCGATGCCGGCAAAATAAGCAGCAACGAGAGCGCCAGGAACAGCGGCGCGATGCGGGATTTCAGGGCCGGCTTCAACGCACACCCTCCGCACTGGCCAGTTCCGGAGGCAGAACGGCTTTCATAATCTGCTCGGCGAGCTGGGCGGCCGAGGCTTCGATCTGGTGGCGGGCCGCCGCGGCTTCGGCTTCGACGGCCTGGCGGGCAACGGAGACGCGCTCGTGCGCTGCCTGCCGCGCGGTAGCCAGAGCGTTATCGCGCTGGGCGCTCCACTTCTGGAGCTGCTGTTCGCGGCGGTGGAAGATCTCGGCACGGGCGGCACGCAGCCTGGCCTCGTATTCCTGACTCTTCGCATCGGCGGCAGCGATGGCGGCGTGGGCCTTCTCGACCGCGCCGATGGTGCGCTCGCGACGCTCGGCCAGAGTGCGCATAAGCGGGCCGTAGAGCAAAAACCGGTAGGCGATCACGAGCAGAGTAAAAATGATTATCGTCGGCACGGAGCCGAGCGCAAGATCGCCAAGTTGACGCAACAGTTGATCTACCATGATTGAGCCGATGGAGCGGTTGGAGGCTATCGGAAGGTATGTGGAACTTTAGGTTTTAGCAGAGATGAAAAAGCGATGTCAATGCGCACACTTGACTTGTTCTCCCGAGGAGCCCCGGGAAAATCGAGCCTTCAAATTACCTTGACTCGCCGCCACTCCGGCGTACACTTAACAGTATCACCTATGACCCGGTTCAGGGTCCAATAGGCCGGATGTTTGGGACCTACCTCTGCTCCCCTACGTCCGGCCTATTCTTACGTCCGGGCCTGTTTTCGCGTCAGGCAGGTTTCGCGGCCCTTGAGTCGACCCGGTATTGCCGGTAGCGTCCCAGCAGAGACGCCGGACCGGCCACCGTCATCGCCACCGTATTCCCAATAAATTCCTGTTCGCGAATCAGCGCTCCCGCACCCAGAGCGGCCAGAACACTGCCCTGCGACTGGGGAATCTCGAACCGCTGTTCGACGATCGGATCGGCCACGAGCGCAGCGTCGATGCGCGCCAGCAGACCGTCGATACCGCAGCCGAGCTTCGCCGAGACGGCGACGGCACCTCCGGCTTCCAAAGCCGCTCTTTCATCTCGCGGCAGCAGGTCGATCTTGTTCATCACTTCGATGCGCGGCTTTGAGAGCACCCCAAGCTCGCCCAGGACCTTCTCCACTTCGGCCTTATGCTCGTCCTGCATGGGGCTCGAGCAGTCGCGGACATGCACCAGCACCTCGGCCTTCTGCACCTCTTCGAGCGTGGCGCGAAATGAGGTGACGAGCGTGTGCGGCAGGTTGCGGATGAAACCGACTGTGTCCGACAGCAACACCTTGCGCCGGCTGGGTAGAACGATCGCCTTGAGTTTGGGGTCCAAGGTCGCGAACATGCGCGCGGACTCGAGCACCCCGGCGTGGGTCATGACATTAAACAGGGTGCTCTTGCCGGCGTTGGTGTAACCGACCAGCGCGACCGCCGGGACAGGCACAGATTCGCGCCGCTGGCGCTGCTGCGTGCGAATGCGGCGAACGCCCTCGATCTCCTGCTTCAGATGCTGCAGCCGGCGCTGGATTCGCCGCCGGTCGGTTTCAAGCTGCGTTTCACCAGGTCCGCGTGTCCCGATGCCGCCGCCGAGCTGCGACATGGATGAGCCGCGGCCGGTCAGGCGAGGCAGCATGTATTCCAGCTGCGCCAGCTCCACCTGCAGTTGACCCTCACGAGTGCGGGCGTGCCGGGCAAAGATGTCGAGGATCAGCTGCGTGCGGTCGACCACGCGGCAGGGCAGAGCATCATCAAGGTTGCGGAGTTGCGTGGGCGTAAGGTCGTGATCGAAGAGGATCACATCCGCGCGCGAGGAGCCGGCGATACCGGCCAGTTCTTCGACCTTGCCGCTGCCGATCAGGGTTGCGGGGTCGGGCTTCGGCCTGCGCTGGACGATCTCTCCGGCAATCTCCGCGCCGGCCGAGATCACAAGCTCGCGAAACTCCTCGAGCGACGCCTCGAGATCGATCGAAGCGGCAGAAGGGGGCGCTGGTTCATGCGCCTCCAGCGGGTCGTCGTGCGCGCCGGCGTGGATGCTGGCCAGCGCGGCGTCGCGGGCGAGCGCTGCCGTCCGCGTCAGTTGCCGGCGCTGTCCCGCAAAGTCAACGGCAACCAACAGAGCGCGTTCTTGAGCGGACTGGCGGATTGTATTCAATGCGATGAAAGCTATCTTATCCCTGGCCGGGAGGGGGCGCAGATTCGCGTCCGGGCCGCCTATTCATCCGCTCTTTCATCTCTTGAGCGGAAGCGGCCGGAACACCTGTATCCAAGCGAAGACCAGATGCAACCCGGCCCTCAGGAACTCGCGTCCGGGCTGGCCGCAGACGACGCGGCCGGCGCATGTCCGGTGGCGCCAGCGGGTGCGCCGAGGGGACGATGCTCGCCATGTAGCACCGAGCGGCTGCTGACAACGGTCGAAATTGCGTGCTTGAAGATCAATTGCTCCTGGCTGTTGTTCTCAAGCAGCACGGAGTATTTGTCGAATGACCGGATCTTGCCGGTCAACTTGACTCCACTCACCAGATAAATCGTGATCGGGGTCTTATCCTTGCGAACGGTATTCAGGAACGTGTCCTGAATATTCTGCGCCGGCTTGTTGTCCATGTGCCGATCTCCTTCTACAGCTTGACTTTAGGTTTTACGTCAGTAAATCGAAACGAAAATCCGGCGCCAGCGCACTGACAGCGCACGCCAGGCCGCAATATGAATACCATCACCATACGGGTTCGAACCGTCCAAATCAACCGGCGCGATCTACTTTAATGTGCTTTCATCGCAGACGATCCAAACCGCCCGGTGGTCTTTATACGCGAGCACACGCATAAAAGCCTCGGCCATTGGATGCATTTTGACGGTCCGGCGGCGACAGCCCGGCATTCCACAGCCGCGAAAACGAATCTTCTGCCCCTGCTGTGCCGTCCAAAGAGGGTGGTTATTGGAGTTGATCTTGGCGGCATATTGCAGCTGTTGTGGAGCGGAAATTTCCCTGAAGGCTGAGGCCTGCGTGGTTTGCGGCACACCCCGGCACGGCATGATTCCAACCAGAAAGTCCAGGCCCTCTCCCTTTCCGAAAAAGCCGGAGGAGTCTCCCAAACAAGCCTGAGCGGCCGGTTGCTCCCGGGGCATCTGAGCACAGGAGGGCACCGGGTATAGAAGAGCACTGGCCAGCCCATTCTGCTGATAACCTTTTCCTGTTCGCATGGGTTGACGGAAGGAAGCATTTTGATCCGCAAAAATCACAACGGAAAACTCAAGTTGTTCGTGTCGCTTGCATGCCTGCTTTCTTCAGCGGTCGCGTGGCCGGCAACGAAAGATATTCCCGCGCATGGCCCGGCCGTGGTCCTCTTTGATGGCCACGATCTCAACGGCTTCGACACCTTCATCAAGAGCAAGGGGCTCAACAACGACCCCGATCACGTCTTTCAGGTGGAGCATGGAGTCATTCACGTCTCCGGCACCGAATTCGGCTACATCATCACGAAGCAGGAATTCCAGAACTACTATCTGAAAGCCGAATTCAAGTGGGGCGAGGGAACCTTTGCTCCGCGCGCAGGGCAGGCCCGCGACAGCGGCATTCTCTACAACATACAGGGCGACCAGAAGGTGTGGCCCCGCTCAATCGAATTCCAGATCAACGAAGGCTGTACCGGCGACTTCTGGATGACCGATGGCGCCGCTCTCACCGGAAAAGACGGCAAGCGCGTCACCGGACCTCCAGGCAGCGCACTCAAGATCGATCGTTTCAATAAGGGCCCGTGGAAGAATGTCGTAGGCTATCGCGATCCGGTAAACGAACTCGAAAAGCCGCACGGTCAGTGGAATGTCGTCGAGCTGGTGAACCAGAACGGCCACGTAAAGCAATACGTCAACGGCAAGCTGGCGAATGAAGGCACCGACGCTTTTCCTTCCAGCGGCAAAATTCTCTTTCAATCAGAAGGCGCCGAAGTCTTCTTCCGCGATATCAAGCTCTATCCGCTGAAGTAGCTGGCTGAGTGTGTCAACTATTCGCTCGTCAACTTTCCCGTAACTGATTCATTCCAAAGCCATATTCGCCGAAAATAGCTGGCCGGAAACTTACATCCAGCCGCTATAATGGAGATAGAGCCCAACCGTGAATGCCCATCGTTGTGCGATGGGCATTTTTATTTGAGGAATCCTTTAGAAAGAATCAGTTACAGGCAAGTCAAACGGAATCAATGGATCTGCCGGCGTCTCGGTGGTGACTCCTGCGGTAAACCTTTAGAATGAATCGGTAACAAGTAAAGATTCTGGAATCAAACCTTTACAGTTTTCTTCTTTAGAATCAAACGGTTTCGAGATGACCGGGGGAGGGGGTACCCACTCAATGCTTCTTCTTGTGCTTCGCCTTGTGATGCTTCCCCTTCGCCGCCGCCTTGGTTGAAGGAGGCGCGGCTGCCACGGGTTTGGGAGGCGGCGCAGCCGAAGGCGGTTCGACCTTCTTCACGATGACTCCTTCCATCCGGTAGGTCTGGACCTCGAGCTGGGCCGGGTGGGCCGTGCCGGTCTGGGGATCGATGGCTACATCGTCGCCGGTAGCTACCTTGTACGAGAAGACGGGCTCGGTCTGCTTATCGAAGACCTGGCTGCCTACCGTGACCGGAAGGTAGCCCTGCAGATTCTTCTGGCGGAAGGCGGTCTCGTAACGATGCCGGCGGGTGTTCCAGGTGAAGACGCGCACCTGGTCAAAGTCGTACGGCTGGCCTTCCTTCCAGGAGTTCATCAGGGCCAGGTACTCAGGGGCCTTGCCGTTGGGAAAGCTGGATTCGGGATCGTCAACGGTGCGCAGAACATAGGCGCCGACATACCGCTGGCCCTCGGCGAGCCCGGAGATCTCATTGGGGATGTCGACGTCGATCATCCGCGACCAGACCCAACCGGTGCGGCCCTGGGGGTCGCGAACCAGCCACCAATCCTGCAGAACCGGAGGTGGAGGTGCAGGGGGGGCAGGCGGCTCCTTCGCACTCGCCGCTGTTTTCGCTGCTGTCTCGGTGGCAGATTTCTTCTTAGGCCGCGGAGCCGGCAGGGCTTGCGGCGGTCCCGGCTTGGGCACAGAAGCTCTTGTGAGCAGCTGGAGCTTGGTGTTTTCCGGGAACAGGTAGTAGTGATCGGTCTGGCGCCCGGGAGCCTCATGCACGTAGGAATCGTCACGCAGGACGCCGGGTACGATCACCGGGTCGTGGGCGTGCGCGGAGGCCAGCGAGGTGAACTTGTCGTAGGTTTGCTGGTCGATCACCGCACGTTCGTCGAGCCAGCCGATTTCGCCTTTTTCGGTTCTGACCTTGTAGAAGCGCCGCGCATGTTCGAGCACCACCAGCCGCTGGCCGTTCGATACCTCGGCAACCCGGTTGGAGACGGCCGCCAGCCGGTCGCGCATATACGTAGCCTTGGCGGAGACGTACACGTATTCAGGCGGCGGTTTCCGAACGAAATGACTGCAGCCAGTCAGGGCCACGAGCAGCAACAGCCATGAAAAACAGGAACAAATGTGCCGGGGAGATGAAGGCATGACACGCGCGCGGGTATCGCGTTGAAAACAGTCTGAGGGCGACTCGATATTCACTTTAGCCAGTTAGAGAATAGCATCGCGAGGCTCAACTCACGCCGCTCAGATCGCGGGAGGAATTCGAGTCGCAACTGCTTCCTCTCTTCTAATTTGAGTTGCAGGATGGCGTGTCTGGGCTAAGATGGTGACGCTTGCACCGAGGCTTCCGGCCTGTGTCTCTGCTGATCTGCGCAGGACCATTTTCGATTCGGCGATCTTGAATTGTAAGGAGATTTCATGGCAACCGATATTGTTGGCAATCGACGCGGGACAGGATTCGCGATGGTGTGGGCTGTTCTGCTGGTGCTGGCAGGACTGGTGATGATCGTCCTGCCGTTTGAGACGGGACTCGGCCTGGCGATCGTGTTTTCCTCGCTGATTATCGCTGCCGGAGTCCTCCATCTGGTCTTCGCCGTGGTGGCGGGGAGCTTCGGCGGCTATCTATGGCGAACCCTGATCGGCATCCTGTACATGGTCGGCGGCATTTATTTCCTGATGCATCCGGTTCGAGCACTGGCAGCATTCACGATCGTGCTGGGAGCCATTTTCATGATTGAAGGCGTGCTGCAGATTATCGCGTTCTTTGGCATTCGCGCGCTGCCCGGCGCCGGCTGGATGCTCTTCGACGGTATCGTTACGGTGCTGCTGGCCATCCTGATCCTGGCGCACTGGCCTTCTAGCTCGAACTGGGCGCTGGCGACGATTGTAGGGATCAATCTGCTGATCAGCGGAACGACGCGCTTCATGTACCTGCTGGCTCACAGGCGGGCAGCCTCGGCCGGGATCTAGCGCCTGTTAACACTAAGCCCTAGTTGGCGGCAACGATCGCCAGGGCGTTGGCAGGGTCAGTGTCTGTTGCAGTGGACTTGAATGTGTCGAGCGCACCGGGTGTCGTGGTGTCGATTTTGAAGACCTGCATGTCGGGGGTGCCTCCCGCGCAGACGACAGCGATGTAGGTGTGCGTGTTGTCTTCGGCGAGGTCGATAGGATTGGTGCCGGTGGCAAATGGCGAACCGCTGATCGCGGTGAGCGCTCCCGAAGAGGACGCGAGAAAGGCACTCACGGTGTCGGAAGCGCGGTTGGTCACATAGAGATAGCTGCCGGTCGAGTCGAGGATCACGCCCGCCGGACCGGTTCCGGTGGTGTACGGAGAGCCGGTGATCTCCTTCAGGGCTCCGGTGGTCGCGGTGATCGCCAGTACCCGCAGGCCGTTGATTCCGGTCTCGGCAGCGTAGAGGTAGGTGCCCGCAGAATTGACGGCTAGTCCCTGAATTGCGTCCACCGATTGCCTGGGCGGCAGAACCTGGTTGTTGTTGGTCAGCACGCCGCTTGTCGCGTTAAAGCTGAGAATCGCGATTCCGCCGGTGCCCAGTGATACGTATACGAAATTGTTATCCGAAGTGAACACGAGGTGATTGGGGCTGCTGCCGGCAAGGAGAGGCACACTTCCCTGAGAGGTCACTGTACCGTCGCTGTTGATGGCGAAAACGTAGGCCGTAGGAGTCGAATCGACGGCGAGGAGCCATTTGCCGCTTGGGTCCACTTTTATCGCATTAGGACTGACGCCGGAGACGACGGCACTGCCATTGTTGGCAACGGTGAGTGCTCCGTTAGTCCCGACAGAGTAGGCATAGATGCCTCCGGCCAGGCTGGCAACGTAGACAAAGCTGTTAGTGGGCGTGATAGTCAGGGCACTGGGGGATACTCCCAGCTTGTAAGGCGAATTGGAAAGTCCAGTGATGCCGCTGCTCGAGATGGAGAAGCCGGAAATCGTCGCGGTATTGTTGTTTCCGACATAAACATTCGCGCCGGTGGTGGTTCCCCCTCCGCCGGTTTCCTTGGGAAAAAACTTGCCGCAGCCGGACAGCGCGAAGAGTAAAACCAACGGAAGGACTAGGGGATTCGTGAGGATCTGCATCGGTGCTCGCTGGCTGGCCTGCTCTTTCTGCTTCATTCCTGGTTCAGGTCAAGCTTCTTGATACCACCATAGACAGGGGTTTGTCGCCTTAGTATGGGCGATATAGAGACGCAAGAGACCCCGATTTTGTTCGAAGGAAAGATAAGGCCCGCGGCGGCGCGGGCCGGAATGACAATAGCGAGGTCTAGACCGCAACCGGTTCGGCCACCCGCTCGGCATCGAGAACGCTGCCGATGGCGTGAATGACCGAGGCTACACGAACGACGGCGAGGATGGTCTCTTCGCCGGTGCCCTTCTCGCGGACGACCTTTTCGTGAGAGTCGACGCACTTGCCGCAGCCGTTGATGGCCGAGACAGCCAGCGCCCACAGCTCGAAGTCAACGTGGTCAACGCCGTGCGTGCGCATCACGTTCATGCGCAGGCGCGCAGGCAGGGTGCTGTACTTCTCGTTTGAGGTGAGGTGAAGGAAGCGGTAGTAGATGTTGTTCATTCCCATGACGGCAGAGGCGGACTTTGCGGCTTCAAGAGCCTGCGGCGTAAGCTGCTTTGCGGCTTCGGCGAGCACGGCTTCAGTCAGCTCGGCGTTGCGAGTAGCCAAGGCGCTGGCAACGACAGTTCCCCACAGCTGCTGGGGAGTGAGTTCGGTGTTCTGGCGCACGAGCGTGGAGTAGTTCAGCTTGAGGTCCTTGGCGTAGCTCGGGAAGGCTGTCAATCAGAAGATCGATAGACATGGCGATTCAATCCTTTCTTAGAGAAAGCTCAGCCGCCAGCACGTGACGGCTGGCGGCTCACTCAGTTACGAAAACGGCAGTTATGCTACGAGAGTCTCCTCGCCCTTCTGCCAGTTGCAGGGGCAGAGCTCGTCGGTCTGCAGCGCATCGAGTACACGCAGCACTTCCTGCGGGTTGCGACCCACCGAGAGGTCGGTTACGTAGACGAAGCGAATGATGCCTTCAGGATCAACAATGAAGGTGGCGCGCTGGGCGACGCCGGCGTTGACGTCGAGGATGCCGAGCTGCTCGCACAGATCGCGCTTCACATCGGCCAGCATGGGGAACGGCAGGTCCTTGAGGTCTTCGTGGTTATTGCGCCACGCCAGGTGGACGTACTCGGAATCGGTGCTGCCGCCGAGTACCTGGGCATCGCGGGCGTCGAACTCGTCGTTCAGCTTGCCGAAGGCTGCGATCTCAGTGGGACAGACGAAGGTGAAGTCCTTGGGCCAGAAGAAGTAGACCTTCCACTTGCCGGGATAGCTTTCGTCGGTGATGGTTTCAAACGCCTTGTTCTTATCGGTGCTCACGGTTGCGGTAACGGAAAATGAAGGGAACTTTTCGCCGACAGATAGCATGAATGACTCCTTGTGGTTATGAAGGTGAAGACTGACTTATGTATTCAGGACAAAACGGACTGAAGACGAAGCAGATTAAGACGGACTCTTCTGGCAAGCCGGGCAAAGGCCCAGAACATCGACCGCATAGCGCTGCACGAGAAATCCGCCGCGCAGCTTGCGCGCCGGCGCGGGAATACCGAGATCCTCGGCCGCAATGTCGGTGATCGACTTGCACGCGGTGCAAACCAGGTGATGATGCGGACGGGAATTCGTTTCGACGCGCAGCGAGCCGTGATGCAGGCTCACTTCGTGAAAGATCCCGCTCTCGATGAATACGTGGATGTTTTTGTAGACCGTGGCCAGTGAAATGGCTGGAATCCTGGCCTTCACCCGCTCGTAGACATCCTCGAGGCTGGGGTGGCCATGCATAGTACGCAGCACCTGATAGATGACCTGGCGCTGGTGCGTCACAGGAATTCCGGCTCGATCGCACAGGGAGCGAAACTCATTGGCTTCTGCAACAGTCATTGCTATAGGTTATTAAACGATAATTCTTATTATCTGTCAAGGTAGGCGGGAGCTGCTGATCCGCTTCCTGGTCTGACTGCGAGCTTCAGGGCAGCGGAGGCGAAAAATCCGTCGGCTTCAGGAAAAGCGATTGTATGTTGCTCACCAGCTGCCCTTTGGCTTCGGACTCGTCGCGCACCTTCTGCCATTCCGGGTCAGCCTCGAAAGCCTTCCAACTGAGCGCGGCAGCAGCACGACTGGCATGGGCCAGGATGTAGATAAAACTGGGCTGATTGCCAATCGGATCGATGACTGTCCAGTAAGCGATGCCGCGCATGCCATGGCGGGCGAAGAGGTCCAAGGTATGAAAGCGGAAGCGAGCCAGAACGGCGTCGAGCTTGCCCGGGTAGACGGCGTACATCCGGAGCTCGTACACGAGGTCTCCTACAGGCTGCGAGAGGGCGCCTGTACTGAGCAGAGCCAGAGCGGGAATGGACTTGAGGATGGCGCGGCGGTTCATACCGGCGGTTCGCTAATTCGGCTGCTCAGGCCTGGGTTTCTTTGCCTTCGGATTCTTGAAACGGTCGTCGATTGGCTGACGTCCGCGAAAGCCGTCTTCGACGCTGTGCCAGAAATCGATGCGGCCTTCCCCGAGCCTCCAGCAGAGCAAAACGATGTTGCCGTCGAGCTGGCAGGGGAAGTCGAGAAGTCCGGTGTCGAGGTCTTTGACCTGGACACCGATCGCATCGATTTCTGCGACCGAATCCTTGGCGGCCTGCACGTGCGATTCGAGAGCAGCTCGCTGGCGACGAACGCTGGCGACATCAACGAAGAGTCCACCGGAGAGAAAGATCTTACGGGTCAGCTCCTGGAGACGGCCCTCGATCGACTCGGCCGCCTTCTTACCATCGATTGCACGCTTCAAGAGGGCCTCGAGCACTGGGAGCAGCGCCTGCGCCTCGTCGAGCGTGAAGGTCTTCATTTCGAATTCGTCCATGGCTGACTTCTATCTCTCAGGCTCTTATCTCGAGCATCCTGTCCAGCGCCACGCGTGCCCAGTGCTTTACTTCTTCGCGTACCTGGATGCGGTTGACAACCCGCCCCTCGAGCAGGTTCTCGAGAGCCCAGGCGAGGTGCTGCGGGCTGATGCGATACATAGTAGTGCATAGGCAGCCGGTATCGTCGAGGGTGATGATCTTCTTGCCACTGGGAGCAAATTGCTTGGCCAGGCGATTGACCAGGTGGATCTCCGTTCCGATGGCGAACATCGATCCCTCCGGCGCGTCGGAGACAAGCTTGATGAGGCGCTCGGTCGAGCCCATGGCGTCGGCTTTCTGGCAGACCTCCCAACGGCATTCGGGGTGCACGATGACCTGGATGCCGGGGTATTTCGCGCGCACCGCATCGACATGCTGGGGTAGAAAGCGCTGATGGACCGAGCAATGGCCCTTCCACAGGATGATTTTCGCAGCCCGCAGCCGGTCAGGTGTGATGCCACCGTTAATTTGATACGGGTCGAAGACGACCATCTCGTTCATCGGGATGTCCATGGCAAAGGCGGTGTTGCGGCCGAGGTGCTGATCGGGCAGGAAGAGGATTTTTTCCGCGCGCGCGAAGGCCCACTCGAAAGCCTTTCGGGCGTTGGACGAGGTGCAGACCAGATCCGCCGCGCTCTCCGCAGAATGCCTTGATGGCGGCGGTTGAGTTCATATAGGTGAGGGGCAGAATTTCGCCCGGATCGATTCCCGCGGCAAGGAGTGTGTCCCAGCAGGCTTCGACCTGGCCAATCTCCGCCATATCTGCCATCGAGCAACCGGCGTTCAGATCGGGAAGGATCACCTGCTGGCCGGTTCCAGGCGGATCGTCGGGGCGGCCGAGGATGTCGGCGCTCTCGGCCATGAAATGGACGCCACAGAAGATGAGATATTTCGCTTCGGTCTCAGCTGCGACTTTCGAAAGCTTGTAGGAATCGCCGGTGTAATCGGCGAAACGGATCACCTCATCGCGCTGATAGTGGTGTCCGAGCAAAATAGTGCTCTTGCCGAGCTTGCTGCGGGCCTCGGCAATGCGCTCATCCATGCTGTGATCGGGCAGGACGAGGTAGTTATCCAGCGAGCAACTTTCCTGTTCCGTGACCGGAGATTCAAGGACAGGGGATTCAGCAACGACTTCTTCTTCAAGCACACTCATGACAATTCCGCCTTCAGTCCAATCTCAACTCGGGAGCATTGATGGACGGGGATGTTGAAAGCAATTCCCGGCTGCAGTCGATTCGCTGCGGCTTGCGCCGCCCAACCGACGGGGATGTTGCAACCTAGTAATTTGACGCATCCGGCGGACTCTTCGTCGCAAAAATGAAGAGTCGTAAGGGCATGTCAATGCAATTAGTTTAATACAGCTGTAACCGGCTCGGCAGACATCCATTTCAGGGTGTCGGCACGTTTTACTGAATGAAACCGGAGACGCGCCGCACGCTTCGCTGCCAATTTGTGAGGCAAGTAGCGCGCGGGTATCATGACAAAAGGATGCACTTCGCCGATTCCATCGTGATCTTCCTGCTGGCCCTGGTTCTGTTCGGGCCAAAGAAGCTGCCGGAGATCGGGCGGCAGATCGGCAAGCTGCTGGCTGAGTTCCGCCGCGCTTCCAACGACTTCAAAATGCAGATTGATGAAGAGTTACGTGCCATGGAGCAGCAGGAGCGGCAGAAGAAGCTCGAAGCTGCGGCCGCGGAGGCTGAAAAGCCCGCGCTGCCAGCGCCGGAGAGCCCGACCGAGCCGACGATTATGCCGCCGGAGACAGCTCCGCTTACGGTCTCTCCTCCCTCGACCGGTGAGACGGTGAGCGCGAGTTCTCCCTACGCGCCCGTGACACCGCCGGAACTACCGGATCACGGACCAGCGGAATCGACCGCTGCAACTGCAACATCGACCCTGGAAGTTCACTCCAACGGCCACGGAGGCGTATCCGATGCCGTCCCGCTGAACGGCGTGGAGACGAGGAACGAAGATACCCCTGTACATCATGGATGATATTCTCGACCGCGCCCGATCGTCGGTGACGCAACGCGCAGAACTGCCCGGCATGAGCCTTCTCGAGCACCTTGAGGAGCTGCGCCGCCGCATCATCCACTCGGTCGTTTATCTGGTGGTCGGGTTCGGCGTGGCGTGGGGCTTCCACGAGAAGATCTACGCCCTGATGCAGGCGCCGATCTCCTTCGCGCTCGTGAAACATGGGCTGCCGCCGCAGCTGATCATTCACAACCCGATCGACGGCTTCAACATGTACCTGAAGATCAGCTTCATGGGAGGGTGCATCATTGCCGCTCCTTTCGTGCTGTATCAGGTATGGTTGTTCATCTCACCAGGGCTCTACCAGAACGAGAAACACTACGTTGTGCCGTTCATGTCGGCGACGATCGGCCTGTTTCTGGCGGGCGCTTACTTTGGTTACCGTTGGGTCTTTCCGGGATCGCTGGATTTTCTGTTCACTTTCAGCCACGAATTTCGGCCGCTGATCGAGGTCAACGAATACACGGATCTCTTCCTTACGGTGATTCTTGGCCTGGGCATAACGTTTGAGCTCCCAATTCTGGTTCTGTTTCTGTCGCTCTTCGGTATCGTGAGCCCGCGGTTCCTGTGGAAGAATATCCGCTACGCGATTCTGATCATTTTCATCATCGCGGCGATCATTACTCCGACTCCTGATGTGCTGACCATGTGCGTGTTCGCGACACCGATGCTTGTACTCTATCTGATCAGCATCGGCGTCTCTTACATGGTGCATCCGGCGACGCGCAAGAAGCGGCGGGAGAGCTGATTGCGGCCCTTTCGGCACCTCCTCTTCCTGCTGCTGGCCCTATTTCTCTTTGCGGGAAACGCCCGCGCCGAAGAATTTAATGGCGCGCGCGCCCTGGCGTATACGCGCGAATTTGTTGCGATCGGCCCGCGGTGGATCGGCAGCCCCGGCCATGCAAAGGCGGAAGCCTTCATCAAGAAGCAGTTCGAGCACGACAAGCTTGAGGAGGATACGTTCACTGCGAACACTCCCGAAGGGCCGATGGAAATGCACAACTTTATCGTGCGCTTTCCCGGTAAGAAAGACGGCGTGATCGTTATCGGCACGCACTACGAGACGAATTATCCGCTGCGCAATATCAATTTCGTGGGTGCGAACGACGGCGGGTCTACTACGGGTTTGCTGATCGAACTGGCGAATCATCTGCGCGGGCGGACGCTTGACGGTTATAGCGTGTGGCTGGTCTTCTTCGACGGCGAGGAGGCCGTTCAGCAGTGGTCGCACTCCGATTCGCTCTACGGAAGCCGACACCTGGCGGCGAAATGGCAGAATGACGGCACGATCAAGCGCATTAAGGCGTTTCTGCTGGCGGATATGATCGGAGACAAGAATCTCGATATCGAGCGTGATCTGAACTCGACGCCGTGGGTGCTGGACGTTGTGAAGAAAGCTGCTGCGCGGCTGGGTTATCAATCTTATTTCTTTGCGCAGACCGAGGCGGTGGAAGACGACCATCTTCCATTTGTGCAGCGCGGCGTGCCTTCAGCGGATGTGATCGATCTGGATTACGGGCCGCAAAACTCCTACCACCACACCGCCCAGGACACGATGGATAAGCTGAGTGCGAAGAGCCTGACCATCGCCGGCAATGTTTTCCTTGAAACGATCCGGCTGTTGAACCAACATTAGCCAATGTTCGAGCGAAGCTTCGCGGGCGCATCGATCGGGTTCTGGATTGCCTTCCATGTCATTGTGGCGGTGTTGCTGGTTGTCGACCTTGGCCTTCTGCATAGGGGCAGGACGGTCTCCATCCGCGCTGCGTGGGGCTGGACGGCGGTTGTCGCGGCGCTCGCCTTCTGCTTCGCGCTGCTGCTGTCACAGACCCAAGGCAAGCAGCCGGCGTTGGAATTTCTCTCCGGATACCTGATCGAAGGCTCGTTGAGTGTCGACAATCTCTTTGTCTTCCTGGTGATGTTCCGATCACTGGGGCTGGATAAGGAACAGCAACACCGAGTGCTACTGTGGGGCGTACTGGGCGCGATTGTCATGCGCGCTCTCTTTATCTTTGTTGGCGCATCGCTGCTGGCGCGCTTCGAGTGGCTGCAATTTATCTTCGGGGCTTTCCTGTTGTTGGCGGCGGTGCGGTTGATGCGCCATAAAGCCAGCGGAGGAGCGCCATCAAAACCTGTTCGGTGGTTGCAACAGCAGTGCCTGGGTGACCGAGGGCATAGCAAGCTGCGGGTTTCGCCGTTTCTGCTGATCGTGCTCGCGGTTGAAGCTACGGACCTGGTCTTTGCGCTGGATTCGATTCCCGCGGTCCTGGCAATCACCCGCGATATTTTTGTCGTGTATACATCAAATATCTTCGCGATTCTCGGGCTGCGATCACTTTACTTCGCGCTTTCGAGCGCGCTCGACAAGCTAAGGCTTCTGCACTACGGACTGGCGGTGATTCTCGCCTTCGTCGCGATCAAGATGCTGACGCACAAGTGGTTTGAGATTCCTACGACATGGTCACTGGCTTTTATCGTGACGGTACTGGCGATCTTCACTATTGCCAGCAGGCTTACCGAGCCAAAGCCGGCATCTCCATAGCTCTCGAAGAAAACTTTGCCGCTGCGAACGACGGAATGCTTTGCGAAGCGCGCATCGTCGCGGCGGGGAAAATCATTACGGTAATGCGCTCCCCGGCTTTCTTTTCGAGCCAGCGCCGAGATGACGATGAGCTCGGCGACTGTGTGGAGATTGACGAGCTCGAGTGAGGCCCGTTCCGGTGCGGGAACAATCTCCGCGCGAGCACGCTCCAACCCCTGCTTCACCGCGGTCAGTCCTGCGGCATCGCGCAGAAGCCCGGCATGTTGCCACATTTGCTTCTGCAGGTCGCGAAGAAGTTCGTCGGTGTTCTCGGCATGCTTTGCTGCGAACTGCAGCGGAGCCGGGGGCGTTCTCGCATTCACTCTTGATGCTTCGCGCATGCTCGCGCCAGCGCGCGCTCCGAAGACCAACCCCTCAAGCAGCGAGTTGCTGGCCAGCCGATTGGCGCCATGCACGCCTGTGCATGCTGCCTCGCCGGCCGCATAGAGGCGATCAATGGAAGTGCGTCCGTCCACATCCGTCTTCACTCCGCCCATCAGGTAATGCGCGGCCGGACGCACCGGGATCAGGTCGTTTGCAAGGTTCAGATCATGCAGGGCGAGGAATCGGGAAATTCCAGGAAAGCGCTTTGCCAGGTCAATGCCCGTGACGTGACGCATATCCAGGTACACGGGAAGTTGTTCGTCGTGAGAGCCCATGCCTTCGCGTGTGATGGCGCGCGCGACAACGTCGCGGGGCGCGAGTTCAAGCAGAGGATGATAGCGCTCCATGAAGCGCTCGCCGCGCGCGTTGCGCAGAAACGCACCCTCGCCGCGTAGCGCTTCCGAGAGCAGAAAGCGGGGCACTCCGGGCAGGCTGAGCGCCGTGGGGTGGAACTGGTAAAACTCCATGTCGGCAATCTCAGCGCCGGCACGGTACGCCATGGCGATTCCGTCTCCGGTGGCAACGGCAGGGTTGGTCGTGTCGCTGTAAACCTGGCCTGCTCCTCCGCTGGCCAGCAGCACGGCGCGCGCGCGAACGGGGTACAGATTGTGCTTGCTATCGAGTAGCCACGCACCGGCCACAGCGTCGTCCTCGACGATCAGATCCGCGGTCGTCGTCCATTCAAGAAGCGTTATATTTGGGTGCTCGCGAGCGTGCGCCAGGAGTGACCGGCCGATTTCCGCTCCTGTGGCGTCGCCATTTGCGTGCAGGATTCGGTTGCGGCTGTGCGCACCCTCGCGGGTGAGCATGAGTCTGCCCTGTTCGCGATCGAAGCCTGTACCCCAGCGCAACAACTCTTCCACACGCAGTGGACCTTCTTCGACTAGTACCTGCGCCGCGTCGTGATCGACGAGGCCGTCTCCCGCGGCGATGGTGTCCGCAAGGTGCAGCGAAACATCTTCGTCACCGCCGAGAGCTACAGCGATTCCCCCTTGAGCGTAGTTGGTATTCGATTCGCCGAGGGCCTCTTTCGTGACGACCAGCACGCGGCCAGCTTCCGCGAGTCCGATGGCGGCGCGCAAGCCGGCGATTCCGGCACCCACGATCAGAAAGTCGGTTTCTGTAGCTATGGCCATAACGTTTGAGGCTACCATGTTGAACGCAACTCTCTTAGACGATGCAGCCGGGGCAAAGGGTTCACACTATGCGCGCCACTCCGATACGATGAAAAGATCGTGCGCGCCATACATGTCAAGACAGCGTCCGCCGAATATCCGGTGTACGTCGGCTGCAATCTGGCCACTCATTTTGAGTATTACCTGCGCAAAATCAAGCTCGCTCCGCAGCAGCGTATTTTTATCCTTACCTCGCCGGAGATCTGGGCATTGTGGGGACGACAACTGCTTGAGAACTTTCCTGCCGCGCAGCAGCCGTCGGTGCTGTTCCTTCCGGCCGGGGAGACTCACAAGCGAATGTCGGAAGTGGAACGGCTGTCGACCGAACTTGCGCTGGCGGGAGCAGACCGGTCGTCGCTCCTGATGGCCTTCGGCGGCGGCATTGTCGGCGACGTGGGGGGCTTTCTGGCTGCGATTTACATGCGGGGCATCGACTACATTCAGATGCCGACTACGCTACTCGCACAGGTCGACTCCTCGGTCGGCGGCAAAACCGGCGTGAATCTTGCGGTCGGCAAAAATCTGGTCGGCAGCTTTCACCATCCGCGGGCCGTATTTGCGGATGTTGCGTTGCTGGGGACGCTGCCTGCGCGTGAGCTTCGCGCAGGGCTCTTCGAAAGCATCAAGGCAGGCATCATCCGCGACGCCGGCCTGTTCCGATTTCTGGAACGCGAGCGAGAATCGATTCTGGCCTGCGATGCGGCGGCTCTCAACCGCGTCGTCGGCGCGTCGGTGCGGATGAAGGCCGAAGTGGTTGGCATCGACGAGCGAGAATCTGGACTGCGCATGATCCTGAACTTTGGCCACACCATCGGTCATGCGATTGAGGCTGCGACGGGATATAAGAAGTTGCTGCATGGCGAGGCGATCGCCTGGGGTATGCTCGCCGCACTGCACATCAGCCGGATGCGCGCTGTGGTTCCGGAAAAGGACGCAACGCGCATCCAGGAGACGATCCACGCCTACGGGCCCCTGCCGCGGTTCCGAGCGCGGGTTCCGGAGCTGCTGGCCGCTGCCGGACACGACAAAAAGAACAAGGGGGAAACACGCCGGTTCGTGCTTTGCCAGGGTATTGGTACGGCGGTGGTAGTTGAAAATGTAACCGAAGCGGAGATGATTGGAGCGATGGAGAAGATCCTCAGCGAGGCGGCCCATTGAGCGGCCCTGCGATATCTCCCGAAACGCACCCTGTTGGGGGAGCGCGCCCTGCCGGGGCATTCGACGAGCAGAGTTCGGCGGCGGCGGTCCAGCAGATGTTCGACAGCATTGCGCCGCGGTATGACCTGCTGAATCATGTTCTGTCGTGCAACGTGGACCGCTGGTGGTGGTGGCGAACGGCCCGGCGGTTTCGCAGTATCCTCGCGCGTCCTGAGTCGGCTGTGCTCGATATCTGCTGCGGAACCGGAGATATGACGTTGGCCCTGCTGCGTCATCACTCCAAAAATGCTCGCCCTGTTCTGGCGGCAGATTTTTCGCATGCCATGCTTGTGCGCGGGGCGGAGAAGTTTCGCAATCGCAACGTGGTCGCGATTGAGGCAGACGCGCTTCACCTTCCGGTCGCGTCGGATTCGCTCGATCTGATCACCAGCGCTTTTGGATTTCGCAACCTTGCGAACTACGATGCGGGACTGCGGGAGTTCCATCGAGTGCTGCGGCCTGGCGGTGAGCTGGGAATTCTAGACTTCAGCGAGCCGGGCGGCGCACTCGGCAAGGCTTACGCTTTCTATTTCCGACGTGTGCTGCCGGCCATCGGCGCCCGGCTTTCGGGCATGGGACGCGCTTATGCTTATCTGCCCTCGTCTGTTGAGCGATTCCCCGCTCCGTCGCGGATGCTGGAGATGATGCGCGAAACCGGATTTGCCCAGGTATCGTGGACGCCTTACACCTTCGGAATTGCCGGCTTGTACCGTGGCATCAAGCCGTAGCCCCGTGTAGGCTGAATGATGCGATGAGCCAGCTTGCAACCCAGCATACGGCCCAGAATGCAGGCGCTGAAAAGCAGTCCGCCGCGTTCCTTTCGGTTGCTGCGGCATGCGCGATTACCGCGCTCAAGTTCGTCGTCGGTTTCATGACCGGCTCGCTGGGCATGCTTTCGGACGCGGCGCATTCCGGCGTAGACCTGATTGGGGCGGGTCTCACGTTTTTCTCGGTGCGTCTCTCGGATAAGCCGGCGGACGAGAATCATCCTTACGGCCATGGCAAAGTGGAAAACCTGTCCGGCTTTGTCGAGACCTTTCTTATGCTTGCTTCGAGCGTGTGGATCACCGCTGAAGCCATCATCCGCATCTTTGTTCATCCCGTCGCGGTACGGCATTCGGTGTGGCCGTTCCTGGTGCTGCTGCTGTCGATCGCCGTGGATTTCACCCGTTCGCGCAAGCTGAAGACAATCGCGGAGCGCTATCACAGCGACGCGCTGGCCGCGAACGCACTGCACTTTTCTTCGGATATCTGGTCAAGCGTTGCAGTTCTGATCGGACTAGGGGCGTCCTGGCTGGGAAGCTCCGCGACCGGCAAAAACATGGGGCTCGAATGGCTGCGCTTCGCCGATCCGGTCGCAGCAATTGTCGTGTCGCTGTTCATCCTTCACTTTGCGTGGCGGCTGGCGTGGCGCACGATCGGCGCACTCACGGATGCTGTCCCGTTGGAGATAAGCAGACAAGTGCTATGGGAGCTGAAGGGCACGGACGGAGTGCTCTCAGTTGACCAGGCGCGCATGCGGCGATCGGGCGGCAGGTACTTTGCAGACTTCACCGTGTCTCTTTCGCGGCAGCTCACCTTCCAGCGAACCGAGGAGTTGGTTAGAGACGCGACGGCGGCGGTTCAGCGTATTCTTCCCGGCGCAGATGTAGTCATTCATACGGTGCCGCGCTCGCCGGGTGAGGAAAGCATTTTCGACAAGGTGCGAGCCGTTGCTTCACGAAATAATGTGTTGCTGCACGACGTGAGCGTTCAGTCCTTCGATGGGCAGTTACGCGTAGAGCAGCATATTGAGGTCAAGGAAACCATGCCGCTACGGCAGGCGCATGATTTTGTTCGCCGAATCGAAGACGAGATTCGCCAGGAACTGCCTCAGGTCTCCTCGGTGCTGACGCACATCGAGAGCGAGCCGGCCACTATCGAAAACCCGCAACGGCTGGACCGCGACCGTAAACTCGAAAAGCGCCTACGACATGCTGCCGCGGGTCTTCCCGAAATTATCGATATTCATGAAGTGGTCACCGGACGGATGGGCGATAAGCTTCAACTCTCGTGCCACTGCACGCTGCCCGACGAGATGCCGATGCAACGCGTTCACGAGGTAATCACCGAGCTCGAGGATCGATTCAAGCTGGAGTGCCCGGATGTGCACCGCGTGCTCATCCATCCCGAGCCGGCTACCGATAACCATCATCACTGAGGAACCATCCATGATTGCCAGCGCAGTGTGGAAACAGGGAGCCATTTACGAAGGCCGGTCAGAGAGCGGTCACGCCATTACCATCGACACCTCGAAGGAGCACGGAGCCGGCCCCTCTCCGATGGAAGCAGTGCTCGTCGCGCTATGCGCTTGCACGTCAGTCGACGTGGTCAGCATCCTCGAGAAGAAGCGGCAGCCGATTACAGGTCTGACTGTCTCGGCGACGGCTGAGCAGGCACCGGCTCCTCCGCGCATCTTCACGCACATTCACCTCGTGTATCGCATCGCAGGAAATGTCGAGAAGAAAGCCGCCGAAGATGCGGTGTTGCTCTCGAAAACCAAGTACTGCTCTGTTTCGCTCATGCTGGAGAAGGCGGCCAAGATCGACTACTCCATCGAATACGCGGACGAGTAGGCGGGCCTAATCGTGTTTCGCGCTTTCAAATTTGCGGTGGTGGTGCTGGGGCTTGCGGTGATAGCGATGCTCTCCGCCATCATGACCATGCACTTCGCAATTCATGGAGCCGAAGTCACGGTTCCCAGCTTTAAAGGTCTTACAGTGGTGGAGGCCACTGACAAGGCGGCAGCGCTGGGACTGAATCTCACGGTGGACAACCATTTCTACAGCGTCGAGATACCCGCCGGCCGCATCCTCAACCAGTCGCCCTCTCCCGGAACTGTTGTCCGGCGCGAATGGAGGGTTCGGCTTACGGAGAGTGTGGGGCCGCAGCGAGTGGCCATCCCAAACCTGACCGGATCAAATCAGCGACTGGCTTCGATTCAGATCCGCCGCATGGGGCTCGAAGTCGGCGCGACGGCGGAAATGCCTTACGCCTACGCTCCGGCGGACACCGTAATCGCGCAGAATCCCGCGCCGGATGCCGCAGGCGTGGAAAGCCCGACGGTCAGTCTGCTGGTTGCCGTTCCACCTCTTGAAGCGAGCGGCGGGATGGTCATGCCGGACTTCACAGGCCAGTCGTATTCGGCGGCAGCGGCAGCGATCTCGCATGCCGGGCTCAAGCTTGCTCCGGTCAAGACGATTTCGGCAGGCATTCCCGCCATAGTCAGCCCCACTGACACGCAGGCTCCTCAGCCCCCGGTGGCGCCGGGAACAGTGACAGGCCAGAATCCGTCGGCAGGATATCGGGTAGACGCATCGACCCCGATCGAACTCACCGTCGCTCAGTAACGTTCGCGGCAAAGGCGCGCTCCAGTCGGGTGTTCCCGGCGACCAGCGCCTTCAGCCGCTGTAAAACTTCTTCAGATGGCATCGAGCGCAGCACAGCTTCGACAGCCATGTCGGCGCCGATAGAGTCAGCCTTAACGAGACCAAGCAGGAAATTCATGGCGGCGCTTTGGCGCGTCAATGCGACGGCAGAGAGCAAGACGGAGCGCATCCACGGGTCATGCGTTTTCCCCCATTGCGCCTTTAGCAGGTCGAAAGCTTCGACGGTATGCGTGGTGGCGATGGCCAAGGCCGCTTCGCCGGCCGCGTCATCTCCGGTTGCGAGGAAGCGGCTGGCCCATGGGAGTGCAGAGATTCCTTCTATACGCAGTACCGCCGCATAGCACGCGCCGAGAATCTCGGGTTCGTCGCCTCCAACCTGCGCACGCAGGCGGAGCAGCAGAGAGCACGAAGGCGAGCCGATCTGCTCGAGAGCGCGAATGGCCTCGCCGCGTGCGGATTTGTCAGTGTCAACGAGCACGCTCGACGAGGAGGCGTAACAAATCGACTTCAGGCACAGCACGGCATTGCACCAGAGCCAGCGCACAGGTTCCGCGCAGAGTGCCAGCGGTGTCGGAGCGGCCGCCCCATGTGCCTTCGAGCTGGATATGTTTTATTCCGCGTAGGAAGGGCTCGGGCTCCTGGTACTCGAGCGCGGCAAGCGCGCGGCTGAGTGAGTTCTTGGCCCAGCATTGCGGGTCGCGCTTCTCGGGCTCCTCGAAGAAGCGATCGAAGGCGCCAAGAAGATCCGGCAGGAGGACTTCGAGGCGGCGCGGCGCGGCCTGGTCCGCGGCTTTGGCGACGATGTAGTTGTTCTGGTGCTTCAACGCGGCGCGCAGAGGAGCGATGCAGACTTCATCGGGTTCAGTCCGAAGCTGTTCAAGGGCCGCCAGCTGTGCGTCGAAATTCTTCTTTGCGGGCATGACGAATGCACCATTTTATCCGCGCCTAGTTTCTGCTGAGCAATGCGGCAAAGAATCCATCGCAGTTGTGGATGCCGGGGATAGTGCGGAGAAATCCGCCCCGAATCGCCGACGCAGTCAGCCGTGCCGTGCCGTCGCGGGTCAGGATGTCCGCTGCTGCGAGCTTTTCGATTTCGCTCGCGAGCGATAGAGCGGTGAATTGGGCGTACGCGCTGAGACACTTGGCGACAACGGCCTCGTTCTCTTCCGGCTCGAGTGAGCAGGATGAGTAGAGCAGGCGTCCGCCTGGAGCGAGTCCCTTTAGCGCTGAAGAGAGAATCCTTACCTGGCGGGCATGCTGCCGAGCGATCTCCTGTTCACGAACGCGAAAGCGGATCTCCGGGTTACGGGCGATTGTGCCGGTGCCGGTGCAGGGCACGTCGCAAAGAATCACGTCATACTCCGGCAGCAGATTCGCTTCGGTGGCATCACGAACCTCAAGCTTGATGCGATCACCCGATAACGCAAGCGTCCGGCGCATTGCGTCGAGTCTTCGCTTGCTGATATCCCACGCGGTGATCGCAGCTTGAGGATTTCTTTCGGCCAGGATAGCCGTCTTTCCGCCGGGTGCGGCGCAGGTGTCCAAAATTCGGCCGCGGACGCCAATTCTGCCGCCGCTGCCGGCCAGTTCAGCCACGAGTTGCGAGCCTTCATCCTGAATCCGAATGCGGCCCTCGCGGAATGCTTTGCTACGAACGACATCGCCGGATGCCACGCGCCGCGCAGCAGCGAGAAATTCTCCCGGCTCGAGGCGGATGCCTTCGTCGACGAGGTCCTGCTCGGCGACCGAATCGAGCAAGCGAATGGTGATTGCGGCCGGTTCCTGATCGAACTGGCAGATTGCCTGTGCGGCGTTCAAGCCGTAGAAACGCCACCAGCGCTCAACCATCCACTCAGGGTGCGCACAGGCAGCGGCGATCTGCGCTGCGTTCTCGGCTTTCGACTTTGTGGGCACGTGCGGAAGCCGCGCCAGCTTGCGCAAAACGGCGTTGACCATGCGGGCGGCGTGCGTCTCGCCTGCCTGCTTGGCCAGCTCGACGCTTTCGCCGATGGCCGCGTAGGCGGGAATGCGATCGAGATATAACAATTGATACGCTCCGAGCCGCAGGGCGGTCTCGACTGCAAGCGGAAGACGTGTATCGGGACGCGTCAGGAGCGGGCGAATCTGCTGGTCGAGCCTGATCTGCCATCGAAGGGTGCCAAGCACGAGGGTTGTGACCAGGGCGCGATCCTGTGGCGTGAGGGCGTCGACATTGCGCGAGCGCAGGAGATCATCGCTATGCGCGTCTGTACCACTCACTTCCAGAAGGATTTGAAATGCGACCGCGCGAGCGCGAGCTACCATCAGCCGAGCCTGTCGCCAGTCTTTAGCGGATGTCCGCGAAGGAAGTCGGCTGCGGGCATGCGCTTCTTGCCTTCCAACTGAATCTCAACCAGTTCGAGCCAGGTTCTTTCGCCGCAGCGGACGTAGAGACGGCCCTCTTCGATACGGATCGCTCCCGGATCTGCGGGACCTCCCGACAGCGCGCTGGGCTCAAGTGGCATCAGGCGATGGGCGGTGAGCTTTTTGCCGCCGAGCAGTGTCCACGCGCCCGGCCATGGCTGGAAGCCACGCCAGCGGTTGTATACCGTCATCGCCGGACGGGAGAAATCCATGCGCCCGTCTTCACGGGTGAGGATGGGCGCGAGCGTGGCGAGCGAATCGTCCTGCTTTTGCGGGGTGATCGAGCCTGAGCCGAGTCCCTCGAGCGTCTCGACCATCAGTGCTGCGCCCATCTCGGCGAGCAGGGGATACAAGTCCTGCGCCGTCTGGTCGGGGGCAATCGCCATCTCGCGCTGCATGAGGATGTCGCCGGTATCGAGGCCCTCGTCAAGACGCATGGTAGTTACGCCGGTGGTCGGTTCACCATTCGCCACGGCCCATTGGATCGGCGCCGCTCCACGATATTTGGGCAAAAGTGAGCCGTGCAGGTTCAGGTTGCCGAAGCGCGGCAGATCCAGCATCCACTTGGGGATTATGCGGCCATAGGCGACGACGAGAATTGCATCCGGCTGAATCTGCTCGAGCTGGCTGCGAAAGTCGACATTGTTCTTGATCTTTTCCGGTTGGACAACGGGAATGCCAGCAGCGATTGCGGCTTCCTTGATTGGCGGCACGGCCACTTGTAGCCCGCGGCCGCCGGGGCGGTCGGGCTGCGTGACAGCGAGGACGACTTCGTGGCCGGCGCGCAAGACGGCCTTTAAGGTGGGGACGGCGAAGGAGGGTGTCCCGCAGAAGACGAGTTTCATCGCGGAATTACCACTCGCCGGCCTTCTGCATCTTGCGAATCCTGCGCAGGATCAGGTCGCGCTTGAGTGCGCTTACGCGGCGGAAGAAAAGGATACCGTCGAGGTGGTCGATCTCATGCTGGAAAGCGCGTGCCAGCAACTCGGTGCCGTCCATCTCGAACCAGCTTCCATCGATGTCCTGAGCACGCACTGTCACCTTTGCGGCTCGTGAGACCTTCTCGCGGATTTCGGGCAGGCTGAGGCAGCCCTCCTCCTCGTACTGCTTACCTTCACGCAAAATGATTTCAGGATTGATGAGTACGATCTTGTCTTCCGGACGCTCTTTAAAGCTGAGGTCGATGACAGTAAGGCGCTTGGAAACGCCGACCTGCGGAGCGGCTAGGCCAATGCCCTTGGCGGCATACATCGACTCGAACATATCGTCCACAAACCTACGCAGCTCGTCGTTGAATTCGGTGACGCGCTCGGCGGGACGTTCAAGTACAGGATCCGGGTATTTGACGATCTCTAATGGCATCTGTTCAGTAAGAGCCTATCTGTTGCACGTAACCATCATAGTTACGTTTTAGTTCACGCAGGGAATCGCCGCCGAATTTCTCGAGGACCAGCCGTGCAAAAGCCAGCGCAACCATGGCCTCGGCCGCTACCCCTGCGGCAGGAACGACACACACGTCGCTGCGCTCATACGCAGCCTTCGTGACTTCGCGCGTATCGAAGCGGACTGAAGCCAGCGGGCGACGCAATGTGGAGATGGGCTTGAGATAGCCGCGCACTACAACGTCTTCTCCGTTTGAGATACCACCCTCGATGCCGCCGGCATTGTTGTGCTCGCGCGTGAATCGCGTGTGGGCGCCGTTTTCGCGGGCTTCGGCGTACCCGATTGCGTCGTGGACTTCGGAACCGAGCGATTCGGCCGCGGTAACGCCTCGCCCGATTTCGACCGCCTTAACAGCCTGCAGCGACATGACCGCCTGCGCGAGAAGTCCATCGAGGCGCTCGTCCCAATTAGCGTATGTGCCGATGCCGGCGGGCGCGCCATGAATGACGACCTCGAAAACGCCGCCGATGGAGTCTCCGGTGCGGAGAGCCAGATCCACCTCTGCCTTCATGCGCGCTTCAGACTCTTCGTCGACGCAGCTCAAGCAGCACTTCATCTTTGTCCCGCAGTGCGCTGATTTCCGGCCAGGATGCATCGCGGTCGAGTTCGGCGCGGCCCACGCGAATGACGTGGCTGGCAACGTCGATGCCTAGCTCAAGCAGCAGGGATTTCGCGATGGCTCCGGCGGCGACGCGCGCGGTCGATTCGCGTGCCGAGGCGCGTTCAAGCACGTAGCGGGCGTCGGGGAAATCATATTTAAGAGCACCCGCGAGATCGGCGTGGCCGGGGCGGGGCGAGGCGACGGCCTTATGCTTTGCAGGGTCGCCTGCTGCAACAGGCAGTGATTCTGTCCAGTTCTTCCAATCGCGGTTCTCGATCTCGATGGCAACGGGGGAACCGATCGTCTTGCCATGGCGCACGCCGGAGAGGAAGTGCGCCGTGTCCTGCTCGATGCGCATGCGGCCGCCGCGTCCGTAGCCCTGCTGGCGGCGCCAGAGTTCACGGTTGACGCGATCATTGTCGATGGGGATACCGGCGGGTAGTCCGGAAATGAGCGCAATGAGGCTCTCGCCATGCGACTCTCCTGCGGTAGAAAAACGTAACATGCGTGCTGACCAGCCCTCAATCCGGCTTTGATTCCAAGTATTAATTCTAGATCAATCGCCGGTGAGCCACGCGTGCTGCGCCTCAGTGAGGGGAACAACCGAGAGGCGTCCCTGGCTGACGAGCGGAGAGTCGGCAAACAGCTCGTTGGCCTTGATCTCGGCCAGCGTGTGCGGGTGTTTCACTGGCTTGCCCGCCTTGATGCGGACCAGAGGCGTGCTGGGGTTGCTCGCGTCGACGCTTACGACTTTGGCTGTTCCGACTGCCGTCTTTTCGTCGCCGGTGTGGTAGATGACCAACTGGTCGCCGGGCTTCATGCCGCGGAGAAATTTTACTGCCGCGGGATTGGTGACTCCGTCCCAGATGGTTTCGCCTTCGCGTTCAAGGTGAGCAAAGGAATATACGCTGGGTTCGGTCTTCAACAGATACGCCATTACCTGCCTCCTGTGTTATTTCTGCTCGCTGTTCTTCGCCTGCTCGTCGCTGTTCTTCGCCTGCTCGAGAAACGGCGTGGTGTCGAGCAGGGGGCGCTCGAGCGATCGCACCCAATCGGTCACCTCACCCGGATCGCGCCCGGCCGTCACACTGCGGGCAAATTCATTTTGCAGCGTCTGCATCTTGGCGTCCATGTCATCGAGATAGTGCAGGAGCACGGCCTCGGGAGTCATGGGGAGCTTGGGCGATCCGAACTCGTACTTGCCGTGATGGCTGAGGACAAGATGCTGCACGAGGGTGCGGAGCGCCGGAGGGAAATCGGGCAAGGCGGCGATCTTGCGCTCGATCAGTACCACGCCGAGGGTGATGTGCCCCAGCAACTGGCCTTCAATGGTGTAGTCAAAGCTCGTACCCCAGCGCAGCTCCTCGAGCTTGCCGATATCGTGAAGGATCACGCCGGTAAGAAGCAGGTCGCGGTGGACGCGGTAATGCCTGGCAGCGAGGTCGGAGATGTTCAACAGCGAGACAATATGCTCGAGCAGGCCGCCGATCCAGGCATGGTGCATGGTCTTTGCGGCGGGAGCTTCACGAAGAGCAGAGGCGATTTCGGCGTCGTCGAGGAACGACCGCAGCAAGGCCTGGAGGTGGAGATCAGTGAAGCTCTCGACGTAGGCGTTCAGCTCGGCCCAAAGCTCGTCGATGTTGCGCTCGGTGTGCGGGACGTAGTCGCTGAGATCGAACTCGGAGGGCTCGGCCCTGCGGATGCGCTCGACGTTGAGCTGGAGAAACTCTTTGTAGCGGCAGACCTGGCCGCGCACTTTGACGATGTCCCCAGCGGCAAACTCGCCGGCGTCCGCCGTCTCCCACATGCGCGCTTCCATCTGTCCGGTGCGATCGGAGAATGTCAGCGCGAAGTAGCGTGACCCGTCCCGCTTGCTGCGGTCGTGGCGCGAGGTGACAGCAAAGTAGCCGGTAATAACCTGGTTTTCGAATCGCGCCAGGTCCGCGATGTAAGGTTCTTTCATTGTGCCTGCAGCTACTGGTTTGGAGTTGCCGGAGCTGCAGGTGATGTGGGAGCCGGCGCTGGTGCAGACGCCGCAGCACCTGTATCGCTGCCAGCTGCGGGTGCTGGTGCCGGCGCGGCTGGCGGATTCGCCGGCGCCGGCTGGTCTCCGTTCTTGTTTTCGTCAGTCATGCGGCGCTTGGGACCGGTTTTGGCCGGATTGGGCTTCTTAATCTTCGACGTGTCGCCGTTCAGACCCAGGGCTTTGCCTTGCTGCTGCTGGTCGGCAACCTCTTCCTTGGTAACCGGTGGGGGCGCGAACGGATCAACCTTGGGTCCTTTAGCCTTCTTCTGCTTCGGCTGTTTGGCGCGGTCCTGCAAGCGCGTCTTTTGCTTCGGAGCTGCTGTCTCGTCGGGAGTGGCGATGGAGCCGTCGGGGTTCACCGTGTGCATGCTGGAAGGAACGTTGTTCGAAGGGACGTTGGCCGCCACCTGAGTACCTTCGCTGGTCGCACCGGCCCCGGCATCCTCGGTCTTCGTCGCCGCTGTCGGCAGCGTTTCACGCGGGGCCTGCCCGAAGCGGATCTTCTCCTTCTTACCCGGCTTCATTGTTTTGTTGCTCGCCACCTGGGTGCTGGCGGAAGAAGCAGACGGAGTGGCAGCAGCTGCGGTGGACGACGCTCCAGATCCGGTGGTTGCAGCTGTCGCACTTCCCTGCGGCACATCCGCGAGGGTCGGAACTCCGGGTGGCGGCGCTGCCGCAGGAGCGGCGGTTTCTGCCGACTGCACAGGGACGGTCTTGCCGGCGTTGCGCCCGCGCTCCCTGAAGCGCGTCCTCTCTACATGCTTTTTCTTTTTCGGCGTAGGCGGAGCGTAGGCGCTGTAGACCGGCTTCATCTCATTCGGGCTGGCGCCTGAGTCTTCGTACCCGCTCTTGATTTCGATGTAGGCGTCTTCGCGCAGCTTGGTCAGATATTCGCGGAGAGCCGGGTTCATCTTCGCCATGCCTACCGCGTCTTCGACTTGATTCTCCACATCCTTGAGCGGCGGGACGCCGCCGGAAGTGTGCTCGGTCACCTTCAGGATTACGAAACCCTGCTTGGTGCGAATCGGCTCAGTGTATTGGCCGGGCTTGAGGCCGAAGGTCTGATCCTCCAGCACCTTCGCCAGCTGTCCTCGCTTAAAGTCGCCCAGATCGCCGCCGTCTGCCGCGGTAGGACCACCTGATGAACTCTTGGCCAATGCCCCGAAGTCGCCGCCCGCCTTCAGCTTAGCTTCAACGTCGTCGGCCTTGGACTTGGCTGTCGCCACCTGGGAAGCGTCGTCCGGATTTGCGGTCGGGATCAGGATTTCGCTCAGTCTCACCTGCTCCGGCTGTTCGAACTCCTGCTTATGCTGGTCGTAATAGGCCTGGACTTCGGTGGGAGAGATGTTGACGTGTCGTCCTACCTCATCACGGATGACTTCCTGCGTGATGATGCGGTTGCGAATGCTCGCCTTGAAGTCCTCCCAGGAGACACCCTGAGCCTCGGCAGCCTTCTGCAGGTCTTCCATCGAGTCGAGATGGTTCTGCTTTCGCATCTCGTCAAGGCGCTTCACTGTCTCCGTCTCGCCGGTGATGTCCAGATCCTTGCCCTTGGAGAGCAGGAGTTGCTGGTCGATCAGGTCGCGAAGCAGGTCGTGCTTTTGCTCGTAGAGTTGCTGCTGGGTCCACTGCTGCTGCTTGGCCTGGGCATCGAGATCCTGATCGGCGCGTTCATAGTCCGACCGGCTGATTACCTGGTCGTTTACCCGCGCAACGATGTCCTCGACGACCGTACCCTGGTAAGGCGATTGTGGCTCAGCAGCAGCGGCCGGCTTGGAAGACTGGCCAAAGGAAATGGGCACGATCGCTATCGCCAGGCTGGCAACGAGAGCGGCACGGATCAGCGGGATTCGAAGGGTCATCTAAGTAACATCTCAATGGCGCAGCCAGAGGCCGGTTTCGGCGTCTCGCTTTACGTGCTCGAATTCTCGGAGGCGGCGCTGCAGTCATTCTAATCACTCATGCGGAACGAATACCAGCGGAGGCACCCTCGAAACAGTGCGCCACTCTCTGATGAGCCGTCGATGACGCGATCGAGACGATTTCTGAAAGGGTTGAACGTCGGGAAGTGACCCGGAAGACGATCGACCGGCGGGGTTGGGGCGGGTTCATCTTCGCGAACTGGCTATCAGGAATTGGCTATCCGGCCGATGTTATACTCGTCTAATATCATGCTCCCGGAAGGTCCTGTCCCGGCAAGCGGGAGCCGAAGGATTCTCCAGCATGTCTTCACGCGTTCGACGCACCCTCTTCTCACTCGTTATCTTCTTTGCCGCCTGTGGCTTGGCGGGCATGTTCATCAGCCAGAAGGTGGGGGCGCAGTCGTCGACGGATGAGTCGCAGTTTCGGGACAGCCTGAAGTCCTTCACAAATGTCTACCAGATCGTTGCGGATAACTACGCAGAGCCGCTGACAGGCGACAAGCCGGACACGGTCATTTATGACGGCGCAATTCCTGGCATGTTGCGCGTGCTTGATCCGCACTCGAACTTTTACGATCCCAAGGCCTACGCCAAGATGCGTGAGGACCAGCACGGCAAGTACTACGGCGTGGGTATGGTCATTCAGCCGCAAAACAACAAGATTGTCGTCGTCTATCCCTACGAGGGGACTCCGTCATTCAAGGCCGGCCTACGGCCGGGTGACGTGATCGTCTCCGTCGACGGCAAGCCGACGGACAACTTGAACTCGGAAGACGTGGCCAACATGCTGAAGGGGCCCAAGGGGACGCATGTACATCTGACGGTCTCCCGTGAAGGTGCTGCCGCGCCCCTTACCTTCGACCTGGTGCGTGACGAGATTCCGCATCCATCGATCGACCTCAAGTTTGAGATTCGTCCTGGCATTGCCTATATCCACATCACACAGTTTCAGGAGACAACGGGCCGCGAATTCATCGACGCCCTCGATCAGTTCGGTAACCTGAAGGGGCTCGTCCTCGACCTGCGCGGCAACCCGGGTGGGCTGCTCACCGAAGCGGTGACAGTATGCGATAAGCTCCTCAGCCGAGGACAGGTCATCGTCTCGCAGCGCGGCCGCGCTTATCCCGAGCAGATCTACCGCGCTACCCATGGAAATGGCGGGGCTGACTTCCCGGTGGTTGTTCTGGTGAATCACGGCACGGCTTCGGCCGCCGAGATCGTCTCCGGGGCGCTGCAGGATCATGACCGGGCGCTGGTGGTGGGTGAGATCACCTTCGGCAAGGGCCTCGTCCAGACCGTCTATCAGCTCTCCGACAACACAGGACTGGCGCTCACGACGTATCACTACTACACGCCCAGTGGACGCCTCATCCAGCGCAATTACAGCGGCGTTTCGCTCTACAACTACTACTACAATCACGATCAGCCGCAAGACACGAAGGATCGCGAAGTCAGGCTGACCGATTCGGGACGCACTGTTTACGGCGGCGGCGGAATCACGCCTGATTACAAGATCGAGACACCTAAGTCCAATCACTTCCAGGACGTGCTCGCGGCTCACAACGCCTTTTTCAACTTCACCAAGCACTATCTGGCGAACCGCACCGTCGGCAAGGATTTTCAGGTGGATGACGCCGTCCTCACCGACTTCAAGCAGTTCCTCACGGCTCAAAGCATTCCCTATACCGAACAGGACTTCGCCAATCCGTCGGTCATGGACTGGTTGAAGACCAGCATCAAGGCCGATGTGATGACCAGCCAGTTCGGCCAGCTGCAGGGATTGCGCATTCGCGCGGACTGGGATCCGATGATCGCGCAGGCTCTCACCTACATGCCGCAGGCCGCGACCCTCGAGCAGACCGCGGAGAAGGCTGCCGCGGAAAAGCAGACTGCACACAATACGGCTCCTGCCCAGTAACTCTTCGATCGCAAATGAAACGGCGGTCCTAGCGGCCGCCGTTTTTTGTATGGGTCCAGCCACTACCAGCCTGAAGTTAACAATTGAGACGTCACCGGATTGCGCGAAACAGTAAAGAGGCTCCCCGAGTTGACCTTGCACGGGGAGCCTTGAATTGGCTGCTAGCTCTGTTGCCTGATTCTATCTGTCGTGGTCGTCGTCTTCGGGGGCCAGGGCAACGCCGCGGAACGCTTCGCCGGCGCGGGCCGAGCGAATCGTGACGAACCTGTCGAGGTAGCCGTTCGTTGCCGGCTGGGTGGCGCTGATGCGATCGGTAACTTTCACCAGCTTGTTGGGATCGGCGCCATTGTCACCGTTTTGGCTGATCGTGGACGTGATGGCGTAAATTGTCGCGGTGCCGTCGTGGTTGACGACGCCGATAATATTGCGGCATCCGCCGGTCGCGGGCTCGATCGACGTGGGATAGTTGCGGACGCTATAGGGCACGCCAAGGTTGAGTCCGTTCTGGATGACGTATTCCCGCACCCAGGTTTGGCCACTGGCCGTTGTCGTGAGGACCCACTTTTGAAGGCCGGCGGTGGCCAGCGTACCGGCGTCAGCAACATTCGTCTGTCCGTTGATCACCTGATTCGGCGTGTAAATCAGGTCGCCCTCGTCACAAACGTACAATGTGGTGGCATTCGCGAACCAGATCCCAAAAGGATAGTCGCCACCCGGGCTATTCGTGCTGGCACTGGTGTCGGGAAATCCAGGAAGGATCGTGTACGGTTCGTTGACGGTACCGCCCGAAGGCGCGTTCGCTGGGGTGGGCAGAACGCCCGGGGTACCGAGCTGATAGACGGTATTGATGCCGTTACCGCCGCTGCCCTTTGCGACATACAGCGTATTGTTAAAGATCGTCATGCCGCGGAAGTTGGTGTCCTTGCCCGGCTTGTCTCCCGAAAACACGAAATAGGAAATCATGTTGTTGTTCGGCGGGACGAGCGGTGCCGCGCCTGGAACGAACAGTTCGGCGCCCGTCGAGTGGGAGAGATTGAAGCCGAGCGTCGTTATCGGCATCTGCTTCTTCGAGAGCCCGCCGTTGTTGTCGTTTCCGACCGAGTAATACAGCCAGTTGTCCCCCTTCATCACAGCGCGGGAGTTGTCGCCGCTGTAGGCGTCGCCATCGGTGTAGGAAATGTGGCCCGAGGCGTCCACTTCCGCGATGGAGCGGTAGTAAGCAGTCGGATTGGTCGCGCCGGCATAGCTCGCGACCGCGGGATTGGTCGGGTCACAGAGGCCCGGCGTACTGGAGGCCGAAACGTCGAGCAGGTTCGGCGCAGTCGGCGATGTGGGACCCACGTTCGTGCCCTGCGTGAGGATGTTGGTCGTCGGATCCAGCGTGAGAGTCGGGCAGCCGGGACCGCCGCGGTAGCCCATGAAGGTGAGGCTCCTGCCGTCCACCGAGCGATTCAAAGCCAGTTCGGATTTGGAGCTGAAGCTGGTCACGATCTCGTTACTGGGAACGGGCAGCGCGCCTAGCAAGTCGCCATCGGTGCTGAGGTCCCAGAGAACGATGGGCGAGGAGACGCCAAAGTTCGGATCGGTGTTGGCGTTGTTCCAGACGTTGTGATTGTCGTTGAGATTGGGGGCTTCGCCGTTATCGCTGGCATAGCCGCAGGTCACCGTCACGGCCGTGGTCTTCGTGGACGGCGTTTGGTCGGCTGGGAGCAGTGGCACATTGACGGTGGCAGGGTTAGGGTTGGTGACCGGTCCGGTGTTCAGACAGCCGTGCGGTAATACTTCGCCGGGAGTCACGGTGTCAGCATTCCCCACATAGACTGTCCCGCTCAAAACAATGCTGCCGCGTGCAAAACCGCGGAAATCGTGATCGTGGTCGTGATTGTGATCGAAATATTGTTGGTGGTCCTGTTGTTGGGCATTCACATTGACGCTAAATCCTAGTGCCAACGCCCCCGCAAGAGCTGCGGCAAACACCGTTCCTCTTCGAAATGCTCGCCGGCTATCCTGACTTCTATTCACTACGTTCATGCTGGAAATCTCCTAACGCAAAATTTGCGCTCGTGGGACGCGACCCGAAGCTAGCACCGCGGCATTAAAGATTGGTTACGAATGGCCGGTTTGGCGAACCGCGCTCAGCCCTTGGCGCGGCGACGGCAAGCCAAAGAAAACAGGAAGATTACACCCATGTAATTCACGCAGAATTGATCTGCTCGCAACCCCTCCTGTTGCAGCTGGCTGATACATAAATTGGCCTAGGAGGTAACTATGAAAGCAATAGCTGCGTTGCTATTGTCCTTGGCCGGCTGTTGCTACGGTGTGCGCCCAGGAACATGATGGCGATTGGGATCATTCAAAGGTTCGCCACGTACTGCTTATTAGCATCGACGGATTTCACGCTGTCGATTATCTGAATTGCTCAAAGGGCATCGCTGGAGTGAATAACGGCGCGCCCTACTGCCCCAACCTTGACTGCTCTGGGTCAACCGGAGTGAACTATGTTGCGGCGAGCACATCGAAAGCCTTCCGACTCTTTCCCGGGACTCATGACCATCGTCACCGGGGCCACCCCGCGGACGATGGGCATTTATTACGACGTCGCCTATGACCGCTTCTCGCGGCCCTCCAGACCACGGCACCGGGAATGGCCGTTGCCGGCGGCAATTGCACGGCCCGGGGTTTTCCCCGGCAACCACCACCGAATACGAAGAAGGCATCGACATCGATCAGACCAAGCTCAACGGCGGCGCGCCCAACGCCGGCCTGACCGACGGCGGCATCGCCTCCATCGACAGGATGAGGCTTGACCGCAGACCCGGCCAAGCGGCTGCGCACCGATTTATCCGAATGGAATTTCGTGCGCACCAATACCATCTTCGGCGTCATTCACAAGGCCGGAGGTTATATCGCGTGGTCGGACAAGCATCCGGCTTATTCCTCTGTAGCCGGCCCGGGCGGCAACTCGCTCGACGACTATTATTCGCCGGAAATCAACTCCAACGTAGTGAATCTGCCTGGCGTCACCACTCCGACGGGAATTGACTGCTCCACCATTCCGGATCAGGGCGCTGACTGTAACTGCCTGGACCAACAGCTTCCAGAACATCCAGTGCTATGACACCCTGAAGGTCAATGCGGTTCTGAACGAGATCAAGGGTAAAACGCACAACGGTAAATCTGCGCAAGGACACCTGCCATCTTCGGAATGAACTTTCCAGGCGGTCAGCGTGGGCCAGAAGCTCATCGAGAAGAGCGCTTCCCTCACTGGCGGTTATCTTGACGCAGCCGGCACGCCGACCAGTCGCTGTACAACGAAATTGTGTTTGTCGATGCGGCCATCGGCGAATGGGTTCAGGAGCTGAAAGATCGCGGACTCTATGAATCGACGCTGGTGATCATCACCGCCAAGCATGGGCAGTCGCCCATTGACCCAACCGCTACTCAGGCTCACCCTGGAAAGACGAACAACGGTACCTCGCCCGCGACTCTTCTCGCGAACCTCCTGCCCGATTCCGAGTCGCCCGCGAATCCGAACGGCATCGGTCCAACAGAAGACGACGTCTCGCTGCTCTGGCTCAAGCCGGGCTCGACGTGAAGGCGCTGTGAGCACACTTGAGCAGAATGCCACAGCGCATAGGTCTGGGCCAGATCTATTATGGTCCCAGTCTGGCGCTCAACTACAATGGCCAGGCCTTGGGCCAGGACTGGATCCACGCACGCCCGACATCATCGTCACTCCGAACGTCGGCGTCACTTACACTGGCAGCGCCAGCAAGCTTGCAGAACATGGCGGTTTTGCGCATGATGACACCAACGTCATCCTGCTGGTTTCCAATCCTGCTTTTAGTCCCCGCACGGTTTCTACCGGGGTCGGCACTAACGCAGGTTGCGCCCACCATACTGAAGGCGCTCGGCCTCAATCCCTCCAGTCTGGACGGTGTTCGCCTCGAAGGCACCCCGGTGTTGCCGGAGATCAATCTCCAGCAATTCGGCTGGTAAACAGGAGAGACGCGGGTGCTGATAACGAGGCTCGCGTCTCTTCTTCATTCGCGGGCGCCGCTACGGAACTTAGCTTCGCGGTGTGTGCGTTACATTCGAGAGATGAACATTCGTATGGCCACCGAGGCCGACCTCGATCCGCTGCTGCGACTCATCAATACGGCCTTCGAGGTTGAGCGCTTTTTCAAGGACGAGGATCGGCTGGATGCGGCGAAACTCAGAGGCTATTTCGACAAGGGCAACTTCCTGGTCATGGAAGAGCAAGGCTATCTGGTCGCAGCCGTCTACGTGGAACGCGACGGCGATCGTGCTTACCTTGGCCTGCTCTCGGTTGATCCGCGGCAGCAGAAGCGTGGGCTCGGCCGGCGGCTGACCGCAGCCGCAGAAGAATTCGCCCGCGAAATGGGCGCCCGCTTCATGGATCTCACTGTCGTGAATCTCAGAACTGAGCTTCCGCCGATTTACGAAAAGCTCGGCTATCAGGTGACCGGAACGGCCCCATTTCCTGTCGCCCAGATGCCGGTCACGAAGCCCTGCCACTTCATCTGCATGACCAAGGAATTAGGCCACCGGGCGGATTAGATGGTCACCAGGAGCCTTCAGCTGATCTCGAAGATGTTCTCCGTCTTAGCCGATTGTGCCTGTGCGCGCTCCGCCACCTGGCGGGCAACGTCGTAAAACTGCGCGGCCTTGGGCGATTCCGGTCCCGCCAGAGCTACGGGCAGTCCTGTGTCCCCGCCCTGCCGGATATCGGGATCAAGTTCAATCGAGCCGAGGAACGGCACGCCGAACTGCTTCGCCGTCCGCTCAGCGCCACCCTTCGAGAAAATGTCAATCTCGTGGTGGCAGTGCGGGCAGGTGAAGCTGGCTCATGTTCTCGACGATGCCTAACACTTCGACGTTCACCTGGTGGAACATCTCGAGCGCCTTGCGCGCGTCCTGCAAAGCCACATCGGAGGGCGTCGAGACAACCACGGCACCGGTCAGTGGCACCGTCTGCACGAGTGAAATGACGACGTCGCCCGTGCCCGGCGGCAGATCGACGAGCAGAATGTCCAGTTCGCCCCATTCCACCTGCTGCAGGAACTGGCGGATGATCTGGTGCAGCATGGGTCCACGCATCACCATGGGCTTGTCGCCGGGTGAGATCAGTCCGACCGAGATTACCTTCACACCGTGCACGAGGTTCGGCTGAATCTGATTGTTGGGCAGCACGCGCGGCTGCTGTGTGCTGCCGAACATCAGTGGCACGTTGGGACCGTAGACGTCCGCGTCGATGAGTCCAACGCGAAAGCCGAGTTTGGCCAGCGCGATCGCGAGATTGACGGCGACAGTTGTCTTGCCGACACCTCCCTTGCCTGATCCGATAGCAACAATATTGGCGACACCGGGCAAGGCTGTCGGGCCCTGTGGTGTCTGCGGGTGAGCGTGCGAATGAGCCATACTCTTAACTCCAGAAATCTAAATTTTTGCGGCCGCGGTCAATTCAGCCCTGGCGGCACGCTTTCGCTCCAGCTCGCGCTCGCGCAGCTGGCGGCGGCGCCCCGCATCTTCATAGCGGCGCTTTTCGTCTTCCGTCTCGGGCTTTAGCTCGGGCACCGGCACGCGACGCCCCTGGGAATCCACGGCAACGAAAGTCAGATAGGCCGAGCCGACGTGCCGATGGGTGCCGGCGATGGTGTTCTCCACCCACACCTTTACGCCAACTTCCATCGAGGTGTTGAAGGCGCGATTCACCCGCGACTTGAGGATCAGCAGATCGCCGACATGCACAGGCGCGATGAAGTCGATGTGTTCCATCGATGCCGTGACCACATGGGTTCGGCCATGACGGTAGGCGGCCATCGCACCAACCAGGTCGATGAAGTGCATGAGCCTGCCGCCGAGCAGGTTGCCGAGTGTGTTGGTGTCATTCGGCAGAACGAGCTCGGTCATCTCCGACTCCGACTCGGCGGCGCTGCGCACCAGGCGCGTAGGGCCGGCAAAATCCATGCGTACTCTCTTTCCTCCCGCTGCCTAGGCGAAAATCGCCTGATTGCGGGCTATTTCCAGTGTCGGCAATCATGCGCTTTTACGCAAATGGGCGGGGCTGGCCTTCGGCGTTCGCTATAGTTCGTTGAGGAACCTCGAATAACAGCCAGCATGCCGATTCTTGAACAAATCAACACGAACAATGTCCCGGCGTTCAGGACAGTGCGATTGTCGGCTCTCCAGGATTCACCGACCGCGTTTGGAAGCACTTACGCCAGAGAAGCAGCGTTTTCGGACGCCGAGTGGCGGACGCGTGCAGCCAATATGAACGGCGAAAAGCGGATTGGCTACCTGGCAATGGATAACGATGTCCCCTGTGGAATTGCCGCAGGATTTCTGGATGAACATGATCCGACCAAGGCGCATCTGGTCTCCATGTGGGTAGCGCCTGCATACCGCAGGACCGGCACCGGGAGTCTTCTGGTCGCTGCAGTTCAGGCCTGGGCGCGCACCCGTGGAGTACACGAATTGCGTTTGATGGTGACGAGCTCGAATCAGGGTGCGATTGCATTTTATGAACGGCAGGGCTTTTCGCTGACTGGTACCACGGAGCGGTATCCTAACGACCCGTCTCTGATCGAATACGAAATGTCGCTCGTGCTTCCCGAACAAAGTTAGCGGCTCGGACAATCATTGTGACGCCTGAGAGAATGTCTTCATGGACAAGATTGCGATGCTCAATGAAATTCTGACCCAGGATTCGAACAATGCATTTGCACGCTATGGACTCGCCATGGAGTACGCGAGCCGCGGCGAGACCGATACCGCCGTGGCGGAATTCGCGCAGCTTCTCGAACAGCATCCTGACTACACCGCTGGCTATTTCATGGCCGCACAGACTCTGGCCAAGGCGGAGCGGACGGATGAGGCAAAGGTTCGGCTTACGCAGGGAATCGCATCCGCCCGGCGCACCGGCAACCAGCACGCTCTCAGCGAAATGCAGGCAATGCTCGATGAGCTGGACCTCGCTGGCTGAAGAACGGCCGGTTTTGTCCTCATTGCGTTCAATCGACAGTTCAGAAATCCTTTGCTGGCTCATCAAAACAAGTCACCAGAGACAACAGTCTTTCCAAACCCGGACGCGCATAATTGCTCAGCAATGAAGATTCCCCTGTTTCCGCTGGATGTCGTGCTGTTTCCCGGCGCTTCCCTGCCGTTACATATCTTCGAAGAGCGGTACAAGGAAATGATCGGCATCTGCATCGAGGAAGAGTCGGCCTTCGGCATTGTGCGCGCACAACAGGAGGGCCTCGCTGTGATTGGCTGCACAGCGCGCATCATGCGCGTTCTGCAGCGGTACAGCGACGGCCGGCTCGACATTCTCTGCCAGGGGGATACGCGGTTTGAGATAGAAATGCTGGAGAACTCCCGCGCGTTCCTGGAAGCCGAGGTGGATTTCTTCGAGGACGATGGCGCGGTGGCCTCGCGAGAATTGCGCGAAGAGTGCGCTGCCCTGCACTTCGAGACGCTGGAGCTGGCCGGCATCGAAGTCGCGACCATGCATCTGAGCCTGGATGGACCGATCTCGTTTGCGTTGGCGTCAGCGCTGCCGGCGGACCTCGGGTTCAAGCAGCAACTGCTGAATATGCGTTCTGACGAGGAAAGAACCGAGCGTTTGCGCGATTTCTACCAGACCGTTCTACCCAAACTGCGTACAGCGTCGCCCGCCGTCAAAGGTTCCGGATACAACGGGCACATTATGTGAGCGAGTGCCTCCGAATCGCCCGAGGGTCCAGCTTCGTCTACTCTTATAGAAAGAGCGCGGCATTGCACCTGAGCGTTGCCCTTACCGCCGCACCCGGAGGAAGATCATGACCACTCGGCGCCTGCCGCAAAACCTCGGCGAACTTCGCTCCAGCAGGGATTTCTCCGAAGAGCGCATCGCGAGGCGTTCGGTGAAGGACGAGCTTCGCGAGAACCTGATCGAGCGACTCAAGTCGCGGGAGACCATCTTCCCGGGCATCATCGGCTACGAGGATACAGTGGTTCCGCAGATCGTGAATGCCGTTCTGTCGAGGCAGAACTTCATCCTGCTCGGCCTGCGCGGGCAGGCGAAAAGCCGCATCCTGCGTGCGCTCACCGCGCTGCTGGACGAACACACGCCCTACATCGCCGGCTGTGAGATCCGCGACAACCCTTACCGTCCGCTCTGCAAGCGCTGCCATGAGCTGGTTGCTTCCAAGAAGGAGACGACCCCCATCGCCTGGCTGACACGCGATCATCGCTACGTGGAGAAACTGGCGACACCCGATGTCACGATTGCCGATCTAATCGGCGATCTCGATCCGATCAAAGCCGCACGAGGAGGTGAAGACCTGTCGAGCGAGCTGACCATGCATTATGGCTTGCTGCCCCGCGCCAATCGCGGCATCTTCGCCATTAACGAACTGCCCGACCTGGCGGGAAAAATTCAGGTCGCGCTGTTCAACATAATGCAGGAGGGCGACGTGCAGATTAAGGGCTATCCGGTTCGGCTGGAGCTTGACGTGGCCCTGGTCTTTAGTGCAAATCCTGAGGATTACACGGCGCGCGGCAAGATCGTCACCCCGCTGAAGGATCGCATCGGTTCCGAGATTCGCACTCACTATGCGGAAAACATCGAAGAGGGACTGGCCATCACCGCACAGGAGGCGTGGACAGAACGGCAGTTCGCCGATTTGGAGATTCCCCACTATCTTCGCGAAATCGTGGAACAGGTGGCGTTCTCAGCGCGCGATGATAAGCGGGTGGACAAGCGCAGCGGCGTGAGCCAGCGGCTGCCGATTGCGACGCTGGAGTTGGTTGTCTCGAATGCGGAGCGGCGCGCTCTGCTGCACGGGGAGACTCTGGTCCTGCCCCGCGTGGGCGATCTCTATGCGGCGCTTCCCGGAATCACCGGCAAGCTGGAACTCGAATACGAGGGCGAGATGCGCGGCGCGGATACTGTGGTGAAGGAAGTGGTGCGCACAGCAATCGGTAAGGTCTTCGATAAGTACTTTGCCGACGCCAATACGCAGCAGATCGAACAGTGGTTCAACCTGGGCGGCACGACAAAGATTGAAGACGGACAGTCAGCGAAAGCTACGCTTGAAGAGCTGCGGCAGATTCAAGGACTATTCGAAAAGCTGTCCCCGCTGGGCGTTAAGAGTTCTGATGCACCCGAAAAGCTGGTGGGTGCGGCCGAGTTTTTGCTCGAGGGCATGTGCTCGCACCGGCGGTTGAGCCGGAGCGAAGAGCGGGCATTCGTGGCTCAGAAGAAGGCTCAGCCTCCGCGTCAGGAGCGCTCCAGCGCGGAAGCGGAGTATGAAGAGTGGCAGCCGCGGCGCTCCCGGCGAAGCGGCTTCAACTAGATTCGAGGCAGCGATGAAGCGGGTTCGGTACACCAAATACACAGGCGACCTGGCCTCGGAGATGAGCATGGAGGATTTGCTTCAGGCGCTCTCCGACTACCTGCTCGATTCGGGCTTCCGGAATCCCTTCATGCAATTTCAGGAACTCGATCACACGCTCGACGACCTGCGCGAGGCCCTGCGGCGGGCGCTTGAATCGGGCGAGTTGTTCGATGAGAACATGCAGGAAGCCATCGACGCCATGGCCGAGGACGGGCGGCTCGATGAGCTGATTGACAAGCTCATCGATCGTCTGGAGCGCGAGAATTTTATTTCCAGCGGGGACTCGCGCGATCCTGGAGAGATCTTCCAGGCCGGCGGACGAGCCGGAGAAGGACAGGGGCAGGTTCACTTCGAAGTTACAGACAAGAGCCTCGACTTTCTGGGCTACAAGACGCTGCGGGACCTGCTTGGGTCCCTAGGCAAATCTAATTACGGCCGTCATGATACGCGCCACTGGGCAACGGGCATAGAGACCAGCGGAGCATCACGGCTCTACGAATTCGGCGACACACTGAACCTGGATGCGACGGCTACGCTCGCCTCCGCCATCTCGCGCGAGGGGCTTTCATTACCTCTGAATATCGAGTACCGCGATCTCCAGGTACACCAATGCGAGTATCAGAGCTCCTGCGCGACAGTTGTGATGCTCGACTGCTCGCACTCCATGATCCTTTACGGCGAAGACCGCTTTACGCCGGCCAAGAAGGTCGCCATGGCGCTCTCGCATCTTATCCGCACGCAGTACCCGGGCGATTCGCTGTCGCTGGTGCTGTTTCATGATTCCGCCGAGGAGCTTCCAATCTCGCAACTGGCGCGGGTAAAGGTCGGGCCCTACTACACGAATACCCGCGAAGGGCTGCGGCTCGCACAGCGGATACTGAAAGCGCAGCGCAAGGACATGAAGCAGATCGTGATGATCACCGACGGGAAACCATCGGCACTTACGCTGGAGGACGGACGGATTTACAAAAACGCGTTCGGTCTCGATCCCCTGGTGGTGAGCGAGACGCTGGAAGAGGTAGCGAGATGCAAGCGATCAAACGTGATGATCAATACGTTTATGCTTGCTTCTGATCCGGGCCTGGTGCAGTTCGTGCACAAGGTGTCGGAAATGTGCCGCGGCAAGGCCTACTTCACGACACCGGAAACGCTGGGCGAGTATCTGCTGATGGACTACATGCAGCGGAAGATGCGCACCATTCACTGACTCAGCAAAGCAGTATGCATGCCTGCGGGTGCGGATCGCATGGGCGGCCGTACCATCGGGGCAGGAGCCGGCGGCTCTGGCTGATCCAAACGCTGACGCAGATTGGAAGCCAGTTCGAGCAGCAGATGCAGCCTTTCAGCCAACGGCGGCGTAATTCCGGGCTCCACCAGCGCCAGCTGCGCCTGCAGCAGAAGACCGGCGATGCCGTCGCGCAGATCGCTTCGGATCGAGGAGGCCGCGGCAGACAGAGCCATGTCCTTCTCGCGCTCACGCCGAATCAGGGCGGCGCGCACCTCGCGAACCACGCGCCCGCATCCGGAAATTGCGAAGTTGATCTCGAGAGGAATCGCCAGGCCGGCGTGCTTGAGCAGCGAGTCCATACCGTCCTCGGGTTGCTCGACCAGCGATTGGTCGACGACGATGAGGGCAAACTCGCGCCGCCGGAGCGCCGCCAGCCCTTCCTTGCGGCTTCGGACGGTCTCGACGGCCAAGCCAAACTGTTTCGACAACACGGTGGCGCAATTCTCCGCACCGGCGATGGCGGTAATCATCAGAATGCTTTGAGGCATGGTCGGCTCCCATGAATGGTTGTCTACTCATTGGTTGGTTTTGGCCTGTTTTCAGGAGGCCAGGACGAAGTTGGGGAAGTCTTCGAAGACCCAGTTGTTCTTGAGGGTGTGATAGATGACTCCCAGGAACTTGCGCGCCAGGGCGATGTTGGCCTTGCCTCCACCGCGGCGGCGCTGGATACGCTGATAGAACTGCTGCAAGAACGAGCTGTAGCGTTTGGCGATCAGAGCACACTGCACTAATGCGGTGCGGGCAAGCTTGTTGCCCTGCTTGGTGATGCGTCCGGAGTGCTCGGTTTCGTTGGAGTTCTGCACTCGGGGCACCAGGCCGAGATAGGCGGCCAGCTTGCCCGGATCGGAGAAATCCCGGATGTCGCCGATCACACTCAACAGCACCGCAGCACTGACCGGGCCGATGCCCTTGATGCTCATCAGATTTTCGTGGCCGGCGAGTTTAGGCCCTTCCTCTTCAATCAGTTCCTCCAGTTCGGCAATGCTCTGGTTCAGGCTGCGGATCTGGCCCACCAGTACACGGGCCTCGGCCAGCATCAGCCCAGACAGCGGCAAGGCCAGCACCCGTTCCAGCGCCTTGTTGCTGGACAGCGCTTCCCGCTTCAGGTTGATCCCTTCGGATGACAGCAGGTTGTTGATCTTGGCCTTCAGGGCCGAGCGCTGTTTAACCAGCAGGTCGCGTGTCTGGGCCAGATGTCCCATATTTCTTTGGTTGCGCTCTTTCATCCGCACCTCCGGCAACAAATCTTTTGCGAGATACAGTGCCAACAACTCGGCATCGTTCTTGTCGGTCTTCTTCACCGACTGGCTGATCACCTTGAACTGAGCCGGGTTGACCACCACCACCCGCGCTGCATACTTCTCCACCGCGTCGTAAAACAGTCGCGTGTTGCCCGTTGCTTCCACGGCCAGTTCATCCTCTTTCCGCAACTGCGCGGCAAATAGCTTCAGTTCCCGTAACTGCCACTGCCGCAAATACGTCCGTCCGTTCTCCAGCCGCGTGCACACGGTGAACTGCGTCCGGTGCAGGTCTACTCCCAGGTATCGCTTCATCTCGTCTCTCCTCGCGCTGTGGAGTAGACGTGCTCTGCGGCGATCACCACTCTCCCATCCAAGGTCCTTGCGGCCTTACGGTGACGCTTCGGTTGCAGGTCTGACTAATCTCCTTTACGAGGTCCAACGGCCTCACTAAACCGATCCAGCCCGCAACCTGCCTCCTCCACTGCTCCTGCCGTGGAGCCTATCGCCTCAGAAGCTCCATGGACTATTCATGCCATCTCCTTGGTAACCCTGCTTGTTACAAATTTCGAAATTCTCCGGACAAAATCAAAGCTCTTCGATCACAGCCCTGCGACGGATTCGCCAAGACCGTATTCCTTGAGCTTGCGGTAGAGCGTCGTCTTTCCGATACCCAGCAGCTTCGCGGCTCGGAGCTTATCTCCTTTGAGCTGCCGAAGCGTATCCAGGATCGCCTGCCGTTCCAGGTCGGCCAGCGGCGTCACCGCGCCCGTCCGCTCCAGTCGAGGCTCGGGAGCAACCGGGGATGGCACAGTGCGATGGGCATGCACGTGAAAATCCTGCAGTTGAGTCGGCAGATCGCCGATATGCAGAACCAGGCCCGAAGAAAGAGCGCAGGCGCGCTCGACCGAGTTTTCGAGCTCGCGCACATTCCCCGGCCACGAGTAGTCCATCATGGTACGCAGCGCATCATCGCTCAGAAGCCGCGGCGCGCCGCCGTTGCGTTTCAGGCGATCGAGGAAATGAGCGGCGAGCAGCGGAATGTCTTCGCGGCGATCACGAAGCGGCGGGATGCGGAGGCTGACCACGTTCAGCCGGTAGTAGAGGTCCTTGCGAAAGCGGCCCTGTTCGACCATGGTCGCCAGATCGCGATTGGTGGCGGCGAGGATGCGAACCTTGATGGGAATGCGGTGCGTGGCCCCCACCGGCCGAATCTCTTTTTCCTGCAGGGCGCGCAGCAGCTTGGCCTGCAGATCGAGGGGCAACTCGCCGATCTCGTCGAGAAAGACTGTCCCGCCGTCGGCGGAAGCCAGCAGCCCATCCTTCGACCGGTTCGCGCCGGTGAAGGCGCCCTTTACGTAGCCGAAAAGTTCGCTCTCGACGAGCGTGGGGACCAGGGAACCGCAATCGACCGGAAGGAAAGGCTTGGCAGTCGTTCGGGCCGTTGGCGTGAATCGATCGCGCCACCAGTTCCTTTCCGGTTCCGCTCTCTCCCAGAATCAGCACCGGATGGCTGGTCTGCGCGACCTTGGAGAGAATGCGATAGAGCTTTTCCATCTCACCGCTGCGCCCGATGACGTTTCCCAGTCCTTGCTCGGTGCATAGTTTTTCGCGCAGCTGGCGGCTGGCGATGTCAATCGTGCGGCGTTCGGCGGCGCGTTCGAGGACCGCCGCCAGTTCTTCGAGCGCGAAGGGCTTGGTCAGGTAGTCGTCGGCGCCGGTGCGCATCGCCTCGACCGCCGAGTTGACCGTGGCAAAGGCGGTCATGACGATTACGGCCATCTCCGGATGCAGCATCTTGACCTCCTCCAGAAGCTCGAGGCCGGGGCCGCCGGGTGACTTGAGATCGAGAAGGAGAATGTCGACGCTGTTGCCGCGCAGCAGGCTGCGGGCGATGGCGAGGTTTTCGACGGCATGTGGGGTGAATCCCCGGCGGGCGGCGATTTCGCAGCATGCCGATCGTACCGCTGCGTCTTCGTCGACGATCAGGACATGCAGCCGTCCCGGGCGTTCTGATGGGTAGGCGTAAGTCGTCATAGCTCTTGTATGCGGGACTGTTACGGGCATTCTATGCACCCTTTCATCGCGGAGTCAGCCACCAATCCGCTGTTGTCGACGATTTCGTACATGCCGGAAGTAATGGGCAGCTCCAGCTCAAAGCGCGCGCCACCGGCCGGAGAAGAGCAGGCCCGTGCCGTGCCTCCCGCCGCTTCAATCAAACTGCGAACGATGGTGAGACCGAGACCACGATGCGGAATGTCCGGCCAGTTCGACCCGGAAGCGCGTGTCGTAAAGCCAGCCTTGAAGATCTGCTCGCGCAAGCTCTCGGAAATTCCAGGCCCACTATCCTCAACGGCAATCACCACACTATGCGGACCAGCGGTGGGACCATGCCCGGCTTCCAGAAAACTAAGACCGTCCCCGTACTGCGCGGTGATGCGCAGCTTCCCCTTTTCGGGCATGGCCTCTGAGGCGTTGCGCACCAGGTTCAACATCACCCGCGTCAGGTCTTCCTTCGAAAGGCAGGTACGGCCTCCGCAGGGCAGCGTCTCTATCTCGAGATCAATGCGTGGTCCCGCAATCGCGGCCATCAGAGGCTGCATGGCGCGAAGCTCGGCGCCGACGTCGTCGGCAGTATCTCCCGGCCAGGGCTCGGCAAGGGAGATTGGGTCGCCTGGCTCCTGTTTCGAGAGGCTGGCGCTCGCGCCCGGAGATAAATTCGGGTGGCGATTTGGCGCGCTTCGCCGCGATCCAGTACGCCGCGGGGCGGCCAGCCTCTCTACAAGACGCGAGGCAGTTTCGGTGACTAACTGCAACTCCTGCGCATAATGCCCGTGGTCCGAGGTCAGGACCCCGGGCTCAGCCAGCAGATCACAGTAAAGCCTCAACGCGGACAATACATTGCGCGCGTCGTGCGCAAGCTGATCAAAGCGTTCGGGTTTCAGAATAGGTACGCGTGTACCCGGTGCCGGGGGCGTTCGCATTGAGTTCACGTCGCCGGATTGAGGAACCAACTTGCTGCTGCGCGTGGGAGCCTTCGCCAAACCCTGCATTCGCCTCTCCTAGGTGGAGTTACCGGAAGACGATCACGGCCTTGGAGTTTCGTGACCGCCTTCCTGTCGGGTTTATTTACACGCCACGTGCCAAATCGGAATCTACTGGCTTAACTTCCTGAAATGAATCGGTTAGCGGACGACTCCCGTCTCAGGTCAAATCATGCCTGGGTGCCTGCTGCGTTCCGAAACGGGAAAGCCAAGCACGATTTTCGTCTTATCAGATTGAAAATAAAGGCTCAACTTGACGTTGTTCCATTTCGGAACCCGGTTCTGCCCGGCCCCAATTCGGAACTGCTGGTTCGGAACTCTCCGTCATCGTCCCAAACCCGTACAATGAGCATCGATGCAAGCTTCTACATTTTTTCGCGCTGCAGGGCGCGGCCCCTCGCAACTACGTCCTGTCCGGCTTACAACCGGCTATGTCGCCACTGCCGAAGGATCGGTGCTTATCGAAGTGGGCAATACGCGTGTGCTGTGCAATGCCACGGTGGACCAGGGTGTTCCCGCATGGCTGCGCAACAGCGGACGCGGCTGGGTAACGGCTGAATACGGCATGCTTCCCCGGGCCACGCTCACCCGCACGTCCCGCGAATCTGAACGCGGCAAAATCGGCGGCCGTACCCACGAGATCCAGCGACTCATCGGACGTTCGCTGCGTGCCGTGGTGGACATGCAGGTTCTAGGCGAGCGAACGGTCATTCTCGACTGCGACGTTCTCCAGGCTGACGGGGGCACGCGCACGGCGGCAATTACCGGGGCCTGTGCAGCGCTGGCTATTGCCATCAACCGGATGGTAGCTACGGGAGCTCTCAAGGCATCGCCACTCAAACAGCTGGTTGCCGCCACCAGCGTCGGCATTGTGGAAGATACTGCGTTGCTCGACCTGGCCTATGAGGAAGACTCCCAAGCCGAGGTAGACATGAACGTCGTCATGACCGAGGACGGCGGCCTGGTCGAAGTGCAGGCCACGGCCGAGCGCACTCCGTTCGCTCGGAGCCGCATGCTCGAAATGATGGACATGGCCGCAGCCGGCGTCGAGCAGTTGCTGCAGGCCCAGCGGGAAGCGATAGCATCCGCAGGCTAGCTACGCAACCAATCGACCTCGGGTTAGAATTCAATGGAACGCAGTTTCCGCAACAAACCCGGCAGTATCCCGTTTTCAGGGCGTCGCCGGGCCCCATCAACCGGCGCCATTGATTGGCAAGGATCAGGAGAAGAAACGATGTCTATCAAGCTGACCCCTGGAAAACTGGAAGGGTTAAAGGCCGTGTCCGACAAGCGCGGCGTGATTGCAGCCGCTGCCATGGACCAGCGCGGCTCGCTCAAGAAATCACTGGCCAAAGAGAAGGGTGTAGCCGAGCTTCCGGATTCGGCCCTGATCGAATTCAAGGAACTGGTTGCCGATGTGCTCACCCAGCACGCGTCGGCTATTTTGCTTGATCCCGAGTACGGCCTGCCGGCAGCCAAGCGCCGCCATGGCAAGGGCCTGCTGCTTGCCTATGAAAAGACCGGCTACGATGCCGCCACGCCGGGCCGCCTGCCCGATCTGCTCGATCTTTGGTCGGTGCGGCGCCTGAAGGAAGCGGGTGCGGACTGCATCAAGATCCTGCTCTACTACACGCCTCTTGAAAAGACGCAGATCAACGACCTTAAGCACGCTTGGGTCGAGCGCATCGGGGACGAGTGCCGGGCGCACGATATCCCGTTCTTCCTCGAGACGGTCGGCTATGACGCGCAGGGCGGGGACGAAAAGAGCATCGCCTACGCTAAGCGCAAGCCAGAGATCGTGACCGGATCCATGGAGGAATTCGGCAAGGAACGCTATGGCGTCGATGTCCTGAAAGTGGAGGTTCCCATTCAGATGGAGTTTGTCTCTGGCACGCGGGCCTTTAAGGGCGAGGAAGCTTACACCCGCGCCCAGGCTCTGGAACACTTCCGCATTGCGGCGTCTTCGACACACAAGCCCTTCATCTACCTCTCGGCCGGCGTGAGCAACCCGGTCTTCATCGAGACGCTGGAACTCGCGGCAGAAAGCGGCACGACCTTCAACGGTGTTCTCTGCGGTCGCGCGACCTGGAAGGACGGCATTGCCGTCTATGCGAAGCAAGGCGCCAAGGCTTTTGAGGACTGGCTCAATACGACTGGTGTCGAAAATATCGAAAACGTGAACAAGGCTCTCAAGGCCGCGCACTCGTGGTTCGATAAGGTTGACGTGGCGGAGCCTGCCGCAGTCTGACTACTCGCCACGCTTCTCCTGAGTAACCGGCGCCGCAGTTATCTTGCGGCGCTTTTCTTTTGATGATTACCCGCGATTACGTTTGCGTCAGACGTCTGGTACGCATGGTGAGCGACAGGTGCCCTCTTTTCGGGATTCCGCCTCTGCGCGCGCGCAACTATCTTCGTTGCATGAAGACCTTCACGCTCACCTTGTACGCAAAGCGCAAGAGCGACGGCACCTACGACTATTCGCTCAATATCTGGGAGAACCGCGGCGGCCCGGCCACAGAAATGAATTTTGAGAGCGATGCTTTGCTCCGGCAGCAACTGGACGCCGTTCTGCCCGACGGCCGAGATGCTCACCAGATCCTGCCCCAGGCGCAGCGTAACGGCGACTACTGGTTTCCCTTTACTATGCCGATGTCTGACGCACAGGCCGCAAATCTCGGCTGGATGGGCGAAGCGCCGCCCGAACGCAGTCTCGTGCACTGACTTCCGGCTACCCTGAAGGTGTTATGGCCAGCCGTTGTCTCAGTTGAGTAGTTTTGTCACTGGATTTTTCAAGAAGAGCAGGTTAGTCGATGTCAAAGAAGCTAAATGTTATCGCAGGAACATTGTTCACCTTCGCACTCTTCGTCGTTTTTCATGCCCTGCTGGCAGTGACGACAATTTGCTGGTTTGTCTTCCTTATTCCCGGAATGCTGTTTCGATGGTCGATGGAAACCACAAAGCAGTCCCCGTTCGCAGCGCGCACCTCGAGCGGCACTAAAAGCCGCGACTCATTCTTGTGAGTGGCCAGTCCCCCGATAGCCTGCGCCATACACTTGCTGGTTCTCGAATCACTCGCCGCAACACCCGTGTCAGCGAGTTGGCGGCTGATCTTCGATTGTGCGCAGCAGCTCGATAATCTTTGGCGCCGCGAAATGTTGGTAGTCGGGGGAAAGCAGACCATAGGTCTCGACGGAGTCGTATCTGCGACCCTCGCCGGTCGACTGAGTTCCATTCAGTGCCCAGTAACTCCAGGCGAGCCGGTTCTCTTTCATATAGCGGATATACAACAGGAACCAGTCCGAGTTGGCGCCACAGTCCAGGTTCTCACATGTGCCGAATTCACCCACCCATATGGGCACTCCCGGTTCCATGTGGAGAAGGAAGCCGGCACGTGCGTCGTAAACCTGTTTTAGCTCTTCGTAACTGGAGAACGTGTGATCGCTGATGTTGTAAGCATGCGGTGAATAGACCAGCCGTTGCCTCACTTTCAGCTTTACAGGCAGCTTGTCAAAGCCCACGAAGTTGGTGGAGTAATCGGGGCTTTCCACCATGATCAGAAGCCGGGGATTCGCGGCAAGCACCGCGTTACCGCCGCGCTCGGCAGCGGCATGCCAGTCGAGTTTAGGCTTCGGACCACCCCACGCGGCGCCGCTCCGCAGTTCGTTGCGAAGGTCGGCACCAATCACCCAGGGCTGGCTCTTGTATCGACGCACGATAGTCTGCCAATCTGCCAGCCACGTTGTCTCCGGATAGTCGGCGTTGTACCAGAGCCCGTTGCCATCGGTTTCACTGCAACACCAGTCGGCACGGCTCACATGGTTGTCGAGAATCACCATGATGTGGGCGCGTGCCAGCGCGTCGATCACCGCATCCATGATCTCCATGGCATGTTTGCCCTTAAATTGAGGATTGGCTTTGACGGCGTACTCTGGAACCAGCGGGTTCCGTTCGAGCGTCTCATTCGCCCAAGGCAAGCGCACTGAATTGACACCCAGCTCCCGGATTTCGCTCACGATCGTTTGCAACGGCGCGTGATCGAGACCGCCAACCACGTACTCCTTTTGATCAAAACCGTACCAGTTGACCGAGGTCAGGCGAACCGGTTTTCCCGAAGCATCAGCGATTTCGTGTCCGTCTGTGTGCAGTGGCGGGTTGATGTGCGACTGTTCCGCACCGGCGAAGAGAGTGACGGTTGCCAGAAATGTGCAGGCGAACAGAATCGCGGTGCCGCAGGGACGAATCATGCCTGTCAGGATACCGGAGTACCAGAAGCAAACCTCCTGCTTTTATCCCTGACACAAAGGCCTGGGCGGCCGCTTCCCGAACAATGACTCTGAGGGAAGCTTGTGAACTTTGCCGAGCCAGGCGGTCCAGACGGAGCAGGCGTCCTACGAGTGTCGCTCGATTCCCCGGCATGCGACAATACAAGCAAACGTGCGAAAGTGGCGGAATTGGCAGACGCACCAGACTTAGGATCTGGCGGGGAGACCCGTGGGGGTTCGAGTCCCCCCTTTCGCACCATTCCTGGACCCCTCGATTGCTATACCCTTAGCAATATGAACCCGAGTCATCCGCAGCCTAAGATTCACATCCAGAAATCGCAGGATTATCGCGAAAACTACGCCAACAGCGTGCAAGTCCGGGTAAGCGTTTGGGATTTCTTTCTCGCCTTTGGCCTGGTCCACCAGGACACCGCTGATGAGGTCACTATCGAAAATGCCCAGGGCATCTACATCAGCCCGCAGCAGGCCAAGGCGCTCTTCAATGTCCTAAGCCAGAACATCGCTCAATACGAGCAGACGTTCGGCCAGATTGCGCTCGAGCCACAGACGCATCCCCTGCCTATGCCCAAGGGACCGGTGCACTGAGACGGCAATCTGGAACCCGCCTTCTCCGACGGAGCGCATCTCCGTCGCTCCCACCAGGGAACCAAACCGGGGCCGCTCATAGTTCTCAAAAAAGTTAATTCGGACCGAAAAACTTGTCCGGGAGTGAAGCTCTCGCACGTTTATCAGTCGCAACACGGAAATATCAACCTTCGAACAGGAGATTTACCATGAGCGAATTTCTTTTCCTCTATCGCGGCGGAGACTCATCCGGGTCGCCGGAAGAAATGCAGCAGAATATGCAGAAGTGGGTGGCGTGGATGAAGGAACTGGGCGACAGCGGCCACCTCAAGGCCATCGGCAACCCGCTCGAGCCGGGCGGCAAGGTGGTGAAGGGCAAGCAGAAGACCATCACCGACGGGCCTTACGCCGAAGCGAAGGACCTGGTGGGCGGGTACACGATGGTCGAAGCCAAGGACCTCACGGAGGCGGCGGAGCTTTCCAAGGGTTGTCCGATCTTCGAGAAGGACGGCTTTGTCGAAGTACGCCCGATCATGCAGATTAATATGTGATGGCGCCGCAAGCGGTTGAGCTCGACGAGCATCTCTTCCGGCACGAGTCGGGGCGCATGGTCGCCGCGCTCACCCGCATCTTCGGAGTGCATAATCTTGCGTTGGCGGAAGACGTCGTCCAAGACGCCTTCTGCCGCGCACTCGAAGTCTGGAAATTTCGCGGTATGCCGGAGAACCCGTCGGCGTGGCTTATGGCTACCGCAAAGCATCGCGCCATAGATGTCCTGCGGCGCGAGCGCACCGTGCGCACCTTCGCTCCTGAGCTTGGCCGCCTCGTCGAAAGTGAATGGACGCTCGCTCCTGCAGTCCACGAGCTATTCGGTGCGGCCGCCATTCAGGATGACGAGCTGCGCATGATGTTTTCCTGCTGTCATCCGCGCCTGGCTGAGCCAGCGCAGATAGCGCTCATCCTCCATATTCTCTGCGGCTTCAGCGTGAGCGAGGTTGCGGCGGCCTTCCTCAGCAGCAATGCCGCGATTGAAAAGCGCATTACGCGAGCAAAGAAAGTTCTGGCGGCATCGAAAAAACTTTTCGAACTTTCAGCCGCGGATTTTTCTACACGTTTGTCGGCCGTACATCGAGCGCTTTACCTGCTTTTCAACGAGGGATACCACGGAGCCTCCGCCGAATCTGCAGTGCGAGTCGAGCTATGCGGTGAAGCGCTGCGCCTGGCCGGACTACTGCGCCGACATCCGCTCGCGGCAACTCCCGCAACGCTCGCCCTCGGAGCGCTGATGTGTCTGCACGCTGCCCGCCTGCCGGGCCGCGTCGATGCCTCTGGTGAGTTGCACACACTTTTCGAGCAGAATCGCTCACGCTGGGATGTAGATCTGATGGCCGAGGGGCAGCGGCTTCTCGATCTCTCGGCAACCGGACCGGAGTTGACCGAGTACCATGTCGAAGCCGCGATTGCTTCCGTCCATGCTCGCGCGCGGTCTGCCGAGGAGACCGATTGGGAGCGCATCGTTTCTCTGTATGACACGCTTATGGCGATCCGCCCCTCTCCAGTGGTCGCGCTGAACCGCGCTATCGCCGTTGCCCAGCACCAGGGCCCGCAGCGGGGACTTGAAGCGATCCGGGCCGTTGACGGCCTCGATCGGCTGGCTTCTTATCCGTTTTATCCGGCTACCCTCGGGGAACTTGAGCTGCGTGGTGGACAACCAGCGGCCGCGCGCGACCACTTCTGCAAGGCCCTTGCGCTCGCGCGCAGTCCCATGGAGCGCCGATTCATCGAACGGCGCATCCGTGCCTGCCAGTTCGACGATGGTGAGGAGTGACGGCGGCCCTCCATCCGCGGAGAGTAATGGCCGAAAACGTACGTTCAGGCACTATAATCTGCATCGACTGAAGCTCCCGGCGCGCGCCTTTTCGCGCTTCGCCGGGAATGCCTCCTCCTGATACCCCAACTATCGGAAGCGAGTGGACTGAATGGTGATAGATGTCATCGATTTCATTAAGGTTCTGACGGTTACGTTTATCACGTTGTTTCCGGTGGTGAACCCAATCGGAACTGCCCCGATCTTTCTTAGCCTGACCCAGCGCTATCCTGAGTCCATCCAGAAAATTCTGGCGCGCAAGATTGCTGCCTACGGATTCGTGATCCTGATTGTTTCGTTATTGGTAGGCAGTGAAATCCTCGCGGCCCTGGGGGTCAAGCTGTTTGTCGTGCAGCTTGCGGGCGGCCTGGTGGTTGCAACCACGGGTTGGAGTTTGTTGAATCAAAGCGAAGAATCGTCTGGCAAGGCAGAGCCGGCCACGCTGGAAGATGCTCTCGAGCACGCCTTCTTTCCGCTAACGCTTCCCCTCACCGTCGGGCCGGGCTGCATCTCTATCGCGATTACGCTAGGGGCCCATCTTCGCCGTCAGGCGGGCGTTGGGTTCGATCACGGCTATCCGCGACGGTTTCTGGCGGCGCTGGCGGGAATGGTACTCATGTGCATCTCGGTGTACTTCTGTTACGGCAACGCCGAGCGCCTGGTGAGCATGCTCGGCAAATCGGGGACCAACATCCTGATGCGTCTCTCGGCCTTCATCCTGGTCGTGGTTGGTGTGCAGATCATGTGGAACGGCCTAAGCGCTGGAGTACAGCAGCTTTTTCCGCATTAAAGCGATTTGCATTTGCGGGAATTGATACACTGGCGCGTGTCCGACTCATCGACGCTGAAGGGAGTTCGTCAATTTCGATCCTTCCCTCTTTGGGCTGTATTCCCGATGATCCTGGTCGCGGTGGTTGCGGCGCATGGGCCGCTACTGCGGCTGCCCTATTACTGGGACGAAGCTGGATACTACATTCCCGCCGCCTATGACTTTTTCCGCACGTGCTCGCTGATTCCTTTTTCAACACTTTCAAATGCTCACCCTCCATTGCCGTCGATCTATCTTGCGGCGCTCTGGAAGCTCTTTGGCTTCTCGCCGCTGGTGACACGTGCGGGCATGTGCTGTATGGCCGCAGTAGCGCTCACCGCCACCTGGCGGCTGGCCGTTGTCACAACAGGAAAAGAATCAGTCGCCGCAGCAACGGTGGGACTGACCGCGATCTATCCGGTATTTTTTGCACAAAGCTCGCTCGCGCATGCGGATGTCTTCGCTACGGCGGCCACCCTATGGGCGATCGTCTTTCTGTTAAGCGAAAGCAGGTCCGGGATCTGGCTCGCTGCAGTCTGCTTTTCGCTGGCGGCGCTGTCGAAGGAAACCGCCATCGTCACCCCACTTGCAATCGCGGGCTGGGAATTGTGGCTCGCCGTGAAATTCCGCGCGAGGAACCATCTCGCCCGCACGGCCGTTCTCTGTCTGCCGACCATTCCACTCGCTCTCTGGTACCTGTACCACCGGCACAAAACCGGCTTTATATTTGGCAATCCCGAATACCTTCGCTACAACGCCACAGCCACACTCACACCGTTGCGCGTGTTGATCGCTTTTGTCCATCGCCTGCTGCATATCACCGCGCACATGAATTTATTCGTCCCTGTACTCCTGATGTTCGCCTGCATGCTGCTACCGCCTCTGAAGGAAGATGACGGCGCGCTGCGGCCGCGCGTCTCGTTTGACGTACAGTCACTGTTCTATGTAGTAATCCTCGTAAATCTGGTTTTATTTTCGATTCTTGGCGGAGCTCTTCTCACGCGCTACCTGCTGCCGCTTTATCCGATCATGATCCTGTTGTGCGTGAATACTTTCCGCCGGCGTCTGAAGCAATGGCTTGCGCTGGTCGCCCTCAGCGCTGTCGCATTTATCGCAGGACTGTTCGTCAATCCTCCGTATCGATTTGCGCCGGAGGACAATCTCGCTTATCGCGATGTGATCCTGCTCCATCAGGCTGCGATCGCACAGATTCTCGAACACTATCCGCACTCCGTTGTTCTTACGGCTTGGCCGGCGACCGACGAGCTTTCCAAACCGGAACTGGGTTATGTAAGGCAGCCGATACCTGTCGTTGCCATCGACAACTTCTCCTTCGTGCAGATCCAGAAGGCGAAGGAGATCGCCGATTCCTACACGGCAGCCCTGGTCTTCTCGACGAAATATGACCCGCCGCATTTGCCATTTAGTCTTGGTCGTCGGAATGAAGCCCTCGACACGCGTTTCTTCGATTTCCATCGTGACCTGACCCCTGCGGTGATCGGGCGAATTCTCGACGGCTCTGTCGCATGGCAGGCCGAGCGCAAGGGACAATGGGCAGCGGTGCTGCACTTCAACCGGCCGCAAGAGGCGAGACTGCCTCCGCCCTTCAGTTCACCCCCTGAATTCGCGGGGGCGGGCCAACTATAATCCGGCATGTGCAGCGTTTTTTCTGGTTTTCGTCATCCCTTTTAATATCAATCGTCCTTTTTGGTGGAAGTGTAGCCGCCCAGACCTCTCCTCCTGACCCGCCCGCAGGCGCGGAGGCCCAAGGACGGCTGCTGCTCATCTTGCCTTTTGAGAACCACACGTCACAGCCAAATCTTGACTGGATCGGCGAAGGCGCCGCCAACATACTGAATCGCCGCCTGGATTCGGCCGGCTTTTTAACTATCGGGCGCGGCGATCGCCTTTATGCTCTCGATCGGCTGGGACTGCCGCAGTCCTTTCAACCCTCGCATGCTACGACTATCCGAATTGCACAGACGCTGGACGCGGACTCGGTCATTCTGGGCTTTTACACCCTTTCCGGGGACCAATTGACCGCATCGGCCCAGATTCTGAACATCAAAGCCCTCACGCTGAGCCCGCCGATCCGGCAGGAGGGCGACCTCAGGAACCTGCTCGACATCCTGAACAGCCTCGCCTGGCGCGTGGCCCGCCAGATCGACCCCGGCTACTCGGTGGCTGAGCAGACCTTTCTCGCCGCCGATGGCCCTCTTCGCGTCGAAGCCTTTGAGAACTATATCCGCGGCATCATCGCCGAAGCTCCCTCCGAACGCATCGTCCACCTGAAGGAATCTCTACGGCTTGATCCAAGCTTCACCCCGGCGTGGTTCGGCCTGGGGATGGCCTACTTCACCAATCAGGAATATGACTCAGCCGCCGCGACCTTTGGCCGCCTTTCGAAGGAGGATCCGAAGGCCCTCGAGGCAGATTTCTATCGCGGACTAGCCTTCTTCTACACAGCGAACTACATGAAAGCCGAGGATGCCTTTGCCTTCGTGAGCCTTCGACTTCCCTTGCCCGAGGTGGTCAACAACCAGGCTGTCGCAGCCAGCAGGCGTGGACGGGACAGCGTTCCCCTATTCCAGCAAGCCGTGACTGCAGATCCCAAGGATCCTGATTACCGCTTCAATCTTGCCGTCAGCCTGCGGCGCCGCAGCGATATCCAAGGCGCCATCCGCGAGATCGACCAGGAACTCAAGCTGCGGCCACAGGACACCGAAGCGCAAGCCTTCGCCAACGCACTCAAGAATCCGGCCGCGGTCAAGGTGAATCCCGACCGGGGCAAGGCGATTCCCGATGACACGCTGCCCCTGGAGCGCATCAAGCGCTCGTATAACGAAAGTGGGTTCCGCCAGGCGGCTTTTGAGATGGAGCAGGTGGAAGCCATGCACCTGGCCTCGCTGCCAGCAGATGCGCGAGCTTCCGCCCTCATAAAACAGGGCGATCAGTTCATGAACAGCGGCCTCACTCTCGAGGCCGAGCGGCAGTTCCAGTCGGCTCTACGGGCCAACGCGTCCTCTGCACTGGCGCACGCCGGCCTCGCCCGGGTTCGGGAGCATAGCGGCGATTCCAACGCAGCTCGCCAGGAGGCCCAGAAATCTTTGGCACTGGCACCCAATGTGCCGGCACACCTTGTGCTCGCCCGCCTCGACCTGGAGACGAATGAGCTTGGCACTGCAGCCATTGAAGTTAGTCAGGCTCTGAAGCTGGAGCCTGCAAATGCGAGTGCACGCGGCATGAAGCAGGCGCTAGAATCGCGAGGACAGCAGGTTCCATGAGGCGGCGTTTCGTGCAATCCGTGGTTGCGCTGGCGGCTCTGGTCGCGTTGGCCGCGATGCCCGCACGCACGGAAGGTTCCGGCAGCAAGCCGCAGGTAGTCGTCCTTCACCTGGACGACACAATTCAACCCATCAGCGAAGAATACCTGGCGCGCGGCCTAGCGCTTGCTTCCGTCGATCATGCGGCCGCTGTTCTTGTTGAGCTGAACACGCCGGGAGGTCTGCTCGACTCGACGCGCTCGATGGTTGGGAAGATTCTCGCCTCGCCTATACCGGTCATCGTGTATGTGGCGCCGTCAGGAAGCCGCGCAGGCTCGGCTGGCTTCTTCCTCATGGAGGCGGCCGACATCGCCGCCATGGCTCCCGGAACCAACGCCGGCGCGGCGCATCCCGTTGTCGAAGGGGCGCAGATCGACGCTGTGATGAAGCAGAAGCTCGAAAACGACACCACAGCGTTCCTCCGCTCGTACGTCTCGCGCCGCGGAAGGGACACGACAGCAGCACAGGATGCCGTGCTTAACTCGAAGTCCTACACTGAGCAAGAAGCCCAACAGCTTCACCTTATCGACCTTATCGCACCAAATGACCGCGAGCTTCTCGACGCGCTTGATGGGCGCACTATCAAGCGATTCGACGGCAGCACGGTTACGCTGCACACGCGCGACGCCGACTTGCTCCCGCTTGAGCCGACTGTGCGCGAGGAGATCCTCGACCGGCTGATGAACCCGAACCTCGCCGTGCTCATTCTGGTCATCGGGGGCCTGTTGATTTATCTCGAGTTCAATTCACCCGGAACCATCATTCCCGGCGCGCTGGGAACCCTGCTCGTATTGACGGCGTTCTTCGCGCTGAACATGTTGCCCGTCCGTTACACGGCCGTCATGCTGCTCATCGCTGCGTTCACGTTGCTGCTGCTGGAAGCGAAGTTCCCCAGCCACGGCGTGCTGGCCGGCACCGGCATCCTTGCGCTCGTTTTCGGCACGCTTACCCTCGTGGATGGCCCGATTCCCGAAATGCGCGTTCACATCTCGACGGCAATCGCCTGTGGACTGGCCTTCGGACTGATTACCGTATTTCTGGTTCGCATTGCACTGCGCGCGCGACGGAATAAAGCGGTCACCGGCCCTCAGGCGCTCGTCGGTAACGTCGGCATCGCCCAGCAACCGCTCATGCCGCGCGGACAGATCCTCGTTCATGGAGAACTATGGCAAGCCGAATCATCCGGGCCGGCCGCCGCCGGAGAGCAGGTCCGCGTGCGCTCGGTCGACGGTCTCACGCTATTAGTGGACCGGATTCCCGAAACGGCGCGCACCTCGGATTAACCGCAACCCCTCTGCGCGGCCTGCGATACAATCGCTGGCGGGTGAAGTCTCATGATCGGAATTCCCGGGCTAATCGTAATTGCAGTTGTTGTCCTCTACATCTTCAATTCCATCAAGATTCTTCGCGAATATGAGCGCGGCGTCATCTTCCGGCTGGGCCGCGTGCTGCTCCCGCCGAAAGGTCCGGGGATCATCCTGGTCTTCCGGCCTCTCGACCAGATCGTACGCATCTCGCTCCGACAGGAAGTGCTCGAAGTTCCGCCACAGGACGTCATTACCCGCGACAACGTCACCATCAAGGTGAACGCGGTCATCACTTTGCGTGTGCTCGATCCGGCGAAAGCAGTCATTGAAGTGGCAAACTATGTCTACCAGACTTCCCAGTTTGCCCAGACCACCCTGCGCTCGGTTTTGGGCGAGGTCGAGCTGGATGGGCTACTTTCGCACCGAGATGCCCTTAACCAGCGCATCCAGACGATCATCGACCAGCGAACCGAGCCATGGGGAGTCAAGGTCGTGAGCGTCGAAGTCAAACAGGTGGACCTCCCCGAGTCGATGCTCCGCGCGATGGCCAAGCAGGCCGAAGCGGAGCGCGAGAAACGCTCCAAGATCATCAACGCCGAGGGCGAATTTGCCGCGGCGCAGCGCCTGGTGGATGCAGGGAACATGCTTGCCACACAGCCGCTAACTCTGCAACTGCGCTACCTGCAGACACTTACCGATATCGGGACGGAAAAAAACACCACCGTGGTGTTCCCCCTGCCGGTCGAGCTGATAGCGCTGCTTGGCAAGTTTGTCCCAACGGCGAACGCGCCCGTGCCTTCCGCGCCGCCGAAGCCGCCACAAGAACCAAGTTAACGGGTTAGACGAAATATGAGGTCGTTTCAGGAAGCGGAAGAAGAGGAGCACACCGACACAGAAATCACCCTCGGCATGAAGTCACTGCTGGGTGTTTTCTTCGGCCTTGTCCTGATCTGCGGAATCTTCTTTGGACTCGGATACTCGCTCGGGCGGGGCAGCTCCCGGCCCACGTCAGGTCCGGCCACCGAATCGGCGGCTAAGCCGGCGACGAAGCTCGCGCCGCAGCCCGCCGTGGCGTCGCCTGCCAGTGAGGACGAATCGGTCAACCCCGCTACGTACACTCCTGGCCCAGATGCCCGAGAGCCGGAAAGCGCTGGGCTTCCTGCTGTTCCGCCTTCGCGCAAACCTTCGGCGAGCGTGATGAATCCGGTTGCGCTACAGCCCGCTACTGACACGTCGCCCGCGGCGCCGAAGGCGGTGCCTGCGGTTGCAGCGGTGCCGACGCCCGCCCTCTCCGCCGCGACTAAACCCCCAGCGGGCCCACCTGCAATGGTCCAAATCGCCGCCATCTCGCGCCAGGAAGACGCGGATGTTCTGGTCGCCGCGCTCAAAAGGCACGGGTATAGCGCAGTCGTGCGCAACGATCCGAAGGACAATCTGCTGCACGTCCAGATCGGCCCGTTTGCCACTCGTGACGAAGCCCGCGCCATGCGCGCTAAGCTGATGGCCGATGGCTACAATGCAATCCTCAAGTAGCTGACCCCGCCCACATCCATTCTGGTAGACCAGATTCCACAGCACTTCGAACGGCAGCCATCAGTTCTTCGCGGGTCGCAAAATCCTTCGGATCAAGCGGAGCGTGAAATGTCACGTGAGCTGTACCCGGGTAAATCCGCAGGCTTCCCTTCTTCATCATCGACTCGGTCCCCCAGATGGAAACCGGAACCACGGGCGCTCCCGTCTCGGTCGCGAGGTAGAACGGCCCTTTCTTGAATGGGAGCAGCCGCCCGTCGCGTGAGCGCGTTCCCTCTACGAACGAGGTGATGTTCAGTCCTGACGACAGCACGCGAGCCGCGGATGTTACGCTGTCTTTCGCGCTCTCTACCCGGCCGTCGCGATCGACGGGGATGAAGTCTCCCAGCCTCATCGCGTAGCCAATTACCGGAATCTTCATCAGCGATCGCTTGACGAAGACGGAAGTCCTGCCCGGCAGCAACGGCAGCAGCACCGGGGGATCCAGGTTCGAGATGTGATTGGAGAGGAAGATGTAATGCTTCTTCGGGTCGAGCGGAACACGCCGCACGGCTTCGATGCGGATCCCGGCCGCACGCAACCCGGCATGCAGGATCCACATTGCCCATCGGTAAACCAGGCGGATATCGCCGGTGATTAACGTCCACGGAATACCAATGACCGCGGCCGGGATACCCAGCACGACATAGACCAAAAGCAGAGTCAGAGCGGGCAGCATCGCTTTCAGCCTCTGGGTGTTGCAGTCAATTCGCGGAGGCGTCGCGGCAGTTTGTTGTAGATGCCGTCAAAGCCGCCATTCGAAAGAATAGCAACCACATCTTTCGGTCGGAATTCCGGAGCGATCGCTTCGACGATTGAGTCGGCGTCCGTCAGCAGCACGGCCTCATGTCCCGCGGCTTTTAGCGCGCCAACCACCGCCTCAGGATGCAGCCGCTCAGGCTCCGGGATGCTCTCCAGCTTGAACACTCCGGCGAGCACTACGCGATCGGCAAGCGACAGGCTGTCCACCAGTTCGCGCTCAAAGACGTTGCGGCGGAGCGTGTTTGAGCGAGGCTCGAGCACCGCCCAGAGCCGACGGCCGGGATATGCCTCCCGCAATGCCTTCAGCGTCTCTCGAATCGCCGTTGGATGATGGGCAAAATCGTCGATGATTGTAACGTCATCGACCACCGCACGAACTTCCAAACGCCGCTTGACGCTGCGAAAGCTTGCCAGCGCCTCGACGATGGCTTCTGCAGGAATTCCCTGTCCGGCTGCCAACGCGGCCGCGGCCGTCGCATTGAGTGCGTTGTGCGCTCCGGCCAACTGCATCGAAAACTCTGCCCATAGCTTCCCCCCGCGGGCCACACCCCACCGCGTCTCCGATCCCTTATGTTCCAGCCGTTCTATGCGCCAGTACGACTCTGGTTTGAATCCGTAGCGTTCCACGTTGCAGAATGCACGGCTCACGCATTCGTCCACGTTAGGAGCTCCATCGAAGGCAACGATCCTTCCCCGTCTCGGCACGAGGTTGACCAACCGTTTAAAGGCTGTTTTGACTGCCTCGAGGTCCCGATAAATGTCTGCGTGATCGAACTCCACGTGCGTCAGTATCAGGGCATCGGGAAAGTAATGCATGAATTTCGGACCCTTGTCGAAGAAAGCGGTATCGTACTCGTCTCCCTCCAAGATGAAGGGCCGTCCCTCTGACAACTGAAAGCTGGTCCCGAAATTCTCCGCAACCCCGCCGATCAGAAATGACGGCCGTAGCAGGGGGTCCCTCCTGCCGGCGACTTCGTAGATCCACGCTAGCATACTGGTCGTGGTGGTCTTGCCGTGTGTTCCCGCAACCACCAGCGACTCCCGTCCTGGCAGAAACTCTTCATGGATCACCTGCGCCAGCGATGTGAAGGGAATCTTCTCATCGAGCAGGTATTCAAGCTCGACATTGCCGCGCGACATCGCATTGCCGACAATCACAAGGTCGGGCCGCGGATCGAGATTCTTCTCAGAAAATGGCTCCGCAATGGGGATGTTCAGACTGCGCAGCAAGTCCGACATGGGCGGATATGCGGCCTGGTCCGAACCTGTAACCCGATGCCCCTTCAACTGCAACAGCCCCGCGAGCGACGCCATGGCTGTACCGCAGATTCCAATAAGGTGAATGTGTTTTTTTTCTCGCATCTCTTTTCAGACCAGGAACGGCGGCTCCAGATAACGAAGAACCGGTTCATTCTCCAGAATTAATTCCGCCTCAATCCCCAGAGGTAGCGTGACATTGCCACGCGAAACATGTCCGGAACGCAGGCCGATCGCGATCGGCCCCTCGAACCAGTCGAAGACGCGCAGGATCACTTCGTCCAGCAATTCCGCGTTGGCGCCCGGTGAGGCGCACTCCAGCATCTCGCCAAAAATCAAGCCGGTGACACCATCGAACTTTCCCGCCAGCAGCATTTGCCTCAGCATTCGGTCGATCTGGTAAGGCTTGGCGGCTACATCTTCGATGAAGAGCAGCTTGCCCTCGGTCTGAGCCGCGAAGCGGGTGCCCAGAGCGAACGTCAGGATGCTCAGGCATCCTCCATAGACCACGCCTTGCGCGCGACCGGGTTTGAGAGTGCGCAGACCTTCGCCCGCGCCCGCAATCGGCGATCCACCGCTCAGCGCGGCTTCAAAACTGGCCTCGTGCACTCCGCATTCCCGGTAAAAGTCTGCCGCCACCATGGGCCCGTGAAATCCCACCAGTCCAAGCTGATCAAGCAGCCACGTCTGCATCGTAGTCAGATCGCTGTAAGCAAAAAACGGCTTCGGATTGTCGCGAATCAAGTCCAGATCGAGATCTTCCAGCAGATAATTCGATCCGTAACCGCCGCGGGTGCAAAATACAGCGCGTACCGCCGGGTCGGCGAAGGCCCAGTGCAGATCGTCAAGCCGCCCGGCCACGCTTCCGGAGAAGAACGGCGGCTCTTTGCCCAAGGCATTGGCACCAACGACAGGGTCGAATCCGCGCTTGCGTAATGCTGCCAGTCCGAGTTCAACCCGCTCCGGCTTAGCGTTGCTCGCAGGCGCAACCACTGCCACCCGTGCGCCGAAAGATACGGCGTACGGTTTGAGCAAACTCCTCACCATGCCTCACCCGTGCAGATCAGCTCTGCCGGTCCGGTTAGCGTCATCTCCGATCCGACTCCCGCCCAGTCAACCCACTGATCGCCGCCGGGAGCCCGGACCAGCAAATGCGCACTCCCTTCACGACGCGCGATCGTGGCAGCAGCCGTGGCACAGGTGCCCGTCCCTGACGATGTCGTCGGCCCAACGCCACGCTCGAAGATGCGGATATCGATCATATTTGTATCGATAATGTTTACGAATTCCACATTCGTTCCGCCGGGAAAATCAACATGGGAGCAAATCTCCCGTCCAAGGTCCTGCCACGGCCGGCCGCAGGGTTCGAACGAACCATCGGCAAAGATTACGAAATGGGGATTGCCGGTGGATACGGCAACGCCAGCAACTCTGATGCCCTCCCCCAGAGTTATCTCCTTGTCCTGAACGACCGGAACTCCCATCCCCGCAGCAAACTCGAATGCCTGCCCGTCGACATGCACGAGTCGCGATTCACGCAGCCCGGCGTCTGTCTCGAGTGTAATGATCGCACCCGACGGCAGGCGCTTCTGATACGCAATCCAGGCGGCGACGCAGCGAGTGCCGTTGCCTGAGATCTCGGCGATGGAACCGTCTCCGTTCACCAGCCGGATACGTCCCGAACTATCTCCCGTCCAGTCCAGGAACTCAACTCCGTCGGCTCCGACACCGGTATTACGTGTACAGAGACGGGCCGCCAATTCGGGATCGCATTCATCCTCAACTATCAGAAAATCGTTACCACAGGCGTGGGCCTTAACGAACCGCTTCATTCTTTCTTTCCACGAAAGATCATTTTGGGGTGATGCTACCACCCGCGGAGCGCCAGTCAGACCTGTAAATGCGCACGCAGGGTTGACCAGTCGAGCACACGATATTGATCAGTGTCAGGCCCTCGGGCTTCGCAGATACAGCCTTCGCAACAGGGTCTCCGTCCGTCGTAACCACAAAATCCGCCGCCCTTGCCGGATCTTTGAGCGCTGGCTGCCACTGGTAGTAATCCGTTTCATTGATGGTGTGTTTGAGGGCAATACCGGCCCGCTGAAAGGCTCCGATGTGGTCGGACGTGTAGGCCAGAATCGTGGCGTTTCGCGGTAGCAACTGCAAGGCATGAGCGTAAGCCACCTCAAAGGAAATGCGGGTGCGGGAATTCGCAATGGCTTCGTCCAGCACCAGAGGCCTGGCTCGCAACAGCACCGCATTGTTGGCGACGATGAGCAGAGCCACCCCCGCCGGTATCCAGCGAGCTACTGTCGGCCGATAACGTGCCGTCCAGTCCGATACGCAGGGCACGAGAAAGGCGAGCGATAGCGCGAAGATCGGCAGCATCTCCATGCCGTAGCGCGTGTTGTACCAGGAGTGCGGCCACCAAAGAGGGATGAAGATCGGAACCGACCCGTAGGCAACTGAGTAGGCATAAAAAGGCAGCGGAACCCACAGTAGCAGCGGCGCAAATCCATCCCGGGCCCGCCATCGAACCGCTGCGATGACGCTTCCCGCAATCGACAACAGCAGCAGCAGGTTGGCAAAGCGAAGTTGCGTTGCACCCAGCTCCGCAGCCTTCAGAAAATAAAGCGCTGCAACCGGCATGCTGTGCCAGCCTGGATAATGAGGAGCGCCTGGCGTCGCCGTCCTTAGTTCGATCGCCTTCGCCGAATACGGGCCGCGCATAAAGTCAAGCGGATCGCCGAACTGTCGCGCACAGTATGCCATCCAGATGACCGGCGCAACGGCCAGCATGACCGTGAAAAGAACGAACGCCCCGCCCACTGGCGTATTCCACCGCCTGCTCCGCAACGTCTTCACGAAAGCAACGAACCATGCCAGGGAGGTGAATATCCATCCGTCGTAGCGCGTAAGCACCGCAGCCACAAGCACGATTCCAGCGGAGACTAGTAACTTCGCTGCGCGGCCTATTTCATCTGCCTGCAGGGCCCGTCCGTACTCGACGATCAGCAGAACCGCCCAGATCATCTCGGCGAGGAACAGCGGCTCGTTCATCGCTGTCGTCTGCATGTAGAGCAGACCGGGATTCAGCGCGAAGAACAGCACGGCAACCAGAGCGCTGCCTGGTAGAACCCAGAGGCGTGCAAGACGATAGATTCCGGCTGATCCAAGAACGTAGGCGGCCATCGAGGGAAACGCTCCCGCTAGTCCCGACTGCCACCATTCCATGCGCGCGACGAAGGGAACAAGCAGTAAGTGGGGCAACGGGAGCCAGACCGAACCGAGCTGCGTCAGTCCTGGATTGAGCGAGTCGATGATGCGGCGCGCGATGTGAAGATGCGCAACTGCGTCCCCATAAAGCAGCATGATGCCGCGTGAATAGCTGAATGAAAGCGCAAAGAGCGAAACCAGCAGGGCGCTCCAGGCGACAATGAAGGTTTCCCCACGCAGCTTGAGTCTCTGCGTTTCGGCGTCAGTCAAGATGCGAGAGTTCGCGGAAGAGCGCAAAGCGTTCGTCAATCTCCATCGGATCGAGCTGTTGCAGGCGTTCCGTGCCGAAGCGCTCCACGGCGAATGAACCCATCACCCCGCCATAGAACATCGCCTTCTTGAAGACCGCCGGGGTCAGCTCCTTCTGTGAGGCAAGATACCCGAAGAAGCCGCCTGCAAATGAGTCACCCGCTCCCGTGGGATCGACGACCTCGGCGAGGGGAAGGGCAGGAGCGCGGAAGGGTAGGAATGTCCGGCGGCCGTCGCCTTCAAACGAGCGGTGGCTGAAGAACGCCGTCGCTCCGAATTCGCCATGCTTCACGATCAGGCTCTTTGGTCCCATGGCAAGAATCTTTTCCGCTGCCTGAACCAGATTCGCATCTTTCGCCAGCAGCTTCGCTTCGCCGTCGTTGATCAGCAATCCGTCCAGGCCATGAAGAACGCGCTCCAGGTTTTGGCGATGATCGTTGATCCAGTAATTCATCGTGTCACCGCAGACCAGCTTTGCCTTGGGCATTTTGCTGCGCACGTCGGCCTGCAACACAGGATCGATGTTGGCGAGAAAGAGATACTCGCTGTCCTGGTATTCGGCGGGAATTTTCGGAGTGAAGCTTTGAAAGACGTTGAGTTCGGTATTCAGCGTCTGGGCTTCATTCAGATTTCTCAGGTAAGACCCGCTCCAGAAAAAGCTCTTGCCTGTCGTGTGCTCGATGCCACGCGTGTCGATACCACGCCGGGTCAGGATGGCTTCGTGCTCCCTAGTGAAGTCTTCTCCGACGACTGCAATCACGCGCACGTCGGTGAAGTAGCTGGCAGCCAACGCAAAATGGGTGGCGGCTCCGCCGACGCAGCGTTCCGCGCGGCCAGAGGGGGTCTCAATGGTGTCGAACGCAACACTGCCTACGACCAGAATCGCCATCCACTATCCTTTCGCGGATACAGTTAGATATTTGCCGACCAGCAGATTCAACCGCTCACGGGTTGCCTCAGGGATTGCATCGGGACTGGTGAGAATCGCGTACTTCAGCGCAGATGCACAGGCGCAACTTCTTTCCGCGGGCAAGCTAGCTACTGCGGCCCTGACCACCTTGCAGGCATTGGCGGCGTTCTGGTTCAGGACCGCGACAATCTGCTCGACGGTCACGTCATCGTGTCCTTCGTGCCAGCAGTCGTAATCGGTCACCATGGCCACGGTGGCGTAGCAGATTTCGGCTTCGCGGGCCAGTTTGGCCTCCTGCAGGTTGGTCATGCCGATCACGTCGGCACCCCAGCTGCGATACAGATTCGACTCTGCTCGCGTGGAAAACTGCGGACCCTCCATGCAGACGTAGGTTCCGCCGGATTTGCCGACCAGTCCTTCAGACTCACAGGCTCCAACCAGGGTACGGGCCACAACCCCGCACACCGGATCGCCGAATGCCACGTGGCCGACGATGCCGTCACCGAAGAAGGTTGAGACGCGCTTCGTCGTCCGGTCGATGAACTGGTCAGGGATGACGAAGTCGGTGGGCTTATGCTCTTCCTTGAGCGACCCAACAGCGGAAACGGAAAGAATCCGCTCGACGCCGAGCTTCTTGAATGCGTAGATGTTGGCGCGAAAGTTCAGCTCCGAGGGCAGCAGCTTGTGCCCTCTGCCGTGTCGCGCCAGAAAAGCGACCTTGCGCCCCTCAAGTTCGCCCAGGACAAGAGCATCGCTTGGCTCGCCGAAAGGGGTTTCTACGTGCACTTCACGCACCGAGGCGAGTCCGGGCATGGCATACAGGCCACTGCCCCCGATTATTCCAATTTCTACCTGTTGCAATCCGTTCTCCGACTGAAGCTTCGCAAATGAGTGAGAAGATGCAGAAATCTCAGTATAAACGGGCTGCGCCGTGCGGAATTGCCGCGCGCATCAGTCCACACCCGGCGAAGAAGTTCACCATGCTGCCGGTCAGGGCTTGGCTGGGCCGTGCGAGAGCAATCGCCTGGTTCTGATCATTGCCCTGCTGCGCACCCATCATCAGGAATTCAAGCTTACGAGCCAGCGTCAGATCGAAGCTTTCGCTCACGAAGACGGACTTGCCACTCGTGGAGATGAGCACTGGACCTTCGTTTGTTTTGAAAACCTGCTCGCTTTCGTCCGACTCAGCCTGTGCGTCCCGCTTCACGCCGGAGTACTGTTTCCCCAGCTCGTCGGCATACATCCTGGCGAAGGCTGCGGCTGCTTCAGGCGACTTCCACTGCGACAAATAAAGCAGGGATATAGAGGAAGTCGAATTCTTGTCCGGCGCATTCTTTTTCTGCACCGCGTAGTAGACGCCGCCGGCCCATGCCTGAGTCAGGGCAGCGGCGGTCTGTGGTCCGCCAAACAGCTCGGCCAGGATGCGCACATCGAGCTGGCCCATTACGCCAATATCATAGGGAGAGTATTCCGCATCAAGCAGGGGATGCACATCCGGCATCTTCAGCAGTGGAACCTTGACTCTCGCCTCGTAAGCGTGGGGATTCATGATCTCGAAGCTGGTCGCCGGTGGACGATCGAGCACACCGCCGAAGGCTCCCGCTGGACCCTTGTCCTGCAGCATATCCACTTCAAACTTCAGGCCCTCGCGATACGGAAAGAGTAAGGCCTCCTGCAGCAGGAGGGGCGCCCTCTCCAGCACGGGGGAATCGGCATCCACAGTCTGCTCGTCAGCCTTTGCCTTCACCAGATCCGGCTGAGTGATGATGCTCTGGCCCATCGGCTTGAGGCTGTAGTCGACAAGCACGGCCATCGCCTGGCCCTCGAGCACCGCCTCCCGCGCCGTATCCTGCTCGTCAGTTTCGATGTGCTGGTTATCCTCGGCCACGTTGTGGGACAGGTCATCGTTGCTCTGGTCTTCCCACTTATCCAGGTTCACGCGCTGATCTTGCAGGGCGTGAGTCAGTTCGTGCGCCAGAACAGGCTTTTGCGTATCCGGCTCGATCCAGTCGAGCAGGTTCACGGTCTTGGTCTTGCTGTCGTAGTAACCCGCGATCTGTTCCTTCAGCAGGCTCACAAGAAAGGGCTGGAGATGAAAATCCTGATCGATGAGGCCGAATTTCTTCAGCACGATCTCCGAACGCTCCATGCGCTTCGCGTCCTTGTCGTCCTTCATCTTGTCGACCAGATATTTCTCAACAGCATCGCGAGAGGTCAGGCGCCGCTTGACTTTGCTTTTGATGGCCAGCTTTGAGTCGTCAGAAGCAAATTGCATGATGGTGTCGACAGAAGCGAAGAGCTCCTTCGCCTGCGCCTGCGTCATGCGAATTTCGGGTTTTGGCGCTTCCTGCTCCTGTTGCTGAGGCGCCTGCTGGCCTCGCAGAGATATAGCAGCCGCTATTGTTACCACCAGAATGCCGGTGGCAGGCAATCTTCCAATCAATCTCATTCCTGTCCCTTCAAGCTTTGCCCTCGCAGCGAGGCTATAATTTTCTAAGAGCCACTACCAATGAGCGCCGTTCCCCAACTCGCTTCCGCACCGCCAAGTCCAGCCGCTGCAACGCCGTTAGCTGCCTATCTTGTCGCCGGCAAGCCCGACCTGCATTTGATGTCCTATCGGGGTGCGCTCACTCCTGGAACTTTCTCCGACTACAGCGGCGAACTGACCGCTCTGACCAAATTGGCGGGGATCTACGATCTCGGCTACATGGCCTTTCTGCGCGTTAGCGAAAACGACCGCGTCCGCTGGCTGAACGGCATGGTGACGAATACCGTCCACTCGCTCGAAGAAGGCCACTCCAATTACAGTTTCCTGCTTAATGCCCAGGGAAGAATCCTCGGCGATGCAACGATTTATCACTTTTCCGACCACCTGCTCCTGGAAACCGATCGCAGTCAGATCGCCCGGCTTGCCGCTCACCTCGACCACTTCATCATTATGGACGACGTGGAACTACATGAATTAGACGCATCCACGACCGTCCTTGGCATCGCGGGGCCGCAGTCGGCGGAGATTCTCGGCAAACTGGGCCTCACACTGCCTGCGGAGAACGCCTTCGCTCAGTCCCAGATCGACGGGGCCGCTGTGACCGTCGTCCATGCTTACAGCCCGGTCGTCCCGCGGTTTGAACTCTGGGTACCTGTGGCATCGCTGCCGTCAATATGGTCGGCCCTCACCGCTGCAGGGGCTGTTCCGTGCGGGGTCAGCTCCGTTGAGGCTCTGCGTGTCCTCTCTGCGATTCCGCTCTATGGCGTGGACATTCAGGAACGCCATCTTGCTCAGGAGACCGCGCAGACACGCGCGCTCAATTTCAATAAGGGCTGCTATCTCGGCCAGGAGATTGTCGAGCGCATCCGCTCCCGGGCGACAATCCACCGCACGCTGCGCCAGTTCTCGCTGACCGGGACTGCTCCGGCAGTCGAACCCGGGCAGACTGTCCCGTTGAATGCGGAGGGGACGGAAAGAAATCCGGTCGGAGAGCTCACCAGCATTGCTCACTACAAGCTGCCCGGTTTCACCGGGACGCTTGCTCTCGGATTTATCCGGACGGAAGTCCTGGAGCGAAAAGCAGTCATTACATACAGCGATGGCATCGCAGCAGCGCTGGACGTACCGCCGACCATCTAAGACTTGAAGGAACCTCTCATGGCAGAAGAAAAGCCCTCTTTTACCGTCTCCGATCGCCGCAAGTTCACGCTTGAAGGCGAGCTGCGCGACGAAGCTGCACCATCCCCGGAAACGACCCAGGCCACAACTCCCGACACACCGTTCACGCCGGCGGCAGCTCCCCCGGAGCCGGCACCCGGGCCGCGGCTCGTCACTCCGCCCATTTCACCAGCAACGGGAAGTGCTGCGCTGGACGAGGAAGAGCCTCTTCCCGAGCCAACCCCCGAGGAATCTGCCGAGCAGCACACCGCGTACAAGGCCTCTTCGGAACACCTCGACTCGATGCTGCGCCAGGCGAATCCAGGGATGGGCCCATCGGCTGAGGTCACCATGGAGCACGTGATTCAGTCGATCTACATCTCGGCCATCATGGCCATGGGCGCCGCGACCGAGCCCGGCCAGAAGCCCCGCATCGATATCGTGGGCGCACGCCAGAGCGTCGACATGCTGGGCGTACTGCAGGAGAAGACCAAGGGCAACCTCACAGAGAAAGAGCAGCGTCTGTTGCAAAATGCCCTCTTCGAGCTGCGCATGATGTTCCTTGAGATCACCAACGCCATCGCGCAGCAGGCGCAGAATCCGCCCAAGGGGAAAAAGTAGCCGCTTGCAGGCAGAGATCGTCATCCTCGGCAGCGGAACCTCGATGGGCGTCCCTACGCTGGGGTGCGAATGCCAGGTGTGCACGTCGGACGACCCGCGAAACCAGCGCGGCCGCCCATCCATTGCCGTCCAGTGGCCGGAGCACTCGCGAAATCAGACGGTCGTTATCGACACCGGCCCGGACTTCCGCAGTCAGGCCCTGCGCGAAAAGATCCGGCACGTGGATGCTGTCTTCTACACACATGCCCACGCCGACCACATTCTCGGCTTCGACGATCTGCGGCCCCTGAGCTTTCGCCATCCCGGCGGCCTGCCGCTCTACGGAGACGAAACCACCGCATCGGTACTTGAGCGTATCTTCGAATACACCTTTTCGCCGCATGCGAAGTACCCCACACGCGCACGCGTTACCCTGCGCCGCCTCAACGATCGCGAGTCCGCGGATGTCGCCGGCGTCCGGTTTCAACGCGTGCCTCTGCTGCACGGCGATCTACCGGTGGGCGGCTTTCGCTTCGGCGCAGCGGCTTATCTTACCGACATGAGCAGCATCCCGGAGAGCAGTCTTCCGCTGCTCGAAGACCTCGATGTGCTCATCATCGATGCCCTGCGTAAACAACCGCATCCCAGCCATGCCAATATCGACCAGGCCCTTGCGTGGACTGAGCGGGTCGCGCCACGTCGCGCCTTCTTCACACACATGTCCCACGAGCTTGATCACTCCGAGACGGAAAACGAGCTCCCGCCGCACGTGCGACTGGCATACGACGGGCTGCGGATTCCTTTCGAGATCTAGACCATGCAAGTCATCTCATCTCTCGAATCGATACCGGCAGCCCTGACCCGCACGGTTCTTGCCATCGGCAACTTTGACGGCATGCATCGCGGACATCAGACCATTCTGCGGGAGGTCCGCGAGCGAGCCCGTCTGCTCGACGCGCAGTCCGCGGCGGTGACCTTCGATCCGCACCCGATGCGGGTTCTGCGGCCGGATCAGGCGCCACGGCTCATCACGCCGCTGCCCCAGCGGCTGGATCTGCTGGCGCAGACGGGGATCGACTTTGCTGTGGTCATTCCCTTCACCGAGCAGTTCTCCCAGCTTTCGGCGCACGACGTTCGCCGACGGGGTTCTGCGGCGGTCGTTGCACGCGATCGAGGTGCACGAGGGTGACAATTTTCGCTTCGGCCATGGCGCCCGGGCGGGCACCGCGGAGCTTATACAACTGGGACGGGAGCTCGGTTTTGACGTGGTCGCGCATCCTGCTCTCACTATTCGCGGAATCACCGTCTCCAGTTCGCAGATACGGCAACGGATCGCCGCAGGGGATGTCTCCTGCGCCCGCGTGCTGCTGGGGCGGCCGTTTTCGATCCGGTCGACGGCCGCGCGGGGCCGGGGCATCGGCACACGCCTTACCGTGCCCACCGTCAATCTCGCGCCGTACAACGAACTGGTGCCCGCCAATGGCGTCTACATCACTCGCATCACGATCGGATCAGGACTGAACCGGGAAACCTTCGACGCGGTCACGAACGCGGGCAATCGGCCTACGTTTGGGGAAGACTCCTATGCCATCGAGTCGCATCTGCTCGACTTCCGTCCGCTCGATCTTACTGAGGAGACGCCGATCGAGCTCTGCTTCCTGGTCCGTATCCGGGCGGAGCGGCGCTTCGACTCGCCGGAAGCCTTGAAGGCGCAGATCCTCCGGGACGTAGCTTACGCGCGGCGCTACCTGCGCCTTGCTCACGCGATTTCATAAGCCGGGTACCCCCTCCCCCCTCCCTGATCCTATAGTTTGTTATCCATTCATTCTGTTGGGGTTAGCGAAATGTACCTTGCAACTCATTCATATCAGGATCTTTACCTGTAACCGATTGTTGCCGCTGGACTTACAGCTGTATTCCAGCTTTCGCGGTACTGCCAAGAACGAAAAGGCCCGGTCTGCTGGAGACCGGGCCTTTTCTATCCCTAATTTCTATTTTAGCGGTTTCCGCGTTATTCTCGGCCAAACTTAACCGGCAAGAAGTGACTGCAGCCGATCTGGATCGAAGCCGATCATCACTTCGTCGCCGACCACGATTGTCGGGGTCGACCGGCTATTCAACTCCATCAGCTCGCGCAGCGCTACCGGATCCGCCTGGACGTCTTTGTATTCGAAAGGCACTTCATGCACCTGCAGAAACAGCTTTGCCGCGTAGCAGGGCGGGCATCCTGGCTGGCTATATAACAAGACACGCTTCATATCTAATTAGATTAACAACTATTTACAGAAGATTCATTACCCTGAACGGGGCAGCTCGGTTATGGCAAGATGGCCTTCCCGCGCCGGTCTTTTATTTCGCCACCGAATTGGCGGGAAACGCCCGCTGGCGACCAGCGGCGTCCGGTTTCGGACACGCCCAATTGATTGAGGTCCACGATTTCCTCTTTCGCCTCAATCACATGCGAACGGGAACCGCATGGCCTATCACATGCGTAGACGCTCTATGGGAGTGCCCAATCGATGATCCTCTACAACCTGCGCCACGCCTTTCGCCAGCTTGTCCGCCTGCCCGGCTTCAGCATCACCGCGATTATTACTCTCGCGCTCGGCATCGGAGCCAATACCGCGATCTTCAGCGTAGTGAATGCGGTGCTTCGTCACCCGGCGGGTGTCGACCATCCGGAGCGCGTCGCCGTCATGAACGTGTACTACAAGCAGCTGGCGCTGGACGTCCCGTTCATTTCCGTTCCTGACTATGCGGACACCGCCTCCCTTCATAACGTGGTCGAGGCGGCGGCGATGGAGCGGGGGATCGGCTTCAACACGGAGCACAATGCGAGGGTGGAACATGTGACGGGCGCGCAGGTCGGCTCGCAGTGGTTCCAGATCTTCGGCGCGCGGCCGATCCTGGGCCGCACGTTCACGGCAGAGGAAGATCAGCCCAACGCCGGCCCGGTAGCGGTGATCAGCTACGGGCTCTGGCAGCGGGTCTTCGGTGGAAGCCGTGATGTCGTCGGCCAGACGCTGATGCTCGATCAGAAGGCGTATCAGGTGATCGGGGTGATGCGCAGCGACTTCGACTGGCCGCGCCGTAACGATGTGTGGATCCCGATTGCGCTCGCCCCGAAGGACTTCGCAGCAAACCAGCGTTATAACGAAAACTATCAGACCTTCATACGTCTCCGTCCGGGCACGACCATAGCCCAGCTCAACGCCGGAATTGCCGGAAAAGTCCGCGAGCAGATTCGCATGGAAGGGGCAGGCTCTTTCGGAAACAGCTCGGGCTGGTCCTTCTACGCGTCACAATTAACCCAGTTCGCCGCCGGTCCGCTGCGCAAGCCCCTCTATGTTCTCTTCGGGGTGGTCGCACTCGTGCTGCTTATCGCTTCCGCCAACGTTGCGGGACTCTTTCTGGCGCGCACCGCGGCTCGCACCCGCGAATTTGCGATCCGCACCGCCCTGGGCGCAAACGCGTCCGCCATCGTTGGCCAGTTGCTCACCGAAACCATGCTTCTTGCCGGAGCGGCCACGCTGATAGGCATCGCAGCAGGACCGATTTTTGGCCGCATCCTGCTCTGGCTGATACCACACAGTCTTGCCGAAGGGTTTGAGGTCCACATGGACCCCGCAGTCCTTGCCTTCACTGCCTGCGCCGGACTGCTGACCTCGCTCATTGCCGGGATCGGGCCGTCGCTTCGCCTGCTGCGCCAGCATGAGTCGCTCGATCTGCACGAGGGCGGACGCAACGCGACGGCGTCGGTTGAGAAACAACGGCTGCGCAGCGCCTTTGTCATCGGAGAAGTCGCGCTTGCCTGCCTGCTGCTCACCGGCACGGGGCTCTTTCTTTTCAGTCTGCGCGCGCTTCAGCAGGTCGATCCGGGATTCAACCCGCATGGCGTCCTCGACGCTTCCGTCTTCTACTCAGGCGATAGTTTCAAGAAGGACGAGGCCCGCCAGGCCTCCTTTCTCAACACCGTTATTGACAATCTGTCATCCCAACCCGGTGTCCGCGCGGCGGCGGCGGCGAATCCGCTGCCCTTCGACCCGACGAATGGCGGATCGAGTTCCTTCCAGATCGTAGGGCGCCCGCTGGCCCCGAACGACCCGGGCCCGCACAGCAATATCACCCTTGCATCGCCCGGCTACCTGAAGGTGATGCAGATTCCGCTGATCGCCGGGCGCTGGATATCTCCCGACGACCGGAGCAACACCGAGCCGATAGTCGTGATCGACAGCCGGCTGGCCCACAAATTCTGGCCCGCTCAGAGTCCTCTGGGACAGCACCTTGCGGGCGGAGGACCCAAGCCCGCCCTGATCATCGGGGTGGTCTCCACCATCCGTAACAGCTCGCTGGAGCAGGACACCAGCGACGGCATGCGTTACTACTCCCTTGCGCAAGCCAAAGATGTTCGCGCTGACTTTCTCGTCCGCACGGACGGCGATCCCAGCGCTCTGACTTCGGCCATGCAGCGGGCCGTGACCGCAGCCGACAGCACACAGACGGTTACTGACATCCTGCCGCTTGAATCCCTCATCTCAGGCTCGCTGGCCGGGCGGCGCCTGATCGTTGATATGCTGGCTGCCTTCGCCGGTCTTGCCCTGTTGCTGGCCGTGGTGGGCATTTACGGACTGATCAGCTATGTGACCAGCCAGCGAACGGTTGAGGTTGGCCTGCGCATGGCAGTGGGCGCCCAGCGCACTGATGTCGTTTTTCTTGTTATCAGGGGCGCGCTGGCATGGGTAGTCACCGGCCTCGCCATTGGAGCCGTCCTGTCGATGGTCGCTGACCGATTGCTGCGCCAGTCCTTCGCGTCCTTCGGCTCGGGAGTCGTCGAGTCACTCGCCCTCTCGGTTCTTTCCCTGCTGGTCGTGGGAGTGCTTGCCGCATTTCTGCCCGCGCTGCGCGCCGCTTCCATCCAGCCGATTCAGGCTTTACGGAATGAGTGAGGCTGTGGCGCCTCGACAGGAAGGCCGGTCAAATAAGGAAAACCGTTGAGCGCATTGCCGCTCATGTACACTCATCGGCGAAGTTGTAACTGACTGCCGGAGAGACCGATCATGACCCGTAGATTCATGACCCGTATGCGTTTTGCCGCAATAACTCTGCTCGTTGTGCCGACTTTGGCTTTGGCCGCCAGTGGGGGGGCGGCTTCGGGTCGCGCAGATTCGGGTCCTCAGGCTCGCACACCCACCGATCCCACCAGCGTCGTCTCCGCGAAGCAAGCGGGCGCCGGCCCGGTTGATATCAAGGATCTGCTTGGCACGGTGCGGCTCGCCGGCGCCGCCTGGTCGCCTGACGGCAAGCAGATTGTCTATACCGGCAATGCCTCCGGGCGGTTCAACGTCTGGCTCATGCATTCCGATGGCTCGGGCGCCCATCAACTCGCCCAGTCCGACGACGCTCAGTTCGGCCCGATCTGGGTAAAGGACGGCAGCGGAATTATCTTCGAGCAGGATCACGGCGGGAATGAGATGTATGACCTTTACTTCGTTGCCGCCTCGGGAAGCGCACCGGAAAATCTCACCAATACTGCGCAGACCAACGAAACCAATCCGCACTTTTCACCCGACGGCAAGCTGATCGCTTTCCAGACCAAGGAGAAGAAAGAGCCGTCGACGAATCTCGCCATCATGGACTGGTCGACCCGCAAGGTTCGCCAGTTGACACATGAGCAGAACCCCAAACTGAGCTGGAGAATGGTTGCGTGGAGCCCGGACCAGCATTTTCTGTACGCCGACCGGGGCGATCTGCACGAAGACTCCAGCATCTACCAGGTCAACGTCGAAACTGGCCTGGCGATCGAGTTGACATCGCATCTAGGCAGAGCTCTGATTTCGGCCTCCGACATTTCTCCCGATGGCAGGACGCTCCTGATTGGCTCAAACGAAAAGGGCGGCTTCGATAACGTCGCGCTACTCGACATAGGCTCGCGCAAGAAGAAGTGGATCACCGATACGCAATGGGAGGCGTCTCCGGGCAGCTTTGCTCCCGGCGGCGGCCGTCTCACGTACTCGCTCAACGCCGATGGGCGCACCTCTATTCAGTTTGTAGACGCGAAGACCTTGAAGCCGATATCCACCAAGATTCCCGAAGGCCTGAACTTCGAAGTCGGCGATCCTTCGCCGTTCTCCTCAACCGGAAATTTTCTCTTCTCCCACCAGGATTCCACACACGCGCCTAACCTCTACGTACTCGCCGGTAGCGGGGCAGCGCCGGAGCAGATTACGCACGTTGAAAGCGCTTCGCTTCGCGCGGCTGTGCTGCCGCAATCGCAGATCGTCCACTATCGCAGCTTCGACGGCAAGATCATCTCCGCCTTTCTCTCCATGCCATTCAACCTGAAGCGCGACGGAACCAACCCCCTGATCGTTCTGCCGCACGGCGGGCCTACAGGTCAAACCGTCGACAGCTTTTCGCCGCGCATCATCGCGCTGGTTTCGCGGGGCTATATCGTGATCGCGCCCAATGTCCGTGGATCGACCGGCTACGGAGCTAAGTTTGAGCGGGCCAATTATCAGGACCTGGGCGGCGGAGATCTGCAGGATGAGGTCTACGCGGTCAAATTCATGAAGGAGACCGGTTACGTGGATGCTAAGAAGATCGGCATCACCGGAGGCTCGTACGGCGGCTTCATGACGCTCATGGCGATCGGCAAGGCGCCCGATGTCTGGGCGGCCGCTGTCGAGGAATACGGCATCATCGACTGGTACACCATGCTGAAGCATTCCGATCCCTATCTTCAGGAGTACGAGAAGTCGCTGCTTGGTGATCCGGAAAAGGATCGCGACAAGTATGAGGCCGCCTCGCCCATCAAGTACCTGCGCAACGAGCGGGCTCCTTTGCTGGTGCTGCAGGGGGAAAACGACATTCGCGTGCCTCGGGAGGAAGCGGCTCAGGTGGTCGATATTCTCAAGAAGGAAGGCAGGACGGTCGACGTCGTTTACTATCCGCAGGAGGGCCACGGCTTCATCAAGCGCGAAGACCAGATCGACGAAATCACCCGCATGATCGATTGGTTCGACAAATACCTGAAGGCTCCGGCCGCCTAGGGAAAACCGGCGGACTCACTGGGTTTGCGAATCTGCCGCGCGGCTGAAGCGTGCGGACATGTGGCGGACCTTCTCGACCAGCTCCGGTGGCTCGCTGACCTCGAAATCCACGCCGAACATGCCCAGGTACCCGGCGAGCATTTCGATCGTGTAGGCGCCGATATGCACCCTGCACCGTTTCTCATCGACCGCCTCCAAGGTGCCGAGCGTGTAGGGAACGAATTCCGCCATGCGCTCGATTGGAGCGTGGAGAATCACGGTGGTCCTACAGGGATACTGCTCATACGAGATGCCACGCGTGACGTAAGCCGCGATGTCCTCGGCTGGCAGCTTTCGCGTGACGAAGCGCAGGCCGGAGAGCGCGGGTTTATCGATGCGATCCACACGGAATGTCCGCCAGTCTTTGCGCGCGGTGTCCCACGCCACCAGATACCAGCGACGGCCAAAGCTCACCAGGCGATGCGGCTCGACCTGCCGGTCGCTGGGCTCACCTTTCTTTCCGTGATACCTGAAGCGCAGACCGTCGTTGTCGCGGCATGCGCCGGCCATCAGCGAAAGAGTAGCCGCGTCGACCGTAGGCCCGGTATTTGCCACCGGCACGATAAACGAGTGCAGAGCCTTGATTCGTCGTTGCAGTCGTGTCGGCAACACCTGTTCCAGCTTCGCAAGTGCCCGCACCGAAGATTCCTCAATGCCGGTCACTCCGCCGCTGGCTGCCGTTCGCAGCCCCACCGCTACGGCAACCGCCTCTTCGTCGTCCAGCAGCAAGGGAGGAAGTGTCGCGCCGGCGCCAAGCTGGTAGCCGCCCGAGGTGCCCGATGACGAATGCACCGGATAGCCAAGGTGCCGCAGCCGATCGACATCGCGGCGGAGGGTCCGCGAAGTGACCTCCAGCCGGTCGACCAGTTCAGCGCCGGACCAGTAGCGTCGCGCCTGGAAGAGCGAGAGGAGACGGAGCAACCTGGCCGAGGTCTCGAGCATGCATCCAGTCTGCCATATCTTGCGGACTGGAGCTGTCCGCAAACTGTGCCATCATCGTCTGGTAGCAGTCCAAAGATAAAAGCCGCCCGCGCTGCCCCGCTGCCGGTGAAAGAGGAGAGAGCCCGTGATGAACCTCACCACGCCGCAACCCGAGGGCAGCAGCAGCATCACAGATACCCACCTCGAACTGATTGCAGCGTGCCTCCCCGGGTATGCAGTGACGGCTCACTGGGCGTGTGGATTGCCTCTATCGTTTGTGCAGGAGATGGCGGGTCGTGCGCTCACTCAGCACGACCGGAGCACGCGGTCCAACCTGCTGGTTGATCCAGCTTCAAACCTCGGAAACAGCGAGAATGCTGCCACCAAATAGGGACTCAGGATGGTAGTGGGTCAGTTTGAATCCACAGGGTAAACTTGCGAAATGGCGGATAAGGACGAGATTCTGGCTGTTCTCCAAGCCGCAATCGCGATTGCTGGTCTGGTACTTGTTTACTCCGGGTTTGTGCTTGTAAAGGCCGCCGAATTCACCGATGTCCGTAAAAAGCGAAAGTTTTATCGTCTGGCAAAGGGTGCGCTCGTGCCAGTTTTGGCCGCATTGTTCTGTTCCTTTATGGGAGTCCGCGCACTTCTACCTGGTCACTGGTGGTCGTCATGGGCATCGAATTGGATACTGTTTGTATTCGAAATAGTCCTTGCGTTAACTGGTGGATACGCGATAATTGCTGCGTTCTTTGGAACATAGCGAGGGACGCTCGTGAGTCTCACCCAGACGAAGATCAAGGAGCTTGAGAGCAAAGAATTTGATAAACTTTATGCGAAACACAAGCCTCTGTGGGACGGTTTGGCAGCCAACGCCAAGAAGTACGCAAAGGATCATATAACCGGTGGCGCAAACCCTAGGCTGGACGACGTCCTCAAAATGTTGCTCCCGATGATTGAATCGCTTGATGAGTTGCGCGACCATCAGGACGAGGTAAAAGCCAGGGCGACGCGCTACCAAACCTATTTTGCCGAATACATCATCGACAAGAACACATGACGGAGGGGAAATGAGCAAACCAGAACAGATCAAGATCGCTGAGCGGTACGTGGAAGAACAGCTAAAAACTATCGACGCATATCGAGCGACAAAGAAAAGCCAAATTTCCTCGGAGAAATATCAGCAGGTCGTGGAAAAGGTGGCAGAAGCCATACTTTGCAAATAAGCGCGGCGGCCTACGCCGCCGTCTGTTTCAGACCATCCAAAATCGATTTTGGTTCCATCAGGGAAACCATCTCTTCGACACTCCAAACATGATTCGCGATTCCTGTCTCTATCGCAGGCGTTACACGCAGCGTCTGATGCACCCGGCAGAAATTGTAATACATAAAGTAAATCGCCAGCATGTGCTCATGGTTGGCCAGCTTCTTTGAGAACGCATTCGTCAGCCGAGTAAACCTCCGCATCGACATTCTCATGGTGAGATTTTGGCGCTCAACGTAACTGGTCGAGATGTACCTCCGCTGAGGATTTCCGCAGATAATCTTTGTTTCAGTTCCGATCACATCGCCAGGGCTGTAACGTGTATCCGAGTTTGAAGGCGTGCCGTACAGCTTTATCAGCATCGCATAGTCCACATCCATACCAAACACACCCTCAATGGCGTCAGCGTATGCCTTGTGACCATCTGTGGTGATTTGTACGCGAGTGGCCAGACGCGATGCCACATCCTCCATAAACGACATTGCCCAGCTTGAATCCCTGCCTCCGCAGAGATAAGAAACGATCAGCTTGGAATCAGCGTCAAGCGCCGTCCATGTCCAAAGGCTTCCTGCGCCATCGACCATTTGATCGGCAGTGATGTTCTTGTCCTTGCCATAGCAGAAAAGCCTGAAACCATGTGGCAAAAATCTGGCCGCAAAAAATGGCTAGAAGCAGCTTTGAAAATCTTTGACCTCGTGTTCGAGGAAGACCCAGGCGATGATGAATTAGAACTCAAGATCACGCTCGGGCCAGCGGATTCTGCTAAATGAAGAACCGTCCAGCAGCAGACCGGACGGTTCGGAAAGGACTTAAGATGTGCGGACCGTAATTATCTCAGTACAGACCAGAAGGGTTGTAATCACTATTTGCCGTGGCGATGAAACCCTCGTGGTCGTTATCTCTATATAGCGTACATCATGCGCTATTGCCGGTACAGAGTCTGATCAACCGCGTGCCGTTAGTCTAAGCCCTTCTCCTTCGCCCAGCGTTGCTTAGCGGCTTGCTGGGCGATTTCTCTGCGTCGTTCTGGAGTTAGCTTATCTCTTCGTATCTTTCCGCCCTTAAGGCCGCCAAGTTTCCCCAGTGCGACCGCTGCGGGATTCTTCTCCTTGGGTTTGAGCGGCACTCCTGTAGAGATTTCAACCACTCGCAGCGCATTTTGCGCGAAGTCCTGTTTGCTTGACCGCTTTGGCATGAGTCCATCATGCGCGATCTAAATTGCTAGAGCAAGTACCCTGTGGATTCAAACTGACCCACTACCCTCAGGATCGCACCTTCTAGGGACTCGGGGTCGCACCTTCGACTGCTAGCATTGTGCCATTCGCCTTTCGGCCCCCGCCTGACCTCCCCGTCTGGCTCACCCATATTCTGAGACCGTTCATGCTCGTATTGCTGCCTCTTCTGTCCTTTGCACTGCTTGTCGAAGCATTCAGGCGTCGACAACTCAACTGGAGAAGATCACTCCTCTACGCCTCGATCCCGTGGACACTCTTCACAGCACTTGTCACTGAGGCGCTCAGCGCTGTCCACTGGATCACAAGAGCGGGCCTGGCTGTATCGTGGCTGGTGTTTGCCCTGGCCTCGGCAGCGTGGCTGCTTTCGGCCAGGACAACTTCGGGGCCGGCAGCGAATTCAAGCGATGATTCAACCGATCGGCGCTACGACCTGACCGACCGCGTGGCCCTGGCATGCATCGTCCTGCTCACGGCGTTGATTGGGATCACCGCACTGTTCTCGGCTCCCAACACATGGGACGCGATGGAGTATCACCTGCCCCGTGTCATAGAGTGGATATCCGATCGCGGTGTGCAACTTTACCCAACGATCGATCGCGGCCAGTTGAGCATGCCTCCTCTGGCTGAATACATCGAGCTGCACCTCGACCTCCTGTACGGGTCGGACCGGCTAGTGAATCTTGTGCCGTGGTTCGCGTACATGGGCTGCATTCTGTGCGTATCTCTCATCGTTGAGGAACTCGGCGGCAGCCGTCGCGCGCAAATCCTCGGCGCCGCGCTGACCGCAGCACTGCCCACCGCTGTTCTCGGGGCCTCCGGGACCAAGAACGATCAGGTACTGGCCTACTGGATCGCGCTCTCGGTATATTTCCTTCTCCGCTGGAGAACCCGCCAGGATTGGGCGCATACCCTGGCACTGGCTTCAGCACTGAGCCTGGCCGTGTTCACCAAGGGAACGGCCTATGCCTATCTTCCCTGCCTGGTTATTGGCTGCGCGCTCACCTGGAACCGGGAGGCGATGCGCCGCTTCGCACTTCGCCTGCCTGTCGTCGCGCTGCTATGCGTGGTTGTGAGCGGGCCGCTCTGGGTGCGCAACTATACGTTTAGTGGTTCCATTCTCGGGCTGCCCTACTTCGACGGCGCGGGAAGCATTCAGGGACGAATGTTCGCCAACACTCACATCACGCCAGCGCGAACGCTTGCCAGTGTGGCCCGATATGTTGCGCTGAATGTATCCACTCCGAGCGCGCACATCAACGATCTGCTGACCCGGATCTTTTCGCGCTTCATGCTGGCCCTCGGCGTCAATCCCAGTGATCCCGGGCAAATATTCTGTTCACAGAACGGCAGCTGCATTCCCTTCTCGGTCCACTTCGAGCCCAGGTACGAGTACTACAGCGGCAACCAGATACAGCTGTTCCTGTTGCTGCTGGCGGGCGTTCTCTATCTCGTAAATTTCAGAAAGATGCGCCCGGCAGCCGGCTGGTTTGCACTCGGCCTCGCCGGGGCGTTCACGATGTACTCGGCGATGCTCCGCTGGTCGCCCTGGAGCGCTCGCTACCAGTTGCCGATCTTCGTCGTCGCCGGTGCGTTCGTCGCCGTCGTGCTTGTTCAAACATTGCCTCGCAGAGCTCTGGAGCTGGTCCTGCTGATTCCCTTGATGATTGCTCTGCCTTTGTCCCTGGTGAACGAGGCGCGTCCATTGGTCAAGCTTCACCCGGCAAGACCGGGCATTCTGGCCATGCAGCGGGATCGGACTTACTTCCTCGACCGCCATCAGGACAAGACTGATTCGTTCATCGCAGCATCGAAGGCGACGGCCTCGCTGCGCTGCCGCTCAATCGGGCTCGATGCCAAACTGCTGCACTTCGACTATCCGGTCTTTGCTCTCATAAGTGAAGACAAGCAGCCTCGAACGTTCTCGTATGTTGCTGTTACCAACTCGACCGAGAGGTTCAAGTCAAAGCGCATCCCTCCGCCCTGTGCTATCGTCTGCCTCGCCTGCGCGCAAGCTGCGCAGAAGTGGGAGCTTTATCAGGATCAGGGATTTCAGGGAGAAATCTTTGGAGATGTGGTTGTCTTCCACAAGCCTGACGATCCGCTGAAATAGCGAAGGCTCTAGAACCTTCGACTGACCCGCACCCGCAACTTTCGGCTCAAGACTTTCCCACCCGTCCGCCTTTAGTGTCCTTACGATGCTCCGTTCATATCTACGGAGAGAGCACACTGCAATTTCACTTTGGGGCCATTGACGGAGGAAGTCTTGATCAAGTCCATCCTTCAAAGGAGCGCCTTCGCGCTTCTTTGCATCGTTACGCCGCTTCTCGTTTCCGGATCCAGCGCACAGGAGCTGGCTTCTGCAAGAATCGCCGGAGCCGTCTCAGACCCTTCGGGACAGGTTGTTCAGCATGTAACCGTTACGCTTACGAATCTGGCGCAGGGCACAATCCGCAGCGTTGACACACAGGCGGATGGTTCGTTCTCGTTCACTTCCCTCGAAGCTGCGCGGTACAGGCTTGCGGTCGCGTCTCCCACAGGATTCAATCCCTATGAACAATATGTGACGGTGAACGTCGGCCAGGTTCTCAACGTTCCTGTGCGGTTGGAGATTGCGAGAGGTCAGACCAAAGTTGAAGTTGTGGCAGACACGCCTCCCGCCGTGGACACGACAACCTCCGCGCTCGGCGGTGTTATCAACGCCCGCCAGATTTCAACCCTCCCTCTCAACGGCCGCAACTATCTGGAACTGTCTCTGCTTGTCCCCGGCAACGCGCCCGCACCCAACTTTGATCCGACCAAGGAGAATACGGTCGTCATCTCGACGGCCGGCCAGGTTGGCCGTGGCAGCAATGTGACCATCGATGGCGCGGACAACAATGACGACGCAGTCGGCGGCTCGCTGGTAAACATCCCAGAGGACGCGGTGCAGGAGTTTCAGATCGCGACCAATCGCTTCTCGGCGGAGCTGGGGCGCTCAGGTTCTGCTGTAACCAACGTGGTTACAAAAGAAGGAACCAACCAGATTCACGGCGACGTCGCCATGTATGAACGCGACAAGGTTCTGCAGGGATTGCCCGCGACCTATGATCCGAGCATCGGGACTACGCCGCCATTTCACCGCCAGCAATATGCAGCGGATATCGGCGGACCGTTCCGCCAGGACAAGGCATGGTGGTTTGTGGCCGTCGAAGATCGCCAGCAGCTTGGCGCAGATCTGGTCGGCGTGCGAAACACCACAACCAAGACCATCGGCCGGACTTTCGCCACCGCGCCTCTGCACGACTTTCTGGCAACTACCCGGCTCGACTGGCAGCCGGGTGAGCGCGACCGCATCGGCTTCCGCTATTCGCTTCAGCTCGAAGACGACCTGGGCCAGAGCGAACTCGATCGCGCGCTTGGCACCGCTGCTTACCGGCAGACCGCGGAGAATCATCTTCAGGGCCTGATCGCCGACTGGGTTCACACTTTCACGCCTACGCTAATCAATCGCATGAGCTTTGCCGACAATAACTTCCTCAACATTACGAATCCCATCGTGACCGGCCCGCAGATTACATATCCCGACCTTGACGATGGTGCAACCTATCGCATCCCGCAGGCGACGCGGCAATTCCGGCTGCAGGGGGATGACACACTCACGTGGTCTCACCTGAATCAAACCTGGAGCTTTGGGGCTGAGGTTCAGTCCATCGACGCCGACTTCTATCTGCCTGTTTTCATCCAGGGCAATATTCAGACCGTCGAGGACTTTCCCGACTTCGATCGCAATGGAGATGGTGTAGTCAACGACAACGACTTGCTCTTCGCCGTGGGCCTGCGCAGCTCAACTCCTACCAGACCGCTCAACCTGCCGAACAATGACAATTACCACCTGGCTTTTTTTGCACAGAACGACTGGAAGGTCCTCCCCAACCTCGTGCTCAATCTTGGCTTGCGTTGGGAAATGGATACCAACCTCAACAATCTGAGCTGGTATCCGCAGCGCAACCCGATTGTTCAGTCCTTCTATCAGGGGACTCGTCATCGTGAATACAACAACTGGGGTCCGCGCGCAGGCTTCAATTATTCTTTCAATCCCGATCTCAGCGTTCACGGCGGCTATGGCATCTATTACGACCGCATCACGCTTGAGATCACGTCGCTTGAAAAGGGCTTCGACGGACGCGCGCTTGCGCTCAACGTAACCGCCGGCAACGCGGTCACGAATCCTGACGGTACGCCTGTCTACCTGAATCCGAATGGCACGTTCGTGCCCGGAGCTCCCGAAGTCCTCTCCAGCCCCTTCAGTGGATTCCTCTTCGCCGGCGCGGGATCTACTGGCATCGACATCATCAGCAATCGTCTGCGCAATCCCATGGTGCAGCAGATGAATCTGGGCGTCGAGACGCAAATACACCGCAACCTGACGCTCAAGGTGGACGGTGTGCATAACTTCGGCACGCGCTTCATCATCGGCGATCCGGTGGGTTCGGTCTACAATCCGCAAACCGGCGGACCGGACGAGGTGACTAATCTCGAATCCGCGGTCGGGACCAAGTACGACGCGCTTTGGGTCGCCGCGCGGCAGCTCTTCGGAAAATATGGCGAGTTTGATGCTGCTTACACGTTGGCGAAGGCCTTCAACTACGCCAACGACGACCAGATTCCCTTTGAGTATTCACCCATCGATCCAAACAACCTGCAGCTCGAATACGGCCCACCGCCCAATGATCAGCGCCATCGCCTGGTAATGAGCGGCATTGCCAACCTGCCGTACAAGCTCCAATTCTCTCCGGTCTGGACCATTGCTTCCGGAGTTCCGATGGATATCCTTCTTCCCGATGGAAGCGAGCGTGTTCCAACCTTGCAACGCAACGCCGGAGGACGCGAGTTCCATAACGCGCAGCAATTGAATGCGTTCATATCCCGCACCAATGCGGGTGGAGGAGTTTATGAAGCCAGTGCGAACAGCTTCGTCATCCTGCCGCAGGTGAGCAGCCACGCGCGCTTTGACGACAGCTTCAATGCGCTCGACTTCCGTCTCAGCCGCGCCTTTCACCTTGGAGAACGCTACAACCTGAACCTCATCGGCGAGGCCTTCAATATCTTCAACGTGACCAATATTCTCGGCGTCAGCAATCTAAACTACTCCGGGTTTGCGAATACTTTGTCGCCGGATAGCGGCAATCCCAGCTACTCTTCAAGCTTCGGCCAGCCGGTCTCAACCGCGGGCGGTGTCTTCGGATCGGGCGGCCCGCGCGCATTCCAGCTAGCGGCGCGATTGAGTTTCTGAGCTATGGCTGGTTGAATTCGATACGCAAGAAGGAGAGGCACAATGACCCGTCCCGAATACGCGCTGCTCGCGGAACTGCGGCCCACGGCTGCTGGTCGCGTCGAGACTCATATCCCGATAGTTGACGAAGCAGATGCCATCGGCGAAACCGCTGCAGCCTACCAGTATTTCCGAGACCAGACGGGCCGCCAGGATGTTCCCGGCATTCTGAAATGCTTCGGTACAGACCCCGCGTTTGTCCGTCACATGGTCGACATCTCCTCCACTCTGCTCTTCGCCGACGGCTATCTCACCCGGCGGCACAAGGAGATGATCGCAACCTGGATCTCGAAGCAGAATGCCTGCCCATACTGCCTCGACAGCCATGGATTTTTCCTGCTGGTGCATGGCGCACCAGAAGAAGTCGCGCAGAAACTGATTGCCGGCAAGATTGATGATGCCGCGATCAGCCATGCCGAGCGCCAACTATTGTTCTATGCGGGAAAGGTGAACAGCGAATCCTTCAAGGCTACGAAAGACGATGTGCAGCAGCTCCGCGACCTCGGCTGGACCAGCGAGCAGATCGCTGAAGCCGTACACGTCACCGCCATGATGGGTCTCTGCAACCGAGTCGCGAATGCGTTCGGTCTGCCCGCGCAGGGTTTTCTTGACCTCAAGCGTTAGCTGAAGTCATCGCCCGTCGCGCAGACGGGACGCGAGCCGGTCCGGCAGTCCTGCCTGCACGATTGAGGACTGGGCCAGCCGAACATCATAAGGAACGCGGCAGAACGTCACCGTCATCTGTGCGTCGTCATAAATCGCAAAGGCGGCCCGCCAGTCTCCGTCGCGTGGCTGGCCTACCGATCCCGGGTTGACCAGGTAGCGGATCTGGTCGCGCAGCTTCAGCTCGAACTCCTCCGGCTCAGTGTGCGAGTGATAGCGGGGAGTGAGCCGGAACCATTCGTGGCCATTCGTCGCAAATCCGCCCTGCAGGTGGGTGTGTCCAAAGAAGTTGATGCGCGTCTCGGCCTCATGCAGCGGAGCCCATGCGTCGCGCAGGGTCATCACATACTCATCTTCATCGAGCAGCGACCCGTGCACGCAGCTCACCTGCGGGCCGTCAGGCATGATTGGTCCGGCAGGAATGTGTTTCAACCAGTCGGTGTGCTCGGATGACAGGACGTTCCGCGTCCAGCGGGCTGCGCGCCCTGCAATCGGATTGAAATCCTCCAAACCTGTGAGCCCACTGCAGGCGCGATCGTGGTTGCCGCGCACAAACACGTGGCCCAGTTCACGCACCCGATCGATGACTTCGTTGGGATTGGCTCCATAGCCGACGACATCGCCCAGATTCCAGACCACATCGTAGTCAGGAGCCACAGACAGTACGGCATCCAGAGCCTGCAGGTTGGAGTGGATATCGGAAAGGATGAGAGCTCGCATGGATAAACTGCCGAATCAGCCAATCAAAAGGCCACTTATCAATCTAGTCCTACTCTGCATGGATGCAAAGAGCGGACTGCGTGTCAATTCAGGACAGGCACGCGTGCCCAATGTCCCGGCGAACACTCCCGCAACGGCGGCGCGGTTGTATCCACTGCCTTGTCCAGCACCGCCAGAGGCTTGGCGATGTCAGTCGACATCGTGGGCACCGCGCCCAGCAGGGCCTTCGTGTACGCGTGCACAGGATCGCGAAAGATTGCCTCGCGCGACGCCTCTTCGAGCAGCAGTCCATGCCGCATAACTGCCACACGATCAGCCACCTGAGACACCACAGCTAAATCGTGGGAGATAAACAGCATCGCCAGCCCAAACCTCTGCCGCAAACTGGCCAGCAATTCCAGAATCTGCTGCTGAACCGTAACATCGAGGGCCGTCGTAGGCTCGTCGGCAATCAGCAGTCGCGGCCTGTTGGCGATAGCCATGGCGATCAGGATGCGTTGCCGCTGCCCACCCGAAAACTGGTGCGGATAATCTTTGTAACGCCGCGCCGGATCGCTCAGGGCCACGGCCTCCATTGCCGTCAATACCGCCTCGCGCACCTGCCGCCGCGACATCTCCGGATTGTGCACGCGAATCGCTTCGGCAATCTGCTCCCCAACCGGCATGACCGGGTTCAGGGCCGTCATCGGTTCCTGAAATATCATGGCAATGTCGCGCCCGCGCAGCTTGCGCATGGCCTCGGAGCCAAGCGTCAGCAGATTGACGCCATCGAATCGGATCGCCCCTTCGACTCGCGCCGCAGCATCGACCAACCGCAATACTGCCAGCGCTGTCACCGACTTTCCTGAGCCCGACTCGCCCACGAGCCCCAGCACCTGTCCCTGCTGGACACGCAGGCTCAGGTCGCGAACGGCCTCGGTTGCGCCAAAACGAATGGTTAAACGACCAATTTCAAGAAGAGCAGCCACGCGCTCATGCTACCGGAGAGTCGCGCCGAAATCACTCCACCTTCCTGATACAGATGGTGGGCCCGGAGGGATTCGAACCCCCAACCAAGGGATTATGAGTCCCCTGCTCTGACCATTGAGCTACAGGCCCTTCAATAACTTACGGCGATTTCCCCGCTTGATGTGGGGAATTTGTGGGGACTACTTACCTCGCCGGTGCTGCAAGAGCCAAACGGTTCAGCGCTTCCAAACGATCGAAAGCACGCTCGACTGCCTCGGGTGTTGGATGAACATAACGTTGACTCACAGTAACGCTCGAATGCCCTGCCAGCTTCATGATTGTAAATGCATCGGCGCCCGCTTCGCCGAGACGGGTGAGACAGGTGTGCCGTGCCGAGTGGATCACAAACTCCTTCGGAAAAGCCTGTTTCCTCACGAGCTTCCTACCGATGGGAACGAGCGGCCGGCATACTCGCGTGTGGATATGCGCCAGGCTGGTCGCAAGTATCGGTCTCTCAGGCGAATCACCCGGGAAAAGCCATTGCGAGGTGTTGGCTGTCAGCAGCGGCTTTACCGCAGCAGAGACGCGGCCGGTCATCGGTACGTTCCGCTTTGCATTCTTGGACTTGCCCTCACGCACATGGACCCAACCATAGCGCGCGCTGCCCGCGGGATCGATGTGAACGTCGTCCTTACGAAGATTCAAAGCCTCGCCTACCCGCAAGCCAGTGTCGAGCAGCAGCACCGCCACGGTCTTCAGCGGCTCAGGCGCCGCGTCCAGGTAGCGTTGCTCTTCCTGATGGCTGAGAACAAAGTCGCGCTGGCGCTCGCCAGAGAGCAGCCGGATCTTGGGAACGGACTTGATGACCTTCCATTCCTTCGCGACGTTCAGAAGGCGCCTGAGCGTGGCGAGCTCGCGGTTCACGCTGGTCGCAGAGACTGAGCGGCGACGCCACACGATATAGCGCTCAACTACAGCCTCATCAATGCGATCCAAGCGCATCTCCCGCAGCGGTTCATACCTCAGGACCTGCTTCAGCTTCTTGGCGTAGAAGTCGACGGTTTGCGGCTTCGCGGCGTGACGCGTCGAGATGAAGTCTGCGAACTGCTGTGCAAACTCGCGCAGTGTCGGCGCCGGGCCCTGGTCTTCGATACCGACCTCGCCCTTCTCGATCTGGGTCTTAAACGCGTCCTCGATCTTTTGAGCCTCGCGTCGGTTCGACAAACCGGTGCTCTTGCGAAATCGCCGGCCGTCCTTCATGAACTCCATCCACCATGTGTCACCCCGCTTGTACAGGCTCATTGTTGGCACCTTTCTTCTCAATTTCTGTCAGATATTGCTTCGTCCAGCGCGTCACCCAATTGATCTTGATAAAGTCGTCCGAGTTCTCCCGAGCATCGTTTACCTTGGCTAGCACCCATCTTTTGCGATCGCCATTCTCTGGCTTCCATGCTCTCCAAGCTGCGGTCGCGACCTTCGCTCGCCTCTCTTGAAGATCTGATAGCGAGCCTCTTCTCGAGGCAACGGCTGACGCAGCAGTTGCACACTTTTCGCAATGAATGCCGCGCTTGTAATACTGGCGTGGCTTGCGTCGCAGGACTCCATACTTCCCGCACCGCGCGCACTTGTAGACTCGGTCGCGCCAGGGGGCATCGATCAGCAGTGTAAATATGAGCGCGGCCTCGTTCCGAGCATCGTCAATGAGTGACTCGCGGTTATTTTCCCCAAGCGGGGAATCATCGAGCTCCCAGCCGAAGAAGCCGAAGAAAACGTCGAGTCCGCCATTGTGGGGCATCACCGTAGCTGGGTTCTTGTCGCAGTAGGCTCTCGCCACCGCATATGCGGTCTTCGTTTCCTGAACCCGTCTGTTTGCGGGCTCTTCTCCGCCGTCCTCTTGGATCCCGGTGCGTAGCCACTCGTCGACGTAGGCGCTAAGTAAATCTCTCACCGTCTTGCAGGCAAGCTCCGCGTTGGCCTTGGAAACGTTTCGAGCGCTTATTAAGCGGTTTGCGAAGGCACCGCGACCGGCCAAGGTTGCCAAGAGGTAAACAGAAGGAAATGTCGTTGCTATCTGCACAAAACATTGATAGCATTTTTTACAATCCAAATGCAACATAATTATATTGCTATTCAAGTGGATTCTATCGGACGCTAAGTGTGGAGGTGCCCATGAGCGGCAATCTAGCGGTGGTAGATGAGCAGATTAGTGACGAACTCCGATTGATCAGCATTCCAGAGTTCTGTGAGCGGGCGGGAGGTCTGAGTCATTGGACCGCTCGGAAACAAATTCAGATGGGGCGTCTTCGCAGCGTCAAGATCTTCGGGCGGAGAATGATACCGCTCTCCGAGCTGCGGAAAGCGCTTGACGGCGGCCTGAGTTAAGCAATGAACGGCTGCGTTCGCGGGTCTGGTGCCCTCCGCGGAACGACAACGCAAACGAAAAGGCGGCCGGCGGGCCGCCCCACGTTGATCCACTGAAAGGACTCTCTTGAGGCACCATAGCAGAACGTGTACGGAACGCAAGCAATTTCTCGAGGCTGAGCATCTGGCTGTTATAGGGATCAGCCAGGCTGCCAGGGCCTCTGAGGGCCTTCCCTTGGCCGCGCTGAAAGCTTTCCAGCAACAGCAAGCGCACCGCTGGCAGCACGAAGAGAATTGCCCACACTGCAAAGGCGGCCTGGCCGCATGACACCCTTCTGCACTTTCCCCGCGCGTGAGTTGCACGCATTCAGGAGCTCGCTCGTCGCAGAGGTCGCACGATTCGAGGAATCTGGCGTCTCCGAATGGCCCGTTCAGCTCTACGCTGAGCAGCTACTCCTGATCCACCAGTTGCGCCTTTCACATGAAGCGCTGACCAACTGCCGGTGCTGGTTTGACCGCGCGGCGCGGTCGACGGAGGGCGCATAGATGGGGCGTATCCGGACAATCAAGCCTGAGTTCTTCCGCCACGAGGACCTGTACGAATTGGAGAAGGCTACCAAGCTTCCGATTCGCCTGGCCTACGCCGGTTTGTGGACCTGCTGCGATCGTGAAGGCAGGTTCAAATGGCGTCCGCGGTCTCTCAAAGTTGAGATTCTCCCCTACGATGAGTGCGACTTCTCACGCGTGCTCGACGCGTTGGCCACGCGTGGCTTTCTCGTCAGATATCGCGTCGCCGGGGAGGATTATGGGTATGTCCCAACCTTTCACGCGCACCAGTTCGTCAATAATCGCGAAGCTCCGAGCACTATCCCTGATCCCTCATTAAATGAACAGGTTGACGCGTCGAGCACGCGTGAACCACGCGTGACTGACGCGAGAGGCACGGATGTAGTTAAGGAAAGGAAAGGAAAGGAAGGAGAATCACGCGTCCCAGACGCGCTACCAGAATGGCTTCCGATTGAACCTTGGAACGCCTTTGTGGAAATGCGGAAGAAGATCCGCGGCGCTCCATGGACACCGCGGGCGGAGAAACTAACCCTCAACGAACTCGATCGGCTCAGGCAAGCTGGCCACTCGCCGGCGGCAGTGCTGGATCAGTCCGTTCAGCGAGGCTATCGCAGTGTGTTTGAAGTGAAGGGCGACGGCCGACCAGCGAACGGCAGCAATGGCAAGCCCGGCACTTACCGTGACGCTGCGTCACTCTACGAAGGTCCTGAGTACTCGGCAGAACGGAGACCGGCATGAGCCGTTCGTCGTACCTTCCTGAGATCACCCTCGAACGCGGCTTACCTGCCTCCGTCGATGCCGAGCGCTCGATCCTCGGCGCCATCCTGCTCGAGAACTCTGCTTACAACGAGGCGGCTGAAGAGCTCGTCGCTGCCGACTTTGCGCTCGAGTCGCATCAGCGCATCTTCGCCCGCATTGGCGAACTTGCGGCCGCGGGCCGCGCTGTGGATACCGTGACACTCGCTGAAGAGCTGACCAAACGCAAGGAGGTTGAATCGATCGGCGGCGTCGCTTATCTCTCAGATCTGACTTACGGTCTGCCCCGTCGCCTTTCCATCGAGGAGTACGTCCGCATCGTCAAGGACAAGTCATTGCTGCGGCAGCTGATCAACATCTGCTCGACATCAATCACGCGCGCCGCAGACCAGAGCGAAGAAGCGCTTGAGATTTTGAACGCCGTCGAGAGCGAGATGCTTGAACTCCGCAGTGGGACGGCCAGCCAGCGCGATACCAGGATCACGGGAGGAATCATCCCACTTCTTAATCGCCTCCATCAGGAGCGCACGCGCACAGGGGATCTCCTTGGGCTACCAACCGGCATTCCGTCCCTTGATCTGGCGACGCGCGGCTTACAGCCAGGCGAACTCACGCAGATCGGCGCGCGATCTGGAGTCGGCAAATCCGCTGCGATGGTTCAGGCCGCGAGCGAGAATTGCCGCCAGGGTACGCCGGTTTTGCTCTTCTCCCTCGAAATGACGCGCGAGCAAGTCCTCCGGCGCATCTTCTCCGCGGTTTCCGAGGTTCCGTTTCCGCGCGTGCGTGACCCGAAGTGGGCCAATGATGCCGACATGCAAGCTTTGCGATATGCGGCTGACAAAGTATCGGAATGGCCGCTCCACATCGTCGACACCTCCGCAATCAGGATTGAGAAGCTCGTCGCCAGTGCTCGGCTCGCGATCCGCCGTGATGGGGTCAAGCTGGTCTGCGTGGACTACGCGCAGATCGTCAGCGCTGACGGACGTGACGAACGCCTTCGTGTTGCGGCCGTCTCTCGCGGGCTGACCCGGCTGGCAAAGGATGAAGGTGTGGCAGCGCTCGTCCTGTCGCAGCTTTCGCGCGCTGATCGAGCGAATGCGAATCGCCGGCCCACGATGAGTGACCTGCGTGAAAGTTCGCAGCTCGAAAACGACGCTCACGTCATCGCGTTGCTTCACCGCCCATGGGACGACGAGGAGGGCAGGCTCTCATCTGACGCAGAACTGATCATCGCGAAACAGAGGTCGGGTGAGACCGGAGTGTTTCCTCTTACGTTGGACCGCCGGACGCTGACGTTTCATGACGCCAGCCGGTCGGAACAGAGACCAGAAGCGGAGTCACAGCGATGCAGAGCTTGACAGGACCTAAACGCTTTTCAACGAAGGAGAAAACGACAACATGACTCAAAACGTAACTATCAGCGGCACGACCTACACACTCGCACCGATCAACTTCGAGCAGTGGGAAGAAGGACTCTTCGCCAGCGACGGGCAGCCATTGTCGCGCGCGAAAACCGGTTTCCTGGTCGCACGCAGCCTCGAAAATGCGAAGGCGCCCTCAAATCCCGACTACGCGTCGATCCAGCCGGGCATATTCCCAAACTGCTGCTGGTCGTGCTGAAGCTTTCGGATCTGGAGAGCGATGACAAGGGGGAAGCTCCAACGATGGAGGGCCAGGGATAACGCCCGGCTACATCCGCGGGCTCGTCATCACCGCGCTGGGATGGACGCGGGCGGAGCTGGGAAGACGCCACTCCCAGAGCTGTGGGACCTGTTGAAGTATTGGCGGGAATTTCCTCCACCGCACATTTTGCTGAGAGGCTTCGTGGGGTGGAAGGGCGCAGAAGAAGAGGAAGGCGAACTACAGATGCCACCGAGATGAGCAGCGCACCGTTGAACAGCAACCTGCCCGCGGCTGTGCGGTGGGATATCGAAGAGATGAGAAAGGCGAAAGGGAAATGACACCAAATCTTCACGATGCAGCGATTGAAGTATCTCGGGCCTACGAGGAGTCGTCTCGCAAGGCCGACGAGGCTGTGCGGGAGGCAACGCGCCAGGCGCAACACGCCCGGGAACAGCTGCAAGCGATCACGAAACGGGTGCAGCTGAGCTACCTCGCAGTCCAGCAGATCAACCTGGCGCCGATGCTCATGCCAAAACTCAACATCCCCGAGGTGTACCTTGCCCGCTGACGGAATGCTTCAAGTCGGCACGCAGGTCAATCTGGCGAATCTGCGCGCCGGCATGGAAGAGGCTCAGAGCGCGGTTAAGGCGGCCTCTGCCAACATGGCAGCGGCTCAGGCTGAGTTCGGCAGGGCAGCTGCTCAGGGCAACGCGCAGGCTGCTGCGGCGCTAAAGGTCTACCAGACAGAGCTTCCGTCTGCGCAGTCGACGCTGAATAGCTTCGCCGCGACGGAGGAGCGGGAGACAGTCACACTGCGCAGCAACATTTCGGCGCGCATGGCCGCCAGCGCTGAACTGCGTGTGCTTGAGGGAAACCTCATGGGCTCGACGCGAGCGGCTGGCGCGTTCCTCGCGACCCTTCCAGGGACTAGGTACAGCGATGCAGGCGGCCTTTCCGGTGATCGGAGCTGTCGCCCTGGGTGGGGTTCTCGTCGACGTCGGCATGAAGGTTTACGACTTCTACCAAAATGTCGTGAATCTGAAGGCCGCCATGAAGGATCTCGACAGCCTTGACCTCTCCGTGAGCTCGACGGTGAAGCGAGCTGGGAGATCAAACGGCAACAGGCCAACATTCGCTTCATTGAGCTCACGCAGGGAGTCTCGGCGGCGAAGCGCGCGGAGTTGGGCTACCTGAGCGGCAAATCGATCGACTGGTACATGTCGGCTCGAAAGAAATCCGCGAGCTCCCCGATCGAGTGAAAGCCGGCTTCGAAAATGCATTCAAGGTGATCGATCCGGCGCAGCTCGACAGCAAGATCGGCGCTATCAAGTCCAAGATGGCCGAACTTCAGGACGTCATCGCGAACCCGATGGCGCACCGCAGCATCACCGGTGCCACGCGCTCTGGTCCAATCTACTCGATGCCGGACGAGGCCCAGGCCACAGCGCAGCTTCGCTTGGCTCAGGACATCGACAAGCGCCTCGAAGCTGAGAAGACGGCACACGTCGCGAAGATGAAAGAAATCGGCGCTGAAGTAGGCAAGGCCGATCAGAACGAAGCCGATAAGGCCCTCCAGGCCGCACAAAGGGCGGCGCGTGCAGCTGAGGAGGTAGCCCGCAAGAATCAGGAACTCGTCGCTCAGGTAGTTCGCAGCAATGAGCAGATCGCGAACCAGGCCAGGGAAATCTCCAACCAGCAGATCGAATACCAGTCGCGCCTCAAGAAAGAGGCGTGACCGCGCGAATGACCCCTCAGAAATCCAGAGGATCAAGAAAGAAAGTCAGGATCAACTCGACGTCCTGAAGGAACAGACTGAGCAGTATCGGCTTCAGGCAGATGCCAAAATCAAGGCCGCATCCGACACCTACCGCGGAGTTGAGCAGCGCACTCAGACGCAGGTCCAGACCGGAACGCTGAGCCCGGGAGGGAGAATCGCCATCCTGCAGCAGGCAGCCGCCCAGGAATATGCGGTGCAGCTCGACGCTATCCAGAAAAAGGAAGCCCTCGATGCTGGCTACACTGCGAAGTACCAACAGGATCTGAACCAGCAGGCGGCGCTCACTCAGGCCTATTACCAGAAGCAGCAGGAGCTGGCGCTGCAGGCGACTCAACAGCAGCAGCAGGTCTACCAGCGGATGTTCAACACAATCGACTCTGCCCTCGCTCGGACGATGGATACGTGGCTGGAGGGCACCGAGCGCATGAGCCTGGCATGGCGCCAGTTTGGCGACAGCATCGCAATCTCAGTCATTAACAACCTAGCTCGCGCTGCGGCTGCGCAGCTGATTTATCTGGCGACGAGTAAGACGGTGGACGCCGAGGATCGCCTCGACAAAGCGAGGACAGCCGCTGCGAACTCGTACACATGGGCATCTGCCTGGGGCGGTCCGATTGCAGGGGCCATCTCCGCGGCCGTTGCTTTTGCTGCGGTCGCTTCATTCGACAAGGGCACATCCTACGTCCCTCGCGATGGCATGGCCATGCTGCATAAAGGCGAAGCGGTTCTTCCTCCACCGCAGACGTCAGCACTTGTGAATGCTCTCTCAGGAGGCGGTAGCCAGTCAGGACAAGCCAAGCCAGGCCTTCGCGACATCAACTTCACGGCGAATTATCACCAGGCCGGCGCGCCGTCGAGATTGGCTGTGCGCGACCTTTATAAGGTCTTCCGCAATGCAGGTCTGGTAACCTGACGCGCCAAGCCCGCGGTGCCGACAAACCTCAACGAAGTTCAAGCTGAAGAGGAAAACCGAGATGGATGCCCAGCAAGTCGAAGTACTCAAGAAAGCCCACAAAACGTTAGGGAGCTGCCTCGATGGCTCCTGCGATCACCGCGGCGTCGGCAAGTGCATGGCGCAGATGAAAGCAAGCCACTCAACCATGGGTGGCATCCTCGATGCCGAGCCTGGTCTCACGCCCGAAAATGAAAAATACGCCGCGATCTCGAAGGACGATCCCAACATCATTCAGAAAAGCATCAGCACTATTCGTTCCGCTGAGCCGGTGCGCGTCGACTAGCTACCCGTCAGGTGCCCGCGCGGGACGCCCGACCATCATTCAACCAGAGGAGAAAGGAAAAAGAAGACTTATGACGAAGGCAACAGCAGTGGCAGAACTGCCCAGCGACCAGGCATTCACCGACGCGCAGATCGCGCTGAACAAAGCCAATGGGGAACTCGTGGCTGAGGAGCAAGCCCTGGCGTCCGAAACAGCGCAACACAATGAGCAGTGCAGGTTGTTGGCCGCCGGCAAAAGTGCTGACCCTCAGAAATTCCGAGATCGCATGATCGCGATTGAGCAGCGCATCATCGGGCTGAAACCGATTGTCGCAGAGCGCCAGGCGGCGTTCGACGCGGCAGACCGCCGGCGCGCCCAAGCCAATAACGAGCGGCTGCAGGAGGCTGCGGACTCGAGGGCCATCGATCTCCACGAAAAGCATCAAGCGGCGAAGAGAGCAACGGCTGATGCCTGGGCGGCTTTCAAGCGAGCGCAGGCCGCGGAACAACAAGCCGGCTTCCGCTTTAAGGCTGGAGACTCAGCGTAACCCAGCGGCAGCCCACTTGATTGCGCACTTACCGCGCGACTGAACTCAGGGCTCAATGGCGTTGGTCCGAACGGTCCTGCTTGCCAGGCCTAGTCACCCTGGCTGGCCTCCTTACCAGTTCGGGCCATCGACGGAGCGAGTCTGGGCCTTCTCCTCCAGCTCGCTCCACTAACGAAGGAAGGGGTGCGTTTCGGAGGGCGATACCTGGTGCGCCCTGCATCCCTTCTTCACTTTTCTCTGGTTTGAGGTGAGATGGCAAAAGCCTGCAGAGTATGCACGGATAGACGTCGGGAAGAGATCGATCGCGAGCTGGCCAGCGGGCGCTCGGTGCCCCAGATCTCGCAGGAGTTCGGACTCCCCGAATCGAACCTCTACCGGCACCGCAAAGATCACATGACGCTGACCAGGTCAATTACTGAGTCTCGGCCGGCGGGAGTCCTTGCGACCGTGGAACACCTGCAGATCCTCGATCAGCAGCTTGCGGAGGTTCAGGCCATGGCGATCCGGCGCGGACATACGCAGGCCGCAGTCGCCGCGCTTAACCAGCGCATCCGAATTGCGACTGAAATCTCTGCGATTCGGGACGAGATCAAGCCCAAGGAAAAGCGGGTCGTGCACATCCACCTCGACAAGGAACAGGCGGAACGCATCGCCAGGTCCTACACCCGGCATCAGGAACTCTCGGAAGGATCTGTCATCGATGGCAAAATCCAGTAAGGACTACAACGAAGTTCTCGGCCTCGCACGCAGGAGCCTCAGCGGCTACGCACCGCTGATCTATCCGCGCTTCGAGGTGGCCTCGCATCATTCGAAACTGATCTCGAAGCTCGAGGCTGTTGAGCGAGGCGAGCTGAAGCGCCTGATGGTGTTCATGCCGCCGCGGCACGGCAAGAGCCTGCTTTCGACGCAGATCTTCCCCGCCTGGTACCTCGGTCGTAATCCCGACCGGTCGATCATCACAGCGACATACAGCCAGGACCTCTCAGACGACTTCGGCCGCAACGTGCGCAACTTCGTCAACGATCCCTACACGGCCGCCGTTTTCCCGGAACTCAAGATCTCTGAAGATTCGAACTCCATGAAGCGGTTTACGACTGCCGGCGGCGGCGCCTATTACGCGGTGGGCCGCGGTGCTGCCATTACCGGCCGCGGCGCCGACCTCCTGTTGATCGACGATCCGATCAAGGACATGGAGGAAGCGCGCAGCGAGAACGTCAGGCGCACGCTTCACGACTGGTACTCGAGCGTTGCCTTCACCCGTCTGCAGCCCGGGGGCGCCGTGGTCATCATCCAGACACGCTGGCACCATGACGACCTCTCCGGCTGGCTGCTCCGAGAGCATCCGGAGGAAAACTGGGAGGTGCTCAACCTGCCGGCGATCGCAGAGGCAGACGGAGACGGCCGCAAAGAGGGAGAGGCGCTCTGGCCAGAGCAATATCCCGTCAAGACGCTGGAAGGCATCCGGACGGGCATCGGGGGCGCAACCTGGGCGGCTCTCTATCAGCAGCGGCCCACAGCCGCGGAGGGCGAAGTCTTCAAGCGGGAATGGTGGCAGCGCTATTCGGAGCTTCCGCAGTTCCGTCGCATTGTCCAGAGCTGGGACACCGCCTTTAAGACCGGTTCGGAAAACGACTATAGCGTCTGCACGACCTGGGGCGAGACGAAGACCGGATACTACCTGCTTCACGCCTGGCGGGCCCGGGTGGAGTTTCCCCAACTCAAGCGGCAGGTCGCGGCGCTGGCCGCAGAGTGGAAGCCGGCTGCAATTCTCGTGGAGGATAAAGCCTCAGGGCAAAGCTTGATTCAGGAGCTCAAGCAGGGAACGCGCTTCCCGATTCTGGCGATTAAGGTCGACAAGGACAAGCTCGCGAGAGCGTACTCGGCGAGCCCGCTGGTCGAAGCCGGCAAGGTCTTCCTTCCTGCCTCAGTATCGTGGCTGACCGATCTGCTCTACGAGCTTTGCGTCTTTCCGGCCGGTGCGCACGATGACTCAGTCGACTCGGTCACACAGGCTTTGAACTGGATGGCCCGTCAGGGCTGCGATGGCCTGCTCGACTATTACGCGGAGGAGGCTGAGAAAGTGATGGAAGCAATGAAGCCTCCGCCGGCGCCGCCAAAGCCGCGCGTCTGGTCAGAACAGATCCGCACGATCGGCATGGGAATACCGGCCTTGGTGGATCTAGGAGAGCTCGACGCGTGGATTGAGTTCCTCGAAGGTATGGGCGATACAGAGCGCCTGGTGTTCGCCAGGACGCAGCGCACGGAGGCGGCTAGTGCGACCATTCAATAAGCTGCGCAGTTCGCAGGCAAAGGCTGTGCGACGGTCGCACAGATCAGCTCAGTTGCAATTCCTCAAGTGCGGCGCAGTTAGGGCACAATTTGTGCGATTGCAGGTACTTTTCGCGAGCGGCGTCTTCTCGATTCCTAGCCGCAATGATTTCTCGATCATCGAGGGCGCCGCCACGCCTTTCCAATTCATGTCGTTGTTCCATGGCATCAAGCCATTCCTGTCTTAGGGCCGCACATTTAACGCAAAGGTTCACACGAGCTCCGATCTTTCCCCCTTCTCGTTCTGAGTTATCGTGATTGACCGTTGCTGTCAACCTCGCGACGGCGAAAAATCCCGAAGAAGCCGCTGCGCCTGGATGCCAAACGTCGAAATTAATTGCTATACTTCGGTCGACTGAAGGTGAAGGAGATAGGGTGCCCAACCTTAAGCCTTTGCGGGTCAAGGTTGTCCACGGCGAAGCGATCCCGCCGCACGAATTCATCCCATGCGACTGCGCAGTTTGCAGGCAATCACAGGAGTCGGAGTTCGTCGTGACTTATGCGCGTGTGCTGATCGATACGATGGTATTCCGCAGGGCATTGCGGAAGGAGAAGGGCGCGGGACAACTCACTGTTCCGACGCCCACCAAGTGAATCGATGTGCCTCACCGCGGCCGGAAGCCGATCACGTTCGAGGGTGCAGCAGGCGTAGGCGATGGTTGTGACGTCTGCACGATCAAGGCATCCCTCAGTTGCTCAGCCGTCAGTCCACATTGCTGCAGAAGCTGCCCAATGAGCGCGGCCGGGTCGACTGGCTGGCTCTGCCCAGGAAAGGACATTGGCGCTGACTGGTAGCTGCTGCAAGAACGGGCCTGCACGTACTGCATCGCCTTCATCTTCGTCGCTTCGGAGATGTGCGTGTAGTGCCGAGTCATCTTCATAGAGATGTGGCCAGCGAGGTCCATGATGATGCCCACTGGAGTTCCAGCCTCGGCGTAACGTGTAATGGCGGTGTGCCTGCAATCATATTGACGAAGCCAGGGGAGCCCGGATGCCTGCCGCACTTCGTTCCACTGGCGCTTAATGCCGCTCTCACTCATTGGCGCTTCAGGATTCCAGTTGTCAGGCCCGATGCGGGAAGGGAACAGGTAGTGCTGGAGTTCGCGAGCGCCAAGACCGTGTGCGCGATCGAGCAGCCACTTCAAAGCCCAGAGGACCTGCGGAGTGTTCAGCGGGATCGTGCGTTGCCGGTGACGATTCTTCGAACCTTCCCAGGGCACGCTCAGCACCCGCGACTCGAGGCTGACGTCGCCGAGCCGCAGTGACCGAATCTCGTTTGTAGACATGCATGTGGCGAAGGCCAGCACCGAATACCAGTGAATGATGTGCCAGCGCTTCTCACTCTGTGAGACGCCGAGCCATCTGGCCTGCTCTTCTTCCGTCAGAGCGCGCTGAAGGTCCGGCTCCTGCTCGATCATCGGCTCGTAGTAGAGATCCTGGTCCTCTCCCCACAGCTTGGCTCGCTTCAGGATCAGCTTCAGAATGGTGAGCTCCTGATTCGCCTTCTTCGGCTTGGCCGGGCACGGTGCGGGATCCTGGTGTGGGCGCCGGCGGCGAATGAAGGGAGGGGCGCCGGTCACCCGAGCGACCTGGTAAGCCTTGATGTGGTCGAGGCGGATGTCACACAGCCGCAGAGTGCCAAAGAACAACTTGAGCGACGCGATGTATTGACGGTAACTCACCTCCGTCGCTGGCTGAATATATCGTGCGCTGCGCTTTCCCTGTTGGCCAGCAATCGCGCGTGATTGCATCCACAGATCGGCTGCCTGGTCGAAGCGCATGCCGGCAGTGATGCTCAAGGCGCAGGACATCTGCAGGTGTGCTGGGAAGTCTTGAGATGAAACGGGCGGGATGCTACCGTTCGGTGTAGCCACTGGAGTGCCTCCTTCATAGGCATTTCTGGTTAGCGTCAGGCCGGTGTTAGAAGCACCTGTCTGACGCGCTTAAATATCATCCTTTCGGGCTAATCCTGTCAAGAGCCCTCTGCGGATACTCTGCAACGATCGAAGCGGCCTCCTTGCGCGTGGTGCGTCCGGCCCGAACCCGGTGAGCGAGTCGCTGTGGGGGATTTTGTGGGGAGTACTGGTGAGGATAGCTTAGGCAGCGTTGGATGCTGAAACGCGAAAACGTCAGTGTTTACGCTGGTTTACTAACACAGACCAATCCTGCCATATATGCCCTGAAGGGATTATGAGTCCCCTGCTCTGACCATTGAGCTACAGGCCCTTCAAAGGTTGCGTAAGCGCAGGCGTCTGTTAGAACAGCCTTCGCGATTGAAGGCTACGCGTCGCGCGCGATATTTACGATTGTAAATGGCTCGGCCCACGGCTGGGCTATTGACCAGGAAACGGCGAAGCGAGAACTTGACCGTCCGGGCGCCAAGGACTTTCCCGAAGGGTCGAGCAGCACGCCTCGGTGCCGAATGCTATCCGGCCGGTTCTCTAGCTTCCGACGGGCTCGCTTGCAACCGCGACCGCCTCGCTCACTATGGCACCAGGTACTATGGCATCGGGCGATGGCTCGCGCTCCGAAAATGTGATGAAGAAAAGCAGCAGGACAATGCCGGAGCATGCAGCTGAGACCAGCCAGATGGACCGCCACTCATGCGCAACGACGATTGTCTTGCTCCGACGGTCGCATAGTGATCGACCACCGCTCCTGATAGCCACGAGCCCAGGAGCATGCCCGCGCCGTAGGTGATCAGGGTGATCATTCCCTGTGCAGCGGCGCGCAGCGCGGTCGGAGCCTTGCGGTCAACGTAGATCTGTCCGGTAACGAAGAAGAAGTCGTAACAGATGCCGTGCAGGACGATCCCAGTCCAGAGCATCCACATATTCGCGCCACCGTTGCCCCACGCGAACAGAAGGTAGCGGATTGTCCATGCCGACATGCCGGCAATCAGCATGTACTTCACACCCAGACGTCGAAAGAACCAGGGGATGAGCAGCATGCAGAACAGTTCCGACATCTGACCGCCGGTCATCTTTCCGGCGGCGTTATGAATCCCGATCTCGTTGAGAAACAGATTGGTGAACGCGTAGTAGAACTGCAGCGGTACACAGATGAGGAACGATGCCGCGGCGAAGATCAGGAATGAGCGATCGCGAAACAAGTCGAAAGCTTCGACAGGAAAGAGGTCGGCGAAGCGAAAGCTTTTCGAAGCCGCGAGCGGAGGCGTGTCCGGCAGAGTGAGGCAGTAGATCGCCATGACCAGCGAGGATGCGGCCGCAACCTGCATGGCGAGGTGCGACGCCTCGAGCCGAAGGCCTCCGACTAACAGGCCGGCTAAGATCCAGCCACCGGTCCCCAGCACGCGAATCGGGCCGAACTCCTGCTTCGGATCGCGCATCTGCCGAAACGCCAACGAATTGGTGAGGGACAGAGTGGGCATGTAGCAGCATGCGTAAAGAAGAACCAGCCAATAAAGAGGCGCGAATGACGCGCGCGTGGACGCAATCCAGAGGAGCACGGCACCCAGCAGGTGAAGCGCAGCCAAGAACCCTCTGGGTGGGGAAGAAACGATCGGCGATCCATCCGGCGAGAAAGGGGGACACGATCGCGCCCACCGCGGTGGTGCCGGCAACCAGGCCAATCTCCGCGCCCGAAAAGCGGAGCGTCTCACCCAGCCATGTTCCGAGCGTTACGTACCAGGCGCTCCAGATGAAATATTCCAAAAACATCATCAGGGCAAGGCGCGATTTCATCTGCAGGGTCATCGTGTGAGTCTCTTCCAGTTCCAACAATCTTTACGGCAGTGCAAACGCAACGTACTTGCCGCCCGAAGGCCATTTGGGATCGCGACCGCCGCCAGCCGCAATCACAACGTATTGCTTCCCATCGACCATGTAGGTCACTGGAGTAGCCCCGCCTGCAAAGGGTAACAGAGCCTCCCAAAGCAGCTTTCCCGTGCGGCTTTCATAGGCATGGAATTTGCGGTCATAAATCCGTGGCGCCGATAAAGACAAGGCCGCCCGCGGTGACAATCGGGCCGCCGTAGTTTTCCGAACCAGTGTTTCGCATATCCGGAGGCGGCCAGCTCCGGATATTCGCCGAAGGGAATCTTCCACAGATACTTGCCGGTGTTCAGATCGATTGCACTCAACGTGCCCCAGGGAGGACTGATGGCTGGATAGCCGTCAGGATCGAGAAACTTGCGATAGCCAGTAAAGCGATACTTCAGGGAATCGCCCGATAGCCGTGGTCGAATTGCAGTATGCTTTCCGTAACCCCCAGATAGCGCATAAGTGCCGAGAGCTCTTCGCCTTCGAGCTTCGGGAAGCCCGGCATGCGCCCTTTGCCCTGATGAATCAATTCCACGAATCTGCTCGCGCGGCATTCGCTTGCCCACTCCCTTGAGGGCCGGAAACGCTGGCGATATTCCTTCCTGCTCATCGCCGTGGCAGATCGCGCAATGATCCGCGTAGCTCTTCGCACCGAGTCGGATCGCGCATTCCGGTACTGGTTCAGTGCAGCTGCACGTCATCTCCTGCTTGTCGGCAGAAGAGCCGACCCGCTGCTTCCGGTCCCAGGTTGGAGCGGGGTCACTTGACTTTTCAGATACTGCACAAGCGCCGACATCGCCTTATCGTCGAGCATTGGGAAAGACGGCATTCTTCCTTTGCCGGAGCGAATTACGCTGGCCAGATTCTCGTCGGTGAGCCGCTCACCAACGCCAACCAGCGAAGGAAATGCCGGCGGAGAGCCCTCGCGATGATCGCCGTGACAAACCGCGCAGAGATTCTGATAATCGTCTCGCCGGCGACTACTACCGGGCTTGTTCTCAGTCAGTCCGCCTGTCCATGCCATCTCGTTCTGCGTTGACATAAATCACGCCGGTCTTGATATCAACCGCCGAACCGCCCCACTCCGCGCCTCCATCGAAGCCGGGAAAGACGATGGTCTGCTTATCCACGCTGAGAGGAACAAATTGTCCCTCGCTGCGATAGGTTTTGAATCTCTCGAGCGCAAATCGATGTGCCTCCGGCGTGCGATTCGTCAGCATGTTCTCGGTCAGGATCTGGCGCGCAAATGGCTCCGGCATCTGCGGCTTTGGCTGGGTGGGCGACGTTGCTTTCGCCCGGCACGTTGCTGGCAGGATAGGGCTGTTCAACGATCGGAAACAGCGGCTCGCCGTTGGTTCGGTCGAACAGGTAGATGTATCCCTGCTTCGTGGTCTGCGCCACGGCGTCAATGTGCCTGCCGTCATGCACGACTGTGAGCAGCGAAGGCGGAGAGGGAAAGTCGCGGTCCCAGATATCGTGATGTACGCCCTGGAAATGCCAGATGCGCTTGCCGGTTTCTGCGTCCAGTGCAAGCAGGGTATCGGCGAAAAGATCGTTGCCGATGCGGTCTGCACCATAAAAATCAGAGACTGCCGAACCGGTGGGAACATAGACGATGCCGCGCTTCTCATCAATCGTCATTCCTGTCCAATTATTGGCCGCGCCGGATTTGAGCCATGCATCTTTCGGCCAGGTGTCGTAACCGAACTCGCCCGGGTGGGGAATGGTGTGAAAGCTCCAGCGCAGCGCGCCTGTCCGGACATCGAAGGCGCGCACATCTCCGGGCGGGGCCGGATGCGTCTCGGGATTCCGGCCGCCCACAATAATCAGATCCCTGTAGACGACGCCGGGCGTGGTCAGCACTATCGACTGATCTCTGTAGTCTCCACGAAGCTCTTTACGCAGATCGATACGCCCGCTCTCGCCGAACGCAGCAATCGGCTTCCCTGTCGCAGGGTCGAGGGCGTAGAGAAAGTTCATCACTCCGGCAAAGAGGCGGCTTTCGGAACCGTCTGTCCACCAGCTCAATCCGCGGTCCGGTTGTGTGCCTTTAATACCAGAATCGAAGGTCCAGAGAAGCTTGCCAGTCGCAGCGTCAAGCGCGATCACCCTTTGCGTTGGAGTAAGGGCATAAAGAACGCCACCGACCACCAGCGGGCTGGTTTGCATACCGCCCTGTTCTCCGGTATCGAAGGTCCATGCAACTTTCAGCCTGCTTACATTGCCACGGTTGATTTGTGTGAGGGAAGAATAGTGATCATTGGCGAGTTGGCCGCCATATATCGGCCAATCCTGCGATTGCGGCCGGGCTGGGGAGCTATCAGCCGGGGACGCTGACGCATCCACTTCGCCGTCCCCGGCGTGAAATCGCACCACGCCATAGACGGCAAAGGCAATCGCCAAAACCATCCAGCTTTTAAGAAGTCTCTTCTTCATTTCACGTGAAAGCGACATTCAGGGCATGATACGGCACTCTCAGGCGGTAACGAGAATGGACGGCCACATGCAGTCGTTGGAACCATAGGTGAGCACGGGGAATGGACTCACCGAGCGGAGTATCGCTTCAGGCGGCGAGAATCGAGGTGGCGGCGAAGCCGGTCCGAGGCATCGTTCTGGAATTTGCGACAAGGAAGCGATATGGTCGCGGGAGTGGGTGCGCCTGGCAGATATTTGGTGGACCTGGTCGGGATCGAACCGACGACCTCTTCCATGCCATACCGGCCATATATTTATTTTCAATAACTTACAAGCGGGTACGGGAACTGCCAAGCACCTCTAAGTACCTGCAACAACACAATGAAGTGAGGAATTCTTGGGTTGAGAGTTGGGTCAAGGGCCGTCTCCCGAACGGGCGCGAGCGGATTCCCAACTCTGGCCTCGAAATCGATTGTTGGTCGAAAGTAGGGATCTACTTGCCCCCAACTAACCGATCAGAGCAGCAGCATTTTCTAGTGATGCGGAAAATTAGTGGTCCAGCGGATAAGCGGAAAGCCCTTTGCCTTTTCAGGACAATATTTCCCGGGAGCCCGGAGGGATCCAGAAGAGCGGTGGAGTAATGGTCGGTTGCTTACATGTAACCTTCCATCGGTTCGGGGGTGGTGAGATCTCCAGAGCCCTGAAACTCTCAATCCGCTGTATCTGAAACTCTCAATCCGATAGTAGAAGTGTAGGGCTAATGAATCCGCGAATACTGGTTTTGCAGATCGTCTATATCATTTAGTTTCAATTACTTGATCAAACTACACCACCCTGAAAAGTACCGGAAAGGACCCTGAGGAATTCTCTCAATGGCGTGAAAGTGGTGTGGTCGACATGCGAAGTTAAAGACGACTGCGAACCTCCGCCGGCAATTTCAAGCCCCATCTTGCTAGGGGTTTGACCAGCAAAGATAAGCAAACGTCCGGGGATCGATTATCGTGCTCTCTAGCAAACCATTGCGCCGCTGGAAGGCGCGCAACGCTATGTCCATCGCGGCGTCGAATATCCCGTTCTGTGCGATTCCCAAGCGGCGTTGCACCCACTTCACTCTGGCGCCGGCCTCACCACGGACCATGGTATTGAACCGGTTCATGTCCACCTTGGCAGTCGAGAAGCCCGGCAGGCCGATGGCATCTCCCTGGTACTGATGAATCCACCAATTATTCCCTTTGGTAACTGGCATGGTCGGCTCCCGCCACGGCAGGGGCAACGATGGGGGAGGAACCGGCCAGCTAAGGCGCGCCGGCCCCGACTTGAACGGGTAGTCTTTCACCCAGAGCGGCGACTCGCTCAGATCGAGAGCGCGCGGGTTTGATAATTCATCCCACACGTTTTGGCTGGTGTAAATCATGGGAGCGACGCCGTAGTAGTTCTTGAGCACGATTCGCGCTTTACGTACGTGATCGAGGCACTGTTGCGCGGTCATTCCTGTACGGAGGCGGCCGCCGGGGAACTCGATATCGAGCGTTGGAGGAAAATCTCCTCGCTCGATGAGCCCGAGAGGCAGAGTCTTCGTGACCGCTGTGGCCTGCGCAATCGGATCAAAAAGGAAGTAGAGAAAAAGATACGCGCCCCGCACGATGCCGGCATCCTTCATCCGCTGCCATTCCCGCCTAAATGAGGGATCCGCCGAACCGCCATCGTTTGATCGGAACAAGGCAAAGCTGATGGACGCTTCGTTCTTGGCCCGCACCCAATCGCGGACTTTGAGGCCGTCTCCCGCGTAGGTGTCGAGCCCAAGAACCTTAGGCAACGTTGCGCTTTGGACAGCCAATCCTACTGGCGCGGCCGTCGTTGGCCCCGCTATCAATGACGTTCGCGTCGCTTGAAGTCGCGAAGCTGCCGGTCGGACGACCGCAGCCCGTATCTGGAGCCATTCCTGTGTCAGCGCATGCTCGTCCGGGCGCAACTGGCGTCCATTGAGGTTTGGGTGCCGAGCATAAAACACCATGTCGGTGAGCCGATTCAGGTCTGTTACCCCATTCCGAACAGCCTCGGTGATTGCCTGAGTCAACTGGCCCGACCGCACCAATTGACTGAAGCGATTCCCGGACGTCGGTGTCGTCGTAATTTCTTCCATCAATTCGTGGCGGACTGGGAAGCGCATCACTGGGGGTCTGCGGGGAAAGCGAATCGGAATGGCCGGCATCCGCTGCGGAATGTTAATGGGCACTGCAGCTCGCGCACGCGAGATAATGGGCCCGGCTTGCTGCTCGATCTTGTTCAAGACTGCGCTTCCCACCGTGGACAGTGCTGCCTTCTGGATATTCTGGCCCGATGCGACCTTTTTCACGAATGACAAGGCATCGGCTGCATAAGGCGATGGCGGCAGCAGGCGCCCAGCGGCAGCAAAAGCTGCGTCTTGAATGTTCTTACCTTTAGCCAGGGCCACGGCCGCATCGAAAGCGGCTTGCGCTGCCGGGCCGCCCGGGATTTGCGACCGCGCCGAACTCAGCAGAGATTCCCCGATGTTCTTTCCCTTGGCCAAGTTCATGGCCGTGTCAAAAGCAATTTGTGCGACCCCCCCGCCCGGGATGGCACTTCGGGCGGCGGCAATCAACGCGTCGCTAATCGGTTGTCCGGCCGCGAGAGCGTTGGCCGCGCCCAGAGCTGCCGCTACTCCGGTTCCCAGCCCGGGGACGAACGGGGCCACCATGGCGGCGAACTGCAGGCTCTGCCGCAGATCGCCGATCTGTCCCTGCGCGGCTTTCTGCACCGCCTTCAATACGTTTTCGCCGCGCGCCGCCGCCAACGCGGTGTCGACGTAAAAACGCGTCACAGGAGTACTGGCCAGAGATCGCACTGCCCCCTGAAGAACATTCTTTCCGCTTGCTGCTGCTTGCACTGCCCCCAGTCCGGCGCGCAGGGCCATTCCAGCTGGAGTCCAGGCCAATCCGCTGGTCAAAACCGACATCGGTACAATTTTGTCGATTGTTGAGAGTCCCTTTCCGACGGTCTTGGCAAGCCCTCCTGCTGCTTTCGCCGCACCGCCCGCGGCTTTGGCGACGCTACGGAAGACACGTCCCAGAAAGTAGTCCAGTTCTTCGTCGTCCATGTAGAGCATGTACTCGAAGCTCGGCAGGCCCTCGTTGAATAGCTCTTCGGACTCGTACATTTCCTGCAGCACTTCCTGCTGGTAAGACTGGGGCGTGGGAAGGTATTCAAAAGCCGTTTCCATGTTGCGGCCTCGTTTCTCGAATGAATTCGGATTGGTGCCGGAATCTCATAACGTGCAGAAGGCCTCTCGGCAGGTGATGTCCAGCTTTTGCAGGCAACACGCCTTACTCCCAATCCCCTAAGCAATCGAAGATGGGTCTGGAACGCTCGCGCTATCCAAATCGATGTTGGCAACGGTCTGACCCGGCATCTTCACGCTGCCAACTGCCTGTGCGAGTTGCCAGCTCGTGCTGAACTCGATGCCGCTCAAAAGAGGTTCAGGAGCGGGCAGCGGGTTCTGATACGAGGCGCTCGCACCGCCGGCGTATTTAGTGATGTTGAACACCCAAAACACGGGCCGGCTGTCGAAACTTTTCAGTTGTCTGGCGATAACGAAAGAGCAATACACTCCGGGCACGAATCCACCGGAGATGATGCCAGCAACCCAACTCTTGTAGTAGTCCCGCATGGGATTGTTGACTATATCCCCGGTTTCAATGTCGAGATAGATCACGGATCCCGAGGGAAAGCCGGCGCTCGTGGCCAGCGCGATAGCATCTGCAGCGTCCGTAGTTCCTTTTTCGGTAGAGGGATTAGCAGAGCATGTTGGACAAACCTTGATTTGTTGTTCGCCAACGTAGATAGGTGCCAGACCCAGTCCGAGGCCAGTCAGAAAAGCGCGCTTTTCCATCCAGCCGAGTTTCGCCCCCTGGTTCGGCGCAGGAGTCAGGTAGAACCCGCACCACTTCAGATTGGTATTACTCCAGAGCGCGGTCATGGCCGCATCGCCTGGGTAGGCGGCCAGGTCGCAGCCTGCATAGGCAAGCACCACCGGGGCACGTACGCCTGATGTAAACAACCCGGGCCAGTTTTGCGCGATGGGCAGGGGAAAACCGGGATCGACCGCATCTTTATTAATGTCGTAGCGCCAATACTGAGCGCCACGGAAAAAATAGGCCTTGCCGTTCCCCCAGCTGATGCATCCGTCCACTGCGTCCAGCGTGAGTCCGGGCCAGTTCCCGGTTATTGGCAACGGGAAGCCTGGATCGACAGAGTCCTTCTTAGTGTCATAACGCCAGTACTGGCCTCCTCGAAAGAAATAGGCCTTCCCATTTCCCCAATTCACGCAAGCATCTACTGCATCCAGTGTCAGCCCCGGCCAATTACCCGCGATGGGCAGCGGAAAACCGGACTCGACTTGATCCAGCTTTGAGTTGAATCGGTAGTATTGATTGCTCGCAAAGAAGTAACAGTATCCATTCCCCCAGTTAATCGCCGCATCCACTCCTGTCGCTGGCAACCCTGTCCAGTAGCCGCCAACTGGTAGCGGGTAGTTCGAGTCGACCGCATCGCGATTGATGTCGTAGCGAACGTACTGCGCGTTGCTGAAGAAATAAAGTTTGCTCATCGCCGATTACTCAAGCGGCAATTCGCCGCATGGTTGCACGGCCGCGATGGAGTTTTCATCGGCCGGCTCCGACGGCGGTGCACGCGGTATGCCAATCTGTGGAGTGCTGTTTCTCGGTTGAAAAGCTACGTGCTCCGCTTTTTGTCCCCGAAGTTTGCTTCGCTACTTTTCCAAAGAAAATCGCGTCTGACGAAGGACTCTTCGTTTACCCAAGCGGTTTTCAGGCATTTAGGAGCGGCAGCTGGCGTGCATAGAAGGGGTGCAAGCTGTTGGCTCCCGCAATCGGGGGTCGCCATTTTGAGAGGAGAGCAGACCATGCCTCATGACACAGATCGCACGCAGTTGGAGTACGGATCGGAACTATCGGAATTCACGGAGTTTCCGGAGCTGGCGTCCGAGCAATACGAATACGGAGAAACCGGATCCGTGCTGGGAGAGATTATCGGCGGAGCCCAGGGAGAGGCAACGTTTGAATCAGGTGAGTACCAGGAGTTGCCTGAAATGATGCACGACGAACTAGCTTCCGAGCTGCTTGAGGTGCGCGGCGATCAGGAACTCGATCACTTCCTCGGCGACCTGTTCAGCAAGGTTGCGAGTACCGTCGGCAAAGCTATTAACTCGCCGGTGGGTCAGGCCTTGGGCGGCATATTAAAGCAGGTCGCCAAGAAGGCTCTCCCCATCGCCGGTGGCGCGCTGGGATCCTTTGTCGGAGGTCCCCTCGGAGGAATGGTCGGAGGCAAACTGGCTTCGATGGCCGGGGATGCGTTCGGTCTGGAGGTCGAGGGCCTCAGCCGCGAGGACCGCGATTTCGAGATGGCTCGGCGCTACGTCCGATTTGCAACCCATGCAGCGAGGAGAGCTGCTGCTGCTCCGCTCAACATTGACCCGACAGCAGTGGCGAGGGCGGCAGTCACGGAGGCCGCGAGGAAGTATGCTCCAGGTTTGCTGGCGCCTCTCCGCTACGGCGCGAACGCTGCGGCCAGGGCGCAGGCGCAGATAGATGCAGCGCTTGCCGGTGGTCAACCGGCCGCGTATCGCTCAACTGGGCCCGCTCCTGTTGTGTACCAGTCGGCGACGCCCGGCGCTTATCCCTACTCCGACTACGGCACTCAAACCACCTGTCCCAACTGTGGCACAGGACCCACACGGCATAAGCGGACCGGGAAATGGATTCGCCGTGGCCGGCACATCGTTCTTCTAGGAGTGTGACCTGCATGAATGGCCACTCTGCAGCCTTGTGGTTACTGGAACAGGAAGGCCGATCGCTGGCGGCGCGGCTCGCGCGCCTGAAACCGTTCGCCTTGGTGACGCCGATGGTTCCGGCAGCGACGGTATCGCCCGCAGCGCAGACCGCGATCGAGAATCACCTCATTGCGGGTCGGCGAAAGTTGCGCAGCAAGATCGCCGATTTCCTGCGCTGGCTCCGGGGTCCAGGGCGAACTGTTCCTCCCTCGGAAGCGCAACGCCAAATGGTGTTCCTGAAATTGAGGTTTAACGCAGTGATTACGCAATTCCACATCTTCGCGGACGTGCTCACGCAGCGTAGCGAACACGAGATAGGTGTATGGATCGCAGGTCTCGATGATTTCGCTGCCGATGCCTTGGCGCTTGCCGGAGGGTATTACGAAGCGGCCCCCGTGATCTGTTATGTGGACCGCGGGATCGGCGGAGCGATCCGTAGGGCGCGCACCCGGCTACCGGGCGGTGACCCCAGCCCGGTGGCCATTATCAGGATTCCACACGAGCGCATGATCGGCAGTGGAATCGCATCTTCTCTCGCGCACGAAACGGGTCATGAAGCCTCGCACTTGCTCGGTCTGATCAACCCGTTGCGCCTGCTCTTGCAGGAGCGACAGCGGACGCGGGTTGAATCGGCCCTCGTGTGGCGCCTGTGGGACCGGTGGATCTCGGAGATCCTTGCCGATTTCTGGGGCGTAGCGAAGGTGGGAGTGGCTTCGACACTCGGTCTGATGAGTTTGGTCACTTTACCCCGCGCGTTCGTTTTTCGAATTGACACCCAGGACCCTCACCCAACGCCCTGGATTCGGGTGAAATTGAGCTGTGCCATCGGCGCGGCACTGTACCCCCATCCGCAATGGAGCGCCCTGGCCAAACTTTGGGAATCGCTTTACCCCGTAGACGGGCTTGACGGCCAGACCAGGGCCGTACTCGCCCAGCTTGAGGCTGGCATCCCGGAGTTTGTGCAGTTGCTTGTCAACTTCCGTCCTCAGTCCCTGCACGGCAAGTCGCTCAAAGAAGTGATGCCGCTGGCGGAGCGTCAACCTGCTCGCTTGTCCGGTTATTACCGGGATTGGCTGGCCTCTCCCAAGAAAATGCAGACCGTTCCGCCATCGCTGATCTTCGCCGCCATCGGCCAGGCGAAAGTGGAAGGGAAAATTTCGCCCGAAAACGAAAGCAAGCTGCTCGCGGACCTGCTCAGCTTTTGGGCGATGCGCAGCGCTTTGGATACTTCAGCAATTTGTGCTACCCAGCCGAGAGTCAGGCTGGTTCAACCACCGCCAGCGCTCAACCATGCAGTGACTATGACTCTACAGTGAGGAGAATCAAATGCCAGGAGCCAAGAATGCACCAGCAGTAAAATTCGCCAGCGTCACCGTGGCGCCCACCGGAGGCTTTCAAGCAGACCAGCCGGCTCCCCCGAGCTCGGTCTATCAAGGTCAAGAGGTACAGTTCAGGGTTGCCAACTGGCCGCCAGCAAAACTGACCGCTACGCCATACCAGCTCGATTGGACAATCGCCCCCGCCCAGTCGACTCCCACAGCCTATTTGTATGGCCAAAATGTTGTTCCTGTACAGGATCCTGACTCTGCTAGAGGGCTCTTGAGTTTCACTTGGGACACTACCGACGTTGAGCCAGGAACCTACTTTGTGTCCTTAACCGTCACAGACTCATCTAAACTCGCGGTGACCGTTCCAATCGGAGAAAACGATCTCACGCCAGGTCAGGTCACTGTGAGATTGCGGCCTATAGCCAGCGGCGACACCGTACCCGTCGCCATGATGCGCACCTTCGAGCCGACAACGTCCGATGCGGCACTTTGGGTAGCGATCCGCTCCAGCGCGAATCAATTGCTATTCCCCAACTACGTGAAGTTCGTCGACACCATCATGTGCAACAGCGGCAACATTGACAGCTTGATTCAGCAATATCTGCAGAATCCTGGCTGCCTGGGGTCAACGCTGAGTCAAAGAAGGTCCCTGCCTTTTCCAAACATGGACGCGTATCGGATTCTCAAGATCGCGACCGAATGCTTCCTCATGCTGAATTGTGGCGTCTATTTGAGTTCGGACATGTTGGGTGCCTTGGTCAACAATAAGTTGACGGCTGGTGCGGCCGGTCAGCCCTTTCCGGCTCCCAGCTATAACGCCGATGACGACGCCATTCGCCTCAATCAGAGCGCTTCGTCTTTGCCGTCATCGATATCGAGTTGGTGGAGCTCGTACCTCAAATCCGGAAATCAATACATGAATTCGACGGACCCAGAAAGCCTGATCATGCCTTACCTCGCTTTGGTCAGGTCCAGGCTGAAGGATCTTCCGGTGAACGAATTCTGCCAAATGGGTATGGCGTGTGACGGAATTCTGCGAAGTAAGCTGACAAATCCGTGCCTGATTGAGTTGATCTGGTCGTACTGGCAGGAGGAAGGCATGCTGGTACAGACCCTTAACGCCATCAGCCGCCGCTTCCAGAACCTTCGCGGCACTCAGGATCGTGATCCCCTTACGCGTTTCGACATCGATCCGCTACGCAGGCTGGGCAGCTTTCTGTGGGGATATGTCCAGGATGAGCAGCACCGATTGACTGTAGTGCGGCGGGCGTATGAATACAGCCACGAATATGGACTCGCTTTGGAGGGTAAGGCTCTGCGCGCGCTGAGGCCATCGGACAACCGGTCGAAATTCCTTGAAGCATTCCACAACCTTCTTTACCTTTGCACGATCTTCTTCAAGGAGGATGACGACACCACCATCGTGGCTGACGGATTCCCCGTGCTGAATGCGCTGAAAGAAGTCCACTATATTCTCGCAGCCGGCGCATCCAACCAGTTCGGCGAGCTTCCCTCGACTTCCCGTCAGGAAATGCTCATGCAGCAGTGGCTGCTGGCCAGACCGGAGATGCGGGAGTTCCTGGGAGGCAAGATCATGGTCCCGTATCCCGAGGAGTGGATGGACCGCGTCGACAACGTCAAAAGCATGTATGGCTGGACGGACGTCAGCGTGATCTATTTCCGCGACCTTGCGGTTTACGGTGAGCAGCTCGTTCTCTCAGCCCGTTACGGTGCCTGGAGCATCAGCAACAATATGGCCCAGGCCGCGAACTGGTGCCGCTACTGGCGGCCCGAGATCCAGGCGTACATCCATGCTTATCGTGCGGCCACTGGTGTGGACCTGACGACCGAACCGGTGAACTCCACTCTACCGTCGGTGTTGTTGCTTCGCCGCTTGGCGACGCAACGGCCGATGGCCCGTTAAACTTCGTCCGGCCGTGCTCGACTTTACTTCGGCGCTGTACCTGGGTTTGCGGCATCCGAGTTGGTCGCTTCGCCAGTGGTCGCAATTCACTACGGGTGTACCGGCGGCGCTTGCCTCGCCGTCGGACGCCCGGGCGGTAGCGCAGGAACTGGCGGCTCTACAGGGTTGCGAGTGGGGCTTGCTCGGCACCTCGACGTTGCACCTCTTCTGGGACGTATTCGGGCTGCTGGCTAGTCGGCCCGTCGCGGTCTACGTCGACTCGGGAACCTACCCGATCGCTCGGTGGGGAGTCGAACGAGCAGCATCGCGTGGTGCTCCGGTGCGCGAGTTTGCGCATCATGATGCGCAAAGACTACGGACGATGCTCCGGGAGGATAGACGAGGCGGTCTGCAGCCTCTGGTCGTAACCGATGGTTATTGTCCTGGCTGTGGAGAGCCGGCGCCGTTAGCCGCATATCTGGAAAGTGTGCGGGCGCTCGGCGGGCTATTGATCGTGGATGACACCCAGGCGCTGGGAATTTTTGGCCATTCACCCGGACCTGATGCGCCTTACGGCCGCGGCGGAGGAGGAATGTTCGCGCGCCTGGGTCTTGGCGGCTCCCGACGTGCTGGTGATCAGTTCTCTGGCGAAAGCATTTGGAGTACCAGTCGCAACATTGAGTGGAAGTAGAAAAACCGTGAAGGAGTTTGAGTTGAAGAGCGAAACCCGCATGCACTGCAGTCCACCCTCGTTGCCGGTGATCCGAGCCGCGCAGCATGCATTGGCTGTCAATCGCGCGCAAGGTGATCGGTTGCGCCTGCGGTTGGCCCGGCTCATCGCGCGCTTTCGTCATGGTTCAACACGGGCGGGCTTCCGATGCGGCCGAGATCTTTTTCCCGTACAAACGCTCTCTCTTGCTCATGACGCGGTTGCGGTCGACCTGTACGGGCAGCTGCTCCGCCGTGGTGTGCGGACAGTTCTGCATAGCGATCACAACAGGCGTGCCCTTCAGCTCAGCTTCGTGTTCTCGGCGCGACATACTCCCGCAGCTATAGACCACGCAGTGGCCGCGCTTGCCGAGTCTGGAACAGACAGTCTCTTCCAGGTGGCGGATCTTAATCGGTGCGTCGCGATAGAACGGAGTTAGCAAATGAGGTCCGTCCAGAAACCGGAATCATAAGACAGCGCTGTGGGAGGGTACAGACATGGCTTTTCCTGAAAGCTCTGAAGCGAGGTCGTCAGTGGGTACTCTCCGGATTACTGCCAGGCCCACTCGCCCTGCAGTGCAACAGGCGCTTATCCGGCAGGCAGCGAGCGGCGGCTGTTCCGTCCAGGTAGATGAAGTCATTCGGGGGTGGGGACAATACGAGGTCTTTCTGCAAAGCGGCAGAGCCAGGTTGCCGCAGGCGGAGCAGGACAAAATTGACAGGCTCGCCGACCTTGTGGTCAGCAGTTTCTCCGCAGTGAGGTGCCCGCCTCTCGGACAGATCAGCATCGTGGGCCACGCAGACCGTGATTTCCACGGGCAGCAGTTCGAAAAGAAAATCAGCGATGAACGCGCGACCACAGTCGCAGCTTCCCTCGCCACGGCAATCAGGAACAAATGGATCGCTCGTAAAATGGGCGCATTCCCGCAAGGCGCCATCGCATTCATTCCCTCTCCACACGGGGTAGGAGCAACTCAGCTCGATCCCCTCTCCACCAAAATGAATGATCGAACTCTTAATCGGAGAGTCGAGATCAGCATCCGGCCGTGCGGTGCGCCGGTTCCTCCTGCCGACACTTGTGAGTTGCGTATCGCCCGTTTCTTAAGGCTTCTCGAGACCCGGCGGGTGGACCCGGATCCAACTGGGAAGCGGACAGAAAGAGCGCGCTGCATTTTAAGAAAAATCTGCCGACCGGGAATACTGGACTTGTTTGTCAATGGGCTAGCCAGCAATCAGACGATTGCCGGCCGGTTCATTGGAGAAAAACTGGTGAGTTGGAATGGCAAGTACGATCCTCCGCAGATTTCTCAAACGGACTTTATCAAGTTCTTGGGAACGGTCAGTTCCATCTTGAAGGGGCCCGGGTTTTCACCCTCGAAGTCCGACGATCAAATCCTCAAAGGTCTATCGCAATTGATTCTGATGATCAACGAGGGCATCGTTCGGGTCGAACGATACATTACGCTCAACTCCTCCGACTTTGGTTATGTCGGCGACCAAACGCGAGGCAGGAGGCTTGCCTCGATATTCGCGGACCATCTCAACGACGAGAACAGCATTTATTCCTGCTACAAAGACTTTCATGGAGGGGAGTGATTCTTGGACATTGATCGCGAGACCTCGGATAGAAGATGCTTCGGCAAAGGTTCAGGAGTGCCGTCCCCATGATCATTGATTCCCACTGCCACGCTGGAAAAGGAGATGGCCTCACTGGCCCGTGGGATACCGATGCCCCGCTGCGAAAGTATCTTGCGCGAGCGTCGACTGCGGGAATTCACCGCACCGTACTATTTCCCGCATTTCACTCGAACTATGCGGCTGCTAACAGAGAAGTAGCGCGGATGGTTGCCAGCCATCCTGAACGATTCTATGGCTATGCCTTCGTGCATCCTGACCGGGACCGCGGCCGCGTGTTTGCCATGGTCAAAGTCGCGGTGGAACAATACGGGTTTCGCGGCATTAAGGTCCACCGTCATGACGGACGCATCACGCGGGAGATTTGTGAGGTGGCTCGCGCGTTTTCTTTACCTCTGTTGTATGACGTGATGGGCGAAGTGTCTGTCGTCGAATTGATCGCGCGGGAATATCCTGACGTGACCTTTATCATCCCTCATCTGGGCAGCTTCGGCGACGACTGGCGTGCCCAGCTTGCCATGATCGATCATCTGGTGCGTCATCCAAATGTTTATACGGATACCTCAGGCATTCGCCGCTTTGACCTTTTGCAGGAAGCTGTGCGGCGCGCTGGAGCTGGAAAAGTTCTGTTCGGGACGGACGGTCCCTGGCTACATCCCGCTGTCGAACTGGTCAAAGTGCGTGTGCTTGGACTTCCGAAGCACGATGAAGAGATGATCCTCAGCGGGAACTTCCTGCGATTAACGGCTGGCGTGCGGCCACATCCGAAGGAATACGCCGTGGCCGCTATTACAGCAGCCTGGACCTCTGCTGAAGCTCGAGATCCGTGGTCGGGGCAGCAATTTCCTTCAGGCTGATGCTTCGGCTTGATCGGACTCTGCTCCGGATTCGCTGCCATTGCTCTTCTTCCTCCGTGCTGCCCGCCGCATCTGCAAGGCGCGATCGGTGACACCCAACTGGACCGCTGCTCGCGACAAATTTCCGCTTGCGTTCGCCACTGCAACCTGGATGGCCGTGTCCACCGCGGTATGGCCGATCTCTTTCAGACCTACCCCCATGGCCACCGCCATGCTGATCGCAGTCTCGAAAGACCCATCGCACCACTGCGAGGGTGTTGCATCGACTGAAGGTCGCTCTCTTTCCGGAATGTCACCCGCGGTTAGCGGTCCTGGTCCCACGTGGCGATAACTCATGCGCGACACGACCTGCTTCAGGTCGCGGACATTGCCTGGGTACAAGCGATGACACAGGTAGTCACGTACTGCCGGATCCATCTCCGCCTCTTCGTTCGGGCGAAGACGCCGCAAAAAGTGCTGGGCCAGCGGCTGGATGTCTTCGGGGCGCTCCCGTAGGGAAGGAAGTTTACAGGTCCAGGTAGCAATGCGATAGAAAAGGTCGCGCCGAAAGCGGCCCTGCGATTCTTCGTGCAAAAGGTCACGGTTGGTGGCGCAGATCAATCGAAAATCGGTCTGCTGCCACACGTTGCTGCCTAGTCGCTTATAGGTATGTTCCTGTACCACTCGCAAGAGTTCGGCTTGTAGTGCCAGTGGAAGTTCTCCTACTTCATCGAGAAATAGAGTACCCTCGTTCGCCAGGGCAAAGGCCCCGTCTCGCGTTCCGACTGCGCCGGTAAATGCTCCGCGCTCGTGACCGAAAAACTCGCTTCCGGAGAGCTCGGGGACGATGGTAGTGCAGTCAAGCACAACCAGGTCGCGTTTCTGACGCCGGCCATCGAGGGAGTGGATAAGCCTGGCGACAAGTTCCTTACCTGTGCCGCTTTCTCCAGTGATCAAGACGGAGGCGTCGGTAAAACTCGCCACTTCCACAATTTGTCGCAGTACCGATATCCACGCTGGATTGTTCCCCACCAGGTTGTCAGTGACCAGGGATGAAGCAACCACGCCGTCTACAGACTCCCAGCGCTCAAACCGCGCCGCGATCTCTCGTGCTGGGTTAGTCGAATGATCCCATGCAAATACATCCGATGCGCCGCTATGCAGCAGTCGCCAGACACTGTTTCCCGCCAGCGCAGACTTGGAAATCGCCACGGCAAGAATTCGTTCTAGACCGGTACGACTGCATTGCCTGACCAGATTGCAAACTGATGGATCTACCTTCCCGAAAAAGAGAATACCCGGCCCGGCCAATTCGTCGGGGGGCAGCGCCTGCGTACGGACACGTTCGCGCAAGAGCGCCTGCACAATAGTGCTCCGTCTGGAGGATTCGTTATGTTCGACGAAGCAGTGCCACAGCCCGGTCATAGCACTCCCCAGGTACTGGATGACTAGATCAGTGAGCGAATCTCCGTCTAGGCACGTGGACTGTATTGATCATCCGGTCGCTTTGAAAGGCAACGGCGGTGATCAACCCAGCCACGTCCCGTCTCGGGGTTCGGAAATAATGGCGGAACGACCAGGGCGTGAGCGATGCTTTGGACGGCTGAGATCAGACTCCCAGATCGCCGGACAATGCTCGCCCCACGGGCGAGCTCGAGCCAATGGCCTTCAGCAATTCCATGCAACAGGAGGCATTGCGTTCTGCAAATCGCGGCCGTTGCATGGGAGCGCAATCTATCTAGAGAGAGCCGCGAACGGTGTCCCCTTCACTTTTGAAGGGGTTGGTTTCCAGGTATCAAGCCGTGATCCACTTGTTCTTGTGGTTCTGTCTCGAATGACGTTTGGGACTTCAAATTACAGTACTGAGCGACGCTGGTCTGTCCAACATGTGTTCCCTTCGTTTGTGGGCTTGCAGTGTTTCATGTCCGTACGACCCTGTTTGTTAGCAACGGTGGATGGTCCACAGGAAAGTCGGTTTGAACGGATAGAAATCTGCGGCTCAGACCCAACTCGAGCCCAGAACGACGGGATCACGTTACGAACGCCTCCATAAAGATTCACAAGATTGTCCTCTTGGTTAGCCGCGCAGTCAAGCGTTGAGTGTAGTTGTCCAGCGGCCTGCGACACTTTCATTTCTCGCGTTCGGATGAGTTTGGATTAGTAACTAATTATGGATGACAGCACCCGGACCCTGGTGCACATGGTGTTGTAGATTTGCTCCTTGTCGGTGGAGTTCGAGGTGCAGCTTCTTCATTCACAATGGACTCGCCGTGACTTTATAGAACTCCTCGATGTTGGTTCTCAGCTCGCTCGCCATTGACGGGGCGGCACAACAGCTGGGTAAGTTACGCTAACGCCCAGTCAAATGTGAGGAAACACCGTTCCCTAGGTGAGGAGTGCAACTTCTGTGCTAGAACTTTTGTCCCCGGCGAGGGTTGATTTTCAGCATTCCTATGAGGCGGTCCGGGCTGCCAAACAGGACTCCATAAAGGCTGAGAATGGGGTAGCGATCCGCGAGGAAGATGATTACCGATGACGCCTGACGTTAGCCGGAACGGAAGACGGATCGTCGGAGGGCAAATCCGCGGTCGACTGCCAGTCCTGTCCGGTTCGAAGCAGCCTCGGCGGATGCTCGCTATGTCACTGTATTAGTTACATACTTCCGATGTTTTTCCACAGCCCGGAAAACCTCAATCCGGTGTTTTACTTGGAAATTCCTATACTTAGGTCGGGACAAATCGACCGCAAATGGGCTTAGGGGTGTACCGGGACCCCCAGTCAAAGGTTGGGAACATGCGTTCCCCCGGTTTTTCATGTGAAATTCCTAGCCAGAACTTTCGCTGATGCCCGGAAAGATTTCACAGGGTAAAACGGGCCGATTTCCGCCCTGAAATCCCGCATGAGAACGAGATGCTCGGGAGGTTCTACCTAGGAGAGCCTGAACTCGGGCGGGTGTCTGATCGGGCGGCCCGGAACACATTCCTTTATCTCGACCGAGCCTGCTCAGAGAAGAAAGCGAGTAACTCCGAGGCGGGGACAGAGAAGCTTTTGTGACCTGGGCATGTTGACAAAGCCGTCACAGCCCAAAGGTCAGAATCCGCTCTGTTGATTCTGACGGGCGCGATCATGGACTCATGTTGTTTGTATCGAGGGCGGATTCGTCAATGGGCCAGTGACGGAGAAACGAAGCGATGGTCGGCGAGTGCCTCTTGTATCGCGGGGACAAGATCGGTTACCATCCGCGATTTCGCGACAAAGCCGAGTCCTCCCTCAGCGAAGCACCCACGTACATACGCAGGTTCTTGGTGAATCGTCAGGAAAACAAGCTTGGCCCGCGATCCAGCCTCGTGAAGCTCACGTGCGGCCTCAATTCCGGTGAGAATTGGCATTCCGATGTCCAATACGATCACATCTGGTTGAAGCCGTTGTGCTTCGCTGACCAGGGTCCTTCCATCATTAACAGTCCCGATCACGTCAAAGTGAGGTTGCAACAGAGAGAGAATACGGTCGAGCATAGGATGATGGTTGTCAGCGAGTAGGATCCGTGGCCGCGCCAAGACCGGCCTCTCTTTCTTCCGGAACTCGGAGCCAGAACAATGCATTTCCATGCCCCGTGTTTTCGCTGAGGTTCCGAATCAGATTTGAGAGAGTAATCATAACAAGATTGTCGGTTCCGGCCACCTAGTAGAATTGACAGACCTTCTCGACAGTCTTGACTAGGAGGAATCAGTTGGCGCTTGAGTGCCAACTCCGATTCTTCTTTAAGGTTTTGGCGACCTGTTGAAAGCCCTGCCTGCTTCGGATCTAACTTGCTGGCTGGCTGATCGTCAACGGCAGCCACGCGTCAATTCTAGTGCCCTCCATGGGTCGCGCATGAATCTGGAGGTTCCCTCCTAATAGCCGCAAGCGCTCTTCCATGCTCTGAAGACCGATTCCACTTTGGCTTGAACGCACATTGCAATCAAAACCCCTTCCGCGATCGCAAATTGAAAGGTGAATCTTGTCCCCTGCGACTTCCAGCCGAACCTCAGCCTGGTCGGCCCCGCTGTGCTTCTTAACGTTACGCAGGCCCTCTTGAAGAATGCGAAAAAGACACAGCGACGCATCTTCCGAAAGACAAGTAGGAACACCGTCGTTTGTAAAGTCGACATATATTCCCTGTTGATCTGTAAACTCCTCGCAGAAGGCTTTCGCCCCCGCAACCAGTCCCAGATTTTCGAGCGTGGCGGGATGCAAGCGGTGGGACAAAACATGCAGGTCAGCACTGAGTTCACAGACACGATCCCAAAGTTTGTGCAAGCGCTGGCCTGACTCTGCATCAGGATCCTCGATATTCTCGGCCAGATCTCCCAGGTCAAAGGCAAGCATGGCCAGCCGTTGATTGTAGTCATCATGGATCTCACGAGCGATACGCCGGCATTCTTCTTCCTGTGCCTCAATCAATCGCCCGCTCAAACTCGTCAGAGCTTCTTCCGCCATTTTGCGTTCAGTGATGTCCACCGCCATGCCGAGCATCCGCACAGCGTCGCTGTGGTCTGAGTAGTGGAAGTTCCCCCTGGCCGTTATCCAGCGCACGCTTCCATCGGGTCGCACGACACGGAATTCTGCTGCGACTGGTTTCCGATTCTGTCTGGCATCCTCAACCGCTCTCGATACCATCCGGCGATCCGCCGGATGTATAGTGCCTCTGAAGTCTTCAATCTTGCCGAAATAAGAGTCGGCTGGTATTCCGAATATTGTTTGCAGGTCACCGACCCGCCGGCCTTGTCCGCTCTTGAGGTCCCAATCCCAAGCTACGGACCCTCCGGCTTCAACAGCCAGGAGAAGGCGGTCGTTGCTGACAGCTAACTCGTTCTCCACCCTTCTTCGCCGCGCACGCTGCCACAGCAGACCCAAAATCAGTAGTGCCTCCACCACGATGAGTGAAATGCCGCCAACGACGTATCTCCGATAGGCCTCCCAGATCGTTGGCTGCCGGTAAAGGATGACGCTGCCGGGCGGTAGATTGCTTTCTTTAAGTCCCCAGCGCCGCATGGCTCGCCAGTCGAACACGTAGACGTTAGCGCTCTTCTCAACCGGGATGTCCTGTGGCTTCTCCCCGGTGAGAGCCCTCACGGCCATCTTTGCAGCTACCTGGCCCTGGGCGGCAAAGCTCAACACATTGCCGCCCACTGTTCCCTTGCCGATATCGACATCGTCCACGACAAAAACAGGCGCATTCGCGGCGCTGGCAACCAACGGGACTGACTGGCTCGCATCAATAAAGCGGGAACCGGCTGCATCCTGCATGATCGAAGTGTGATAAACGATCGTGTTACTCGGAAGGTGCCGCAGCCGGTCGAGCAGCGTGGGCATATCCAGGTTGGTAAGATACGTAAAATCAAGCTTTGATTCGTACTTTTGCAGGCTTGCCTTGGTTATCGACTCGAGCTTCCGGTCATATGCCGAAACACCACCGACCACGACTACGTGCCTGGTAGACGGCAGCAGGCGGAGCGCTGCTTCCAGAGTTTTATCAGGCGTAGCTGTTCCCCAGACTCCGGTAAAGTGAGAGTCCAGTTTCCATTTACCCAGCATCTCTTCGGTGCTTCCACAGAAGATGATCGGGACATTCGGGAAGGCCTTTTCGTGTGTTTCCGCCAGGAACTTGAGGGGGTCCGGTCCGACGGCAATGACTACGTCGGGCTTGCGATCACTATACTTGCGGATAAACCACTCTCGGAAGTCGCGCTGGGAAGCTTCATCCGGAAACAAAGACGAGTCCAGCTCCTCATTGTAGAGTTCTATCTGGTAAGGAGCTTTCTCGAGACCGGCAATAATCGCCTGGTCCATCAGAGCAACTCCAGGAGAAGAAAGCGGGCTGTAAACGTTGAAAATAAGTACCCGCCGAACTTCTTTTATTGGAGCGGCTCCGGTCACCTGTGGCAGCAGCAAAGTCGCCGCAATCAGCATTAGGGCACATTTTCCCCCGCCCTCGTTTCTGCGTGCGTCAAGCCGCCTGAAAGAGCGGCGGGAAGGCCACCACAAGTGACGTCCGATCCAGTGTTCCACAGGAGCTGCCACGCCAGGCCTCCCAATGGGACTTCTTACTAAAAGCACCCAATGCCGTCGCGGAGAAACATCGCTAATCAAACCTTTTAGCGAACCAAACCTAACCTATCGGGCCGACCATAGCCACGGTAGCAAGGAAACCGGCACTTTGGATACAATCTGCTGTCCAATTTTCCTGCGCCACAGATAAACGCGGGATGGGTTAGTTTGGAGTTCGCTCGTTCCCCGGGCCGCGAGGGGTCGCTAATGCATTGATTTCGTGTGAGCAATGCCGTCGACGGTACTGGCGCCGGGCCTGGATCCTGGCGATTCTGACTTTAGTTGTGTCATTTCCCGGACGCGCAAATGGCCAGACACCTTCGACCGGCGCGCTGACCGGAGTGGTTCTGGACCCGACCGGCGCGGTCTTACCAGACGTGGTCGTCCGGCTTATCAACACGGACACCGGTTCCACTGCCTCCATCACCACTGACAAAGAAGGCCGGTTCAGTTTTCTTCTGCTCGCTCCCGGCAAATACGGGCTACAAACCAACAGAACAGGCTTCGATACCCTCGTCACCACTCCAGCAATAAATGTGAGTGTTACTGAAACTGTCTACATCGAACTCCATCTCCGGCTCGCAACCGTGTTTCATAGCGTAGAGGTGTCTGCGCAGCCGACGATGGTCCAGGCCAACAGTTCAAGCCTCGGAAGGATAGTCAACGCCACAGCCGTTAGCGGCTTGCCGCTGGTAACACGGAACTTTGCTCAAATTGCAAGCCTTTCTCCGGGAGTCACAAGCGGGGTATACAACGCAGGAGAGCTTGGACTCGGTGGTACCGCTCTGTCGCAGATTGCCCCATCCAATGATGGAATCTTCGTGCACGGCTCCCGATCTTACGACAACAACTTTCTGATTGACGGCATCAGCGTGAGCGACGTGCAGGGCAGTGCCGCGGGCAGCGGAGGAATTCCCATTCCCAACCCCGACACCATTGAAGAATTCAAGGTCCAGACGGGACTTTACGATGCCGCCTATGGGCGCTATGGCGGCGCCAGCGTAAGCCTGGTTACAAAATCAGGCGGCAACACCTTCCATGGAACTGCGTTCGAGTTTCTCCGCAACGAGGTCCTCGATGCGAACGATTTCTTTCTGAACCAAACAGGCCAGCCGCGCCCTGTCCTCAAGCAGAACCAGTTTGGCTTTGCGTTGGGAGGGCCGATCAAAACGGACCGGTTTTTGTTCTTTGGCTCATATCAAGGCACGCGGCAGGTGAACGGCGTCGCTGCTGGTCAGTCGCGGACCGCCTGCGCCGCCAGCTTGAGCGAGCCACCGCTCACGGACGACCGCACACCAGCGGCACTTGGAAAAATGTTTGGCGGCATGAGCGGAGCACAGGGGGGAATATCAATCGAGCCCGATGGGGCCAACATAAATCCCGTAGCTCTGACCCTGCTGAATTTCAAGCTTCCTGATGGAACTTTTCTGATTCCAACGCCACAAACTGTGGACTTGAAAAAGCCTCTTGTCCAGCAGGGCTTCTCAGTGTTCACCGAACCTTGCCATTTCAGTGAGAACCAATATTTGACTAATCTTGACTACCTCGCTCGGCAGAACAGCAAAATCACCGCCCGCTTCTTCATGGCTGACGATAATCAGACCGTTACCCTTCCCGGTAATGGCCTAAATCCCGGAGGCAATATCCGCGGTTTTCCAAGCCCCAGCGATACCGGCTTCACGGTGTTCTCGCTTGCCCACACGTACACCTTTCGTAACGACTGGCTCAACGAAGCACGGATCGGGTATGTCCGCACGAGAACGAACACAGAGGCAAGCACTGCTTTCAATTGGTCGGACGTTGGAGTTGCCGAGGGAGAAATGAGCAACAATAACGAACTTCCCAGCCTGAACATTCTTGGTTCCGTCAGCATCGCGTCCGGCTTTCCACGAGACATCACACAAAACAGCTTTGTCTTTGGTGATGATCTCACCTTTGTCCGCGGTGCCCACGCCGTACGATTGGGAGGATCTCTCAACCGGTTGCAGGACAACGTCAACCTTGTGGGACTCGGATCGTTTGTGCGATTTCTAAGCTGGCCGGATTTTCTGCTCGGCCTCAGCGCCAGCGGCAATGGCACCGCGTTCAGTAATGTTTTTGCCTCATTCGATGACTTCGGCCTCACCACCCGTGAATACAGAGCGTGGGAGGGGGCGGCATTCGCGCAGGACGATTACAGGATCCTCAGGTCACTCACCCTGAACGCCGGCTTGCGCTATGAGCGGTTCGGCCAGTTTGCAGACAGGCTGGGCAGAAACTCGAGCTTCGACATCAGCCACGCTGATCCCGATCCTCCGCCTGACGGGAGCGTCGCCGGGTACATTGTGGCCTCTAACTTCCCCGGAGTTCCACCTCCGGGAGTTGTCCGCTCGAAGAACGAGTTCGCAAATGCTGGTGCGGGACAAAACTCCATTGCTCCGCGAATCGGGTTTGCGTGGCAATTCTTGCCTGGCTCAAATTTGGTGGCACTTAGAGGAGGTTACGGAATTTACCATTCCCGGCCTACCGGGCAGGCCTTCTATCAGAACGTGTTTGGTGCTCCGTTCTCCGTCTTCCGATTGAATGCCGGGACGGCGAACGCGAGCGCGACATTTCAGGCCCCTTTCGCGCAGCCGTTCCCTACGCCTGCTTCCTTTCCGCTGTTTCCTGCCTACTCTCCGACCAGCACAACTACGATCTATGCCGTGGCGCCCGGTTTTCGGCCCGCCATCATCCAGCAGTACTCATTGGATGTTGAGTCTGAGCTGCATGAAGGCTGGTTGCTCGAAATCGGATATGTCGGCACGCGCGGCACCCACCTGATGCGTCAGCGTTCTCTGAACCAGGCTCTGCCTGCCTCTGCAGACAATCCCATTCGAGGAGTAACTGCGAACACAGTTGCGAATATTCCGATGCGCGTTCCTATTCTCGGAGTGCCTCCTGACTCGCTGCAGGAGATGGAATCTGAGGGCAGTTCCTGGTACAACGGGTTCGAGGCCAGCTTGACCCGGCAACTAAGCCACGGTCTTCAATTCCTCGCGTCCTACACTTTTTCGAAAACGTTGGATACAGATGGCGCCGACATCAATTCGACGTCATCAGGGAATGCACTGACTTTGGGCGACCAGAATTCCCCGCGTCAGCGCTGGGGACGGACCAGTTTCGATCGCACACATCGGTTCATTTTCAGCGCTACCTGGGCGCTTCCGAGCCCGAAGGGCGGGATGTTGCGATCAGTCTTCTCCAACTGGTTCTTGTCTGCAATAGCCACCCTTCAGTCCGGCAGCGCTCTCACCATCGCTAATACGAATTCCACGAATGTATTTGGAATAAGCGAAGATCGCGCGCAACTGAGTAGCAGATGCTCGAAAGATCTCCTGGTCAGAGGCGGTTCGGTCGAGTCGAAGCTGAACAGCTATTTCATTCCATCCTGTTTTACCAGTCCGTCAGTCATCGGCGCGGATGGCATCGGGACGGCATTTGGTAACAGCGCTACTGGCATCGCAGACGGTCCTGGACAAGAAAACCTGGACCTTGCGCTTTCAAAAAGTGTGCCGCTTCGCTGGCCTCATGAGAAAGGCAGCCTTCAATTTCGCGCTGAATTTTTCAATTTACTGAACCATCCGCAGTTCGCAAATCCCGACAGCAACTTCGCATCGCCCACGTTCGGCGTTATCAGTAGCACCGCCGTAAGTGCTCGCGTCGGACAATTGGCCGTGAGATTCGCATTTTAGAAGACGATAACTAAATCTTATGCATCGGTTAGATTCCGACCCGTGGCCTCGGCTTCTTTTCAATAAGCTGCACAGAATGGAGCCAAGGAACCTGAAGGCGGGATTCAGAAGATTCCGCAATGCAAGCGCGTCTACCAGGACTAATTCCAAAGCGCATCCTCTCTGGGCCCTCCGAAGTTATGCACAAGGCGATTGACCCTGACATTCCTATACTAGGTCGGGCGATCTGGAGTCTGCGTGGGGCGGAAAGTGGATCCGGAGCCCAGTCAAACATAAGGAATAGGCTTCCCCTATCTTGAAAGGGCAAATTCTGTGCTGCAACCCTTTTCCCGGCGATGGGTGATCTTCAGCTTTGGTGAGCCTCTCGGAGTGTGAAAACAGAGGCTCCATAAAGGCTGAGAACACGGCGGCGATTCGCGACGAAGACGGCCACTGTTCGATCGGGCCGGTCGGTTCGAAGAGCCTCGGCGGATGCTCGCTATGTATCTGTGTTAGTTACTTACTTCGGTTACTTTTCCACAGCCCTCAAACTGTCAATCCGGTGTTTTACTCGCGAATCGTTATACTAGGTCGGGCAAATGGGGCGTATGGGGTGAGGAAGGTGTACCGGGACCCCCAGTCAAAGGTTGGGAACATGTGTTCCCCGGTCTTTTCATGTGAAATTCCTAGCCAGAACTTTCTCTGGTGCCCGGAAAGATTTCCACAGGGTAAAACGGGTCGATTTCCGGCCGAAATCCGGGTGGGAATGGTCGCTCGGGAGGGCTCTCCCCAGGAGAGCCTGAACTCGGGCCGGCGTCTGATCGCCGGCGGCCGGGAACACATCCTTTATCTCGACCGGCTGAAGAGGATTGGGCAGCCACGGGGGCCAATAAGGGTTCCCGAGAGGGTGGAAGCGCAGACCGAGACTGGCACCCTCCGAGCACATAGAGGGATAAAGCGCTGCTCAACTGGAGTAGAGAGCCCCGCAGTCGGTGGGGAGCGCATGTCTGGGATTTAGTCTTCGCAGCATGACGACGAGGAAAGCGGCACTGAAGAGGATGCTGACAGCGATCAGGCCAGCCATGATCAGGATGACCCCTGCAAGCAGGATCGCGGCGTTGCCGATCATCCTCGTCATGCACGCACGATAGTAAGCCGAAGCCAAATTCCACTAGCTCCTGCCCGATTCCTATATATAGGTCGGGGCGATCTTCGCAGGGCTCGGTGGGAAGAGGCTGCGGAGGTGGCGAGGGGGTCAGGAAGTCATACCCCAGATGCCATTGGATCGAGGGGTCCTCGCCCGCGCGCGTGAGAGTTGTATGTGCGCAGCGGGGAGGGACCTGGTGATAGAGATTCAGTCCTTCCTTGATGCGAGTGAACTCGTCGTTGGTGACACCGTGGACCAGGCCCTTGACCGGATCGACCTTGGTGCCGGTGCCGAAGCCAACGGTCTCACGGACCTCGATACCCAGCTTGCCGTCTCCCATCTCGAAGACGTTCTCGATGTAGTTCTTCTGGCCGCCGGCGGTGATCGGGTTGCCGTTGTAGTAGCCGAGGATGGCCTTCTGATCTGGCTTGAGATCGAGAGCTTCTTCGACGGACTGGCCGATCATGCTCTCCCAGTCGTTGATGCGCAGTTCATGGACGTCATAGCGAACCGTGCGCTCGACGTTCATGCCGTAGAGGTTGTTGCGCATCATGAAGCCGCCTTCACCGAGGTAGCCGGTCTTGCGCATGGCCTGGAGGTTTGTCGGATTGGAATCAGCCAATTGACATATCTCAGATATATAGGATACGCTGATCTTCCTCCCCATCACCTATATATATGAAGCGCGCCGCCCTCTACATGCGTGTCTCCACCCTCGATCAGCACCCCGAGACCCAGCTCTACGACCTTCGCCAGATGGCTCAGCAGCGCGGCTACCAGATCGTCGAGGAATATACCGACACGATCAGCGGCGCCAGGGCCAGGCGGCCGGGGCTCGATCAGATGATGCGCGATGCCCGCCGCGGCCGCTTCGAGGTCGTCCTGGTCTGGGCCTCGGACCGGATTGCCCGGTCGGTGAAGCACTTCCTCGATGTGCTCGATGAGCTGAACCGGCTCAACATCGAGTTCATCAGCTTCCGCGAGCAGATCGATACCGGCGGTCCGTTAGGCCGGGCGGTCGTCGTCATCATCGGAGCGATCGCGGAACTCGAGCGCAACCTGATCATCGAGCGGGTGCGCGCCGGCATGCGCCGCGCCCGGCTCGAAGGCCGTCACATCGGTCGCAAGCCGCTGGAGCTCGATCGCACTGCCATCCTGCGGGACCGCCAGCGGGGCCAGAGTCTGGGCCAGCTGGCCAAGAGCTACCGGGTCTCCCGCGCCACCATCCACCGCGTGCTCCGTGAGCACGCCCCAACTACCCTGGAGAAATCTGCGTGACAGAAGCTACTGCTAACATCCTGCTGTGGATGCTGCTTGCGTTCGGTCTCGGCCTCGCGATCGGCTGGGTCTGCGGTGAACAGCTCAGCCGCCGCCGTTGTGCTGAAGAGAAGGTCGAGGATCTGCGTGACCAACTTAAGCACGCCGGAGCACTCGGCCCTGGACCGCCGGCTCAGACAGATGCACGGCACCCTGAACGATGCGCACAAGCTCATCCTGGCTGTTTCAAAAGGCCTCCAAAAACAGCCCCGCTAACCCTCGCCAAATCAACAGCCGAATCCCTCCCCTCGGCCTGTATCAAAAGGTGTCCCTTCTGAAACACCACGGCAAAACAGGGCATCTCAAAAAGGATCAATCGCATGTGGCAGGTCTATCAAAGCTGCGAGCTCTCCGCACCGCGGGACGGAATAAGGGGTGCCGAAACTGACGCCGCCATTTGTCAGTCATCGGCATTCGGCCGGAATGAGTTCGGCTTCCAGAATTTCCGAGATTATGAAGATAAACTGGATTTCGCCCCTCTACGGGAAGCTTCGCGGAATGACCAGAAAATTGCAGCGTTCGCGCCTTTGTTAAGGTAGGTTTACAAGAACGGCTTCCGCGAGACCCTGGCGCATTGACGGGCTTGTAGCAAAGAATGATGAGAAGCAAGGAACTCCAAGCGTGAGCCGCATGAGGCTGGATGAGCATACAGATTGCTCTGAATCACCGAACACAGTACCGGTACGACAAGGCGGTCTCGCTCGGCCCACAAGTTATACGGTTGCGACCTGCCCCGCATTGTCGAACGCCGATTCTCAGCTATTCGCTAAATGTCACTCCCGCCGAACATCTCCTCAATTGGCAACTCGACGTCCACCACAATCATCTGGCACGGGTCTTTTTTTCGGGCAAGACGAATGAGTTCGTAGTTAATGTCGACCTGGTCGCGGAACTGTCTCCTTTCAATCCGTTCGATTTCTTCTTGGAGCCAGGAGTCGAAGCCTACCCCTTCAAATACCCGCAGGAGTTGGCAAAGGATCTCGAGCCCTATCTCTCGGTCGAGCCAGCCGGACATTTCCTTCAAGCGTTTCTTGAGAGCCTTTCGACCGAGGAGCGCGGGACGATCGGTTTTCTGGTTGATTTGAATCAAAAGGTTCGAGATCACGTGGGATACATTACGCGGCTGGATCCGGGTGTTCAGACGTCCGAGCAGACTCTAGAGCAGCGCATGGGGTCCTGCCGCGACTCCGCGTGGTTGCTGGTGCAGATTCTCCGGCATCTGGGCATTGCGGCACGCTTCGTCTCGGGATACCTGATTCAGATGGCAGCGGACGAGAAAGCGCTGGAAGACCGGGACGGCCTACAAACCGACTCCGCGGATTTTCATGCGTGGGCAGAGGCGTTTTTACCGGGCGCCGGCTGGATCGGGATGGATCCGACCTCTGGCCTGTTCGCTGGCGAGGGCCACATCCCGCTGGTCTGCACCCCGAGCGTTTCCAATGCCGCGCCGATTGAGGGCACCACTGAGCCGGCCAATGTGGACTTCAACTACTCCATGTCCATCCGCCGCCTGCATGACGTACCGCGGCCGTCCAAGCCCTTCAGCGAGGAGGATTGGGTCCAGGTTGAACAGGTTGCGTATTGCGTGGACGCAGACCTGGAGGCGGAGGACGTACGCCTGACCATGGGCGGCGAGCCTACCTTCGTCGGCATAGACGAGCCCGAGAGCCCGCAATGGAACATCGATGCTCTCGGACCCATGAAACGAACCCGCGGTCTGGCTCTCATCCAATGCCTCCGCGAAAAGACGGCACCCGGCGCGATGCTTCATTACGGACAAGGCAAATGGTATCCGGGCGAGCCGTTGCCGCGCTGGGCATTGAGTTGCTTCTGGCGCAGCGACAGCATTCCGGTGTGGGAGAACATCGATCTCATCGCCCGCGAAGATCAGGACTACGGCTTTGGTGCGGCCGATGCTCTCAAGTTCATGGAAGCGTTGACGCGCCGCCTTCAGGTAAGCGTCGAAAACGTGCTGCCTGCTTACAATGCCGAAGCCGAATCGCCGGAGCCGGCCGGATACATTTTGCCCATTCGCCGACGGCAGCCGGGGGGACGCTTATGCTGGTCGAGCCAGTTATGGTTCCCTAGGCCGGAGCCTCTACTTCTGATGCCGGGCGATTCACCCATTGGCTTTCGCATCGCGACTGAGTCGATGCCCTGGGTGGCGCCAGATGAGATTGAGTACGAGCCCGAGGCCGCACCGTTCGCAGACCGGGTCAAGCTCCCTCCGCGCCCTGCGCGACGTATCGATCTCTTTGAGAAGAAGCCCGGGGCAGATCCATTGCCCGCGCTTTCAAGCACTGCTAAAACGGCGACAGAGCTGATCCGGCCATCGCTGTGCGTGCAGGCGCGAGAAGGCCGCCTGCATGTATTTCTGCCGTATGCGTCCCAACTCGCTGACTACCTCGACTTGCTCGCCGCCGTCGAGGACACGTGCCAGCATCTGCAAAAGCCCGTCTGGCTGGAGGGCTACGCTCCTCCTTCCGATCTGCGGCTGCGATCCTTCAGCGTCACTCCCGATCCGGGCGTTCTCGAAGTAAACCTTCCGCCCGCGAGCAATTGGAACGAACTCGAACAGATCAACACAGTCCTTTTCGAAGAAGCGCGCCGTAACCGCTTGGCCGCCGAAAAATTCGCCTACGACGGCAGTCACATCCCTACCGGTGGCGGCAGCCACATCGTGATCGGCGGAGCTAACGTCTTGGACAGTCCCTTCCTGCGCCGCCCGGACCTCCTGCGCAGCATGGTGACCTTCTGGCAGAACCATCCGTCGCTGTCTTATCTGTTTTCCGGTATGTATGTAGGACCGACGAGCCAGTATCCGCGCGTGGACGAGGCGCGCATGGATGCCTTGTACGAGCTGGAAATCGCATTCCGTCAGCTGCCTGCAGCCGATTGTCCGCCGTTCATTGTGGATGGTTTGTTCCGCAATCTACTCGTCGACATGACGGGAAACTCGCATCGCGCCGAGTTCTGCATCGACAAGCTTTATCCGCCGAAGGGTCTGGGATTGCGCCTGGGACTGCTCGAATTGCGCGCCTTCGAAATGACTCCGCATGTCAGAATGGGACTGGTTGAGATGTTGCTCATTCGAGCTCTGGTCTGCATGTTCTGGAAGCGGCCGTTCGAGGGCAGTCTGGTGCGTTGGGGCACAGCGCTACATGACCGATTCATGCTGCCGCACTTTGTCCGCCGTGATTTTTCGGATGTGCTCGACCAGCTGCGCCAGTTCGGCTACAACTTCGAGGACAAATGGTTTGCTTCGCACCAGGAGTTTCGCTTTCCGAAAATCGGATCGATCGGAACAGAGGGAGTCGAAGTCGAGTTGCGGCAGGCCCTCGAGCCCTGGAATGTGCTCGCGGAGGACACGACATCCGGCCGAACGGTTCGCACCGTTGACTCGTCGCTGGAGCGGATGCAGGTGAAGCTGTCCGGGTTCACTACGGAATCCCGCTACGTGGTTGCATGCAATGGGCGCATGGTGCCGCTACATCCGACAGGAGAACCCAACAAACCCGGAGAAGCGGTAGCGGGCATACGGTATCGCGCCCGAAGGCTGTCGGCGGCTCTACATCCCACAATTCCCGTCCACACGCCCCTTGTCTTCGACATTATCGACCGTTGGAAAGAGCGTTCGATTGGCCGATGCACGTACCACGCGCGACCAGCGGGCGGTCAGGTCTACACAACGCGGCCCGTCAACGCAGCGGAAGCCGAAGACCGCCGCCTGAAACGCTTTGAGAAGTCGAACCAATCGCTCGGCAAGACTACTGTGCCCGAGGAAGAGTCCAATCCGATCTTCCCAATGACGCTGGATCTGCGGGTGCCGGCGCCCGGACAAAAGAACCAGGTCGAGAAGCCGGGGCTTGTCTCATGACGGTAGATCTTTATCAGAATCCGCTCCGCTTTGCAGCCGCGTACGACGAGTTGTCGGCCGATGGAGTCACTCCTCGGCCGCACTGGAAACACCTGATGGATTCGCTTCGGACAATCGGTCCGGAAGAACTGGGACAGCGCTGGGAACGGGCCGAGCGCCGCATTCGCGAAAACGGGATCACGTACAACATCTACAGCGATCCGCTCGGGGCCAATCGGCCCTGGAGAATCGATATCGTTCCGCTGCTGATTCCAGCGGACGAGTGGCGCTACATCGAAGCCGGTATCATCCAACGCGCCCAGTTGCTGAGCCTGGTTCTGGAGGATCTCTACGGGTTGCAGCAGTTGCTGGCGCAAGGCCGCTTTCCCGCTGCGCTTCTCTACGCCAACCCCGCATTCCTTCGGCCGCTGGTGGGCGTGCCTGTTCCCGCGCACAGTTATCTGCACATGCTGGCTGTCGATCTTGCGCGTTCCCGGGACGGTCAGTGGTGGGTGCTGGCGGATCGCACGCAGGCGCCTTCAGGCAGCGGCTATGCACTGGAGAACCGCACAATCGTCTCCGATGTTCTTCCGGATCTTTTCCGTGCCTCAAACGTGCCGCGCCTCGCACCATTCTTTCGCGCGCAACGCGAAGCGCTCACCGGCCTGGCAGAGCGCGACAATCCGCGAATCGTGCTGTTGACCCCGGGCCCATACAACGAAACCTACTTCGAACACTCCTATCTTGCGAAATACCTCGGGTTCACCCTGGTTGAAGGAGCCGACCTGACGGTGCGTGATCGCCGCGTGTATCTGAAGACCGTCGACGGACTGGAACAGATCGATGTCATCATGCGCCGCGTGGACGACAGCTTTTGCGATCCTCTCGAACTGCGGGGTGAATCGCTTCTGGGCGTGCCCGGCCTTGTCGATGCCATTGTCGCGGGTAACGTGAAGGTGGCAAACGCGCTGGGCAGCGGTCTGATTGAGACCGCCGCGATCATGCCCTTTCTTCCCGGTCTCTCCACGCACCTTCTTGGCGAGAAGCTCAAACTTCCTTCCGTTGCGACCTGGTGGTGCGGGCAGACGTACGCGCTCGATTGGGTGCTCGACCATCTTGACTCCGTGGTGGTGAAACCGGCGTTTCCGTCCCGCGGCATGGAGCCGGTCTTTGGCGCCGAACTGCCGCAAACAGAAAAAGGCAAGTTTGCGGATCAATTGCGAGCCCGGCCCCATGAGTATGTGGCGCAGGAACAGATCGCGTTGTCCACAGCGCCGGTGTGGGACAACGGATGCCTGAACTCGCGCAGCGTCGTGCTCCGCACCTACGTACTGAATACCGGCAGCGGGTGGATCGCGATTCCGGGCGGTTTGGTGCGTGTCGCCGAAGCTGAAGGGTCGGTCGTCTCGATGCAGCGAGGCGGCCACAGTAAGGACGCATGGGTACTCTGGGATGGCCCCGTGGATACGTTCAGTATGCTGCATCCGCGCACTGAACCGGTGGAGTTGCGCCGTGTCCCGCGGGTTGTGCCTAGCAGCGTGGCCGACAATGTTTTCTGGTTGGGCCGATATGCCGAGCGAGCGGAGAATATCGCCCGGATACTGCGCACAATGATTCCTCGCGTACGGCGCGCGGAAAGTGCAGAGCTGGCGTGCCTGCTTCGCCTGCACGGTTGCCTTGAGTCGCGGCACAGCAAGTTGCCAAAGTCTAAAGATAGGCGTCCGACTTCCCTTGAACTCGAGCAGGAAATGATCTCGATGTTGACCGATACCAAGCGGCCGGACAGTCTGGTCTGCACGTTGGCCGAGGTATCTCGTGTTGGTGGGCATGTGCGAGAGCGCTTGTCGGCCGATATGATGTACCTCATCAGCCGGCTCCGAGATTCGATTCTGATCGAGCAGGGTACACAGTTTCTTGAGTATCCGACGATGCTTACCGCTTGCCTGGAATTGCTTTCCGCGTTTTCAGGGATGGAGCGCGAAAACATAAATCGCGGATTGGGATGGCTATTCCTGAGCATCGGGCGGCGTTTGGAGCGCGCGATCTATCTGACCCGGCAACTGCGCGAGATCACTACGCCGCTCTCAGAGGAGGACTGGTCGCTTTTGGAATGCCTGCTCGAGGTCGCGGACAGTTCCATGACCTACCGCACACGGTACTACACGACTCTGCAGCCTTTAGCCGTGCTGGATGTGCTCATGGCAGATGAAACAAATCCCCGGTCCCTTGACTTCCAACTGAGCCACCTTGCGGAACTCTATCAAAAGCTTCCCCGGCACCTGCCGGGTGACTTGCAAGCGATGGGGGACGTCCTGACTGTGTTACGTAGTTTCGATCTGCGGGAGTTGAAATATCCGTTACCAGGTGCAGAGACTCCGGCGAATGGATCCGCGGGGCTGTCCCGCCTTGAGCGGTTCCTCAGAGAACTGGAGCGTTTGCTGCCTTCGTGGTCGAATAACTTATCGGGCAGGTATTTTAGCCACGCTCGCACCTTGCCGATCACCATAGGCCAATGATTTATAGAATCACTCACCGAACCACGTACAAATACAAATATCCTGTCTCCGTCGGAAACCACGTGGCATGCCTGACACCACGGTCTTTGCCGAACCATCAATTGGTGCGGAGTGAACTGCACATCCAACCGCAGCCGGCAACGCGCACCGAGCGGGAGGACTACTTTGGGAACCTTCTCTGCTTTTTTACTGTGCAGGAGCCGCACAAGGAATTAGTGGTAGAGGCGCATAGCGAAGTGACAATGAATGGGAATGCGACAGCGTGGCCGCAACAGTCTCCCACATGGGAAGAGGCGGCCAGATCGCTGCCCAACGATCAAAGTCCCGCGGGGCTCGAAGCCTACCAGTTTGGATTTGAGTCACCGCGCATCCGGGTACGGCCGGAGTTTGCCTCCTATGCGCTGCAGTCGTTTACGCCCGGCCGGCCGATGCCGGAAGCGCTTCTGGATCTGACCGCACGCATCCACAAGGACTTTCGATTCGATTCAAAAGTGACCAACGTACGGACGCCGACCGAAGAGGTTTTTCGGAAGCGGCGGGGCGTTTGCCAAGATTTCGCGCACCTGCAAATCGCCTGTCTCCGCTCAGTGAATATCGCGGCTCGTTACGTAAGCGGCTACCTTCGTACCTATCCGCCTCCTGGGCAACCGAGGCTGGTGGGAGCCGATGCATCTCACGCCTGGGTATCCGCTTATTGTCCGGGAATCGGCTGGCTGGATATGGATCCCACGAACAACCTTGTCCCCTCGAAAGGTCACGTGGTGCTCGCCTGGGGTCGGGACTACGGCGACGTGAGCCCTCTGCGCGGCTTGATTCTCGGGGGCGGAGACCACACGCTCAAGGTCGCGGTTGACATGGAGCCGCTTGATTCCTAGTTGCCGGCAGCGCCAATAGCGATTAGTGGTGAAGCGCCGCGACGGGTTCATCTTCACATTCGCTGCGCACTCTGTCTTGCGCGGCCATGAGTCTTCTCAGACCGAGGCTAGTCGAGACTCCAGACCACTCCGAGCCATATTCGGCTAATGTTCCAAATGAGAGAACGCGCTGTTAGCTTATTCTGGGGCGGGGCCGACGGCCAGGGCTGTTGTACAGAACGTAAAAGATTGTCTGTGTCTCTAATCGAAAAGTGAGCAGGTCGGCGCGCGAATCACGAGCGATCCTCAAAGCTGGTCTACGGTAAGAAGCGGAAGCGCGCACTGTGGTGTTTCAGAAGGGACACCTTTTGGAACAGGCCGGAGGGGGAGATCCGGCTGTTGAATTGAGGGGATTTAGCGGGGCTGTTTTTGGAGGCCTTTTGAAACAGCACTCTTTGAGCAGGCGTAGGTCGATCGGAGAGACCCCGATTTAGTCAGGATTGATGTATCTGGCAAGCGCCAAGATGCGCTTGTGGGCGTCGTTCAGAGTGCCGTGCATCTGTCTGAGCCGGCGTTCCAGGACCGGTTCTCCGACGTGCTTGAGTTGATCGTGCAGATATTCGACTTTCTCTTCTGCATACCAACTGCGGCTGAACATTAAGCCGAGGATCCAGCCGATGATAAAGCCAACCGTGGTAAAGGCCAGCATCCATAGCAGGATTTAGGACTGTACTTTCTGTCACGCAGATTTCTCCAGGGTAGTAGTGGCGTGCTCACGGAGCACGCGGTGGATGGTGGCGCGGGAGACCCGGTAGCTCTTGGCCAGTTGTCCCAGGCTCTGGCCCCGCTGGCGGTCCCGCAGGATGGCAGTGCGATCGAAGCTCCAACGGCTTGCGACCGATGTGACGGCCTTCTAGCCGGGCGCGGCGCATGCCGGCACGCACTCGCTCGATGATCAGGTTGCGCTCGAGTTCCGCAATCGCACCGATGATGACAACGACCGCCCGGCCTAACGGACCCCCGGTATCGATCTGCTCGCGAAAGCTGATGAACTCGATATTGAGCCGGTTCAGTTCGTCGAGCACATCGAGGAAGTGCTTCACCGACCGGGCAATCCGGTCCGAGGCCCAGACCAGGACGACCTCGAAGCGGCCACGGCGGGCATCGCGCATCATCTGATCGAGCCCCGGCCGCCTGGCCCGGGCGCCGCTAATCGTGTCGGTATACTCCTCGACGATCTCGTAGCCGCGCTGCTGAGCCATCTGGCGAAGGTCGTAGAGCTGGGTCTCGGGGTGCTGGTCGAGGGTAGAGACACGCATATAGAGGGCGGCGCGCTTCATATATATAGGTGACGGGGAGGAAGATCAGCATATCTAACATATCTAAGATATGTCAACTAGCTCTCGTTTTTACCCGTGGGACAGCTGGCGGCCACAACTTCCGCGGCTACACAGATGCTCGCTTCGGAACCCTGCTGGTCACCAACAACTTCGGCATCGTTGCAGGCCAGGATGAAGAAGACGACGACAGCCTCCGCTACCGCATCAACCTTAAGCTGCAGTCCACAGGCGGAGCTGCCGAGGCGGACCTACGTCTGGCTATACTCAACGTTCCTGGCATACAGGATGTCCAGTTTGAGAGAGAAGCAGGCACTTACACAGCCTACATCTACGGTATCTCGCCGGCAGTTCCTCCAAGCCTGCTGCAGATGGTGCAGGCGCAGATTAACGCCACCACCGCCTGGCCTCTGACCGGCACCGCGGTCAACCCGGATCTGATCGGCATCAGCTTCTCGACCACGGTCACCTTCATCGCTGGTGCGACTTCGGCAGAACAGCAGGCCGCCCTGGCCAACGCGTGTCAGGACCAGGTCCCTTCCCGCTGCGCACATACAACTCCCACGCGCGCGGGCGAGGACCCGCCATCCGATGGCATCTCGAGTGTGACTTCCTGACCCTCCCGCCACCCTCCGCAGCCTCTTCCCACGGAGCCCTGGCGAAGATCGCCCCGACCTATATATAGGAATCAGGGTCAGGAGCTACTGGGATTTGGCTTCGGCTTGCTATCGTGCGCGCATGACGAGGATGATCGGCAACGCCGCGATCCTGCTTGCAGGTGCAGTCTTGATGATCCCTCTCCTGCTCAGCATCGGCATTCTCGTAAGCGGCGCTTTCCTCGTCGCCATGCTGCGAAGACTAAATCCCAGAAGCGCTCTCCCCGCCGACTGCGGCTGAGGGGCTCTCTAATCCAGTCGAGCAGCGCTTTATCCCTCTATGTGCTCGGAGGGTGCCAGTCTCGGTCTGCGCTTCCACTCTCTCGGGAACCCTTATTGACCCCCCATGGCTGCCCAATCCTCTCCAGCCGGTCGAGATGAGCGATGTGTTCCCGGCCGCCGGCGATCAGACGCCGGCCCGAGTTCGGGCTCCTGGGGAGAGCCCTCCCAAGCGACCATTCCCACCCGGATTTCGGCCGAAAATCAGTCCGTTTTACCCTGTGGAAATCTTTCCGGGCACCAGAGAAAGTTCTGGCTAGGAATTTCACATGAAAAGACCGGGGAAAGGCATTTCCCAACCTTTGACTGGGGGTCCCGGTACACCCCTAAGCCCATTTGCGGCCGATTTGTCCCGACCTAGTATACCGTTTTCGAAGTAAAACACCGGATTGACCTTTTTCAGCCTGTGGAAAAAGAACAAGAGTAAGTAACAAACACAGATACATAGCTATCCACCCATCGAGGCTCCTCGAATCGGACGGGAAGGCGCGGTTGAGCCCGGCATACAAAAGTGCCCTGCCTGCTGCGCACATACAACTCTCACGCGCGCGGGCGAGGAACACATCAGCAGTTGTCCGCACCTGCCGATGGCAGATGCAGATTACTCGTTACGTCTCGCGTGTCGGGGGCCTACTGAACCACGGCTGTTTCTGCCCACTCGGGATGACCAGCCTCGGTCTTACCCTCCCGGAACACACACTTCTGTTTTGCACCCGTTACTACCTTGATCCCAAGGTCCGGGAGCTCATAAAAAAGCTCCATAGGTACACAAATCAACGGCTGGGATTTTGCAGTCGAAACGAAGGGAAAAGCTATTTCCCTTCGTTTAACTGTGGTTACGGATACACCTTCCGCACATCAACTCCCCAAAATGCTGCTCGCTGCTGAGCCATAAGCTTCCTTGACGGTCCTCGCTGATGGCATACACTTCTTCACCGGGAATGCCGTCCAGGAGCCCAAACCGGGTTCCGTCCCAGCGGACGACGCCCTTGCGCGTAGTCACCCAAATCCGGCCTGCATCGTCCTCGAAAAGCGACTCGGCCATTGCAGGCAACCCGCTGTTGCCTACTACCCGCACTACGCTGGTGGATCGAGTTTGCGAGTGGGACTGCAGGGCGGCAGATTGCTCCGGGTACGGCCTGCGATAGATTGTTACCTCGCCATCTCTCAAGCGCGTCACGCCGCTTGACGAACCGAACCAGAGGCTCCCATCGCGGGCTGCGAGCACTGACCAGACACCCTCATCCGCCAGCCCTTGCCCGGTGGAGATAGTCGGCACGGCGCGGTCCCGAAAACGATCAAGCCCATCGGCTGTGCCTACCCAGATATTGCCCTCGCGATCTTCGAAAATGGTCCCGATGTTATTGCTGGAGAGACCATCGGGCTGGGCAAACCAGTCTGCGCGTCCCCGGTGCACGTGGATGAGGCCCCGGTCGTCAGTTCTTATCCAAAGACTGCCGTCGCTGCTGCGAAAAAGTCCATTTGGCGTGAACTGCCAATCGATCCCCGGTACTGCATGTCGCTCCGCCTTTCCGTTCACGAGCCGCTTGAGCCCATCCCGCGCCGCTATCAACAGCTCGCCCTGATCGTCTTCGATGACACCCCCACAGCGAATAGGCTGGCCCGCAGAGGCGAACTGCGGTTCCCTCGCTGGCTTCCATTTCCACAGCCCATCATTACCGCAGCCCCAAAGATTACCTTTGCTGTCCTCATATACGCGTTCGAATCCTAGGCCGAACCTGCCATCCTCTCCATAACAATGGATTCGCCCGCCCCGGATCTGACATAACTTCGACTGAATAGGAGCGGCGAAAGCCGTGCCCCCCACCCAAATGGTGCCCTCGTGGTCCTCCACAAGCGAGAAAACGGCGTACCCGGAGAACTCTCGATACTGCGCAAATTTGCTGCCATTCCAAATGGCAAGCCCATTGCCTGTACCAATCCATAGAGTTCCGTCCTGCGCAGTCAGCAACGATATAACCCGTTCAGCGGGAAGACGCTGACCGGCAGGCGGTTGCCACGGGATCGCGCGGACACCATCGAAGCGAAGGAGGCCGAACTCTGTGCCCAGCCACAGGTAACCATCTGGTGTCTGGGCGATCGAACCGATAAAGCCCTGAGCAAACCCGTCGCGGACCTTCCACGACGTGTGCGCATACTGGCTGATGTCGAGCGATGGGTTCAGGGCTGAAGCGCAGGCAGAGCACGCCAGCACCATGCCGATTAGGATCACGGCCCTTGCGCGCGCTCTTGCCATGCTGGGTACATCTTAGTCCAGCTCCCGCCAGTTCCATGCCGTACCACACGTTGTTTCGTCCTTGACAAAACGACTTCCCAACTTGGTGACAGGCGGCCCCTCCTCCGGACGGCGTGGCGGATAAAGGCCGATTACAATTTGAGCAGCTGGCAGTAATGCTCTGAGTTCAACCCATCCAGGGGAGGCGAGGTATGTCCCGGGGACCGAGGGTCAGCCGAGCACTGCTCTCTGTCTTCGTGCTCCTCTTTACCTTCCACTCCACAGCGGGAGCCCAAACAGAAACCGCCGGCATCTACGGTTCCGTGACCGACCCGACCGGCGCGGTCGTGCCAAGGGCCAGCGTTCGCCTGATCGACACCGATCGCGGCACCGAAACCGATATCGCTACGGGCAATGGCGGCCTTTACAGCTTCGCCGACGTTCGCCCCGGTCACTACGGCATGGAGGTGGAGAAGAGTGGGTTCAAACTCATCCGCCTTACCGATCTCACAGTGAACGTCCAGGACAACCTGGAGCGTAACTTCAGGTTGGAGGTCGGTCCCGTCTCCGATTCGGTGACGGTCCAGGGCGACACCGTCGAGGTGAACACCACCGACGGTACGGTCAGTACGGTAGTTGACCGTCACCTGATCGACAATCTTCCGCTCACGGACGCACCTTCCAGACGCTCATCATGCTGACCCCGGGTGTGGTCGTGTCGCAAACGGCTTTTGACGATCAGGGCCAGTTCAGCGTCAACGGCCAGCGCGCCGACGCCAATTACTTCACCGTCGACGGGGCCAGCGCGAACTTTGGAGTCACCGGGTACTTCCCGATGGTGCAAACCGCCGGCGGAGCGCTGCCGGCGCTGAGTGTTTCAGGCGGGACGAACAGCCTGGTCTCGGTAGACGCGATGCAGGAGTTCCGCGTGCAGACCTCTTCGTTCGCTCCGGAATTCGGACGCACTCCGGGCGGGCAGGTCTCGATTGTCACGCGCTCGGGAACGAATTCGTGTCATGGCACCCTCTTCGAGTATTTCAGAAACAGCGCGCTCGATGCCAATGACTGGTTCGCAAATTACAACGGCTTGCAGAAACCTGCCGAGCGCCAGAATGACTTTGGCGGTGTGTTTGGTGGGCCGATTCGCAAGGACAAGACCTTCTTTTTCTTTTCGTACGAAGGGCTGCGCCTGCGGCTGCCTTCCACGCAGGAAACGGTCGTTCCGGATACGCCGTCGCGGCAGCAGGCCCAGGTGATGGGCCTGGCGGTTCTCCCCTATCTAAACGCCTATCCCGTCGCAAACGGAGCGGAGTTCGGCAACGGCCTTGCGCAGTTCAATGCCACCTATACCGATCCCTCATCACTCGATGCTTACAGCATTCGCGTCGACCAGATCATAAAGCCGAAAGTCACTGTCTTCGCCCGTTACAACTACTCGCCGTCCAGCTTGAAGCAGCGAGGTGGATTTCCGCCGCCGTTCAGCGTCCTGAGCACAACGGAGTCGCTTTCGTCCTCGCTCCATACCTTTACCCTGGGTTCTACTCAGCTCATCCGGCCGGCAATCAGTAATGAATTCAGGGCGAATTATAGCAACCATAGCCTCAGCACCAACTTCACCATCGATAACTTTGGCGGAGCCGTTCCGCTTTCGGATTCCGTTCTGTTTCCGTCGGGATATTCGCCCCAAGATGCGAATTTCGAGTTTTACATCGTCGGAACCGGACAGTTCGAAAAGGGCAATCAGGCGATTGATGAGCAGCGGCAGGTGAATCTGATTGACAATCTCTCGGTGACGAAAGGCAGCCACCAACTCAAGTTCGGTCTTGACTATCGCTGGCTGTCGCCGTTCAGCAGCCCGGCGATCTATGCCCAGTTTTCAGAGTTCACGGGTATGGCGACCACTCCGGGAGGCGCTCTTTCTGACATCGCCGCCGCCGCATTTGTGCACGCTCTGCAAAGCGATACCCTGCTTGCGCGGAACTGGTCGATCTTCGGTCAGGACACCTGGAGGCTAACTCCGCGCCTGACCCTGACCTACGGTCTGCGCTGGGACATCAACCCGGCACTGAAAGGCAAGAACCTGGCGAACCAGCCATTCACCGTGATCGGGCTGAACGATCCGGCGACCATGACGCTGGCGCCCCGCGGCGCTCCGCTTTACGACACTACATACGGAAACGTGGCCCCCAGGGTGGGACTTGCCTATCAATTCAGCGGAAAGCCGAACTGGAGCGCTGTGCTCCGCGCGGGCTTCGGCATCTTTTACGACCTCGGCTATGGCTCGCTCGGAGGCGTGACCAGTTATTTCCCGTACCACGCGGTCAAGTCATTGGGGATGGTTCCGTTTCCGCTGAGGGCGGCGGATGCTGTTCCTCCGGCGCTTACGACGAGCCCGCCGGTTGGCACCATGGTCGTGGCCGACCCGAACTTGTCGCTCCCGCGCACCTACGAATGGAATCTCGCGCTGGAGCAATCGCTGGGCAGCGACCAGACGCTGTCTCTGACCTACGTCGGCGCCGCCGGCCGCGACCTGCTGCGCGCTACAAGCGCATCAGGGAGGTCGCCATTATGTTGATAGGCCTGGGCGAGAAGTCCGCCTGCGTCTGTAACCCCGCGGTAATTGCTGATCTTGCTGGAGAAGTCGACCGACTGCTGGTAGTCGGCGATTGCTGCGTTCCAATCCCCGCGCTCTTTATTGATCGTTCCCCGCGAAAGGTAAACCTGAGACTTGTGGGCGTCATAGGGTGTACCTTGCAGTCGTGCAAGTGATGCGTTCGCGAGAGTAATGGCCTCTTCGTATTGATGTAGGCCGGTCAAGGCGTCGATCTTCGCGTAAATGGCGATTGTCGGATAGGCAATTTCAGGATTCGTTTGAGCGATTTTGATCGCCTGGTTCAAAGGGGCCAGAGCTTCTTTGTAGCGATGAATCTGAACTAGGCCGGCACCAAAAACGCTGGCATAGCGAACGGTGGCTGCTGGATCATTCTCAACTTTTGAGAGTCCCCAAGCCCTTATGACCTGCCTTTTTGCAGTTTCGGTATCGCCAAGGATGAACGCAGCTATGCCTTGCTCGCCCGTGGCGCGAGTCGCCAGCTCGTAGTGATGCAATTTAATCGCGAGAGCGGCCACGTCTTGCCAGGTCGATCGCGCCTCCGAGGCGTCGTAGTTGGTTTCGAGCATCCCTCGAATTGTGAGGATTCTCAGCCTGGTCTCAGGGTCGGCGGCTTCGGGCCGGGCCAAGTCTTGTGTCAACGCCCAAAGAGTCGCCGGAATGCTCACGGACTCATTCGGAGGAATTTGACTGACCTGAGCATACAAAGCTTTGGAAGGCTCGTGCTGCGCGGTGTAGAGCTGCTGGGCCTTTTGGTAGAGCGGCAAGGCGTCTGCCCAACGATTGCCCCACGCAAGGGTGTCTGCCCTGTCGAGCAAGCCCTCTGCCGATTCAGGCGGGGCCGAGCTGTGATGCGGGGTGATCGCGTAATAATACGCGCAGCCTGCGACTAAAAGGGTGATCCCTAAAGTCGCGAAGATTTTCCTTACAATGCGGCGGGGAGGCGCATGTATGTCCGTCTCACGAAAATGAAATGTATCGTTCGGTAACAGCTCAGTTCAAGTTTAGCTGGAGAACGCGGTTTGCTCTAGGGGAGTGGAATACCTGAGAAGAGTCGTTCAATTCCACGCTCCACTATCGTGCCGCGACTTGGCCGCAATGAACCGGGATCTGTATCCATTGCCAACATGACCATGCGTCGAATGTTTGCAGATTGTTCCGACTGATCGAGGTGTCTCATTACGTCGTTCGCGCCGATCTCTGGGGCGGTGTCCCATTGGAGACTGAGATTATTCTTACGTGCCAGCTCATCGGCAAACTCACGCAGTGCGACTTCATTGCCAGTGAGAAACGGCTGGATTGTTCCAAGTTCATAAATGTACGCAGAGACGCTATGCGACCATTCTTCGGGGCTACGACCCTTCAAGTGATTCTCACGTCCCAGCCGGTCGAAGACGGCGTTTAGCGACGTGGCAACATCGGACGCGGGTCGGTTGCCGGCGTCCACGCGGCGCAGCTCTCCGGCCCAATCGTAGAGGTCCTGGTAAACATGGTGATGGATCTCCTGAAGGTGTACGGAGTCGAAGCCGCCTCGGATAGGAGCGATTCGAAGCTCAGCGAGTCGAAACGCGGTGAGGTCGGCCTCTGCTGTCGCGAGCTGCTGCGGGTCAGTGATGCCAAGTTTGTTTTTTAGAGTTGTAGTGCCGAGTATTGTTATGTCAGTGTGCTCAATCATTGGTTGTTCTCACCTTTGCTAAGAGAGAGGCGTAGACCTGGTCGAGTGTCGATTTACCGTCAATCCAAGAAGCGAAGAGGCTTTCGAGATGTTGCGATGGCTGCAGGCCCGCGAGTTGCACCGAGGCGAGCGCGGACTGCACCGCTTTTAGCCGGAGGATGCGTTCCTTGTCAGAAGTAGTCATTTCTCAATCTCTCGGCGTGGAATGGCGGCGGAAGTGGCTGCCAATTGCGTGGCTGGCGACGTGGGGCCTCGCAGTGATGAGTGTGGCTGTCCCCTATTGGTGGGTCATAGGGTTGCTTGCGATTACATTTTGGGAACTCACTTGGCAGATGAGCGGCACGGACAAGGCTCCGATCCTGTCGCTGGAGCGTGTGAACAGCAGGGCTATTCAATGGGCGACGTTTGCGGCGATCACCCTCTTCTTGCTGTTCTGGGTCTGTGTGAAGAAGGGGAATCTGCCTGTCTATGGAAAGGTACCCGCAGGAAAAGTGCTGTGGTCGGTACTCATCTCTCCAATAACAGAAGAGCTCTTCTTTCGCGGCCTGATGTATAACGGCTTTCTCTTTGTAGGACGAAAGCTGCGCTCGAAACGGGCATTTGAGACTTTCGTCATGCTCTTCGTGGCGTCCGTATTTGCAGTCGCTCACGCTCGCACCGGAATTTATCTGACATTGACGACCGTTGCTGGCGTTGTCTATGGTCTGTGTCGCTTGAAGAGTGGCAGCGTCATTCCAGCGATTGTTTGCCATGCTGTGTTCAACGCCCTGGTCATGTGGACGTTCGGAAGATAGAACACTCATCGCCTCTCCATTGGTGGCTCGGCTTGCAGCCTGCGGACTGCTGCAAAGACGCGGGCTAAATAGCCGTTGGCAATGCCTCTGCTGCGGATCTCCAGTGTTGTAACGTGAAATTGCGTGCTGTAAGGCTTCCTGGCCTGGTCCATAGGTCTTTTTCTCAATCTGATAAGCGTCCTCAAGAATCTGCCAGCCTACCCGGAGATTCGTGCAGGGCTCCAACAGAGACTCAGGTGATATACCCCGTCGTTTGGCTTCGGCGGTGCTGACCTGCATCAGCCCAAGGTCCACAAAGATGTCGTAGCTCTGGAAGTATGCCAACCAATCCAACGCTTCGCGTTGGTTGGTGGGCTGGCGTTTGAGGCGTAATGTTCCCTCGGCGAGCCTCCAACGCTTGAGTAGTCCCTTCGGAAAGTCAATCTGCATAGCGTTTGGATTGCCGCCTGATTCAACCTGAACGACGGCGCGAAGCGTACTCAGCGGAGCAGTTGGGAGACAGGTCGATTGCAGCCTGGTGATGTCCGTGTTCTGCCCTAGCGCTGCGGGCGGAAGAAGCAATAGGGTCATGACCAGGAAAGTCTTCATCGGTTGCTGGCCTCATATAAAGGAATTGCCCAAAGGTCTGCCCAGTCTTGAGCGGAGACGTGCTGGACAGATGGAATGATCGTGCCGGACGCCCAGTACAAGTTTGAGGGGGCAAGAAGCATGTCAGGATTTCGCGATAGCGTTTGGAGAGCAGGCCAAACAAGGAGCTGTTCGTAGCAGATGAGGACCCCGGCGCGTCGATCCCAGATACGGATTGTGGAGGGGTAGCGGAGCATCAACGGGAAGCCGTTGCGCTTGTCGCCAAAGCGCCACATGCCGAGAGGCACGGGAACGCGCTGCACATATGACAGGCGCTCCGTGTAGCCACGGGAGAGGAGAACATTGCGATTCGCCTGGGTGTTTGCAACAGGAATTGTCGTGCCGATGAGCAGTCCGGTATGCCGGGCCTGCAGTTGAGCAAAGGTTGCGGCCCAGCGTTCGTCATGCGTCGGAGTCCACGTTGGGATGATTGACTCCGGAAAGAGGATGAGCGTATCCGGGTGCGTAAGAGCTATTCGCTGCATTGCCGTTTCCTGGCCTTGCAATGTTGAGCCGAGGATGTCTCGTGTCGCTGGACCTCCAAAACGAGTGTTCACAGCAACGATGCGCGGATCTTGCGGTGGGCGATGAAAACGAGCATGTGCCGCGAGCGACGCACCTACGAGCACCGCCAGAGTAAAAGGGGTACCGAGACGACGGTAGGCCAATATCAGGATTAGTGGTAGACACAACCCGAACCACCGAGTTCCCGGAAACCACTCACCCACAGAGATGAGCGGATGTGCAACCGTGACGAGGCTGAACGGGGGGAGGCTCAGTGCGATGATGGCTGCAACGGCGGCCACGGGAAGAAACGCTCGATTGTACAAAGCAATCCACGGCGCCGCACTCAGGGCAAGAAGGGCGACCCAGATGAGCAGAGGCAGGAGGAGGTTGCCCTCCAGTGCCGAAGAAGCTCTCTGAACCTGGAATGACGCTCCATGTGGCCCCCGCGTAGTAGAGCGCAGAGCTGAGGGCGTCCAGTCGACGCCGTGACTGTAAGTACACGAATGGATATAGCAGGGCTAGGAAGTTCAGAGACGGCTTCCCGCTCCATCCGGCGGCTCCGAATGCGAAGGCGGCGGCGAAGAGCAGCGCAGTTCGGATGTTCGGGGAAATCCGAATGGAGGGAAGATGAGTTGTCATCTTCCCTCGTGACGGTTCTATAGACTCCGTGATTTTCATGGCGCCTGGACTCCAGTCGGTACGAGTCGCCCAAATTCCGCCCTACTTCGTATTTGTTTCAGGCTGGTATTGCTTCTCGACTAGGAAAGGTTGGACCCAGTGCCGCACTGACCGAGCTGGTATTGGGCCGAAGTAACGGGAATCGAAACTCTTGGGACTGAAAGAACTGATTACCCAGAGTTGTCCTGGCTGAACGTGGTAGGTGCCGTATGCATAGGGGCGGATCGGATGACCTGTTGAATCGTGGTCAATCGCGAGCGTATGAGGGAGAGGAACCAATAGGCAAGATAGGCGAGAAAGAGTCCACCCAGAATCGTCGCCCCGAATGCAATCCAGATCTCTTTCCGCACGGCGAAATTGATGAGGCGACTGCCCGCAAAGTGCTTCCACAGCACAAGGCCCGCAAATGGTTGGAATACAGCAACGCCGTGAAACCACACAATCGGGTCGCCCATCTCGACAGGATTGTTGAGCTGTGCTGCAAGCCATTGGCTCGCGGCGCTGGCTGCCATGACGAAGGCGACGACAGCGCCCAACAGAGCCCGAACGTTCCACCCGCCCTGCCAGCGAGGGCGCGAGGGGAGAACGTATCCGGGGGGTGCGGTGGTTCCGTTATTCATTCGTAACCTCCATGCTCTAGTGAGTTGTACATTTCACTTCCGACGAAGAGAATCAGTGCCCTCGCTCGTGGGCCCGCTCTGCGACGCGGGTTCGGAGCGCATTGTTGAATTGCCCCATCCAACCTTTGTCGCTCCCACTGGAGACGAGGCCCATTGTTCGCATCCGCCGCACCACCGAATCAAGAGCCCGCTTATTCGCAAGGATGTCTTTGTCCGTGCCTACGGACGCCGCATAGAGCTTGCTTGGGTCGCTTCTTAGGCCGTCGATGGTCACTACGTTGCCTGGCTCCAGGTCTCCGCGCCTCCAAGCCGCCCGAAGGGTTCCATCGTGTCGGATGACCTCGATTTTCCCTTCCGTCGTCTCGAATATGGTTTGCAGAGCGCCGATGCGTTCGTCTTCGCTATTGAGCAACACACGTCCAATCAGCTTCTTGGAGCTGGTAGAAAACTCCATCGGCGCATGAGGGTCGCTGATGGCAACGCCGCTGCGGAAGAGTGTTCTTGCGCGGTCTTGCAGGTCCTTCATTTGCTGGAGTTGGCCGATGAAGTCGGGGCGAACGAGCGTAAGCGTCCGAGCAACACACACCTGTTCGATCAGCGAAGTTTGGGCGGGACTGCGAGTCGCAACCAGCGGTGCAGCCAGAGAGCAGAAAGGGAGCGGGAAGAGATTTTGGCTCTGAAGCAATGTAAATCAAGGTTTGGCGTCCGACTTAACTGTGAGTCCTCGGTCGACGGGCATATTGATAGCCTTAGAAACCTCGCACGCGATTCATATTGATACGATTGATTTAACTACACGATCGATTTTCAAGACCATTGTCGAGAAGCCACGCCAGCTTTGGCCGGTCGAGCGCCACCTGGATGTTGGAGAGAACATCGTCCACGGCTAGTACTGTCTTTCTCAGCCACGTTGGACAGTACCTTGCTTTCGCTCCGCGCCATGGATCCCGGCGATTTCATCTAACCTCAAGAGCGCTTCCTCAAAATCGAAGTCGCTGATGGCTGTGCTGAGAACATCCAGCCGTGACCTCTCGAGAGTTCCCTCCAGAATACCTTTGACAGTGAGAAACGCGTCGGCGGCATCGCCATCGCTCGACTCAAGGAGCGCCCTGAGGCGCGTGATTGCTGCTGATGCTGCGCGGGCGTCGAAATCCTTGCGCCGTACCTCGTTCACCGGTTGGTCCGGTGTGACCTCGCGCATTGCAGAGCGAATGGTCTGGATCTGGTGGCTCAGTACCAGAGTGAATTCTTCGAGTAGCGCCGGTTCCACCGCCCCTGCATCGCGAATTGCGCTTTCGAGCTTTTCGGCCGCAGCGAACACCTGCCCGATCCCCATGTTTCCAGCAACGCCCTTTACCGTATGCGCGATGCGTTCCGCCAGTTTGAGGTCGCCACTTTCGAGTGCGGCCGAAATCCGCACGGCCGCGTCGTCTTGTTTAGCGGCAAACTGAGCCAGCAGGTCGCGGTAGAGCCGCTTGTTACCCACAACGCGCTTCAGGCCATCAGCCTGATCGATCCCTGGGATTTCGGGAAGAAGCACCTCATCGGCCGCCGCCTTTACGGGTGTCTCTGGGGGCTCGACTGCCGGCCCTCGCCGGGGCTTCGCCCATCGCAGCAACGTCGAAAACAGGGCTTCGGGATCGATCGGCTTCGACACATGATCGTTCATACCGGCATCGAGGCAGCGCTGATGCTCCTCAATAAGGGCGTGCGCCGTCATCGCAATGATGGGCAGGCTTTGAAGGCGCGACTGCGCCCGAATAAGCCTTGTAGCCGTGTGACCATCCATCTCCGGCATTTGCAGGTCCATAAACACCACATCAAACGGCGGAGCCTGGTCGCCTGCTGTCAGGATCTCCACCGCTTCGCCACCATGGTTGGCAACGGTTACGATCGCTCCGGCGCTCTGCAGCAGTTCCGTCGCAACCTGCTGGTTCATCTCGTTGTCTTCGACCAACAAAATCCGGATTCCCAGGGCGTCATGCACTTGGGCGTCTTCTTTCTTCGCGCGGGTACGGTGGCCCTCGAGTCCAGCAATGCCGAAGAGTTCCACTAGAGTGTCATAGAGCAGCGACGAATTAACAGGCTTCAGAAGATAGCCCTCGATCCCAATCTCCTCTGCCTTTGTTCTGATATCTTCCCGCCCGAAGGCGGTCGCCATGACGATTTTTGGAACGTGCTGAAGACGATGATCGCGTTTGATGATGCGGCTCGTCTCCAGGCCATCCATTCCCGGCATATGCCAATCCATCAACACCAGCCGGTAGGGATCCTGAGAATCCGCGGCGGCTATTTCTCGCACGGCGTCCTCCCCGGACGAAACGGAATCGACTCGGAGTGCAAATACCCGAAGGGCATCGGTGAGTATCTCGCGCGCCTGTGTATTGTCATCGATAACCAGGGCCCGGACGCCTGCCAGATCTGGGATGAAACGCTTGTGCTCCGGCTCCGGTGACCCGATCCCAAACCACGCGGTGAAAAGGAAAGTACTGCCTATGCCATATTGGCTCTCTACCCAGATTTCGCCGCCCATAAGTTCGACTAGCCGTTTGGAAATGGAAAGGCCGAGTCCAGTGCCACCGTATTTTCTGGAGGTGGATGTGTCGGCCTGGCTAAATGCCTGAAAGAGGCGAGTCGTCTGCTCCGCCTTCATGCCGATTCCACTGTCACGAACGGAGATCTTCAGCTTGACCCGCTCCGAGACTTTTTCTTCAAGAGACACGCCCACTACAACCTCACCGCGATCGGTAAACTTCACCGCGTTGTTGACGAGGTTGATCAGGATTTGGCCAAGACGCAGCGGGTCACCTATCAGATTCGGCGGCATGTCATGCGGGGCTGCGATCAGGAACTCCAGGTTCTTATCCTGGGCCTTCTGGCTAACGACGGAGGAGAGGTTGTCGAGCACTTGATCGAGGCGGAACTCGATCGTTTCTATGTCCAGCTTTCCAGCCTCGATCTTCGAGAAGTCGAGGATGTCGTTGATGATGCCAAGCAGGGCCTGGGCAGCAATTCTTGTTTTCGTCAGATAGTCACGCTGCTTGGGCGCCAACTCCGTCTTTAGCGCCAGATGAGTCATCCCGAGGATCGCATTCATGGGCGTTCGGATCTCGTGGCTCATGTTGGCGAGAAAGTCGGACTTGGCCTTCGTCGCAGCCACGGCCTCTTCTTTAGCAGTGACGAGATCAGCTTCCGCCTGCTTGCGATCCGTTATGTCTTTCGTCGTATTGAGAAGATAAAGAGGATTTCCAGCAGCGTCCTTGATGACCGTAAAAGCACCGTCTGCAATGACGAGGCGGCCATCGCGGCGAATGAAGCGTTGTTCCCACTCGTCGTAGTCGCGCTTGCCCTCGAGGAGTTCCGCATATCTTTTTGCCCCCGGGGCACGTTCATCCGGGTGGACAACCCGGTCCCATTTCTCCACTGAGTTCAAGTCTTCATGGGTGTAGTCGAGCATCTCGTGTAAGGCGCGATTGGTAAAATATTGCGCCTTGGGAACGTTGTAAAGGCCGATGCCTACAGGGGCGCTCTCGAAGACGGTACGGAAGAGCTGCTCACTCTCCTGCAGGGCTTCCTGGGTACGCTTGCGTTCCGTGATGTCTTCGTTCAAGGCGACGAGATACTGGGGCTTGCCAGCAGCATCTCGGAGCAACTGAAACCTTCCGTTGCCAACAACAATGCGGCCGTCGCTGCGGACGAAGCGGTTTTCGAATTCATCCGCGTCGCGTTTGCCCTCGATCATTTCTGCGTATCGCTTCGCGCCGGAGATGCGCTCATCGGGATGAACAATTTCATCCCACTGTTCCAAACCCACCAGGTCCCGTTCCGGGTAGCCCAACATCTCCTGCAATGCGCGGTTGGTGAGATGCGTCTGAGTATCTATATCGAATATGCTGATCCCGATCTGGGCATTCTCAAAGATCGAACGGAAAAGCTTTTCGCTCTGCTGTAGAGCCTCCTGGGCACGCTTCCGTTCTGTTATGTCTTCCGTTAAGCCAACAATGTACTGCGGTTTCCCGCCCGAGTCCCTGAGCAATCGAAACTTTTCGTTGGCAGTAACAACGCTCCCATCCCGCCGAATGAAGCGTTGTTCATATTCGTCCGTGTCCCGCTTTCCCTGGATGAGTTCGGCATATCGTTCCGCTCCGGAAGCGCGTTCCTCTAGTGCTACAATCTCATCCCATTGATCGAGGCGGCTTAGCTCTTCTCCGCTGTAGCCCAACATTTCATGCAGCGCGTGGTTGGAGATGTGTTCGTGGCTATCGATCTTGAAATAAGCGATGCCGATCTGCGCATTATCGAAGATTGAATGGAAGAGTTGTTCACTCGCCTCCAGCTTTTCTTTGGCCCGCTTGCGCTCGGTGATATCAAGAACCGTGACGACGGCGCCAGCGATCTTTCCGCACTCACAAATTGGAAACGAGGAATATTGGACCGGGATCGGCATACCATCCCGTCGCCACATCACTTCCGTGTCTACGCAACAGCCCTCTCCCTTCCGGAACGCGCGGAAGACGGGGCATTGATCGATGGGATAAATGGAGCCGTCCGGCCTGTGGTGATGCACCAGATCATGTATGTTCCGGCCCAGGACCTCATCGGAACGGTAGCCAACCAATTCACAGGCAGCCCTGTTGATGAACGTGCAGTTCCCTTGCAGATCGATGCCGTAAATGCCCTGGCCGGTAGACTCCAGCAACATTTCCATCTGTTTCGCAACCCGGTTTCGTTCCTCTTGCGCCCGCTTCTTCTCTGTAATGTCTTCCATCAATGAAGCAACGTACTGCGGGTTTCCAGAAGCATCCCTGAGCAATGTGAAACGTTCATTCGCGACCAGTATCTGGCCATCGCTGCGAACGAAGCGTTGTTCCCATTCGTCGCTATCACGCTTGCCCTGAATGAGTTCGGCGTATCGTTTCGCTCCGGAAGCACGTTCATCCGGGTGAACGATCTGATCCCATTTTTCCAGCCGGCTCAGCTCTTCGCCGCTGTAGCCCAGCAGTTCGTGCAATGCGCGGTTGGAGAATACGGCGCGGCCATCGATGTTGAAGAAACTGATACCGATCTGGGCATTCTCGAAAATTGAGCGGAAGAACTGCTCGCTCGCCTGCGCGTTGTTTTTGGCACGGTTGCGCACGGTTTCTCTTTTCAATCAGTCAAAGCTTCGGAATCATGCTAAACCTGATCGCGAGCCTGCCGATACTGGCAGTTGTGTCAGCCTCAGGGAGTTGGCACAACGCGATAATAGACACCATTTGCGCCGTAAGATGGCTGAAACCAGGTGTTGCCGCACAAGTAGTACGTCATGCCGCCTACGGTGGGCGTTCCGCAACCGGCTGGTACCGTCGCGACGATTTCTCCCATTGAATAGGCAGTGCTCGCTGCTCCGGCGGCCACGCCAGCGTTGTAGGCATTGGTAGTAGTAACAGCGGTATTCGTCGACGCAGCTGCCGCTCCCGTCGCCACGCCAGCCGCGTAGGCATTGGCATTGGCTGCGCTATTATTCGCCGACGCGACTGCCGCTCCGGCCACTACACCAACAGCGGCGCCCGCAACCACTGCCCCGGCGGTGGACCAGCCGCCGCAGTTGTAGCAGCCCGCCGAGTACGAGTTGACCACAACCGGCGGATGGTAAACAGCGGTTGTCCCGCCGTAATAATGATCACTGGCATACACAGTCGAGCCGGAAGAAGTGGTCCCGACTGTGCCGACTCCCTGGTAATGCGTCGCCGTACCTCCGTATGCACCCGTGGCGGTCGTCGTCCCTGACCCTTCAGCATGATATGCGCTGCCGCCGTAGGCGCTTGTCGCAGATGTTCCCTGACCGGCTGTATGCGTCGCGGTGCCCCCATAGGCGTTACTGCCGGTCGTCGTCCCTGACCCTTCAGCATGGTATGCGGAGTCGCCATATTTGTTGTACGAGGTGCCCTGTCCGGCAGTGTGGGTCGCTTCTCCGCCGTACCCGTTGGTGCGGGTGGTGGAATCGGAACCCTGGGCATGGTAGGTGGAGCCGCCTCCGTAACGGTTCGCATGCTGCCCTAGCAACGCCGGTTCACATAACATGACGGAGACCAGTGCACTTAGGAGGCTTAACAATAGATTTTTCACGGCGTCCCCAAACTCCCGCATTACGGGTTTGTCGTTGGCTTCGCTGCAGACTTCGCAGCAACATTTGGCCCGAAGCTGCCGGGGGGCCGGGCTGGGCAGGCAAATGGAATGCGTCTTGCGCTGCCGGCCTTCGAGGAGCTAAAAGCGTCACCGGGAACCGTCACGTCAAGCTGCCAATTCGTGAGCACGAGGTTGTGGCGCGATTGGGTTGGATCGTCCACGTAAATCGCGCGAACCAATCGCGGAAGTTTGTCCTCTGCACCGATCCACGCTTCTATGAAAACCCCTCCGCTTTCGTAAGCCACAATATCGGTCGTCGTTCCCCCGACGATGTTGGACTGGCCCACGTAAAATGCCACGCTCATGCCTTGCGCGATGTCCTTGTAGGGGTCAGTCACGAGCAAGTCGTCGAAAGCAAAGTAGATAGCGGCAGAGTGGAAGGCTGTTCCAAGCATTTCGTCAACGGTTGGCGGCGCATCGGCAACGGCGACAAGATTCTCAGCTGGTGCAAACGCCACCATCGTCTTGCCGTCGTAGTAGAACTCGGAAACAGGACCGTCACCTGAAGTGATTACGCGAAGTTTGTCAGGCCTCTGAAGAAGCACGTCCGATTTGGTGCCATAAGCCAGCGGAAAGCCCAGACGACTTGGGCTCTCGAACGTCTCCACTGAGGTGAACTCCATTGAATGCGCCGCAGCCAGCCGCGCGCAGCTGGCCTTCAGAATCCCGATGGCTTTGGGCTCAAGTGCAGGCTGCGCCTGGGCCGTTGCCGGCCCTGCGGACGGAGCTGCTGCCTCTGTTGCGGACTGAGGCGCGGGATTTGACGAACTCTGGGCGTGGGCGGCGCACGTAACTACTGCTAGCACACCGAACGCGCCAAGGAGCCGCATCGAACGACGGAACTTAGACGTGGCCATACGGGCCCCTTGATTAGGTGTTAAGACGTAGGCAGCGGCTATTACGGAATCATTCCGCATTCAAACATCTTGTTGGCAATAGGAGCTGCCACTTTGTTGATAAACAACGTCCGCATCTGCGGATCGGTCTTCAGAAACTGAATTACCTTTTGTTCCTGCGGTGACGGTGGCTGTTTGTTCGCCCTCTCCGCCCACAGCTGTTGACAGGTGGCGGTCTGGTATTTCTGAATGACCTTGTTGGCAGCCTGGTCGAGCAGAGGGTGCTGCTCCTGGGCGTACGTTCCACCTGCAAGAGCTAGCAATAGGGGCGAAACCGCTAAACCAGCAACCCTACTAACACGGCTGAGCTTCATCATGCGTTTCTCCTCATCCCTCGTATAAGAGCTTCTCTGCAGGCAACGTGTCCTTACCTGGGTAACAGCCACGTCGGAAGCCTAGCGCGTACGTGCAAGTTCTACTACTGTCAATTGCGACAGGCGAACTCCCACATCCTTCAGGCAGCTCACGCAACGGATAGTCGCAATCGATGGGCCAACCAGCACCCACAACCAGGCATTTAGATAAGTCCATGCAGCCAACCGGCTTATCGTGAACCCAAGAGGTCTGGAGTTAGGCGGTTTGTAACAGAGCAACTCCGACAGGTCGGAGGCGGCAGTAGAATTGAATCACTTGGTAAAATACTGTGCGTCGGGAATGCCGCGACTCAATCGACTTCAGGGCGTTCGAGCGTGAACAGCAGCGGCCGATTTGTCATGCTCCGCGGCTGAAAAGTAGAGGTTGAGTATCAACCCCAACTGGTTCAGTTGCTGATTCGGATGTTTGCCGGTATTGTTCTGGTGCTCATAGTAGGGCTGGAATTCCGAGTGTTTCCCAATAGGAAAGGAGCAGCCGGCATAGATTGCCGTGTCACTCCATTTGCCATATTGACTGTTGTAGAAGGGCTCGACGCTGGCATACGGTACAGGGTGATAAGAGCCAATCGCGAGCGTCCTTTCGATCTGAACACGGTTACGATAACGCCACGAGAAGCCTCCGTTCTGCCAATCGAGATCAGCGCGATTTTTGTCGGATACGAGAAATCTCGCCGGCAGAGGGAAGTGAAAAGTTACAACTGGTTCCATGCGGTTTATCGCTGGTCCGTTGTTTGCCTGCGGCAAATAGCGGTATCCGATGGAAAACACCAGCGGACGCGGCTTGGAGTCGTCCAGATCAAATTCAGTAACATCTTGCAACCGAATCAAGGGTTTCAGGTAGAAGTCTAGGCTCGGCCCAATTTCAGCTTGCTCGGGCTGGCCGTCTTCTCTTGTCTCCTTCGCCTGGAAGCTGACCCTCAAATCGGAACTCAGCTTAACGTTGGTGTCAATTTCTGGCAATAGTTGTGCCGTTTGCGCACTTCCGTACACACACCACAGGATCACCAGAGGCGCCAGCACAAGCGACTTTTCTGCAATTCGAGCCATCACTTGGGTCTCTTGGAACAAGAACTGGGCGACCGCTCGTTGTGGACGCTCAGTCACATCCTCTGATAGTTCGAATTCTGATTGTTTACCGTAAGCTGTTTGCTCTCCCCATTGATGAGCGTATTGGCCACGTGGTTGGTGCCGTCGGGCAATTGCGCGAACTCGGCGGAGATGGTGACGGCATCTTTGGGATCATCCAGGTACGACGCTACGCGCACGTTCTGCAACTGCTTGGATACGGGGTCGATGGTGAAGGTGACCGAGTCGCCCGGTTTTACGTAGTTCTTGATAATCAGGCTCACAGCGCCACCGCCAGGTTGCAGCGAGATGTTGTCGGCCTGTTTGGCCTGCATCAGGCGGTCGGGATCAGGCGTGGTGTATTGCTTGGCGAGGGCGCCAATCGACTGGCCGTACTCCTGGTATTCCTGCTTCTTCTTGTCGACGACGTGCTCCTTCAGACGGCCCTGGCGGCCGCTCTGCTGGGCCTGCTGGTTGCTGACCTCGGTCTTCTGTTGCTGGCCGTTCACCATCTGCACCTGGTACACCTTGGTATCTTGCACGCTGCCCTTGATGCTGATTGTTTCGGTTCCTGCCAGGTGTATTGCGCGAGCTTTTGCTTGTTGGTTGCCTGGTTTTGCTTGAGGGCCATTAACTTCTCTTCCATCTGCTGGCTCTGCGCCGCCGCGATCATGCCGCTGAGAAGAATGAGCGAGCAAAGGGCGACAATATTGTTTAGCTTCACAAATTTGATTTGTAGCAGTGACGTGAGGGTCACAAGAGTCCTTTCAATAGCGCGGCACATGGCGCGGTTTTCTGGTTAAACGATGAGTTGTCCCTCGCAGATTGAAGTCCGCTCGGGGGATGAACAAACATTCCTTAACGGCACGACTGAAGCCGTGCTGGGTCAGCGTAGGATCGGCGCCACCCTCCCCGGCGTCGTGAGATTCCATTTGCGAGACCTGGCAGCCCGACAAAACACAGAGCGAATATTTGACCGACAAGATGCTTCATTCCAGACCTTTCTCTAGGGCTGTCGTGGCGGCCCGATCAGCGGCACCTTGACCGGCTTTGCCATTCCGTAGAAGACCACCACGCCCTGCCCCGCGCCGAGGGTTTGTAATGCTTCATCGACCTTTCCCAAGGCATCCAGGTAGTTCTGCCAGTTGTTGGTGACCCAGACATCTCCGGCGGGACCGATGCCAACGTCAACCTGCAACTGCAATCCGCCGCCGACGTAACCGCCTGGAGGCGAGATGGCGTCGCCCGTCTTTACGCCGGGCGGGCAGTGTTCGGTGCGGAAACCACACAACTCCACTATTCCGGCCGACGCGGAGCCGAAGTTGGAGATCCAGATGTTGTCGTTGCCGTCGACGGAAGCCGCCCAAGGCCCGACTTGCCTTTGCCATACACCGGAGAGAAGGACGCCTCGGTGCCGTCGGGGCGCAACACCGTAATGCTGCCGCCTTCGTAGCCCGATTTCTCCTCGGCCATGGCAGGAATCAGGACCTTGGTCGCTCGTGCTCCGGCGTCGGGGTCGTTGTCGAAGTTGAATTTAAATGCCGCCAGCATTTCCGCGAACTTCAATGCCCCCTTGGGCGAGCTGCCCAGTTTGTTCGTCACCCAGACGTTGCCCAGGCTGTCGACAGCGAGGCCGCTGGCAGAGTATCCCACCTTGAACGTTTCAAATTTGCTGGGATCGGAAGCGGGGAAACGAACCACGTGGTCCGCAACGGCGTTGGTGACCCAGATACGGTCCTGCTGATCGATGGCAAGAGCGAATGGCCCCATAAGCTTGCAGGGTTCTTCAGCGGATCGCCGGTCTTGTTCTGACAGAAGAATTGCACCTTGGACGGATCGCCCTGAGGAAGCTTCACAACCTGCCCCTTGATCAAGTCGAGCGCCCAGATATCGCCGCTCGGCGTAGCGATGATGCCCTGCATCTGGCTGATCTGGCCGTTAAAGTTCCAGCCCTCCGGCGGCGAAAGCGGCTTGCCGCTCTTATCGAACTTCGTGATGTTCTGGCCGGTGAAGCTGGTAGGCCACGCGTTGTCCTGCGCGTCGAGCGTCAAGCCGAAACCTGGGCCTGCGATACCTCCGCCCCTGAAGCCCAACGGGCTGGGCGACAGTGCCTTACCGTTGGGAGCGAACTTGGAGAGACCGCCGGTCCACGAGGCATCCTGGTTTTGCGCCCCGACCGTGAAGTTGTCAGCAACCCAGGCGTTGCCTTCGCTGTCGATCATCAGCTTGCCGCCTCCGCTGACGCCTCCCCCCGTGAATTTAAGCGGAAACACGAAGGCGCTGGGAGCAAACGTTAGATATGGAAGGTAAGGCGTATCCCGCAAGAGCTTGCCGTGGAGTTCCCCGGCTTGGGTAACGGATAAAACTCATTCAGCAGCGCGAAAATCTTGTCAGGGTTGTGCCAGGGGAAGAACGCCACTGCCTCGGTCGCCAGCAAAGTGTCCGGTGGAGTACCACCGCTGGGAGGTGTAGTTGCCGCGAAGAATTGGGCGCACGCGTCGGGCCTCACCTGCGTGATGCACCCAGCCATCACGTTGGCAAGTGTGCCGAAGTTGGCCATGGTAGGTGTCTCGGCGCCGTCGAGGGCGTCCAGCAGAGTCGGACCCCAACTGCCTGTTTCTAAATCGACGAAGTTGGGCACGTTGCCTGCGGCAATCCGCAGCTGGAGCGGGGAGCCTTTGATGGTGGTGTTGTCGATGAACTGCGCATGTGTCACCACCGACGCGATGGTGGTGAACTCGTTGATGGGGACGCTGGCCGGGGGATTGCTTCCCACTACCGTCAACAACGCAATCGCCGGATTATTACCGGCGCCTTGATTGGCTGCGGATACCCCACCGGTCGCCACCAGGTAGAGGCTGGTATCAGGCGCACCAGTTCCATGGATCGCGAACCGGCCATCTGTATCCGTTTTTGTCTTCGCGACCTGCTTGGGAGCGCCTGCACTTGCTGCCCACAGGGTCACGGTTGACTGAGCAATGGGCGCGCCTCCGCCCAGCACCTGACCTTTAATGTCGGCAGCAAAAGTACTGCCCGCCAGAAATATGCTGGAGAGGCCGAGTACGAGCACCGTCAGCTTTCGAATGATTGCGGACCAAATTCATTTTTCCACTCCTCACAAATGCATTCTGCAGAACCAGGTGCACAACTACAGGTCAATTGCGCGCACTTGCGAACGGCCCAGCGTCCGATACTGAATCCGGGCGTTCAATTCACTGCCCCCATAAAGGTCTTGAGGTTGGTAGGGCTCGTCGCCAGGCCTATTTGAACTTGTAGGTTGCGCCGACAACGATACCCTGAATCGATACGTTCGCCAGATTCCCGTTGTTGCCGTAGTGGACGGTGAGGTATCGCCATGCACCCTGCAAGATCCATTTCGGCTTGACTTGATAGTTCAGGACGCCTCCTACCTGGTAGTCCAGGGTTGCGCCACCCTCCCCAGCATCGCCCAGCACGTCGACCGAGGCCTTCGAGCCAAGAGGCATGTTGAATCTGCCGCCTGCGACAAAAATCTGTCCAGGTTGATGCCTTGTAAAGGTTGTTGCCGTTGATTGTCGGTACCAGATCTAGCGTATTTCCCAAATGCCAAAAGCGGGGCCCTGGCGGTACCGTAGATCTTGATCTTGGGATTATTCAACAACAGGTAGTTGACTTTGGGGGTAACGATGCTGAAGTTGAGTGTGTCCCGCACGGAGTAATTAGGCGGGCAAAACGGAATCGCTTTGCTGTCCCTGAGCCTTAACCAGATAAAATCCACGGGCGCCGAGAAGCGATTGTAAGTGGGTGTGAACCCACCCAGGAGTCCGCCCCTGAAATTCGAGAAGATCTCGCCCGCGGTTACGTGGATGCTGGCGTCGAAGCCGCGAACGCCGACCGTGCCATGAATTCCCGGGATCCAAAGATATACGGTGCCGTAATAGTGCCATTTCTTATCTGTCAGGTCGGCGTCGGGAGTTCCGAATGCGTTTGGGGACGAAGTCTGCGCAGTCGCTTTCTCGAGGAGCGGGAGCACTCCCCGTCTGGTCAGGCGAAACCAGATCCGCTGCCAGATCCACAGGTTGTTGAGCAATATCAGCTGATTGCTGAAGTACCGCGGGCACGCATAGCGCCAGGGCCAGCGAACCTGCGAACGTCAAAAGGCAAGTCTTACGGTACGAACTCATAGTGCCTCCTCGTGTCAAGGAACTTAGTAGTTTTAGGTGCCAGCTATGCCCTTGTTCTGCAAAACTCTGACTACGACGCGCCGGTTTTCAGCCTGCCCCTCCGACGTGGTGTCAGGTGCAACCTGCCTGCTGGTGCCCATCGCGCCAGGAGCCAATATGTTGGTCAGGGGAATCTGCCCGTCCTGCTCCAGAAACTCGGTGACGTTGGCCGCCCGCTCCTGGCTCAACTTCTGGTTCAGGGCCGCAGAACCCACGGCGGATGCGTAGCCCTTTACCTGAATCACATAGCCGGTAACGGTCAGGGCCTTCTCGCATAGCTTCAGCAATGGAGCGTCGTATTGCGGGTCGACTGTGACCTTGCCGTTGGCGAAGTAAACCGTGACCTCATCCCAGATGTTGTATTCACCCAACTCGCCAAAGCGCTTGTTGACGGCAGCGACGGCGGCCTTGTTGGCCG
>CAVRXY010000031.1:0-274087 GCA_963725225.1 uncultured Acidobacteriaceae bacterium
GTCCGTGCCGCTCATCCGCCAAGTGAGTTCCCAAAATGCGATTGCGAGCAGCGCTATGACCCACCAATAGGGAACAGCCACACTCATCACCGCGAGGCCCCACGTCGCCAGCCACGCAATTGGGAGCCACTTCCGCCGCCATTCCACCCCGGGAGATTGCGAAATGACTATTTCTGACAAGGAACGAATCCTCCGGCTGAAAGCAGTGCAGTCCGCGCTCGCCTCGGTGCAACTCACTGGCCTGCAACCATCGCAACATCTCGAAACCCTCTTCGCTTCTTGGATTGAGGGTAAATCGACGCTCGACCAGGTCTACGACACTCTCTTAGCAAAGGTGAGGATAAACCAATGATTGAGCACACTGACATCACAATAGTCGGCAGCACAACTCTGAAGAACAGACTAGGCATCAGAGACCCGCAGCAACTCGGGACTGCAGAGGCCGACCTCACTGCGTTTCGACTCGCTGAGCTTCGAACCGCTCCTATCCGAGGCGACTTCGACTCCACACCTTCAGGAGATCCATCACCATGTTTACCAGGACCTCTACGATTGGGCCGGAGAGCTGCGCCGCGTGGACGACGGCGGCCGACTTGCGTCCGATGTTGCTACGTCGCTAAACGACGTCTTCGATCGATTGGCACGTGAGAATCACTTGAAGGGTCGTAGCCCCGAAGAATGGTCGCATAGCGTCACTGCGTACATTTATGAACTTGGAACTATCCATCCGTTTCTCACTGGCAATGAAGTCGCACTGCGTGAGTTTGCCGATGAGCTGGGACGTAAGAATAATCTCAGTCTCCAATGGGACACCGCCCGAGAGATCGGCACGGACCATGTAATGAGACACCTCGATCAGTCTGAACAGTCTGCAAACATTCGACGCATGGTCATGTTGGCAATGGATACAGATCCCGGTTCACCGCGGCCAAGTCGCGGCACGATAGTGGAGCGTGGAATTGAACGGCTCTTCTCAGCAGGTACTCCACTCCCCTGAACAAACCGCGCTCTCCAGCTAAACCTTGATGAGAGCACTTAGCGAACTCCAGACGCAAGTAAAGAAAATGCACAGGAACAATCTGCGACGAATCCTGATCGGGGGACAATAGCCGACTCGTCAGGGCCTGTCTGCCCTGACGCTACGCAAACTTCAAATTTGCAGTTTGGCGTCGACCGAGAATTCGCCTCCCGCTTCTGTTATCTCCAGCACTATCGGCTTCAGCAGTGGCCTGTGACTGGAATCCATCAGCGTGATCTCCGCCCGCCTGGGATAGCCGTCGCTCAACTCAAGATCCCGGTCGCGCAATCTCCCGGCTGAGTCGTGTGTCTTCCACAGCACGCGAGGCTTTGTCGTCTTGCCTCCTCGGCACACAAGCACCGATCCGCCGCGGCCGTTCGGGAGGAGATCGAACGTGTCGCTTGGATGCCCGAGCCACTGAGCAGAAGAAAAGCCGGTGCCAATCTCCTTGCCGTTCCGGTCGAAAAGCTTCAGATGGGCTCGCACGGCATGCACGGCCTCTACATCCTCGCCGTAGATAGCTTCATTTCTGAAACGAGCCACCAGGCCAACCATGTCACCCGTACTAGCACCCTCCACCTCGCTGAAGGAGTGCATCCCGTCCGTTCGGTCACTGAATCCCGGGCCGGAATAAGCGATCTTCACGAACTCCGCATTCAGGAAGACGATGTTGTGCTTCCGTTCCTTCTGTGGCGCCGCACCGTTCGAAGGCGTTACCGTCAACCTGCGCCGGTTGTTATTCCAGGTGATTCGGAAGTGTTCTTCTTCCGTCTTTGCTCCCCATCTGTAGCGGACCACCACAGGGTAGGAGACTTCCGGCTTGTTCAAATGCTGTGCGTCATACACGAATGACATCATCACAAACGAAGGTTTGTCGGCATGTCTCGGTAAGCCATCGTCGCCGGTCACCACATGAAAGTGGACCTTCGCAGCCGGGTTCGTCGGGCCGATGAACGGAACGGCTTCAAATCTCAAGGATACCTTGTTGAAGCCTTCGAAGTTGATCGGGTCGATTTCGATGTATTGGGCGGCATCACCGCCCAGATGGTGCAACGTAAAGACGTCGCCCTTCCATTGGTTGTAGTGGCCCTCGACTGTTGACAGCATGATCTGCGGCCTGTTCCCACTGGTAGGCATTTGCGGTTGCTCCGGGGTGAGCTTGGCTTCGATACCAGTCGGTTGTTGCAGGGCTTACAGGTGATGCGGGATTCGCGGCGTCAGACGGTGGCACCTGATGAATCCCAAAGGGGCCATTGGAGCTCAGGATGGCATACGGCCTCTGTTCCGCTTGAATCGTGGTGTTCTCACGGACATAGGCAGGAACCGCGACGCGCAAGATAGTTCTTCAAAGAGTCGCCAGTGATCCACCTGTCTCGATCCAAGGCACCTTCGGCATCTCCCTGAAGCGCCTGGATCAGGTGGTACGTCCAAATGCCGTGCTGTAAGGCATCGCTGGGGTACGCCTTCTGATTCGGGGAGCAGGCAAAGAACGCTGCAGAATGGTCAGTGGACCGCACGAGTGCTTCGAACTCACTGGGCGTCAGATCGCTGACGATGTCTCTTGCCTGTAAAAGACTGGTTTTGAGATCCGCTGCGCACGCGTCGATGAAGACAAGGCTGTCGACCCCCTGCTGATCCTTGAGGGGCTTCAGGAGCACCTCTTCCAAAGAGACGGTTGTTCCGGCCAGATTGCCGGGATGCGTGTCCCAAGTGGTCAGACGGTTTGTTCCATTGGCGAAGAAGCCGTGCCCGGCATAGAAGAAAATGAACCGATCCCCGGGGGCAAGTTGGCGAATCAGATAAGGTAGATCGTTCTCGAACACCGACTTCGTAGCTTCGAAATCGAGCCAAACGGTGATGTTCTCGGCGGGCACGCCCAGCTCTTGAACGAGGAGGTCCTTTATCGCAGCCGCATCGGCTTGAGCGAACTGGACCGAGCTAATTCCTTGCTTCTGGTAGGTTTCAATTCCGATCAAGACGGCGTATGTCGTGCCCACTGAAGTGCATCCTCCCTATGCTCTACATCTGCCCATCTCAATATTTTAGATGGCCCGGAAACGACGCGCCGCGAGCTGCAGAAGGTTTGGCAGGCTCAGTCCCTAAAAACGATTGCGACGCTAGTCGTCCGTTGATCGAGGCTGCGACGTCACAGTCGCCATGCCGACTTCTCGATACCGATCGGTGGTCGATGAGTCCTATAAGAGGGGGATGTCAAGAAAAAACTCCTCTCCATCTTCTCCGAAGGAGATGAGCCGATGTTGTGTCTTGCATCCAGCCCGATCTCCAACTGAAGAAGCTTTTCGCCGCGCGTACTCCAGACAGGCTGTAGCCAGTCGACGGTTTCTCTCGACGATTTCATGACTCGAGGGTGTTAGACGCCTTCGGTTCCGGAAGCTACGCAAGCAGAAACGATGTTGGCTTTAGGGCCAACCATGGTCCTATCTGAGACTCAAGGCCTACAGCTTTCTTTGGTTATGCGAGGGGGCATATGGTGCATTTGGAGGCTCGGTGCTAAATGACAGCACACAGGGCCTAGCTCATTGATTGATACTCTCCCTCGACCCCGAGCGTTGCAAGAACCGATTGGCTAGCCGTCGAAATTCAAGCTGGGCCTGCCTGATTCCTGTAGACGCTCAAGCTGCTTGCGATTTCAGATGTTCAGCGTCGAAACGTTCTCCTTTCTTCCAGAGTGTCAGCGTGATGGCGGCGATCTTCCGTGCGAGCGTCAACCGTGCCATATCCGGCTTCATTCCCTTGGCCAGCAATCCTTCGTAAAAGTCCTGCAATGGTCCGGCGCAACGACTGGCGCTCAAGGCCGTACTCTTGAAGATCTCCTTCATCTCGTGGTTGTGATTCTGGTTCAGACCACGGATCTGTTGTGGTTTTTTGGAACGTTGCAGTTGGCCATCCACATAACGATGCTGCGCGCTGTCGTGCGTCTCCACCGCCAGGCCACTGTAGGTCCACAACTGCCGTTTGCTACGGAATCGGTGGGGTGTCTGCATCAGGGCCAGCAACAGTGTGGCTCGCAGCGGGCCAATCAAGGGAACCTGGCGCAATATCTTTACAGCCGGATGTTTCCGGCTCTCGGCTAAAAGTTCTCCTCGCACGGTGTGCCGCACAACCGACAGTCCATCCATCTGTTGATACATCAGCTCTGCCCGGCGGCGTACACCGGGTTGCGTAATCTTGCTCAGCCACTGCTCGCGATGGCGTGGGGTATAGACCTGCTTGCCCGAGCAGGGAATGCCCCAGCTTCGATACAGCGCCTTGAGACGACTCATCACCCGCCTCTGGTCTTTGCTGATGGTCAGATAACTACGCGCCAACTCCCGCAGCGTCCCCAGTCCGTGCTCTCCGTGGTAGACCGCGCGCAGCATTCCACTCCGCAACAGCTCGGCCAGCTTCCGTGCGTCCACCTTGTCGCTCTTGCTGCCTTCTTTCAGTAAGGCGTTGCGACGTGGATTGCAGACCACTAACTCCGCGACATGAGGCTTGAGCACGTCGTAGAGCCAGGCCGCCCAGGTCCCTTCTTCCAAGGTCACGTGCAACTCTCCTCTCAACCCTTGCAGGAAATCGAGCAGAGTGCTGGCTTTGGTTTCGACGATCGATTCCATCACCAACTTGCCGGCGCCATTCAGAACCGCGATGGCAACAGCTTCCTTGTGAACATCCAAGCCGATATACTTCACATTGCTACTCAGCATGCTGAGTACCTCCTTGGGGGGAAACTGATTCTTCGCTTGGACCACTTTCCCCCAGGGTTTAAGTGTCATCCCTTCAGAACCCATCGCAAAGATGCGCCTCTGTATATCCCGCCCAAGTAGAATGAGTCCGGACTGAGCGGAGGATAAGGCAATGCTGGGAAGCAACCTGAGCGCCGACTCAGTGGCCTCGACCGATCGATAAGGGGGGATGCTTCGGCATCCCCTTTTTCATCCTTTCCTGCAGCAAGCCCAGCATCGGGAGAGGCACCAAGCGATAAATCCTGGGGGTGCGGGGGCAAAGCCCCTGCAACCTGCGCCGGCCACAAGCGCACTTCCGAAACAGGGCGACCTCTGATAATGCGTGCATTGGAGATTTGGCGACGAGTTGGAACCAGGAGCGGCGTTGACCAGCTACTCCGCGCAGGTCGCCCAAGACCAAAACATTTGTTTCTGAAATTCGAGGAGCACTCCCAGTGGATTACTCATGTTTTTCCTGACTTCCCAGCCGCACACTTCGTTCTGCTCTGTGCTTCAAAATCCGGAGGTTCTGGTCAGATAATCTGCACTCCCCCCGAAGCGTGAGCTCATTTGTTGAAGACACGGCGCTGGGAAAGAAACGGGACTTCCTTTCAGGAGATCAGAAGCGGCCAAGCTTCTTGCGAACCCAATAGACAATCACGCCGCTATAGGGGCGCAGGACGCCATGGTCATGCGTTCCAGTCCATTCTTCGAGAATCCCCTCCCAATCATCCTTCTTCAGCGTGCCTCCTCGCATCCCAAGCAGCTTCTTCAAAGAATCGAGAACCTGCTTGCGTTGATTCATGAGAACGGGATGATTCAGGTTGAGCACGGTGTTGAGCTGCTCGTCGAAGAGTTGGTTCGACGATGTGATGCGGCCGTCGTTGAGGTAATCCATCGGATCGCAAATCCCGACCAGAGCTTTATCTCCCTTTGTCATCACCCAAGTTTAGCGACCAAGACTGTGTCGCCATCTCTCAGCTCGGCGCGGTAAGTCTTCTTGTCGGTGAGATAGACGATCTTGTGTCCGGCGTCGACGGACGGTTTCATATTAGGCCGGTGCGCCATATGCGGATGGAAGCCGCCTTTGAGGAGCGCATCGGCCTGTGTCTTGGAAAATGTCTGATCCTCGGTCCTCGGTAGCTTTAAGACCGGTCCACCGACCGCGAGAAATTGGCCGTCCCAATCGACGCCGAGCCACCCGCTTCCCGCAGACGGTTGGGACGCAAGCATGATGAGCGCATTCGAATCGATCATCGCTTTCGGTATGAAATCCAGCTTCGTTCCCACGTCGCTCATCAGCGCATTCACGTCGGCGAGCGTCTGGATCGAACGTATGTGGAGCGACGTGAGCGGATGGCCAACACTGCCCCGTTCCAGGCCATGAGTTACGACCGGGATCACAGTTGCTTCAGCGCCCACGCCAACGCCGGCTTCGAAGTTAATCCAGCGCCGGTCCAAGGAATCCGGCGACAACAGCACGATGATGACCGCGCACTTCTTCAGGCCGCTCACGATGGTCGTGAACCAGACTTCGCCGCCCGCAATGCTCTCGTAATCGGACGACACGAATATCGGCAGGTCCTTCTTGAACGTCCTCTGCAGGAGATCTTTCAGGAGGAGCGCCGTCGGACGCTCTTCGGTGATGTGACTGATGAAGACGCCGCCCTTTTGTTGCTCCGACACGCCACACTCCGTTGCTTTCTATGGTATCGCCGAAAACCGTGAATCTTTCATAAAGCGCAGAATTATAAAAGCTTACCAGGCGTACAATGGAGCGAGAGACATCCGATGAACGTCAGATACGTATGCAGGAACAAAGAGTGTCCGGCCGCGAAGGAAGGCATCATTTACGCGTATGGCTGGCTGTTTGTGAGGAACCTCGTGACCGGCGACGGCAAGGTCGCCACCTGCCCCGAGTGCGGCGGAAAGTTGGGCGTCGCCGCGACGGTGAACCAGGGTGTCAAAGGCAGTACCCATTTGAAACGGGTCTACCGGCGTCGGGTCGCAAAAACCTATCGCACCGAGCCGAAGCTCGGTCGGCGGAAGACCGCGCGCAAGAAAGCCGCGCTGCGGAAGTACGTAGGCAGTAAGTCGTGAACATCCGCGCGAAGTGCATCAACCAGGAATGTGCGGCGTTTGACAAAGAGAAGTCGGTCGCCGTCGGCCAACTCCTCGGCTACGGCGCGCCGAATGATCGCGTGATCTGCCCTTTGTGCGGTTCGCTCATGAAGACGACCCGCACGTCTGCGCCGAGCGACTACGGCCGTGATCGTTCGCGTCCATCGGGGCGCAGGAGCCCAAGCAGATCAGCCGCACGCAGGAAGCCAGCGCGCCGGAAGAGTACCCGGAGCACTGGCCGCCGCTCGAGATAACTTCTCCATCGGGCAACCCTACTTAATAAGAAGTTCAAATCCAAAAACCACCCCTGCCCGAAATAAAATCGCTCAACACACGAGGGGAGGACTGAATGCGGATATTCCATAAGCGTCTGCGGCACGACAAAGATACAGAGCGAAAACATCGCTGGATCACGTTCGTCGACGGCCTGAGAGTCGAACTCTATATCAGTGAAGAACGAGTGCCGCTTCCTCTGCACGAAGAGATCGAAGTCTCAATCTTCAGCGATAAGGAACTCTACACGGCTGTCTGCAACCGTTTCGGAAATCGGACCGCAGGAGATCTCGCCGAGTCTGAAAAGGATGCATTGGAGACGATCGGAATCGAAAGGCGAATGCTTGCGGTTGCCGGTGAAAGCGCGATCATCGGGGCCGCGCAGATCCCTAAGGATCACGAGAAGACAAAGAAGATCAGGTACAACGCATTCCGCGATGACAAGGGTTATAAATTCGGCGATCCCTATATTCCCAAGAGTCTGCTGAGTGAGCCATATCCGGAACGTCTCCTTTTTCTCATTCGCTGGATTGACCCCGGCGGATAGGGACCGCTGAAATTCAGCAATGTCGCGGGAGGATTGCCAATGCGGAACTTTCGTGTGAGCGGGATCACGCGCATTGGGATCGCAGCTGAAACTGCACGCCCTCCCATTCGTGGTCAAGGATCCTGATGGTCTTCAACGCCCTTGCACGTTCAGTGGATAGTAGTAGGTGCCGTTATCACTCTCTCGCACAGTGGCCAGAAAATATGATCCAGCCTGTGCGCCTCGAAGATCGAGCGGAACGTCCAGAAACAACCGTGGACCATCGGCTACTGTCTTTCCGTTTCCGCGAGCAGCAATTGCCGTCCCTGCCTTGTCCTTTGAAACCGCCACGACATAGCTTCCGGGATCACTAAACCGCGGCAGGATCAAGCGGAGATGCACAAGCGCCGAAGGCAGCGAGACCGCGTCCAGCGGACTCGGTTCGCTTCCGCCGCGTGGGTCCCATGATTGTAGAGATCGATCGTCCGGTCCACGGCGGCCAACTGGCCGGCTTGCTTTTGCGTCCCGCTTCCGGCGACTTTGCGGCGCCGGCTTCCTTAGCAGCGATCTTGATCCGAAAAGCCCGAGAGCAACGACAAGCAGGCCGCGAGTCCCCACGCAAGAATCTTCAATCGGGATGCACGCGCGGCGTCAGCTTCCGCTTTGAAGCTCCGAAACTCCGCAAAACATGGCGAGCAGGAGGCGAAGTGCAGCCGTGCCGGGATGATCTGCAGGCAGACGATTCTCCGCGATGTCCTTTAACGTCTTCTCGTCAGGACAGCCCTCCCGTCGGGATTCGGATTTGCTTCAAGAAAGAATTGTCGAATCGATTTCACATCTGAACTCTGGGTCACCAAATCTTAAGGCTAAATGTTCGTGGATCGTGGAATTTCTTCGTCATCTTCGTTCCTTTGATTGTCGGTCCCGGAGAGTATCGCCGCCATCCTTTCTCTTGCGCGCTGGATGGCTTTCGCCAGCCGCCAAATAGCTGATGTCAAACGCCTTGGCGATTTCTTTGGGCCCGAGGTCCTGTTCGAGCAGGGCGAGGATTTGCTGGTCACGTTCACTCAGTCGGGCCTTTATCTCCGAAAACAGGACGCTCAAATCTGCGGCTGAGACGGCTCCTGGTTTGGCTCCTCTCAGACGATCGAGCTCGTCTGGGTCCAACGATGATTTCGACGGCCGGGTGTGCCCGATACCACTCCTGCAATTTGCCCGTTAGTGCGGCGAAAGCATACCGTCTCGGGAATTCGATCTGGTCCAGGCGCCGGCACATCGCCAGACGCCACTGACTCAGCCATCCCAGCAAGCACGGCTCGGTCAAAATGCTGATATTCATGCAGGGCCCAGCGATAAGCGGTCTCAACGGCCAGACGCACTTGTGGGGGGACAGGTTGGTCGTGTTCGTCAACAAGATGAAGAAGGATGGCCGCCATTAAATCGCTGAAGCCTATGCGCTCAAAAAAAAAGTGGAATGTGGGTGTCAAACTTCAGGTCAATTCAACAGCTATGAGAATAGAGGCACCTTCAGCCTCTGATGCCGCAAGAATACTGAACACTTTGACGCAGTTTAAGAATCGCAAGTTGGCTCACGCAACGCGGAAACCACACAGGAGAGTCTTCCCCCATGGCCTACCTGATTGAGCGCAAGAGTCAGACCATCTTCGTTACTGCCACGTCAATAATCTCAAACGGAAAGCCGCGAGAGATGATCGTGGAAAGCCGCCCGGAATACGCAGTCGTCCAACTCTCTGGCGTCCACGAAAAATTCCCTGTGCCCTGGGAAGAGGTCTACGAGGCCGCGATAGCGCAGGCACGACGAAAATCTCCGGTTGGAGCAGCAAGCGTCAGGCGCAAGGCACATCGTGCAAATCCCTCAAATGGCAAATCAAGATGAACAGTGGTGCGGAGGGGCATTCCTCTTGCTGATCAGAGTCCGTTATGGCACCCTTATATTGAAATGCACATTTCTCTAACGGAAATTTTGGGATGACGAAACATTTTCACTATATGGGAGGGACTTCATGGCGGCCGAGAGACTCAGAAGCGTGGCAGTGAGCCTTGAACCGTACGTAGATTCAATACGTGGCTGGAGAGTTCCTGGGACTGCATCCAGTCACCGTAATGCGCCTAGCCCGCGAGGGCCATCTTCCCGGGCATCCGGTCCGCCATGCAAAGAGAAGCCAATGGCGATTTCTGCTGTCGGAGCTTGAGCAAATGGCTCGCACGGCAGACGAGTGGGAATACGATCCCGAAGATGAGGACTCTGAACCGGCCAATTTCGCCCCCCTCGGTTAAGGCTGAGCCGTTGAGTTCAATTCTGTCCCCCCTTTTGTCCTGAGGGCTTCCACTAGATACGTCTGTCGAGGCGAGCTCTTTTTCTTGCTTTGGCTTTTCAGGGTACAGTGTGTCTATCGATGCGTTCTGCGCCCTCAGCGAAAGGAGGATGTATTGAGGAAGGCGCGGAAACAAAATGGCTCATTGTATCTGGACGTCAACGGAAGCAAGGTCCCCGTTTGGATGTTCAGTTGGTTTCACATTATGCCCACCGGTCGACGCGTTCGCCGAAAGAGGCAGGTAGGCACTCTTGACCAGTACAAAACGGAAGCTGCTGCGGAGCGAGCAGTGCGAAGTTGGCGACTGGCCATCAACTCAAACGAAGCGAATGCATTTAGCGGAATCACGATGCAGGACTTGATCGACCACTTTCGCATGAAGGAGCTTGACGGCTCTGTCCAGCAGGGTCGGGCGTGGTCTACACGCAACCGCTACGAGACCTACCTCACGAAGTGGATCGAGCCGAGGTGGGGAAAACATGAACTCGCTTCAATCAAAACTCCAATAGTGGAGGAATGGCTGGAGCAGCTCCAACCGATGAGGAAGGGATCACCCAAGGCCCAGCCACAATTAAACAGGGTCAAGACCAAGAAGTCTCTCGCGCCGGGAACAAAAGCCAAAATCCGCAACATCATGGGTGTTCTCTTCAATCATGCAATGCGCTGGGAGTTTACCGATCGGAATCCGATCAAGGGGTTGACCCGCGGAGCTGGCGTTCGCCAAAGCTCCAAGCGGGTCTCCGTTCCTGACATTTTGGAGGTTTCTGAAATGCAGGACATCCTTGCGGAGCTTCTGCCTCGGGACCGAACTCTCGTGCTGTTAAGCATGGTGACAGGGCTTCGTCGCGGCGAACTTGCTGGGCTGAAATGGCAGGACATCGATTTTCAAAACCTGCAAATTGATGTCCAGAGATCCGTCGTGAACCAGGTTGTCGGTCGGTGCAAGACAGAAGCCTCGCAGAAGCCGGTACCCATCGACGAATACACAATGGGTGATCTTCTGGATTGGTTTCGAGAAACGCCGTTTCGAGAGCCGGAGGATTGGGTCTTTGCCACGAACAGCAGCCGGGCTGGTAAGAAACGTGGGAAGCAGCCGCTTTGGCTGTCAACCGTTATGCGCTACCACATCGAGCCTGTTGTGCGAGGGTCTGGGCATTCAAAAGCGAGTCGGCTGGCATACGTTCCGGCGCACCTATGCGACTCTTCTCAAGGCAAACGGAGAAGACGTGAAGGTTGTGCAGGAATTATTGCGCCACGGGTCAAGTCGAGTCACCTTGGACATCTACGCTCAGGCGCAGATGCCGGCAAAACGGGCTGCACAACAGAAGGTGGTTGCGATGGTACGGAACACCGAAACCGCTGCTGGAGCCTAAAGCAGCTACTTAACTGCTCCCCAAAATGCTCCGCAGAAAAAACTGGGGTAAACTCGCTAAGCTATTGATTTTATTTGGCGTCCCCGACGGGATTTGAACCCGTGTTATCGCCGTGAAAGGGCGGTGTCCTAGGCCGGGCTAGACGACGGGGACGTAAAGAACGCGCTGTGAGCGCAATAACAATGAAGAAACGCTACCTCCCAATCTACCAATTGCGATCTGGGGTGTCAAAAACACACTTCAGCGCCGTGAGCTGTTCGCTTTCATGCCCTGCTGCGGCAAACGCGATCTTGGGTGGCACCCCTGATAAGCATTGAGGACAGAAATCGACCTCGAGTCCCCCGAATCTGAACAAATTCAGGATTCTGCCCGTATTTAATAACCTTGAGCACTTTCCTGGTCGGGTGGTGGTTTCGGTTTCCTGACGATTTACAAATTCTTCGCTTCCTCCAATCCGCGCATCGGCGAACATTTCGTGAAGCCTCTGCGGATCAAGTGAATCCAATTTCCAACAGTCGTGACGGTCGCTTAGCCTTTGAGTTTAAAGAGAGACAAAAAATCATAAACTGAAACAGGTTAGCAGCCGCCCCTGCGAGGCTCCCGGGAGATCGGACCTGGAGATTGCGATCGGGTCGCCTGACGGCATTTTGGCGCAACGAAATTAAGCGCACGGCAGAAAAAACCGAAATTGTAATGTTGAGGATCATCCCTTGAGAAACCGGTTATACCTTTGGACGTTGAGTTCTATTTCCCTGCTTCCAAGTCTGGGCCTGATTGCGTGTCAAAAAGTGGTTCCGGCTGCTGCCGCACCGCAGGCGCTCCCCGTGCAAACAATGCAAGTTTCCCCGGCGCCGGTTCCGCAGTCCGATGAATATGTCGCCACAATCAAATCGCGCAGGTCGGCAACTCTGAATCCCCAGGTGGACGGCAATCTGATACAGATCGTGGTCCACTCCGGCGATCACGTCCGGCAAGGCCAGTTGCTTATGGTGATCGATCCGGCGAAACAGGAAGCCACCGTTTTGTCACAGGTCGCGACGGAGAAGCAGAAGCTTGCGGTCTATCAATATAACCAGACCGAAGTGGAAAGGCAGAGAAAGCTCTTTGCCGCCGGTGTGACAAGCCGCGACACTCTCGATCAGGCCGAGCAGTCGTACGCCAACTCAAAGGCCGATTATGAAGCGGCCGTCGCATCGCGAGTCTCGCAAGAAAAGCAGCTCGACTATTACAAGATCCGAGCGCCATTTGACGGCATTGTTGGTGACATCCCGGTTCATCTTGGCGACTATGTGTCCGGCACAACGTTGTTGACGACGGTTGACGAGAACAAGGACCTCGAAGCCTATATTTACATCCCTACTGAGCGTGCTTCGCAGGTGCGTAGCGGGCTGGGCGTGGATATCCTCGATAATAACGAGAAGTTCATCGAGCACACTGCCCTCGATTTCGTTTCTCCACAGGTGGACAACCAGCTTCAGGGCATTCTGGCGAAGGCCCCAGTGCGCTCGGAACAGGCGAAGGTTCGAACAGCGCAATTGGTGAAAGCACGCGTTATCTGGAGCGTCAGCCCGATTCCGGTAGTTCCAGTGCTGGCAGTGACTCGCCTGGGCGGCCAGACATTTGTTTACGTCGCTCAGAACAAAGACGGCAAATTTGTTGCGCACCAGCAGGCGGTCAAGCTTGGTGATCCTGTCGGCAATAACTACGCCGTGCTCGCGGGATTGCAAAACGGAGATAAGGTTATCGTTTCCGGCACACAATTCCTCGTCGATGGAATGCCGGTTCAGCCCCTGGGCTAAACGCGCAAGTTTCAATGTCATCTATTTGCGGGCTGAGCAGGTAACTCAGCAGGACAACAGACAGGCAGGGACCTCTTGGTTGACTTTTTCATTCACCGGCCAGTATTCGCCACTGTATGCGCGCTGCTGATCGTGCTCGCAGGCGCCGTTGTTATTCCAACACTCCCGATCTCGCTCTATCCGCAGTTAGCTCCACCGCAAGTCACGGTTTCAAGCAACTATGTGGGCGCTAATGCGCAGGTCGTCGAATCCGCCGTCACTATTCCGCTGGAAGAGCAGATCAACGGCGTTGAGGGAATGCGCTACATCTCTTCAACCAGCGCAAACGACGGGACGAGCACAATCACTACCACATTTCAAACAAACTACGACCTGAACATCGCGGCAGTTGACGTGCAGAATCGCGTCGCATCTGCTCAGGGACGGCTCCCGGCTGCCGTGAACAGCACCGGCGTCACGATCACCAAGGCGAACTCCAACTTTGTATTCGCAGCGGCGTTCATTTCTCCACACAAGAGCTATTCCGATCTGTTCATCAGCAACTACATCGACGTCTACGTAAAAGACGCACTCAAGCGAATAAAGGGAGTGGGCGATGTGGTCATCTTCGGAGAGCGCAAGTATGCAATGCGCATCTGGCTCGATCCTGCGAAGCTGGCTGCTCGCGGCCTCACTGCAGTGGACGTGACCAATGCTCTCGCGGAGCAAAATGTTGAAATCCCTGCGGGCCAGGTCGGCCAGCCTCCCTCGGATCCGAAGCAGGCGTACCAGATACCAGTGCGAGTCATAGGCCGCCTGACCGATCCGGTCCAGTTTAACAACATCATTGTTAAGAACACGGCAGCCGGGATTGTTCAGCTCAAAGACGTGGGACACGCGGAACTCGGAGCGGAAACCTACTCGACCGACCTACGCTACGATAGCCAGGAAGCTGTAGGCATTGGCGTCCAGCAGTTGAGCAATGCGAACGCGCTGCAAGTGGATCGCGACGCAAAGGCCGCACTCGATGAGCTGTCCAAATCGTTCCCCCCTGATCTTCAATACGTAATTCCGTTCGACACGACAACCGTTGTCGGCGATTCGATCCGCGAAGTGGTTGGAACGCTCGGCGAAGCGATCATCATCGTCATCGTCGTCATCTTCCTCTTCCTGCTCGACTGGCGGGCCACAATCATCCCCGCGATCACCATTCCTGTTTCACTGGTCGGAACTTTCGCGTTCATTAAGATTTTTGGCTTCTCGGTAAATTCGCTCACCATGTTCGGCATTACCCTGGCTACAGGACTGGTCGTCGACGATGCGATCGTCGTGATCGAGAACGTCCAACGTCACATCAGCCAGGAACATGCCGATCCGCACACCGCAACCTCAGTCGCTATGTCCGAGGTAACGAGCGCGGTTATCGCGACGTCGCTTGTTTTGATCTCGGTCTTCGTGCCTGTTTCATTTTTCCCTGGCACGACGGGCATCCTGTATCGACAGTTTGCGCTGACCATTGCATTCGCGATTGCAATTTCCGCGTTCAATGCTCTGACTCTCTCTCCGGCATTGGCTGCCCTGTTCCTGCGTGGCGAGACCATCAAGCACGGACTCTTTGGACTGATTGACCGCACAATTCATAAAACGACCCAGGTTTATGGAAGGGTCACGCATCACGTGTTGCGGCTGCGCTATCTTGTCCTCCTGATTTTTATCGCGGGGCTCGCCTCGACCGTGTATCTATACCAACACGTACCCACGGCGTTCGTCCCCACCGAGGATCAGAACTATCTGATCTGCGTGGTACAGGCGCCGCAAGGTGCATCGCTGAGTTACACCAGCAACGTGGCGGAAAAAGCCGTCGAACTGATCAAGCAGAACGACGACGTCTACGGAACATTCGCCGTGATGGGATTCAGCCTGAGCGGCGGCAGCGCTTCAAACTACGGGCTCATCTTTGTTCCTCTGAAGGCTGTCGAACTTCGCACCAAGAAAGGTAAGGGCCACACCGCAGCCGACGTTCTGGCAAATATCGGGCCAAAGCTCTTTGGGGTTCCCGGAGGCCTGGTCGTGGCCTTTGAGCCACCCGCCATTCAGGGCATCGGCTCGTTTGGCGGTTTTCAATTTGAGTTGCAGGACCTGGGCCGCAATACACTTGCAGATCTCGACCGTGTTGCCCACCAGATTGTCGGCGCCAGCAGGCAGAGAAAAGACCTGATGAATCTCTACACGAGCTACACCTCCAACGATCCGCAGCTTCTTGTGTCGATCGATCGTGAGAAGGCAAAGGCTATGGGAGTGTCTCTCAGTCAGATCAGCTCGACGTTGAGCGTATTCATGGGATCACAGTATGTAAACGACTTCGACTTCAACAATCGCTCGTATCGAGTCTACGTTCAAGCAGATCAGAGTTCCCGTATGACCCCCGGCGATCTTCGCAAGTTCTACGTCCGCTCCGACTCTGGGCAGATGATTTCGCTCGACAATCTGGTTTCTATCGAACAATCCTCCGGTCCGCAGGTGATCTCGCATTACAATCTCTTCCGCTCGGCGGAAATCGACGGTTCCGCGGCTCCCGGTTACAGCTCGAGCCAAGGCCTGAAGGCGATGGAACAACTTGCCAAGCAGAACATGATCCAAGGTATGAGCTATTCCTGGACCGGGCTCTCCCTCGAAGAGATCGAATCGAGCGGCAAAGCAGTTCTTATCTTCGGACTTGGGATTCTCGTCGTCTACCTTACGCTCTCCGCACAATACGAGAGCTTCGCGCTGCCCTTCATCATTCTCCTCGCGGTGCCGATGGCTGTCCTGGGCGCGCTGGGCGCTGTCACTCTGCGCGGAATGGCGAATGACGTGTACTGCCAGATCGGCCTTGTCATGCTCATCGGCCTCTCTGCCAAAAACTCGATTCTGATCGTAGAGTTTGCAGAACAGATTCGCGAGCGAGGCAAATCCATCTTTGACGCCGCGGTTGAGGCCGCTGAATTGCGCCTCCGCCCCATTCTGATGACCTCGTTCGCTTTCATCCTGGGCGTGCTACCGCTTTACTTTGCAACCGGAGCGGGTGCATTGGGACGGCGGTCAGTAGGCACTACGATCGTCGGCGGAATGCTCGTCTCGACAGTTCTCAATCTGTTCTTCATCCCCGCGCTCTACGTCATACTCCAAACCCTGCTCGGCGTCTTCAAACGGAAAAAACCCCGCGAAATGAAGATGGCGACGGAAGAGAACGTGGCGCGGTAAGGTTCAAGCACGTCGGGATCCGGATTACCGTATGCGCCGGGACCCGAAGCGCCTGCGCTCATATTTTGGCAGAGAACCAACAGCTGTGCGAAACTGGAAGAGTTCAGGGCCGTCCCAGCAATACGGACGCGCTTGGCATCGCCGTACAGCGATCTACGGGATTTGCTCCCCAGGATCGGACCCAAAGCCGGGATGGCGGAACTGGCAGACGCAGCGGACTCAAAATCGTCAACGACTCCCCTGGATTCCCATCTAAACTACTGAAAATGCATGTAGTTGACTGATTCAAAGCACAAGCGCTATCCTTACACAACTCTTCCACACTTTCGCAGTTCTGGGAGAGTCTGGAGGTGCTTACGCATGTCCGAACATCACACCATCGTTGGTGGCAAGGTTCACGTCTACAAGCGTCCGAACAGTTCTAGCTGGCAATGCGCGACCTACTTGGCCGGAAAGAACCGACGCACAACGACCAAAGAAGACAGCCTCTCGAAAGCGAAGGAGTTCGCCGAAGACTGGTACTTGCAGTTGCGCGGCAAACTCCGCGACGGTGAGTTGAAGAGCGGCAAACCATTCCGCGAAGCTGCGAAGTTGTATCTGCGTGAGTTCGACATCATGACGCAGGGGCAGCGAAACGCGACCTACGCGCGTGGACAGCACGCGCGCACGAATGGTCATCTCGTTCCGTTCTTTGGCAGCATGGTTCTTCCTGAGATCACCGCTGGCAAGATCAATGAGTACCGCATCCATCGCCTTGAGGAGTCGAAGGCGTTGCGCGGCAAGCCGCCAGCGCATAACACCATGCACCAGGAAATCGTGACGTTGCGCCAGATCTTCAAGACGGCTCTACGTCACGGATGGATCGATCATCTGCCGGACATGTCCGCGCCCTATCGGGCGTCGGCCAAGATTTCTCATAGAGCATGGTTCTCGCCGGAAGAGTACAAGCAGCTATACGAAGCGACTCGCAAGCGGGCACAGCATCCAAAGCAGCCGCGCTTCCGCTGGGAAGCGGAGCAGCTTCACGACTACGTTCTGTTCTCCGCGAATACCGGGCTCCGCCCTGATGAAGCGATGCGTCTTCAGTATCGCGATGTGAAGGTCGTCGAAGACGAAGGTAGTGGCCAAACAATCCTAGAGATCGAAGTTCGAGGCAAGAGGGGCATTGGCTTCTGCAAGAGTACAGTCGGTGCTGTGCGACCGTTCGAGCGGTTGAAGACTCGCCTACGTCCCGATGGTGGGCCGGGACGGGCGGGAAGCCGTAGGGACTCGCTGGACAACGGAGAGTGGCAGCAGCCGGGAGTGACCGACCTTCTATTTCCGAAGTGGTCGCGTGATCTGTTCAACGCGATTCTTGAGGAAGAAAAGCTTCGCATTGACCGCGATGGCAGACCGCGAACGGCTTATAGCCTTCGTCACACATACATCTGTTTACGTCTTCTGGAAGGGGCCGACATCTATCAAATCGCAAAGAACTGCCGGACAAGCGTGGAGATGATCGAGAAATACTATGCGGCCCATCTGAAGACTCAACTCGATGCTTCAGCGATCAATGTGATGAAGCCGCGTCCGAAGAAGGATGTGGCAAAGAAGGGGCCACGTCGAGTCGAGTCTCAGCCATTGGCCGATGCGATGTAGTCGCCCTAACCCGGATGGGAGCATCCGGGTTTGCTTTAGGCACCGGATCAGGGCCGCTACGGCCCGTTTTGATCCGGTGCCGTCTCTGCACACGAGCGTGTGCCAACACTCTCATAGTCTCGAATGCCTTATATATTAGCCATTTTTCTTGATATTGGCGATTGTGCTCTGTATATTAGGCATCATGCTGCCTCTGAGTGCTATCGCCGACCAGATTGCCCAAAAACGTAAGGCGCTCGGTTTAAGCCAGACGGCGCTTGCCAAGAAGGCGCATATCGGTCGTTCCACCTTGGACGCTCTCGAAAATGGCCGCATGGGAGAGTTGGGATATACCAAGATCAACAACATTCTTACCGCGCTTGGCCTTGAGTTGAGGGTTCAGGAGGCCAGCTCTCGCAGGCCGACTCTGGAAGAGCTGATGAGCGAGGAAAGCCATGATTAAGGTCTGGACCGATTCCCAAGAAGCGGGAATGCTTGATCGTTTGGGAGAGCGTGGAAGCAGCTTTGCCTATGCTCCAGAAGCTCCTCCTCAGCGTGCTGTCTCTGTGACGATGCCGGTTCGACTTCCATCGTGGGACATCCGTTTCGGCTTGCCACCAATCTTCGAGATGAATCTGCCCGAAGGCGTGCTTCGTGAGCGTCTGCGTTTAGCCTTTGCCAAAGCCACAGGAACCTTTGACGAGTTCGATCTCTTAGGTATCGTGGGGCGTTCGCAAGTTGGGCGCATTCGATACACCGGGCAGCGCGAGCAACTGCAGGAAGACGTTCCCTTCCAGTCTGTCGATGAGATTCTGGAGCATCGGCGCGGTGGTGATCTCTTTCGTTATCTGATCGAGAAGTTTGCTACCTTTTCCGGCATTAGCGGTGTGCAGCCCAAGATTCTCGTCAGGGACGAAGCAGCATCCTCCGCACTCAATGGTTCAGGCCACCGGTTTTCCGAGAGCTACCGGGGCGCAACGCACATCGTGAAGTTCTGGGAGCAGAATGAGTATCCGCAGCTTGCGGCGAACGAATACTTCTGTCTCGAAGTCGCCAAAGCGTGCGGGCTCGAAGTGCCGTCCTATCGTCTTTCGGAAGATGCGCTCGCGCTGGTGATCGACCGATTCGATCTGCGTTCCGATGGCACCTATCGAGGCTTTGAAGATTTCTGCGTACTGAATGCCAGGCGCACCGATGAGAAGTATCGCGGGAGCTATGAAACGTCCGTCATGAAGCGCTTTACGCAGTTTGCGAATTCACCGCATCTCGTCGAGGACACGGAGCGGCTCTTCACGCTTATCGCGCTTAACTGCGCCTTGCGGAATGGAGATGCGCATCTGAAAAACTTCGGCATCGTCTATGACGATGTTCAAGGCGAGGCACGACTCGCTCCCGTCTATGATCTGGTGACAACATCAGTCTACCTGCCGAGAGACAGCATGGCGCTCACGTTGAATGGATCGACCCGCTGGCCAAGCGTAAAAGACCTTCAACGCTTGGGTGAAATTCGCATGGGCGGCTCGCCTGCCAGAATCAATGCGATCCTCGAACGCATCGCGGATGCGATGTCCGAGGTCCAGTCAGGAATAAGGCAATACATTATGACCCATCCTGAGTTCGAGCAGGTCGGTTCCCAGATGCTGGTGCAATGGCAAGTCGGAATCGCATCTTCAATCAGAGGGCGCGCCTAGAGTCCGAGGGCCCCATCCTTTTCTGCGCCCATGGTTACGAGGCAGCTACTGCCAGTGCGAGCGGAACGCGATGAAGCGTGCCGTCAACTCCCGCTCCTGGCCACGAAGAATCTTCTTCACCGCGCTGGTCAGGTTATCGTAGCGGCAGCGACGAAAGACACCGCCGAAATAATGGAACGCCAACTGGTGCGCTTCCAGAAACGCCTGCTGCGTGGCTCTCAGATAGGCGCGATGAAACGCGGCGCCGCTGGCCATCGAGCGCATCGAGAACACCTGCAGCTTGACCTGCTCTCCGCCCAGATCGGCATAGGCTTCATACCAATCCGTCTGTGCTTCGACGCCCCAGGCGTAGCTCTGCGGCACGAAGGTCTCGTGATGGCTCAGTCCCAGCGCATGCTTGCGCTGCTCCACATACTGCCGCACTGTGCGTTCGGCTGCGGTACATCCTGGAATCTCGCTGCGGATGCGATCGTAAATGCGCCGCGCTGTGTGGCGCTGCTTGCGCGGTGCCTTGCGGTCCGACTCCAGAATCGCTTCGATGAATGGCGCTGCCGCAGCCATCTTCAAATGAGGCCGCTCTGTCTTCTTCCGTCGTGCCGGGACCGCGCTCTGAATCGCCTCCCGCACCATGCGCCGATGCACGCCCAACTTCCGCGCTACCCCCTGGATCGTGCCCGCTCCGAACTCATACTCCCTGCGGATCTGCTCGTATAACTCCACCTTGGCTCTCCAGTCCAACTTCCCTCCGGACATCAGCTTCCGCTCATGTCCAGACTAGAAGTCCGCTCTGCCCAGGGTGGGCCAACTTAAACCGCCATAGTGGGCCAGTTCAGAATGCCAAAATCACTACCATTCATTTGGGATGAAATGGCATCAAGTCCTGTAGAAGATACTCCGTCACGGGGCCATTTCTTGCGGCTTGGCAAAACACCATACAAGTTTCTGGGTCAGCGAATTGGAAGATCCAATCTAGGCATGCTCCACACGGGGTAAACCTTTCTCGCTCGGCTACAACCGCTAGAGCAAGCAGTCGGCGTTCACCGAAGGCGAACGTGTGCGCGGTGAGTGGTAGGGCCAGCTTGCGGAGCGATGGGGCTTGACCGGCGAAGTGGAGGAGCAGCAGTTCGCGCGGCTCTCGGAAGGCGCTCCGAGCATCCAGACGACCGGCGCGTGAGACTTGTGCGTCATCAAACAGCGCGTGAGTATCGAGCATGACAGCAGCCGCCCTGTTGATGGCTATGCCGCGCCGCAGCTTTCAGCTCCACGCCGTCGCGCTGCGCAGCTTCAGCTAACACACGCTGCGGCTGTTGGCCGTACTCCACGGCCATCTTTTGATGTGCGGCCCGGACCTCTTCTTGCGATAGATGCTGTTTGCCTTCGCGGGTCTGATGTGCCGCAATCTGCGCAGCACCAGCACCGCTCACGCCCGCAGCCTCCATGTGCTCTTTAATCTTCTCCCGTCGCGGACTCGACGCCTCCAGGTACTACGCGCGAGAAGCCTTTGATCTCCGGTTGTCCACGGTGGAGCGCATCGACAAGGATGGCGATCTCAAGCTGCGCATGGACTCGGGCCGCGAGGTCGAGTTCAACGCGAGACAGCATCCCCATCTCGACTATGGCTATGCGGTGACGAGCCACAGCAGCCAAGGCCAAACCGCCGACCGCGTGTTGATCCACGTTGACTCTGCTGAGGCGCACGGTGAGCTGCTGAATAGCCGCATGGCTTATGTCTCCGTCTCGCGTGCTCAATTCGACGTGAAGATGTACACGAACGATGCGAGGACACTTGGGCAGGAGTTGAGCCGGGATGTGACCAAGGCGACAGCCCTCTCGCCGCAGGATCTAGACGAAAAGGTCAAGCCTCAGTCTGTGGGCATAGAGCTATCGCAAGGATTGAGCGTTGGATAAAGACGACGGACAGCGTACCTCTGCGATACAATCTTCATTATGGCCGAGTGGTGAAATTGGCAGCCACAGCAGACTCAAAATCTGCCGAGGGCAACCTCATGTCGGTTCGACTCCGACCTCGGCCACCATACCTACAGCTCATCCCCAAGAGCATTCCGCCATAATTGATGATTTATTTCTCGCTTGGGATACTGAGCAAGTGGAAAAAATTCGGCTTTCATGCAGTGCTTCGCTTGCATGAATCTGACATCAGGGAAGCAATGCGACTCGTACTTCTTTCCGACACACACGGTCAACACGACAAGATCAGAGATGTCCCCGAAGGGGATATCTTGATCCATGCCGGGGATTTCATGAACTCTGGCACAGACCTGCTGGAGATCATCTCTTTTAATCGTTGGTTAGGACAGCAGCCGTTCAGGCATCGTGTGGTGTGCGCGGGAAATCACGACAAGTATTTCGAGTCTGATCCGGGATCGGCGAGAGCGCTGCTCACGAACGCGCACTATTTGGAGAACTCGGAGATCACGATTGAGGGAGTCCGGTTCTGGGGTTCACCGTACACTCCAGAGTTCTTCAACTGGGCCTTCATGTATTCGCGCGGAACTGCTGCTACGAGATATTGGGATAGCATTCCCGAACATCTCGACATGCTGATCACCCACGGGCCGCCGTTAGGAATCCTCGATCAGACCGCGCCTCAAACGTTGCATCTCGGATGCGCCGAGCTGCTTGATGCCGTCCGGAGCAAGAAGCCAAAGGTGCATCTGTTTGGGCACATTCATGGTGGCGCAGGAGAGGTAGAACGCGACGGCATCCGTTTCGTGAACGCGGCATACCTGAACGAGCGCTATAGGCCCAGCCATCCCGCCGGCAAGATTCGCGTGATCGACCTTTAGCCCAAGCGGAACACAGCGGTAAGCGAGCCTTCCTAAGGGCAGACCATCAGACTCAGACCGGGGAATTGTTCAGAACTCCTGCTGCCGGGAATTGCGTCGGCGGACCGACAATCCGTTGCGAATATCGTTTCATCGGCGGATAAATTCCTTGGATTGAGATGTCCTCGTCGGACTACCCTGATTTCGAGCGAGAAAGCACAAACCATATGACGAACTACGACGCGACATCTGCCGCATCCGGCTGTCGTATTCCCGTTGCGTATATCGCTGCGGCGGGGAGCTGGGTACGATCGCTCGCCCTCCAAACACCGTTTGCGAACGTACGCCGACTGGCCGACGGCCCGTCGGCCAGTCTAAATTTAAACGATGCCAGAACTTATTCAGACCAACCCAGGAGGGCTTAGCGAACGACTCAAGCGTGCCCACGGTGAACTCGTCGGCCTTGCTATCGGTATTTCGGAGTATTCGCCCGGTACGAAACTCTCTAGACTCGCAGCTTGCGTAAACGACGCCACGAGGGTGCGGGAGGCTTTCCTCGACATTCCCCAACTCAATGCTGATTCATTACGATTGTGGAGTCTGACCGACAAGACTGTCGAAAAGCCGACCCGCACCAGCATGATCGGCCAATTGAAGCGCCTTGCAAATCTTGCGACCGCCGAAGACCGGCTCTTTTTTTACTACAGCGGTCATGCGGTCAAGGTCGACGATGAACTGTATTTGGTCCCCAGCGACGCTTACGCCTCGGACGATGCAGATGCATTGCTCTCAGTGAACAAGGTCAAGGAAATCCTGAACAGTTCTGAAGCCAAACAAAAGCTCATTGTGCTCGACGCCTGCTATTCGGGCCCCGACACGAGTCAGTTCAAAGCTGTCCCGGCACAGATCTCCAACAACTTTCTGCAAAAGTACCTCGCAGAGACCAAAGGTGCAGTCACACTGTCTTCGTCTGAGAACGACCAAAAGTCGTGGGCATCGTCACCCGACAGCAAACTGAGCCTCTTCACCTACTACCTGCTGCGTGCGCTGCAAGGCGAACCGGAAAGTCTCGACGGGAACAAGCACCTCACGCTGTACTCGCTCCATTCCTATCTATCAACACACGTAGACCGGAGGGCACGCAGCTATCAAACTCGTCAACGTCCCGGGCTGGACGGGAAGCTTAATGGCGACTTCCTCCTGGCAGACTTCTCCATGCCGCTTCTTGCGGTCGAAGGCTTGTCGTTGGACGAGTACCCGATCCGCGAAATGAACTTTAAGGAATACGAGGGGATTCAGGTTAAGAAACTGCTGACGTTGATGAAACGTCCTACGAGCTACTTCAGCGAGGAGTGGCTCGAAAGTACTGCGAATTCTAACGTCGGCGAATACATGGAGGAGACGTTCGGTCGTCTTGCCGCAAAGTTCGCACGGGACTTGGGCTTTGGCCTCTCTGAAGTGACAGTGGAGGACAATACGCTCTTCTTTCCCGACGGGAGTCTGACCGTCACCTATCACGCCGACGGCAAGAACAGCGGCGATCTGCATTATGAAGCGTCTTTCCATGGCGACTGGCTGTCTCAGTCGGGTCGCATTGGCGAGGCCCTGGATGCCCTTGAGATGAGACCAGCAGAGATGATCTTTGAGTTGAACGGAACGATCAACCTCGATCGAGTAAGGGCGGGACTCCCGGCGGGCGGTTGGAACATCACGTCTAACCTCACAGAACGTCTCAAAGCGGGCAAAGGTGGCTATACGATGACCGCTTCGGACACAAGCGTGACCTTCTCCGGATTCAGTCCCTCGGAACTCCTTGGAGGCGAGAGCGGAAGCCAGCAACTTCAATTGCTGAAGGGCGTTCTAAAACTTTTGGGCAAGTAGTTCGTTCCAAGGGCAGATCGAGACGCGTGAGAGGCGTCCCAAATATGTGCACTTTTACACATTTACTTGCACAGTTACTCGCTTCCATCCGGTAACTATATGAATACTAGACACTTATTTGTATCAATGAAGGACTCAAAATCCGCCGACCGCAAGGTCATCGGGGTTCGACCCCCCGTCCCGGCACCAACAAAATAAGAGGTTAGATCGAATTTGCCTCTCATAAACGAGAGGCAACTTTTCGTTGGTGGCTGTTCTGGTGGCTGTTCGTCTTCACACGGTGCTTCTGGCGAAGCCGCGTTTTGGATCAGGTCCCGAAGGCAACGGTCCCAAGTCCGTATAGATCATTTGCTGCTCTAAGACGAAGCGTGCATCGGTCGGAAATTCGAAAGGGCAGGGGTGACGGGCATGAGATAATTTCGGCCATCAGAATTCAAGGGAGCAGTCACAACTGCGCCGTGATATTTACGGGCTGGAACCCGAGCTTCATGATTCTTCCCACACAACCTCCGAAGGGTACAGTCCACATATTGCCGCTGGCCGCTCTCCAGTCGGCGGTCAGGATCGGTTGGATGGTGATGTAGTAACCCTTCTTCAGGTTGTAATTGTTGAAGTACTGCAACAGCATTTGATTAACGTAGGGCCGGTGGGTAGACCCCGCGAGGGAAATACGTGTTGACCAGTGCGCCCACGGTCCAGTGCCCAAGCTGAGCCAGCGCTTCGAACGACGGCCCTACGCTGAACTTGCCCTGTCCAGTAACGTCCCTCGTCGCAGTGGGGATGACGAATGTGGGACCAGCACCCAAGATCAGCTTTCCGGGCTTACCAAGCGAGAGACAGAATGTTGGGTTCATGTCCCCAAGACCATACTCGCCGCAGGTGGTCTCGATGGTATAGGGTTGCCAGATAATCGCCCCGGCCCCGGGGAAGCCGCGATAAACGGTTACTTAACGACAACTAACTGGGCCGTACCGTTGCCGCACATCCCATAGATTGCCCCCGAAAGACAAGATCCAGCCGAGAAGCGGTAACAGCCCGGCGTTTTTGCAGTTACGGTGACCGACTTGTCGGAGCCGCCGATGATGTCGGGAGTGTCAAATGGTGATGTCGGTCCCATGTCCACGACGAAGCCCTGGTGCTTTGTGTCGCTCTTCCAGATTACGGTCGTCCCCGCCTTCACGCAAAAAGTTGAGTTGCCTTTCGCGCCGGGAATGCCGGGAGTTGCCGAGGCAGCGTTCGAGGTGCGCTTCACATCAACGGAACACGGCTCAGACGCCGACCCACATGTAGTGCTGGCGGTGCAAGCTGCGGTGGTATCATCCAGCGTGCATGCATACGGGTTCTTCTTATTCTGCGCCCGTGCGTATTGAACGTGTGCCAGCGAGACAAGCAGTAGGGCGAGCAAAGTGCAATTGACCGCAAAGGGTCGATGGAATCGCATAACTTACCTCACTTCCGAGTGGACAGACTGCGGCCGAATGAAAGTTTGAAGCGTGGGTTGCCACGGCTCGATCACAAAGCGCGGCGGGATGCTAGTTGACGCCGGCCGTACCCTTCCAGTCAATCAAGTCAGACAATCTCCAGGCATTCTGATTCAGATCCCATTGAAGTTCGCCCTGTTTGTTGAGCACCAGCTGCGCCATCGGATAGAGCACTCCGGTGCTCTTGCTCTTGTCCTGATCGTTGAGATCAAGGATTCCGGCGGTTAGATTGAAGGACATCGTTTGACTGTCGGTCCAAGCCTCGCCAATCCGGATTTGGCGATTGGTTACAAACACAATACGCCGGCCCGTCGGCGTCGGCGTCATCTTGATGTAGGCGCAATCGTTGCCGAGTGTACCAGTGATCTCGACGTGACCGACAGCTCGCATCTTTGCGAGGGCATTTACCAGTCCCTGGTTCTGTCCTTTGTCGTAGGCTTGCACCAGAACCACTCTGTCGGCCGGAGTGGAGAATTCGTAAATGTTCAGGGTCACGCCGATGTTCGCGCCCATTTGCGTGCCCGTCCCGAAAGCCTGGGCGTCGATCGTTTCATACCTGTCTCTGGCGAGGGCCGGACCCTGCCAAATCAGAATGACGCCGAGCGTCAACAGGCCGATAACAGCGAATCTCGAGATTCTCCTTCGTGTGTCCATACGCTTTCTCCTTCGTGCTAATTTATTGCTCCTTATTGCTGCTCTACTGGCTTCCAAGTGCTGTCCGGATTGAATTCCGTCATCGCTGAGGCGACTTCACTGGTCGTCGGTCCCACATCCTTCTGGAGCAAAACACCATTCTCATTGATGATGAAGGTCATGATGCCGGAATCACGGTACTGGGCGGGATAGGCGAGGATCGCAAAACCGCCCGTCATCTTGCCATTGGCGACGTAGTTCTTCGCGCCACCTTTCGCGTCGGATCCCTGCTTATCCAGCATGGCAAAGTAGTAGCCGTAGAAGGGCTGATGCTGGTTGGGCCGGACCGTAAGTCCTTGAGCTGTGGCAAAGGCAATAAGCGGCCCCAGGGGGCTCCTCGGCTGTCCGCTCACCTCCGGCCAGAACAACCCGTTCCGCTGACCTTCGTCACTGATGAACTTCTGCGCATACTGCTTCGCGCCGTCGTGACGTTGCGAGAAGTATTCCTGCTGCGCGTCTGCAATCGCCCAGCAGATGTCCATTGCCGCTAACTCGTCTCTGCCGATCCGGCGCGCCGCAATTTCCTCTTTGCCTGCCTGGACGTCAAAAGACCATTGGCCCTCTTCATTCTTTTTGAGGGGGAGAGGAAAGGTCTTATTATCCGTGCCCGTGATCAGCAGGAGGCTTCCGTTCGGCAGCTTGCGCCAGCGGTGCATGACATCGTAGTCGGAGGCAAATCCTGCGAGGTCAGCCCTGTCGTTCGTGGCGTCTCCGGAGCTGACAACATCCTTCGACCCTGGTCCAAGGGCGGCCAAAACAGCGTCACCGTTGCCTGACTTTGCCGCCGCGACCAGTGCCTTTGCCGCATCATCGGGAGTCGCAAACTTATCTTGTGCCGTCTGGGGCTTTTCTTGTTTGTTGCATGATGCTACCAGAACCACAACCGACAAGAGCGCAGTAACGATCTTTGCTTTATGTTTTCCAGCTTGAGCCAGCGACATTGGACTCTCCTTCTGCCTTAATGCTTGGCCGCACCCGTCACAGAACACCGATCAAGGTACCTACGCCGATAAAACTATCTCCGGAAGCCGCCACCGCCCCGGAACCCACCACCGCCGAAGCCTCCGCCGCCAAAGTGGCCACCACCCCAGCCACCGCCGCCGCCGCGGCTTGCCCAGCCCCTCGAGCTTGAACTCCGATCTGCCCACCCGCCGCTCGAGAAGCTGGAACTGGAGTGATCGCCATAGCCGCTGAAGGCTGTCGACTTGCTGCTGGCGCCCTGGGACCCCCAACCGCGAGCCGCGTCAGAATTCGACCACCCCGACTTGTCCCACGAGTTCGAAGCACCGTTTCCACCATGGTTAACATTCACCGTGTTGCCGCTGATGTTGGTATTGTGGTTGTAGTTGTTGTTACCGTAGTGCTGAGAGCCATTGTTATAGTTCGAGTGATAGCCGTTGTTGTTATAGCTCGAGTGGTAACCGTAATTGTTATAGCCACCGTAGTAGCCGCCATGCCAGGCGGCGTTTCCGTAATAGGCACCACCGTGGTAATACACGCCGCCACCGTACCAATGGCAACTCCAACTGTTCCATCCCCAGCCGCAGCAGCCGCCACTCATCATGGCGCCGACCGCAATTCCTGCCCCGAACGAGAGCATACTCGTCGCCACCAGGTCAGCAGTGCTGTAACCCGGAGCCGTGTAGGGCGTCCCGTAAATGACAGTCGGGTTATAGCTCGGGATGTAGACCACCTGGGGATTCGCTGGCTGGATGACGATCACCTGCTGCCCGCTTTGCGTTTCGGTTTTTACCGTCTGCTGTGACGTGGTCTTCAGGTTGCCGGCGGTCTGGGCCTGCTTGCGCAAGGTTTGAACAGCTTCCATCACATCGGAGTGTTGGTTGTGGTACGCCTCGCCCAATTGCGAGGTCCACGACAAATTCTGCGCCAGGTTGTTCAACACAATGGGAAACTGCGTGAGTGCTTTTACACTCGGATCCCAGGATTCTTTGTCGACCGCCTGCATTAGGGCACTTCCGGTCAGGCTTTTGTTCTGCTCGACCCAGTAGTTGGCGACCGCAATCTGATCGGGGAAGGTTGCCGCGCTAAGAATTTGGGCCACGAGCGCGTCCGGGTAGAGCGCGATGGGAGAGACCAGTGAATCTATCTCTTCTGTAGTGAGCGGCGCGCCCTGGCCGGTGTATGACGAGGTCGTCTTATCAGCGGAGGGAGCGCCCGACGGGACCTGCGGTTGCCCAGCCTGTGACCAGGCACTCCCGTCGGGGATGGTTGCCACAACCAACGTAAAACTCAGCAGATACGAGAGTAGCTTCTTCAGTCCAGTGAATATCGAGTCCATATCTTCCTCCACCTCCGCCCGCTCGGAAGAGTCAGCACCGTAACGATCGCTGCAACCACAATGTGCAATAAGGCCATAACCTAGCTCCTTAATCCGGTGGTACACGCCCAGTGCTACAAGACGCCGCGAAAGCTATCAGACTGTGCTGTGCTTCGTCCGCTTATTACTGAACACCAAACTGCTGCCTGCCGATAACTGTCTCTTGCGACAGGTGACAGCAGAAATCGTGCGTTGTTTTATAAAAGCACTTGAACGAAGGGGAACGAGACCGAACACGGTAAGTACGCGGTCAAGCTCATCATGCCCCTGATAGTGACTTTCTGAAGTCACGCTTAGTGTCAACGGGCACGTTATCGCGCGGAGGGCTCGGTGAGATTCGTCAGCACCTTAAGCGGATTGCGGCTCCTGACATTGTTCCTCGGCTGCTTCAGCGGAATTTGTTCGGTTACGCTGGCTGCCGCAGCAAACATACTGCCCGTGGAACAGATCTCTACTGCGGAAGTGCAAGATTCTCAGGATGTCGGACAGCAATCCTCATCGAATCTCCCAACCGACGCAGAACCGAAAGATGTACCTGAGCGAAAAGGCGGAAGCGATCAGCACGAAAAGAAAGCAAATCACAATGGATCAATTGTGATTGCTCCGTTGCCCATCGTCAGTCCGGCCCTTGGAACCGGGATCATACCGGTTTTGGGCTACATTACCCCTCTTCCGACAACGGACAAGGCAATTCCTCCCTCGGTTGTTGGCGCAGCCGGGTTGATAACGAATGATGGCAGCCGTGGGTTTGGCATAGGCGCAGATCTTTATCTAAAGCAGGCACGCTATGAACTGGAAGCTGTGTACGCGCACGGAAATCTCGACTACAACCTCTATGGAGTTGGCTTTGAGAGCGGCGATGCTGGGCTCAAGTTGCCCTTGGAACAATCGGGTCAGATACTTTTCACCAAACTCCTGCGCAAAATCCCATGGGATACTTATGTGGGTGGACGTTTCATCAACGGGAAATCGTTCATCACGCTGAAGCCAACCTCTGGCGAAACACCTCCGGTTCCCCCGGACGTGGGACTACATACAGATCTTCGCGCGCTTGGCATCGAGGTATGGCGCGATACCCGGCCAAACCGCTTTTACCCATTGAAGGGAAGTGTGCTGGACTTTACCGGCGATTTCTTCGCGCACGATCTCGGCAGCAAATATTCTTTTCAGTCGTACAAATTCACCTTCAACAAGTACGTAAGTCTCACCCCTAAGCAAGTACTCGCCTATAACTTCTATTGGTGCGGCACGGGTGGATCTCCGCCATTCTATGGAAACTGCATCTATGGCGCGAATAATGAACTTCGGGGCTATACCGCCGGTCGTTATCTGGATCGTTTTATGGCCGCCACGCAATTGGAGTATCGGCTGGTTTTACCGTGGCGCCTGGGCCTGGTTGGGTTCGGCGGTGTCGGCGCGGTTGCTCCCGGCGGGGACCAGTGGCGGATAGATCAGCTGCTTCCGAGCGGCGGGACAGGTATTCGCTACATGTTGAGCAAGAAATATCACGTCAATCTACGGACAGATTTTGGGTGGGGCAAAGATAATTTCACTTGGTCTGTCGGCGTAGGCGAGGCCTTCTAGTGTATGCCGGGCAAAGATGGGTCTCAGCCGGTTGCTGCTTCAGATAGGCAAGCGTGGCGGAAACTCCGGCCTTGCAGAAAGCAAGCCCAAAGACACGTCGGTCAGCTTTACAGTGTCTACACGCTGCCCTTGACTCTGAAGATAAAGAGGGCTGTGCTCCCACAGAAGGGGGATTCCCTCGGAAGGACAGCCCTATTCGTCGGTGATTGTGATGCGACATAGTAATGCGACATTAATCATCATTGAACGACCTTAGCCGTGGCTTTCCCCAGATCCTTCACGCCCACCGCGGTCTTCTCTCCGCTTTTTTCGGTGTACTTCACCGACACTTTGCTGCCTTCGGCAATATCTTTGCCGAGATCTTTGCCGCCTGCCACAGTCGTCTTATCAGTCCACTTGATCGTATGTTCTGTTCCATCAGCAGTCTTGACCACCATCGTTTTTGAATCTTTGTCCACGGACTTAACCACGCCCTTCACGATGTGAAAGACATCGTCCTGGGCGGCCAGCCCTTGCCAGGTGCTCAGAGCTAGAAAAGCCACAAGAACGGCCAACAATGCTACTCGAATCTTCGATTGCGACGACATCGGCTTTCTCCTTTCAACGTGTGCAGCGATTAATTCGCTGGCTTGCCACTTTATTACAGGCGGCAATCAGTGGAAACTGTCGCTTGCGACAGGTATAGCGGTTCGTATCTTGGCAGAATTCGAATTAAATCTTGGCAGAATTCGAATTAAAGTTGCCTGAGTTGAGGCATTCCATCACAGGGAAATTAATCGCGGGCCAATGTCTTGAGGATTCCCGGTTGAGAAGGGCTTGTACTACGGCGATATTGTCTTCGTAATGTAGATGCCACCCTCGAGAGCCTCGCGAATAGCCGGTACCAGCTCGCTCGTGACCTCTGACTTGGCGACATAACCGGAAGCACCACCCGAAAGCGCAGCGGCAACGAAATCCTGGTCTGCATGTACTGTCAGGAACACGATCCACGATCTGCGTGAAATTTCTTGCAGCTAGGGGCAGCGTTCGGATTGTGCGATTGTCAACCACGCGCCCAAGGGCGACGGAATCGGTTTGCAGCTGCGAGACGTTGGCCTGAACTTCGATTTTCTGTGTGACGCCTGCGACTTTCATCGGGATCGAGACTCGAGTGCTCTCGGTGACAAGGACCTGCACTATGATCGGTTGAGCCTGAGAATAATCAGCCTTTGTGACCCCCCCCGATACGTCCCAGGCGGTAGGAGCGCCAGCACAAAACTGCCTTCGTCGTCGCTCAGACTCGAGCGTGTGACCGCCATACCCGTGTTTTGAGCTTCGATCGTAGCGCCAACGATCGCCCTCCCCGAGGGATCCAACACTTCCCCCGTCAGTGCGCCTGTCGAGGCCGTCTGACTAAATCCGGGCACGCAGAAGCCAAGAAACGTCCAGAGCAACACTTGAAGAGGATTTCTCGAACGCTTGATGAGACGGCAGCCTGCCAAGAACCTGGGACAAGCCAGCGCTATATCAGCGAACCAGTTGTTGAGCCGGGCCCAACCGATCTCGAGACCCATGCGCAGACTCCCCGAACGCTCCCGTCAGCATGCGATTGAAACAATCATCAAAGACACTTGCAGTGAGTGTTAACGCCAGATTCAGAGTACGCACAGAACCCAGAAATGTACCATGCCATCTCCTCTGACGGGCCTGTGCTCGGAAAGTATTGTTGCGTACTGTCGCAATAGACAGTTTCCACACAGCCGCGGTCATAGTGAAATCGCTAATCAGCAGGAAAAATTCGATCCGGCCGCGTTGTAATGGAGTGGCGCAACGGACCATTGACCTCGCGAGGAGAAAAGCAATGGAGATCAGAATGAAGCCTCTAAGAGTTGCATCATTAGCGACAGCGCCATTGGCAATAATCCTGCTACTTGGTGGTACTGCCGTTGCCCAAAGCAACCAGGTCAAGGGAGTCATCAATGCACGCAATGGCGCTACCATGACCGTTCAAACTCAGGACATGGGAAACGTGGTGGTTCTTCTCACGCCTGACACTGAGGCGGAAGACACATCGGGCCTGTTCCATGCTCGCAAGAAGCAGATGAGCGTGACCGTTCTTGAGCCCGGCCTTCAGGTCGACGTACAGGGGAACTACAATGCCCAGAATCAGTTGGTAGCGAACACCGTCAAGTTCGATGGCAGGAACCTCCAGGCCGCTACCGACATTCAGGCTGGCGTCGCGCCGGTCGAGCAGCAGGAACAGGTGCAGCAGCAGCAATTGGCGCAACAGCAAGCCAAACTCCAGCAGGAACAGGCCCAGATTCAGGCAACAGAGAAAGAGCAGGCGCAGCACGCGCAGGAAATCGCAGCCCAGCAGGCCGCCATAGCGGCTGTCAACAAGCGGTTTGGCGAGCTGGGTGAATACAACATCTGGGATGAGGTCACAGTTTACTTCGGCAACGGCAAGGTCACCGTCGACCCGCAATACACTGCTCCATTGCTGAAGCTATGCGAGAAGGCCCTGACCGTCAAAGGTTATGTGATCCAGGTAAAGGGCTACGCATCCGCTGTAGGTTCCGCGGCCCTGAACCAGAGGCTGAGCCAGGAGCGGGCGGCCAACGTCACCGAGTTTCTGGAACAGGAGGGCCAGATTCCACTGACCAACATCTTGGCTCCTGGTGCGATGGGTACCAGCAAACAGGTAGCCCCGGACAGCACTGCGGAAGGGCAGGCTGAGAACCGACGCGTCATAGTGCGGGTGCTCCAGAACAAGGGCATTGCCGGTACCTAGAGCAGTCAGTCCCGTCAGTCATGTGGGAACAATGAAGTCGCATAGTGAGACTTGGCTCTTGACGTTTGCACTTCCCCGAAACCAAGCCAATCACTACCGGAGTTACATGTCATTAAAGAACAAGGTTGCTGTCGTGACAGGCGGAAACAGCGGAATAGGGAAGGCCATTGCGCTCGAATTAGCCAGACAGGGTTCCAACGTCGTGATCGACTACATCTGTCATCCCGAGGCTACGGAGGAACTCGAACAACAGATCATTGCGCTTGGAGACCAGGCAATCGGCATACAGGCTGACGTGACCAAGCTCCCAGAACTGCACGGCTTGATTGAGACGACGGTTGCAAGGCTCGGGCGCATTGACATCATGGTGAACAATGCCGGAATCGAGAGCCGCACCTCGGTGCTGGACACCACCGAAGAGCAATACGACAAGGTGCTCAACGTAAACCTGAAGAGCGCCTTTTTTGGTACACAACTCGCCGCCCGCCAAATGATCAAACAGGGGAACGGAGGCCGGATCATTAACATCACCTCGGTTCACGAAGATTGGCCGATGCCGGGCAACACCGCATATTGCCTTTCGAAAGGCGGCATGCGCATGCTGACTCGAACGGCCGGAGTGGAACTCGCCTCGCATGGCATTCTTGTAGTGGGGGTCGGCCCGGGCGCAATCGCGACTCCGATTAATCTCTCAACGATGAACGACCCTGCGCTGCTGGAGAAGCTGGATGCTGCCATCCCGCTGCGTCGCATGGCGAAGCCAGAGGAGATCGCCTCCGTTGTCGCCCTCCTCGCCGGAGACGGCGCAAGCTACATAACAGCTACTACCATCTTTGCCGACGGCGGCATTATGCAGAGCAGCCCCGGACTCTAGCGGTCCTCGAGAAGACTACCTGTGGCTTCAGCCAGTAGTCGGAGCAACAAAGAATGAAAGCCAAAGGGCAGAAGCATGCAGCTGGTTGATCAGAGCGGAGGCATTGCGGAAGCAGCCTTTCGCTTATTCCGGCTCTTCCTCCAATTTCTGATCTTCCTTGGGGCGGTGGCGGCCTGCCGTTGGGGAGTCCGAACGTTCCATCTAAACCGTGGAAAAAACTCCAACCGCTGGCGCAGTACTTTTTCGGCCGCAAACATCGCCCTTCTGGTTTTGCTGCTGCTCTTGCGAGTTCCTGCCGACAAGCTGTTGACGGCTTTCGGGGATTCGATCAGTCGTTTGCGGCCTGAATCGGAACTGGGCTGGCTTACTGCCATGCTGGTAGGGCTGTATTACGCGTTGATCGCCACCTCAATATTGCTCTTGGCGATCCACGCAGTGGGACTTGTCTACTGGTTCGCCGAGCAGCGCATTGATGCCTGGCAATCGCGGCTTCGTAACAATGGCACGGTCGAATCCAATCCCCAATTTCACGCCAGCCGGATATTTCGGGTCAGCATCCACTTACTCTGTGCCCTTCTGACGACGGCTCTGGTTTTGGCATACTTCTTCTATGGGTTCGCGGTCTTTCCTCGCACTAGGATATTCACCGCCGATCTGCTCAAGCTCTTAGGTCCGCCTCTGCGGGACGCCGCCAGTGCGTTCGAGAATTACCTTCCGAACCTCGGCTATCTTTTCGTCATTTTCTTGTTGAGCTGGATTTTCCTCAAGGGCTTGAGGCTCTTCTTCGCCTCCATTCGAAAAGGGACCATCGTTTTCGAAAAGTTCCCAACGTACTGGGCCGAACCAACCTACAAGCTGAGCCGGACTGTCCTGTTTCTTTTTGTCCTCATGGTGAGCTTTCCCTACCTGCCCGGCGCCCACTCGTCATTTTTTCGCGGATTTTCGGTGTTCATCGGCGCGCTCGTGACCTTCGGATCGAGCGGCGTCATTGGAAACCTCCTGGCAGGAATCCTGTTGACCTACGCACGCGCTTTCAAAGTAGGTGACGTGGTTCGCATCGAAGGCGTCTACGGCAAGATCACTGAGAAGACGCTGCTCATAACGCGAGTCGTGACGTCCGGTAAGGAGCATGTCACGATACCCAACAGCAAAGTGTTGGCTGCCTCTGTAACCAACTACAGCGTGCACGCCTTGAGTGAGGGCTTTGCAGTGGGCATAGCGGTCACAATCGGCTACGACGTCGATTGGAGAATTGTGCACAAACTCCTTCTCGATGGGACAGCGCGGACCCAGCAGATCGCCACCGGGCCGACTCCGCGAGTATTGGAAAATTCCTTCGGAAACTACTCCGTGGAATACGAACTGCGGGCCTGGACGAAAACATCGGAGGAGATTTTCGAGACCTGCGCAGCCCTGCGCCGTAATGTACTGGACGCCTTTGCTGACGCGGGCGTCGAAATCATGACGCCAACGATCCTGTCGCACCGCGATGCCAGCGATCTGGCTGTTCCAAGAGATCGGTTCCCGGATCCCTCACAGCCTCAGGGCATAAGGATTACCCTCGACCACCTATAGTCAAACGAGCGCCTAAAAGTCTCTCCGGTAAACTAGGGCGTGTTAACACTATCTGAGAGCTTCGACGATGAGGGCGAAGCAAAGGAAGGCGAGGAAGACGCAATCCAGTTTCTCGAAGCGGGAGAAGATGCGACGGTAGCCTTTGAGCCTTCTGAAGAGGCGTTCGATCTCGTTCCGTTTGCGATAGAGCGCCCGGTCATAGCGCCAGGGATCAACCCGGTTGGACTTCGGCGGAACGACAGGAACCATGCCCAGTTCGAGCACCAGTTGCCGAGTCTCATTACCTTCGTAGGCGCGGTCCATCAGCAGGGGCAGTCCGGCAGGCATTGGTCCCAGATCCCGGAGTAGTTCGCGGCCTTCAGGGGCATCGTGCGCGTGGCCTGGTGAGAGAGCAAAGGTTATGGCCGTTCGAGCATTCGCGGCAACCAGATGAATCTTGGTGGTCCATCCGCCGCGCGACTTGCCGATGGCCTGTGGTCCGTTTTTTTTAACGCCCCGGTGCCGTCCGGGTGGACCTTCACCGCGGTCGAGTCCAGACTAAAGGCTTCGATGCGAATGCGTACGATCTGCTCCAGTTGTAGCTGTTCGAAGATACGATCCATGGCCCCGCTTTTGGACCAACGGTTCATGCGCGTGTAGATGGTGTGCCAGTTACCGAACCGTTTTGGAAGCCCGCGCCATTTGCATCCGTGCTCGGCCACATAGAGTACAGCATTCAGAAACTGGAGGTTGGATAGACTCACATTGCCCCGCTGCACCGGCAGGATGTCCTTGATTCGCGCGTACTGGTCTTCGCTGATTTCCATCTATCCCTAACTTACTTGACTTAGATGGAAATAGTGTTAACACGCCCTAGTTCCCCGAGCCAACTAAGCAACTTCGCCGTGGATTTGCGGAACCTGAGCTCGCGATCAGTCGTCTCAGACTATCGTCGCTCGGAGTGGCAAACGCCGAACCAGGTTGTCTTGATTCGGAATTGGTACTTTTATCCGGTGAGTGGTGCAGGGCTCATGGCTTTTGGAAGGACCCCTGTCGCAAGAGACAGTTACGTGCCTGGCAAACCTAATCTTATGCTGTCCGTTAACAAGACCAAGGAGGCGTGGCTAACCGGCCACTGAAAAACGCCGAATGGCGATCGCAAGTCGACCAAGTTGTAGTCAAGCCAATTTCCAGCACTTTTAGGACACTCAAATGGCCAAAGATAGGGCAACGATCGGAATCGACGGACTTCCGCTCCCGATTCTGCCACCGGAACGAGATGCGCGCGTTTGGGCGCGACTGGTGCGCATCATGTTTTACCTTCCCGGTTTCATGGGCCTGCTATTGATCAAGGCCGGTGAACCGGCAAGCTTCGGAATCACTGTCGAGTTGCTGATGCTGTCCAGCGCAGCCGCCATCGTCGGCGGACTGTATATTGGCACGGAATCATCGGGTGCGGGCGCCGATCCTTCGTCGAAGGTCAGCACCTGGAGCGGGTCCCTGGTCCTTGAACTGCTCGCCGTGGTGCCATTCTTAGCCGCGCTACCGGCGCTCTTCCATGAACTGGCACACAGTGCACTGCTGCACGCCCGGGAGCCTGCCGCTGTCGATGTCGCGCTGGGTGCTTCCGAGCTATTGCCGATGGTAGCGATCCTGCCGTTTATGCTTTACCAGCTCGCTGGCTTTGGCACTTTGCATTTTGTCGTGCCCAAGGCTGTGAACTGGATCATCAACACCGGCACTCTCTGCTTGATCATCGCCCGTTATGTCGCCTATCGCGAGGGCAAGTACATGCTGGAAAGACAGTTCAGCGGAGTCCTGGTTATCGCCATGGTGATTATGGTGTTCTACGGAGTCCTCAGGCTAAAGCGGATGCAGGCGACCTATGACGCACACTGTCCGCCGAAGGCGAAGTAAGGAGGTGTGTGATATTCCCTCGCAGCCATCGAGCCATTGCAGGCAGTTCACGACGAGCTGATGCTTACGGCAGCCCACTTATCCGTCACAATTGGAGACCCGGCGATTTTTCAACAACTACTGCAGTGACGTAAACACGTTGTCGCTCATTCGCGCTCCCGCGCATCAAAATCACTTTCAGCCTTAAATGCGTATGGGCCTTCTGCGTAACCTAAACCTTTGATTGGTCCCGCTCCGAATGACTGATCCTGACTATGGGAAATGGCTTTTTATGCACGTCTCCGGTGGCCGGAGCGGTCATATTGGGAATGCGAATGGAGTCCCAAAGACCGGTACCGTCGTCGGCATCGTCCTACGACGAGGAGAGAATATTACCGCTTTGGGATTTCTCAGGAACATAGACGAGGAACTCCGGCAAGTCCGGAAGGTCATCAATGAACGTCCCCTTGCTCTTCCCCTTTAAGGAAAAGCGCCGCACCCGCTGCTTCTTCCGCTCGGCTACGTAAAGATCGCCGTCGGGGCCAATGGCGAAGCCAGAGGGGGAGTCGAGCTTTCCGTCGATTACCACGCGCGCCTTCAGTTTGCCGCTCGGCGGCGTGGACGTTAGTTCCAGTGCGAGGATGCTGCCGGTGCCCGAGGCGCCAATATAGAGCGTCTCGCCGTGCAGGATCAGGTGCACAGGCGCCTCGAGCTCCCGCCCCGCGATGTGGGCCATCAATTCCCCGGACCTCACATTGAACACCTTCACCGCGTCGCCGGCTTCGTCCGCCACATATAAATGCTTCCGGTGAACGACAATGCCACGCACTGAGTGCCGTGGCTTGCCGCGTTTGTCGAGCACTACCTTGAGGCCGAGAGGCGATGGCACATCGAGCGACGTGCGGGCCCCGTACTCGGGAAGACTCCCCTTGCTGGATGCGACGAGCGTGCCGGGGAGAAATTTCCCCTTGGGATAATGCTTGCGGAGGTGCGCGGCCACTGGTGCGGGTTTGCGGGTCTCCGGCACAAACGACACCACGGTGTTGGTATCCTGGCAAGAGATGTAGATGCGACCATCGTCCCCCAGCTCCACGTCAAAGGGGTGCACCATCGCCGCAACTTGCTCTGTCTTCGCCAGCACCTCCCTGAAGCGGAAGGTGTCGCCGTGCCGGTGGTAGCACGCAATGTGGCTGTCCTTACGCCACGCGTTCGCAATGTAGAGGTCGTCGCCCACCAATGCGAAGCCACGCGCGATATGCAGTGGATGCGCGGCCGGCGATGGATCGAGGAGCAGCGGATGCACCTTGCGGGGGGAGCCGTCGTCCTCGAAGACGCCGATGTTGTCGACGCCGTGCCCCGATTCACCCCGATAGCTGATCCACCACACGGTTCTGTCCTCCCGAACACGATCGCTGCATCGTCAGAACCGGCGCGCGGCTTTTCAGCCAACAGGCAAGCTGCGGCGAAAATTACGACCCGCGCAACCTGACGGGGCATGCCGGCATTATAAGCCGGTTGCGGTTGTTCACTCGATTGCGGCAGCTAGGTCTAAGTCATGATCTGGCTGGGGCCCTGGGCTCAGCCGCACAGAAGCCTGCTGACGCGGGAAGCGGCCTAGCCGTTTGCAGCCTATCGGTGAGCGAAATCAGCTCGTCGTCGTTCACTACACAGGCCAAGGTGGAGGGATCGGATTTCCGGATCTAAATCCTACCATTCACAAAATTGAAAATGTATGGTCGATGGCTTGCGCCTCGTCTATCTCGTGAGCTTCGCGCCTCGGCCCTTCCGCATATTTGCCCGCGCAGCCGTATTTTAGAACGGCAAGCCCACCACGGTTAAGTTTTGGCAGGCTTCTCTTCAGGGGCGGCGCGCATTTTTCTTAATTCGTCGCTGAGCAGAATAGCCTCGGCGATCTCTCGCATCGACTTCCGCCTTTGGCGGCTCTCACGTTGCATCATGCGGTATGCTTCGCTCTCGTTGATGGCGAGATCGCGTTGGAGAATTCCCTTTGCCCGGTCTACAGCGATGCGGGTTTCGAGCCGATCGGAAAGTTCCACATTCTCGTCTTCAAGCCTCGCGCGCTCGATCTCTGCGCCGACAAGGAAGCCGATCATCGAAAGCAGCCTGACCTCCTGCTGTCTGTGATCGTAAGGACTGCGATGTTGTAACGTGATAACGCCAACTACCTTGCTCGCACAGAGAATCGGGACACAGAGAATCGCCTCGAAATGGTCCTCGGGCAGGTTGCGGAACATCTGAAAGCGCGGATCATTCGCAGCATTGGAAGCAATAGCAACCGGCTCGCGATGCTGTGCCACCCAGCCGGCGATGCCTTGTCCGAGCTGAACACCCAGTTGATCAACTACATCCGCATGCGGGTTCTTCGATGCTCGTAACACCAGCTTCTCTTGTTCCAGCACGTACATAAAACACGAGTCGCAGGGAACCAGAGTCGAGACAAAATCAACGATGCGGTTCAAAACGACGTGAAGTGAGTCCGCAAAGGCAATGCGGGTACTGATTTCATGTAGAAAATCGAAGGCAGCAAGTCCATTGCGAAAGCCTGCCATGGCCGGAGTCGACAGCGCGACACGCCTTACTGGCGCAGGTTCCTCTTCAGAGCCCGGCTTCGTTATGGGTGTTGGAGCATCTCTGCGTGAAATCGCACTCGACGCTTTTCCGCTGCGTTTCCCTTCGAGCAAACGGCTTGCATACTGCGCCGCCTCATTCACCAGAAACCCCATCTTGGGGCGCGATGGCTCGAAATCCGGCACCACGCCGTAGTGGCGCAGTTCTTCAGTCGTTGTGGGGCCAATCGAAAGCACGGCTATTGATTCCAATCCGCGCTGCAATTCTTCGATATAGTCCATCTGCTCCGCCACCTTGAAGAGGTGGATCACTTGAACTGCCGTCATAAACAGCACCACATCGACGCTGCCGCTTGCTATCCCGAGAACACATTCGCGGAGCGCTTGCAGATCATCCGGCAGTGCCCACTGATACACGGGGACCTTGGTGACCTGCTTACTTCTCTCTGTAAGGGCCGAAAGCAACTCGGGGTTTGAAGCGCCGTACTCCTGCACGGCCACGCGGAATTGGCCTAGTGAATCGCCGAATTCATTGTCCAGACATGACAGCATCTCGCGCCAGGTGCATGGCTCTGGCGCGGATACAGCAACTGGCACCTGCAACTCTTTCAAGACGCTCGATGGTTTCGGACCACGGCAGGCTACCTTCACCGAACGCAGTGCAGTAAGAAAAGCTTCACGATCGTATTTGGTCTCAACAGTGTTCAACAGCGTCCGCACACCCACGCCAGTGAGGAAGACGACGAGGTCAAAGCTCGAGTGCATTAGGGCGTCTGCGAATTCGAAGACCTGTTTGTTGGATGAAGGCGGAACTTCGCGCATCGCGGATACGACCAACGGTTCGCCGTCATAGGTCCGAATTAACTTGGCGACCTCAGTCGCGCGACGGGACTCAAGCGAAAGGACTCGCAATCCATTGAAACTCGCGTGTGCCAATCTTTGGTGCTCCACTCTAACCGGCAGCCAAGGGCCTAAATAAATAGTTGCGCGCAAGGACGCGCAAGGCCCCGCATTCGTTCTCGGATTGCCGATTGCTCTCAAGACAATCTTGTCACAAATCAAATGAGCATCACCCGCAATTGATTTCGCTTATGTCGTCTATAAATAATTTTTCCAGACACGTTATTCGCGTCTTTTCACTTTGCGTCGCGCTGGAGACGCAGTATTATCACGTCATCTGGGAGTGAATTTCACAACCAGACCGCTAGGCACCACGCCGTGCCACCGCAGAAATTCCAGAAAATTTTCATGCTCCGCGAAGAGCTTTGAGTCCGCCGCCGCAGTGTGCGGTGTTTGATTTGGCTTACGCGTTCCTTTGCAGCAACCACGCTGACGAATACATCCATCGCATCTCTATTTCGCGATGCACAACGCATACATGGATTTTCTGGCATGGCAACCGATCTATTGACAAACGCGGTTCACTTCACGGACGAGCAAAAGCACTATCTGCAAGGATTTTTTGCCGGCATAGAGCAGCGCGGTAAGTTTCCGTTCGTAGGACATACCGCTGCCGGATTGATAGCCTGCGATCCTGCAACCGGAGTCACCAATCAGGCCGAAGAACCGTGTGAGGAGGCATATTTCGGAACGCCCGTCTCTGATTTATGCAAGGAAGAGCGCTGGAAGTACGCAGAGAACCCGCTCGATATATGGGACAAACTCCTCGCCCATGCGAATGAAAACCGCGCGCCCGTATCCGAAGACATCTTCCGTTTCAAGTTTCATGGCCTCTTTTACGTCGCGCCCGCGCAGGACTCCTTTATGCTCAGGCTGCGCGTGCCTGGATGCATTCTCAAGACGCATCAGATGCGCGGCCTCGCACAGATGGCCAACGATTGGGGGTCGGGGCGCGCGGACATCACGACGCGCGGCAATCTGCAGATTCGAGAGTTTCAGCCAAAGGACATTATCCGTGTTCTAACGAAGCTCGACGTTATAGGCATGACCTCGCGCGGCTCAGGCGCGGATAACATCCGCAACATCACTGCCTCGCCGCTTTCAGGAATCGACCCCGAAGAACTCTACGACGTGGCGTCGCTGGCCGAAGCGATGCACCACTATATTCTCAACTCGCGTGACCTCTATGGCCTGCCGCGCAAATTCAACATCGCCTTCGATGGTGGTGGCTCGATTAGCACGCTTGCCGATACCAACGATATAGGTTTCGTCGCTGTGAATGTCGGTGAGGGGCACGACATCCCGGCTGGCGTTTATTTCCGCGTGTTGTTATGCGGCATCACGGGACACAGGCAATTTGCCACCAATTGCGGCCTTCTGCTCCATCCCAGTCAGACCGTAGCCGTGGCCGCCGCGATGATTCGCGTCTTCGCAGAAAACGGCGATCGCACCGATCGCAAAAAGGCGCGGCTTAAGTACCTCGTCAATCGCTGGGGCATAGCGAAATTCCTGAGTGAAACAGAGAAGCGGCTCGCATTTCCGCTGCTCCGGTGTCCAGTGGAGAGTTGCGACCCGCGCAAGCCTGTCGACCGTGCTGGTCATATTGGCATCCACCCGCAGCGGCAGCAGGGCCTTCACTACGTCGGAGTAGTGGTGCCCGTTGGTTGTCTGCCAGAGAGCCAGATGATCGCCCTAGCCGATATCGCTGAGCGCTTTGGATCAGGTGAAGTGCGGCTCACGGTCTGGCAGAACCTGATCATTCCCAACGTCGCTTCCGAAAATCTTGCGGCAGCCACCGAATCACTTATTGCGGCGGGATTCAAAATCTCCGCGGGCGCTGTAATGTCCGGCACCGTCGCCTGCACCGGCAATAAAGGTTGCCGCTACGCTGCCACAGATACCAAAAAAAACGCGATTGAGCTGGCCACAATGCTCGATGAGCGTTTCCCCATAGTTCAGCCGGTCAACCTGCACGTAACCGGCTGCCCACACTCGTGCGCGCAGCACTACATCGGCGATATCGGTTTGCTGGGCACGAAGGTAGAGGGCGAGGAAGGCTATCAAGTCGTCATCGGCGGGGGCTCGGATGAAGACCAGGGGCTCGCCCGCGAGTTGATTGCTGCCATCAAGTTCGCCGATCTGCCTCCTGTCATGGATCGACTCTTTGCGGCGTACATGAAATTCCGTGTTCCTGAGGAATCCTTCCTTTCGTTCAGCCGGAGACAGGACATCTCGTCTCTCAAGTCATTTTGCGAAGAGAAAGTGAGCTAACAAGAATGCCTTCAACCGTACCATTTGTTCCCGATGACGCACCTTTCTCAAAGGAACAGCGCGCATGGCTGAACGGCTTTCTCGCGGGGATCTTCTCGAGTACTCCGGCTCCGGCCGCCATCGCAAGACCTGAACCAATGAAGGTGGCTGTGTTCTACGCTTCGCAGACCGGAACAGCCGAAGGACTTGCTCGCAAGTTGACAAAGGAGTTAAAGAGCAAGGGCTACAACGCATCGGCCATTACGCTCGAAGCGTATACCTCGGCTTCGTTGGCTGGAGAACGGCACGCCATTTTCATCGCCAGCACCTATGGCCAAGGAGACGCCCCGGATGCAGTGCAGCCGTTCTACGAACAGGTCTGTGTCGAGCATTTTCCTCGTTACGAGAATCTTCACTACGCAGTCTTCGCGCTCGGCGATCGGCATTACGAAACCTTTTGCAAGTTCGGCATTGACCTCGACAGTAAACTTGCTTCACTTGGTGCGAGCCGCATCTGCGATCGGGCGGAGTGCGATGTGGACGTCGATGAGCCTTTTGCCCGATGGAAGGAAGAGCTGTTCGATCGTCTTGATGCCCTTAGAGATGCACTGGATTCTGAGAGCAGTGCGCCGCCGTTAACCAAAGGCCCTGTCGCGGCTTTGACTACGCCGGCTGGAGTTCCGGCTCTAATTGCCCCTCTCGTTAAGGCGGTTGTTACGAACTCGGGCGCGGCAGCCACCCCCACGCCGGCTCCGTCCACAATTGCCGCGCCTTCACGTGACAACCCATTCTTCGCGCCGCTGATCGAAAAGCGCTCGCTCACCCGCAGTGGATCAAGCAAGGTGACACTGCATCTCACCTGGTCCATTGCAGACTCCGGCATCCAGTACGAGGCTGGAGACGCCTGCGGAATCATCCCGCACAATGACCCCGCATTGGTCGAAGACATCCTGAAAGTCCTTCGCTTCACCGGACAGGAGAAGGTGGAAATTGCGAAAACGGGAACATTTCCTTTACAGGAGGCACTCCGTCATCATCTGGTCATCACCAAACTCAGCCGGCGGTTGATCGAGCGCTACGCGACCGCGGGCAAGTGCAAGACTCTACTTGGCCTTCTTGCTCCAGAGCAGCAGGCGCATCTCGAGAAATATATCTATGAGCGAGGCCTCATCGATCTTCTCGAAGAATGCCCCGGAGTCATCCACAACCCCGCGGATCTTGTCACCATGTTGCCCAAGCTCACGCCACGGCTATACTCGATTTCTTCGAGCCCCTCCACCCATAGGGGAGAGGTCCACACGACCATCGCCATTGTGCGCTACAGTTCGCTAAATCGCGATCGCGGCGGTGTCTGCTCAACGCTGGTTGCCGACCGTGTGCCCATAGGCAAACGCGTGCCAATCTACATTCAACCAAACAAGAAATTCCGCTTGCCACAGAATCCCGATGCCCCGGTCATCATGATCGGCCCCGGAACCGGCATCGCTCCCTTCCGCGCCTTTCTGCACGAGCGTCGCGCAACGGGAGCAAGGGGACGCAACTGGCTCTTCTTCGGAGAGCGCAGCTCGGCGAATGCTTTTCTTTATCGGGAAGAGCTCGAAGGCATGGTTGGAGACGGCCATCTTACACGTCTCGACACAGCCTTCTCCCGCGATCAGGAACATAAGGTCTATGTGCAGGACAGGATGCTCGAACAGGCGCCGCAGTTCTGGGTATGGCTGCAAGAGGGCGCAAGCGTCTACGTTTGCGGCGATGCATCGCGGATGGCAAAAGACGTGGACACAGCCCTGCACGCCATTGTCGAAAAGCACGGCGGCATGAATCCCGACAGCGCCAAAGAATATGTTTGCCACCTGAAGGACGAACACCGCTATCACCGCGATGTTTACTGAACTACCGAACACGCGCTACAGAGAGGAAGCCCTGGTGACCTTACCGTTACATGAGCGCATCGGTGCCGGCGACGGATTCGTGCGCGTTACCACGGCTTCGCTCGACCAGATATCTTCGGCCCCCGCGCTTATCCCTGACCGTGCGCCGGCTCCGGGCGAGCAGTATCGCTTTCACTTCAATATGGCGAAGTGCATTGGCTGCCGTTCCTGCGAGGTCGCATGCAACGAGCAGAACGGCAACCCGGCCGATCTTCACTGGCGACGCATTGGAGAAATCGAGGGTGGCGTTTATCCCGACACTCACCGTCATTACCTTTCGATGGGCTGCAACCATTGCCTGGACCCCGATTGCCTGCGGGGGTGCCCGGTCGACGCCTATACAAAGGACCCCGTCACTGGAATCGTTATGCATTCCGCTGAGGCATGCATCGGTTGCCAGTATTGCGTCTGGAACTGCCCGTACAGCGTGCCGCAATTCAATGCTGAGCGCGGCGTCGTGGGCAAGTGCGACATGTGCCATGGCAGGCTCAGCGACGGGCTTGAGCCAGCGTGCGTTAATGCTTGCCCTGACGGTGCCATTTCTATAGAGATTGTCAATGTCGATGCTTGGCGGGCCGACTACTCCGCCGCAGAATCGCCGGGCATGCCCCCAGCTGGGCAAACAATCTCTACGACTCGCATTACTCTGCCAGAGAGCTCTTCTACGGTGCTCGATCGCGTCGACGTGGATCGCATCCGTCCAGAACACGCTCACCTGTCGCTCGTCTTTATGACGACACTCATTCAGGCAGCTGTGGGTTCGCTGATCGTTTCGCTTACCGCTCGCGCCGCCAATGCCTTAGTGCTCACTCTGCTTTTAGTCCTGACAGCTGTCACGCTCAATATTTCTGTCTTTCATCTCGGAAGGCCCGCCTACGCATGGCGTGCGTTGAAGATGTGGCGGCGCTCCTGGCTCAGCCGCGAGGTGTTGCTCTTCGGCCTGTTCTTCGCCACGCTCGCATCGGCCACGGGTGCTTCGTGGCTACGGTCGCTCGCAATGTTGTCGCTACCTGCTGCCGCAATCGATGCCGTGGGCTGGATTGCCGCTTCAGTCGGAATTGCGGGAGTCGTCGCCAGCGCTTTTATTTATCTTGTCCCCGCGCGTCCTGCCTGGAATATGGCGCATACGCCCCTCGATTTTCTGCTGAGCGTCGCCGTGATAGGGTGCGCCTCTGCGCCGCTTTTAGGCAGGTCGGCATCATCGCTGGCGATGCTTCCGCTGCTGCGGGATCTTTTTCTTCCGCATTCAGCGGTAAGCTTTCCGGCTTGGCCTGCCGCATCCGCAGCCGTTCTGTGGCTTGCAAACCAGGGAGCGCGCCAGCTACGTCTCAGCCGCGCTCAGCTTTTTGAGAAGCGTGCAACCGCATCTCTGCTCAACACTCCGAAGCTGCGCGCTCTTCTGATTACTTCTTTCACGCTCGTCGCCGCATCCTGCGCGCTCGCTCTCAACCAGCGGTATGGTTCTGCTTGCGCCGTAGCCGTCGGCGGTGTGTTGCTCGCGCGCTATCTCTTCTTTGTGTCGGTCGTTCCGCTCAATATGGCTCTTACTTTCGTCCGCGAAGGCGACAGATGAAGGCCCTCACGCGCATCCGCCGTACGCTGGGTCTCGACACACGCCGGGACAAATACGCCTACGGATATGATCCGGAATTCGGCCACATCTCCGCTTCACGCGTGGCTGATAAATGGGTGAAGACCACTTGTGGTTATTGTTCCGTTGGCTGCGGCATGCTCGTCGGCGTTGCGAAAGGAAAAGCAGTTACTGTTCGGGGCAACCCCGACCATCCGGTAAACTCCGGCAAGTTATGTCCTAAGGGCCTGAGCGAGCACCACATCCTCACCGCGCCAGGGCGCGCCAGGACGCCCCTCCTGCGCAAGAATGGCGTGCTTGCGTCTGTTTCCTGGGACGAAGCTCTTCGCGTCATGATCGACAAGGTCGCTGCGGTACAGCAGAAATACGGAAACGATGCACTTGGCGTGATCAGCACCGGGCAGCTTGTCACCGAAGAGTTTTACACCCTGGGCAAACTGGTGCAGCTCGGCTTCCGCACACGCAATTATGACGGCAATACCACTCTCTGCATGGCGAGCGCCGTGAGTGGCTATAAGCTTTCTTTCGGCAGCGACGGCCCTCCCGGCGCGTACGCCGATCTTGAGCATGCAGATGTGATTCTTCTGATCGGTGCGAACATTGCCGACAATCATCCCATCCTCTGTCAACGCCTTGAACGCAACAAGAACCGCACGCTCATCGTCGTCGATCCGCGCGTGACCAAGACTGCGATGATGGCCGATCTTCATCTCCCCGTTAAGCCGCGCAGCGATATTGCGCTGCTCAACGGAATCGCGCACATTCTGATTCGAGAAGGTCTGATCGACAAAGATTACATTACGAAACACACCACCGGATACGAAGAATTCGCGGCGCACGTTGCCGAATACACGCCCGAGCGTGTTGCCGTGACTACTGGCCTCAGTGAAGACACTCTTGTGCGCACTGCCTTGCTCTATGGACGCGCCAAAGCGGCCTTCATCGGATGGACAATGGGTGTGAATCACTCAACGCAGGGCGCCGTCACTGTTGCCGCCATCAACAATCTTGCGCTGATCACCGGAAATATTGGCCGCATTGGAGCCTCACCGTTCTCTATTACCGGCCAGTGCAATGCCATGGGCACGCGCGAGAGCGGTTTTGCCTCCAGCCTCCCTGGCTACCGGAAGTTCGAGAAGGAGGAGGACCGTGAAGAGCTGGCGCGGATTTGGAATATCAGCACCGACCGCATCCCCACCGTGCGTGGCCTCGCGTATCCGGACATTATTGAAGCTGCGGTCTCCGGCAAGATCAAAACGCTGTGGATCATAGCGACGAATCCCGTTGTATCTTTTCCTAACTACTCCATACTTGAACAGGCCCTGCGCAATCTTGAGTTTCTTGTCGTCCAGGATGGCTTTCACCCCACGCCAACCAGCGAATTCGCTGACGTCGTTCTTCCCGCCGCTATCTGGGGTGAAAAAGAGGGCACGTTCACCAACTCAGAGCGCCGGGTCAGCAAAGTGAATCGCATCGTCACGCCGCCCGGTGATGCGCGCCCCGACTTCGATATCTTCCTCGATCTCGCCGAACGCCTGGGGGTGCGCGACGAGCTCTATCCCGGCTGGAAGACACCCGAAGACGCATTCAAGGAATGGCAGCGGGTCTCTCATGGACGCCTCTGCGATTACAGCGGCTTCTCATGGCAGGAGATCGAAGAGCGCGGTGGCGTACAGTGGGGCGGCCCGCGTCTCTACCAGGACGGAGTATTCGAGCATTCGGACGGCAACGCTCGCCTCTACTCCGTTCCCTGCGAGCCATTCATCGAACAGCCGAATGTGGAGTATCCATTCATTCTCAACACCGGACGCACCGTCGAGCACTGGCACACACGCACCAAGACCGCACAGGTCGCCCTGCTGCATAACATGGTGCCGAATGCGTGGCTGGAGATGAATCCCGCAGACGCGGCGCAACTCCACTTGAAACCGCACGATCACGTAACCGTCATTTCACGCCGCAGCAACGTTAAGAATGTCGAACTGCGTATCACAGGCATTGTCGCTCCCGGCCAGGTCTTCATGCCGTTTCACTTTGCTGAGTCGAATTCCAACCTGGTCACGCTCGGAGCTTATGACCCTATTTCCCGCGAACCGAATTTCAAGCAGTGTGCCGTGCGCGTCGAGCGTTCGACGCCGAACTAAATCAGGGCTCGTGTAAAAAAATAGAGCCGCCGGATAGCGATGAACCCCGACGTTCATGCTTTCGACTACCTCGATACACCCCAATCTCTTTGGAGACGAATCATGGCAACTTATAAGGCATTTCGACAGTCGGGACACATGCCAACACTCTTTGCAGCATTTCTGTACTTCGATTTCAGCTTTGCCGTCTGGGTCCTGAACGGCGCGATGGGACCGTTCATCTCTGAACAGTTTCACCTCACGCAGGGACAGATCGGTCTCATGGTTTCCATTCCCACACTTGCCGGCGCTTTCATGCGTTTCCCGCTCGGGGTGCTTGCACAATACATCGGCAGAAAGAACGCTGCCATCGTGGAAATGTCAGCCATCGTCATCGCGTTGCTCTATGGCTTCCTTTTCGTGAAGAATTTTCACGATGTGCTTGCCATGGGCGCTCTGCTGGGGATTGCCGGAGCGAGTTTTGGCGTGGCTCTCTCGCTCGGCGCAGGGTGGTTTCCCGCGCAATATAAAGGCATGGCGATGGGCATCGCCGGCGCAGGCAATAGCGGAACCGCTGTCGCGGCGCTCCTTGCTCCGAGGCTTGCGCAGCACTTTGGGTGGCAGCATGTTTACGGGTTCGCGGCTCTTTTCATGCTCCTGCCGCTATGCGTCATGATCTTCCTCGCGCAGGAACCGCCGGACATGGAATACCAGAGCCTCGCTGAGCACCTAAGCTGCCTTTGGGAAAAAGACGGCTGGGCCTTCAACTTCATCTACATCATCACCTTCGGCGGCTTCCTCGGCCTGGCTACCTTCCTGCCGTCGTTTTATTTCAAACAGTTTCACGTCTCAAAGATAGAAGCCGGAAGCCTCACCGTACTCGCCACGCTTACCGGCAGTGCAACCCGCGTTCTCGGTGGATGGCTTGCAGATCGCGTTGGAGGCATCACGACGCTCACCGCAGTACTCGTCATCGCCATAGCCGGATTGTTCGGCCTGATGACTTCGCCGGCCCTCGTCACCACCACCCTGCTATTCATGCTCTGCTTCGCCGCACTCGGCGCGGGCAATGGCGCGGCGTTTCAGCTGGTTCCTTTGCGCTGGCCTGCTACCACAGCCGTGGCCGGAAGCATGATCGGAGAGATCGGCGCACTTGGCGGATCCATTCTGCCCAACCTGCTAGGACAATCAAAACAACATACTGGCTCTTATGCAATGGGATTCGTTGTCTACACAACTCTGGCTCTGCTCGTTATCATCATGATGCGTCTCGTTGCAAGACAATGGACCAGAACCTGGGTCGGTCCCGGCGGCCGCGCTCTTTCGTTGGCAGATACGGAAAGTACGGTTCTCACCTACCAGTAATATGCAGTCACGCCGTCAGTGCGCGACATACCTGTTACGGCTAGATATATCTTTGACGAAACCAGGATTTCCAGAAGTTGAGATCGCTTTTGCAAATACCGATTCTGCGCGGAAGACTGACATTTACCGACATGAGTCTCGACATAGGGCCCGGTTTAGAGACTCACGAAGGCTCAGAGGAGAACAACGGGATTAGCCCTTCCACCAGAGTCGGGTGGGCCCAAATGGTTTCACGAAGGACGGTGTAAGGCGATCCCGCTATCATGGCAGTCTGTACCGAGGCCATAATCTCGCCGCCGTCCACGGCAAAGGCCGTGAAACCAAGAATGCGATCGCTGCTTACCTCGACCAACGCCTTTAAGAATCCACGTGTTTCGGAGAGAGTGCGCGCTCGGAGCACCTCTTCCATAGGTATCTTGAATAAGCGGTAAGGGATTGCTCGCGCTTTGGCTTCCTTCTCAGTCAGGCCTACGCGCGCCAGTTCCGGATCTGTAAAAAGCGTGTAGGGGATTAGCCGGCCTGTTGTCACGTGGTTGCGCCCTGTGAGGTTGTCACGGACCACACGAAAGTCATCCACGCTGACGTGCGTGAACTGAGGGCTTCCCGCTACTTCGCCGATGGCCCAGACCCCGGGCGCCGTCGTCTCGAGCCGTTCGTTGACCTTGATGTAGCCGCGGTCTGTCACTTCAATACCTGCCATTTCCAATCCGATATTTTCTGTGTTTGGCCGCCGGCCCGCTGCGACGAGCAGATGGGTGCCCGTAAGAGTCCTCTCTACCCCGCCCTGCTCAACAACAAGCGTCACTGCATCTCCCGTTTTCCCGGAAATATGTCTCACGCGGGTGTTCAAGACCGTCTCGATGCCCTCGTCCCGGAACAAATTGGCAAGAGCTTCCGTCACGTCATCGTCTTCCTTGTGAAGCAAACGGTCATTTCGATCGATGACGGTGGCGCTGCTGCCGAACCGGCGCATCCCTTGCGATAGCTCCAGCCCGACATACCCGCCGCCGATCACGATTAGGTGCCTGGGAGTCTGATCCAATTCCAGTGCCTCGATGTGCGTGAGTGGCTGCGCCTCTGCCAAGCCAGGAATTGACTCCAACGCGGCCCGCGTACCAGTGCTGACGATTACATTGGCTCCGCGGAGGAGGCGAATCGTTCTATCAGGGAGAGTGACTTCCAGAGTTTTCGGGCTTACGAAGCGCCCTGATCCGCAAATAAATTCCGCTCCGGTCTGCTTGAAGTTGTCAAGATACATCTCGTTCAAACCTGAGACCATCGCACGTTTTCGCGCGCGTACCGCCTGCATATCAACGCGGAAGCCGTCTCCGACGATGCCGAACTCCTTGCCTCGACGAAAGTACGACGCTACCCTCGCACTGTGGAGAATGTTCTTACTCGGCAAGCAGGCAATGTTCGGGCACGATCCTCCGATGTACTTGCGCTCGATCACCGCAACGCGCTGTCCTCGCCCGGCAAACGTCCACGCGGCAATCGTTGATCCTGTGCCGCCGCCGAGGATAACCAGATCGTAGTTTTCCAAGGCGCGTGATTGGCTTGCATGTGGTGAAGAAATTGCTTCTCGAGAATTCATGATATTTTCCGGTTGCCGCTTTGCCATGGTTCGCGTGCACTCTTGTGTATGCTGCTGCCCTCGCCGCCGCCTGCGTTAGTTACGATCATTCGTTTTCGGAGAGGATCGCTTTCTTGCCGAAATAACTGACCAGGTAGAACGATACCCCCAGGGCTATGACATCCTTGAAAAGAAACAGGCCCATGAAACTCATGTACCCCATCCCGTGATAATGGGTTATCGTGCCTGGGGTAGTTACGATCATAGTGCTGGTCGTAAAGAACATGACTGACGCGATGAGGCCGCCTATGATACCCGCTTTAGGCCTCAAATAGCCTGCGATTATCAATACGGCGGCAGTGATCTCGGTGAGACCGATTATATCGGAGCCGATATACGGCCCGAATAACTTAAAGTGCCAGCTGATCAGCGGGCTGTTAGAAACCAGGAGGGCTATGCCTTCGGCGCCGGGAGGAGTCATCTTATAAGATCCCGCCCAAAGGAGCATAACAATCATACCGATGCTCGTAATCAGAAAGGGAATATTACGATCGCTTACCCACGCCGCCACTTTGGTTAAATTGCTCTTGGCTAGTTTTGAAAGATCAGCGGAAGAACTCAGGTTCTGTGTCTCCGCATTAATCGCCTGTTCTGACATGACCTGACTCATAATTACTTCTCCATGAAACTATTTGGCGGTTCAACTTATCTGGACTCTGCGCTCAGCGCCTCTCTCAGGCGACGACGAGATGAACCTGCTCTATGTGCCCTTGATCTCGCCGCCATCCATACGTACTGACGTACCCGTCATCCACTTCGCCCCGGGCGATACAAGATAAGCCATCAATTCTGCAATCTCTTCTGGTTCGCCGAAGCGGCTGATGCCAACTTCCTCGGGGAATCTCTTCTTGGCCTCTTCCACGGTAAGGTTGTGCGCCGGCGCCCATTTCTCAAAGAAAGATTGCCTGCGTCCGGTCATCACGGCGCCGGGCACAACGCTGTTGACTTGCACGCCATCCTTGATTCCCTGCTCCGCGAATGCTTTCGCTAGCGCGATGATTGCTGCGTTTATGGCTGCCACGGCAGCGAAACCGGGCTTGGGACCGAGAGCAGCGCTACCGGACATCAGAACGACAGACCCATTCGAGGCTTTCAATGCATCCCAGGCTCGTATCGTTAGCCGTCGTGCGCCGTGTAACTTGAGTGCCATCCCATCCTCCCACTGCGCATCCGTCATTTCGAACAGATCAATCTGCGGCACAGCGCCGGCAATGTTGAGCAGGGCATCGATTCTGCCAAAACGGTCAAGGGTGCCTTTGACGACCGTTTCGACAGAGGAAGGCTCGCGCAGGTCAAGTGCATAAACCAGCGCTTCGGCACCGGCCGACCTGACGGCAGTCGCGGTCTTTTGTAACTCGCGTTCTTTTCTCGCCGTAAGTACGACGGCTGAGAAGTCACGGGCAAGACGCGATGCAGTAGCTTGGCCGATTCCCTGACTTGCTCCCGTGACGATGGCGACAGAGTTGTTCTTCACAGCTCTTTCCTTTGGGATCGACGGGGACGGCAATTCATTACCCGGAAACCGCCGTCGGCAAAACCGATTGACGAACCGCTTCCAGAATCATGTCAACAACCAGATCTGGCTGGGTGTACATCGGGGTATGATCCACTCCGTGCGACCGAACCGTCGCGCCCATCCGTTGGGCCATGTAGCGCTGAGTTTCCGGGCTGATCATGCGATCTTCTTCAGCGATGAGGAACCACGATGGCTTCGTTCTCCATGCGGGCTTTGGAACCTTCTCCTGAATGCATTTCAACGCGATCGGACGCTGCACGGCCGCCATAATCGCGGCCTGGTCCGAGGAAGCCTTGTGTGCTACTGCCTGACCAAAACCCGCTTCCGGCATCCATATGAAACCGTGCCGGTCAGGTGCCAGGCGCGGAGCCTCCGGATGTGGATCGGCGCGATAAAACACATCTGCAACGGTTTCGGTTTCGTCGGGTGCCAACGCGGCTATATAGACGAGCGACGTCACTCGATCCTCATGGGCCGCGGCGATCACGGCACCTGCGTAGGCGTGTCCCACCAGGATCAATGGTCCATTGGTTCTCTCCACCATGCGATCGAGCGCGGCTATGTCATCCGTGAGGGACGTCAGAGGAATCGGTGCGGACGTTACGCTAAGCCCCTGGCGTCGCAACGGCAGGATGACGTTGCTCCAACAGGAGCCGTCGGCCCACGCACCGTGAACCAGCACGACCGAGCCCAAGCCATTTCGAGCAGAGGGATTCATCGCGAAACCACCTTATCGGCGTCGCGCGCTACGCCGTACTCCTCGAAGAACTCCCTCATCGCCTCGGCAATCTCCTCGACGTGGGTTGCGATTGCAAAATGTCCGGTATCGATGAGCTGGACCTGCGCGTTCGGTAGATCTTTTCGAAATGCCTCTGCTCCGGCTGGGATGAAGAACGGATCGTTCTTGCCCCAGATCGCGAGCAAGGGTGGTTGCGATTTGCGGAAATACTCCTGAAACTTCGGATAGAGCTTCACATTCGATGCGTAGTCCAGAAACAGATCGAGCTGAATCTCTATGTTTCCTGGGCGTTCGAACAAGGCCGTATCCAATATGTACGATTCAGGCGCAACCGCTTCTGGATTCGTGACGCCATGCGTGTACTGCCAGCGAGTCGTTTCCAGGGTCATGATGTTTTTCCGGAGTACATCTCTGTTTTCTGCCGTGGGCGCAGACCAATATTTCCGGATTGGTCCCCATGCGTCGCCGAGGCCCTCTTCGTACGCGTTGCCGTTCTGTGAAACGATCGCTGTAACTCGCTCCGGATGGGCCATCGCCAGACGCAGGCCTGTAGGGGCTCCGTAGTCAAACACATAAATCGCATAGCGAGTGAGGCCAAGCGCGTCTGTGAAGGCCTCGATCGTATGGGCCAGTGCGTCAAACGAATAGGTGTACTTCCGCCCGGCCGGTACTTCTGTGAATCCAAAGCCGGGTAAGTCAGGCGCGATCACGTGGTAGCGATCAGCAAGGCGGGGAATGAGTTCACGAAACATGAACGATGATGTGGGGAACCCGTGAAGCAGAAGAACCACTGGTGCATCCGGTTCACCTGCCTCTCGATAGAAGACCTGTACACCGTCCGCTTCGACCTTGTGAACAGTTGTCAAGGGTATTGCGAACTTTGGCTCCGCTGGATGAAGGTTGCTTTTGGCTTCTTGCGTTGAAATAACTTGAGTCATGGAACTCCTCCTCATTTAGCTGATCGCACATGGGCGATTTGATGTCTGACACCCTGCCACAGCAGAGGGTGGCCGTTACTTCTGCGAGATTGTCTGATTCGCCACCAACGGCGCGGTTCCGAAATTGACACTAAACCGTTTGCACCAAATCGAGACCGCGCGGTACTTAGATAAGTCCACATCAGGACCGACTGCATAGTTTTGATCACCTAGGTTCCCTTTTATGCTTCCCAGATCGATAAACCCGGCATGCTCCACTGTTGTGCTGTCGTTTGCATCGTCGGCAGCTACCATGTAGACGTGAACGTCAGGACCGTTTGATGTCTTGAAATCCGTCAAACGAAGAACGCGACTGCCATCGCCGGCTCGGTAGATGGTTGCAGTACCGCTGGTAGGATGCAGGATGGAATGAAATGATCCAGATGCAAGCGTCTGATCGGGCGCACCGCCTTGCTTGGTTGGTAGTTCTTCGTGGACGCGTTGATTGACGACAAGCCTCTCTGGTCGGAACGCGTACCAAGCGACGAACAGCGCGATGACAAGCACGGGAATAACCACTTGCCACTTTTTCATTTTTCGCATCTCCTCTGAATTAGCAATCCTGAACCTTCGGTGTGCCATGTCCTTGATGGAAGATACAGGTTTGTCATTTGGCGTAGTGCAGCTTTGCACAATGCGGAGCGACATCCCCGCGGACGCGCAAAAGGCCTCTCCGCCACCATGCCCAATGTAGGTGGGGTGAAATAGATCTACACCCATGCTAGTAGTCGGCATGAAATGCTGACCCAAAGCGGACTGGCAGTCTTTCCTTTTGGTTGCATCCCAAGTGCCATAAACGAAAAAGATCTCAGTTGGAGGCGTGAGCAAGGGTAAGTCGTTCTGAACTCGCATGATCTCTTCCTAAGAGCAGCGGACAGGCTCGTGCTCGGACTGACGAATTCGCGACGAATGCCCAACACTGACGAGTTTTGGTCGCGACTCCTGTCGTTGGGAGCGGTGCCGCTTCAGCCGTTGAAGGCGTCCCGCTATTTACCCCCCCCTGGAGACACTGCGCGGATGACCAGATGAAGTGAAATGGGACCTGTTGCGCAACTGTTCAAAGTCGAGTGAAAGCCAGAATCAGAAGAGGGCAGAACCTCGCACATGAGCCTTCTACGCATCCGGAGTGACGGAAGGCGCGACACGTCAAATGTCTGAGAGGAGGTGATCATCCCACCGGATTCTTCAGACTGCCAGACGTATTCCTGTGAACTGCCAGCGCGTCGCTGGTTGAAAGAAGTTGCGATAAGTCGCACGGACATGATCCGCGGGTGTCACGCAAGACCCTCCCCGCAGAGTCATCTGACCGGACATAAACTTGCCCTTGTATTCGCCCAGCGTTCCAGGGAGGGGCTTGTATCCCGGATATGCGGTATAGGGGCTAGCGGTCCATTCCCAACAGTCACCGAAGAGTTGGCTGACACCCTTGCAGTTGGCCGTCACCGGATGCAGCCTCCCTAAATCGAGTAGATTTCCTCGTAGGGATGTTTGGTCTGCGACGTGTTCCCATTCTGCTTCCGTTGGGAGCCGGCAACCTCGCCAGCGTGCAAAGGCGTCAGCCTCAAAAAAGCTGATGTGGCACACGGGCGCATCAAGTAGCGCGGAGAGTCCTTGCCAACCGCTCAATGTGAAGACGCGCCAGCCGGTCTCATCGCTAGCGTCGCGTTCCCAGTAGAGCGGCGCCTGCAACCCGGCCTGCGTTGCCGTCTCCCATCCGTCGGCAAGCCAGAGTCCGGGACGCGTGTATCCGTCATCGGACATAAACTCTAGATACTCCCGGCAGGTGACGTTGCGGTTTGCAATTTGAAAGGGTCGCAGGTAAACCTTGTGGCGAGGAGTCTCGTTGTCAAAGCAAAAATCGAGAGGATTCTCCGCGCTCAGCTGATATCCAATTTCAACCAGTCCTCCATTGAAGCCATGCCAACTAAGCTGAGGGACTAGTTGGCCGCTCTCTCCAGCTAGTGGGGCAGGTCGGTACGAGGGATGTAGAGGATTCGAGAAGAAAGCGTGCTTGATATCAGTCAGTGCCAGCTCTTGGTGCTGTTGTTCGTGGTTCAGGCCCAACATGACGCGCCGCGACATTTCCTCGTCAACGGAGAGGTTGAAGAGTCTCTCCATGTCATGGTCAACGTGCGCGCGGAACTCGATGATCTGTTCAAGTGAAGGTCGGGAAAAGCAAACACGCAGCTTCTTCTCCGGAATCTCCTCGCCAAGCGAGATGTAATAGCTGTTGAACAGCCAATGGAATTCTTCGTGAAATGGTTTGTAGTCAGGCAGAAACGGACGAAGCACAAAAGTCTCGAAGAACCACGTGGTATGGGCCTGATGCCACTTCACCGGGCTAGCCTCCGGGCACGACTGCACCATCTGGTCTTCGGCGGATAAATTGGCGGCGAGAGAACTCGTCATCGACCGCACGGCTCTATATTTCGAAGCGAGACCAGACATTGAGCCTTTCCATGTGCCGAGACTCCGACGTCAACTGGGCCCAGCGACACGTCCCGCGTGCGCTTGTATCCATTGGGCACGGCTCTTCAACGCATCCAGCCTGCCAAAATCAGATGTAATCGGATTGAATAAATAAATCAGGCGCTAAACTATTCTTTCCCCGAAAGATATGGGCACCAGCTGATCGGCAGAAATCCCATTCCGGCTGACGGATTCGTGACAGATGTCCGCCACTGACGGGTGCTTGTCGCGACAATTGGCGGGGGAGGTGGATCAGGATCACTGAGTAGGAATCGATCGGCGCCCGGTGATTCACGATGGCACCCTTTTAATGAGGGGAGTCGGACGATTAATGCGAAGCCTTCGCATTCTGTAGACCAACGAGGTGCGCTGCATTCCTAGTCGTGCTGCGGCGCCATTTCGGCCGCCCACTACCCAGTTGCTCGCCTCAAGGGCGCGGAGGATATGATCTCGTTCCACTTCCTCGAGACCAGTCATCGGCACGTTGGCCCTCATGTGAGCGCTGAACGGCTCCAGTTCGGATATTGGAGCCCGCAATACCGTATGAGGAGAAAGAATCACAGCTCGCTCGATAAAGTTCTGCAACTCCCGAACGTTCCCAGGCCAGCGGTATTGGACGAGCGCATCCATCGTCTTGGAAGGGATTTCGTCGACCCTCTTGTTCATGCGTCGTGCATACAACCCTGTGAAATGCGAAACAAGTTTCGGAATGTCCTCAGTACGTTGACGCAAGGACGGAACGTTGATGGGGAATACCTTCAGCCGATAATACAGGTCCTCGCGAAACGTCGTCTGCTTTACCATTGCAGCCAAATCGCGATGCGTGGCTGCGATCAGCCGGACGTCAACTTTGTGGGTATGGTTACTACCAAGTCTCTCGAATTCCTGCTCCTGCAGGACGCGCAGCAACTTCGCTTGAAGTTCCAGAGGGATATCACCGACTTCGTCTAGAAAGAGCGTGCCCTTGTTCGCGAGTTCAAAGCGCCCGGTTTTTTGCGCAATTGCTCCGGTGAATGCTCCCTTTTCGTGTCCAAACAACTCGCTTTCGAGAAGCCCTAGCGGGATCGCGGCGCAGTTCAATTTGACAAAGGCCCGTTCCCGGCGACCGCTTAGATTGTGAATGGCGCGCGCAATAAGTTCCTTGCCGGTTCCCGTCTCGCCCGTGATCAGCACACTCGAATCCGTAGGTGCCACTACCGACACCAGGTCCAGCGCGGTCTTCAAGGCAGGACTCTCTCCGACGATTTCCCCGAATTCGGTGCGAATTTCCTCCTCAAGATAGAGTCTTTGGTTTGTCTCTTTATCTCTGTCTTTTATCGCCTTTTCATAGTCCAACGTGTTTTCAACAGCAATCGCTATCTGGCACGCCACCTGCTCGAGCAAGATGACGTCGTCTTTCTCAAAAGGATTGTCGGAACGCCTTGAGAGCATAAGCACGCCAACCACGCGATCACGCCCTGCGAGCGGAAGATAACACCCCACGTTGAGGCCCTCCTCGAGCACGCGCTCATAAAGAAGCTGGCCGTCAGGATTCCCATAAATGTCAGGATCCTCGCGGACCTGCTCGAAGCTGTCGATCCGGATAGTCTTGCCCTTCCGCAATACCTGACCCGAGATCGAACTATTCATCGGCACCAGGGACCCCTCGCGGAAGGGTCCTCTGGCGTCGGGATTGTACAAGGTAGTGACGCGTAATTCGCCGCTCTCGGAGTCCGGTAGCAGCAAGGCGGACACGTCACATCGCATTATCCTGAATAGATTCGTCGAAAGCGCCTCAACCACTTGCCGGAAGTCCAACCTGGATGTCACGTTGCTTGTGATTTCCAGGAGCAAGCGCAGCCGGTCGTGTTCGAGCCGTAACTTTTCCTCATTGAGGTGACGCTCAATTGCAATTCCCGCAATGTGACTGGCATTCTCGATTAACTGCAGGTCGGCAGCGTTAGGCCTGCGCGCTTCACGGTAATGAATGGCGAAAGTCCCAAGGACTTTACCATCGCTCATAAATAAGGGTCGCGACCACACTGCACGAATTCCGTAAGGCAAGAGCAGGTGACGATAGCGATCCCAGATGGGGTCATGGAGGATATCTGTCACAAATACCGGCTCTTTTCTATAAACGGCCGTGCCGCAGGATCCACCTTTCGGGCCAATAAGCATCGACCCTACGTGAGCGCTGAATCCGGGAAGACCGGGAGCCGCCGCGCAATGGAGTCGCTTTCCGTCACTGTCAGGAAGCCAAATTGTACACAGCGTGCCGTCGCCTTGAGACTCAACCAGCTGAGCAATGATGGTGAGCACTTCAGACAGCGGAGACCCAGCAAGTATCAACTTTAGAATGCTAAGTACAGACTCGCTGGAAAAGAGGGTCGGCTCCTTCTGCGCGTGTTCAATTCTCGATGAAAATTGTGCTGGAGACTGCGTTGCTCTCTCCATGAGCTTTCCTTTCTCGGCGACACCTCCGAAAAGGAGGAGACCCACTAGGTTTCGACTGAATGCTGCAGGCGAGGAGGATTATGGTGAGGAAGGTCATTGACCATCGACTGGCTTCCGACGATGATTGGGTTTCATCTCAGGAATAATCCTCGTCAGTCCGCATACAAGTTACTCGGCGGACGATCACGCCGTGCCGCCCCCTCACTTCTTCCTGCGCATCGAAAGATAGGCCCCAGAAATAAACTCTCTCTAGCTACATCATAAAACGAATTCCCATTTCACTTCATCTGTCATCCGCGAAGTGTTTCTAACCATTAGACAGCAGGATGACTCCGATCATCTGAAACTCCTGAACCGCGTCCGGCGACAAGGGGTGCGACCAGCAGGAATGAACCGCCTCACGCTGGAAGCGCCGCGGCCGATCACTCCTTCACTGCAGCGAGCTGTCGCGCGTTTTCGGCAAGTCTCTCGGTAAGAAACTGCAGATACTCCTCGACACCGGTTCCCGTTTTTGCCGACACTGCAAAGCAGCGCATGCCCGGGCGCACGCCTTGAATATTAGCTCTCATCACTGCTTCGTCGCACTCAACTGCCAGGCACAGATCCATCTTTGTGATCACTGCCACATCGGCGCTGTTAAAGATGGTGGGGTATTTGAGAGGCTTATCTTCACCTTCTGTAACTGACAGCAGAACAAAACGGAGATTTTCGCCCAGATCATAAGATGCGGGACAAACCAGGTTGCCGACATTCTCGATGAAAAGAAAATCTAGCGGGCCAACCTCCCAGTCCTCGAGCGCGCGCTCAACCATCGCCGCTTCAAGATGACACAGCGTTCCCGTCGTGATCTGCTTCACTGGCGCCTGGCTGCGCGCGAGCCGGATAGCATCGTTCTCCGTTGCCAGGTCGCCAACCAGTGCCGCCACGCGATAGTTCTGCCTCAATAGCGACAGCGTCTTTTCGAGAAATGCAGTCTTCCCCGCTCCCGGGCTGGAAACCAGGCTCACGACGAATGTTCCCTCGGCGCGAAAACGCTCGCGCAGCGCACGAGCGATCAAATCGTTCTGCTTCAGAACATTCTTACGAACTTCCAACAGCCGCGGTTGGGCGCTCATCCCTTACCTCCAGAGCAGTGATTGCCAGCTCTCGTCCATGAATGACGTCCGAAGTGGGCGCTCCACACTCAGGACAGCAAAACCACTGCATCGAATTCAAGATCTTTTGCGCCTTGCAGGCAGGGCAGTGCACCTCGATAGGAACTTCGCGAATCACGAGCCGCGATCCTTCGAGCGGCGTGCCGGCGCAAGCCATCTCGTAGGAAAAGAGCAGCGCATCCGCAACGACTCCAGAAAGGGGACCGAGTTCGAGATAAACAGCGTCAATCGTGACATCCCGCCGTCCAGCCTCCTCCAGCGCCATATCGACAATACTCATCGCGATCGAAAGCTCATGCATAAGGCTCACCACTATTTCTCTGGCGCTGCTCACATACAGCAATCGCGGCTTGGCCCAGACTGATACCTCCATCGTTCGACGGCACCAGGTGGTTGACCCATATCCGGAACCTTTCCGCCTCGAGCAGAGGTTTCAGATCCGCGAGCAACAACTCATTCTGGAAAACTCCCCCTGAAAGGACAACGGTGCGAATGCCTCGCTCCTCACCGACCCTCTTCACGCATGCGACCAATCCTCTCGCGATGCCTCTCTGGAACGCGCGAGCAATCTCTGCCGTGGGCCGCTCGCGAAGCCGGTCTCGTATGACCGCGTTGAGCAGCGAGACGGAAGTCAAGCTCGCCATCGGCAAATGAAAATGGATATGCATCGTAAGTCGCAGCCTTGCGGCCGAGTTGCTCCAGCCAGATGGCCGCCTGCCCTTCAAATGAGGTCTCCCTCACAAATCCGAGCAAAGCCGCAGCTGTGTCGAAGAGCCGGCCCATCGAGGTAGTGGAAAATGTACGAACCCCCCGATGAACAAGCTGCATTGCGTTCACATATCGTGGGCCGAAGTGAAACGGCGATGCAGCCAGGTCCGGAAGATCGTCGAGCTGCGACAGAAAGCCCGCCGCCGCCTGCTCGGGATATCGCGCCGCGGCATCGCCGCCTGCCAACGCCGCCGGGCGAAGATGGGCGACCCGCTCGAAGCCACTCGCCATGCTGCCGGCAAAAATCTCTCCACCCCAGATACTTCCGTCGTCTCCATACCCGGTGCCATCCAGGCTGACCCCGACAACGGTCTCCTCCCAGGCGCCACGCTCTGCAAGCACCGACGCCAGGTGCGCCCGATGATGCTGCACCGCACAGCGGCGACCCGCCGGTAACGTGAGGGCATGCATCGTCGAACGCATACTGCGGATGGCAATCGTGCGCCACCAGCAGATCCTCCCATCGCACGTCGTACATGGAAATCAGATCGTTAATAGTTTCTTCGAAGGCGCGGAACGCCTGGTAGTGCTCCAGGTCCCCGATATGCTGGCTGACAAATGCCTCGCCATTCACCACCAGCGTGATCGTGTTCTTAAGATCCGCCCCCACGGCCAATACAGGTTGCTGTGTTGGGAGCACTGCCACGGCGCCCGGCGCATAGCCTCGACTTCGCCGCAGAATCACAGGACCGAACACTCCGACACGTGCCACAGAATCATCGACGCGTCTTGCAATCGGGCGCTCCCCGATCAGAAAAGCATCGGCAATGCCCGCCAGCCGTTCCAGAGCATCATCTTCTCCATACGCGATCGGCTCACTGGAACGATTCGCGCTGGTCATCACCAGCGCATCCGGAGCACCCGCGGCAAAAATAAGATGCTGTATCGGCGTATACGGAAGCATCACGCCCAGTTCTTCATTCCCGGGAGCGACTCCGTCCAACTCCACCTTGGCCCGGTCTAGAACAATGGGTCGCGCCGCTGACAAGAGCAATGCCTCTGTATCTGGCGACATGTGAATTAAGCTGTTCGCGGCAGTGAGATCTCGCGCCATCACTGCGAATGGCTTTTCCTTCCTGTACTTTCGCTCGCGGAGTGCAGCATTTGCCCCAGCATTTCGAGCATCGCACGCCAGATGGTAGCCACCGATTCCCTTGACCGCAACGATCTTGCCTTCACGAAGAAGCTGCGCCGCACGAGCAATCGCCCCGGCGCCATCCGAGATCGTCGCCATGCCCTCAAGAAGAAAATAGCTCGGGCCGCATTCCGGGCACGCCACCGGCTGCGCATGGAATCGGCGATTACCCGGATCGTGGTATTCCTCACTGCAGTAGCGATCCATCGGCCACTTGCGCATCGTGGTATTCGGCCGGTCGTATGGAAGCGCAAGAATCACGCTGTAGCGTGGCCCGCAGTTTGTGCAGTTGATGTATGGATACCCGAATCGCAGATCTGACGGGTCGAAAAGCTCGGCGAGGCATTCCTCGCAGACAGGCAGGTCAGGCGAGACACACACAGTTGGCCGGCCCAGCCGTTCGCTTTCTCGTATCGTGAATGCGCTGAGACCTTCCCACGGAGCAGGCTCGATCTCGATCTCCGCAATCTGCGCGGCGGCCGGAGGTCTGTCTCTCATCTCCTCCACAAACGCGGCGAGTTCTTCTTCCGTACCTTCGAGATGAATCTCCACTCCCCGCTCGCCATTGAGCACCCATCCAGACAGCATGTGCGCTTGGGCAAGCCGGTAGACAAACGGGCGAAAGCCAACACCCTGCACCACACCGCGTACACGAACTGAGCACGCTGTCGCCATCAGGACCCCGAACCCACGATGCACCCGCGGCCATGCCACCCGATCTGGACCACCTTGCCGTCCTCGATAAGAACAGGCACCGTGCGCAGGCTGCTGTCAATCGAATGCATCCGCATTCGCGCTTCGGGATCAGCCTCAACGTCGAATTCCTCAAAGTCGCGCCGCGTCCATTCCAGCCATTCGCGCAGCTCCTGTGTGTATGGGCAGCTTGCCGTGCCATAGAGCTCAAGCTTCGCCACGTTCAAGCACCTCCAGCATCTCCCGCACGATGTGATACGCGGATGCCTGCACCTCCTGAATACGCGGGATGTAATCGCTCCGAATGATGATCGGAAAGTCTGCCAGACCGCGACGATAGACCTCCCCGCCGTCATATCCCAGCAGCGCGACGGTCAGCAAGCCGCGTTTGCGCGCCTCCTCCAGAGCCATCACGATGTTGCGCGATCCTCCGCTGGTCGAGATTCCGACCGCAACATCCTCCGGCCGCGCCTGAGCGATCAGCTGTCGCAGGAAGATCACTTCTGTGCCCACATCGTTAGCAAGCGCGGTAATATTTGCCGGCTCCATCGACAGCGATATGGCCGGAACTGGGCGATACCCTGACGGAGGTAACACACAATCGAGTGCCCAGTCGTTCGCGTCTGTCGCTGAGCCGCCATTGCCGAAGATGATCAGCTTTCCGCCCCTGCAACATGCGCTGCCGTATGGCCACAGCGGTATTTCCAATCTGCTCAGCCTGCTCCTCCGCCAATCGCGCCCGCAGCAGCGAATCATCATGGACCTTCATCTGAATCGAAGCCGCAACTTCTTCGACCATATCGGTCGTTTCCTGCTTCTTCTGGCCAAGAAACGGATAGAGAAATTCAGATTGCCCCACATCCTGCCCCAGTTCGCGATGCTCGAAGAAGACGTGCACCGTCTCCCAAAGCGTGTGGTAGAAGATCTCGATGAGCTCCTGGTGGATAAACGGATCCTGCGTGACCGGCTGAAGCGCATACGAGCCTTGGGTGCCCGGCAGCGCAAAGGTCATCGCCTTGCGACCACGAGCCGATGCCAGCGCTGCATCCACTTCGGCATCGCCTTCCGGAGGACCGAATCCCATTACGATGTCCTCCCGCGTGAGGATCGCATCCAGCCACGGCCCGAATGCCATCGATAGATCCAGCGCCGGAAGAGCTCGCTTCCCCACAATCACCGGGTGTACAAACTCGACCGAGACATGTTGCGCATCCGTCGCATAAGGGCCGCGTCCGAACGCGAGCAAACGTCCACCTTTGAGGAAGCGCTCCGACATCTCGCGGCAGGCCTCCGCAAGATGCGTCGCCTCCTGCCCGAAAAATGCTTCGATGATCTTGTTGCGCGCGAGCAGTCGCTCTTCAATCTGTGCCGCCAGCTTCCAAGCCGTTTTCATCACCTGTCCTAACAGATGCGCGGCAGGGGGTCGCCGACCAGCATGTCAACGATTCGGCTGCCGCCGTATCGCGTCGTCACGAGCACGGCGCACGCAGGCTCGCTCCGAACCTCGCCGATGATGCACGCGTCCTCGCCGCCTTCTGCCTGATTCACCGCGTTCAGCGCTGCATCCGCATACTCGGGCGCCACCACCGCAAGAAACTGGCCCTCATTGGCGATATGCAGCGGATCCAGCCCCAGTAATTCGCATGCGCCGCGAACCTCGTTGCGCATCGGAATTTCCTCTTCCGAGAGAACAATGCCCAGGCCACAATCGCGGGCAAGCTCATTAAGAGTAGTCGCAACACCGCCGCGCGTGGGATCGCGCATCCACCGTACTCCCGGCGCGGCCTCCCGGGCCATCGCCTCCACCAGCGGCAGGATGCACCGTGTATCGGAGGCAAGATTCGCTTCAAGATCCAGCTCTCCACGGGCAAGAAGGATAGTAATGCCGTGATCGCCAATCGGTCCCGAAAGAAGAACCTTATCCCCGGCACGGACGGACCTCGCATCGACCGTCACCTGCGGCATAAAGCGACCGATGCCAGTCGTCGTGATGTACATACCGTCGGCTTTACCGCGCTCGACAACCTTTGTATCCCCTCCAACAATGGCGACGCCTGCCCGCTCAGCAGCGGCAGCCATCGCGCGCACCTCCGCTTCAAGATCTGTCGTGGGCAATCCTTCCTCTAATACAAACGTCACCACCATCGCCTGGCCCTTCGCTCCTGAAACGGCCAGATCATTCATGGTCCCGTTCACCGCCAGTTCTCCGATGGACCCACCCGGAAACCTCAACGGCTTGACGACAAAGCTGTCCGTGGTAACGGCGAGCGCGTAGCCGTCGATTCGGACGCGCGCAGCATCGCCCAGAAATTCTCCCGTGTTTTGAAACAGAAGTGGAGCGAACAGACCCTCCACCAGCCTGCGGCTCGCCTTGCCCCCGGCGCCGTGCGCCATTTCAATCTGCGGGTCTCGAAAGCGAATCGCGGCACGCGCGCTTTCGACAGCGGATTTACCGTTCATGCCACCGAGCTGATGCTGGTCACCATCGCTGCCGCTTTGCGATGTTCGTAGTTGTAATATGCTGCGCATGAACCCTCTGAGGACACCATCAGCGCACCGATCGGGTGTTCCGGCGTGCATTCGTTGCCAAATAACTTGCACTGTGCAGGCTTCAATACACCTTTCAAAACTTCACCGCACTGCGCGGCCTTGGGATCAGTCACGCGCGTACCCGGGATCGGGAATCGCTGCTCGGCATCCCACTCGGCATACTCATCGCGAATCTTCAAAGCCGATTGAGAAATGAATCCCAGCCCGCGCCACTCAAAATACGGCCGCAGCTGAAACACCTCAGCCATCGCCTTCAGCGCGGCACGATTGCCTTCCCACGGCACAACTCGCTTGTACTGGTTCTCAACTCGGGCTTCGCCCGCTCGAAGCTGCCGCAGCAGCATCACCAGGGATTGCAGCAGATCCAGCGGCTCAAATCCAGAAGTGACCACCGGCTTGCCCTCATTTCTGGCGATCCACTCATAAGGACGGCACCCAATCACCGTCGAAACATGTCCGGGTCCGATGAACCCGTCGAGACGCATATCGGGCGAGTCGAGAATCGCGCGGATCGCGGGAATGATAGTGACGTGATTGCAGAACACCGAGAAGTTCTTGATGCCCTCTGCCTTTGCCCGCATCAGAGTCAGCGCAGTCGATGGAGCCGTAGTCTCAAATCCAATCGCAAAGAACATTACATGCTTCTCAGGATTTTTCCTCGCGATCTGCAAAGCGTCTGCCGGCGAATACACGATGCGTACGTCCGTGCCGCGCGCCTTGTGTTCGAAGGGACTGCCGTGAGCACCCGGGACGCGCATCATGTCACCGAAGGCGGCAAAGATAACGTCGGAATTCTTCGCAACCGCCAGCCCATCATCGATTCTGCCCATCGGCAGAACGCAAACCGGGCAGCCGGGACCATGAATCAACTCAATATTGGAAGGCAGTACATCCTTCAGCCCAAACCGGTAGATGGCATGCGTGTGACCGCCGCAGACCTCCATGATGCGGTAATGTCGATCCGGATCCGCAAGCCGATAAATTTCCTCAGAAGCCTTGGTGATCAGCTCGGGGTCCCGGAATTCGTCAACATATCGCATGTACAACCTCTGGCCGCCTACGGCCGGATCAAAACGCAGTCAACTGGGCCGAAGACTCTCCCGCCCATGTTCGCCACTCTCATCAACACCATATCCCCGCACTTCCTGCATGGCCTGCTCCGCCTCGCCCAGCATCTTCAGCAAGTTCATCTGCTCCACTGCATCCTGCTCGCTGATTTTGGTCATGGCAAAGCCTACGTGGATCAGCACCCAGTCGCCCGCCACCGGCATATCGTCCTGCAGCAACCCCAGATCCACCTTGCGCCGCACGCCGGCAATTTCCACCGTTGCCAGGTGCGCGGCGTCACGATCAAGTTCAACTATCTTGCCTGGAATTGCCAAACACATTCAGCCGATCCCTCTCATTCCTGCTGGCGAGCCACGATTTCAAAAGAAAACTTGAGCTCGTCTTTCACCTTGAGTACGCCTCCGGCAACGGAGACCAGTTTGATGTTGTAATCCGTCTGGTCCAGCGTAAAATCTCCGGACGCCCTAAGCATACTCCCCAATAACGTGACGCGCGCATTGATCGGTTGGCGCCGAGTTACCCCGTGCAGGGTGAGCTCTCCGTTGAGCGCAGCCGAATAGAGCATCTCCGAGACTCTCATCACAGTAATGTCAGATGCTTCGTAGCGAATCTCAGGAAACTTCGCCGCCTCCAGAACTTCCTGGTTCATAAGGCGCTCCATCTCGCGACGGTCTTTTTCACTTACATCGTCCTGAATGCTGAGCGACGCAGCCTTCACGCCAAGCCGGAAAGAACCAGCCTCAGCCTTTTCAGGATCGAAGCTCATCTCACCGCTGAAGTCGCAGACGCCGACTGTCGGATTATGACCCATCGCAGCCAGCATTCCAGAGGCAAACGCGCGCACGGTAAACCGGCTTGCCCGGCCATCGATGACATAAACGGAGCCAACTGTCTCTGTGGATTCGCCGGTCTCCGTGGAACTCTGCGTCATGTCATTCTCGCCACTGCCACTCACATTGCCCGCAGCTTCAAGTACCGCTCAAAATCAGGCAACGCCGCGTGGGCGAGATTACCCATTCCGAGCTGCCCCATATAGCGCCGGACGACGGGATTAGAAAGGATCAATCCCGCACCAAAGATCATCAGCGCAACCCCCCCGAGCATGTAAAGCGTATCCTTATCCACTCCGTTTCCATTAGCGTTGGTTTCCAGCAGTTCCATAGGCACATCCCCTTTCACTCCCAAACCATTAGCAGGCGGCCTTTGACTGACCTGCGTTCAGAATTTCATCGACGAGTCTCTCGACCACGGTCACCGCCTCCGGCACCGCGGCCTGAACAGATTCACTCAGGCCCATCTGGCCGTCCTCGCCGCCAAACGTCTCCGGCTCGCACCCAATTAACAGCACTCGTTTCAGCGGCCCATGCATGGCCGTCGCCATGCGAAGCACATTCATCGGATTCATGGCGTGAGGCTCGACGAAGTTCGCCTGCGCAAACGAAGCGTCGAGGTCATTCAGATCTGGTTCCACCACATACACTGTGCCCGGCGCCTTCCCATGCGGAAAAGCATCGATCAGGATGGTCGTCTCATACCCGTCCTGCAATGCATAGGCAAGATCAAATCCGCGTATCCCAAAATCAGCGACTCTCACCGAAGACGGAAGATCACGCTGAGCTAACTGCTGCGCTACCTCCACTCCAAAGCCGTCATCGCCCAGAAAGATGTTGCCGATGCCGGCAACCAGCACACTTGCCTTCTCAACGACATTGTCGCGGCGTTGCTCATCCGGCGGGAGCGGCTCCACTTCCGACGGATCAAAGAAAAACCGGTGCCCCGGCTGACGAAGCAGCCCCATGTCGCGTCCGGGATCATCATCAAGAACAACGCACACGTGCGACTTGCCTTCGTAATCCTGCTCAATGCTCTCAATCGTTGCAACCTGCCCGCGCAGCGCAATGTCCAGCACGTCTCCGCCTTTATGCGGAAAGAGACGAACCCGATCGCCTGTTCTGACTTCCACTCCCGAGATCACAAGACGATCGATGAGCGTCTTATCCTCCAGCAGTTGCCATTCCCACTCGTTCATCGCGCCTCCGGATTCTCATGCGTGCCTACCTGTTGCAGTCCGCGCAATGCACCGTGGAGCTTCATGAACTGCTCTGGCGGCATGTTCTCCGTGCGTTCGAGGATCTGGCGTGCCCGCTCGTCCGATTGCCTCATCTCGCGCTTCTCTTCGTCCGTCATGGTCAAGATTCGCAGCGAGAGAATCTCATCAATCTCGGTGCCGTCAAATAGACTGCCCGGACTTTCAGGAGCGATCTGCGGATAGTCATACAGAATGATCGGCGACGACAAGACCGTACTCCGGTCGCCCGCATCGCCAACCAACACCGGCCACGTCCCGGCGTTGCTGCATTCTCCCACCAGCGTCTGCAACTCCTGCGGAGGATCGAGCAACGATACAAACTGCCCGCCTTCTGCAACCAGAATGGAGTGAACGGAGACGAGAGAATACATCAGCGCGTCAGCACGGCTCCCACAATGCGGCGATTCGCTCAGAGTAAGGTTACGAATCCGCACCGTCGCCTTGATCACGCCTTGCCCACAATTCTTCACGCCGATCTCAACCGACCCGGCAATCTCCTTCCATTCGCGCAGAACAACACCCACAATCAATCCATTCTCGTCCGGGGCGCTCGCATCACGAATGGGCTCAAGCTCTCTGCTGGCGGAGAACTCAAACAACACAGGCTCTCGCGATAAAAAATTGGCAGGATGCGATGGAGACACAATCACTTCGCGTTCCACCGCCTCCTGCCATGACGAATAAGTCTGTCCGCCAGCATCCAGCTCATTCACGACCTCAAACTCCGGCTCGTCCGGAAGCTCACGGACCGGCCGCTTAAGCTTCCCGATCGAACGGTCAACGATCTGCAGAAAACGAATCTTGACACCCAGCCGCGTTGAGGCATTTGTCTGCAGCAGGCATTCTGTCTGCATCATCCAAGCATCCGACCCGTTCTGTGCTTCGCTGTAGGCTCGCGGACACAGCACTCCGAAGTTCCAGCGTTGTTGATTCTTCACCGCCGACGCGCGATAGGGATAGAGCATGTAACCCTCATACAGCACGGCCTCGGCGATCTTCTCCACCTGGTCGAGATTCATGAGTTCACCGTCTCTTCCACCGGCAGCACGCTCTCCAGCGCCTGCTCCCATGTCGGTATCCCGTGCTGCATCTTGTATTGGTAAAGGCGATCGAAGACATCACGGCGCAGATTCAGCCACGCGGTGTTGGGATAGTAAGCGTCCATCATCTCGCGCCACACTTTAACCGGCAGGCTGAACCGCGCCTCCTTCTCCCACGAAATCGGCGCCACCTGCAACACCTCGTCCGGGCCCGCATGAAACACAGTTCCGCTGAACAGGAGATTGAGCGGTATTTCTCCACTTTTCAGGCCTTCAACATACTTTGTGACAGCGACGTTGAAGTCGAAGGTGCAATGGATCGGAAGCTCGACAACCGTGCTTCCCGTGAAGCCGGGCACGACGACGCTGACATGCGTCCACAACAGACTCCGCAGCGTCTGGCTCCAGCGTTCTGGTTCTCCAAACAGATCGCGCATGCTCGCCTGTTCTTCCGCTGTATAGCGGCGTCGCGTCACGTCAATCTGGATCTGGCAGCGCAGCGCCACCGTGTGAATCGCCTCGGCAGGATCTGCGTTAGCAATGCCAAGCTTTAGAGCCAGCGTGGGAGCGATCGCGAAGGGGACAACCGCCGCCTCTTCGACCTTGAAATTCAGATCAGGCATGCGGTTCCCTGCTCACAACATCGGACCGCGACCTCAAATCGGAGAAGAAGCGTCCGATCTCCGTCCATACCTCGTTGCCTCCCGAAAGCCCTTTCCAGTTCGCGCGAATCAGGCCGACGAGCCGATAACATTCATCGATCGGCGCAATGTAGTACTCCGCATGCGATAACTCCCGCCCATGTCCGACACGGTTTACGAGTAGCGCTTCAATGTCTGGACGCAGATGTCCGAGAGGCGCATTCCGCTCGACGATCGCATTCCAGGCATCGAGGGGAGGCAGTGACTCCACCGCTCCGGCCGGACTCGGATAAAGCGCAATGACTCTGCCCTCCACACTGGAGCGAAAGAAGAATGCCATGTTGATCGGGATCAACAAGCCGTCCCATTCCGCGTCCGCCATCTGAAAATCAGCCAGTAGCTGAGCACTGCGGCTCACGCGCCGATACCGACCCCCGGCCATGGCATCGAAAAGCGTCGCGCAAGCGTCGCACGCGCATACGATCTGCCGCGAAGCAATTTCGATCAAATGTGGATGTTCTCTTCCCAGTTCCAGACTGCACAGCTCGCAACGTTCCGCGGGGCGCCTGGCGCGCGCAAACTGGCGCAGCGTTGCGAAGGCCTGATCCATGGGCGCTGATGTTCCTGAAGGCATAATCACAGGAGCCATAATCAATCGCTCTCCGGGCTGGCGATGCCTGCGCTCAATCCGCCCCCTCCACGTCTGCATGAAGGCCCACATGCGCGGCCGTGGCGTGCTTCAGAAGACTTTCGATGGGAACGAACCCCGCAGGCATCCTCTTCTGGCTCGTGAATAGTAAGAGACGTCAGATCAGGCGCCAGATCGTAGATACTTTCCTCGACAATCGCCCTCAGGTTCTTCATTGTGGACCCGCAGCCGTGACCTGACGTGCGAAGCCGAACCTGGATCGCGCCGTTCTGGATGCTGACCAGCTCAACTTCCGCATCGAGTTTGCGGAGGCGCGCTCCAGCCATATCAAGCGCCTTCGAAACGCGCGTCTCCATATCATCGGGATGCAGCGAATAGAGCAGAAGCAGGTTACGGACAATCGGATCCTGACCGAGCCGGTCGATAAGAGCCGTACCCGGCACGCCCGACTCGAAAACAATCTCCATGATCCGCTCCAGCCCTGCCCCATGGACTTCCATGAGCAACTGAACCAGATCCCGCGCCGCTACCTTGGATCCGCCGCCCGGCATCTGGTCGAGTTCGCCGACCAGAGTACCCAGGCGCCTGAGCTTTTCCTGAAACTCCTTTTCGCCGCCCGCCCCACTCCTTCCGCTCACGGCTGTTGCAACCCGAACATCGGTGAATGGTGCGTCTCCAGCACCTTCCCATTTCCGAGATACATATGTACGCCGCACGGCAGGCACGGATCGAAGCTCCTCACCGCCCGCATAATATCGATTCCCTTGAAGTTCTCCGGTCCGTTCTCTTCGAAGATCGGCGTATTCTGCACCGCATCTTCGTATGGACCCGGCGTGCCGAAGCTGTCTCGCGGATTCGCATTCCACGGCGTCGGCGGATACGGATGATAATTCGCGATCTTATGATTGCGAATCACGACGTGGTGCGACAACACACCCCGCACGGCCTCATGGAAGCCGCATCCTATCCCTTCTTCGGGAACCTTGAAGTCATTCCATGTCTTCGTCCTGCCGGCATGTAATTCCGCCAGCGCCTGCTCGGCAAAATAGAGCGCCGCCGCTGCGGCATAAGCCTGGAAGTAAGTGCGGGCGCGATCGCGCTCAATCGCGTTGCTCCATTTGGGAATCTTCCACTCCAACTCGACCTCGGGCAGCGACATGGTCTTGGGAAGATAGATCTTCACACTGTTCCCGGTCGCCTTCAGATAGCCGATGTCGACGATCCCAGCCAGCGCTGTCGCCCAGAAGCGCGCGATTGGACCGCCACCTGTGTCGAGCGCGAGATAGTCCCCTGTCCGCTTGTCATACCAGCGCGGAGACATCACCCACGTATACTTGCCCGTAAAATCCCGCTTTTGCGGCTTGGGATAGGTCGACTGATTCCAAGGGTGCCGCTGATCCACCGGGTTTCCCAGCGGGTCCTTCTTCACAAAGGTCTCCGCATTCTGCCAGTCGTCGTAGTACGAACTGCCCAGCAAAATCCGGATATTCAGATTGATATCTACCAGATCCGTAGTAACCAGTTCGCCGTCTACCACTACACCGGGAGTTACAAACATGCCCCGGCCCCAGTCGGTCATTCGTTCGTAGGTGTAGTCGCAGACATCAGGATTGTTAAACGAGCCCCAGCAGCCGAGAAGAATCCGCCGCCGGCCGACCTCTTCGTAACCGGGGAGGGCTTCATAGAAGAAATCGAAGAGGTCGTCATGCAGCGGAACTACCTTCTTCATGAACTCTACGTACTTCATCAGCCTGACAATGTAATCCGTGAAGAGCTGAACCGTTGGGACCGTTCCCACACCACCCGGATACAGCGTCGATGGATGCACATGCCGCCCCTCCATCAGGCAGAACATCTCGCGGGTCATGCGGCTCATCTGCAGCGCCTCGCGATAGAAAGCGCCGGTGAACGGATTGAGCGCTGCCATGATGTCGCTAATGTTGCGATAACCATGCAACTCGGCGTGCGGCGCAGCTGTCTTTTGCGCCTTTTCCCACACGCCGGGATTCGTCTCCTTCACCATCTGCTCGCAGAAGTCCACACCCACCAGGTTGTCCTGGAAGATGTTGTGGTCGAACATATACTCTGCGGCTTCGCCAAGATTCACGATCCACTCGGCCATCGCCGGAGGCTTCACTCCGAACGCCATGTTCTGCGCATAGGTCGCGCATGTCGCATGGTTGTCACCGCAAATGCCGCAGATGCGGCTGGTGATGAAGTGCGAGTCTCGCGGATCCTTCCCTTTCATAAAGATGCTGTAACCGCGGAAGATAGAAGAGGTGCTATGACACTCCGCCACCTTGCGCTTGCCAAAGTCGATCTTGGTAAAAATCCCGAGACTGCCGACGATCCTGGTAATAGGATCCCAATTCATCTCTACTAACTGGCTCGGCTGGCTGGCTTCTTCTTTTCGTTCCGCAGTAATCGTGCCCATCTTATTGACTCCTTGAGTGAGTTAGCAGGACTGGTTAGAAGGATCTGGGATGATAGCCCGTCGTAAGTTCGGCGCGCGGATGCCGCCACTTCGGCTCTTTGTTTACGGTGTCGTTGGTCAGCGACCGCAGGGCACGAATAGCCTTACCATAAGCACCTACCGTGGTGGTTGAGATCTTTGCGCCGGGGGGCTCATCCATAAATGGCATGAACTTGTCCGGGAAGCCGGGCATAGTGCACCCGATACAGATACCGCCCACATTAGGGCAGCCCCCAATGCCGGCCATCCAGCCGCGCTTCGGCACGTTGCAATTCACAACCGGTCCCCAGCAGCCCAGCTTCACAATGCACTTTGGGGAGCTGTAAGAGCTGGCGAAGTCGCCCTGCTCATAATATCCGGCGCGGTCGCAACCCTCATGTACCGTCTTTCCAAATAGCCATGTGGGCCTGAGTTGATCGTCCAGCGGAATCATCGGCGCAAGCCCCGCCACCTGATACAGCAGATAAAGCACGGTTTCCATGAAGTTATCCGGTTGAACCGGACAGCCGGGCACATTCACGATCGGCAGCCCTGCCTTGGACTTCCAGTCCCATCCCAGGTAATCGGCGAGGCCCATGCAGCCGGTGGGATTTCCCTCCATGGCATGAATGCCCCCATACGTTGCGCAGGTGCCGCAGGCGATCACCGCCAGCGCCTTGGGAGAAAGCCGGTCGATCCATTCGTTTGTCGTGATCGGCTGGCCTGTCTTCGGATTCGTCCCCATCGCAGCCCAGTAGCCTTCCTTCTTGATCTTCTCGTTCGGAATCGAGCCCTCGACCACCAGCACAAACGGATCGAGTTTTCCCTCCTCAGCCCTATACCAGTACTTCATAAAGTCGTCGCCGACCTCATAGGCAAGAACTGGATTATGCAGGTGCACCTTTGGCAGGCCGGGAATCGCCCCCAGCAGCACATCCTCGATGCTTGGCTGGGTCGCCGCGGTAATCGACACCGAATCCCCATCGCAGCCCAGGCCAGCGGTGATCCAAATGATATGTATCTCGGCAACCGCTGGTGCCTTCTGCGTAACGCGGCCGTAAGGCGCTGCTGCTTTCGCTGTCATAACCCCGGTTCCTCCTGTCGGATGTAGGTCTTTCTTAACTGGATAGATGGAAGCGAAAGCACCGTGGGCTGCCGCGCTGCCAGACAGGCCATGGAAACAGAGCCAATGAAGAGATAACAAGCAGGCTCAGCCCGATTTTCGCTTAGTACAAAATACTCGGGTTTCTATCGGGGATTCCCTGACGAACTTACTGGGTCTTTTCGCTGATCTTTGACTGGATAGCGTGCTGCACCAGTTCACGCCCGCTGCGCAGGGATAGTTTGCTCTTGATGTGCGCCTGGTACGTTTCGACAGTCTTGACGCTGATGTGGAGCTTGTCGGCAATCTGCCGCGTGCCGCGACCCTCGCCGATTAACCGGAAGACCTCAAGCTCGCGGTCGGAAAGTGCGGAGAGTCGCGACGTCGCTTCCGTCGTCGGGCCGCTGATGTACTGATGAAGCAACTTCCGCGACATCCGCTCGCTGAGATAGATTTCGCCACTCAAAATGCACCGGACGGCGACGAGGACCTTCTCCGTAGCCTCTTGCTTCATGATGTAGCCGTTGGCACGGGCCCGCAGAGCGCGCTCCGCATAAATGGACTCGTCATGCATCGACAGGATGAGCACCGGCAGATCAGGATAGAGCGCCCGAATATTCTTCAGCAGGTCCAGCCCATCCGGACCATTCAACGAGATATCTACGATCATGATGTCCGGCTTATTCTCGGCGATTCCCTTCATGGCGCTCTGCGCCTCTTCAGCTTCGCCGCAAACGGCGAGATCGGGTTCCCGATTGATCAACAACACGAGGCCCTTGCGCAACAGGGGATGGTCATCCACGATGAAGACACTTTTCTTCTTCACCTCTGCCGCGCCGTTCTGTCTGGAGAACTCCGTCATACAGCGTCTATTCGCTCTCGTTCATGGGAAAGCTGCAAGCCACTACTGTCCCACCCGCTGAATTTCGCCGCACCTCAAGCGCTCCGCCGATCATTCCCGCCCGGTAGTGCATGATATGCAGACCCATGCCTTGGGTTCTTTCAGTAGCTTCAGCCATTCCCTTGCCGTCGTCGTAAACCGCCATCCTGCCTCGCCCCTGCTCCGTTTTCAACTCAACGACAATCTTGCGCGCGGCCCCATGCTTCATTGCGTTGTTCACTGCCTCCTGCGCGATGTGATAAAGGTGGGTGGCCGTCGTCACGTCGTGAATCAGAACCGGCGATTCACACTGCAGGCGGCATGATACTCCAAACAGGTCTTCCACTTCTGCCGTCCACACCTGCAGGGCCGACATCAACCCATGAGATTCGGAGACTACCGGCAACAGGCCGCGCGCCAGCTCGCGAGTCTTGTGAATCGCTTCGTTGACCAGCTTGACGATCTTGGCCGCGTCATCAGTTTCTGACCGCTTCTGCTCCGCCAGCCTTGCTTCGTGAACCTTTGCCATGAAGGCAATCCCGGTCAGGTGCTGACCCAACCCGTCATGCAGGTCCTGCCCTATGCGACGTTGTTCCCTTGCACTGATCTCGAGAATCGCCTTTTCCAGCTGCTTCCGCTCCGTAATGTCAATCCCGGTCGCGATGATGTAATTTGAAGTCTCTCCGCTGCCCGGCAGAAGTGTGCTCGTCCATGCAATCAGTCTCTGGTCGCCGTGCTTCGTCAACCAGCTGCTCTGGTAGTCCTGCGGAAGCAGATCCGTCCTCAGCACCTCGAATATCGCCCGGAAGCGCTCGGCTTCCTCGGAAACAAGAAACAAATCCCAGATGCACTTGCCCCGAACCTCTTCCATCGAATATCCGGTGATGATTTCGCACGCCGGGTTGAAGCGCAGAACCCGGCCCTCATCGTCGAGCACAACCACCAGCGCCCCGACCGTGTCCAGAATCGCCGACACGAAGTTGCGCTCTTCCTGAAGCTCCTCTTCGACCCGCTTCAAATCGGAGATATCAAACGCGACGCCGTGAATGAACCAGGGACGCCCGTCCTCTCGCCGCTTCATCCGCGCATCGCAGTGGAACCAGATCACGCGGCCATCGCGCGCGATCACGCGATACGCCGACCGCAGCGGCTTGCCCGAGAGAAACATCTCCGCGGCTTCCAGGCTCCAGCGCTGCTTGTCGGCAGGATGAATGTGCTGGTACCAGCGGACCGGATCTTCCAGCCACTCCTCGCGCGAATAGCCCAGCGCAGCCTCGATCTGCGGGCTTACATAGGCCTCGCTGATGCCGCGGTCGAGATATGCCATGAAAACAACGGCAGGCATCTGCTCCAGCAGCGCTCGGTATTTGGCTTCAAGATTCGGAGCTCTTGCATCTGCCGGCTCTTGTTCATCTTCGCCAAAATAGTCACCCAGGCCCGCGGAACCGGCAGCATCAAAAAAAGTTCCCGCCAGGTCGAGAAGCACCGACTCTGCTTCGGCGATCTCCCGCGACTCTTCAAGATCGCCAGGATGTCGCCCTGCGCTCCCATTTCGCCTCCGGTTTGTACGCACAGACGACGCCATCTCTCAATCCGAACTGCTTAAACCCACGTCCTTGCCGCCGTCTTCAGGGAGTCCTTCGAGGCTCGTTTTGGTTGCCCGCACCATGGCGCCTTTGCCTCCAACTGGGCTCTTTGTTGAGCGAGGCCAAAGTAAAACGGCGCAGCGCGTGGATAGCCCGGCCATATGTTTGGACCGCGGCCGATGACAAAAGGGAACCGGGCGGCTGATCCATGAATGGCATGAATTTGTCCGGAAATCCCGGCATCGTGCACCCGATGCAAATGCCACCAACATTCGGGCATCCGCCAATCCCACCCATCCAGCCCCGCTTGCCTACGTTGCATTGCACCACCGGACCCCAGCACCCCAGCTTCACAATGCAGAGCGGTGAACCGTACTCTTCCCCAAACTGCGCCTGCTCGTAGTACCCGCCCCGGTCGCAGCCTTCATGCACCGTATTGCCGAAAAGCCACGCGGGACGCAGCGCCTCGTCGAGCGGAATCATGGGCGCTCGCCCCGCCGCCATGGTCAGCAGATACAGCAGCGTTTCCGTAAAGTTATCCGGCTGGACCGGACAACCCGGGATGCAAACAATGGGGATACCCGCGGTCGACCGCCACTTCCAGCCCAGATAGTCCGGCAATCCCATACATCCGGTGGGATTGCCCTCCATCGCGTGAATCCCGCCGTAAGTCGCGCAGGTCCCGGCGGCGATCACCGCCCACGCCCGCGGAGCCAGCCGGTCAATCCACTCACACGTAGTGATGGGCTGTCCCGTCACCCGGTCTGTTCCGAAAGACGCCCAGTAGCCTTCCTTCTTGTTCGTTTCATCCGGGACCGAGCCCTCCACCACCAGAATGAAGGGATTTGATTTCCCGCTCGCGGCCCGATGAAAGCGCTCCATAAAAGCATCTCCAACCTCCGAAGCTAGAAAGGGATTGTGGAAATGCACCTTGGGAATCCACGGCAGGGCGCCCAGAATAATGTCTTCAAGACTCGGCTGTGTGGCCGCCGTAGCCGCGATGGTGTCTCCGTCACAACCCAGGCCAGCCGTAATCCATAGAATATCGATCTCGGCGATCGGCAGCGATTTGGAAGCTGGTCGGCGTGCAGGTCCCATGGCAGAGACAGCCACTTCTGTCTTCCGCGACTCACCGCGGAGGAATCAGCGTCCATCTTGTGCCTCAAATTGAATTTGAGCAAGAGCAGACGTATGGCCGCCCAGTGCAGCGGGGTGATCGGCTCCAGGCTCTCGCTACATGAACCGGATTCTCAGATAACGGCGGATGTCAGGAGCCATCGAGACCAATAAGGCAAACATTCCTACGGAAGCCGCAGCCCAAATTGCCTTCTTCATTTATCCCACCTCTCAGTTCGACAACTTTTTCTTTATCCCGAAGAAACGAACGGGGCAGCCATCTCACCATACCACTGTGATGCGCACGGAGGGGTTTGCGCCTACTCGTTGACATTTGGCTCATGTAGGCCGGTCGGAAGTGAACGCTCACTTTCTCTGGAGAACGGCAAAATGGCGAATGCGACGAATGTCCCACAGGTGCGGAAGCTCAACTACAACGGCGAAGACATTGGCATGGGCTTCAACAGCGACACCGGCCTTGCCATCGGAACCTGCCTCGACTTTAGCCCTCCGACCGGAGACCTGTCGCAAGAGGCAGAGGCCGATGTGACCATCATCACTTCGCATGAAGACCTCATGAGCAAGCTGCACATGGCCGCCGAACTTGAGGGTCATTACGCGTTCTCCTCCGCAAGTGGAAAGGTCGACTACGCAACTTCAACGCAATACAACAGCTCGTCTACCTTCGTCGTGGCGAGAATGGTTCTGGCGAACACCGTCAGCCGCGGCAAGAACTTCAAACTCAAGCCCGAGTTCCAGCATCTGCTCGACACCGATCAGCCGTCATTCAACCGGGCATTCGGCGATTCATTCGTCCGCGCTCAATTCAAGGGCGGCGAGTTCTATGCGGTTATGCGCGTCACCTCGGTTGACTCCAAGACTCAATCGAATCTCTCCGTCTCTCTTCAGGCCGATGTTCAGGGCGGACTTGCGGGAGGTAGTTTCAAGGGAGATCTTGAGACAGCAAACCAGAGCGACAAAACGCGTTCCGAGTTTACGGCCAAGTTCTATCAGAAGGGCGGCGCTGGCGAGGGAGAAATCGGAACCACGCTCGACGTTGCGGAGATCAAGGCGCGGCTCCATAACTTTCCGGACGCCGTCGCAAGCCACCCTTTTCCCTATTTCATCGAAGTCGCTACCTACGATACCGTGCCTCTTCCGCTTCCGTCCAAGGAACAGCAGGACGACTTCCTCCTCGCCCTTTCCGACGCCGACGCCAAAAAGTTGCGCTATCTGCAGACAAGAAATGATTGCGACTTCGCCGCCCAGCATCCCGAATATTTCTTTGATCCCCCTACAGCCGCTATTTTGCGCTCGATGTCGACAACCTATACCCAGCTGGTCAATGCGGTAATTTCCCATGCTTTGGGCGTATCCAGAGGAGACATTCCACCCATCCTCTTCGACCCGTCGAAGCTCAGCCCTCCACTCACCGAACCTGCCGTGGTGCTGCGCAAGCGCGACGTCGGACTGGAGAGCAGCTTTACCGATTTCTGGGTTAATAAAGATAATCCCGCCACTCGCAAAAATGATCACGATCTCACGGTGGACATCGGTTTTTTGGCATCGGCTCAGCTCAATGACTTCTCCACCATCGCTGATCCCGGCGGCAATCCCGTCCAGACCGCGCGGCTGCAAGGCGACGCGCTCGCCCGCGTGATCGCTTCATTTCGCACGTACGACTGGGACCACGCCGGTATCCACGCGGCAGACCGTGGACCTTTGGACTCTCTGTCCGCACTGCCCAACATGCTCCCCAAGACAGTTCAGTCTCTGAGTTTTCCGAAGAACGTCATTCAGGACACGAAAGGATTGGACCAGTTCGCCTCCCTTACCTCACTCGATCTCTCTCACAACGCCATCGCTTCCATCGCCGAGCTCGGCTCTCTCTCCGCTCTGCGCGAGTTGCAGCTGGTCGACAATGGCATTTCCGATCTCGGCCCGCTGGCGGGCTGCACCTCCCTCGAGACACTCGACTTATCCGGCAACAACATTGCCGATCTCACGCCGCTCGGTTCCTGCAAGGCTCTGAAGAATCTCACCCTGTTCGGCACCGCCGCTTTCTTCAACGGCGTGGCCAGGCCATCCGGCAACCCGATCACCGATGTGCTCGCTCTCGCAAATGCTCCCGGAATGGCCAACCCCTTCACCATCGGTAATGTCTTGTCCGTGCGCTTCGGAGTTCTGACCGATGGACCCGCGGCTCAATTCACCGGTACTGCGACCCGGATCGGAAAGTCGCATGCATTCCGTGTTCATCTCACGCGGGGTGGCGAGGCGGTGGACGATGTCTGGACGCTGCGGCAAATCAGCCCCGTCGGCCCTTCTCTTGCCCAGGACACGGAGCTATTCTTCCCCACGGTGAACGCTGGCGACGTGCCGATCGACGGTATCTCACTCAACATTCATCGTGCGAGTGACCCCTCGCCGTTCCAACTCAATTTCAGCTTTGTCGATCCCGCCGACCCGAAGAAGTGCGGGATAGACCTCACTGCATATCCCGCCTTCGGAACAAAGATCAAGTTTCCGACCTTCGATGCGACGGTTACATCATAGGAGGCGTTTAAGGCAATCAGAGAGTTTCAGGCAACGTGGCCTTTCATTTAGGCGGACCGCGTGATTTCCGGCAGACAATACGGACCGTTCGCCGCAACCAGTATTTCGCTGATCGCCTCAGCGCTCATCGGCTTTGCGAAGTAGTATCCCTGTCCCAGCCGGCAGCCCAACGACTTCAGCCGTTCCACCTGCTCCGCGGTCTCGATCCCTTCCGCAACCACATCCATCTCAAGCGAACGCGCCAGTTCCAGAATCGTGCCCACGATCTCCGCGCTATCCTCCTCGTCAGCAATTCCCTGGATAAACGAGCGATCGATCTTCAGCGTGTCGAACGGATACCGGTGCAGATGATTCAGCGAACTGTAGCCAGTGCCGAAGTCATCCATGTGCAGCCCGACACCCAGAGCCTTCAGATCCTCCATCGTCTCCAGTGCAGTCTCAGGATTGCTCATCAGGCTGCTCTCCGTTACCTCCAGCCGCAGATCGTCCGCCGCGACAGAAGTCTTCTCCAGCACCTCTGCTACATGGTCCGCCAGCCCCGGCCGCCCGAATTGCCTTGCCGACAGATTCACGCTCACCCTCAGCGACTGCAACTGCGCCCCTGGTCGAGACTTCCACGCCGCCACCTGTCGGCAGGCCTCCGTCAATCCCCAGTCACCAAGTGGCAAAATCAGCCCCGTCTCCTCAGCCAGCGGAATGAACTCTCCCGGCGGAATCATTCCCCGCTCTCGATGCCCCCAGCGAACCAGCGCTTCAAATCCCGCCACCGCGCCGGTCATCAGATCGATCTCCGGCTGGTAGTGAAGCACAAGTTCACCGGTGCGAATCGCCTGCTCGAGATCCGCCTCCATCTTCAGCCGCGCCATGGCGCGTTCACGCATGCCCCGCGAATAGCACACCAGCCGCCCGCGCCCCAGGGCTCTTGGCCTCCGTCATCGCCGAGTCAGCGTCGCGCATCAGTTCTTCCGGATGCGCGTATCCCTCATCGGCCTGAGCGAGGCCCATCGCTGCCGATGGCGCCACACGCTCGCGGCGCCACTGGAAAGGCTGGCGCAGCGCTTCGTAGACATCGCGGGCGCGGGCAATCGCTTGCTGCTCTCCCGCCACGCCTTCCATGCACACCAGAAACTCGGCCCCATTCAGCCGCGCAATCACCGATTCAGCCGGCGCGGCGCATTCCGCCATGGCATCGGTCAGCCGCGAAGCCATCTCCAGCAGTAGTGCGTCCCCGCCCACGTAGCCCAGGCTCTCGTTCAACATCTTGAAGCGCTCAATCGCCAGAGACAGCACCGCAAAGTCCCATGTCTCATTCGCACGCGCCCGTTCCAGACGCCGCTCCAGATGATCAATGAAATACATTCGGTTCGGCAGCCCGGTGAGCGGATCGGTCATCTTGCGTTCCGTCTGATCGGTCATCGATCCGGCGATCCGCGTCACCGCACCCGCCTCGCCGTCCGGTCCGCCATGTTCGGCCACAGCTCGAACCGCCACCCACCGCCACAGGCCGTGCAGATCCTGCAGGCGGTGTTCACTGCGCATTCTCTTCGATTTGCCGGCGCGCAACGCCTTCAACTCGGTTTCTAAGCGCGGTCGATCCTCCGGATGCACGCGTTCCAGCCAGTGCTCCAGATTGCCGGCGTGGTCGCGTGGCTCAAATCCGGCAATCGCCTGCCACCGCGGCGAGTAGTGCGCCACAGCCCCGCCTACATCGAATTCCCAGAAGCCGTCCAGCGAAGCCTCAATGGCAAGGCGGAACCGTCTCCTCCTGATTTTGCTCGCCAGCCATATCTCCGCTTCCTCTCGCCGGAAGGCGCAGCTTCCCTGTTTTCGCGGGACACGCCTGCCTGCACACGTATGCGGATTATCGGAGCGCCACGAGCCAACGTTAGTCGCTGATCGATTTTGGGATAGCTGACCGAGTGCCTTTCATATCTGGCTTACTGATTGCCGCCCGTCTCATTCCACAGAAAAGACAACTCATCCGCCTGGTCTTCCACCAGTTGCGAGATCGAGATACCCGCGCTGTGCCCGCCCTTCAGCGAATAGTGCAGCAAAATAGGACGGTCGCCTCCGTTTGCCGCCTGCATCCGCGCCGTCATCTTGCGCGCATTCATCGGATCCACCCGCGTATCGCTGTCGCCGGTGAAAAACATGATCGCCGGATATTTTGTCCCCGGCTTCACATTCTGATATGGCGAGTACTTCACGATGTAAGCAAAATCCTTGGCATTTTCGGCATTGCCATACTCGGTCGTCCACATCCGTCCGAACTCAAACTTCTGATAGCGCAACATGTCCAGCAGCGGATACCCGCACCAGATGGCTCCAAACAGGTCCGGCCTCTGCGTCATGGCCGCTCCCATCAGCAACCCGCCGTTCGACCGTCCGCGAATGGCAAAATGCTCCGGCGTTGTGTAACCGTTCTTGATCAGATATTCCGCCGCGGCGAAGAAGTCATCGAATACATTCTGCTTGTTTTCGAACATCGCCGCCTTGTGCCACGCCTCGCCGTATTCGTTACCGCCGCGCAGGTTCGGTAGCGCGAAGAAGCCTCCCTGCTCCATCCACCACGCATACTCCGAATTCCAGAACGGAGTCATAGGCACATCGAAGCCGCCGTATCCGGTCATCAGCAGCCGAGCCTTGCCGTCTCGCGCCAGGCCTTTCTTGCCGGCGATGAACATCGGCACCCGCGTTCCATCCTTCGACGTATAGAAGACCTGCGATACCTCGTACTCCGAGGAATCGAACGGTATCCTGGGCTCCGCGAAGACCTCGGAAGTGCCGGAGTTTGTGTCGTATCGATAAATCGTCTCCGGCCTGATAAAGGACTCGAACGTGTAGAAGCCCTCCGTGTCGCTCGAACGGCCATACACCACCGATCCCGAACCGATCCCCGGATAGCTCAGCGTTCCCGTTTGCTTGCCCTCCAGCGAATAGATCGTCGTCTCGGTCTTCACGTCCTTCAGGCGCGAGACGAACAGCTTCCCACCCACAATGCCGAAGCTGTCGATCACATTCTTGCCCTCGGCAATCACCGGCTTCCATTGGGAAGGTTCTCCGCCCGGCGTCGCTTCGACGATCCGTCCATTCGGCGCCTGTGCATCGGTCATCAGAAAAAAGCGGTCTCCGATATTTGCCGCCTGCGTATGGCCATCTACGCCATAAATCAGCGGCACAAAATCGCTTCCCGCTTTGCGCAGATCCTTCACCAGAATGTCGTCGCGTGTCGCCGGAACGCCGTGAGAGATCTGGATGATCAGATAGTGCTGATTGTCTGTAACTCCCGCACCAATCAGATCCAGTTCGCCGAGTTTTACCCCTCGATACTCGCCGCCAAAAACCTTCACATCCTTCTCGAGCGGAGTGCCGAACGTGTGCAGCCACACCGTCGTCCCCTCGTGGGGCGTAAAGCGCGAATAGTACAAGCCCTTGTCCCCCGGACTCAAACTCACCCCGAAGTAGCGCGCGGACGGCAGCACATCTGCAATATCCTTCCGCTCGCCTACCTTCATCGTGTGGATCGACACTTCGTCAGCCCCGCCCTGGCGCACTCCGTAAACCAGCAGGCTTCCATCCTGCGAAACATCGCGAATGTCGACCGACGTGTTCTGGTCCGCGCTCAGCTTCGTGGCATCGATCAGACGCTCGTCCTCTCCCTTCCAGCCGTTGCGCATATAAATCGACGCCTGGTTTTCTTCGGCCAGGCGCTTTTCGAAGAAGTATTCGCCGCCCCGCAGCCAGGGAACGGTGTAACTATCCACCCGTTCCAGAGCCGTCAGCTGCTTCACGATCTCGGGGCGAATCTTCACCTGGGACAGATACTTCTGCGTGTACTCGTTCTCGGCGTCGATCCAGGCCCGCGTCTCCGGGCTCTTCGCGTCTTCCAGCCACTGATACGGATCTTCGACCTTCACGCCGTGATAGTCATCGACCACCGTCTTCACAGCCGCGACCGGCGGAGCAGGCAGCGAAACCCCATTGCCGCCGCGCACCGTTTGCGCCGGCACACTCAGGGCAAAAAAGAATAGCGCCGGGGCAATCGCCACCCGGCGCTCAAACAGCAAACAGCTTTCGATCTCTGCATGCAGATTCCTTCGCGGGCTAGAGAATGGTGAAGCTCCATCCTAAAGCCTGCTCAATCCGCTGTCCTCACAAATGGATCCATCCCTCCACAATCGCCCACAGCGAGACACTGCCTACCACGATCCACAGCAGCACTCCCTGGATCAGCGGCTTGGCTCCCACCTTGCGAATCATCTCCCGGTTGATCCCCGTCCCAATCAGAAACAGCGTGACCGCCAGCCCCAGCCGTCCCAGCTTGGCCATCGCAGGATACGCCGGTCCCAGCCATGGCACGTAGCTGTTCATGACCGCCGCCAGCACGAATAATCCGATAAACCACGGCCACTGCACTCGCGCATTGCTCTTTCTCGCCACTGCGACGGCCAGCGCCACCGGAATAATCCAGAGCGCCCGCGCCAGCTTGACCATCGTGCCGACGGCCAGTGCAACCGTGCCGTACTTCGCCGCCGCACCCACTACCGAGCTGGTGTCATGAATGGCCAGCGCTGCCCACAACCCAAACTGCGTCTGCGACAGGTGCAGCGCGCCGCCGATCAACGGGAAGATAAACAGCGCGACAGAATTCAGCACGAACACAGTGCCCATCGAAACCGCCATCGCCTCTTCGGTCGCTCCGGTCACCGGGCCCAGCGCCGCAATCGCGCTGCCGCCGCAGATCGCCGTGCCCGCCGAGATCAGGAACGACTGCGTCTTCCCCACCCGGAACAGCCAGCCCAGCAACAGGCCCAGCCCCAGCGCAAATGTGATTCCGATCAGCCGTGTACAGAACACCCGACCGTCCCACGCGAACCACTTCGCCGAGATTCATCCCGAAACCCAGGCACACCACCGAGGCCTGCAGCAGAAACTTCGACAGCCGCTGGGCGTCGAGCCGATAGTGATGGACCGTCAACAATCCGTACGCCAGCCCCGCGGCCAGCGCCAGAGGCGGAGAGAGGATTCCAGCCGCCGCCAGAATAATGCCTACGAAGAAGAGATTCTTGCTCATGTCTCTATCATCGTGGCACCCACCTCATAAGCAGTCCAGACGCATTTCTGAAAGGTTGATAAGTTTTGCTTATCGAGTCAGCGGTCCGTCGCCGCTCTCCGCTTCATGCAGGACAAATCGCTCGAACGCTCCCGCTGCTCCTTCCGGCGAAGCTCCCGAGCGCTGAATAAGCGTCAGGTCGCGCACGATCTCCAGCCCTGCCACTTTCACCGGTTTCAGCGTCCCCAGCCGCACCTCCTTGCCGATTGCCCACTGGGAGACGAAACCTACCCCCAGCCCAGCCTCCACACCCGAGACAATCGCCTCCGTCGAATCCAGATCCATCGCCACTCGCAACTGCCCCAGCTTCAACCCGCTGCGCTTCAGCGCCAGTTCCACCACGCGCCGGGAACCCGAGCCTCGGCTCACGCATCAACAGCGGCACCTCCTTCAACGCTTCGAGGGGAATCTCGCGCATGGCCGCCCACGGATGCCCCTTCGGCACAATCAGCACCATGCGGTCCTCGAGAAACCGCCGCTTGCGCAGCTCCCGGCTCGATGCCGGACCTTCAATGATCCCCATCTCGATCCCGCCCCGCAGCAGCACCTCAACAATGTGCTCCGTATTCCCGCTCGTCACCGACAGCGCTACCTGCGGATACTGCTTTTGAAACGCCCCCAGTATCCGCGGCAGAATGTACTGCGCCACCGTCGTCGACGCGCCCAGACGCAGCTCCCCACGCGGCTCGCCCTCGATCTTCGCCAGCGCCTCGACAGCCTCGCGCGCCAGTTGCGCCCCGCGTCGCGCGTACTTCAGCAGCACCGTCCCCGCAGGCGTTAACCGCACGCGATTCCCGCTGCGATCGAACAGCGTGACCCCCAGCTCTTCTTCGAGCGCGTGCACCTGCTGGCTGACCGCCGGCTGGCTGAGATTCAGCCGCTCCGACGCCTTGCGAAAGCTCGCCTGCTCCGCCACCGTGCGAAACACCTTCAGTCTGAAATTTTCCACCCCACGCCTTTCCGGAATGTCTTACCCTCGCCGCATCTGAACAGGCTGCTCACGTCCGAAAGGTAAAATCAACCCATCCTCGATGGTTTCCACTCCTAACGCTCCGCGCTGGCAACGAGCCATTTCACTCTTTCGTCCCTCGCATCGCCATACCGCCTTCACCGCCACGCTCGTCCTGGTTGTATCGGCCATGCTCTCGCGCGTCATGGGCCTGGTGCGGGTCAAGTACATCGCCTACCTCTTCGGACGCAACGCCGACGCCGACGCCTTCAACGCCGCATTCCAGCTCCCCGACATGATCTCCTATTTCCTGGTCGGCGGAGCCGCGTCGATCACCTTCGTCACCATTCTCAGCCGCTATCGCGAACAGGGGCGCGACGACGAAGGCGAGCGCGCCATGTCCGTCATCCTCACCACCATGCTGCTCGTCCTCGGCGCCGCCATCCTGCTCGCCGAGTTTGCCGCTCCCTGGTACGTCCGCTGGTGGTTCAGCGGATTCCCCGCCGCCAAAGCCGCCCTCTGCACGCGGCTCACCCGCATCCTGCTCCCCGCCCAGCTCTGCTTTTTCGCCGGAGGCGTCCTCGGAGCCGTCCTCCTCGTCCGCAAGCAGTTCGCCGTGCAGGCCATCTCGCCTCTCATCTACAGCCTGGGAACCATCCTCGGCGGCGTTTTCTTCGCCCACGCCATCGGCATCGAGTCCCTCGCCATCGGCACCGTCGCCGGAGCCTTCTGCGGCCCGCTGCTCATGAACGCCATCCAGGCCCACCGCGCCGGAGCCCACTACCGCCCCGTGCTCGACTGGTCCAATCCCGGCCTCCGCGAGTGGGTCCGCATGTCCATCCCGCTCATGCTCGGCGTCTCGCTCGTCACCGCCGACAACTGGATCATCAACCACTACGCCTCGCACACCGGCGGAGCCATCTCCCTGCTCGCCTACGCCAAGCAGATCTTCACCGCCCCCGTCGCCCTCGGCCAGGCCGCCGGAGCCGCCTCACTTCCCTTCCTCGCCTCCCTCTATAGCCGACGCGACGACAGCGGCACGCCCGATCCCGCACCCTTTGGCCGCGCAGTGAACGCGTCTGTCTCGCGCATCCTCGCCGTCTCGATCCTGCTCACCGCCTTCATGATCGCCATGGCATTTCCCGCCGTTGACCTGCTTCTCCGCGGCGGAGCCTTCCATCGCGCCGACTCCGCGACCATGGCCCTCTACTTCGCCATCTTCTCCATCTCGCTCTGCCTGTGGTCGGCGCAGGCCATCTATGCGCGCGCCTTCTACGCTGCCGGTAACACCATCACCCCCATGGTCGCCGGAACCCTGGTCACCGTCGCTTCTCTGCCCGTCTACTGGTCGCTCTACCAGTCACTCGGACCCGCCGGGCTCGCCGTCGCCTCCGACATCGGCATCCTCATTCAGACCCTCACCCTGGCGATTCTCCTCGACCGCCGCCGCATGGTGCCGCTGCGCGGCCTCGAATACCCCGAACTGTTTCGCTCCCTCCTGGCCGCCGTCGCCAGCTACGCAGCTCTCGCCGGACTGGCCCATTTCTTCCCCTCAACCAGCCGCCTGCACGAACTGCTGCTACTTCTCGCCGCGTCAGTTCTCTTCACGCTGATCAGCGTCGCCGTGCTCAAGCTCACCGGATCGGCTCTGCCGAATCAGCTTCTGGCCCGTTTCTCTAAGCCACGGGCCGCCTGACCGCAAAAAAAGAACCCGCAATAGCCCCAGCCAAACCATCATTACGTTGTAACCATACGAACCCGATAAGACACAAAAGGGCCCCGGACGCGTGCCCGGAGCCCCATGCTTAATACGTAGCCGCGCGAGTTACACTTGCACCGGAACCGGCTTGCCGGCCTCTGAATTCGCGCTCACACCGGCGCTCGAATTCACCTGCCCCGAGCTCGCCTGCTTTGCCTCGTTGCCCGGCTTGCGAATGTCGATGCCGCCCTTGAAGAAGGCACCATCTTCAATCGAGATCCGCTGCGCAGTTACATCGCCGGTAAGCGAGCCTTCGCTGCGGATATCTACGCGGTCGCTCGCGCTCATGTTGCCGCGAACTTTGCCGAGCACGACAATTTCGCGCGCCGTGATGTTTGCCGCTACCTGGCCATTGCGGCCGACGGTGACGCGATTGCCCGGAAGGTTGATCGCACCCTCCACCTTGCCGTCGATGTAAAGCGATTCCGATCCGCTCACCTCGCCCTTCACCACCAGGCTCTTGCCGATCGTCGCCTGGTCGGCGGAAGCGGGCTGTGCGCTGCCCGTGGACGTGCGGACCGCCGGTTCATAACTGGGAGTCGCAGGCGCCGCCGGACGGACCGGTTCGTTGGTGGGCGTCTGTGAAGAGCTGCTTTGCTGATTCGGTTTCCACATCGTGTTGATTTGTCCTCTCTTCTTCATGCTTGCCCCGGCCCGGCCACCCGGCGCCGTGGGAATCTTCCGCCCATCACTACGCCGCGCAACCCGCAGGGCTTGATATTACGTCGATCCCTCGTTGCTCAGGCCCTTGCCCGGCCTGTTTGCCAACCGCAAATCCGCACAATCGGCGCTGTGTCTCGATCTTATACACGCGTCGCCGAAAAAATGCACCCTCCGCACGCAAAGATTTCAACAGGTGTGCCCAATTTGAGTCACTTACCGATAACGGGAACGCTTCGTCGCGCACGAACTCACGCCCAGCGAACCTGCCAAATGTGGAAAAACCGGTCCAAAACTCGCCCGGTTCAGCTTGCCTGCGAAATCCTTGCCACGCACCTCCTGACATCGCCGACCTGACATCTCCGACCCGCTACCATAACTGTGTGACCGACCGCGAACTTCTCCGCCACATCGAGCGATCCCCGAACCAGCGCGCTGGATACAAGCAGCTCGTCCGCGAATTCTCGCTCGGCGGAGGCCGCGAACGCCGCCTTCTCCTCGAACATCTCGCCCGCCTCACCGCCGCTGGCCATCTCTTCAAAACCGCTCGTGAGCAATGGGCGATCCCTAAGCCGCCCGCCAAGTCTGATCAACAACGGTCCGATCGTCGATCCGACTCACGATCCGAACGCACCCCGGCTACCGCCCCGAAAACCTCGTCGCCGGACGCCTCGACCTCCACCGCGACGGCTTCGGCTTCGTCCGCCCCGCAGGAGGAGACCGTGAAGACGACATCTTTATCCCACCCAACGAAATCGGCGACGCTATGCAGGGCGACCAGGTGCTCGTCGAACTCGCCCCGCCCCGATCCGACGGCCGCAAGCTCGGCCGCATCCTCCGCGTCCTCACCCGCCGCAACCCCACCGTCGTCGGCGTCTTCCACTATGTGCAGCAAGACCGCGGGCATTACGCACGCGAAGGCAGCGGCCGCGAAAACTTCACCGGCAACTACGTCACACCCTTCGACGACCGGATGACGCAGCCCATCGTCATCCCTTTCGACGCCGAGCTGCCCAGACCCGCGCGCTGCATCCACCCCGCACCGCGTCCTCGGCGAAGAAGCCGTCGCCCGGACCCGGCACTACGACCCCAATAACCTCGAGGGTTTGGTTGTGGACGTCGAAATCACCGCCTGGCCCACGCCCACACGCCCCGCCCGCGGCAAGATCATCGAGATCCTCGGCCACCCCGACGACTTCGGAGTCGACGTCGAGATGGTCATCCGGAAGCACCATCTCCCGCGCATCTTTCCCGACAAGGTTCTCGCCGAAGCCCGCGCCGTCGCTCATCTCGACCCCGAAGTCATCGCCACGCGCCGCGACTTCCGCGACCTGCCCATCGTGACCATCGATGGAGAGACCGCGCGCGACTTCGACGACGCCGTGCTCGTAGAACACGACGAAACCACCGGCCACTGGCACCTCCAGGTCCACATCGCCGACGTCGCCCACTACGTTCATCCCGGCACCGCGCTCGATCTCGAAGCACGGCTGCGCGGCAACTCCGTCTACTTCCCCGACCGCGCCATCCCCATGCTCCCGCAGGAGCTCTCGACCAACATCTGCAGCCTTCGCCCCGACGAAGACCGCCTCGTCCTCTCCTGCCTCATGGACATCGACGCCAGCGGCAACATTCTCAGCTACGAAGTCACCGAAGGCGTCATCCGCTCCGCGCGCCGCATGACCTACACCCAGGTCCACCAAATCCTCGAAGGAGACGAGCCCACCCGCGCCGAATTCGCCCCGCTCGTCCCCGCCTTCGAGCGCATGAAGCAGCTCGCCGAAATCCTCAACAAGAAGCGCGACCGTCGCGGCTCCATCGACTTCGATCTGCCCGAGCCCATCATCGAATTCGACGAGTTCGGAGCCATGAAGTCCGTCACCCGCTCCGAACGCAACTGGGCCCACCGCCTCATCGAGGAATTCATGCTCTCCGCCAACGAGTGCGTCGCCTCCTGGATTGAGAATCTCAGCGTGCCGTCCCTCTACCGCATCCACGAGAAGCCCGAGCCCCGCCGCATCGTCGAGTTCGAAGACATCGCCGCGTCCTTCGGATATTCACTCGGCATCGGCAATCTCCCCGTCCGCAAATTCCAGACGAAGGGCGAACGCCGCGAACTTCAACGCCGCGACAGAGGCCGGGGCCGCAACAACCCACGCGCTCACGAAATCCCCGAAGACATACCCGTCACCCCGCGCATGTACCAGAAACTGACCGCGAAAATCGCCGGCAAGCCCGAGGAGCGCATCCTTTCCTACCTCATGCTGCGCTCGCTCAAGCAGGCTCGCTACAGCGAGAAAAACGAGGGACACTTCGCCCTCGCCGCGCCCTGCTACACGCATTTCACCTCGCCCATCCGCCGCTACCCCGACCTCATCGTCCACCGCATCGCCAAATCACTCCTCGACGCCGGCGTCAGCGGCCACGGACACCTCGTCCCCGGCGAACCTCACGCAAGACAGGGCTCAGGGAACAGGGCTCAGGGATCAGGCACCCACCACGATGTCATCCTGAGCGAAGCGAGGGAGGGCGCGAAGCGCGGTCCGCTGGACGCGCAGCCTCGAAGGACCTGCTTTTCGAACCTGATCCCCGAGACCGATCTCAACCTCATCGCGCAGGAATGCAGCGACACCGAACGCCGCGCCGCCGATGCCGAACGCGAGCTCGTCGAGTGGAAGAAGGTCAAGTTCATGCAGGACCGCGTCGGAGAAGACTTCGACGCCATGATCCTCAGCGCCACCAAATATGGACTCTTCGTCGAGCTCACCGACCTCTTCGTCGAAGGCCTCGTGCCCATCCAGACCCTCGGCGCGCTCGACAACGACTACTACACCTTCCGCGAAAACACCCGCGAGATCATCGGCGAGCGCTGGGGACGCCGCTTCCGTATCGGCCAGCGCGTTCGCGTTCTCCTCGACCGCATCGACGCCGTCCAGAAGCGCCTGCAATTCTCGATCGTCGAAGACGAGGAAACAGGGCTCAAGGAACAGGGATCAAGCACGAAAAAGGGTGCCCCATCCTTGCGCCCGGGTTTGGCGCAGGGGTGGGAAAGCAAGAACCTCGCCTCACCGAAGTCCAAACGCAACAAGAAATCGAAGGCGAAAGCAAAGCCCAGCATGCAGCAACGCGGTCCCAAGCCACACCCCTCCCAAAGAAGAAAAAGACGAAGCGCCGCAAATGAATTCGGCAGCGATAAGTAACCTCGCATGACTCAAGCGCCGCGACCAGGAGATCGCCTCGCGCTCTCTCACTTCGCCCTCGCTCTCGCCGGCGCCGCCGCATTCCTCTATCTCCGCACCTTTCTCCTCCCCGCCACACCCTTCATCGCCCACGACGACCAGACACTCTTCTTCATCCGCGCCGTTCGCATTCTTCACGGACAAGTCCTCTATCGCGACTTCTTCGAATTCGTCCCTCCCGGCACCGATCTGCTCTACGCCGTGGGCTTTCGCCTCTTCGGCATGCATGCCTGGCTTCTCCAGGCCTGGAGCATCGCCCTTGGACTCGCGCTCTTCTCCATCGTCACGCTGCTCGCTCGCCGCATACTCGCCGGCCTGCTCGTCCTGCTGCCCGGACTGCTCTTCCTGGTCTTCGACTACGACGTCGCCATGGTCCCGACCCACCACTGGTTCAGCACGCTGGCCGCGCTGGCCGCAGTCGCAACACTCGCCGGCCAATCGACTCTCTGGCGAATCTCATCCGCCGGCCTGCTCTGCGGAATCGCCACGCTCTTCACCCAGACCCAGGGCGGTCTCACCTTCGCAGCTCTTCTCCTGTACCTCGTGTGGCCCACCCACTCGTCACCAAAGCTACTCGCCCGAGTCGCCGCCTTCGTCATCCCCTGGCTGCTCACCGTCTCCTGCATTCTCGGCTATTACGTCTTGCAGGCCGGCCCACAGACACTCTTCTTCGATCTCGTTGTGTTCCCGCTGCATTACCTATCGGGAGACTTCAATTCCCCTCGCGCCTATCTTCACCAGTTCCCGCCGCTCCACTCCTTCGCCGGACTCATTCGCCTTATCCCGTATCTCTTCATCTACGCTCTCGTGCCATACATTTACTTCATCGGCGCATACCAGCTATGGCGCAAACGACGCGACCCGGCATTCCCTGAACGCCAGCCTCTCATCCTCCTTCATCTTGCCGGCTTCGCTCTCGTCCTCGCTGTCGCCACCGGACCACGCTTCTACCGCCTCTGCACCGTAGCCCCGCCCGCGATCCTTATCTGCGTCTGGCTTCTCACGGGCCCCGGCTCAATCCGAACTTCCCTGCGCCGCTCACTGGTTGCGACCGCTCTCTTCTTCGCCCTGTTGCTGCCCGTTTACCGCCAGGCCCAGCATTACAGAATTCTCGATCTGCCCATTGGCCGCACCGGCTTCGGTGACCCCGAAGAATTTCGCGAATTCCAATGGCTCGCCCAGCGCACCCACCCGTCCGACCTCTTCTTCAACAACTCCGGACTCGCCCTCTACCTCTCGCTCTCCAACCCCACCTCCGTGGAATTCGTCAACAACGACGACTTCACCCGCCCCGAACAGGTCACCGCCGTCATCCGTGCCCTTCAGCAAAATCCCCCGCGATTCGTCGCCCTCGACCCTGAAACCGGCCCACCCAACCCTCGCGATCACTCCGCGCCCTTCCGCGACTACATTCATCAGCACTACTCGCTCGCCGACACCTTTGCCATCGACCACAACTCCCGTCCCGAAGAACTCTGGGAGCTCAAGCCTTGAATCCGCGTGACGGACATCATCCATAACGTGATAACCACATCCCTTGACACCTACACCCTGCCACCTCCACCCTGTACCCTGTACCTATGCCACGCAGCCCCATCCTCATCGTTCACGGCGGAGCCTGGGCCATCCCCGACGACATGCTCGAGGCCCACGAGCAGGGAGTCTTTGACGCCCTCCAGACCGGCTATGCCCTCCTCGAGCAGGGAGCCTCCGCCGTCGACGCTGTCGAAGCCGCCGTCACCAAACTCGAAGACGACACCACCTTCGACGCCGGACGCGGCAGCTTCCTCACCCGCGACGGCCGCGTCCAGCTCGACGCCCTCATCATGGACGGCCACACCCTCCGCGCCGGCGGAGTCGCCTGCGTCGAGCGCCTGCGCAACCCCATCCAGGCCGCCCGCCTCGTTCTCGACAAGAGCCCGCACATCTACTTCGTCGCCCAGGGAGCCGAGGAGTTCGCCGCCGCCCACGGCATGCCCCTCATCGACAACTCCGAGCTTGTCCTCGACCGCGAGCGCAAACGCCTCGCAGAGGCGCAGGCTAAAGAACAGGCAGGCCTGCCCGACCTCACCTTCGCCGGCGACGAATTCCGCGACGATAAGTCCCCCGAAACCGCCGCGCCCCCGCTCGAATCCCACGACACTGTTGGAGCCGTCGCCCTCGACTCGCACGGCCGCATCGCCGCCGCCACTTCCACCGGAGGTACGCTCAACAAAGATCCCGGCCGCGTCGGCGATTCGTCCCTAATCGGCTGCGGCTGCTACGCCGACAACCACGCCGCCGCCGTCTCTCTCACCGGCTGGGGAGAGCCCATCATGAAGCTGGTCCTCGGCAAATGGGCTACCGACCGCGTGCAACTCGGCCGCTCGCCTGAGGAGGTCGCGCCCGAAGCCATCTCCTACCTGCACAAGCGCCTCGGCGGACACGGCGGCATCATCCTGCTCGATCCCAACGGCCGCTACGGTCTCGCCCACAACACTCCGCGCATGGCCTGGGGCATCTGCACCACAGACGGCCCCCGCACCGGCACCCGCATCGAATAAAGGCCAGCACGAAAAGCAACCACCGCCTCCGATCGCGCAGAAAATCAGTATGGCCAGACTCACACTCTTTGGACTACTCGCCGTAACGTCCATTGCTCGTCTTTTACGCGCTTGAGAAACGCAGCCATTGGTTCATCCTGGCATTTGCCGCTTCGTGCGTCCTGGCTTCAACCTACGGATTCCTGCAGGGAGCATGGCCGTTCGGCCTGGTCGAAGGCGTATGGTCACTCGTCGCACTGCGACGGTGGTGGATGAGCCGAAAACTAAACTAAGGTCGCGCTGCCCCAATTCCGTCAAACGCCTTCCTGTGCCCTGAGCCCTGTTCCCTGTGCCCTGTTCCCTGTGCCCTGAGCCCTGTTCCCTGTTCCCTGTGCCCTGAGCCCTGAGCCCTGCCCTTCAGCGATAATCAACCTATGCTCGTGCTCGCTTCCGCCTCGCCGCGCCGCAGAGAACTTCTCACGCAGGCCGGCTACACCTTCACCGTCGCTCCCGCGCATATTCCGGAAGATCCGCTGCCCGGCGAATCGCCCATCGCCTACGTGGTTCGCCTCGCCCGCGAGAAGGCCGAGGCCGTCTACGCGCAACACGCCGCTCGCGAAAACGATGCCGACCCACTCCTCGTTCTCGGAGCCGACACCACCGTCGTCGCGCCCAACGGAGAGATCCTCGGCAAGCCCGTCGACGCCGCCGACGCCGCCCGCATGCTCCGCCTGCTCGCCGGAGCAACCCATCAGGTCATCACCGGAGTCGCACTCGTCTCCCCCGGCAACCTCGAAACCGCCGCCGAGGTCACGCACGTCACCATGCTCACATTGTCCGAATCGGAAATCGCAGACTACATCGCGACCGGCGAGCCCAGCGACAAGGCCGGAGCCTACGCCATCCAGGGCCGCGCCGCCCGCTGGATTCCGCGCGTGCACGGCTGCTATTTCAATGTCGTTGGATTGCCGCTCTCGCTCGCAAGCAGCATGATCGAAGGCACCCTCCGCCGCCTCGAGAAAGCCGCCTCTATCCCCGAAACCGCGGCAGCTTCATCCATTTGAGCTTCCGCTCCAGTTTCTCGAATGACGGATCGGCGGACACGAGCGTCGCGTTCTTCTCGAGGGCGAGTGACGCAGCAAAGCTGTCCGCATAGCCGAGCTTGTATCCATGCTTCAATCGCGCAGCATAGATCGTATGATTTGTATCGGGTTCGTGAATGAGGACCGCGCGCTGTAAAGTATGAATGTATTGGAGAGCCGAATCATCCTTCAGGCTGCGAAGAAGGATATAAAACACCTCACCCAGATTTACGACCGACATCCAGATTTTCACCCGGCCGTTTTTCGCATCTTCAATCAGTTGCTCTACTTTTTCGCTGCCACCGGTTTTCCCGGGCATGAAGTACCTGATCGCAGCGTTGGCGTCCAGGACATATTCCCTCACTCCTTCTCCTCACGAAGACGGGCGGCACGGCGTTCTTCGTTCAGGGCCTCTTCAAACGGGTAGTCTGGCAGGGTCCCCCGAAGAGCCTGCAGGGCACTGAATGGATCCGGCTCCATCACCAGGCGCCCGTTCTCCTCTCGGAATGAAACCGTCATTCCCTCTTTCAACCTGTATTTCTTGCGCAACGCGGCGGGGATCACAACCTGGCCTTTCGAACTGACGACTGCTGATAGCGACATGGCTTACCTCGTGTAAGACATATCTTACTACGCGTAAGCCACCGTTCAATCTTGATCTCAACCCTTCCCCGCCTGTCCCTTCTCCGCCTCCGAGTTTTCTGCCGGCTTCGGAGCAGGCCCCCGCGGAGACATCATGATCAGTCCCGCCACCGTCAGCAGCGATACAGCCAGCAGTCCATACTCCACCAGTCTCAGCATGTCCGTCACCCTTCCGGCTTCAACAGCATCGCCGCCAGCAGCGCCGTTCTTGGCGCCAGTTCCTTCAGCACAATCGATTCATGCACCGCATGCGCGCCTTCGCCTACCGCGCCCATCCCGTCGAGCGTAGGAACACCCAGCGCCGACGTAAAATTCCCATCCGACCCGCCTCCCGTCGCTGCTTCCTGCAGGCCAAAACCCATCGCCCCGGCAAGAGTTGCTGCCCGCCGGAATAGCGCCGCCGTTCCTCGCGTCCGCTCCATCGGCGGCCGGTTCAATCCGCCCTCCACTGTCAGGACGCAGTGCTGATCGTAAGCGCGCAGCTTGCGAAACTTCCGATCCACTCGCACCGCATCCTCTGCCTTCGCAATCCGCACATCCACCTCAGCTTTCGCTTCGGCCGCTATCACGTTAGACCGCGTTCCCCCCTGAATGGTTCCAACATTGACAGTGATGCCTCGCCTCAGTTCAGTAAACCCCTGGATCGTGTCGACCTGCCGCGCCAGCTCCGCGATCGCCGAGTGCCCGCGCTCAAAGTCCACACCGCTGTGCGCCGCCACTCCCTTCACGTGAACCGTATATCCGCCCACGCCCTTGCGTGCCGTCTTATACGCCCCCTCCAGCCCCTGCGCCGGCTCCAGCACATACACTGCCTCGCACTCCCGCGCCAGCTTCTCCGTCAGAGAACGCGAAACCGTGCTGCCGATCTCTTCGTCGCTCACCAGCAGAAGAATGACCGGCCGCTCGAGCAGCTTCGCCTCCAGCAGATACTCCACCGCCGTCAGCGCCATCGCCACGCCGGCCTTCATATCGAGCACGCCCGGACCCCAGACCCTGCTTCTTTCCACCTTGAATGGCATCCGCCTCAGCGTGCCCAGCTCCCACACCGTGTCCAGATGACCCAGCAGCATCATCGGCTTCACGCCGCGTCCACCCCGCCCGAAGCGCACCTCCAGCAGATCGCCAAATCCCTTCCGCGGGTGCCGCCGCAACCGCCCGCCCAGCCTCGTGCACTCCCGCTCCACCCGATCGACGCAGGCGTCCACTGCCAGCCTTGTCATGGCTGGGAGACTCAAGTTCGACAAGATCCTTGAGCAGGCTGAGTGTGCGATCCTGTCTCCGGCGCATCACCTCCAGCAAATTAACTGCGTCGCAACCCATTGATTCAAAAAACATTGCCAGCCTCGTCAACCGCACCCACACCTGTCTTCACTTGTGTGCGAAATACCCGCATAACTGTGGCAAATATACAACAGTGGAACTTCGCTCTTCTGACAGTTAGTCTATGCCTTCGTACCCATTCGCAGTAGCAGGTTGGGGAACGAGGTCGCCGTTTGACGGAAAGCAGTCATTTCGAACAAACCATAGCCGACGCCATCGAGTTCTCCGGCATAGGCCTGCACAGCGGAGCTCCCGTTAAGATGCGGCTGCTGCCCGCCCCCGGCGGCTGCGGCATTCTCTTCCGCCGGACCGACCTCGACAACTTCGAAATCCCCGCCACCGGACGCAACGTCGCCAAGGTCAGCTACGCCACCAGCCTCATGCGACAGAGCGTCCTCATCTCCACAACCGAACATCTGCTTTCCGCCCTCATCGGAACCGGTGTCGACAACGTCATCGTCGAGCTCGACAACCTCGAGCTCCCTATCCTCGACGGCAGTGCGCTTCCCTACGTCGAGGCCTTCCGCGATGTCGGCCTGAAGATTCAGCGACGCCGCCGCGAATACCTCCGCATCCGCCGGACCGTCGAGGTCCGCGAAGGCGACAAGTTCATCGGCGTGTATCCCGGAGAGGGCTACAGCGTCTCTTACAAGATCGACTTCCCCACTCCCATCGGACGCCAGGGCTTCGTCGTCGATCTCGCCACCCGCGACTACGCCGCTCAGATCGCCCCCGCCCGCACCTTCGGCTTCAAGGAAGACGAAGAGATGCTGCGCAACATGGGACTCATCCGCGGCGTCTCGGAATCAAGCGCCATCATCCTCAACCGCAAAGGCGTCCTCAACGGCCCTCTGCGCTTCGACGACGAGTTCGTCCGCCATAAGGTCCTCGACCTCATCGGCGACCTCGCTCTCGCCGGCCATCACATCCTCGGCCACGTCGTCGCCGAGCGCGCCGGACACGCCATGCACACCGCGCTCGTCTCCCGCCTTCTCAAAGACCGCTCCGCATGGGAGCTCGTCACCCTCGGTCAGGCCAAGTCAAAGCTGAAAGAACGGCTCAAGGAGAAGATCCCTGCCCGCGCCGCCGCCCTCGTCACCGCCTGAGCGCTACACCCTGCCTTTAAACAAACACCAGGCACTGCGGCTTCACAATCGGAAATTCCTTCCCCGTTTCCGCCAGCAACCCCGTCCTGGTATCCCGCTTCACCACCGAAATATTGTCCGAATCCTGATTCGCCACCAGCATCCACCGCTCTGTCGGATCGAGCGCGATATGCCGCGGCGTCTTCCCGCCATATTTGCTCGACCCCAGCTTGGTCAGTTTCCCCGTCGCCGGATCCACCTTGAAGCTCACCAGCACGTCGTCAAACCGGTCCGCCGCATACACAAACTTCCCCGCCCGATCCAGCACAATCTCCGAGGCGTGAGGCTTCTTGCCCGTGTATCCCTCTGGAATCAGGCTCACCGTCTGCATTGTCGTCAGCGATCCCGCCTGCGGATCCCAGCGCAGAGCCGCGACCTCTGAAGACAGTTCCAGTACGCAGTACGCCCACTTGCCGTTCGGATGAAACCGCAGCGCCCTCGGCCCCGTACCCGGCTCCGACTTCCACTCCGGCGGATCATGCGGAGTCAGCTTCGCCGTCGCCGCATCGAGTGTGTAGATGTGGATGCAGTCCAGCCCCAGATCATTCACCAGCACATATTTGTTGTCCGGAGTCACCGTCGTGCGATGCGCATGCGCTGCCTCCTGATCGGGTTTCGGACCATGCCCGCTGTACTGGAAAAACGAAACCGCCTCCGTCAGCCCGCCATCCGCCTTCACATGAAACGACGCCGCGCTGCCGCCCGAATAATTCGCGCAAAACACCGCCTGCCCTGTCTTGTCCACGGCAACATGGCATGTCCCCGTACCCTTCGCCGACACCGCATTGATCGCCGTCAACTTCCCGGCCTTCGCATCCACGACGAAGCTGCTCACGCCTCCGCCCTTCGACCCGTGAAAGCTATCGACCTCGTTCGCCGCATACAGATACTTCGCATCCGGAGACAGCGCCAGAAACGTCGGGTACTCCGTCTCCGCCGCCAGCCCGATCAGCGCAATCTCGCCCTTCGCCGCATCCCACCGATAGGCGTAGATTCCCTTGCTCGATTCCTTCGTCTGCGTGCCGACAAACAACGTATTTCCGCCGCCCGTCTTCGCAGCCTCAGCCCACCAACCCCGCGCCGCCAGTGGCGCAACCGCCAATCCCTGAAGAACCTTCCGCCGATTCACCTTCGCAGTCATCCGACCATCATCTAACAGGCACGCCCAATGACGCCACTCGCTCGCAGCTCGCGCCGAAGAAGGCCACTCCTGAGAAAATCTACTGTAACGACCAGCCGCCCGTATGAACCAGAAGATCACCGGCTTCCATCAGGACGAAGAGCAACACTGGGTTGCCGACCTCGCCTGCGGACACACCCAGCACGTCCGCCACGACCCGCCGTGGCAGAGCCGCCCCTGGGTTGTCACCCCCGAAGGCCGCGCTTCAAAACTGGGCCAGCTTCCTCAACTGCAAAAAGTGTGACGAGGCGCTCGCACCGCCCGATCCTTCGCGCCGATAGAACCGCGCCCGCCGACAACGGGTTCTGCTATCCCTCCACCCACCGTTCAGTCTTAATATTGGGCTCTACGCGGGTGTCCCTGCCCGGTCTTCTAGCTTGGTGTTCTACTATGATGAAGTCGTTCGCCGCGCTTTTGCTCTGCGTGATGTCCTCAACCGCCGCACTTCCCGGCCGCGATCCCTCCGACGCACAGCGCGCCCTCGCGGCGCCCTATGCGCAATTCGGCTTCGATCTGTTGCGTGAACTCTCCGCCACTCACCGCGACACCAACCTCTTCATCTCTCCAGCCAGCATCGCCGTCGCTCTTGCCATGACCTCGAACGGGGCGCAGGGAGCCACCCGCGACGCCATCCTCAAAACTCTGCACGTTGATGGGCAAAACATCGACTCGCTCAACGCCGCCAATCGCGCGCTGGTCGACGAGATCAGCAAGGCAACCTCCGTGCAGCTCTCCATGGCAAATGCCCTCTGGCTCGAGCAGGGATTCCCGGTAGAGCCATCCTTCCAACAGATCCTCGAGAAGGACTACGCCGCGCAGGCCGAAAACGTCGACTTCCGCAATCCGGCCACCCTCCAGACCATCAACGGGTGGGTCGCAAAACAGACCAGCGACCGTATCCCGAAACTCCTCGATAAGATCGATCCCTCCACACTGGTAATGCTCACCAACGCCGTTGCCTTCAAGGGCAAATGGACGCTTCCCTTCGACCCCAAGGCCACAGCGCCGCATGATTTCAATTGCGCGAACGGCAAAGTGCTTTCCGTCCCGATGATGAAGCACTCAGCCGAATACGCCTACGCGGGCGCAAACGGTCTCGAAGCCATTCGGCTGCCCTACACTGACGGCGCCTTCGCCATGTACGTCATCCTTCCCAAAGACGCCGGCCGCATGCAGTCATTTATCGACCAGTTGACGCCCGAAGTATTCAACGAAGCTGACAATGTCGCTGCAAACAGCCCACGGCACCATCGAGCTGCCCCGCTTCACCATCAAGTTCGGCGCAACGCTGAATACAGCCCTCAGGAAACTCGGCATGGGCATCGCTTTCGGAGACACCGCCGACTTCGCCGGTATTCAGAAGTCGCGCCGGCTCGAGATCAGCGAGGTGCGCCACGCCTCGTTCCTGCGTGTCGACGAGGAAGGCACGGAGGCCGCCGCCGCCACCAGCATCGGCATTCGCCCGCTGGCCATGAGAGTCGAGCCGCCGCCCTTCCACATGATCGTGGACCGTCCCTTCTTCGTCGCCATTCGCGATGAGCGCAGCGGACAGATACTCTTCACCGGCAGAATCGACGATCCGGAGCGATAGCGTCCGAAGAATAAAAGCGGCAGAGCACAGGCAGATACAGGGCAAGAACCTTGAAGGGACTATGCGATCCCGCCCATGTCCGGCGATTGACTCCTGTAGCTCAGGAGCACGTCCGCAAACTGCATGATCTGCGGAACCAGATCGACCGGCAGAACCGTCGGAAGCGGGCGCGCCAGGCGGATCTCGCTGGCCTTCGGAAGATGGATTTCCGCCTGCGCCGTTACTTCATTCAGGTGAAGCAGGCGCAGGAAGTCGAACAGGCTGTCATGTGAGTCGAAGGAGAAGAGCAGTTTATAAGCGCCCGGCACTCCGTCGGCAAGCGCCAGCATCTCTGCATCTGTCTGACGGGCGTACGCCAGCATGTATCCAACAGCAGCAACCTCGCGCAACCGGTGCGCAGGATTGTCTCCATCCAGAAACGCAGCTAATGCAATCCAATCACCCTGGCCCACGTTCTCATGTGTGAGATCCATCTTGCCAGTCACACCATCGCAGAGTCGCAAGCGATATCTCGCTTGCAGGCGACTTACAAAGACGATAGGTGGCATTCACCGGCGATACAAGCAATCCCCGCTGGAGAGAAGCCCGTGGCGTTAAATGCCGCATCCCGATGCGAATTTCGAGCCGCCCGTGTCTTCTTCTTCCACGGAAGCCTTCCCGCCTGTGAGCCGCGGCACCGCTCAAACCAGTTGGATTGCACCACGCACAGTGACAAAATGGTTGCGCCATGAAGAAATACAAATTCCAGGCAAAGATCATCGCCGGCGATGGCGGCGGAGCCGGAGTCCTCTTCCCGTACGACACCCACCAGGAATTCGGAACCAAAGGCAGGGTTCCCATCCACGCCACCTTCAACGGCGTGCCCTACACCGGTTCCCTCATCAAATACGGATTCCCGCAGCACACCCTCCACCTGTCCAAAGCCATCCGTGAGCAGCTCGGAAAGGCACCCGGCGACACCATCGACGTCGTTGTCTGGAAGGATGAATCCGAGCGCGTTCTCGAAGTCCCCGAGCCCTTCGCTAAGTTGATGGAGGAGGAAGGCCTGCTGCCCTTCTTCGAATCCCTCAGCTACACCCACCGCAAAGAATACTGCCGGTGGATCACCGAAGCCAAAAAGGAAGAGACACGCTCGCGCCGCCTCGAAAAGGCCGTCGAGATGCTCAAATGCGGAGTGAAAACGCCTGGATAAGAGCAACACGTTTCTCTCGCCGTGACGAATTCAATCGACCCAGCAAATTCCTTGGCACCGTGATAGCAGGACTTAATGCTCGCCCTTCGCTGCCGCGATGAGCCTGAGGCCCCTTATAAAATCAGTAGGAAGCTATGTCGGATCACACAATTAAGGTGGAACAACAGTTTGGCGAAGTGGCGAGCGCCTATCTCTCCAGCAGCGTGCACAGTCAGGGTACAGATCTCGACGCAATTGCGGCCACGCTGAGAAGGACGCCATTCGCAGCCGTACTGGATCTGGGCTGTGGAGCTGGGCATGTCAGCTTCGCTGCCGCGCCGCACGTGACCTCGATCGTTGCCTATGATCTCTCTCCTGAAATGCTGCGTACGGTCGATCACGAGGCCCGCAAGCGAGGCCACCAGAATATCCTTACGAGGCAAGGCAGGGCGGAAGCGCTACCGTTTCAGGATGCCAGTTTCGATTTTGTCTGTACGGGCTATAGCGCCCACCACTGGACGGAGACTCGCACGGCGCTGAAAGAAGCTCGGCGGGTTCTCAAACCGGGCGGTGGGTTCATCGTGATTGATACTTGTACGCCCCAAAATCCGCTTTTCGATACGCACTTACAGGCAATCGAATTGTTGCGGGATGAATCCCACGTGCGAAACTACTCGCCGGCCGAATGGAATTCGATGCTCACAGAAGCAGGATTTACGGTGAATGCGCAGTCGATGCGGAAGCTCCCGCTTGATTTCACCGCATGGGTCACCCGGATGAGAACGCCCCGGCTTTACGTGCAGGCAATAAATTCCTTGCTTCTGAATTCTCCGCAGGAAGTACGCGAGTATTTTCAGGTTGAGCCTGACGGGTCTTTCGTATTGGACACAATCATGATCGAAGCTCACTGAAAGCATTCGGCGTGGTTGCTGGAGCCTCATCGCGAGCACCAAAACATCTGGGCGATTACCACCCTGACGGACAGAGCCAATCACGGGCCACGACGATCTGGATCGATCAGCTCTCCGATGGGCTTGTCAACACATCCTGCGACCTGACAGCATTCCATGCGGGGTTTGGCGGCCCACCAGCGTTGCGCTCTTCGTTTTTTCTCCGTCCTGTAACCAACCCGTAACGCACCGAACGCAATGCGACGTTTATTCCTTGGTACGGTCGTCGGCAACACGCCGCACCCCCGAGGAACCGTGATGCAAAAAGCTCTTGCAACATCGCTGGCAACACTCATGATTGCCGGTCAGATGGCAGGATCCGTGCCTGCCCAGGCACAGTCCTATGGCTCGACTTCCACCCCAATCAAGCATCTTGTTGTGATCTACCAGGAGAACGTCTCCTTCGACCACTATTTCGGTACGTACCCGAATGCGATCAATCTGCCCAACGAGCCCCACTTTTATGCCAAGCCTGGCACACCGACCGTGAACGGCTACACCGACGGTCTCCTCTTCCACAATCCCAACTGGCTCAACAAAACTGGAAATGCCGGCGGCGCTTCGAATCCCTTCCGTCTCGACCGCTCCGAAGCCGCTACCGCCGATCAGGACCACGATTACACCCCCGAGCAGCAGGCCTTCCACGCCGGCCTGATGGACTCCTTCCCGGAATTCACCGGAACCGCCGGCCCTCCGCCTACCGGGCAGTCAACCAATGGCCTGGTCATGGGCTACTATGACGGCAACACCGTCACCGCGCTCTGGAACTACGCCCAGCGCTATGCCATGAGCGATAACTCCTACGGCACCAACTTCGGTCCCTCGACCCCGGGCGCCATCAATCTGATCGCCGGCCAGACCAACGGTGTCACCGATCAATCCAATGCCGGCGGTGATGTCATCGACGACGGCGCGGGGGGCACCACGTTGATCAGCGACGCAGACCCGATCGGCGACAAGTGCTCCACCACCACCGGTGCACTCGTGCAGTTCGGCGGCCAGAACATCGGCGACCTGCTCAATGCTCGCGGCATCACCTGGGGCTTCTTTGAAGGCGGCTTCAATCTGTCGGTCACCAACCCCAACGGAACCACCGGCTGCAAGCGCTCCAGCATGTCCAAAGCCGTGGGTACTCCGAAGGCTGACTACATCCCGCACCACCAGCCCTTCCAGTACTACAAATCGACCGCCAATCCCAACCATCTCCCCCCGACCTCAGTGAACTTGATCGGCGTCGATGGTGACCAGGCCAACCACCAATACGACCTCTTTGACTTCGGCGCAGCAGTAAGGGCTCACAACATGCCTGCCGTAAGCTTCCTGAAGGCACCTGGCTACCAGGATGGCCACGCCGGCTATTCGACTCCGCTCGACGAGCAGTACTTCATCGTCAGCATGCTCAACTTCCTTCAGACCACTCCCGAATGGAAGTCCACCGCCGTCATCATCGCCTACGATGACTCCGATGGCTGGTACGACCACCAGATGGGTCCGATCGTAAACCAGTCGCAGACCGCCGCTGATGCCCTCACCGCTCCCGGCCAGTGCGGCAGCAGCGCCAACACCGCTCTGGCTGGCGTCAGCGTCGAGCACGCCCAGGGACGCTGCGGCTACGGCCCGCGCCTTCCCCTCCTCGTGATCTCGCCATACGCGAAGGGGAACTACGTCGACCACACCGTCACCGATCAGTCTTCGATCCTGCGCTTCATCGAGGACAACTGGCTCGGCGGCCAGCGCATCACCGGCTCCTTTGACGCGCTCGCCGGAACCCTCAACGGCATGTTCGACTTTAAGAATGAGCCGAACAAGGGCGTCTATCTACTCGACCCCGTCAAAGGAGTCGTCGTTTCCGACAGCAACAGGTAAATCTCCGCCACCAAATCAGGGTAGCGGCCCCCGCGCTGCTACCCTTTTTCTTTCAGGAGAACCACCCCGCTTGAAGTCCCGACCTCGCCTCACCCGCCGCACCTTCCTCGCCTCCAGCCCGCTCGCCCTCGCCGGACTCGCACTGAACCTCGACGTACACGCCCAGCCCAAATCCCCCATACTCGACCCCACCACACTCGCCCCATTCGTCGACCCCCTGCCTATCCCCGCCATCGCGCAGCCCGCCGGAACCCACCCTGATCCCGACAACCCCAAACAGCAGATCCCCTTCTACCGTCTCCCCATCGCCGAGACCCCCATCAAGCTCCACCGGGACCTGCCTCCTACCCGCATGTGGACCATCGGCGGATCATTCCCCGGCCTGACCCTCGAATCCCCCATCGCCCAGGGAATGATCGTCGAGTGGCAGAACCGCCTGCCCTCCCGCCATCTCTTCACCATCGACCACTCCCTCCACGGAGCCGAAAAGACCACCCCCGACGTCCGCGCCGTCATCCACCTCCACGGAGGCCGAACCCCCGCCGCCAGCGACGGATACCCCGACGACTGGACCCTCCCCGGGCGCACCCAGACCTGCCACTACCCCTCGCTCCAGCACGCCACCACGCTCTTCTATCACGACCACACCATGGGCATTAACCGTCTCAACACCTACGCCGGAATGCTCGGCTTCTGCATCCTCCGCGACTCCCGCGAAGACGACCTCCGCCTGCCCACCGGCCCCCACGACATCCCGCTGCTCATCTGCGACCGCATCCTCCGCGCCGACGGCCAGCTCGACTATCCCGTCTCCGACAAGCCCGGCGAAGTCTGGGTCCCCGAGGTCTTCGGAGACGCCATCCTCGCCAACGGCAAGCTCCTGCCCCACCTCGACGTCGAGCCCACCCTCTACCGCTTCCGCCTCATGAACGGCTCCAACGGACGCTTCTTCCGCTTCTCCCTCCGCAACCAGGCGCCCTTCCACGCCATCGCACCCCAGTTTTTTCAAATCGCAACCGACCAGGGACTCCTCGCCGCACCCGTCCCCCTCCGCCGCATCACCCTCGCCCCCGCCGAACGCGCCGACATCCTCATCGACTTCAGCTCCCTCGCTGGCCAGCGCACCGAGCTCATCAGCGACAGCTTCCAGATCATGCAGTTCCGCGTCGCGTCCGCTCGTTCTGCCGTGAGTAAAACTGATGTCATCCTGAGCGAAGCACACCCCTACTCAGCGTACGCAGCGGAGAACCCGGCTTCACTTGCCTTGTATCAGGGCACGGCTTCAGCCGTGCCGAATGCGGCAAGACAACAAGGGGCTTTAGCCCCTGAGGAAAACACTTCGCGAAGACTCACCGGCAACTACACGCCCGCCATCCTGAGCGAAGCGCGTACCACAAACAATGAAGCTGTCATCCCGAGCGGAGCGTCAGCGAAGTCGAGGGACCTGCTTCTCCGCGCTCCTCAATCGCCCTCAAACTCAACCATCCCCGCCACCCTGCAGACACCCCCACGCATCCCCGAGTCCGCCGCCATCCGCACCCGCCGACTCACCCTCGACGAGCGCATGGACATGATCCAGCACTCCATGGGCATGCTGCTCAACAACACCCCCTGGCACGCCCCCATCACCGAAAAGCCCGTCCTCCACACCACGGAGATATGGGAGCTCGTCAACCTCACCGACGACTCCCACCCCATCCATTTACATTTGGTTCGCTTCCAGATCCTCGACCGCCGCCCCTTCGACACCTTCGAATACCAATCCAAGGGCACGCTGCACTTCTTCGGACCCGCCCGTCCGCCCGCGCCTGAAGAAATGGGATGGAAAGATACCGTGCGCGCCGACCCCGCCATGGTCACCCGCATCATCATCCCCTTCGACGGATACGCCGGCCGCTACGTCTGGCACTGCCACATCCTCGAACACGAAGACAACGAGATGATGCGCCCCTTCGAGGTGGTGCCGGTAAGCTCCTGACGACGTCGGCCAAATTGAAGCCGGCCGCGATGAACTCATCAAGCCGCCCTGACTCGAGGCCAACAGATTTGGCGTGATGTGGCCGGCGACCGAGTGCCGGGTGGGCACCGACCCTGCCAAAGTAAAACCTGGAAAACATTCGGCGCTGGAATGCCTCGATTTGTGATCCAAGTCACCGACAAGCGCTCCCATGCAGGGGAGAATTGCGGTGCAGGAATGGGCGATTCGACTGGCGGCATTGCCGGCGGTGGCAAGGGATCTGCGACAGCCGTGCCGGTAGGTTGTGGTGCTGAATTCGTTGGCGGCGCACTTACAGGTAACCCACAGATCGAATTGCCTGCCGAAAAAGCGACGAGTCGTCTCACGGAACGATGGGAAAAGGAGCACAAATTCATGAAACGCAACATGGGATACGCAATCGCGTTGCTCACGTTCGCAACGGGACTTTCCGCCCCTTTGCCGGCTCAGCAATCCAGTCCCGAGAAATCAGACCTGATCGATTCCTCGGCGATCGATGCCTTGAACCAGATGGGCACCTACCTTCGCTCCCTCAAGGATTTCCAGGTTACCTCTAACGCCACGTCGGAGGATGTTCTGGAGGACGGAGAGAAGCTGATGTTCGCTCGCACCACGGACATGCTTGCCGTTCGGCCCGATAAGCTTCGCATCGATATCCAGGGAGATCAGATGTCGGGTCTGGTCCTGTATGACGGGAAGACATTCACGGTCTTCGCCCGCGGTGCGGGTTACTACGCATCTGCGGACGCACCTCCAACCATTGGTGAATTGATCGACATCGCGCGCGAAAAGTACGACATTGAGCTTCCCTTGGTGGATCTCTTCCTGTGGGGCGGGCCGCAGGCGTCCACGAGCAAGATCACCGAAGCCACCGATTTTGGCCCGGGCGACGTTGAAGGAACCACCTGCGAGCGTTACGCGTTCCGGCAGCCCGGCCTCGACTGGCAGGTCTGGATCCAGTTGGGTGAACATCCTCTGCCCAGAAAACTGGTTTTGACCACCACCACTGACGAGGCTCGTCCGCAGCACGTTTCGGTACTCACCTGGAACCTCGCGCCGTCCTACAACGATGCGGCGTTCGTCTTCGATCCTCCGGCGAATGCCCACAAGATCGTTTTCGCCGGACAGAAAGCGGCCGCAGGCAGCAACTAGGAGCTACACATGAAACTCAATACTGGACTCGTTCTATCCTTCTCGCTCGCGCTCCTTTTGGCAGTTCCATCCGTTGCCCAACGCGGCGGCGGCGGTGGTGGGAACAGGGGTGGGGGCAACAAAAACAACGGAACTGTCCGTTCGACTTCCAACAACAGCGTCAATCAGCCGAGTTCCTCAAGAAATACTGCCTCGAACCGCAGCGCCAACGGCAACGCCAATGCCAACCGCAACGCCAACGCCAACCAGAACGCGAACGTAAACCGCAACACCAACGTTAACCAGAACGCGAACGTAAACCGCAACGTCAATGTCAACCAGAACGTCAACGTAAACCGAAACGTTAATGTCAGCGGTGGGTACAACGGTTACGGCGGCGGAGGTTGCTGCTATCACCCCGTTGCGGCGGCGGCGGCGGTTACAGCGGCAGTCGCAGTCACCGCCGCTGCGGTCGGATCGATGGTGAATACGCTTCCGCCCAGCTGCCAACCCATCGTCGCCAACGGTGTCACATACCAGCAGTGCGGCAGCACCTACTATCAGCCACAGATGGCCGGCGGAAACACGACCTATGTAGTGGTCAACCAGCCGTAGTTCGCAACGGATAGCGACGATCTGTTGCGGGGGCGCAGGGTGTCCCACATCTCGACTTGGAGATGTGAGACATGCCGCGGGCCAGCCCTGTATCATCATCCCCTTCGACGGATACGCCGGCCGCTACGTCTGGCACTGCCACATTCTCGAGCACGAAGACAACGAGATGATGCGCCCTTCGAGGCGTTACCGATAGACTAACTGCCTAGGGGTTGGGTGGGACCCCCCACTTATTCCGATCGTTATGCCCTCGCGAAATTGTCGACCTGCCAGAAGAAATAGTTCGCGACTAATCTACACAAGCTTTACTGATCTTAGTGTGCCAAATGCGCTAAAGAATAGAGACTCCGGTATGACCCGCCCCGCCGCGCGAAGATTCTGAGCCATAGTTAACAAACCTTGCTTGGCCAAGACAGTATCTAATTTAGCTGCAGCAGCTTTTAAGTAATTTATAGGACCGGGCATGCCATTCAACGGCCACTCGTCTGACGACCACTCCATTAACTCAGAGATTGCCTTGCTGATTGGCACTCTAAGCGTCGAATCCCTGACCGCTTTATATACGATTGGGAGAAGTGGGTCATATATTGAAGCCGTGGCGACCTGTGCATTCAAAAATGCATCATCTAGACTCACTCTCTTGTGTTGGGCGTCCTCCGTATAAATATTTGCAAGTAGGGCGTGTTAACACTATTTCCATCTAAGTCAAGTAAGTTAGGGATAGATGGAAATCAGCGAAGACCAGTACGCGCGAATCAAGGACATCCTGCCGGTGCAGCGGGGCAATGTGAGTCTATCCAACCTCCAGTTTCTGAATGCTGTACTCTATGTGGCCGAGCACGGATGCAAATGGCGCGGGCTTCCAAAACGGTTCGGTAACTGGCACACCATCTACACGCGCATGAACCGTTGGTCCAAAAGCGGGGCCATGGATCGTATCTTCGAACAGCTACAACTGGAGCAGATCGTACGCATTCGCATCGAAGCCTTCAGTCTGGACTCGACCGCGGTGAAGGTCCACCCGGACGGCACCGGGGCGTTAAAAAAAACGGACCACAGGCCATCGGCAAGTCGCGCGGCGGATGGACCACCAAGATTCATCTGGTTGCCGCGAATGCTCGAACGGCCATAACCTTTGCTCTCTCACCAGGCCACGCGCACGATGCCCCTGAAGGCCGCGAACTACTCCGGGATCTGGGACCAATGCCTGCCGGACTGCCCCTGCTGATGGACCGCGCCTACGAAGGTAATGAGACTCGGCAACTGGTGCTCGAACTGGGCATGGTTCCTGTCGTTCCGCCGAAGTCCAACCGGGTTGATCCCTGGCGCTATGACCGGGCGCTCTATCGCAAACGGAACGAGATCGAACGCCTCTTCAGAAGGCTCAAAGGCTACCGTCGCATCTTCTCCCGCTTCGAGAAACTGGATTGCGTCTTCCTCGCCTTCCTTTGCTTCGCCCTCATCGTCGAAGCTCTCAGATAGTGTTAACACGCCCTAGTTGAAGCACAAATTTGTGCGCGATAAATGCGTCAACCCGAGCCAAGGTTCCGATTACGCATACTGCGCCGCGACCTAACAACTTTCTACCTAGACAACCACTAAGGAACCTCTGACTAAGATTCAGTTTTTGCAGCCTTCCAAATGAATCTGAGCCGGTGGTGCGTTCCAGGCTTACGGTCGGCTCAGTGGTTCTGATTTTTGTCCGGAGAGCGCGTTTTCTGCGCTCTCCAGACACACTAAGCTCCCAAAGGGGCCAGCCGCTTGCGGTGCATGTAAAGGTTGACCAGTGCGAAGGCAGCGCACAGGTAATCGTGGTTCTTCTTCAAGCCACGGAAGCGTACCTGCACGAATCCGAAGACGCGCTTCAAAATGCGGAAAGGATGTTCCACCTTGGCTCGCACCCTGGCCTTGGTCCGGTTCTTTCTTCGTTGTAACTCGTCAACCATCTGCTTATATCTGGTTCGCCGCGAGGTCATGTCCTGGGCATGCGGTGCGGCTTGGCGGATCGCCTCGCCCTGCCCCTGATAGGCTCCGTCGCCCCACACCTTGCGCTCATGACCATGCAAGAGGTCCGCCAACATGTGCTTGTCGGCCACACTGGCCGCTGTGGAGCACACCGAATGCACGATGCCTTCCTTGCTATCTACCCCGATGTGCGCCTTCATCCCGAAAAACCACTGGTTGCCTTTGCGCGTCTGATGCATCTCCGGGTCGCGGGTGCCGGTCGCGTTCTTGGTCGACGATGGTGCATGGATAATCGTCGCGTCCACAATCGTGCCCGTGCCAATGCGCATGCCGCGATCTTCCAGGTAGTGGTTGACCGCGTCCAGCATGGCTCCGCACAGATCATGCCGCTCCAGAAGATGGCGGAAGTTCAAGATGGTCGTTTCGTCCGGGGCCGCCGCTCGGCCCAGATCCACGCCCGCAAACCGGCGCAGCGCGGGCGAATCATACAACGCCTCTTCCGCACCCGGGTCCGACAGGTTGAACCAGTGCTGGAGAAAGTAGATGCGCAGCATGATGCTTAGTCCCACCGGAGGCCGTCCGTTACCTTCCTTCGGGTAATGCGGCGCGATCAACGACTCAAGCTCCGGCCACGGCATGACTCCATCCATCTCTTCAAGAAACTTCTCCCGCCGTGTCTTCTTGCCGTAACGCTCGAAGCTGCCTTGCGAAGCCAACGTAACTTGCCGCATCTGCGCTCTGCCCCCTGCATCCACATTACCCGCACTACATGCGGCTGGGGGAGTTCTTCAGAGGTTCCCTAACAGCATCTGTCATTGCAGTTTCACATGCAGAAAGTATCCAAATCTTAGGGACAAGGGTTTCATCGAGTAAATTATCTACATCGACTAAATTAGATCCAGCAGTAATATACAACTTATCCGAAAAGTGATCGTATTTCCCATGCCCTTCCAGCAGAACGATATCAGGATCGTAGATCCGGAATGCCTCTCCTAACTCGTCACGTGATCGTGGAGCTACATAAGTGTAGCTGGTCTGTCGCGATGCTTCTGCGAACTTAAGCATTTCCACATATTGCCTGAGGGGATCCTCTTTCGCAAACAAGTCGAGAACCAATACTTTGTCTGGCCTATTGGTTGAAATCATCTTTGGTGATTGATTCGCTGCGGCAAGCGTCCACCATGAGCTCATACCAATCGGTATTCTTGACACAGGCTTGTGAAAGCAGAGAGGAAAATCATCCACAAGCGCCCACTCAAACGGCAGATCGCTATAAATTACTACCCCTTTGCTCTCGCTAGAAATCGAGTTTCGGACCGGAGGCGGGAGAAGTTGCGAAAGCTCAATTTGAAAACGACGTAACATTTCCGGAGTTTTTGGGCTTCCAGCCCGAAGCGCGTTCTGCAGATCATTCATGCGCGGAAACAAATGAGAAATTATTGGTCGTTTCAGATCTGGCAACGCAAGGGCTGCTCCAGCCAAGATTGCCGATTGGGCTGCGAGCATCTCCTGTTCCCTATCCAGCAGCGCCTGTGCAGTGGCGTAAACTTGGTGCTTCCAAGATGCATCCGGCGTTTTCCCTATCTCGCCCTGGCAATAATCGCGGACACTACGGAGGATTACGGGCGCATGTTCCGGCGGGCTTGGAATAGGTGCAGGCCTGGCTCGTGCACCGGCCTTTTCGCTCCCCGGTCTGACCGCGGGCACTCCTAAAAAGTAGAGGTATCGTCTACCCGGAATCGTCGAGGCGATCGATTTCCCTAAATCCAAGAAAAACTTGAAGCGCACGTCTTCTGGTTCCGTCCCCCGCAACCGCGTGTAGGCCATTTCCAACTCCTTCCGCTGCAGGCCCCAGTTCGCGGGTATCGAACCTCCGCCTTCTATAAGGGCCAATACCATGCCAGCATGGGTCGCGTACTTAAAGGTAGAAAGGAAGTCATCAATTGGTTGACCGAACCCTAAACTTTCTACGTTGTTAGACATTCGGTTTAAGAGATAGGCGGCAGGTCGCCCTTTGTCCGGAGCAGGCAAAACGAAGGCTCTCATAAAATCTAGCTTTGGTCGCTCAAGAAAAAGACTTTGTGACTGAGCGTAGGAGGAGAGCAGCTCTATGCTTTTTGGGACAGACCCCTTGTTCATCAGGTCGAGTATCACGGAACCAATAGCTGAATATATTGGCTTTACATCAACATCATCTTTCAGAAGTACCCCGTTAACTCCATCTACTTCACACAACACGTGGTGGATTTCCGGCTCTAACGAAGCGACCACGAGAGGCTTTTTCGAGGCAAAGAGCGGTAACCATGGCGGAACCGTTCCGGTCAAGAAAAGCACTGTGATTGGTGAGCTCGTCAAGAGTTGCTCAGCGGGCTCATGCAACTCCTCGCCACGCCAGAACTGATTCAGGAACGGCATCTTCTGAATTCGAATCGCGGCCTTCAAAAAGGGAGCCCCTATCGGGTTTAGATCCTCGATTGCAGCTGGCAATAGTGGAAGCATCTGGAAATACGGTAGGTAGGCGATCTCAAGGAAGTCGAGCGATTGAAATCGCGTAAATAAATTCTTAAATTCTGTATCTCTAACCACGCAATACACGATCGGTGTACGTGGCAGTTTGCTCGACCGTTCAGATTCCATGAAGCTCCCTACCAAGTAGCTTTTGCGCCGGGTGCCCCACATCCCGATTTTGAGATGCGGGGTAGCGGCCGGTTAGGCCGCGAGGCATGCTGACCTAACCCCTGACAGATCCCGCTAACCTCATCGCCAGACTCACAAAGTCGCTCGCGCTCTCTGCCGTGATTCCATCCGGAGGAGCAAGCTCCGCTTCGTTCACCAGCAGCCTGAGTCTCGATAACAGGTCATATTGCGCAGTTGAAATCACACCCTTATTAAGCAGAAGAGCTCCGATCACCATCGGCATGCCCAGCGCCCCGTCTGCAATCTCGACATTGCGTGCCCGCGCCGCATCGGTGATCGCCTCTTCGACCCTCCGGAACGCCATCCGTATCGCCGTACGCGGCCGCACCTGTGCCATTTTCATAAGATCTTCCCACCGGTCCCGCTCCGCTGCCGAAGCCTGAGACGGAACAGCCACGGCATCTACCGCCTTCGCGAGTTCTGCCACCTCCTGGCCGAAGCGGATCTCAACATCGCTGTACTTCACAGTCCTCACCAGCGGAATCAATGCTGCCAGATGTTTTCTCAGCAACAGCACGCACGTCAGCACCGTTACCGGCCAGACCACTGACCCGATTACCTGCGCAACGAACCCGAGAATCCCGGCCCCCGAATCTTTCATCCGCCCATCTTATGCTTGACTGCCGGGGAAATTATCCGGATTGTCTTGAACCACCAGCCTCGCAACGCGAGACCCGGCAGAAGCGCGGGGCTTTATCGGGGTCCCCGGCGACAGGTCCTGGTCGCCCGGGGTGATCTTTAGCCCGCGACGAACAACCGGTCCGCAGGGCCGGGGTCCCCACGGACAGGTCTTCGTCCGTGGGGTGGAAAACCGCACCTTACTGCCGTACCTTACTGCCGTAGGCAGGAGTGGAGTCGAAGACGAAACGACATAAGAAGACCCAATCCCGTTCCTCGCAAGAGGAACGGGATCGGGCCTGTCCGACGGGCATTAGCGCCACCTTGCTACGTCAGCATCCTCTCTGCTCCGGACTCGCCCCGCCTTTCTGATCCCTGTTCCCTGTTCCCTGAGCCCTGTTCCCTGTTCCCTGAGCCCTGAGCCCTGTTCCCTGAGCCCTGAGCCCTGTTCCCTGAGCCCTGAGCCCTGAGCCCTGTTCCCTGAGCCCTGTTCCCTGAGCCCTGTTCCCTGCCTTCAATGGCTGTCTTCCCCCAGCCGCGATAACAGAAATAGAAACAAGAAGGCCCGGCTGCAATCGCAGCCGGGCCTCTTTAGGCGTCCATGGCGGATGGATACTACATCTCTAAACCCGGCTAAGCCTGCCTCGCGAGAAACAGCACCCCTCGCTACACTTCCTGCACCGGAACTGCAAAGAAGACCCGGCACCCACGCGGCCGGGCCTTCTTTTTTCGAACCGCCCCACGCGGCGGTCGAACTCAAACTCTCTGCGCCGGCTAACCCGCCTGCGCCAGAAATTCCATCGCCTCGCATTCGCGGCACTTCGCCCTGTGCATCAGCATGGCGGCAAGAGCCACCTCCACGCGCCACGCCACATCCTGGGGAACTCCCGCGCCAGCCAGAATCACCGCATCGCGCGCCGCTGCCAGAAATCGGATCGCAAGCGAACTTCCCGTCTTGCAGAACAGCGCCGCGTTATCGAAAACAATCGGATCATTCAGATTCACTAGCCTATTGTCCGCGAAACAGCGCAAATCCCGTTGACAACCTTTGGCTATCTTTCGGCCAGAATTGTGAAAAAAATTGACCAGCCACATCTCTGGCCGACAATTTCCCCCAAACCGCTAAAATAGAAGTAGGGATAAAGAAAGTCTGCAGCCGCAGCTTTCACATTTAGGCACAGCCCCGGCCTTTCCTTCTTACGCCCGAGGACTTACTCCAAACTCTTTTAGAATCAATCGGTCTCGGGTAAACCTAATGATATGAATCGATTACAGTCGCTCATCCCTTTGCCCTGAAATTGGTGCAGATCGGCATCGTTAAGTCCTTTATTATCTGTTAACAACCGATAAGTGCTTTCAGATGTATTAAGTAGCGACTACCTCTCGCTTAAATCACATAGAATCTATCAATTACAGAATCCAGTACGAAAACCGGGGGAGGGGGTACCCCGGCACGCCTTCCCAAATGGAAATCCCGGAAGTAGAGCCTCGACGTGGAGCCGATGTAGAGGTACATAGTAGATACTGTCTCTTCGGAGACATACCTTGTCCTCATCGCCTACCGCTGCCGTCCTCGGCAAACTAGGACTCCCCGCCCCCATCGCCGAGCTCGCCCAAAAATCCTGGGACGTCATCATCGTCGGCGCCGGCCACAACGGCCTAGCCTGCGCCGCCTACCTCGCCCGCGCCGGCCAGCGCGTCCTCGTCCTCGAGGCCCGCGACCGCGTCGGCGGAGCCTGCACCATCGAGGAGCCCTTCCCCGGCGTCCGCATGTCCCCCTGCGCCTACCTCGCCGGCCTACTCCATCCGCTGGTGATCGAGGAGCTCGACCTCCCCGCCCGCGGCTTCCGGTGGACGCCCGCCGTCAACGGCCTCTTCGTCCCCTTCCTCGACGGATCGAGCGTCCAGCTCTGGGACGACGACGAACGCTGCGAGGCCGAGATCCGAAGCTTCTCCCCTCAGGATGTGCAGGGCTGGCGCGCCATGACCGACGTCATCCGCCGCCTCCGCAACGCCCTGCGGCCCGCTGGCGAACGGGACCTCTGGATCGGCGACCCGCCGACGGAGGCCGAGATAGACCAGCGCCTCGGATCCGACGCCGAAGCCCGCCACGTCCTCTACGACTGGTCCATGGCCGAGTTCGTGGAGCACTACCTCTGTGACGAGCGCCTACAGATCGCCCTGCTCGGCCAGGGAGTGATCGGTACCAACGCCAGCCCCTTCGACCCGGGCACGGCATCCATCCGCTTCCACCATGCCTCCGGCCGTCTCGGCGGGATGCTCGGCATGTGGGGATACGTCAAGGGCGGCATGGGTATGGTCTCCTTCTACGTGTGCGACGCCGCCCGCGAGGCCGGGGCGGTAGTCGCCACCGGCGTCCCCGTCGCCCAGATCATACCGGGGGTGGGTGTCCAGCTTGCTGCCGGGGAAAAAATCACTGCGCCAGTCGTGATTTCAAACGCCGATCCCCGCCGCGCCCTCGCCATGCTCGACAACGCCGCCGACCCGGTCTGGAAAACGCAGGTCGAATCCGTCCCGATCGAAGGCTGCACCGTCAAGCTCAACGTCCTGCTGCGCGAGCTGCCCAACTTCACCTCGCGGCCGGGCGCCCTCGAGCCTCACCACTATGGCCAGATCAACGCCCCGCTCACCAAGTCCGAATGGAAGGCCGGTTTCGCTGCAGCTCGGCGGGGCGAACTTCCCGATCAGCTCTGGTGCGAGCTCTACTTCCAGAGTGTGCACGACTCGACTGTCTCACCCGCCGGACAGCACACCATGAGCATCTTCGCCCAGTACGTACCGTACGCTTTCGACAGCGGCTCATGGGACACCCGCCGCGCCGAGGTCCAACGACTTGCTCTCGACTCCCTCGGGCGCTTCTGCTCCAATATCCCGGCGGCCGTGCTCGACGTGCAGGTCCTCGGTCCTCCCGACATCGAGGAGAAGGTAGGCCTAACAGGAGGTCATATCTTCCAGGGCGAATGCCTTCCGCGGTACATGTGGTCACGCCGCCTCTCTGCTCGCACTCCGATGCCCGGAGTCTATCTCTGCGGAGCCGCGACGCATCCGGGCGGCTCTGTCATCGGCGCCAACGGCCGCAACGCCGCCCTGGCAGTGCTATGTGACCTTGGATAGCTACTTTGCCGGATACTTCTTCGTATCCCCGGTGCGCGAGTTGAGCACATCCAGCTGCCCATTCGGATAGGCTGTGACCTTGAAGTAGTTGCCCGTGTCCGGACCCTGCAGATTGGCGATGCGGGCGGCGTCCACGTTGTGCGCAGTGCCGCCCTCCTCAGAATAGTGCAGTTGCCACAGGTCATCGAGGCCTGAAGCCTTGCGCACAGTATCCAGAACCGAAGGTGAGCCGCCCTTCTTGGCCCCGTTGTCCATAATGGCCACACGTGGCGCAATCGCGTCGACAAGAGCGGGGCTGCTGCTCTGGCTCCAGCCGTGATGCGAGACAACGAGGAGATCGACATGCCCGATCTTGTTCACCGGACACATTAGCTCCATCTCCTTATCCCAGGTGAGGTCGCCGAGATCGAGGATGTGCAGCTTGCCGTAGGTGATCATCACTCCCAGAGATCGGGCGTTCTCGGTTTGATCGGCTGGGCGCTTCTCTGAGGCGGCGCAGTACTGGTTTGGTGCACCACCTCCAGGCAAGGGACGTCCGATCAGATTGCCATCGGCGCTGATGACTGTGACGTGGATTCCCGGTACCGGCAGCACGTCGCCGGGTTTGGCGACGATATGTCCATAGTTGCCCTTGGCGAGGACTTCCTGGTATGCCTCAGCCACTTTTACTGTCGTCGCATCGGCTGTCTCGCGGTTGGGACCGTGATCGATGAAGGTCTTGACGGGAACCTTGGCCACCAGCTGGGGTACGCCGCCGGTGTGATCGACATGGTAGTGGGTCAGCAGTACATAGTCGATGTGGTCAAGGCCAGCGAGCTTCACAGCAGCGACGATGCGATCAGCGTCGCGGCCGGCGTTTCCGGGCCATCCGGTGTCGATGAGCAGGGAGTGCTTGTCCGGTGTGACGAAGAGGGTGGACTGGCCGCCTTCTACGTCGATGAAGTAGATCTGCAAGGCGGCGCGCGGCGGTGGAGCGATGCCAAAGGCTGATCCGGCAAATGCCAAGGCACATACAGACAGTAGAGCTGTGATCATTCTCTGAACGCGAAAAGCCATAGCCAGCAATGTAACCCGGGAGGGGTACGTTGCGCCAAGGGGTGGTGTGCTGCCGGGACCTAGACGGGGGTACCCCCCTCCCCCCTCACCCCCCTCAGATTTTGTTACTCATTCATTCGAATGGGTTTAAGGGAGAGGTTGCCGCTACTTAATAGATACAAAAGGAGTTAGGAGTTCCTAATAGATTCGAAAGGACTTAGCTGCTGATTTCTGGGCGTCATCACCGAGCGGTCTGTAACCGATTCATTTGGAATGACTTAATTTGTAATCGATTGATGGTGAAGGGGTTAGAGGGCGAAAGAAAAGCCCGGCGGCGCCGGGCTTTTCTACTTCCTATATCTATTTTAGCGGGTTGGGGGAAATTGTCGGCCAGGAAAGGCAGGGTGTGGGGGACAGGGAGTAAGGGTGAGCGTCGCTTCGGCTGCGCCTACGGTTGGGCCTTCGGCAGAAAGGTGCGGTTCTCCACCCCACGAAGACCCTTCGGCTGCGCTCAGGGCAGGCGCTGTCCGCGGGGACCCCGGCCTGCGGACCGGTCCTTTATTCGCAGGGCTGAAGCCCTGCGCTTCTACCGGCCTCGCGCGGCGAGGCTCTCGATTTCCCCACTCAAGCCAATATCGGGCTTGAATTGATGGGATAAGTAGGAAGGCTTCAGCGATCGCGGTAGCTTTTGGTTGAGGACCAGAGCTGCTGGATCAGGAGAAGCCTTCATGAAGATTGTAGGGTGTGATTTTCATCCGCGGTGGCAGCAGGTAGCGGTTTTCGATACGGAGACCGGGGAGATCAGCGAGCACAAGCTGGTCAACGGGGACGACGAGGCGGAGCGGTTTTATCGCGCTCTGGATTCGCCGGCGCTGGTGGGCATGGAGGCCTGCGGCAACAGCCAGTGGTTTATCGAGTTGCTGGAGCGGCTGGGCCACCAGGTGTGGATCGGGGATGCGGCCGAGATCCGGGCCAGCTATGTGCGCAAGCAGAAGACCGACCGGCGCGATGCGCACTTCTGAAGCTGCTGTTGGAGAACCGCTTTCCCAAGCTGTGGGCCGACGGCGAGCAGCGGGATCTGCGTCAGTTGCTGATTCATCGTCACAGCTGGTGGAGATTCGCGCGCGGGTCAAGAACGGACTGCAGCATCTGGCCATGAATCGCGGCTTACAGAAGCGAAGCAGCTTGTGGAGCGTTCGGGGGAGGGCTGATCTGGAAAAACTCTCCTTGCCGGGTTGGGCGGGTCGGCGGCGCGAAGATCTGCTGACGCTGCTGGCAGGGTTGGACGGGCAGATCGGCGAGCTGGATAAAGCGGTCGAGCGTGCCGCCGAAGAGCATGCACAGGCGCGGCTGCTGATGACGCAGCCGGGCGTGGGTCCGATTACCGCGCTGGCCTTTGTGCTGACCATCGGCGAGGTGAGCCGGTTTGAGCATAGCGGGAAGGTAGCCAGCTATCTAGGTCTGATTCCGCGCGAGCACAGTTCGGGCGGGCGGCAGCGGCTGGCGCCATTACCAAGCAGGGCAACCGCTTTGTGCGCCAGTTGCTGGTGGAGGCGGCGCAGTCAGCGACTCGTTACGATGCAGGATTTCGCAGGCAGTATGCGGCCCGCTGCCACTCCAAGCCGAAAGGCGTGGCCAAGGTGGCGGCGGCCAGGAAATTAGCAGTGCGACTCTACTGGATGCTCAGGCAGAACATCGGCTATCCGGAGATCGCCCATATCGAGAGCAGCTCGCGGGTGCCCCTGGCCGAAGTCAGACAGGCCGATGAGTTGATTGAGCGCTCTCGCATCCGGCAGTAGGCTGGATGTTCGCATGGAAGCATCATGGCCTGTAGCTGATGGCCGTATCGATGGTTGGTGGGGCGGAAATTTCCCCCACCTGGTGGGTGATGCAGCGTGAGTTTCCCAGAGCTCTGGTCCTCAAACCCTCTGGCCAAACACGCGGTCCTCACGCACCGCCCAGGATAGTTTTGTCTTGACAACGTCTCTTATCGATGGCCACCGTCCCAGTCATGGAAGCTCCACAGCCCAAGCAACAACCTTCCAGCCGGCTCCCTCTTTGGTCCACAACAACAGAAGAGCGGGTGATTCTTCCTCCCCATAATTCAATTGACTGGCAGACAAGTAATACGTTCCGTATTTTGCATCAGCAGGCTTCAAGTCCGGAGCATCTTCGTGCGGCTGACGATGTTGGCACAGAAAGCTATAGGACATCTGGTCCGGCACGGCCATGATCGCGAAAGCTTTGGAGTTTTCATGCTGAACTGGGGGCAGGAGATCATTGCGGGGCTGCAGACTCGACATCATGTCTGAGAGGTTCGCGCCGGATGGAATTTTCTCGAGCGGCTGTTGAAGCCCTGACTGGATTCTGGCCATCGGCGTCAAATTCTGCTGGTCTTTGGTGGGTGAGGGCAAACATTGGTAGGAACGCTGCGAGGCGAAGGTGGAGGCCTGGATAACATCCCGCTTCACGATCCAAGTCTGGTAGAAGTCCAGGATGTCTTTGGTGGCGGCGGGATCACCGGCAATGTTTCGCGGTTCCTCCACTGAGGGTTCAGCTTGAGCCGCAGCGTTGTTGGGAACGATGCCCGCATCGCTGCTATCTTCGAGGCGGATGGCGGTGATTTTCCAGTAGTCACCCTCCTTAGCCCAAAGCAGGGTCATAACCTTGTTCCGGCTATCTCCCTGCTTTCCCCGCAACGCAGTGGCGAAATACTTCTCTTTAGAGCGATTGCCCGAAGCGTCGCTCTGTGCGGCAACGCATCTCTCATCCGGTTCCATATCCGTCGGCACTCGCACTAGCAGGAATTCCGATGGATACGCGTTCTTTGCTTCTTTCAATGCTTGTGACCATTTGTCGGCGGGGCTGAACACGTCAGCAACGGAATTTGCCGTGCCAATGCTATCGCTAAATTTCTGCATCGCTATCAGCGTGCGCAGCCGAATCATGCCGGTCGGCACGGAATGGTTGCTCTTCTGCATCGTCGCTTCTAAACACGGATAGCTTTGGCGCGAAAAATAGGCGACCGACTTGTTCGGTTGCTTCTCCACGACCCAACTTTGCAGAAAATCGTGCGCACTCTTATCGACGCCCTGATCGGCTTTCACTCCGGGATTCAAGGGAATGTGGCCAACGCTCTCGGTAGCGTTTTCCGATGGTGGCTTCCCGCCAGTTCCAAGCTGTCCAAAGACATTGCGCCACCAGCCGTTCAGACCTGACCAGCGACCATCATGGCGGTCCAGGTTGTTTCCCGCGCGAACATCTGAGTTGGCGGCGGACAAGTGTCCATTGACCAGCGCCTTGGGAAAGCCCGAACCGCGATAGTCGACATCGATGTCGGACAATTTATGGTCCCGCGAAATGGAGAACTGAATCGAGGGAGGTCCGTTTTTCAGCCTGTAACAGATGGGAAATCCCCCGTGATAAACGGTGTTGTCCTTATCGTGAAAGAACTCCTGGCTGCGGTTGAGAATGTCAACCGCATTGGGCTTCAGGTACACATACAGGCGGAACTGGCGGTCGCCGCGTGCGCCGGATTGCTCTCCCAACACTTCGTCAACGGCTTCCACCAGATCAATCGCTTGACCCAGGCTCTTGCCAGTTGCATCCGTGATCTTAGCGTTCAGCAGCGCATGGGTCACGGCGTCAAACGTGGTGCGGACAGACAGGCGGGCGTTGTCGTAGGCCTGTTCGGGCACAAGGTTGCTTCCGGTTGTGGCGTTATACCGGCCAATGAAGTCGTCTACCAGTTGCTTTTGCTCAGGGCGCAACGAGGCATAGGACTTGCCAAGCTCCAGGGTTTCGCTTTTTGTCTTTTTGGAAGGGGTCGTCTTGTCCGGATTCGGTTGCGCTTGAGCAATAACCAACTTGAATGGAAAGAGTAAGAAAACAATGAGAATGATCAGTCGGGCCTTTTGCTTCATCGTGACCCTCCGTGAGAGGTGCCGATGTTGAGGTAGATACCTCTTCAGTTCGACGGTACAAGTGAGGAGGCCAATAGCCTTGCATGCGTGAGCTATGCCTGAGGAGATACGCTATTGTGCGCACCTACGTTTTCCGCCCTTTCCGCCCAACCATGTAAGAACGCAGGGTTCGGAGACCGTCGCATGGCATCGTAAGGCGGGACTACCTGGTTGTCCACTCGCAGAACTAACAGTGTTGCCACGCAGGAAGAACGTACGCGTCGCCAGCCTGACTATTTGAGGTTCCTGCGCTTTTTTTCTGCCCGGAGGAAGATAGCGACGCCGATGCCGATGAGGATGGCCGTCGAGATCAGGACCTTGGCGATGGCGAGGAGTTTGTGTGGCTCGTCTTCTCCGGGGATGACAGACAAGACAATCGTCAGGCCGGTCGACAGGAATCCGATGATGGCGAGGGCGGTGGCTACGGGGCGGCCTCCGGGGACTCGGATGGTGTCGCCCTCAGGGGCTAAAGCCCCTACACGTTTTGAAGGGTTCATCGGCACGGCTGAAGCCGTGCCCTGATACGAAACGTGTCCCGGACGGCACTGTTCAGCAAGCTGTGAAGCCGTGCCCTGATACGAAACGTGTCCCGGACGGCACTGTTCACCAAGCTGTGAAGCCGTGCCCTGATACGAAACGTGTCCCGGACGGCACTGTTCTGCAAGCTGTGAAGGCGTGCCCTGATACGAAACCTCTTGCCGCACGTGTTTTTCCTCAACCTGCGAAGCCCCAACGGCTCGATCGAGGCTTACGGACGCGTTCGAGACTGACTCGCTGGTGGGACGGATTTTGTCTCGGCTTTGGAGCCGGATCATCGAAGCGAAGAGAAACAGATACGGGATGAAGTAGGCGATGATCGACATGCTTACCAGGACGTCATAGGCTCCGCGGACGGAGGTACCGGCCTGGCTGAGGAGAGCGACGATCATGCCGGCGAGTCCGTAGGTGCCGATGGCGACCCAGGGAGTTTTGAAGCGGGGATGGATGTGTCCGAAGACGGGCGGGAAATAACAATCAATGCCAGCTACAAATGGCAGGCGCGAGGTTGAGGAGAGATAGGCGGCGGCTCCTCCGACGGCGTTGAGGCCGAGCAGAATGGCAATGGGCGCGGCGAGCCAGGCGAGGTGCAGGCGGGTGCAGAGGGTCATCATGCCGCGCATGAATCCGTCGACGCCGTGGACGGCGTCGGAGGGGAGCGCGACGAGGAGGGCGGCGGTTCCGGCGATGTAGGCGACGGCGAGGATGGTTCCGCCGGCGAGCAGGGCGCGGGGGATGATGCGGCGCGGGTTGTCGATTTCCTCTCCCATGAAGGAGCCGGCCTCGCAGCCTCCGAAGGCGAAGAAGATGGTGGACCAGAAGATGGCGTTCTTGAGGTCGGGGCGCGGGATCAGCTCATGGAAGGCGAAGCTGGTGGCCGATCCGAAGTGGGCCCAGGAGATGACGGCCAGGACGACGAGGATGGAGATGGGCACGATGCTGCCGAGGGTGCAGACGTTGTTGAGCCACTTGCCGGCGTTCGACTCCGATGATGTTCATGAGCGTGATGAAGGCGAGCCAGGCGAGCGCGAAGATGAGGTAGTAGCGGCTGTCGGTGGAGAAATGCTGACCGCGAGCGCCAAAGGCGAAGAGTACGGAGCCTGCTCCGAAGTAGAGGACGGCGGGAAAGTAGGGCAGGTTGGACATCATGTAGGTCCAGGCGGCGATGAAGCCGGAGAAGTCTCCGTAGGCTTCGCGGGTCCAGACGTAGAGGCCGCCTTCGGCGGGGTATCGCGAGGAGAGCTCGAGCACAGAGGCGGCGAGCGGGATGAAGAATCCGAAGAGGGCGAAGAGCCAGACGGTGATGGTGCTGGCTCCGGCGGCGGCGGCGGTGGCGACCCAGCGGACGGAGAGTCCGCTGACGATGTAGAAGAGGGTGAGGTCGCGAAAAGTGAGGGCGCGCTTCAGGGCGAGTGGCGGTGGGGCGGGGTCTCGAGGACCGGGTTCTCGAGGGCAGGGCGGCGCGGCGGACATTTAGAGCGCAGCATACGCGATGCGGGTCGAATCGCGAAGAGGGAATGCGGTCGCGGTGGGGCTTATCCGTCGAGCTTGCGGGTGACGAGCTCGTTGAGGAGGGCCGGGTTGGCCTGTCCTTTGGAGAGCTTCATGACCTGGCCGACGAAGAAGGCGGCGACGGTCTTCTTGCCTCCGCGGTACTGCTCGACCTGCTTGGGATTGGCGGCGATGACTTCGTCGATCATCTTCTCGATGGCGGAGGCGTCGCTGATCTGCTGCGGCTTCTCGCGCTCGTAGACTGCGCCGAAGTCTTCGCCGGTTTCGAAGGCGGTGTCGAAGAGCTGCTTCAACTGCTTGCTCGAGAGCTTGCCCTCTTCGGCGAGGTCGGCGGCCTGGGCGATGCCTGCCATGGAGATGGGCGACTGGGCTAGATCCAGACCGCTCAACTTCAGGCGGCATGGTGAGCTCGCTCTGGACGAGGTTGGCGACCCGGCGGGGGTTCTTGGCGGCGCGGGCGGCGGCCTCGAACTGGTCGGCGAAGGCGCGGGTGGCGGTGAGGGTGGCGGCGTCCTGCTCGGTGATGCCGTACTCGGCGATCATGCGGGCGCGGCGGGCCTCGGGCAGCTCGGGCAGCTTCGCTGCCACTTCGGCCTGGAAGGCCGGGGTGACGATGAGCGGCGGCAGGTCGGGCTCGGGGAAGTAGCGGTAGTCGTGGGCCTGCTCCTTGGAGCGCATGGAATAGGTGCGGCCCTCGTTGGCGTTCCAGAGGCGGGTCTCCTGGACGACGCGGCCGCCGGACTCGATGACCTCGACCTGGCGCTCGATCTCGTACTCGAGGGCGGAGCGGATGAAGCGGAAGGAGTTGACGTTCTTCACTTCGGCCTTGGTGCCGAACTTCTCCTGGCCGCGGGGGCGGACGGAGACGTTGGCGTCGCAGCGGAGGGAGCCTTCCTCCATGTTGCAGTCGGAGACGGCGGTGTAGAGGAGGATCTCCTTGAGGCGGGTGAGGTATTCGTAGGCCTCGTCGGGGGTGCGGATGTCGGGCTCGGAGACGATCTCGATCAGCGGCGTGCCGCAGCGGTTGAGGTCGACGTAGGTGCGCGTGGCGGAGTCGGGGAAGCCGTCGTGGATGCTCTTGCCGGCGTCCTCTTCCATGTGCAGGCGGGTGATGCCGATGCGCTTGGTTCCGTTCGGCGTGGGGACTTCGATCTAGCCGTGCTCGGCGAGGGGCTTGTCGAACTGGGAGATCTGGTAGCCCTTGGGCAGGTCGGGGTAGAAGTAGTTTTTGCGGGCGAAGATGGAGCGCTCGCGGACCTGGCAGTTGAGGGCGAGGGCGGCCAGGGTGGCGAACTCGACGGCGCGCTCGTTGAGGACGGGCAGGGCTCCGGGCAGGCCGAGGCAGACCGGGCAGACGTTGGTGTTCGGGGGCGCGCCGAAGCGGTTGGCGCAGCCGCAGAAGGCTTTGGTCTCGGTGAGGAGCTGGACGTGGACTTCGAGTCCGATGACGGGTTCGTACTTGGCCAGAATGTCGGCGGGAAGGCTGGTTGCGGTGCTCATGCAGCCTTCAGTTTAGCAAGACAGAGATTAGGGCTCAGGGAATAGGGATAGGGCTCAGGGATCAGACGAAGAGCGGCCTGCGGCAGCAAGGTATGGTCCTCCGGACCGACTCTCTATCCCCGGCCTGAAGGCCGGGGCTTCTACCTAGCCTCGCGTTGCGAGGCGGAATGTTCGCTTCAGTTGCCCGTCGTTGCTCCCTCTGCTCTTTTCCAGGTCGCATCAGGAAAGTTCCGCCCCGGTCCCACTCAAGCCAAAACCGGGTGTGAATGGGCCACCGTCGGGCAGGAGCTAAAGCCCTCGAATTTCGCGCTAGTTATGGCACGGCTGAAGCCGTGCCCTGATACGAAGCCTGATCTGTTGGCGTGTCCTAGCCCCACTCAAGCAAAAAGCGGGCTTGAATGTGCCACCGTCGGAAAGACAGGGATCAGGGCACAGGGCTCAGGGATCAGAAACAGCAGGTCCTTCGACTTCGCTCGCTGCGGCGAGCTTCGCTCAGGATGACATCTCTAAAGGGTAGGGCTCAGGATGACATCGGTTCGCTCGGGATGACATCGGTTAAGGAGTCGTGGCGCAGAATGACATCCGATATGCGGAGAATTCTTTCCCACGTCCGAAAATCCGGACGTGGGGCACCCGATTTGGTGTCTGTCAGGCGGAAGTCTCTTTGGGGATTGGTGGAAGCCGAGGAGGTTTCCTTCGGTGTCCTTCTGGCATTTTCGGAATTTCTGTGCCCTCTGGAGCGCGTGCAGTGTCACCGCTCCCTGTTGGTCGCGTTGACTCGAGGGCAATGGCTTCTGATTACGCCGTTTCCGAAAATGCCCCGGCGGCGATGAAGCCCCAGCCCGGTCCGATTTCGGTTTTGGGGAGGGCGACGGTGCCTCCGGCGGCGGTGACTTTTGCCATGGCGTCCCCCAACAAATATTTTGGGGGGAGTCGACCTGGATGTAGTTCATGAAGGGCTGGCCGGGGTTCCGGCGGGGCATGAGTCCTCCGTTGATGCCGGTGTCTCCGTCTTTGGTTTCGACGAGCAAGTAGTCCATGTTCCAGGGGTCGGAGATCTTCCAGCCGAGGGCCTGTTCGTAGAACTTGGTGGCGCGCTGGACGTCGTCTGCGGGGATTTCAAAGTGAACGATGGGGTTTGGCATAGCGGGAGAAGGATAGCGGATGGGAGGGTGGGTTGGCAGGGGAATGTGATGAAAGGGAGCTGACGTGCGGAGAGTTCAAGGGGCTAAAGAAATCTCATTGAGGTGATGATCGGGGGTTCTTTGCAGTAAAGGTCCACATTTTGCTGTGGACCTTTACTGCCGCAAAAGAATTCTTCGGACTCATGCCGAGAGTTGGTCTTTTGGAGTATTTTTAGGAGCGTTCTCACCGCACAATCCGTCTCGAACAGGTTTGGGGAAACTCGAATCCGACGGCCACGTGGCGACTTCGTTCTTGACATCCCGCATTACTTGACCTAGCCAACCTTTCTCCAGAGGTTCTTCAATTTTGCTCATCGGCGATCCCTTCCTTAACAAGTCTCTCGATAAATCCTTCGATCATCGCGGTTTCGGCGACACGAGCCGCCTTTGCTGAGTATGAGACGGAGAGATGTGGAAATGAGGACGAGGCCGACCATTTCTGAATCTTTCCATCTTTCTGTTTTCGCTTCTTACTAGTCGTACATTTGAATAACTGACTGTATATTGACGGTGCAATACCTACAAATGGAACAAACTGAATGCGATGATCACCTTGTTCATCGGCATCGACAGAAATTGAATCACGAAAAAGCTCCGACACCAGGCTCTTTGGATAGGGCTCGATATACACAACCCGTTTGATGCCCGAGATTACGATGTGCCTTGCGCACTCGTGACAAGGAAAGGTTGTGACATGCATCGTCGATCCTCTGGCTCCGTAGCCTACCGAAAAAAGAGCCGATGCTTCAGCGTGAACAGCTCGTATGAAGTCAATGGTGTCGAAGAGTTGTGCATCCCGTAGGGCTTTGTGGCTATCGGATTCTGGATCGAGCAATTGGCTGTTTGGCGGACAATTGGGAGAGAGATGATCCAGCTTCCTCAACCGGTCAATCACGTCCGACAAAAGATTGAGCCTCATTTTGTCACTGGTGTCATATTCCTCGTAGAGAAAATCCCTCCCGTCGCTACTATCGCCTTCCCAATACTGACCTCCTCCAGGCTTTGCGACTTCGTTAGTTCCAACTCCCAAAACACGACCGAACTCATCCGTTATCGAAGCACCTACTTGTCGAGCTGGCGATGCTGATCTGAGAGCTGCCAAACTCGCAAGAGCCATTCCTTCTTCATCACGACTCGGTGTTTTGAACTCATCTCCAAAAAGCAGCCCGACAAAACGATCTATTGAAGCCCTCAGGTTCGCAACTGATGAAGTCCGCACAAATAGATCAGCACGAGGATATGCTTTTCGAACACCCTGCCCTAATGGAGACTTTTCATTTTCATCCCTGGTGATCAGCTCTTCCGCTTGACCGCGATAAGCGGTCGACTGATTTTCGTGTTGCCGCTCTGCCAATCGACTCGCTAGCTTGTCCACTCTGGCTGAGCGGGGTGAGTATGCCGAGATTATGAAAACCGAAGGACCATAAATTTCCCGGAGGCAATCAATTTCTTCAGGTCGTTTAAGTGAATTAAGGATATACGCAACCTTTAGTCCTTCCTCGGACACGGCTTTGTCTCGTCTTCTCCGGATCGAAGCGATCGCAAGCTTCGCCAGGACGCCTCCGTCTTCAAGTTTGGCCCTGAGATTATTCCCCGCATCCATTGCTTTTTCGTAGTACTCGGGATGATTTCTTTCAGGAAAATCGGACCATGGCGGCCTAAGCTCGCGCATCAGGTCGCTCAATCTGATCGGGACACCGATGTAGCCAACCGATGCCAAGGCATTTTTTAGAAGTTCGACAACTTGGGTGAGGTCAGTACCGATCGCGCCGACCAGTCCAAAGAAAAGTTCTGGATATTCTTCGTTCATTTGCCACAACCATACTAGATGCAGGACTACTGAGCTAGAAGTACCTATTTGTGGGACTCCAGCTGCATTCATTTTAGGCGAAAATTTAGCGAAAGTAAATCCATTTTCCAAAATGCGATGTTTGACTTCTCGACAGGTTCTAACGCGGGCTAAGTACTGTCGAGACACGCGGCTCGTCGCAGGCTTGAAACAATGCCGTCAACGCGTATCTGAGTACGACGCACAGCTAGCGTCTGCTCGCCTTCTATCCCTTCCCGAAGTACACGAGGACAGAACGAACAGGGGTGGGCACGTCAGCGGCCCGATAGAATCGGCGGGACGGATGAAGGGTGTTATGAAGCGAATTCTGGTGACCGGCGCAACAGGCAAAGTAGGAAGTCATTTCATCGGGCGTGTGCTCGACGACTGCCGGGAGATTACGACGCGCGCGCTGTGCCACAATCGCCGTCCTGAGCCGCGTGAACGGCTGGAGATCGTGACCGGAAACATTGCAGACCGGGAAGCTGTGCGGGCTGCGATGAGCGGGATTACCCATGTGATCCATTGCGCGACCTGCAAGGAAACCGCAGATGACGTGATCGATGTCACCGTCAAAGGCCTCTTCTGGCTATTGGAGGAGTGCCGGCTCAGCGATTCGTTCCAACAGATCATCCTGATCGGCGGAGATGCGGCTCTGGGGCATTTCTTTTATCCACACCCGGTTCCGGTGACGGAGCAGCAGAAGCACAGCGCGTATCCGGGCTGCTATGCGCTCTCGAAGGTTCTGGAAGAGGTAATGCTGGAGCAGTATTTCGTTCAATACGATCTTGCGGGGTGCTGCCTGAGGGCTCCGTGGATCATGGAGAAGGACGATTTCAAATACACGCTCTCGTTCGGCGAAGACGTCTTCGGCGGGCCGCGGTGGAGAGACCTGGTTGGCGCTGAGGCGGCTGACAAATACCTGGAGAGCGGCACGGTGCCGCTGATGCTCGATCCGGAGGGAGCGCCGGTGAAACGCAACTTCGTGCATGTGAGCGATCTGGTCGAGAGCATGATTCTGGCTCTGGATCATCCCAAGGCGCGGCAGCAGACATTCAATATCTGCATGGATGAGCCGGTGGACTATCGTCAGGTGGCAGACTATCTGCGAGAGACGCGAGGAATGCCTTCGGTCGAGATTTCGACGCCGTACTGGTCGACCTGGCTCGACAACAGCAAGGCGAAGTTTTTGCTCGGGTGGCGTCCCCGCTTTGACCTGCGACGGCTGATTGACGAGGCCTGGTCATACCAGCGCAGCGAAGCTGATCCGCGAAAGGTGTGGTATCCGGGCTAGAGGTCGGGGCTAGAGATCGAGCAATCGGCTTTCAACGCCCGGCGTGGTGGGACAGTTCAAGCAGGAAAAACAACAGGCACAATCCGCAAAACCAGAGGCCGAAGGCGGCTGGATTTCGAACCTTGCGGCGTCCGGCGATCGCGTATGCAATCAGTCCCGGGATGAGGAGGCTGCCGATGGCGTATCCCTGGGCCTCGCCGGTCCATTCGCCATTTGCCCAGACGCGTGCTGTCGATAAGCCGAGCAACACGCCGACGACGATACAAACCCAGAAGATCATCCCGAAGGGTCTGGATGGGGGCGCAGGGACGACGGGAGCGGGCTTGCTGTCCATCGACAGGCTTCTCCGTAAGGTCTGGGATTTCGACGCTCTGGACTCTATGGCCTGGGCGAACGACAGTCAAGGTTCAGGGCCTGTTCGCGCAGTTGTTTTCCGTCTTGCCGAATGCAAACAAGCAGGTCCTTCGACTCTGCGCTCGCCGCGGCGAGCCCGCTCAGGATGACATCCTTGGTTTTGGTAGGAACAGCAGGTCCTTCGACTGCGTCCGCCACGGGCGGACTTCGCTCAGGATGACAACTTTGGTTTGCGCAGGGAAAAAGCAGGTCCTTCGACTCCGTGCGCCGCGGCGCAGTCCGCTCAGGATGACATCACTTTTTATTGGGACTGTGCATAGGTGTGACTTCGGCTTGCTCGTCCTTTGAATAGGGCTCTCCATACCAGGGGAAGTCGGTGCGGATGCGAGTGGTGTCGGGGGCGGCTCCGTCGACGATGGGCTGGTTGGCGGTGAGGGTCAGCATGACATCCATCGCGTCGTCGGTGAGGGCTCGGCCGTTGAATCTGGTTGCGTCGAAGACGGCGGGGGTGCCGATCTCATAAGGCAACGTCGTGGGGCAGAGGCGCGCGGCGAGCTGCTTTCCGTATTCGGCGGGGTTGGCGGCGGAGCCGGCATAGGCGGTCATCTTCTCGGCGAAGGCGGCGATGGCGGGGGCGAAGCGGCTGACGTCATCGGAGGGGGTGGCGGCGTTGAATTCTTCCTTCAGGTCGGAATATGGGGGGAGGGCGGGCGAGGCGGACTCTTTGAGGAAGATGTGGGTGACGAGGGGCAGTCCCCAGCGCGAGACCTGGACTTCGGGGGCGTGTCCGTAGAGCGAGATGGTGGTCCAGGCGTGGACCATGCCTTGTCCGATGAGGTGGTTGGGGACCTCGAGGACGATGGCGGTTACGTTGCGGCGGGTGAAGAAGTTCTGGTGTTGCTGGAAGGCGTCGCCGTTGTAGCGGTGGTCGTGGAAGAAGGCGGTGAGGTAGGCGTGGAGACCGTTGGCGTTTGCGGCAAAGAGCTCGGGGGCGATGCCGACCCAGGCGCGGATGCCGGATGCGGAGGCGAGGGTTCCGGTCTCACCTTCGATGAGGAGCCCGCCGGAGTTGCCGCGGAGGGCGTCGTCGCCGGTGGCGCGGCGCACCTGATAGGGCTGGATGTGGGTGTGGTCGTCGCCGGCGGCGTGGCGGGGCTCGGCGAAGCGGAACTTGAAGGTGACTTCCTCGCGGGCGTCGGCGTTGAGGTCGAAGCGGAAGACGTAGAGGCCCTCGGGGTGGAGGGTGTCGGGCGAAGAGAGGCCGAGGTCGGGGTTAACAGTCATGGCCATGACGGTGGTTCCGGGCGCGCCGTCGAACAGATAGAAGTCGCAGAGGTTGAGGCTTGGATCTTCTTTCGAGAGCTTAGTGTCGAAGTGGTGCGACATCGGAGAGTCCTCGGGTGGGAGTTCTGCGCGGCACAAATGAGACGCGGATAACAGGCACAAAATTACAGGAAAATTTCAGCCATTTGTTTTCGCGTCGAAGAAATTTCGCCAGACGATTTTGCCGTAACCAAAAAATGAGCCGAGGCGTCGTAGAAATATGTAGCCGTTGACGGGTCCGAGGGTGCGGGCCCTGAACTCCGATCATGTCTTCTTCCCCTTCCTATTTAATTACAGGCCTTGGCGCGTCCGCGACGTTTGCGGAGGCCGTGAGAGTGCACTGGCGGGAATATCTGATGGAAGCGATCGAGCTGGGCATCCTGATGGTTTGCATCTGCCTCTCGGGCGCGCTGATCTACAGCCGCGATTCTCCCTTGCAGCGCCTGCCGCTCTCGCCGCCGGAAAGAGCGCTGCTTATGGGTGTACTTGTTGCGGCGTCGACGTATTTCATCATTCGATCGCCGTATGGGCGGCGTACGGGAGCGCATCTGAATCCTGCAATCACGGTTGCGTATTTGTGGCTGGGCAGGATTAACCGCTGGGATGGGCTGAACTATATCCTGGCGCAGTTTGCCGGCGGGGTGGCGGGTGTGTTTCTCGCTTACCGCGCGCTCGGGCGCCACTTGTCTGCGCCGCCGGTGCGATACGTGATCACGCTGCCGGGAAAGTTCGGCGTTGCGATGGCGCTGGCCGCCGAATTTGTCCTCGCCGGGTTGCTGATGAGCGTGGTGCTGTTTGCGACGAATCACCGCAGACTGGCGCGGTTCAGTCCGCTGCTGGTGGCGGCGATCACGGTGCTTTATTACGTGCTGGGCCCGTCGATCTCGGGGTTCAGCGTGAATCCGGCGCGGACATTTTCGTCGGCGTTCTTTGCGTGGGTGTGGCAAGGGGTCTGGATCTACTTTGCGGGGCCGTGTCTCGGGATGATGGCGGCAGCATCGATCTATGTGCGGAGCATGGGGCCGACCCGGGTGTATTGCTTCAAGGTCTTCCACGATCTGGAGACACCGTGTCCTTTTCTATGCCGGTTCAGGGAGTTGTTTGAGGACGGCGAAGGATAGAGAGCGGGCGCGTTTCCGATTCTGTGATCTCCCGGGTGCACCAGAGTCCAAAGACCGCACGCCGTAATTTCCATTTATCGTGCCTCCGCTGCGGGGCGGCTTCGACGCCGGCCGCGCTTCTCAGCGTCATTGAAATCCGCTCATCGGCCCCTGCATCCAGTTGTTGCTTGCCGTGTCCTTCCTGTCATTGTCTTTTCCGCCCCAAGTCCAATACATGCCTGCGTAGGCATAATTCTCCGTTTGACCGGCGACCGAATGGCCGTAGCAGAACAGGAACTGTTCATTGGGATTGTGCTTGAAGTGGTAATAGCCGCCAACGTCTATCATTGCCGAGCGACCGGTTTGGGCCGCCGCAAAACCTTCGCGCCCATGCGCAAATAGCTCCACGCCCAGCTCAAGCCTTTCGCTGAGCTCCCGTTTAATCAGCCATCCTGTGTACGGAAAGTCGCGATAGTTGGCCTGCGGGACCACCTGATAGCCGCCGCCCCCGTCGAAGAGCCACTTGTCGTAGTTCTTTTGCAGCCAGACGGGCAGTTTGTACCAGACTTTTCCAACACTTAGTCCCTTGTCATAGTTTCCGGTGGGCATCTCGAACATGGTGAAGGTGCCTATTTGGGGGATGTGTTTGGTTTCCTTGATGATGGCGAGTTTCACGCCCAGTTCCATGTCGGTGAGACCAAATGCGCTCGACCCTGTTCCACCGGGCAAGTAAACGGGATTATTCGATGGGAAGACGCCTCCCCAGGGCAGGATGGCGTGCAGTTGCACTCTGGGTATCGCCCCCCAGTTGAACTCGAAGGCCGGTCCCGTTGAGTCGATTTCTGCCGGTGTGCCATCGACAGCACCGAAGATATAGAACTCGTAGTGATGCAGGTTGACAGGCACCGGATCGTCGGTTTGATACGGAGGCCCTTGTGCCCAGAGGCGTGCGCCGGTTAGCACGACGAGCAGGAACAGTACCAGCTTTGAGCAATGACGACGCTTCATCGACGGTGCTGTCCCATTACAAACGGATAAGTGCCGCGTTATCGAACTCCGATAATACACTATCGAGATTCGATCCAAGTTATACGAAGGTATATTTGGGTCTGTGCCTAACCACCAGCGAGAGCTATTTTCCGGCCTTATACGGATTCATGTACTCGTCCATGCATCGCACGAGCCCATCTTCGGGCTTGCGATGATGGAGGAACTCGCGCATCACGGGTATCGCATTGGCCCTGGAACTCTCTACCCGCTCCTGCATGGCCTGGAACGCGGCGGCCTGTTGAAGTCGGTCCTCAAAAATGTTGGAGGACACAGTCGCCGGGTCTACAAGATCACTTCTTCGGGCAAGAAGGCTTTAGACAAGGCCAGAGTGAAAGTGGATGAACTGCACCACGAGCTGCATGAAGAACATCCCCGGAAGATTTGGCCGCTGAACGACAACAAGGGAACGAACCAGGCCTAAACCGTCAAGTCGTGTTTCACGAGGACGGCAGACGAGGCCTCCGGCTTATCCGAGCAAGGCAAGGTGACGCAGGACTGATGCTTGCGGCGTGCCTACTGCTCTTTGAGGCGCTCAATGAGTTTGAGGGGGTGGATGGGCTTGGCGATGAGCTCGAATTCGAAGCCCTGCTTCTGGCCCTCGAGGAGGGCATTGGAGATGCCCGCCTGACCGGAGAAGAGGAGGATCTTGGCGGCGGGGAACATTTTGCGGACGGCGATGGCAAGCTCGACACCGTTCATGCGGGGCATAAGCACGTCGGAGAGCACGTAATCCGGGTGGAAGCGGCCGGCGATCTCGAGTGCGGACCAGCCGTCGTAGGCGGCCATGACATGGAAGCCGGCACCCTCGAGGATTTCGCGGATGGTGTCGGCGATGAGCCTCTGGTCGTCGACGACGAGAACTTTGCGGCGCCCCGGTTGCGGTCCGACCGGATCGCTCCCGGCGGAGCGGAATTGGATGAGATTCCCGAGGGACTCGTCTGACGAAAAAGTCGAACCTAAGAAGGTGTGGAGCATGGGCAGTCCTGGGGTCATTTGCTATTCAGGCCTCGACTCGAGCTGCGAGGGGCGGAGAGCAAAAGGGATAAAGATGGTGACGGTGGTGCCGCTTTTTCCTTGTTCTGTAGTGCTGGAGATCGAGATCTGACCGCCGCGGGCGTCGATAAGTTGCTTAGCGACCCAAAGGCCGATCCCGGTTCCGAGATCGCCTTTGGTGGTGAAGAAGGGTTCGAAGACTTTAGGCAGGTTTTCCTGGGAGATTCCTGTTCCGTTGTCGCGAACAACGATCTGAATGCCGTCACTGCCGGCGCTCAATAATTTTCGGGTGGAGATGGCGAGCCTGCCATCGTGCGGCGTGGCGTCGATGGCGTTGGCGATGACGTTGGAGAAGACCTGGAGCATCTCGCCCCTGCTGACGGTAATTTTTTGCAGATCATTGAAGCGGGTGTCGACGGCGATGCCGGCGGAGATGAGCCTGGAGTTGTAGACGGTCAGGACGTTCTGGATGAGATCGTGGAGATGTACTTCCGTGGGCGAGCCGGTGTCGCGGTAATAGCCGAGGGTCTGGCGGGCGATATGGGAGACGCGCTCGAGTTCTTCTTCGGCAGTGAGGAGGTAGCGATGTTCTTTGCTGCCGGCGGGGCAGTTCTGGCGGGCGAGGAAGATGAGGTTCATCAGGGATTCGAGGGGATTATTGATCTCGTGGGCGATGGCGGCGGCCATGCGTCCGGTGGCGGCGAGTTTCTCGGACTGCACGAGTAGGCGCTCGATGCGCTTGCGGTCGGAGATGTCGCGGGCGATCTTGGAGGCGCCGATGACCCGTCCTGTCTCGTCGCGGATGGGGGAGATGGTCACGGACACTTCGAAATTCTCGCCGTTCTTCTTTCGGCGTGTGGTCTCGTAATGATCGACGCGGTCGCCGGCCCGGAGCTTGCGGAGAATTTCATCTTCTTCGTAGTGGAGTTCAGGCGGAATGAGGCGCAGGACGGGCTGGCCGATCATTTCTTCGGCGTCGTAACCGAACATCCGGTGGGCTCCCTCATTCCAGGTCCGGATGATGCCGTTGAGATCCTTGCTGATGATGGCGTCGTCAGCAGAATCGACGATGGCGGCGAGGCGGTAGCGGGTCTCGTCGGTCTTTCTGCGGTCGGAGAGGTCGCGGGCAATCTTCGAGCCGCCGATGACGCGGCCGGTTTCGTCTTTAACGGGAGAGATGGTCACGGAGACGGGGAACCGTTCGCCGCTCTTCTTAACGCGGACGGTTTCGTAGTGGTCGATCCGATTGCCTTCACGCAGATTGCGGAGGATTTCGTCCTCTTCGTGGTGCAATTCGGGAGGAATGAGGCGGAGGATCGATTGACCTATGATCTCCTCGGGCTGGTAGCCGAAGACTCGCTCGGCAGCGGCGTTCCAGGTGAGGATAATGCCGTTCAAGTCCTTGCTGATGATGGGATCATCGGAAGAGTCGATGATAGCGGTCAGGTGAAAACGGGGATCCAGGTGAGGCTCCGTCGTCCCGGCCTGGGGATTGCGCGAAGCGCTGGTGCGTCCATACTCCAAGGCTCGTGACTCCAGGAATGGCACAAATATTCGAGGGCAAAAACACCCTCCGGGTGACTAAGATGCCATTGAAACACAGATAGTTGACCGATGGCGTGTCGCAGAATGCGCTGTAAGTGATTGACAGGCGCTCACGAGAGGCGGCGAGGGGTGTTCCGGCACTTGAAGCCGGGATTTCCCCCGGTATCCCGGTAAAGTTGCCGGTGTGATCCGGTCGCCGCATCCGGGCGGATCTGGGTAAATTGTCGACCAACGCAAGATACAACTATTCGGGGGCACCGCAGTTGCAAATGCCCTGTCCGCTTCCGAGGATGTTGATAAACGAGCACTGCGCCTGCAGGTTGGCCAGTTCGGTCGCCCCCAGTGTGGAGTCCGAAGCCTCAGTTTCGGTAACCGGATAGGCTGTGCCGATGGGGTTCTGAATATGAGTGACCCAGACGCGCAGGTTCGGTTTTGGAGTTACATTCGCGGTTGGATCGCACGGAAAATTATTGACCGCTGCGGATACAACCTTGACGACTCCGTTGTGAGAAACGACGTAGGTCAACGGATTGAGGGTCAGCTGCGGGACGGTGAGGGTGAGAAGGCCGTTATGGCTGACGCTGCAGCCGCAGCACTCCGTCATCTGCTGATCCTGATCGAAGACATAAATCATCGCGCACAGATTCCCGTAGGTGAGACCGGGATTGGTGATTCGGACATTCGCAGTGGGCAGGGTGGGGGGAAACCCAACGCCGCCACTTACGAGTTGGTATAGGTTGTTGGAAAAGTAGTCGACTTTGTAGACGTCCTGAGCGGAAGCGACGCCATTGCCCGCAATCACGACGCCAGCGAGTAACACTGACAAAAGGATGATGCTGCGGTTGAAGATTTTCATGGGATTTCTCCAGAAGCGCGGAATTGGAGCCCGGGCAGGAGTCGAAGCGCTCGCGCCGGTTATGCTGGACCTCCGCTCAGGGGGTTCGCAATTACCCAGTCGAATTAGCCTGAGCCGCGACCGTAAATCAGCGGGGCAGTCCTAGCAATGCTTACTCTGCTACAGGCCACTAGTCAGGGTTCACGACCCGGAAGCCCTCCGGGACCTCTACGTGTGGTGTATCCCAGCCGCCGGGCGGGAGGGCACACTGGTTGGCCTCGACCGGTCCCCACGTATGCGGCGCGTATCGGTACAACGGCGTGTCCTGGTTGAGGATGGGGTCAACGATCCTCCAGGCTTCCTCGACGTAGTCCTGACGGGCAAACAGCGTTGTATCGCCGGCCATGGCGTCGCTGAGGACGCGCTCGTAGGCGGCCATTTCGCCGGGACGTGGATTGCGGCTGGCGATAAGCTCAACGTCGGCGCGTTTTCCTCCTTCTACAAAGGGCGCGACGGAGACCATCATGGCCACGGTGATCTCCGGACTGAGGCGGAAGCGCAGGCAGTTCTGCGGGGGGTCGGGATTGATGTAGGTGGCGGGAAGGCGGCGGAAGCGGGCGATGATCTCGAAGCAGGTCATGGGCAGATTCTTCCCGGCGCGGATGTAGAAGGGCACGCCCTGCCAGCGCCACGAGTTGAGCTCGAGACGAAGAGCAGCGAAGGTCTCGACTTTGGAGTTCGGAGCGACTCCGCTCTCCTGAAGGTAGCCGTCGAACTGGCCGCGAATGATATTTTTTGGGCCGAGTGGAGCAATGGTCTTGAGGACCTTGACCTTTTCGTCGCGGAGGCATTCGCTGTCATCGCGCGCCGGGGGCTCCATGGTGAAATTGCACAGCACCTGAAAGATATGGTTCTGGACGACGTCGCGGATGGCGCCGGTCTGGTCGTAGAAGACTCCGCGTCCCTGAATCCCGAAGTCTTCGGCCATGGTGATCTGCACGCTCTCCACATGGTCGCGGTTCCACATACTCTCCATGAAAGAATTTGCGAACCGAAACGAGACCATGTTGCTGACCGGGCCCTTGGCGAGATAGTGATCGATGCGAAAGATGTCGGGTTCATCGAAGGCGGTGTGCAGAATGCGGTTGAGCTCCTGGGCCGAAGCGAGATCGTGGCCGAAGGGCTTCTCGACGATTATGCGCGCGCCCTTGGCAGAGCCGGATTTTACGAGCTGCTCGATCACCTTCTCAAAGAGAAAGGGTGGGATGGCCAGGTAGTGCGCGGGATGCTCGGCTTTGGCAAGAGTTTTCCGAAGTGCCCGAAACGTGGCGAGGTCGGAGTAGTCGCCGTCTACGTAGCAAAGCAGGGCGCTCAGCTTTTGCCATGCGTCGGGATCGAGGCCACCGTGCTGTTCCAGGCTGTCTTTGGCGCGGGCTTTGAACTGGTCGAGGTTCCAGCCGGCCTTGGCGACACCAATCACGGGAACGTGCAGGTTGTCGTGCTGGATCATCATCTGCAGCGCGGGAAAGATCTTCTTGTAGGCAAGGTCGCCGGTGGCTCCGAAAAAAACCAGGGCATCGGATTGTGGTTTGCTCATGAGTCGCCTCCTTTAGACTGGGGCCTGTTTCACTGCGCAGCCGGTTTACCGGGTAATTCTACTTGCCGGTGGCGTTCATTCTCGCACGGAGCCGGGCTTCGGCGTCGTCGCTCCAGTACCTGCAGTTGAGCTGGATGAAGACCGAGGTGTAGGGGATGGTCATGGTGGTCTTGAGGACGAGGATGTGGAAGGTCTTTCCGGCTTGGTCGATGCGGGCGATGATCTGCTCGTGCGGGAGCGACTGGATTTTGTAGGGACGCAGGAGGCTGGCGATCTGCATGCGGTAGGCGGAGACGCCGGGCGCGTCCTGATCTGAAACAAAGGGCAACTCGGCGTCCATGAAGATGTCGGGGCGGACCTGGATGGAGTGGTTCACGGTGTCGAGGACGGCCTGAACGACATCGAGCTGGCTGGCGTTGGTTTCCACGGTCTCGACTCCGGGAGAGGACTGTAACGGATAGGCGGAGTCAACGATGAGGATCCAATTGCGGTGGCCAAGGAGAGGCATGGACTCGGCGAGTTTCGTTCTCCACGCTGATGCATGGGCGGATGGTTGCGCGGCGGCGTTCAGGGCCGGGAGAGTGAAGCAGCAAACGAGTAGAAGTACGAAGCGCCTCATCGCCACAGCATAGAACAGGGAACAGGGATCAGGGCACAGGGAACAGGAAACAGGGTTCAGGGGACGATGGAATTCAGGCGGTTTCTTGATAGCGAGGATGCGGAGCGGGCGGCGCGGACACTGCGCAAGCTGGCCGGGTGTGACATTTCGCGGTGGGCGCTCACGGGCGGGCTGGCGGTGGAGATTCATATATTGCAGCATGGGCGGGAGTCGGGCGGACGCCCGCTGCGGGACATGGATTTTGTGGCGGGATCGTTCGAGGATATCCCGGCGGCGCTGGGGAGCGAGGTGCTGTTCCGGCATGTTCATCCGTACGACGAGCCGGCCAAGACGATGCTGCAGTGCGTGGATGAAGAGACGGCGCTGCGAGTGGATTTGCTGCGCGCTTATGGGCAGGAGATGGAGCGCGCAGTGCCAGTTCGAGTGGATGGGATCGAGCTGAAGATGATCTCGGTTGAAGATGTGGAAGCCGCACATGCCCGAGTGGTGTGGGGACTGGCGATGGGCAGGAGGGTGGCTCCGCAACATGCGCGGGATTTTCTGCGACTGCTGCCGCTGATGCCCGGCGACGGAATTGAAGAGATTTGGCAGGAGCACAGAACTCCGGAGTGTCCGGTGAGCTTTGCCGAGACGATCGAGGAACTGAAAAAGGTGATTGCATCGCGGACGGAACTGCTGGCGCCGAGGGTGTATTCGAAGGACGTGAACGCGGTGTGTGCGCGGTGCCATGCGACCGAGTCCTTTAAACTGGCGGACGCAAGCCGGGTGTTTTCGATCCTGGGATATTGCTGAGATTCCAAGCTATTACGTATTCAGAACGAGTGCGCGGGGCGGATGTCGACGTCTCCCCAGAGCATGGAGCGGTCGCGCTCGGGATGGCTGGTAGCGACTGGTGCTGATGGCTCGGCGAAGCTGCGCGAAACGACAAGGGCGTCGGGAGTGGCGGCGCGGTGTACGGCTCGGGTGAGACGCTGGCGATAGGAAGGCGCGGCACCATCGAGAATGTTGGACAGCGTGAAGCCGGCAAAGGATGCGGGTGCGCAGGCTTCGAGGACGGAAGCTGCGTCCCCCAGCATGAATTGGATGTTCGCTCTGTTCAACTGAGGCGCGACAGGAGTTTCGCCGAGGAGCAGGGCGTGGATATATGGATTGGAGGCATTGGCATGCAGGGCAACGCCTCTCTCGAGACGCTGGCGCATGATGACTCCGAAGTTTGTAGGAAGGAATGAGAGGAACTGCCGGGCGTAGATTGTGCGCAGGACCGGGCGCGACATAAGGGTGTCGAAGGCTGTGCGGAAGCGACGCGTGTTGAGATGTGCGTGCCAGAATGCGATTTGTTCGGCGGGGTTTGTGAGAGCAAGGAAGGCGCGGACGGCTTCTTTTCGCCAGCCGATGGCGGGCATGAAGGTGCGCAGGATCTGCATCACGCGTTCGGCGTCACCGGTCTCGATGGGGGCTCCGGCGACGCGGCGCTCGGCGTAGGCGAGCTGCACGGGATTGATGTCGCAGGCGACGACCTGATGTTGGAGTGAGAGGCGCATCGCGGTGTCTCCCGCGGATGCGATGCAGAAGATGCGAGCCTTTCCCCGAAAGGCATGGCACTCGATCTCGGCGTCTTCGTGCATCTGCCCGAAGAGCAGTCTTTGGCGGCCGGTTGAGGACGTCAGGCGGCCGGCGCTCCAGGCGGTTTCTGCCTTGGGGATATCGGCCTTCAAGGATGCCGTCCGGGGAATGCGCCGCTGATCCACACCAATACAAGGAAGGCGATGTTTTTGACGATCATGCCGGCGGGATCGTGGATGATGTGGCGCGCCCACAGTAGTCCGTTGATGTTGAGCGCGGCGAGCACCACAACCTGAACGACGGCGCAGAGGCCGGGAGCGATTCCGGAGATGACCCAGAGAGCAATGGCTGCTTCAACGACGCCGAGGGCCTTGAGGAATGCAGGGCCGAAGCGCGCGCCGAGCCGCGGGACGGCGGTCACCACTTCGAGCTGCGAAGGCAATCGGCCGACAATCTTGCACCAGAAGCCCTCGTAGAGCCACACGGCTGCGATGGAGACCCGGATGAGCGCTAGCGGCGGGAATGCGAGTGAGATATCGTGCACACCTTTGCTCCTCGATAGCTGTTGTTCGGGTGAGACACGCTGACCGGCACGGGACACTCTGCGGGGAAGGCGAGTGCAGCTGGAAGGGGAATGGCCTGGCGCATTCCGTTGAGGATGTGACGGTGGAGCTGGTGTATGGCGAGCCTTTCGAGAGGACGGAATAATGGACGCGGATGCAGATGGCTCTGGTAGTTCGTTGTGAGCACAACTTCGGCGCCGCGTGGGGTGGGGCGGATTCTGTAGGAACCGCTCCTCGCCGTGACGCAGCTTTCGATGCCCAGCTTCTGCGCCACGACTTCGAACTCGATGAGGCGGGGAGGCTCGAGGGCGGTGACTCGCTTGAGGAGATGTCCTCGCTGGTAGGTGCACAGAATGGTTGAGCCGGATGTGGTCTTGTCGCCTGAGGTATGCAAAGGCCGGGGAATCAGCGCGCGCAGAAGCAGGGGCGGCGTGGCGGATATTTCTTCGTAGAAGAGGATCCGCTTCCAGACCGCCTCAGGACTGGCGGTGATGTCGAGTTTCGTTTGCACCGAGTTGCTCGCGGGCGCGCCACCGAAGAGCAACGCCAGCAGGGCACACCATCGTTTTGGCGGGGCGGGTGCGGGTGTTGCAGGGCTGGGCACGGCAATCGGCGTTTCGACAGAACGGGTCATCGTGATTATGGGCACACTAGCCTCTTTCGCAGCATTCACCGCCTGGCCGGTCGGTCTGGACTGGTGCTTACAGGGTCGATGGATGTGGTCGAAAATGCTGTGATTTCCGTCACCTGGGAGTTTGCGGAGTGGACGGGGCTCTCGACGGAAACAGCGGCGTGATGCGCGTCACAGCTATGCAGCGGCCTTGAGGCTAGAGTTCGAGACAGAACTGGCGGGTTTGATCAGAGCCGCCAGCAGCATGTGGAGGTGGGGTATGACACACACGGCAGTCGGTCTATTCAATAACTCGAGTCTTGCGGAGGAAGCGGTCAACGACCTCAAGGCTGCTGGAATCGCCGCGGATGATGTACGCGTCCTCGCCGAGCCGCGGTACATGCATGTCACTGGCGTGCTCAGTACTCCGGAGGTCGATTTCTGCGCGGAACTGGTTCGTGACCTGCGAGCGATGGGAGCTACGGAAGACGAAGCGCAGGCCTATGTTCAGGGAATTCGGGCCGGAGGCGTTCTGGTGTTTGCAACAGGTTCACTGGAGCAGGTTGAGAAGTCGGCCGAGATTATGAACCGGCACCAGAGCACGAAGGTCGAGGAGCTGACGGGCGCGGAGGCCGTTCTCCACGGTGTGGCGCACGAGAGCGCAATCCCCCTGCACGGCTACTCGGTGCAGACGGGACGATTCCGGCATAGCGGAGGAGGAGCGCGCGTTTTTGTGTGGTGAGTTACGGCAAGTCCGCAGCGAAAAATTTGTCTTGACTTTCTTCCATTCAGAGGAATAAAAGCCGGGGTGGTTAAAACGAGCGCTCGCTCGCTTTGATCCGTTGTCGATGGGATTATCGATGCCCCGGCTTTTGCATGGCACGATCGAGAAGAACAAGATCCGCATCCGTCGAGCGGCTCTCTATCTCTTCACCCGCAAGGGTTTCCATGGCACATCTGTCCGCGAAATCGCGACCAGGGCGGGCGTGTCGATGGGCAATCTCTACACCTACTACGACACAAAAGAAGCCATCTTCATCGACCTGGTGAACGACCTGGGGCGAAAGATGGAAGCCATCCGGCAAGAGGAACTGATGCCGTTGATGGAGTCGCTCGATCCGGACTCGCTGAGGAAGCTGGCGGGAGCGATCGGCAGGGTGGTTGCCGAGAACCTGGATTACTGGCGGCTGATGTACATCGACGTGGTCGAGTTTCGACACAAGCACTTCATCCACAGTTTTCGCGAGATAGCGGGCGGGTTGCGGACTTACGCCAAGGTGGTGATTCACAGCTCCCGGGTGAAGTTTCCGGCGGGGGTGGATCCGTCGCTCGCATACACGGCGATTTATCTGCAGTTCTTCACTTACTTCCTGGCGGAAGAGCTTTTTGGGGCGAAGCGGCACCTGGGCATGGGCAATGAAGAGGCCGTCGAGCAACTGGTTCTTCTGTACACAGGGGGACGCATTATTCCGGCGAAGAGAACGCGCACTGCCGGCCAAAGGAGGACGTTATGAGACCAGTGCGGGCTGCCGCATTTGTTCTGTGTGTTCTGTTGTGGCTTGCCTCCGCCGTCGGCGCGCAGACGACGACGACGGGGCAGATCACTGGAGTCGTGAGGGATCCAAGCGGGGCGGTGGTGGGCGGGGCGGCGATCAGTGTCTCCAGTGCGGCCGGAGTGCAGCGCAGCACGGTGAGCGATGAGAGCGGGCACTTTGCCCTTTCGCTTCTTCCGCCGGGCAGCTATCACCTTACGGTGAAAAAGACGGGATTCGCGGAGGCGACTGCAGACGCTGTCACGGTCCGTATTACGGAGACGACCGGTCTTGAGATCAATCTTGAAGTAGCGGTCCAAAAGGCCGTTGTTGAAGTCCGCTCCGAAGAGGCTGAGACCGCAGCGCATGGTTCTGTCATTCAACAGGAACAGATTCGACAGCTGCCGCTGCCAACGAGGAATTTTCAGCAACTGCTGGCGCTGACGCCGGGAACGTCGGGGCCGGTGCAGAACTCGTCGGAGCTGGGTCGGGGCGCGGCTCCGATTTATGTGAACGGGAATCGCGCGACTTCGAATTCGGTGATCATCAATGGCGCAGACGCGAACTCCATCGGCACCGGTTCGCTGCCGAATCTGGCAATTCCCGCAACCGACACATTGCAGGAATTCATTGTTCAGACCAGCCAATATGATGCGTCGCAGGGACGTGTCTCGGGTGGGGTGGTGGCTGCCGTTACCAAGTCGGGAACGAATCAGTTTCATGGCAACGTCTACGAGTTTTTCCGCAATACCGTGCTCAACGCGAACAACTACTTCCTGAACCGCGCCGGCATTTCGCGGCCGCCCTATCAGCGCAATCAATTTGGAGGCACGCTTGGCGGGCCGATCCTGAAGGACAAGCTCTGGTTTTTTATTTCTTACCAGGGAAGCCGGGAAGTGAACGGGACTTCCCTGCTGAATTCGATCGGCACGGTATTTGTGCCGCAGAACCTTACAAATGATCGGTCGGATGCGGGGGTGAATGCGCTGGCCGCGTCTTATGGGCTCGCGCCATGTGCAACTCCTCCGGTTACGATTACGTTTCCGCCGTGCTTTGATCCAACGGCAAAGTTTCTGCTGCAGGCGAAGCTGCCGAATGGGGCGTATGTGATTCCGTCGGCTCCGAATCCGACGCCGGTTGGCATCGGGCAGGTGCCGCTGCCGGAGGCGACACCGGTGGTGGGTATTTCCCGATTCACCGAAAACCAGTACAACACGAATCTCGACTATCAGATCTCGCAAGCGAACCGGCTGTCGGGGAAGTTCTTCGAGGCTGACAATCCCGAGTTGCAGGGACTGTTCAACTTGTTCGGGCTGACGAATGCGCTGCCGGTGCCGGGATTTGGCGGGACGGCTGATCTGAATCAGAGAGTGCTGGCGGTGGACGATACGCACGTGTTTTCTCCAAGCCTGGTGAATGACGCGCGATTCGGGCTGTCGATTATCACGACGAGTTCGGCTCCGCAGGAGCCGTTTACGGCGGCGGAGCTGGGCATCGCCAATCCGCTGGGCGGCTTGTTCCCGGGGATGCCGGAGATTTCGGTGGCCAACTACTTCGATCTCGGGGCGAATCCGTTCTCGGATAACAATGCCGATGAGAAGACGTACTCGGTTGGCGATACGGTGAGCTGGCAGAAGGGCGGGCACAGCATGAAGTTCGGGGCAGAGTACAAGCATCATGGCATAGACCTGGCGTTCAACCTTTACACGCGCGGCCAGATATTCTTCCTGGGTCTCGCGCCGCCGCCTTCGCCGTTTGCCGGGAACGGGTTCTTTGATTTTCTCGGCGGCCTCTACGATCTGACCGGGCTGACGATTATGGGGTCGGGCGTGAACAACCGCGATCTGAGCGCGCATGACTGGGCCGGATTTTTCAACGACGACTGGCGGCTGCAGAACCGGATCACGCTTACGCTTGGATTGCGCTATGACTTTTTCGGTCCCTTCAGCGATGCCGATGGACGACTGGTGGGGATCGATCCGCAGCGAATCACGACGACGGCTATTCCGGGATTTCCGGTGGGCGACAACGTGGCGATCACGGGAGGGTTTGTTCAGGCTTCAAATGCGAAGAGTCCGCTGCCGGGGATTCCGGAGATCCGGTCGTCGCTGGTTTCGCCGAATACGACAAACTTTGCGCCGCGGTTTGGTTTCGCGTGGGAGGCGGTTCCGGGTCGCATGATGGTGCGCGGGTGGTTATGGAATTTACTTCGACCGCGCGAATGCCCGCCTGCTTAATAACCAGGTGCTGAATTTCCCGTATTACACACTGGCGCAGACGCTGGAGACTCCGATTGCGACTCCGTTTGTCGATGTGCCGCCGCCGAGCGCTTTTCCGTTGACCTTCAATAATCCCGCGATCTTTCCTTTCGGCGGGCCGCCGGCGCTGCTGCCGCAGGCGCCGAGTCCGCTTTCGCCGACGGGCGTGGCCGTGGTTTCGGCGAATGGGATCTATCCGGACATTCACAACTTCAGAACGCCGTATACGCAGCAGTTCAGCCTGGGAACGCAGTACAGTTTTGCGAACAGCTGGACCTTCGATCTGAATTATGTGGGGGCGCTGGGGCGAAGGCTGTATCGCCTGATGGATTTAAACCAGGCGTTTGCTCCGGTGCCGTTCGAGCCGGGAGCGCTGAGCCCGGGATTGTCGAGCCTGGCGGTGCAGGGATTTGGCGTGCATCTGATGCAGAGCTCGGCGGTTTCGAATTACAACTCGCTGCAGGCGAGCGTGACCAAGCGGATGTCGCATGGGCTGCAGTTCCTGGCGGCTTACACATACAGCCACTGGCTGGATGAGTATTCGGGCGATCCGACGGGCACGAGCGATGTGACGGTGGTGCCGGGCAATCAGGTGACGTTGAACAACTATGCGAGCTCGGACTTCGACCGGCGGCATCGCTTTGTCTTCAGCGGGATTTATGACCTGCCCGGTTACAAAGGGGACTCCGGCTCTGCTGAAGCAGGCGGCGAGCGGGTGGGAACTGGCGAGCGTGATCACGCTGCAGGCGGGCACGCCGTTTTCTGTGCTGACGAATGCGACGGCGTTTGTGCAGGCGCGGGCGGATTCGGTGGCGGGGTGCGATGCTTCGCGGAGCGGGGGCGTGTCAGTCGCGGCTGAATGAGTACTTCAACATCAATTGCTTTACGCCGGCGTCGGCGATCGGAGATTTTGGGACGAGCGGGCGGAACATTCTGCGCGGACCCGATCAGAAGAATGTCGATATCTCGATTGTGAAGTTCTTTCCGATTGGCGAGCGGCAGGTGGAGTTCCGCAGTGAGTTCTTCAACGCGTTCAACACGGTCAGCTTTGCGAATCCGGTGAACATTCTGGCTTCGGCGAACGTGGGACAGATCGTGACGACGACGACGGGACCGCGCGTGATTCAGTTCGCGCTGAAGTTTAATTTCTAGCGGCAACGGTGACGCTTCTATGACTGCGCAGAACAGAAGGGGTGGGTGAAGACGACGGTGAACGTAACCAGGGAAGCCCGGGGGCGCGTGTCGGGCGACGGCGTGGAGCTGGCCTTTGGATATTGGCCGGGCAGAGGCGCGGCGTTGGTGGCTCTGCATGGCCTGACTGCTTCGTATGTGAGCTTCATGGGCATGGCAGAGCGGCTTGCGGGGCGACGGGCGGTGTTTGCTCTCGATCTGCGCGGGCGCGGCGACTCGGAGAAGCCGGCGGGGCCTTACGGGATGGTGCAGCATGCACGCGACGTGGCGGCGGCCATGCGTGCGTTGGGGCTGGGGCCGAGCGTGATCGTTGGGCACTCGATGGGCGGGTTTGTCGCGGCTGCGCTGGCGGCGCAGGAGCCGGACCTGGTGGCGGGCGTGGTGTTCATCGATGGGGGCTATGCACCGGCAATTGCGGCGGCCGGTCCGCAGCAAGGTCTGGATGCGGCGCTGGCGCTGCGGATTTCACAGCTTCGGCAGACGCATCCCTCGCGGGAAGCTTACAGGCAGTTCTGGCGGGGACAGCCGCATTTTCCCGCTGAGGACTGGGGGCCGTGGGTGGAGGCATTTCTCGATTATGAGGTGGGCGGCGAGCCTCCGGAACTGAAGCCGAAGGCGTTGGCGGAGGGAGTGACGGCAGACCTGATGGAGGGCCTGCAGAGAGAAGCGATGATCGCCCGGCTGCAGGCGATTCGCGTGCCGGTGCTGATGGTTCGCGCGCCGGCGGGGTTTGTGCCGGGCGCGCCGCCGCTGTATCCCGACGCGATGATGGAGCAGATGCGGACGTGCGTTCAGGCGATGGACGAGGAGTTGATTCCGGACACGACGCATTACACGATCCTCATGGGGAATCGTGGAGCGAGCAGGGTCGCGGACCTGGTGGATGATTTTGCCGGACGCTGCGAGGCGGCGAAGAGCGTCGGTTGATGATGCGAGACGGCAGTGACGTTTATTGCCGATAACTGGAGGCCGTTGTGGTGTTTCGCGATCAGACTGCTGTTATTACCGGTTCGACTTCAGGGATAGGGCTGGGCATTGCGGAGGCTTTTGCCGCGGCGGGGTGCCGAATAGTCATCAACGGCATTGCAACGAGCGAGGAGGCTGAAGCGCTTTCGCGTGGGCTGCAACAGCAGTACCGGGCGGAGGTGTTCTATCACCCGGCGGACCTTTCCGATCCGGAGCAGTGCGCGGCGCTGATTCGGGATGCCGAAGAACGCTTTGGGCGCGTGGATGTTCTGGTCAACAACGCCGGCATTCAACATGTGGCGGCGGTGGAGCAGTTTCCGGTGGAGCGCTGGAACGCGATTCTGGCGATTAATCTGTCGGCTGCCTTCCACACGATACGCGCAGCGCTGCCGGGGATGCAGCGGCGCAATGATGGACGCATCGTCAACATCGCGTCGGTGCATGGGCTGGTGGCGTCGGTGAACAAGGCGGCTTATGTTGCGGCCAAGCACGGGCTGATCGGGCTTACCAAGGTTGTCGCGCTGGAGAACGCGTCGCGAAAAATCACGTGTAATGCGATCTGTCCGGGATTCGTTATGACGCCGCTGGTCGAGAAACAGATCGACGCTCGGGCGGCTGAGCGGGGAGTCTCGAAAGAAGAAGCGACGCGGCAGCTTCTCGAGGAGAAGGAGCCGTCGGGGCGGTTTACTTCTATCGAGGATATTGCCGCGATGGCGCTCTTCCTGTGCTCATCGGCAGCATCGAATATCACCGGGGCTTCCCTGCCGGTTGATGGGGGCTGGACGGCGCAGTGAGCTGCTGATGCCGGCTCATTTCGCCGGGAGAGCGCAGGCGAAGTTTGCCGCATCGGATGTATTGCCGGCGCCATCGTATTTCGCTTCTTCGGGATAGGCGCAGAGGGGCCGGGTCATAGTTGTGTGCGGGGCTGCGTGAGGGCCGGATTTCGGATCGGTCTCGATCTTCGCTGCGATGACTTTTTCCGGTGCAACGCCTTTCTCGACCCACTGCTGGAGAGCGAGAGAGATATCGTGCTGAGGGTCCTCAGGGCCGGTGCCGGGATGCCATCCAAACTGACCGAAGCTGCTGGGGCCGGGGCCGCCGTAGCAGTGCTGCATTCCGGGAACCATGAAGAGGCGGACGAAGGATTGGGCGTCAGTGTTGGCGGCCTGGACCTGCCGATAGTAGTCGATGGTGCCAAGAGCGGAGATGGCGGGGTCGTTCCAGCCGTGGTAGAGAATGAGCTTTCCGCCGCGGCTGGAAAAGGGCTTCAGGTCCGGGTTGGTAGCGTCCAGCGCGCGGGCGGTTTTCTGGACCGCCGTTTTGAGACCGTCATCGACGTTGAAGGTTTTGTAGTCCCAGTGCGGGTTGTCATACACCATGTTGGCGTAGTAGCCGGTGCCGAAGGCAAACATGAGACTGTCGCCGGGTTTCGAGCCGGTAATCCAGGTAGACCAGCCTCCGGGGCCGGTTTCCGCGCCGGGCAGCAGGCCGGGGTAAACCTGGAAGTGCCCATCGCGCACGCCGGCGTAGAGCGAATTCAGGGCGGTGATCTGCGGGGCGGTGAGGCAGCTATCCGAGTCGGCTCCTTTGCAAAGCAATACTGAAGGATCGAAGTGGCAGGTGCGGGGATCGTTCACTAAGCCATCCTTCACGCCGTCGGATGCGTCGCAGGAGGCGAGCACAGCCGATGCGATAGCGGGAAGCTTGGAGGAAGGAATATAGCTGGCAGGAGTCTGCGTCAGAGCCTGGGCTCCGGTGACCGCACCGGTCACGAGGGCGGTCCAATGGTAGGCGGGAGCGCCGGCGAGGATTCCGTCGTAGTCGCCGGGGAACCGCTGGGCTTCCATCAAGGCTTCACGGCCGCCATCTGAGCAGGACATGAAATAGGAATGGCCGGCAGGGGCGCCGTAGTAGGCATGGATGATCGACTGGGCTTTGCGGGTCATTTCGTGAACGGCGCGGTAACCGAAGTCGTTCACCTTTTCCGGGTGACCAAGGGCCCAGGAGGCGTCGGTGCTCTTTCCGGTGTGGCCGCCATCGGTGCCGGCGCTCGCGTATCCCTGAGCGACCGCAGTCGCAATGCTTGAGTAGTAGATCTCACCGGCGAAACCGCCGTTGCCCTGGCCGCGAAACCTGCCATTCCAGCCGTGAACGGGCATCCAGACTTCGACTTTGATGTCGGAATCGGAGGTGGGCGCGACCTGGGCGACGACGCGGCAAAACGCGGGAAGGGACTGGTAGATATGAGTGTCGGCAGGGTTTTGTGGCGGCTCCGGCGGGGAGAACTTTCCTGCTTCTACCTGCTGGGCGAGGAGGATCTTCGTATCCGGCAGCGACAGCTGGGCGAGCGCGGCACAGGAAGATGGCGCCTGCGCCTTTTGACCTGAAGCACTGGAAATCAGCAGCAGAGATGAGAACAGCGCGAGCGCGCAGCGATGCACAGATGCCTCCGGGAATCCACTTCATTGAACCACACGCTCGCACCGGAGAACGAGACCGCGGCGTTGGCTGCCGGATCACTTTGGATTTGGCTCGGGCTCGATCCGTCCGCGCAGGAGGTCGTCGAGTTTTGTCGTGGAGAAGGTTGAGCTTGCGGGAAAGGCTGCCAGCACGGCGAGCCGGTGGCGGCGCGGAAACTACGGTAGTCGGTTACCAGGTTCCGACGCGGAGCACGGCGCCCATCGTGATACGCAGCGTGTCCTGCGGCTGGATCATGTTCTGATTCAGGTTTCCGATCCAGGTGTGGGAGTACTCAACATTCACCATTCGCCAGGCGAAAGCGCGGGTGAGGACGAGATCAAAGCCAGTTCCTACGCCCAGGGAAGGCCCGTTGTTGGCGACTTCGACCGACCAGTCGTTGCGTTTGGGGTAATGCGGGAGGGTTCCGCTGCCGTCGGCCCATTCGTCCAACAACTGCTTTCTGAGAGCAAGGTCATCGGTTTCATGCGTGACCTTGCGGCCGCCAAACATCACCTGCATGTAGGGTGATACGTGGTGTGCGGCGAGCGGGGTCCAGCGGACTCCTCCGCCGTAGAAGAGCATGTCGGCGCTCTGATTGGAGGCAGGCATGCCCATTATGAGGCATCCGCTGACTTCGCCGATGAGCTGGAAGTAGGGATTGACGCGTGAGGCTCCGGAGCCGCCACCGCCGATGCAATTCTGGCCGCTGTTCAGGAGGCGTTCATAGACGGGGAATGCGGTCAGCTCGATGTCGGCTTCTTTGGGATATTCGTGCTCAAATACGGGTCCTGGAGGCTTCACGTACACGAAGGGCTTTTCGCCGCCGGCCTTGTACTCCGCGACGAGTTCTTTCCGCATCTGGTAGTCCTCGCCGGTCAACCCTAGACGGTTCTCACGGCGCCAGGGATAATGCAAGGCCATCGCCTGCGCCATGGATCGGCCCGGGTTGAGGAAGCCTCGCGCCAGGACGATGAACAGCCGGTTGGCGGTGCGATTCTCAAGCCCCGTAACCACGTATCGGTCCGCGACGTCCTCGGCAAACATTGCGACGGTGCCCAGCGTTGCCGTGTCGACCAGGCAGATGAATCCGGGAGAGGCGTGAAGCATCACGTTGCCGATGGAGGCTTCGCTAGCCGGACCGATTTTCCACTCGGTGTGCCAGATTGCCGCCCAGGCCATCGAGTGCAACAGACTCATGTAGTACACGCGGCCGTCGCCATATTGCACATTTCGATATCTCGGATCGTTCTGGCGCGCGATGAATCCGAAGGTCGCGCCCTGGATCGGATGGCTGGCGTAGGGCGCCATGAAGCGGTCGCTGTCGCTCCAGCCGCGCAGCTCGCCGACGGAGTGGAGATAGTCATTCAGCCAGGGGCCGTTGAACGTTGCGTCGCGGGTTCCGGCTTCGGTGATGAGGTTGAAGGTGTGCGCGATACCGACTAAGAACAGTGATTCCCGAATAGCGGCTCTCCACTGGACCTGGGTTTCCGGAGCCGGCCGGTTTGTGGACAGCACGATGGCGCCTGAATTCGGGTGGCCGGATACGCTCCCGGGACCCTCGGATGAATCGCCGAATTTCACGTCGGAGCGGCTAATAAATTGGTGCCCGGGGCTGTCGGGCAGCTGGTCCAGACGGAGATCTTGCGGGCCGATATCTTTATCGAAGTGTGGCTGTGGCGCAATGTTGCGATCGACGGCGAAGTTCAGGTAGGCGCCATCGGGACCGGATTCGTCTCCTGCGAGACTCGAATCAGGTCCAGGTACAGACTGGCCCGCTGCGTAAGCTGATGGAATCAGGGCGGCGAAGACCAGCATTATCGAAGCACAGCCGGTCCACCTCTGCATGAACTGGGCATTCCTCCGCATACCACGCTCTCCCCAAGAAGCTCTAATTGTCGACTTTCTACTGCAACCCTCCGTTCAGACTGGCGACGGATCCTGCGGTAAATAGCAGCTTCCCCATCTCTCCAGTTGTAGCTATTTCACAGCGTTTGCGGGTACACGAACACTGTCAAAAGTGCCAGCGTAAGACGGGCAAGCGGTATCTACCATGTAACGATTAACGAAAACCAAGCAGATGATCGAGGTCCGCCGACGAGGCGCGGCAGTGATTCGCTCCAGTGGATAGTGCGCGGATCGGCGAAGGCGTTTCAGACCGGCAAGGGCTGCCGGGGTCCTCAGGGGTGCTTTGAGGAGGCTGACGGCATGCGCTCGCGCAGGAGGTCGTCGAGGTCGCCGATTTTGTCCTGGACGAGGTTGAGCTTGCGGGAGAGGTGCTGGATCTCGGATTCGGCGCGGCGGTTGACATCGAAGTCGAGCTCGCTGCGGACGCGGTCCTTCTTGTCCTGGCGGTTCTGGCTCATCATGATGACGGGCGCCTGGATGGCGGCGAGCATGGACAGGAAGAGGTTGAGCAGGATGAACGGGTAGGGATCCCACGCCCTGCCTTTGAGGACGACATTGATGGACGTATAGATGGTGAGGACGATGGCGAAGGCGATGATGAAGGTCCATGAGCCTCCGAAGCTGGCGACGGTGTCGGCGACGCGCTCGCCGAATGTTTCCGCGTCCTCGATGATTTCGTTGGCGTTGCGATTGGCGCGCACACGAACGAGTTGTTGCGAGGCATGGAACTGCCGGCCGAGGACAGTAAGCATGTCCATGCCGGCCATTGGCTTCTTGCAGAGGAGGGTGGTGATGTCGTCACGGCTGATCTCGACGCACTCGGTTTCTTCGATGGCGAGGGCGTTGGTCTGGTGGGGGGTCTGGTCGAGCATGGAGGCGAAGCCAAAGAACTCGCCGTGTCCGGGCTCATCGACGACTACTTCCTGGTTGTCTTCGTCGACGGTGCTGACCTGTACGGTGCCGGAAATCAGGATGTAGGCGTGCTTGCCGGGATCTCCGATTTTGTAGATGCGCTGGCGGGGTGCGAGCTTTTTGAGATCGACCTGCGCGGCCAGAACGGCGAGCTCGTCGTCGTCGAGAAGAGCAAACAGCGGAACGTGTTTCAGTTCCTGCGGGTCGCAGGGCATGGGTCACCTCACGGGCGATTTACTGCGAGAGACGATATCAGACCGACAATATGGACTGAAGATGAATTTCCGGCAACAAACGGACGCCTGGACCCAGGTCCCAAAAGCGGGACCTGGGGCACCCGGTTAATTTATTCTCGGAATATGCGTTTCCTTTCAGTTCTTTTTGCCGGCGGTGTGGCGGCGTCGCTTTGTCTTACCTCTTTTTCCCAGACGGCGGATCAGAGTTCACAGCAGCAGCCGGCTCCGGCAGCGCAGGCTCCGGCAAATAGTTCGTCGACTCCGCAATTGAAGCTTGAGGACCTGCCTCCCGATCCCCATACACCGACCGCGGAAGAAGAGGCGGAGCAGGCAGCGGCGCGGCAGCGGGCGCAGGTTATGCGGCTGGCGACATCCATGGCCAACTGGGGCCCGAAGGCGTCGTCGCCGGGCATCAACCTGACGTTGAAGGAGACGGCGAGAGTGAAAGGCGCGGCGAGCACGCTGATTACCTATCGGCTGGCGGCGAGCGGATTTGCTCCGGGCACGCGGCTGACGCTGCTGCGCTGGCCGCTGAATTCGGGTGTGCTCGCGGTGATGAACGGGATTGTGATCGATGCGTCGGGGACGGCCGTGTGCGGAGCGCCGGCTGCCGCGGTGAATACGCCAGTGGCGCCAGGTGCGGACGCGGGAAAGACTGCGGCTGATGCGCAGACGGCGGCGCAGAATAAGCCTCCGACTGTGCCGGCTTGTACAGAGACGATGAAGGTGAATGATCCGATTGAGATTACGACGGCGGCGGCCAAGGGCGAGGCGATTCGCGTGGCGCTGGTGGCCGAAGACAAAAAGGGCGGAGCGGCGGCGAGCGCAGTTCCCTTTCCGGTGGCGGGCGAAAGCAACGGATGCAAGCTGCAGGTCCTGCTGGGATCGAAGGATGCCGAGCTGGTGTTGATCGAGGGCAGCGGTTTCAAGGCTGGCACGCCGTTCACCATGGGCGCGGAGACATTCGGCCAGAAGGCCAGCCTCAGCCCAAAGCCGGATGCGCAGGGTAATTTTGTGGCGGCGATGACTCCCTATGTGCAGGGACACGACAGCGGCGACACGGTGGTTTACTACCAGAGCGACGTGTGCACGCCTACGGTATCGTTCCACTGGGGCAAGGGGAGCTATAAGGCGGAGTGAAGGGACAGAAATGATCGAGGGGTCACGATCTCTACTCCATGCCAGGGATGTAATACCAGCAAGTCCTCGTCGCTGCTGACCAAAAACTCAGCTTCAGCGACCAGCGCCAATGCGAGGAACTTATCGTCGCCGGAGTCGCGGCAGCGAGGGTCGACGGCTTTCAGACTCTGGTCATCCACTGCGAAGAGAAAGACGCTGCGGCGAACCAGCGCGGCGAATTCCAGCCTGGAATCGCGATCGAGATAACGATCGAACTTCTCAGAATTGAGAACGTGCTCCAGTTCGGCCAGTGTCTGGTCGCTCGCGCAAAGGTCACTGGTCGCCAGCGCTTTGAGCAGCGCCTGATGCGGTATCGACCCGATACGCAGCGCTGCGCTTACCAGCGTACTGGTACCAAGGACAACTCGACGGCTCATCGAACGTCATGAACGAGCCGGTTTACATCCTCATCGGTCAACGCAGCCGCTGCCGACGTTGCGCGTCTGGCTGCCCCGGCGCTCCATGATTCCAGATCGACAACAGCCTTGCTGCGCTTGCGCCGCGCATCGAGAAGTTCTTCCATCTCCTGTGGCGAGATGATGAACGCAGCCGGACGCCCATGCCGGGTGATGGCTACCGTTTCGCGCTGTGCAGTATCGAGCAGCTGTCCAAAGCGGTTCTGGGCCTCTGCGGAGGTGAAGGTGATCATGGCAATTTCATTATAGCTAATTTAGCTAATTTAGCTACTCTCCCAAGCCTCAGATCAATTTATTTGGTCTTACGTTGTCTATTTCAGATAGAGATCGAGACCTTTTCCGGTTTTGGGGAGGTCGACGGCGACGCCGTGCGGCAGCGTTTCGAGCGGCATTGCTTTGCCGCTCACGGAGGCGGAGTTCTGTTTTGGCGTCCAGCCGTAGATCTCGGCGCGGATTTCCTTCCACCATGCGGGGTAAGCGCCTTCCCGCGGCGCGATGTGGAGATGGAAGCCGTCGGGTGTGACCTCGCAGGAAAACTTCATGCGCAGGTAGGCTCCCTGTTTGTAGGCGTAGCTGGTGCCGTCGTCGAGGTAGAGGCTGCCGGAGCACGAATCAGCGGGACCGCCGACGTAGACGCGGAGGGTGAGGGGGCCCTGTGGAGTTTCATTGGTGCTCTGGACGAGCGGCGCGATAGGGATGATGGCGCCTCCGCGGGCGAAGACGGGCAGAGTGGCGAGTTCGGGACGGATATTGGTGGTAAGCGGGACGAGGCTTGCGGGGCTGGGCGGCAGAGCGGGGTCGGGCGGCGCAGCTGGCGGCGGAGCTGAGGGACTCTCTCGCCGGTCCAGTAGTTGTACCAGACGGCGGTGGGGAACTCGACCTGGTAGGACTCAGATTTCATCGGGGAAGGGCGGGGCCGCGATGAGGAGATCGGAGCCGAGGAGGAATTCTCCGGGGGCGTCGGTGTCGATGGGGTGGCCGTCGGTGGCTCCGTGCGGGAAATTCAAGAAAGAGCGGGCGAACCATGGGCAGACCCGTGCGGGAGGCCTCTTCGGCGACGGTGTAGAGGTAGGGCATGAGGCGGTAGCGCTCTTCGATGTAACGGCGACGGATGGCTTCCTGCTCGGGGCCGCCGACCCACGGCTCCTGGAAAGCGCTTCCCTTCTCGGTGTGGTCACGGTCGATGGGCTGGAAGGCGGCGACTTCGAGCCACTTGGTTAGCAGGGGCATGGACGGGCTGCCGGCAAAGCCGCCGACGTCGGCGCCGGTGAAGGCGAATCCGCAGAGGCCGAGGTTTTCGATCATGGGCGTGGTCATGCGGAGATGGTTCCATGTGCTGCTGTTGTCGCCGGTCCAGGTGGCGGCGTAGCGCTGGCCTCCGGCGTAGGAGGCGCGGGTGAGGACAAACGGGCGGAGATTGGGATTGAGCTTAAGCAGACCTTCGAAGGTGGCGCGTGAGTTCTCCATCCCGTAGACATCGTGAATCTCGGCGTGGGTGGCGGTGCGCGTGGTGAATCCCGGCTCATCGATGCGATGGACGACGTTCTCGGGCATGGTCTTGGTGGGGCTGTTGAAGATGGAGGGCTCATTCATGTCGTCCCAGAAGCCGGCGACGCCCATGCTGTAGAAGTCGCGATAGAGGGTGCCGAACCAGGCGCGGGACTGCTGCTGCGTGAAGTCGGGAAAGACGCTGGGCCCGGGCCATACCACGCCGGTGTAGACGGTTCCGTCGGGATTATGAACGAAGTGATCGCCAGCGATGCCGGTGTCGTAGGGGGCGTATCCGGCGTTGGGCAGGTTGGCGATGTGGAGATCGGCGATGACGACGAGGTGGAAGTTCTCAGCTTTGAGCTTGGCGACCATCCCGGGGAAATCAGGGAAAGCCTGCCTGTCGATGGTGAAGGGGCGGTGGTGGTCCTGAAAGTCGATGTCGAGGTAGAGGGCGTCGGCGGGGATGTGGTCAGCGCGGAGGCGGCTGGCGACATCAAGAAGCTGCGATTCAGGAAAGTAGGTGTAGCGGGACTGCTGGAAGCCGAGGGTCCAGAGGGGCGGCATAGGCGGCGTGCCGGTGAGCCAGGTGTAACGCTCGACGACTTCTTTGGGGGTGGGTCCGTAGACGATGTAGTAGTCGAGCGGGCCGTTGACGGCTCCGAATGAGTAGACGCCGGGAAACTGCTTGCCGAAGTCGAAGCTGGTGCGCCAGGTGTCGTCGAGGAAAATGCCGGCGGCGCGGCCGGCGCGGAAGGTGATGAAGAAGGGGATGGCCTTGTAGATGGGGTCGGTGGATTCCTGGAAGCGGTAGGCATCGGTGTTCCAGAGAGTGAAGGATTCGTCGCGGCGGTCGAGCGGGCCGGTACGGTCGCCGAGGCCGTAGTAGTGCTCGTCGAGCGGCATGGTCTTGAAGACGCGGAAGGCGGTTCCATCGTAGTGGATGGGCTGGGCGTCCTGCTGCACGATGTTGCCGTCGAGATCGCGGATGGTGAGGCGGAGGGTTTTAGGGTCCACCTCGACGCTGAGGGAGCGGGTTCGGAAGCCGATTGAACCGGCAGAAGTCGATGGCGTGACGGCGACGGAGCTGCGACGGTTTTCGGCGGAGACGGCCCATGATGCGTCCTCGGGCATCTGGCCGTGAGGCGCGATGCGAACGCGAAGGACGTCGTCGCGGAGGGCGGTGATCTGCTCGCGGGCTGCGCCCGCCTGAATTTCGATGCCGTCAGGAAGCGGCGTAGAACCGGTGGCGTGATCGAGGACGACATTCTGGGCGCGAAGAGAGAAGGCAAGGGCGAAAACGAACAGGAGAACGGGGCGCGGCGAAAAAGTAACTCTGAAGGAGCGGATGGAGGGCATGAGGAACTCCGTTTTGTTCATTATCAAGGCTATAGCAGCAGAGCGTTGCGAGGCTCGACGCACGGCTCCAGAACGGATGGCGGCGCTGATTTACCGCGCGAAGCGTGCGTATGAAATCCGAGGGATGGGTATCAGGGCGGATGAAGTTCTGAAACTGGAGCCGCAACTTTTTCCATTTTCTCCCCGTCCCACAGCTGACTCGTTGAATCGGAAGGCTGTCAGGGATTATGTTCATGCGCTCCGTGCTGTTTTTATTGGGTCTTCTCCAGATTGTTGTCTTCCTCGTGGCTGCTGCTAAGCCCGCACACGCATACGTCGATCCCGGATCGGGACTGCTTGCCTTCCAGGTGGGCGGGTCGATGCTGGCCGGAGCGTTGTTCGTGCTGCGAACCAAGATTCGCAAGCTCTTCGGCCGGGGAAGCACTGCGAAAACCGAAGCGGAAGGTCAGGGCGAGACAGGGACCTCGGGACTGCGCGGGTGATGGCGGGCGCACTGGCCGCTATCGAAACGTTCCGCGATCCGGCGGGATCGCTGCGGGTGGAAGGCGACCGCGTCCGGCGAAGGGTTCGGCCCAAATATGCAGGGGCGGCGCTGGATTTTCTTGAGTCGGACCTGGCGCGGGAATGGGTTTCCAAAGGGCGGCTAGTCGGGACGACCGGGGCCGAAGGCCGGGATCGAAACGGCGAGTTGCTGCTGGAGCATCCGCGAATATTCTTTCCCAGCTATCCGTGGGAGTGGACGCCAGGAGCGTGGGTTGCGGCGGCGGAGCTGACGCTGGATGTTTGCGAGAGCCTGGTGGGCAAAGGACTGATCCTGAAGGATGCCACCCCCCTGAATGTGCTCTTTGAGGGGCCGCGGCCGGTATTTGTGGACGTGCTCTCGATTGAAAGGCGCGATCCGGGAAGTCCCTTGTGGATGGCGTATGCGCAGTTTGTGCGGACATTTCTGCTTCCGCTGGCGGCGTACCGGTATCTCGGATGGCCACTGGCTGCGAGCCTGCATCGCCGAGACGGGTACCAGCCGGGTGATTTGTATCCGCATCTGAGCTTTATTCAACGCTGGCGGGAACCGCTACGCACGCTGGTGACGATGCCGTATCTGCTGGAGAAGAGGCAGAATGGCGCTGCGGCAGGGATGAGGCTTGAGCAGGATTCGGTGGTGGCAGAGGCAGTGCTGCGGCGCAACCTGCGAAGGCTGCGGGCGACGCTGCAATCGCTAAAGAGCGACGAGCGCGAGTCGCGGTGGAGCGAGTATCCGGAGAGCGCCGACCACTATAAGACGGAAGATCATCAGCAAAAGAAAACCTTTGTGCGCAGGGCGCTGCTGGAGATTTCGCCGAAACATGTTCTTGACCTGGGCGCGAATACGGGCGTGTATTCGCGACTGGCGGTCAGCATGGGGGCAAGCGTCGTGGCCTGGGATACGGACCTGGCGGCGAGCGAGCGCAACTGGCGACAGGCATGCGAAGAGCGGCGCGAGGTGCAGGCAGTGATCGCGGACGCGGCGAGGCCGACTCCGGCGACAGGGTGGAGAAACGCGGAGTCGCTGGGGCTGCTGGATCGCGCGTATGGGCGATTTGACTGCGTGATGATGCTGGGGTTGGTGCACCATCTGCTGATCTCCGATCAGATTCCTCTGGGCGAGGTTGCCGGTCTGCTGCGCGACCTGACGACGCGCTGGGCGATTGTCGAATGGGTTCCGGCGAGCGATCCGCGATTTGCTGAGCTGCTGCGAGGGCGCGAAGAGATTTACGGGCATCTCAACGAAGCGGAATTTGTAACTGCGATGGAACGCTATTTCGTAACAACGCAGAAGGCGCGTTTGAAGAACGGCCGCACGCTCTATCTGCTTGAGCGGCGATGAAGGGCCGCACGTGGCTCGAAGGCTGCGGCGCTGCGATTCTCTTTACCCTTGCGTACACCTGGTTTCACATTTCACCGCTGCATACCGATCTGTATCACCGCCTTTTGCCGATGAATGCGGTGTACTGGGGCGTGGCCATTGATCTGGCGGTGATGTGCATTTTCTTTGCGCTGATTTTTCGGCTACTGGACAAGCACGACGGAGCAGTCGGAACGACGTGGTGGTTGTTGCTGGGCGCCGTGCTGGCAGCGAGAACGACGTCGGGGCTGGCGGTCGCTGGGCTGATCGGATACAGAGTTGCGACCCCTGGGCGCGTGTTCATTGCCGCTTGCGCGGCGGGGCTGCTGTTGTGGGTGGTGAAGCGCGGATGGTATGCGGCAGCGGTACGGTCGGCACGGTTGGTGCTTCTGTTATTGGGCTTCGCGATCTTCTGGATGCTGCCGGAGCTGGTGTACATGGCAGTGAAACGCGAGCCGCACGATTTGCCAGCGTATTCGAGGGCCATCGCGCAGAGTGCGCCGCCGCGGCGGAGGATTGTGTGGGTGCTGTTCGATGAGCTTTCGTACGATCAGACGTTTGAGCATCGGGACCCCGGCATCAAGCTTCCGAATTTCGATCGCTTTGCCGGCGAGAGCGTGTCGTTCAGCAACGTGCAGCCCGCGGGGTATTACACAGAGCTGATTGTCCCGTCGCTGCTGTGGGGTGACCAGATCAGGCAGGAACGAAGCGACTTTGCGGGGCATGCCGCGGTGAAGACTGCCGAGGGATGGCAGGATTATCCCGACGAGCAGACGTTGTTCGCGGATGCGGAGCGAGCGGGGCTGGCGGCGGGAGCGGTCGGGTGGTACATCCCGTACTGCCGGACGTACATGCGCGAGCTTGAGTGGTGCGAGGAGTCGTTGGGGTCACCTATTCCGGGCAACTACTCGCCAGACAGGTCGGTGGCGTGGAACATCCTTGCGCCGCTGAACAAGCCGCTGGCGCGGCTAACGGGTAACAAGATCAAACAGCCGACGACGGCGCAGGAACACGCGGAACAGTATCAGAAACTGATGGACGCTTCGCGGAGCCTGATTGGCGATGAGGGCATCGGGTTTGCGTTCATTCATTTGCCGGTGCCGCATCCGGGCGGATTTTACGATCGCCGGACGGGCGCGCTGGGAGTGAATGGTAGCTATCTGGATAACCTGGTGCTGGCGGATGCCGCGCTGGGTGAGTTGATGGAGTGGATCGGGCGGAGTCCGGCGTCGGCAAGGACGACGGTCATCGTCTCTTCGGATCACTCGTGGCGAGTGGGGATGTGGAAGATCTCTCCCATGTGGACTGCGGAGGATGAGCGGGTTTCGCAGGAAAGATTCGATCCAAGGCCGGTGCTGATGGTGCGATTCCCGGGGAGCGCGAGTGGGCAGAAAGTCACGACGGCATTTCCGGAATTGCGGACTCATGGGTTGGTGGAGGAAATGATTGCAGGGAAGATCGAGTCGAATGCGGAGGTGGATGGGTGGGCTTCGGGAAAATGCAGAGCATCTATCTGCCAACAGCAGATCCTTCGACTTCGCTCAGGATGACAGCTTCAGTGTGTATTGCTCTTCTTACCATCCGGCACGCTCAGGATGGAGGCACAATGGAGGCACCAAAGTAATAGTGGTTGTTACAAAATCGGTTAGACGGCGAGTGCGGCTGCGTCTAGAGGGCGCGGCCCGCGGCGGCTCCGGAGGCCCACGCCCACTGGAAGTTGAATCCGCCGAGATGACCGGTGACGTCGACGACTTCTCCGATGAAGAAGAGGCCGGGAATGCGGCTCTCCATGGTTTTCGCCGATAGCTCACTGGTGTCGATGCCTCCGGCGGTGACTTCGGCCTTGGCGTATCCCTCGGTGGTCTCGGGGGTGATGGGCCAGTGATGCCAGCGGTCTTCCCATGCTTCCAGGGCATGGTTGGACCAACCGGCGGGCGGGTCGAGGTCGAGCAGGCGGTCGGCGAGGCGCTGCGGGAGGATGGTGCGCAGGTGGGCGCGGAGTGTGGGCAGGTCGCGGTGGGTGGTCGAGTTCAGGGCGAGTGCTTGCTGCGGTGCGAGATCGAGCGAGAGAGTAGTGCCGGGGTTCCAGTAAGAAGAGATCTGCAGGATGGCGGGTCCGCTGAGGCCGCGGTGGGTGATAAGCAGGTTCTCGTCAAACTGTCTGCGACCAATCGAGGCGATGACGCGGGTTGAGACTCCGGAGAGGTCGCAGAGGCGTTGCTGATCGGTCTGCGAAAGCACGAACGGCACGAGCGCAGGGCGCGGCTCGACGATTTTGAGGCTGAACTGGCGGGCGAGATCGTAGCCGAAGCTGGTCGCGCCCATTTTGGGGATCGACAGGCCTCCGGTTGAGACGACGAGTGCTGGCGCGCGGAATTCGCCGCTGTTTGTTAGGACGTGGAAGGCGTCATCATGGCGGACTTCGGTGATGTTTGTGTTGCATTGAAGGGTGACGCCGGCTTCGGCTGCTTCGGCGAGCAGCATATTGAGGATGTCGCTGGAGGCGCGGTCGCAGAAGAGCTGGCCGAGCTTCTTTTCGTGCCAGGGGATGCGGTGTTTTTCGACGAGAGCGAGGAAGTCGGCGGGCGTGTAGCGGGCGAGCGCGGATTTGGCGAAGTGGGGATTCTGGGAGAGGAAATTTTCCGGGCGGCAGTGGATGTTGGTGAAGTTGCAGCGGCCTCCTCCGGAGATGAGGATTTTCTTGCCGGGACGTGGGGCGCGTTCAAGGATGGCAATGCGGCGGCCGCGGCGGCCCGCTTCGATGGCACACATGAGTCCGGCGGCGCCTGCTCCGAGGGTGAGGGCGTCGAAGTGATCAAGGTGCTCTCGATTCACGGCCGATCAGCGACTTGTGCTGTCAAGATCCTCCCTTCACCATCCACAGTAACCGTAAGCTCCATGGGTTCAGAGGCGATTTCGAGGATACCTCGTTCCGCGTTTGCGGTTTCCATCTCGTTCTTGACGGATTTTAGGGACTGAGCTGAGACGCGAAACAACTGCTCAACTTCAGATTTGACTGTTCGCTTCTTCGCTTCGACAGTGCTCCCGAATGAGAACATCTCGCCCATAGAATCGATTTTTGCTCTGACGCCATGTTGGAATTGCTTGCTCTCTTCGTTTAACTGCTTCCATAGCGCCATCACATCAGCTAATCGCGAATTTTTGAGGTGCCCTGTCTACCACATAGGTGCTGAGATAGGTAGCGGCGCAGACCCTTAGCGATAAGGAGAAGGCCGCACATTGCAAAATATGAATCACCCTTGAGACGCCGTCGTTCACCCGGGACAGATCCGCGTTGAAAAACCCATATGGGTTAGCGTCCGTCTCAAGCGCTCGCCTAGAGGCTTCCAAATCTAATAGACAAGCTCGTGCAACCGAACTTGCATTCTGCTCGACAGCTTCGATCAAATGCTGAAATGCCACATTATGAAAAAGAAAGGACGGGTCCAGGCGCAGAGAGTTGGCGATGTCGAGCAGGAGCTTGCAGTCAGCTTGCAGCTTTCCAATTCGATCATTTTCTAGGAAAGCCTTAATCTCGGCGATTCCTGTGTCAATCCTGTTAAGTTTGCGGTTTATGTCGGCCAGGTACTTGCGGCCGACGAGCGTCGCGGCGCACTCCCAAAAAAGGAGCCCGCCTGCAAAGCCCTTACCCGCAGGGATTAATAGTCCTTGCGAAATGATCCTGTGTGAGTTCCTATCGATCAAGATCGGTCGGAAACCGTCTCCTGATGTCGAACGCATCAGTTCTCCCGCGCCGTGAAAGATCAGCTGAAATGTACGGGAGGATGCTAGTTGCCCGAGAAGAGATAATTTTAGAGCGTCGGATGCGAAATCGAGAAGAGGCGATAGCGATTCCCGAGATTGAGCATCCAATTCGAGTCTTTGCCAAGCCTGGGACTTCAAGTACTTCTGGGAGGGCATCCTTAATTCAATTGCTGCATAGCCTCTTACGCTCTCAAATCGGACTGCCTCGACGTCTTTCGGCTTAGCTTGATTGAAAGTTCGCGACAAGTCACTCGAATTCGATGCCTCTGGGATCTGAACCGCATATGCCCGTTTCCTGCGTTCAAGACGAAGGAGAAGTCCAGAACAACTGACGTCGCCAAGGTCAAAATCAGTAGACCAATTACTGCTCCCAACTCAATTGAATTCATGGGCCCTTAGTGCAGAATGAACAGTCAAATTGGTCCCAGCTTAAATCGTCTCCAGTGGCGGTAACAGATTACGTTGTTGCGAACTTCCGTAATCCTCCAATGGCGCCCAGGAATTACCGACCTTCCCCACAGACGTATGGCCCGCGAATATTTTCTTAATTTCAACGCGTTCACTAACGAATTTCCACCACCGCGAGTCCTTTTGGAGGCACGGTGACGGTGAGCTGGTCGCCGTGGAGCGAGGTGGTTTCGGGAGGGCCGATCTCGGAGGCTTTTTGAGAGCGGCGATCTGGGCCTGCGTGGGATAGCGCGGGCTGCCCATCTGCTTCCAGGCGTCGAGGGTGTCTCCGTGCGCGGCGTCGACGCGGCGGATGGTGACATGGCGGCCGGGCGCGCTCTTGATGTCGAGGGTGAAGGTCTTGTCGGGACCGGTGGCGGTGGGCTCGACGAGGTTCCAGAGAGCGATGGCCAGCGCGCCGTTTTTGCTGCGCGTGACGAGGACGTCGTTTTCGGGTTCGGCGATGCGCTGGTCGCCGAGATCATGCAGAATCTCAAAGGCGCGGAAGGCGGGCTTGGGGATGCCGCGTTCGGCGACGATTCCGTAGCCTCCGTAGAAAGGCGTCTTGATGACGCCCTGCTCCTCGAAGACGTCGGAGAAGGTCCAGTAGGACATGATGTCGACTTTGCCGTCGCACTGGCGGATGGTGTCGGCGAGCCAGGGTCCCATGTAGATGGAGTCGGTGATGGGCTGCTCGTTGGCGTAGGTGGCGTTGAATTCGCTCCAGATGAGCGGGATGGTCGGGCGGGCGGAGGCCTTGATCTGATCGTGGACCTTGGCGACGGCGGCGCAGACCATCTGGTGCGGCGGGACCGCCGGGAGCGGGCGTTAGACCGTTGTCGCCGAAGACGTCCTTGGCGGTGTCGTTGCCGTAGACGTGCGTGGAGACGAAGTCGAGCGGGACGTTGTCGGTCGTGGCGTGGGCGATCATGTCGCCGACCCAGGCGGCCTGAGCGGTGGCTGGGCCTCCGACGCGGATGCGCGAGTTGACGGCTTTGAGGGCGCGGGCGGTGTGGTCGTAGAGCTCGAAGTAGGTCTGCTGCGCGGGGCGGCCGGTCCAGAAATCGATGTTGGGCTCGTTCCAGACTTCGAAGTACCACTGCGAGACTTCATCGATGCCGTAGCGCTCGACGAGGTGCTGGGCGAAGGCGGTCATGAGAGCGTCCCATTTAGCGTAGTCCTTGGGCGGAGAGACGATCTGCTTGTACCAGAAGGCGTGGTAGTCGAGCCGCGCGGCAAGCTTTTTGGGCATGAAGCTGATCTCGACGAAGGGGCGGACGCCGTTGGCGAGCAGGCCATCGTAGATCTGATCGATGTAGGAAAAGTTGTAGACGGGATTGCCTTGGGCGTCTTCGTCGTAGACGCCGATGTCGTCATCCATGATGGCGTGGAAGCGGACGTACTTGAAGTCGGTGATCTTCTTCACGGCCTGCATGTCGTCGCGATAGCTTTGGCGCATGGAGAGGACGGCGCGGCCGGAACCGAACATCTGCTCCCAGAAATGGGGGAGCGGCGTGGTGGGAGCATGCGCGTCGATAGTGATTTTTTCGGGGGTGACGGTCTCGGACGGCTGCTGGGTGAAAACGGGTGTGGCGAAGGCGAGTGTGACGAGGGCAGCTAAGGTTCTACGAAACGTTCTACGGAACATGGGGGGGTTCTCCAGCAAAGTATGAGTTTACTTTGTGGAGGGGCGTTGTGTGGGGGAGCGTCAGGGAAGGTGCGAAACCAGGAGGCCTGGTATGAGACGGAAATGGCGAGGGTTCAGAGTAGCGACACTGAAGCCAAGCTGCAGAGCCGTTGCTCCAATCACCAGATCTTCGAAGGCTATGCCGACACCCTGAGCAGCGGATTCACCTTCGATTCTGCCGACCAGGCGAGCAATTTCGACTGTGAATGGATATACGGGAATGTCATTGCAAAGCCTGTCAACAAATGCGAGGCGTCGTTCTCTTCTCGTCGGATCGGTTGCCCGGTACGCGCCGTGCGTCAATTCAGCGACGCTCACAACTGACATGCCAATGGCAGCTTCGCCAAAGGCCGCCTGCATCTGCTCGAGAATTTCGCGGACCGTGTGACCCCGGCGTTCGGCTGCGATGATCAGGCTGAAATCGACAATTAGGCCCAGGCTGGAGGATTCCAGGGCTTGCGCTTATCGATTATTTCGGCAACGTCGGCAGCAAAATCGGGGTCAAGGACAGGAGCCTGCCCGGTCTCCGTCTCATGCTTTCGAGCCAGCGCGATGCATTCAGAGCGTGTGCGGGACTGCGGAGAAGCTACACGGAGCACGGCCACTGATGATGAGTCGCAATCGATAACTACTTCGGCTCCGGCGCGCACGTGAGCCATGACGGCGGCAAAATCGCGTGCGGCTTCAGCTTCGGAGATATGAATGACCGCCATAAGGAAATCATACCGCCCTGCTGGAATTACCCGTTGATGATGCGCGCGGGACCGGCTTCGGCGCCGAGGACCTTGATGCGGCGGGCGAGTCCGAGAAAGCCGAGCAGGCGGATGCCGAGGTAGTTCACGTCGACTTCGTACCAGGCCATGCCGTGGCGGGCAGAGACAGGATGGGCGTGGTGATTGTTGTGCCATCCTTCGCCGCCGGTGAGCAGGGCGACCCACCAGTTGTTGCGCGAATCGTCCCGGGTATCGAAACGGCGCGAGCCCCAGATGTGGGTCGCGGAGTTAACCAGCCAGGTGACGTGCAGGCCAAGGGTGACGCGCAGGAAGACTCCCCAGAGAACCCAGGGCCAACCGCCAGCAAAATAGAGGCCAATGCCGATGACCGTGACGGGGACCCAGTGGTAGCGGCTGAGCCAGACATAGAAGCGATCGCGGGTAAGGTCGGGGGCGTAACGGGTGAGCAGGGAGTTGCGGTTGCGCAGGGTTCCCTGAAGGATCCAGCCGGTGTGCGACCACCATTTGCCGTCACGCGGTGAATGCGGATCGCCGGGGCGATCGGTGAGCTGGTGATGAAGGCGATGGACGGCAACCCAGTAGATGGGTCCGCCCTGAAGGGCAAGCGTGCCGCAGACCGCCATGACGTATTCGAGCCATTTTGGCGTGGTGTATCCGCGGTGCGTGAGCAGGCGGTGGTAGCTCATGCCGATGCCGACGTTCTGGCCCAGAACCCAGAGCACAGCGGTGACCGCGAGCGCCGACCAGCTGAAGAAAAAGAGAGCGGCGATGGCGCCGAGGTGGAAAGCGGCGATCCAGAAGGCGAAATTCCAGTTGAAGCGGTCGGAGCGGCTCTGGGTGAGAGCGCGTGAATCGGCCTGAAGCGTTTCAGTGGAGAGAGCTTCGGTGGAAGGGGCGATTTCTGCCAGCATATTCATCGTCAAAATCACAGACTAACTGCGTAGTCACAACTTCCCTATCCTTTAACGTAGCGAATCGGGAGCGTTGAACATGTAAGACTTCGGTAATAGTTGGCGGGTTGTCCTGTTTCGGGAAATGAGCTGTTAACAAAGGCTAAAGCCGTCTTCATTTGCGAGGCTTACGGCCTGGCTAAAGCCAGGCCCTGATACAAAGCTATGTTTGTCATCATCCTCAGGGTCAGAATGACCACTCGGACTCATAGACGAGAACTGGTTTAATTGGCGATTTCCATGCCGCGCGTGCCTTCCATGCGGCCGGGGTCGTCCATTTTGCCGAAGATCATTTTGCCGGAGGCGGTCTGGAGGACGGAGGTGACGGAGATCTCCACCTGGCGGCCGATCATGCGGCGGGCGTGATCGACGACCACCATGGTGCCGTCGTCGAGATAGCCGACACCCTGGTTGTACTCCTTGCCTTCCTTGAGAATCATGATGTTCATTTTTTCGCCGGGAAGGAAGACGGGCTTGAGGGAGTTGGCGAGGTCGTTGATGTTGAGGACGGGGACGTTGTGCAAGTGGGCGACCTTGTTGAGGTTGAAGTCGTTGGTGACGATTTTGGCGTCGAGATCCTTGGCCAGCTCGATCAGCTTGAGGTCGACTTCGCGGATGGCGGGGTAGTCGTCCTGCACGATCTGAATGGTCAGCTGCGCGTTCGCCTGCATGCGCTGGAGGACATCGAGCCCGCGACGGCCGCGCTGGCGACGGGATCCATCCTGGGAGTCGGCGACCATCTGCAGCTCGCGAAGGATGAACTCGGGGACGACGAGCGCGCCTTCGAGGAATCCGGTCTCGGCCATGTCGGCGATGCGGCCGTCGATGATGGCGCTGGTGTCGAGAACTTTGAGATTGCGCCTGGCGGCGCTGCGCTCAGGGTTGAAGAGATCGCCGAGGGCGTCGAGGTTGAGCAGGTCTCCCTTGCTGGTTCCGATGACCAGGCCGACGTAGCACATGAGCAGGAGCACGAAGATCTGAAGAAGGCTCTGCGTGGGGCCGGAGGGAAGGCTATTGCGCAGGACGAGGGAGATGAGGAAGGCGCCAATAATGCCGAGAATGCTGCCGGCAACGGCTCCGATCAGACGTCGCAAACTGAGCGCGCGGACGCGCTGCTCAAAGAGGATGACCAGGCAGGCGGCGACTGCTCCTGCGATGGCCGAGATCCAGGGATTGAGACCGAAGGGCCGGAAGAAATAACAAATAACTGCGAGAACCAGGCAAAATGCAACCCGAACAATGAGGAGATCCATGGGGCACGAGCCTTCCTTTTTATGCAACGGGAGTATACGCATCTCGGGGAGCAGTCGGCAAAGGGCGGATTGTGAAAATAAAAAGCGGTGCACCTGGCGATGCACCGCCTGACGAGCGGGTGAAAATGGATCAGTACTTGGGAACTTTGGGGTCGACGTCGGTGGCCCAGCCGTTGATTCCTCCGGCGAGGTTGTGCAGCTTCTTGAAGCCATTCTGCGCGAGCAGCTCGGAGGCCTTCTGACTGCGGCCGCCGGACTTGCAGTGCACGACGATCTCGCGGTTGGGATCGAGTTCGCCGAGACGGTTGGGCAGCTCGCCGAGAGGGATGAGCTTTGCGCCCAGGTTGGCGATCTGGTATTCGTGCGGCTCGCGCACGTCGAGGACGAAGAGATCGTCACCGGCATCGAGCCTGCGCTTGAGCTCGACGGCGGTCATCTGGGGGATGCCGTTCTGTACTGTTGGTCCGGTCACTGATTCCACCTTGGGTTCGGGAGTAATGCCGCAAAACTGGTTATAGTCGATGAGTTTGGTCACGGTGGGATTCGTTCCGCAGACCGGGCAGTCGGGATTCTTGCGCAGCTTCAGCTCGCGGAAGTGCATGCTGAGCGAGTCGACGAGCAGCAGGCGTCCGATGAGCGGCTCGCCTTTGCCGAGGATCAGCTTGATGACCTCGGTCGCCTGGATGACGCCGACGAGGCCGGGCAGAATGCCGAGGACTCCACCTTCGGCGCAGGATGGGACGAGGCCCGGCGGTGGCGGCTCAGGGTAGAGGCAACGATAGCAGGGGCCCTCTTTGGTGGCGAAGACGCTGGCCTGGCCTTCGAAGCGGAATATGGAGCCGTAGGCGTTGGGCTTGCCCGTGAGCACGCAGGCGTCGTTGACGAGATAGCGGGTGGGGAAATTGTCCGTGCCGTCGGCGACGATGTCGTAGTCGCGGATGATCTCGAGCGCGTTGGCGCTGGTGAGCATCGTCTCGTGCTTGACGACGTTCATGTAGGGGTTGAGCGCCGTGAGCTTCTCGGTGGCGGAGTCGATCTTCGGCCGGCCCACGTCTTTGGTGGTGTGGATGATCTGGCGCTGCAGGTTGCTCTCGTCGACGACGTCGAAGTCGACCAGGCCGAGAGTGCCGATGCCGGCGGCGGCGAGATAAAAGGCGAGGGGGGAGCCGAGGCCTCCTGTGCCGACGCAGAGGACCTTCGCCGCCTTGAGCTTCTGCTGGCCTTCGAGGCCGACTTCGGGCAGAAGGAGATGGCGCGAGTAACGCGCGATCTCGTTATTGCTGAGCTGCGGCAGGGCCGCGGGATGTTCGAGTGTGGTTGCCATTTTGTTCTGCTCGACCTTACTTTTGCGCCGAAGGCGCGGTTACCTGGACGGTTAGTCCCCCGCCGGCTATGGAGGGGATGATGGAGAGATCGTCGCCGCCGTTGACGCGGGTGGCTTCTTTCTCCGGCAGATAGCGGATGTCTTCATCGTTCAGATAGACATTCACAAAGGCGCGGAGCTTGCCCTCGTCCGAGTAGAGGTGCTTGCGGAGGTCGGGATGACGGCTGGTGAGCGCATCGAGAGCCTCGCCAACGGTGGCTGCTTCGACTCCGACAGTGTCCTGCTTGTCGGTATAGACACGCAGCGGTGTGGGAATATGGATTTTCATGAGATTCGTCCTTATAGCTCTGGGCTCCGGTCGATCAATGCCGGAACCGTTACGGGAAGAGCGGGGCGGCTCGAAGTTGCGAGCGCCCGAAGCCGTTCAGCGATAGAGAATTGCGATCAACATCGCTCGGCTTCGAGGACGCCGACTTCCACCGGCTCGGTTCTCAAATGCCTTGTTCTCTTCGCTCGTTCCCGTGAGCAGAAACGAATTTGTTTCCTGCGCCACACCCTTTTGGACGGATGTGATGACGTAGGAGCAGCCGAGCCAGTGGGCCTCGGCGAAATCTGTACGCGACCACTGCGCCGGGTGGTCGGGATGCGAGTGGTAAAAACCGACGATGTCCAGCGAGCGCTCGCGGCCCTGGCGCTGGATCTTTACGAGCTCCTGCGGGGCGATGTGATAGCGGTTGTGGGCCGAATCGGTGCGGGTGTTGCCGGCGCGCACCGCGTCCTCGACCTCGTTCACGCCATTGACTGAGCGACCGAGCAGCACGCCGCAACACTCATGGGGATAGGTTTCTTCCCCGTGGCGTCGGATGGCATTGTAGATCTGCTCGTTCAGCTTCAGCATGGTCCGGTTACTCCCTATTTACTCTTCCCAAAAGCGCTCGCTCAGATATTTGTCGGCGGAGTCGCACAAAATTGTAACAATCACTGCTTCTTTTCCGGCGGCGGCCTCTTCTTCGGCGATGCGCAGGCAGGTGGCAACGGCAGCCGCGGAAGAGGTGCCGACCAGCAGGCCTTCAGTCCGGCCGAGGTGCTTGGCCATGGCGTAGGCCGCTTCGGTCTCCATCTCGATGTTGCGATCGGCCAGCTTCGCGTCGTAGATCGGCGGAACAATGGCGGTCGCCATGTGCTTGAGCCCTTCGAGTCCATTGAAGGGCGAATCGGGCTGCATGGAGATGCACTGGATCGCGGGGTTCAGCTCTTTCAGGCGGCGAGTGGTTCCGACGAAGGTGCCGCTGGTGCCGAGTCCGGCGACGAAGTGCGTAATCTGGCCGGCGGTCTGCTCCCAGATCTCGTTTGCCGTGCCACGATAATGGGCGCGCCAGTTGGCGTTGTTGCCGTACTGGTCGGCGTAGTAGTACTTCGCGGGTTCGGCCGCGGCGAGCTCGCGCGCTTTGCGGATGGCGCCGTCGGAACCATCGGCGGGATCGGTCCAGATGACGTTGGCGCCGTAGGCGGCGAGGATGCGCTTGCGCTCAGGGGAGACGTTTCCGGGCACGCAGAGGGTGACGGGGAAACCCATGGCGGCGCCAAGCATGGCGTAGGCGATGCCGGTGTTTCCGCTGGTGGCGTCGAGAAGATGCCTGCCGGGGGCGAGCAGGCCGCGCTCGCGGGCATCGGCGACGATGGCCGAGGCGGCGCGGTCTTTGACGGAGCCGCCGGGATTGGCCCATTCCGCTTTGCCGAGGATCTGGATGCCGGGCAGGTGCGCGGTGAGGCGCTCCAGGCGGATGAGGGGCGTGTTGCCGATGCGCTCGTGCAGTGGCGTCCCGAGGGAGATGGTGGCCGAATTGGTCAATGTTGCCATTAATTTACGTGGCGGCTTTGCGGCCGCCTAAACTGCATTGCGGGTCTCCGCCCAATGTGCGACAGTGGGAGGAGCCAATTGCGCCAGTTATCAGTGTAACTTTGGCGCGCAAACATCTCAATCGCAAGCTTAAATTCGATCCAGAGAACCCCATGCCCAGAAAGACAGTTCCGCCTACGTTTGATGAAGTTATCAGCAAGCTTCGCAGCCTCCAATTTGATGTACAAGACGCAACCGGGGTCGCAAACGGTGTAAGGGTATCGAAATATGGCTGCGCCGCGGTGCTGGCTCCGGCGAAAAAGGGCAAAGGAGTCGTCCTGATCCACAAGCCGGGCGTGGTGCTGGGGGGCGAGATTGCCTTCCTGCTCGACCGGGGATTCCAGAAATTCCTCAAAACGAGCAAGTTGGAAATCGCGGCGACTGCGGACCGGCTGAAGGCGGAGCACCTGTTCGCAGAAGAGCTTCGCGAAGTGATTGGCGAGCCGGTTTTGTATAACGAGGCCCTGGGATCAGTGAGCGACGAATATATGTACGACCGGGTGAAGGGACGCGACCAGGATGCTCCGCCTAAAGGGGCGGCTCCCTGGGACGTGGGATCGGGAGCAGCGAACGGCCACTGAGCTGGAACGCGGACAGCTCCAGCCGCGTCTAAAGATGAAGTTGCCCGATCTCCGGGAGCCGTTTGGGGGTTTACATGCTCCGAAGGACGCTGCTTTGTGCCGTGACTGCCGCCTGCCTCTTCGCCGCGTCCCCCGTCGGTGGCGTTCTGGCGGATGCGGGCGCGATTCCGATGCCTCCCGATCGCGCGGCTGACTCCTATGCCATCTACTCAACGCTGATGCCGGGGGCGCCGTTCGACTCGATGTCCGGGCAGAGCCAGCGGTGGGCAATTGCGGATACCACGATCAACATTTCCGACATGAACCCGGCTGTTCCTCCTGAGGGCCAGCTGAAGCCGCCTGACGACCATCCGAAGCGCTTTCGTGAGGCGGAAAGGGATTTCGAGACCCGCAAATACCAGCGGCTGCAGCTTACCCAGCAGCTTCAGCTGGCTCAACCGTACGATCTGCTGAACGCGGACCAGGTGGCTGAACTACGCCGGGCGAAGACCGCGGTGGATGCGGGGTCGGCGCTGCAGGAAAAGTATGCCGGCTATCCGGGTGTGACATTTTTCAGCCAGGTTTTCTTCAACGCGGGGCACACGGCGGCGCTGGTCTACATGAACAACTGGTGCGCAAATCTGTGCCAGCAGGGACAGTGGGTTTACCTCGAAAAGCATGGCGGGAGCTGGGTGCGGCGGTCGGGGATCTACGAGAAGATGTCGTGATACTGTTCCCATGGGATGAAGTCGGTAAGTGCGAGACTCGTAATCGGAATTGCTGCTTTTATCGGAGCATTCATTTGCTGCCTGATCGCTAATCTCTCAATATGGAAAATGGTTCCCGAGGTAAATCGGCAGCTTTCCAAGACACAACAGATTGACTATGTCTTCTGGCATTTCGGGAGACTTCAGCATCTCTTTCGCACCTATAGGCAACTCTATCCAGTGGGAAAACTGGCTGCCAGAGCGAAGGCGTTTGGTTTTGGGATGATGATTCTGCTTGCCGTTTCTGCCTGGTGCATCGGGATTTTCTGAGCCGACGTGTTCCGCAGTCAAGCGATAAACTAAAGTCATGATGTCTACCGCGACTCTCGAAGCCACCTCCCTTTCTCACGAACAGAAACTTGACCGACTTGCAGAAGTCGCCATCCGCGTTGGGCTGGGGCTTGCGCCCGGCCAGGAACTGGTGATGACTGCCACTCTAGATACGCTGCCCCTAGTACGGCGGATCACGGAACAAGCGTACAAGGCGGGCGCGAAGCTGGTTTCGACGCTGCTTGCCGACGAGGACGCGCAGCTGCTGCGTTACAAGTACGCGCCAAACGAGAGTTTCGACTATGCGGCCGGCTGGCTGTATGAGGGGATCGCGAATGCCTTTCGCGGGGGGGCGGCGCGGCTGGCGGTTGCTGGTGGGAATCCGTCATTGCTTTCGCAGGAAGATCCGGAGAAAGTAGGGCGGGCAAATCGGGCGGTGTCGAAGGCATATCGGCCGGCGCTCGAGCTGATCACACGGCACGACATCAACTGGACGATTGTGGCGGCGGCAACGCCGGCGTGGGCAGCGACGGTGTTTCCGGACCTGAAAGCAGAGGTCGCGCAGGCGCGGCTGTGGGACGCGATCTTCGCGGCATCGAGGGTGGATGCCGCCGATCCGGTGGCGGCGTGGAAGGCGCACGATGCAGGGCTTCATCGGCGAGCGGATGTGATGAACGAGAAGCGTTACTCGGCGCTGCATTTCAAGGGACCGGGAACCGATTTGAAGGTTGGCCTGGCGGACGATCACGTGTGGCTGGGTGGAGGGATGACGGCGCACAACGGGCGCTACTGCATTCCGAACATGCCGACGGAAGAGGTGTTCACGACTCCGCACAAGGATCGTGTGGCGGGGACGGTGACCAGTACCAAGCCGCTTTCGCACCAGGGCACGATGATCGAAGGAATCAAGGTTCGCTTTGAGGGCGGGCGCGTGGTTGAGGCAAAGGCGGATCGAGGCCAGGAAGTGCTACAGCGGATGATTGATACCGATGACGGCGCGAGGCGGCTGGGTGAAGTGGCGCTGGTACCGCATTCGTCTCCCATTGCGCAGAGCGGGTTGCTGTTCTCGAACACGCTCTTCGATGAGAACGCTGCCTGTCACATTGCGCTGGGGCAGGCGTACAGCACGTGCCTGAAGAATGGCGAGAAGCTGACTCCGGAGGAGCTGGCGAAGCTCGGCGCCAACGAGAGCCTGATCCATGTGGACTGGATGATCGGGTCGGGCAAGATGGACGTCGACGGCATCACGGCTGCGGGCGAAGTGGAACCGCTGATGCGACAGGGCGAATGGGTGTAAAACCTAAGCCAGACGCAGCTGATGTTTCGTAGACGAGAGACAGGTGTTGTACTGGGGATGGCTGAGACGGTGGTAGACGTAGATCAGTTGGTGCCACGCCTCGGGCGGCGAGTACTTGAAGACATACGCCAACGAGAGATGGTCGTCCAGTTGGCGACGCCGGAGATCCAGGTTGAAGTCCTTGATCGCCGCACGCACGCCGATGCCATCAGAATATGCGTGCTCGGAGCTTCCGCAGATGTCGTCGAAATAGCACCACATTCGAGGAAGGATGTTGGACTTTTCGAGTAGACCGAATGCGGGGATGGTGGAGCTGTAGTAGTCGAGGTCGAACATGATCGCTCCGATCGGCGCGTCGGGGCGGGGATTCCATGATGCGACGGTTTTCGCAACGTTTCCCAGGATGACCGTTGCCCGTCCGGCGATGCGCTTATTGAGGGCGTCATGATCCATTTCAAACGAGCCGGTGGGCCAGAGATACAGCAGGTCGCGTGCATCCGTGCTGGGGGGCAAGCCTGCACCCGTGTCAAAGCCCACGACGAGAATCTCGATGCCAAGCTCTTTCTGAATTTCATCACGGTGGCGGCAGAGGCAAAGGAGTCCGTTCCCGCCTGCTACCCCCATCTCCACAACGGTCATCGCAGTGTGCCCCAAAGCCTTGGCTTCGAGCGCCGCATTGAGCATGCATAATCCGTAGTGGGGCCGGTCGATTGCACCCGAGTTCAAGCGCCTTATGTAGGATCCGATGGGCCACCGCTGATAGAGCTTTCGAAAGAAGAGCGTTCTCAACGGAACGGGGCGGGTGGTGAGATCGACAATGCGATCGGCGAGACGCATATTTGGACCCTTGAATTGTGTGAATTGACAAGGTGGAACGGTATGAATTGAGCACCGCAGGGACGACGGGAAACAAATGGTCTTCTCGTAACGTTAAACAGGCTGTTTCGGCCACGCCGTCTTACACAAAGGATCCGATCGAATGGCAGTCGGAACGGCTATGCGTTTGAATTTACCAGATCGAAGTCAATCCAGTCTGGCGGAGAATGATGATTCCATCAGCGTGAAGCTTTCGTAAACTGTGATCCATCCAAAGGCGAGGGGGGTTGGTTATGGCGAAGGTCGTTCGTTTTCATCAACTGGGAGGGCCGGAGAACCTGAAGATCGAGGATGTGCCCCTACGGGAGCTCAAAAAGGGCGAAGTGAAGCTGAAGGTTCAGGCCATCGGGCTGAACCGCGCCGAGTCGATGTTTTACCACGGCATGTATTTAGAGGAGCCACAGTTGCCTTCCGGACTGGGCTATGAGGCGGCCGGCGTGATCGAAGAGGTGGGGCCGGGCGTGGATCAGGGACTGGGTTGGCAAGACTGCCAGCACGATACCGGCGTTTTCGATGATCGAGTATGGCATGGTGGGCGAGGAAGTGATTGCTCCGGTCGCGGCGCTGGGCGAGTATCCCCCCAATCTGACGCCGGTGGAGGGCGCGGCGATCTGGATGCAGTACGTCACCGCCTATGGGGCGCTGATTGAGTTCGGTCATGTGACGGCAGGAGATTTTGTGCTTATCCCCGCGGCATCGAGCAGCGTTGGCCTGGCGGCCATTCAGATTGTGAAGGATGCCGGAGCGGTTTCGATCGCTGCGACGCGGACATCGAAGAAACGCGACCAACTTCTGGCGCTGGGCGCCGATCATGTCATCGCCACGGAAGAGGAAAATATCGTCCTCAGGGTGCACGAGATTACCGGTCACAAGGGGGCGCGGGTGATCTTCGATACCGTGGCCGGGCCTTTTGTCGAGCAGCTGGCCAAAGCGGCCGCGCAGGGCGGCATCATTTTTGAAGCCGGCGCGCTGTCGCTGCAGGCGACTCCGTTTCCGTTGCTGCGGGCGCTGGCTAAAGCGCTGACGTTTCGCGGCTACACCCTGTGGGAGATCACCAGGGATCCCGAGCTGCTCGAAGTGGCGAAGGAGTATGTCTACGATCGGCTGGCCGATGGCCGGTTTGTGCCGAAGATCGCGAAGACTTTTCCGTTCGCGCAGGTGGTGGAGGCCTACAAGTACCTGGAGTCGAACCAGCAGGTGGGTAAGGTTGTGGTCACGGTTCCATAAGGCGGCGTCAACGTAAAGGAAAAGCCCCGCGAGGATTGCTCCCGCGGGGCTTTCGCGTTTGCGGAGGAATTATGCTTCGACGGTGCGCCCGGCCACCTCGAATTTGAGCTGGTTGTTCAGCGGATCGGCGTCAATCTTGACGTGGTCGCCATGCAGCACTTCGCCGTCGAGGATCTTGATCGCCAGAGGATCCTGGACGAGGCGCTGAATGGCGCGCTTGAGCGGACGCGCTCCGTAGGCACGATCGTAGCCGGTCATGAACAACTGACGCCGTGCTTCCTCTGTCAGCTCGATGGTGATGTTGCGGTCGGCCAGCAGCCGCTCCAGATCCTTGAGGCGCAGATCGACAATGTGCGACAACTGCTCTTCACCGAGCGGGCGGAAGATGACGATGTCGTCGACCCGGTTGAGGAATTCGGGACGGAAGCTCTGCTTGAGCACATCCATCACCTGCTCGCGTGCGCGGTCGAAGGCAGCCTCGGTTGTCAGCGACTCGGCATTCAAGGCCTGCGACCCCAGGTTCGAGGTCATGATGAGGACGGTGTTCTTGAAGTCGACCGTGCGGCCCTTCGAGTCGGTCAGGCGGCCGTCGTCGAGCACCTGCAGCAGGACGTTGAAGACGTCAGGGTGAGCCTTCTCGATTTCGTCGAAGAGGACGACGGAGTAGGGCCGGCGACGGACGGCTTCGGTGAGCTGTCCGCCTTCGTCGAAGCCGATGTATCCGGGAGGCGCGCCGATGAGGCGTGCGACGGCGTGCTTCTCCATGTACTCGGACATGTCGATGCGGACCATCGCCTGCTCGTCGTCGAAGAGGAACTCGGCGAGAGCGCGGGCGGTCTCGGTCTTGCCGACGCCGGTCGGTCCCAAAAAGATGAAGGAGCCAATGGGCCGCTTCGGATCGCTCAGCCCGGCGCGTGATCGCCGAATGGCGTTGGCGACGACCTTGAGGGCGTCGTCCTGACCGACGACGCGTTCGCGGAGACGGTTTTCCATCTCGATGAGCTTTTTGGTCTCGCCCTCAAGCATCTTCGAGACGGGGATGCCGGTCCACTTGCTGACGATGCCGGCGATGTCTTCCTCGTCGACTTCTTCCTTCAGCATGCGGGGCCCGGAGACCGCGTCCTGTATTGCGGTGAGCTTTTTCAGCTCGGCTTCGAGCTTCGGCAGGTCGCCGTACTGAATCTGCGCGGAGCGCTCGAGGTTGCCGCGGCGGGTTTGTTCCTCGGCCTCGAAACGGAGCGCTTCGATCTGCTTCTTGAGCTCGCTGATGCGAGTGATCGCCTCGCGCTCCTTCTGCCAGCGGGCGCGCAGACCGATGGCCTCTTCTTTGAGAGCTGCGAGCTGGCGCTCGACCTGCTCCAATCTTTCTTTCGAGGCGCGATCGGTTTCGCGCTTGAGGGCGGCACGCTCGATCTCGAGCGACGTGGCCTCGCGCTCGATCTGGTCGATCTCGGTCGGGACGGAGCCGATCTGGATGGCGAGCGAGGCGGCGGCTTCGTCGACCAGGTCGATGGCCTTGTCGGGCAGGAAGCGGTCGGAGATGTAGCGGTGCGAAAGCGTCGCCGCGGCGACGATCGCGGAATCCTTGATGCGGACCTTGTGATGCGATTCGTAGCGCTCCTTGAGGCCGCGCAGGATGGCGATGGTGTCCTCGACGTTGGGCTCGCCGACGAAGACGATCTGGAAGCGGCGCTCAAGGGCAGCGTCCTTCTCGATGTACTTGCGGTACTCGTTCAGCGTGGTTGCGCCGATGGCACGCAGCTCGCCGCGCGCGAGCGGGGGCTTGAGCATGTTGGAGGCATCGATCGCGCCTTCGGCGGCTCCTGCGCCGACCAGGGTGTGCAGCTCGTCGATGAAGAGAATGATCTGGCCGTTCGAGTCCTGGATCTCTTTGAGGATGGCCTTGAGGCGGTCTTCAAACTCGCCGCGATACTTGGCTCCGGCGAGCATCGATCCCAGGTCGAGGGAGATGACGCGCTTGTCGCGCAGAACCTCAGGCACGTCGCCGTGCACGATGCGGCGGGCGAGTCCTTCGACGATGGCAGTCTTGCCGACGCCGGGCTCGCCGATGAGCACCGGGTTGTTTTTGGTGCGGCGCGAGAGCACCTGGATGACGCGGCGAATCTCTTCGTCGCGGCCGATTACGGGATCGAGCTTGCCGCGACGGGCAAGGTCGGTCAGGTCCTTTGCATATTTCTCGAGCGCCTGATACTTGGCCTCGGGATTCTGGTCGGTGACGCGCTGCGTTCCGCGGACCGTGGTAAGGCTCTTGAGGATGGCGTCGTGCGTGGCTCCGAAAGAAGCCAGCAGAAGCTGCGCGCCGTCGTTCTTCTGCTCGGCGAGCGCGAGCAGTAAATGCTCGGTGGAGACGAATTCATCCTTGAATTGCTCGGCCTCTTTGAAGGCGCGCTCAAATACTCTATTGAGCGCAGCAGAAGGAGCAGGCTGCGCGGAGCCGCCGCTTACCTTGGGCAGCTTGCCAAGGGCGTCCTGCACTTTTGCACGCAGCTGCGGTGTGGGCACGCCCACTTTTTCGAGGACTGGAACGATGATGCCCTCGCGGTCTTCAACGAGCGCGGAGAGCAGGTGAAGCGGCAGGACTTCAGGATTGCCGTTCTCGCCAGCGAGCTGGCTTGCCGCCTGCACCGCTTCCTGCGATTTGACCGTAAATTTTTCCCAGCGAATTGCCATGATTGTTCTCGATTAATCAGAAATTTGAACACAAACAAAAGCGGGAGGGGAGCTGGACTTGTACCAACTTCCACCCTCCCTGGTTTTGTAACCGCCACCTGGCGGGTTTTTGCACTACCTTATGCCGCCGTTTTGGCCTCAGCCGGCTTGACTGCAGAGGCGCCTTCGACCTGCTTAGGAGCAGCGGCTCCGCCGCCGACCTGCACCTTGATCTGCTTCGGCTTGGCCTCAGCGCGCTTCTCGAGCTCGATGCGCAGAACGCCAGCATCATAATTAGCCTTAACGTTCTCGGTGTTGACGGTGGTCGGCACTGTGAATGCACGGTAGAAGCTGCCGTAGCGCCGCTCGATACGATGGAAATTCTCTTCCTTTTCCTCCTTCTCGAACTTGCGCTCGCCGCGAACGGTAAGCGTGTTGTTCTCGACGCGGATGTCCAGATCTTCCTGCTTCATTCCCGGAACTTCGAGCTTCAGGACGATCTTGTGCTCGTCCTCGTAGATATCGACTGCGGGAACGAAGGCTGCCGTGGAGACGGTTTCGTCGCCCTGACCGCGATTGAATTCCTGATACAGCGAGTTCATGCGGTTCTGCAGAGCGAACATGTCACGGAATGGGTCCCAACGAGTGATAGCCATAAAGTACCTCCGAAAACATTGAATTAGCCGATCGGAGAGGATCGGCATTCACAACATCTGATGGCACTATAGCACACAAGGTGCAGAAAATGTGAGTGAATTTTTATCAAATAACGGTTAAACCATTTTTCCTAGAATAAACGTAATTATTACAATTATTTACACGCTTATGACCTTGCTCCAAAACAGCCTGAGCTGGTCGTTCGGTTGGTCTTCCGCGAGCCATGGGATGAGAAAATTCACGATTTCCCACCGCCGGATTGCCGCCCGCAGGAGGAACCAGAGACTGGAATTGGACAGCTCACTGACTGTCTGTGCGTCGATGAGCAGATCGTTCGAGCCGCCATCGACGTCGATTTCGCCTTTGGCGCGGATGGCTTGCTCGCGGTGATCGGGCTCGATGCCGTCCTCGACGAGGCCGCGGGCGACAGCTTCGGTCCAGAGCCGTCCGAAGTGGAGATAGGCTTCATCGCGGACGGGACGCAGGTCCCAGGGGGCGAGAGTGTCGCCGGGCTTCAGGGCTTCGTAGCGAGCGATGATGTCGCGCGTTTTCACCAGATCGTATGAGGGCGTCCGGTCGAGCGAGCGGAGGGAATCGTCCAGACGCATGACCCAGCGCAGCACGATGAAGAATTCCCAGCAGGATTCGGCAGTGGATTTCTGTTCCTGGTTCCAGTGCCCGTTGGGCAACAGCAGCAGATCCTTCATGGGGGATGAGAGATCGTCCCAGAGGCCGTGGCGGACGAGTTGGTCACGTTGAAAGCGGCGAGTGACGACCTCAACGTCAGGGGGCAGCTCCTTTTCCATCATCCGTTCGCTGCCTGCGCGATTGAGGAGGATGGCCAGGAGGAAGGCTTCTCGGTGCATTTCCTGCTGGACCGCCGGAGCAACAGCGAGAGGTGTAGAGCGGGCCTCCTGGCGCTCTCTCCACTTATGGACGAGAAAAACCGCGAAGATGCAGATGGAGACGATGGCAGCGATGGCGGTGAAGCGCTTGTCTCCGAGAAGGTTGGCTGCGAGGGCAGAGGACGAGGACGATGCCGTAGACAGAAGCGATGACGAGGCCGATGAAGCGAAGAACAAAGGCGCGCGCACGGGCATCACGCCGGAGGCGGCGGATGGCGACCCAAAGCTCCCGCCAGGTCTGGCCACGAAATAGTGGCGCGAACCACATAGCAGCCAGCTTACGCGCAGCTTGCGCGCCTCCGGACGGGTTCGGTCCCTGATAACCTCAATTACATGATTAAGGGCATTACGCTGGTCCGGCCGGCCAGCACTCCGGCGGTTTACGACACACTGGTGAGCTTCTTTTCAGTGCTGGGATTTGAAGACGGCAAGAGCTGGGACGACGAGGCGAGCCGCGGGCGTCCGTTTGTGGCGCCGCTCGGGAACCTTGAATTTGTAGACGGCATGGCGCGCGGCGAGACCGATACGTTTGTCGAGGTGACGCAGCTCGATGCTGTGCGCGAAGTGGTTGAGCACTGGCTTGCGAAGCATCTGAGCGCGGCTGAAGCGCCGAAGCGGATTTCGGCGACGACGGAGACGCATTGGAAGTCGCGAGTGTTCACGGTAGAGCCGATTCCGGGAGTGACGTTTGCGTTCTGGGAATGGATGGATCCGCTGAAGGGCAAGCCGGTAGCGATGGCGGGCGATCTGTCAGCGGAAGGGATGAAGTTTGCGATTGTGGTCGCGCGCTGGAATGCGGTGATCACGGACCGGCTGCTCGAGGGCGCGCTGGATTGCCTGTATCGCAGCGGAGCGAGGAAAGACGAGGTGCACGTGGTGCGGGTGCCGGGCGCGTGGGAGATTCCGTCGGCAGCGCGCAAGATTGCAGAGACCAAGCTGGTGGATGCGGTGATCACGCTGGGGGTGCTGCTGCGCGGAGAGACGGCGCACTATGAGGCGATCTACAACGAGGTTTCGCGGGGGATCGGGCAGTCGCAACAGGAGACGGGGATTCCGCATGCCTTTGGCGTGCTGACGTGCGAGACGCTGGAGCAGGCATTGGATCGGGCGGGCCTGAAGGCGGGAAACAAGGGATTCGAGGCGGCCTCGGCGGCAATCGAGATGGTGTCACTGCACAGGAAGATTGGCGACCGGGCATTTCAGCAAAGCGAGGCGGAAAGCGCGGCGAGAGCAGAAGCGCCGCGAAGCGGAAGCGAAACGATGAGCCTGGTGGGAAAGCGGCGCAAGAGCCGCGAGCTTGCGATGCAGATGCTCTTCCAGGGGGATGTGGGAAAGCAGACTCCGGATGAGGTGCGGAAGACCTTCTGGCAGACGCGGGACGACGTCGAGGACGACACGCGCGGGTTCACGGAAGATATCTTTCGCGTGGCGACGGCGCGCGAGGCGGAGATTGACGGGTTGATCGAAGAGCACTCGGCCAACTGGAAGCTGGCGCGTATGTCGGCGGTGGACCGCAACCTGCTGCGAACGGCAGTGGCGGAGCTGGTGGGATTTCCGGGGACGCCGGCGCCGATTGTGATCAACGAGGCGCTGGAGATTGCGCGGCGCTACTCGGCGCCGGAGTCGATCAACTTTCTGAATGGCGTGCTCGATGCGATTGCGCGGGCGCGGCTGAACTCCTAAAAAGAGACTTCCGCCGGCATGGGTGACGTTGAGCACGGACTGATCTCCGGTGCGCTTCTTCCACGCGACGCGGATGGCGTCGATCTTGGCGCGATTGGCGGGCGTATCGGGATAGTCGATGACCAGCACCTTGGAGCGCAGGCGCTCGGGGCGGGTCATGGTCTTGCCCTGCCACTGTCCATAGCAATCGAAGACGCTGAGTCCGTCGGGGAAACGCGGTGTGACTTCCTTGTCGAGGAAGTCGCGCCAGCCGGACTCGGTCACGCGGGCCTCGGTGTGTGCGGTGCCAGGCTGAGGAGTGATGCCCTCGGGCGAAATTTCTTCCGCCCGGCCGAGTCCGAAATAGAGGCGGGTGTCGACCCAGCCCTGGGTGTGAGCGGGGTGGGCTGCGTCGCCCTTGAGGGTGGAGCTTTGCGCGGCGTGCGCGTGATCCGTGACTCGCGCGAGGGTAAAAACGGCGACAAGGATACATGCAAAGGTGAGAAGACGTGCGTTCTTCATGCAGTAAGGATAAGGGCGGCGCGTCCCGGCATGCGGGACAGGTTAGACATGCCGTTAGACACGGCAGCAGCGCAAAAATTATGATGGCCTCCGTCATGCCAACCAATCGTCGAGACTTTCTACGCAGCGGAGCTGTTGCCGCCGCAGTTGCCGCCACCTCTACAACTGTTTCCTCGCCGTGGCTCTTTGCGCAGCCGAAACAGGATTCGCTTAAGGAGTCGCCGATCAAGCTGGGGATCGCGAGCTATACGTTTCGCGAGTTCGATCGGGCGCACGTGATCGAGTGGATGAAAGAGCTGAAGGTCACGAATCTCAATGCGAAAGACGTGAAGGATCATCTGCCCATGTCGCCGGCTGAGGCGACGGAGGCGGCGGTTGCTGCCTATACAGCGGCGGGAATCAAGCTGACGGCGGTGGGGACGGTGTATTTCCCGAAGGATGAGGATGACGACATCCGGACGAAGTTCGATTATGCGAAGCGGGCGGGAGTGAAGGTGATTGTGGCGGGCGATCCGACTCCGGCGACGCTGCCCAGGATTGAGAAGTTCGTGAAGGAGTACGACATCAAGTTCGGCATTCATAATCACGGGCCGGAGGACAAGATCTGGCACTCGCCGCTGGATGTGCTGAAGGCGGTGAAGGGGATGGATCCGCGGATGGGCTGCTGCATCGACGTGGGCCACTGCGTGCGGGCGGGCACGGACGTGGTGGAGGCGATTCACGCAGTCGGACCACGGCTCTTTGACGTGCACATGAAGGATCTGACGGATTTCACCAGCAAGGAGAGCCAGGTGGCGGTAGGCGACGGCATCATGCCGGTGCGCGGCATCTTCGAGGCGCTGATCAAGATCAAGTATCCGGGGTATGTGGATCTAGAGTACGAGGTTCACGGGGATGATCCGATGCCGGGCGTGACGAAGAGCTTTGCGTATATGCGGGGCGTGCTGGATGGGATGGGGTATCGAGGGTGAGACTCGGGGACCGTTGAAGAGTCTCCTACTCTGGCGAGAGTACCTCCAGCTTTGGAAAGTACGTCCGATATCGTCCGGCGTCGCGGGTGAGTAGAGCGAGATTGTTGATGGCCGCATGCGCGCCTATATAAAAGTCCGGCAACGGGCTATTACGCGGGCCTCCACGCCGCCGATATTCCAGGAAACATTTCCCGGCAAGGAATCCAGCCTCCCAAGGAAGCGGTTCGCGCTGATATACATCGCGTGGCAGGGCGGTATTCAGCGCTTCAATGGTCAAGTATCCAACCGAAACCTCTGCATAGATGATTGGGTTGACGATCAGGCTGGAGTGCTCGGCACACTCAGCCAGCGCCTGCCTCGACCAATTGGCCCAATGGGGGTCATTGGAGGCAACGTCCATCAGAACGTTGCTATCCACTAGAACCCCTCGGCAGCCATGAAGGCGCTGTTGCAGGCTGAGCAATGCCGGCATTATTTGCGCTTTTTACGGGGGCGGTAATCCCGTGTAAGAGCCATGATTTCGTCGGTGCTCAACCCAGCGTCCGCAGTGCCGCGAAGTACTTCGACGGCTCGGCGTCCCCGAGGGCCGACTCCTGTCAGATTCGGCGCCTTGCGGATGCGGGCGTGATCGCCTACGATTTCGAACTCAACCTCGGTGTGAGGCAAAAGGCCGAGCCGGTTGCGAATCTCCTGAGGAATTGTGACCTGGCCTTTGCTGGTGATCTGCATGGTATTACTCCTACCAGTAAGAGTAATACTATGATGCCAAGACTTCAAGAGCCTTTGAGCCGCGCCTTCGAAGCATGCTATTCTCACCCGTTCACTATGAGCTACGAAAACATTCTTGTTGAAGTGCGCGATGGCGTTGCTGTCGTTACGCTGAATCGTCCGAAGGTGCTGAATGCGCTGAATCGGGCGCTGCTGGCGGAGCTTGAAGCGGCGGTTGATGGATTTGCGGCAGATGCGTCGGTGCGGGCGGTCATTCTTACCGGTGCGGGCGAGAAGGCGTTTGCGGCGGGGGCGGATATTCAGGAGCTGGCGCAGGTGTCGGTGATGGATGGGCAGCAGCTGGCGCTGCGGGGGCAGCGGCTGTTTTCGAAGATCGAGGGGCTGCGGGTGCCGGTGATTGCCGCGATCAACGGATTCGCGCTGGGCGGAGGGTGCGAGCTGGCGCTGGCGTGCACGATCCGGATTGCGAGCGAGGCGGCGAAGCTGGGGCAGCCGGAGGTGAAGCTGGGGGTGATTCCCGGCTATGGCGGGTCGCAGCGGCTTCCGCGGCTGGTGGGAAAGGGCGCGGCGCTGAAGCTGATTCTGACGGGCGAGATTATTGGGGCAGCGGAAGCGTTGAGGATCGGGCTGGTGGAGGAAGTGGTTCCGGCCGACCAGCTGATGGCGCGCGCGGAGCAGATTGCCAAGGCAATAGCCGCGCAGGCTCCGCTGGCGGTGGCGAAGTGCCTGGAGGCGGTGCATGCGGGGTACGATTTGCCGCTGGAGCAGGCGCTGGAGCATGAGGCGGCGCTGTTCGGGCTGTGCTGCGGGACGGCGGACAAGGCCGAAGGCACGAGTGCTTTTCTGGAAAAGCGTGTTCCAGTGTGGCAAGGCCGGTAACCCGGCGAGGAATTTGCGTTCAACCACAGGCTTTGCCTTGATATGCTGGGGCTGCCCGGCGCTTACCGCACCTGAATGATGAAACGGCTCTGTTTAATTTTCTTATCCCTAGGCGTGGCTGGGGCGCTCAGCGCCTGCTCTTCCCCCAACCAGACGGCGAGCGCGCCGGTGGCGAGGCCGACTCCGCAGGAGGCCAAGGCCGCCATTGCGGAGCGCGATTCGGAGCGGCAGGAACTGGAGCAGATTCCTCCGCCGGCGAAGAACCGCTACATGGCCGATGCACACGCGGGATAATTGGGGCAATCCCTTCCTGATTGTGGGCAAGAAGACGGTGACGCTGCGGGTGACGTATCCCGAGGCGCCGCAGAGCAGCCTGGCGCCGGGGAACCTGATGCATCCTGCAAATGCGCGCCGGAGAGAGCTGGAGTTGCGGCTTTCCGATCTGCCGGAGGCGCTGGCGGCGATTCCGGAAGATTCGTGGCCGTACGGGCGGGTGATTGCGGTCCAAGAAGACGCGGTGCAGGCGCGCGCGGACCGGGTGCAGGTGCGGCGCAATGTGGAGACGACGATGCAGGTGCTGAACGATCTGGGCGTGGTGGTTTACGAGTGGCCGGGTCGCGGGAGCGCTTCGGTAGAGTAGCAGGCCATTAGCCATTAGCGATTAGGGATTAGCCTAGGAGCACTGCTTCTTCCTCGCAGCCTTGTTAAGATAAGCTCCACCTGACACTATGGCTTCTCATCCGCACGCTGTTGCGATTGTTGTGTTTTGTGCCTGCTTTTTCCTGGTGACAATCGCCGGGTTTTTCGCTGCGCGGTGGAAGAGGGCGGACCTGAACAGCCTGGAGGAGTGGGGGCTGGCGGGGCGGCGCTTTGGGACGCTGATTACGTGGTTCCTGATCGGCGGGGATTTTTACACGGCGTATACGGTGATTGCGGTTCCGGCGGCGCTGTATGGAACGGGCGCGCCGGGGTTCTTCGCGATTCCCTACTGCATTCTTCTTTATCCCTACATGATGCTGGTGCTGCCGCGGCTGTGGAATGTTTGCCACCGTCACGGTTACATAACGCTGGCGGACTTTGCGCGCGGGCGGCATGGCAGCCGGGCGCTGTCGATTGCGCTGGCGCTGACGGGGATTCTGGCGACGATGCCGTACATCGCTCTGCAACTGGTGGGTATGCGGGAGGTGATCGCGGCGCTGGGCATCAACGGCGAGTGGCCGCTGGTGGCGGCGTTCGTGATCCTGGCGGCGTATACGTACACGAGCGGACTGCGGGCTCCGGCGGCGATTGCGATTGTGAAAGACGTGATGCTGTACATCATGGTGCTGGCGGCGGTGGTGATTTTGCCGGCGAAGCTGGGAGGGTATGGGCAGATCTTTTCGACGGCGGGAACGGCGCTGGCGGCGCACAAGCCTCCGGCTTCGCTCATTCTGAAGCCGTCGCAGTATCTGAGCTACAGCACGCTGGCGTTCGGGTCGGCGATTGCGATTGTGCTGTATCCGCATACGGCGACGGGCGTGCTGAGCGCGGGCAGCGGGCGGATTATTCGCAGGAATGCGGCGCTGATGCCGGCGTATAACCTGCTGCTGGCGCTGATCGCGCTGCTGGGATACATGGCGATCGCGGCGGGGATTCACACGGCGGATACGTCGAGCGCGATCCCGCTGCTGTTCGTGAAGATGTTCCCGAGCTGGTTTGCGGGGTTCTGCCTGGCGGCGATCGGGATCGGTGCGCTGGTGCCGGCGGCGATCATGTCGATTGCGGCGTCGAATCTGTTTACACGCAATCTCTATGGTGAGCTGCGGCGGACGAAGATGACTCCGGCGGAGGAGTCGAAGAATGCGAAGGTGGTGTCGCTGTTTCTGAAGTTTGGGGCGCTGGCCTTTGTACTGTTCGTGAAGGCGCAGTATGCGATCGAGTTGCAGCTGCTGGGAGGCATCTGGATTGGGCAGCTGTTTCCATCGGTAGTGCTGGGGCTGTTTACGCGCTGGTTTCATGGGCGGGCACTGCTGTGGGGATGGGGGGCAGGAATGGCGACTGGAACCGGGCTGGCGCTGGCGCGGGATCTGAAGAGCTCCGTCTTCCCTTTCCAGTTTGGCGGCCATACCTACGTTGTGTATGCTGCGATTCCGGCGCTGCTGACGAACCTGGTGGTATCGGTTGCGGCAACGTGGCTATTGAATGCGCTGGGCCACGAGCGGCGTGTTGATCAGACGCAGCCCGGCGATTACCTGCCGCAAGAGGCTTGAGAGCTATGTCGGGACCGTTTGCGATTCTCGATAACGCGCGACACCCGCACGAAGATTTCGTCGCGGCACGGGAGCTTGAGGCGAGGCTCAAGACGCGGATTCGGGGCGAGGTGAGGTTCGATACCGGCTCGCGCGCTCTTTATGCCACAGATGCCTCGAACTACCGGCAGGTGCCGATCGGGGTGGTGATCCCGCGGGACGTCGGGGACGTCGAGGCGACGTTCGCAGCCTGCCGCGAGCTGGGGGCGCCGATACTGGCGCGCGGCGGAGGAACGAGCCTTTCCGGGCAATGCTGCAATGTCGCGGTGGTGCTGGATTTCTCGAAGTACATGCGGTCGATTCTGTCGCTTGATCCGGAGTCGCGGCTGGCGGTGGTCGAGCCGGGGATTGTGCTCGACCGGGTGCGGGAGGCGGCGGAGGAGCATCACCTGACCTTTGCGCCGGACCCGGCGACGCACTCGCGATGCACGCTGGGGGGCATGATCGGCAACAACTCCTGCGGAACGCATGCGCTGATGGGCGGCAAGACGGTGGATAACATCCGCGCGCTGGATGTGCTGCTCTATGACGGCACGCGCATGACGGTTGGCGCGACGAGTGAGGAGGAGTTTCAGCGGATTGTGGCGGGCGGCGGGCGGCAGGGGCAGATTTATGCCGGGCTGGCGCGGATTCGTAACAAATACGAGCACTTAATCCGGGAGAAGTTTCCCAGGATTCCGCGGCGCGTGTCGGGATACAACCTGGACGAGCTGCTGCCGGAGAACGGATTTAACCTTGCGCGTGCGCTGGTGGGGAGCGAGGGAACGTGCGCCACGGTGCTGCGGGCGACTCTCGATCTGAAGCACAGCCCACCGTGCCGCCGGCTGGTGGTTGTGGGTTTCGAGGATGCTTTTATCGCGGCGGATCACGTGCCGTTCATTCTCGAATATCACCCGATCGGACTTGAAGGCATCGACCGGATGCTGACCGGGTTCATGCTGCGCAAGGGGCTGGCGGTCGATGACATTGCGCTGCTGCCGCCCGGAGACTCGTTCCTGCTGGTCGAATTTGGCGCGTCGACGGAAGAAGAGGTGCTGGCGCAGGCACAGAGGTTTGTTGAGGCGGTTTCAGGAGTGGCGGCGCGTCCGTCGGCGCGGCTCTACTCGACGGCGGATGCGGCGCGGATCTGGTTTGTGCGGGAGTCGGCGCTGGGGGCGACGGTCTTTGTGCCGGGCGAGCCGCATGGCTGGGAGGGATGGGAAGATGCGGCGGTTCCTCCGGAGAAGCTGGGGTCGTATCTGCGGCAGCTGTTTGCGCTGATGGGTGAGTACGGCTACCGGAGTCCGATGTACGGGCATTTCGGGCAGGGATGCGTGCATCTGCGCATCAACTTCGACCTCGAGAGCGCACCCGGGATTCGCGCGTTTCGGGAGTTTATCGATCGCGCGGCGGATATCGTCATCGCGCATGGCGGTTCGATTTCCGGCGAGCATGGCGACGGGAAGGCCCGGTCGGTGCTGCTGCCGAAGATGTTCGGTCCGGAGTTGATGGAGGCTTTCCGGGAGTTCAAGGCGGCTCTGGGATCCGGATAACAAGATGAATCCCGGGCATGTGATCGATCCGGTTGCCGTGTACGACGCGACTGAGAATTTGCGGCTCGGCGATGGGTATAAATCTCATCGCCAGGAGACTTTCTTTCAGTTTCCGGACGATCAGGGCTCGCTTTCGGAGGCGACGCTGCGGTGCGTGGGCGTGGGCGCCTGCAGGAAAGCAGGGTCCGGGAACGATGTGTCCCAGCTACATGGTCACCCAGGAGGAGAAGCACTCGACACGAGGGCGGGCGCACCTGCTGTGGGAGATGCTCGAAGGAGACGTGCTGGCTCATGACTGGCAGAGTGAGGACGTGAAGGAGGCGCTCGACCTCTGCCTGTCGTGCAAGGCGTGTAAGACCGAGTGCCCGGTCAATGTGGACCTGGCGACGTATAAGGCGGAGTTTCTGGCGCATTATTACCAGGGGCATCGCCGGCATCTGCGCGACTATGCCTTCGGGTTCATGGACAAATGGGCGCGGCTGGCGTCGCTGGTTCCCGGAGTTACGCCGGGGCTGGCGAATCTTCCGATGCGCGTGCCGGGGGTGAGCGGCGTGGTCAAGGCGGCGCTGGGGATTGCTCCGCAGAGGCGGTTGCCTGCGTTTGCGGCGCGGAGTTTTCAGAGTACGCGAAGGGATCAGGGCACAGGGCACAGGGATCAGGGCGAGGCCGGTGGTGCTGTGGCCGGATACCTGGAACAACTACTTCCATCCTGAGGCGTTGACGGCGGGGCAGGAGGTTCTGGCCAGCGCGGGCTTCGATGTCCAGGTGCCGCAAGGGCATATCTGCTGCGGACGGCCGCTCTACGACTTCGGGTTTCTGGCCGAGGCGCGGCAGTATCTCGAGGATGTGATGGCCAGGATGGCTGGGCCGATTGATGCGGGGCTGCCGGTCGTATTTCTGGAGCCCTCGTGTGCGAGCGTCTTTCGGGATGAGCTGCGGAATTTCTTTCCGAGCGATCCGAGAGCCACGCGGCTGCGGGAACAGAGCTATCTGCTGGGGGATTTCCTGCTGCGGCATGCGGCGGAGTACCGGCCGGCGAGCCTGAACGGGCGTTCCGTGGTGCTGCACGGGCACTGCCATCAGAAGTCGCAAACCAAGATGAAGGCAGAGGTCGCGCTGCTGGAGCGGGCCGGGGGACGGGTGTCCGTGCTTGATTCGGGCTGCTGCGGGATGGCGGGGCCGTTCGGCTTTGAGAAAGAGAAGTTTGCCATCTCCCAGGCGCTTGGCGGAGCGGGTTCTGCTGCCCGCGGTCCGGGGGGCTGCTCCCGACACGATCCTGGTTGCCGATGGGTTCAGCTGCCGGGAGCAGATTGCGCAGAATTCCAGCCGGGAAGTCCTGCATTTTGCACAAGTTTTGCGGCAAGGCGGGGCCTAGAGGCTTCGGCGCAAAACTACACACCGGGCAAATTTTTCCTTCAGAGGACGTACAAAGCGCCAGCCAGGTGTTTTTTACACTGTGATTGCCTTCTGCCAGCTCGTTAGAGAATTCCAATAAGGCCCCTATTTAAAACGATTTAAGTGAAAGGCCGGCCAAGGGTCCCGTTTGGCAAACCGCATGCACTATGTGTCGGCATAACAGGATGCTGCGCAGCTTCCGAAGTGTGTTCTTCCAGATCATGCCAAGGAATGCAGATCAAAATGACTGAAACGACGAAAATGAAGAGCTTGATTACGCCCTCGGCGGTTTCGGCGCTGCTACTTGCGGCGAGCCTTGGGTATCCGGCGTTTGCGCAGAGCAGCTCGACCGCTCCCGCGCAGTCGCAGTCGGCACAGGTTCAGACAGGAACTGCGGCCAACCCGAATGACAACAGCACTTACGCCACAGGTCAGCCTCTTTCCACGAAGTCGAATGAAGGCTTCTGGGGCAAGGTGAACCCCTTCGCGCGTAAGAAGTGGGTGAATCGGCAACTGGATCCAGTGAAAGACCGGTTGAACGAGCTCGATCAGCTCCAAGCCAAGAACGCCAATGATATCAAGGATGTAGATGCCCGGGCGCAGGCCGGCATCCATCAGGCGCAGTCCACAGCCGATCAAGCCAGCCAGACAGCGACTACGGCGAACAGCACCGCAACCCAGGCTCAGCAGCAGGCACAGCAGGCGAGCACCCAGACAGCCCAACTCAACGGGACGGTTTCGAACCTCGATCAGTATCAAAAGGTCAATGACATCGAGATCCGCTTTCGTCCGGGACAGACGGTCCTGAACGATCGCGCCAAGAGCGCGCTTGATCAGGTGGCGGCGCAGATGCGCGGCAAGAAGGGATACATCGTCGAAATCGCCGGCTACTCATCGACTCGCGGCCAGGCGGGTATTCAGAATTCGCAACATATGTCGGATGCCGTGGTTCGGTATCTGGCGGAGAACGACATCCCGGTCTATCGCATTCACGAAGTGGCAATGGGCAACGCCAAGCTTGACGATTCCCAATCGCCTACGCACGGCAGCGTGGTGCGCGTGAGTTTAATGCAAAACAGTTTAGCGGCCTTGAACACGACGCCCTCGGGCTCGGGTTCGCCGATCGGTGCGACGCAGCAGTCTTCCGCGCAGCCCTCCCCTCAGGGTGCTGTGTCGCAACCATCGGTTCCACAACAACAATAACGAAAAGGCTCGCAACCAAGCTCTCACACAACGAGAGAACCAAGGCAGATTGGCCCCTCACCCGAGGGGCCGTTTTTTTGCTCTTTCGAAGCGGCCTGGGATTCGCGGTATAGCCGCTCTCAGTTTCTTTCCTGCCCTGCCCGCCGCTCCCGCATAATCGACATATTTCCTTTTCCTGTCTGGAGGATTGCCGAGGATGATGCGTCGCCGGTTGGGGGTATTGGTTTGCCTGATGTTTTTGGCTTGTTGTGCAGCGGGCGCGCAGAGCTTCACGCTCCAGCAGGTTATGAGCGCGCCGTTCAATTCGCAGCTGAAGGCGGCTCCAGCGGGGCAGAGGTTTGTGTGGGTCGCAGACCAGGAGGGTCGCCGCAACCTGTGGATCGCTGAAGCCGGGCCGGATGGCAGCTACTCGGCGCGGGCGCTCACCCATTACGACGCCGACGATGGGATCGAGATTGGCGATGTGACCTGGACTCCGGACGGACAATCGGTGGTTTATGTACGCGGGGGTGATTTTGAATTTCCGGAGAAGCCGGCGCCTAATCCTGATCTTTTGCCGCAGGGGGTCGAGCAGGATATCTGGATTGTTCCGGCCAAGGGCGGGGAGCCGCGGAAGGTGGCTGAGGGACGAAGCCCGCAGGTCTCGCCGAATGGGACGACGCTGGCATATCTACTGAAGGATCAGGTGTGGACGATCAATCTGAACGATCCGGGAGCCAAACCGGAGCAGCTTTTTCATGAGCGAGGCAAGCCGGGATCGCTGACGTGGTCGCCGGATGGCAAGTCGCTGGCGTTCGTGAGCGGGCGGGGAGATCACGCCTTCATCGGCGTGTATTCGTATACGGCCAAGACACTGCGGTATCTCGCACCCAGCACGCAGACGGATTCGGAGCCGGCGTGGTCGCCGGATGGGCGGAGCATAGCGTTCCTGCGGGCGCCGCCAGATGTTTCGGGGATCGATTTCAAGCCGCGACGGACGGCGCAGCCGTGGTCGATCCTTGTAGCCGATGTGGAAACGGGGCAGGGCCGCGAGATCTGGCGCGCAAAGGCGGGACCGGGCAGCGTTTTTCATGAAGCGGATACCGATCACCAGCTTTTGTGGGCGGCCGGCAACCGCATCGTTTTTCCGTGGGAGGGTGACGGCTGGATTCACCTTTACTCGATTGAAGCGTCGGGCGGAACGGCTGCTTCGCTGACTCCTGGCGATTTTGAAGTACAGAGCGTGGCTCTGGCGCGGGATGGAAAGACGGTCTACTTCACATCGAACCAATTCACGTCAGACCGGGGCGACATCGACAGGCGTCATCTATGGCAGGTGAGTGTCGGCGGTGGCGGCGCGCGGCAGCTGACGCATGGCGACGGAATTGAGGTTGCGCCGGTTGTTATTGCTGACGGAACGATCGCTCTGCTGCACTCGGATGCGCGGGTGCCGATCCGGCCGGCGGTGGTCTCGGCCAATGGCGAGATGCGGGACGTTGCGCCGCAGATGGTTCCGGCGGAGTTTCCTGCGGCGAAGCTGGTTGTTCCTCAGCAGTTGATTTTGTCGGCCGCGGACGGGCTCCAAATTCACGGGCAGCTGTTCATGCCTGCGGGAGGTGGGGCGAAACACCCTGCCATCGTCTTCTTCCATGGCGGATCGCGCAGGCAGATGCTGCTCGGCTGGCATTACATGCAGTACTACTCAAACGCATACGCGATGAACCAGTACCTTGCGAGCCTGGGCTACATCGTGTTGTCGGTGAATTATCGCAGCGGGATTGGTTACGGGCTGAATTTTCGTGAAGCCCTCAATTATGGTGCGGCGGGAGGGAGCGAATTCAACGATGTGCTGGGAGCCGGGCTTTATCTGCGCGGGCGCCCGGATGTGGATGGGGCGCATATTGGCGTGTGGGGCGGCAGCTACGGAGGCTATCTGACGGCGCTCGCGCTGTCGCGTGCTTCGGATCTGTTTGCGGCGGGCGTGGATCTGCATGGTGTTCATGACTGGAACCTGGAGTTGAACATCTGGCAGCCAACCTACGATCCGAACGCGGATAAGGAGGCGGCGAGGATTGCATGGGAGTCGTCTCCACTGGCGTCGGTGAAGGGATGGCGCTCGCCGGTACTGCTGATGCAGGGAGATGACGATCGCAACGTGCAGTTCTCGCAGACGGTACGGCTGGCTGCGGCGCTCCGCGCGCAGGGGACGCCGTTTGAGGAGCACATCTTTCCGGACGAGATACACGATTTTTTGCTCCACCGCACATGGCTGGCGGCGTACCAGTACGGGGCGGAGTTTTTCGGCCGCTATCTGAAGACGGAGAAGTAGTGCGGTCTACTCCGTTCGCAACGCTTTCATTGGGTCTATGTGGGTCGCTCTCCGCGCGGGCATCAGACCGCGTCCCAACGCTGCCTGTGAAAATATTTGCGCCAGCTCATGCCACTATTCCTCACTCAGTTCTCAGTGCTTCCATCGGGTCGAGTCGCGATGCTCGCCATGCCGGCACTGCGCAAGCCGCTGCAGCCACTACCGACAACATCAGCGCGACTCCCACAAAGACGGTCCAGTCCAGCGGCTTTACGCCGTACAGCATGTCGCGGATGAGCCGTACGGCGAACGCTCCGCCGACCAGGCCCAGCGACAATCCGGCCCACGCTGGCACCAGCCCATCGAACAGCATCAGCCGCAGTACTTCGCTTCTCTGAGCGCCGAGCGCGATGCGTATGCCGATCTCGCCGGTGCGCTGCGTGACTAGATAAGACAGAACGCCGTAGAGGCCGACGGCAGCGAGCACGAGCGCAATCACGGCGAAGGCAAGAATCAGCATCGAATTGAAGCTCGCGTCCAGCGTCGATTTGCCGATCAGCTCCGTCATGGTCATCACATCGGAAACCGGCAGGTCGCGATCGAGTCCTCCAATGACTTTCTGTACCGGCAGCGCGAGTGCATCTACGTCATGGCTCGACCGCACCACGATGGTCGCGCCGGAGAAAACGCCGCTGGAAAGAGGCCAATACATCATGGGCCTCGCGTCCTGAGAGACGTCATAGCGCGTATCCCCCACCACGCCCACAATTTCGAATGGATGTTGAGGAGCGCCGGTGAAGTCCAACCGCAGATGCTTCCCGATCGGATCTTCGCCGGGAAAGAATTTCTTCACCGCCGCCTGGTTCAGGATCGTCACATACGCGGGATTCAGCCGCTCACTGTTATTGAAGGTCCGTCCGCGCAGCAGCGGAATCTGCATGGCGGCAAAGTATCCGGGGTCGGCTGCATTTACCATCGCGTCCAGCGATTTTCCCTGCGCCAGTGGCGGATGCTCCACTACCGTCACCAGGTCATCTCCGCCCGATCCTGCTCCCGGTGCCGTCTTCACCAGCCCGGCGGCCTCGACACCGGGTAATGCGCGCACGCGGGCAATCAGTTGTTCGAAAAACGCTGTTTTCTGTACTGCATTCTTGTAGCGCGCTTCCGGAAGGCGAAGCTGCATCGTAAGCACGTTGTCGATCGCGCAGCCCATGTCGGTAGACCGAAGCTTCTGGTAGCTCTTGAGCAGCAGGCCTGCGGCGATGAGCAGCACCACGGTCAGGCCAACCTCGGCTGCCAGCAATCCTTTTCGCAGCCGGGCGCGCGAGACACCTCCGCTGTGTGAGCGTGATGACTCCTGCAGCGTCTCCAATGCACGCGTGCCGCCGGCGCTGAGTGCCGGAATCGCTCCTGCCAGCACGCCGCTGACAAGCGTGATTGCCGTCACGAACAACAGCACCACTCCATCCACGTGGATTGCATCAGCGCGCGCCATATCCTGGCGCGCATGCGCCAGCCATGCAATGGCCGCGCAGGCCAGCGCAAAGCCGAGCATCCCGCCGGTGACCGCCAGCACCAGGCTCTCCGTCACCTGTTCACGGACCAGCCGCCACCGGTTGCCGCCAAGCGCCGCACGAATCGCCACTTCCTTGCGCCGTGCCGCAGACCGCGCCACCAGCAGATTCGCAACATTGAGGCAGGCAATCAGCAGCACGCAGCCCGTCGCCGCGAGCAGCACATACAGCGGAGTCTTGTAGTCCAGAACGATATCGTCGAGCAGAGGCCTTCCGGTTACGTCTCTCTTGACGGCCGGGCCGGGATTCTCGCGCTTGATCTGCTTCTGCACAGCATCGAGTTCAGCGAGCGCCAGGGCCATCGTCGCTCCCGGTTTCAATCGGGCTACGACGTCGAACTGGTGATTGTCGAGCGCCTGGGTGATGCTCGGCGGCATCTCGTGAAAAACGGGTGCCCATAGCTGCGTTTGGGTGTCGGGATAAGCAAACCACGCGGGCATAATGCCGATGACCGTGTAGGGCTTTGCATCGAGAGAAATCTTCTTTCCGATGATGGACGGATTGCCCCCGAAACGGCGTTTCCAGAATCCCCACGACAGGATCACCGTGCCGTTGGCTCCCTGCTTGTCGTCGTCGGCCGTGAAATCTCTGCCGTATGCCGGAGGCACGCCCAGCGTAGAGAAGAGATTCCAGGAGCACCGCGCCGCTGGGACTCTCTCCGGCACCCGACCACCCTCGGCCGAAACGTTATAGGAAGCCCATCGGTAGAGGAGCGCCAACTGCTCGAAGCTCTTCGATGCCCGCCGCCATATTGCAAAGCTCGCCGCTGACTCTCCTCCGCGGTTATCCGGAATATCCGTATCGTTCCAGCGCTCGTACACCGACACCAGACGACCGGGATCCTTGAACGGCAGGGGCTTCAGCAGAACGGAGCGCACGACGGTGAAGAGCGCCGTGTTGGCGCCGATGCCGAGGGCCATGACCAGCACGGCCATCACGGTGAATCCGGGAGATCTGGCGAGCGTTCGCGTGGCGTATTTCAAATCGCGCCAAACGTTGTCCAGGAGTGCGAAGGTGTTGTTCCGCCAGAGCTCTTCGCGCACTCTGCGTGGGGAGCCGAACTTCAGATGCGCCTGCCGCCGGGCTTCTTCTTCGCTCATGCCGCCGGGTGCGGTTGTCGGCGATCTCCTGCGCGAGATGCAGTTCTATCTCCTGTGCGAGTTCGGCGTCGCTGCGACTGCGCTTGAAAAAGCGACGAAGGCTCATATCTCAGCCCCATTTCTGCATGGCGCGAAGCGCGATCGCCTGGACGGCCAGTCCCTCATTCGGCTTCCCCCTATTCCGCTTCCCCGAGGATGAGGCCGATGGCGCGCTTCATCTGACGCCAGCGGCTGGTCTCGGCGGCGAGCTGCTTTCGGCCTGCGGCGGTCAGGCGATAGAACTTCGCCTTGCGGTTGTTTTCGCTCGCGCCCCAGTAGGAAGAGACCCAGCCGCGGTCTTCGAGACGGTGCAACGCGGGGTACAGGGATCCCTGCTCGACTTCGAGGACGTCCTCGGATGTGTGCTCGATCACTTTCGCGATGGTGTGTCCGTGGGCGTCGCCCATGATCAGAGTGCGCAGGACGAGCATATCGAACGTGCCCTGCAGCATTTCGCCGCTCTTGTCTGCCGATTTACCTCGCCCCATGGCTTCGCGATCCTTCCACTCGATGTTCTATGGGAGAAAACTGTACACCACTCGATGTTCTATGGGAAGAGGAAAAATGCGGACTTTGTCGATGCCATCCAGGAAGGCTTCGATACCATCTATTTAAGGATGGGGGTTCGGGCTATGGATCCTGTGGTCACAATTCCTGAGCGGCGCAGGTCGAGGCCGGGAGTGCTCACGGTACTGCTGGCCATCTTTCTGGGGCTTCTGGTGGGTGTGGGCGCGTTCGCGATCTTCCTGCGTGAGGCGACATATGGGATATGGGACCGAGTGGCGACAAGGGTTTCAGGGCGCGCGCTGGTGTTCAATGTGTCGCAGCCGACGGTGGTGGACAGGATCCAGCGGCTGGAGCGGCTGGAGACGGTCACCTACACGATGGATAAAGTTGTGGAAGGCGACCGTACGAGCGCGATCCTGCCGGACTTTCTGGTGGGCGACAAGCTGCTGCTGTCGGTGCATGGACAGGCGATTGCGGGTGTCGATCTCAGCCAGCTCAAGTCGTCGGACGTAATGGTGAACGGCAAGACGGTGCACGTGCATCTGCCGGCGGCGCAGATCTTTGTTGCCGCGCTCGATAACGGAAAGACCAAGGTTTATTCGCGAAGCACCGGTTTTTTCGTTCAAGCGGATCCGGACCTGGAGTCGCAGGTCAGAGCAAAGGCTGAGCAGGAACTGCACGACTCGGCGATTGCCGCGGGCATTCTCGATACAGCTCGCAAGAATGCGGCTTCCACACTGACGACGCTGTTGCTTAGCCTGGGATTTGAGCAGGTGCAGGTGGACTGAAGGCCAAGCCGCCATCTGTGTGATTCAATACTTCATGTGAGTCAAGACATTTGATATCGGCCCCGTCCATGTGGGCTCGGGGCAGCTGTTTCTGATTGCCGGGCCTTGCGTGATCGAGAGCGAGGCGCATGTCCGCAAGATGGCAGACGCGATCCAGCGCATCACTTCGGATCTGGGTGTTCCCTACATTTTCAAGTCGTCGTATGACAAGGCGAATCGCACCTCGGTGAAGAGCTTTCGCGGGCCCGGATTGAGGGAGGGGACGGCGATTCTGCGGCGGCTCGGTGAGGCGACCGGACTGCCGGTGCTTACTGATGTCCACGAGCCTGGGCACTGTGCCATTGCCGCCGAAGGCGTAGACGTGCTGCAGATTCCGGCGTTCCTGTGCCGCCAGACGGATCTGCTGGTGGCGGCGGCGGAGACGGGGCGAGCCGTCAATGTCAAAAAGGGGCAGTTTGTAGCTCCATGGGACATGAATCATGCCGTCGAGAAGGTGACGTCGTCGGGAAATCCGCGGGTGTTTCTTACGGAGCGGGGCACGACGTTCGGCTACAACAATCTTGTCGTAGATATGCGCTCGCTGGCGATTATGCGGCGGCTGGCTCCCGTCGTGTTTGACGGCACGCACTCGGTGCAGATTCCGTCCGGGGCGAATGGTGTCTCGGGAGGGCAGCCGGAGTTCATCCCTCTACTAGCGCGTGCGGCGGTTGCGGCTGGTGTGGACGGGGTGTTTCTCGAGGTGCACGATAATCCCGCCGAGGCGAAGTCAGACGGCGCGAATGCGATGAATTTAAATGACTTGCGGGGAGTTCTGGAAAGCCTGTTGGCGGTGCAGGCGGCCGTGACGCGATAGGAAATGCCATTTCCAATGGTAAAATGGCATTATGGTTACCACGATTACCATCGACAAGGCCGGCCGGCTGGTGCTTCCGAAGACAATGCGCGAGGCTCTGCATCTGAAAGCAGGCGCCACTCTTGAGATTCAGCAAGAAGGGGACGTTATCACTCTGCGGCCAGCTCAAACGAAGACCACCTTGCGGCGCAAGAATGGCTTTTGGGTATTCGATACAGGTGATCGGATCACAACTGAGATGGTTAACCAGACCCTCGCCGAAATTCGCAAAGAGCGAGACAGGAGGGTTTTGGGCGAGGACAACTCAAGCGAATGATCCTCTTCTTTGATACCTCCGTACTCATACCGGCTTTTCAACTGACACACGAGCAGCACGAAGCTAGCAACCTTGCGCTGGCTCAGTCCATAAAGCATTCGGCGGCATGCGGCGCGCATACTCTGGCGGAATTTTATTCTGTGCTGACGAGGCTGCCCGCACCCCACAGACTCGAACCCGATCAGGCGTTCTTTGGTATCGAACAGATCATCGCACATTTCCGGGTGATCACATTGGATGCTCAGGAATACCTCAGAGAGATTCGGGACGCAGCAGCGGGCAAAACACCCGGAGGGCAGATCTATGACTTTCTTCTGCTCGCGTGCGCCCGCAAGGCAATGGCTGACAAGATTCTCACCTGGAACTTACGGCACTTTCGTCAACTAGCACCGGATCTGGCGGATCGCATCGTCACACCGTAAGAGATCAATTTTTCTCTAAGCCTGCACTATTTCCACGCCGGGTGCGGTTTCCCGTACGGTCTTTGTCCGGTTGGCGTAGCTGGCTTTTACAAAGGCGCTGAAGAGCGGATGGGGCTCGAGAGGCTTGGATTTGAACTCGGGGTGGAACTGGCATCCGAGGAAGAAGGGGTGGTCGCGGAGCTCGACGATCTCGACGTAGGTTCCGTCCGGAGTTGTTCCAGTGATGCGCAGGCCGGCGCCGGTGAGCAACGCCTCGTATTCTCGATTGAATTCGTAACGGTGACGATGACGTTCGCTGATCTCGGTAACGCCATACGATTTGTAGGCCAGTGAGTCGGGTTCGAGGAGGCAAGCCCAGGCTCCCAGGCGCATGGTTCCGCCCATTTCTTCGACGCCGGTCAGCTCGCGGAGCTTGTAGATGACACGGTGCGGCGTGGCGGGGTCGAATTCGCTGGAGTTAGCGCCGTTCAGCCGGCAGACGTTGCGCGCGAATTCGATGCACGCGGTCTGCATGCCGAGACAGATGCCGAAGTAAGGAACCTTGTTCTCGCGCGCGTAGCGAATCGCATTCAGCATGCCCTCGATGCCGCGCTTGCCGAATCCGCCGGGAACGAGGATGCCGTCAAACCCTGCAAGTTGTGATCTCGAAGCCCTCAGTCTCGAGACCTTCTGCTTCGATCCACGTAACGCGCAGCTTCAGGTTGTGGGCAAGCGCGCCGTGAACCAGGGCCTCTTTGAGCGATTTGTAGCTGTCTTCGTATTCGACATACTTGCCGACGATGCCGATGGAGACCTCGTCCTGGGGATTGTAAGAGCGGCGGACGATCTCCTCCCAGCGGCTGAGGTCGGGCTCTTTGGTCTCTATGCGGAGATAGCGCAGTGCCAGCGCGTCAACGCCTTCGCGGGCAAAGGTCAGCGGGACCTCGTAGATCGATTCAACGTCTTTGGCGGTGATGACTGCCTGCTCTTCGAGGTTGCAGAAGAGGGCGATCTTGCTCTTGATCTCGCGGGAGAGGAAGCGGTCGGTGCGGCAGAGCAGGATGTCGGGCTGGATGCCGATCGAGAGCATCTCTTTTACCGAATGTTGTGTCGGCTTGGTTTTCAGCTCCTGAGCGGCGCTGATCCAGGGAACCAGCGTGACATGGACAAAGACGGTGTTCTCGCGACCCAATTCCTGGCGCATCTGGCGGATGGCTTCGAGGAACGGCAGCGACTCGATATCGCCTACGGTCCCACCGATTTCGACGATGGTGATATCGCTTGTGCCTGCGACCTTGCGCATGGCGTTCTTGATTTCGTTGGTGACGTGGGGAATGACCTGGACGGTCTTGCCGAGGTAGTCGCCGCGGCGTTCCTTGGTGATGATCTGCTCGTAGATGCGGCCGGTGGTGAGGTTGTTGTCGCGGCTGAGGTGGGCGTGAGTGAAGCGCTCGTAGTGGCCCAGGTCGAGGTCGGTCTCGGCGCCGTCGTCGGTAACGAAGACCTCGCCGTGCTGGAAGGGCGACATCGTGCCGGGATCGACGTTCAGGTACGGGTCAAACTTCATCAGGTTGACCTTAAGTCCCCGGCTTTCAAGCAGACAGCCGATCGAGGCTGCGGCCAGCCCCTTGCCCAAACTGGACACAACTCCACCCGTCACAAAAATGTACTTGGAGGACATTCCGGCTTCACCTTCTTTAATTGTTTTTGATTGGCGTACCTGGCGGGCACGATCAATTATATCGGTGTTTTTGGACAAAAGAAAGAACGGAAATGGGTCGAAAGGCGAGCGAGTCGACTTGGTGACGGTGTCACACTCCGACCGGGTACGGCTTCGGCGACGACTCGTCGAGGTTGGCTCCGGAGCGCCAGCGATCGAAACGCCCTTGCAGGAGTGAGAGCAGGCCGGTGTACCAGTATCCGACGACGAAGAGCAGCAGGAAGGGGATGGTGAAGTAGTTCTCGTTGGTCCAGGCGTACCAGATGGTCAGAGCGAAGTAGCAGCCGATGGCCAGCTCGATCCAGGGGACGATGCCGAGGCGCTTGCGGTACTTGGCGGCCTGCGCCTTCTCGCCGCGCTTTTGAACGCGGTATTTCGGAGTCCGCTTAAAGGCGCTCTGGATGCCGAAGAGGGCTTCCATGACGGCGCGGGTGTTGGTGATTGTGAGCCCGATGCCCAGCGACATGAGGAACGGCAGGTAAAGGAACGTTCGGTACCAGCGGTGAGGGTAAAGCTCCTTCTGTGAAACGAGATAGAAGGACGAGATGGAGAAAGTCGACGCCATGAAGAGCGGCAGATCGATCAGGAGCATCTGGAACCAGCCCTGGTAGAAGCGGATGATCATGGCGGGCATGAGGAGCACGGAAAGCACGATCATGAGCGGATAGCTGAGGTTGGCCGTGAGGTGGTACCAGGCTTCGAGCTTGGTGTGCCAGGGCTGATCGCTCTTGAAGACGTGGGGCAGGATCTTCTTGGAGGTCTGAATGAGGCCCTTGGCCCAGCGCGCCTGCTGCGTTTTGAAGGCGGTCATCTCGATGGGCAGCTCGGCGGGGCACTCAACGTCCTGCAGGTATTTGAATTTCCAGCCTTTAAGCTGGGCGCGATAGCTGAGGTCGGTGTCCTCGGTGAGGGTGTCGTGCTGCCAGCCGCCGGCCTCGTCGATGACGTTGCGACGCCACATGCCGGCGGTTCCGTTGAAGTTGAAGAAGACGCCGGCGCGGGAGCGGCCTCCGTGCTCGAGGACGAAGTGGCCGTCGAGCAAGATGGCTTCGACCTGAGTGAGGAAGCTGTAATCGCGGTTGAGGTGGGTCCAGCGGGTCTGCACCATGCCGATTTCCGGCTGGGCGAAGTGGTGGATGACCTTCATCAGCCAGTCGCGCGGCGGGACGAAGTCGGCGTCGAAGATGGCGACGAATTCGCCGCTGGCGGTTTTAAGGCCTTCGTCGAGGGCTCCGGCCTTGAACCCGTAGCGATTGGTGCGGTGCAGGTACACGATGGGGTGGCCGAGGGCGCGGTAACGCTCGCAGATGGACGCGGCGACCTCTTTGGTTTCGTCGGTGGAGTCGTCGAGGACCTGAATTTCGAGCAGTTCGCGGGGGTAGTCGAGATTCGCGCAGGCGTCGATGAGACGGTCGATGACGAATTGCTCGTTGAAGATGGGCAGCTGGACGGTGACGCGGGGGAGCTGGTCGAAGTGGCAGGGCGGCTCTTTGGCTGCGTTCTTGCGGTGCTTGTAGTAGAGGTACACGAGCTGGTACCGATGCATGCCGTAAAAAGCCAGGATGATCATCACGATGAAGTAGGGGATGAGCAGCGAGGTGTCGAACCAGTTCCAACGGTAGAGGTGCTCGAAGGTGTGATCTCCATAGTGATAGCGGAGATAGTGACGGAGATCGTGCTTCGGCTGGAAGAGGGTGAGGGCGGCGGCGTGAAGGCGGAACGCGCATTCGAAAGCGAGCGATTTCAGCAGAGCCGTGCCTCCAGCGAGGGAACTCAAGAAGTATTGTACGGTGCTGGACCACAAAGCTGACTGCGCAGCTGGCCGAATCGTCACCTGAGGTCGTGCCGAGTCCGGTTCCTCGTTAATTCAGGAACATCGTGCGGTACAGGGTGTCGCGCTGGACGGGCTTGAAACCGGCGTCGCGAATGACGCGGCGCAGCTCCTCTTCGGTCGTGCAGTTGGAGGTGCCCGCGGCCTTGACGACGTTTTCTTCGAGCATGACGGAGCCGACGTCGTTGCCGCCGAAGCGGAGGCCGAGCTGCAGAACCTTGAGCCCCTGGGTCACCCAGCTTGACTGCACGTTCTCAATGTTGTCGAGATAGAGGCGGGAGATGGCGAGAACCTTGAGGTAGTCGACGGCGGTAGCCTCGTCCCAGCCGCGTCCGCCGAGAGCGGTGTTGTGAGGCTGGAAGCTCCAGGGGATGAAGGACGTGAATCCGCCAGTCTCTTCCTGCAGCCGGCGCACCTGCTCGAAGTGATTGATGCGGTGCTCGTAGGTTTCGCCGACGCCGAACATCATGGTGGCGGTGGTGCGCATGCCGAGCTGATGAGCGGTGCGGTGAACGAGGAGCCAGTCTTCGGTTCCGCACTTGAGGCGCGCGATGCGATGGCGGACCTCGTCGTCGAGAATTTCGGCGCCGCCGCCGGGGATGGAGTCAAGTCCGGCGTCGCGCAGGCGGATGATCGTATCGCGCACGGAGAGGTCGCTGTATTCGGCGATGGCGAGGATTTCGGAGGCAGAGAAGCAGTGCAGCCAGATCTGCGGGAAGCGCTGTTTGATGCCCTTGAGAAGGCGCTCAAACCATTCGATCTTGAGGTCGGGATGAAGGCCGCCCTGCATGAGGACGCCGGTGCCTCCCATCTCGATGGTCTCGGCAATCTTCGCGTAGATTGTTTCGAAGTCGAGAATATAGCCTTCGCTCGCGAGTTTGCCCTTGAGCGGCCGGTAAAAGGCGCAGAAGGTGCAGTACTCGGTGCAGAAGTTGGTGTAGTTGATGTTGCGATCAATGATGTAGGTGACGACGCCTTCCGGGTGCAGCTTGCGGCGTACGGCGTCGGCGTCCATGCCCAGTCCGATGAGGTCGTCGGAGTTGAAGTAATCCAATGCCTGCTGGCGGGTGATCGGCATACTTCAATCTTAGAGGAAATTTGATGACGGATTCAACGAATCGGTAGTTCCCTGCACTGTCGCGAACGGATCTGGAGCGGTGGGGGTAACATGGGTTGTGGTGTCTGAGGCTGCGGGAACGCAACCGGCCGCCAGCCTCGAGCTTCTTAAGTCAGATCAAATCTGTTTGACGGTACCCCATTCAAGGAGCGACTTTCTCATGTCACAGCACCGGAATGCGATCTCCCGCCTTTCGTTTGTTTTTTCGGTTGTTTTTCCAGCCCTAGCGTTATTTGCAGCAGCAGGCGTCTGTCGCGCCGCGGAATTGCCAAGCGACAACCCGCCAGCCGCGAAGGATGCGCCGAAACCTGCGCCGGATGTCGTGATCTTCACGAACGGCGATCAGCTCTCAGGCACGTTTGTCCGCGAAGTAGGCGGGACGGTGACCTTCCACAGCGATATCGTCGGGGACGTCAATATCGGCTGGGACAAGATCAAGGAGCTGCGCACGCAGACGAAGGTGGCTGTGCTCAATAAGAGCGTGACCCCCGAGAAGAAGAAACTGCCCGCAAATGTCCCGCAGGGCACTGTTACGGTTGCTGACGACAAAGTCGAGGTGCATCCGGAAAACAATGCGCCGGTGGAGACAATTCCGGTGAAGGACGCTCAATTCATTGTTGATCAAGCAACCTTTAACAAGCAGATGCGCGGCGAACCGGGATTCTTTGCCGCCTGGAACGGGTCGGCGACGGCAGGCGCGACGATCGTAGAAGCGACGCAGAAGCAATACGCATTCAATGGCGCCGTTGCCCTTGCGCGGGTTGTGCCTACGGTTTCGTGGCTGAATCCGCGGAAGCGCACGACGGTTGATTTCACGGGATCGTACGGGAAGATCACTCAGGACGCGTATATTTCGGGAGGAGTGTTTTACCCGCGCCACGAACACCAAGACCGCGCTTTACCATGCCGACGCTGAACAAGACTGGTACTTCTCACCACGGGTTTATTTCCTGGCGCAGACGGCATTCGACCACAATTTCAGCCAGGGCCTGGACCTGCAGCAGATTTATGGCGGCGGCATTGGCTGGACGGCCCTCAAGTCGCCTATTCAGGAACTGGATCTGAAGGGCACAATCCAGTATGAGAAGCAGAACTTTATCAATGCGACGGACGGAGACAATCAGGATCTGGTGGGCTCGACATTTGCCGGCATCTATACGCGTAAGCTTCCGCGGGGCATGGTATTCAACCAGCAGGTCGCCTATATACCCGCGTACAACAACCTGCACGCATACTCAGTGACGGAATCGAATTTGCTGTCGATGCCCTTCTACAAGAGTCTAAGCTTATCGATCGGCACGCTTGACAGCTATCTGAACAATCCACCACCCGCTCTGCCGCCGACGCAGAGGAATTCGTTCCAGTTCACGTTCGGTGCAACCTACGTGATCAAGTCGAAGTACTAGTCATCAAGTCGAAGTGCTAAGCGAGTGCCGGGCCACCGCCAGACTATTGCTCTGCGTCTGGCGGCATGGCCGGCGGCATACCGTTGATGTCCTGGTCGGTGATTTTCTGCGGTGGTGCGTTCGAGGGCGGGGGCGCGGCAAGAGCTGCAGGATCGAGGTCCAGTGGCTGCTTGAGCAACTCGAGGGTGCCGGGAGGCAGAGGCTTGTCGGCGTTGGCGAGCAAAAGGGTGACCTGCCACATCTGGGTTTCGCTGAGAACCTTGTTGTAGGAGGGCATGCCGGTGAGCCGGATGCCATTCGCAACCTTCCAATAGGTCTCACCCGGAGGATCATCGCTTACGCCAACGACTCCGTCGCGGTGCGGCGCCCACAGCTGCGGTGCGTGAGGATACATGTGGGAGGCAAATGAAGACGGACGGCCGTAAAGTCCGTGGCAGGCGGCGCACTGCTGCCGGTAGATGTGAGCGCCGGTCTCGAGATTGGTTGCGCTGGGCTCGATGGGTGAGCTTTTCGGCATTTCCTTGTCGATACGGGCGTGTAAGGGCACATTGACCAGTTCTTTTTCCAGGTAATAGGCCTGATCGGCAACGGCCACCGGCGGATGGCCGATGCGGAAATGGAGAAAGACGATCACCGGAATGACTAAGAGCCCGACAATCAGGCCCAGGAGAAATGTCTTCATAGATAGTTCACGCCTCTCGGGTGCAGCAGGAAATAGGACGCATTTAGCGGGAATCAGGACGCAGGCACGGCGCTTCTCGCGTCCCCATCACAGGAAAGCAGGCCACGGGAGCGCTGGCAAGTGCTTTAATACAGAAGGCAGGAGAATTTCTTTGTCTTTTTCATGCCTTAGAGGCAGCAGGTAGTGGAGGCTTCAGGATTCATGCATTTTGGAAAACGCAGGGGATACGGCGCGTATCCGATATTTGTCCTGGCTCTTCTTTTGGCGCCAGCAGGGTTGTTGGCGCAAAGCACCGCAGATCAACAGACAACGCAAACCACCGGCGCGCAGGCACAGACCGCGCCCCAGGGCACACAGGAGCGTGCAGAGGTACTACGCCAGGCGCAGCAGCGCGTAAGGGCGCGGCGCGCGCTGAGAGTACAGCAGATCATCCAGGACACCTATACGCATCAGTATGAGGTTTACGGTGGCGGCGGATATCTGCGGTTCACGCCAGGCTCCTCCCTACAGCACCTCAATGAGGCGGCGTGGAATGCCGGCTTCACTGACTATGTGAAAGGCAAAATAGGTATCACGGCCGATTTTCGCGGCTACTATGGAACGGCCTTCACGTACATCAACGAGTTTCAGGTTTTTAACCCGAGCATCAGCCAGTACACGTTTCTCGCCGGCCCGCAGGTGCGCCTCGTCGAGCGGCTGCACTGGGGCATCAGCGCAAATGCGCTGGTAGGCGCAGGTCACGGCAACTTCAGCACGAATACCGGGGGGCTGCCGGGCACATTGATCGGGCTGTATCCCGACGGAACGTCGTTCAACATGAGCATCGGAGCACCGATCGACTACAACCTGGGACCGACCTTCGCGATCCGGATCACGCCGAATTACCTGATGACCAACTATGGCAGCTCGATCCAGAACAATCTTGGCTGGAATGCCGGGGTGGTGTGGAGGTTTGGCAGGCAGACGCGTTGAACGATTCGACTGGGTAGTCAACCGGCCGTGCCTCTGGCGCGGCCTTTTCCTTTGTGGAGCGATCTCAGGCTTTCGTTCTGGCGTCGCGTTCTTTGGCTGCGTCGAGCGGATATTGCGGCTCGGTCATGCGGACGGGGTCAAGAATTTCGGCGATCTGTTCATCACTGAGAAGCTTCTTCTTGCGCGCGATGGCGATGATGGATTCTCCAGTTGCGACCGATTCCTTCACGATCTCGGCTGCCTTTGCGTATCCGATGTAGGGATTGAGCGCCGTGGCGAGGGAGACGGTGCTCTGAGCGTAGAAGTCACAGCGCTCCGCGTTGGCGGTGATGCCGGCAGACGCAGCGGTCGTTGAACTGACGCAGCATGTTCGCGAGGATGGTGATGCTGTGGAGCACGTTATAAGCCATGGTGGGCATCATCACGTTGAGTTCGAGCTGACCGGCCTGAACAGCATACGCAACAGCAGTGTCATTGCCGATGACCTGGAAACTGACCATGGCGGCCAGCTCGGGCATGACGGGATTGATCTTGCCGGGCATGATTGAGGAGCCGGGCTGAAGGCTCGGCAGGTAGATCTCCGCGAAGCCGGTGTTGGGTCCTGACGAGAGCAGGCGGAGGTCGTTGGAGATGCGAATGACCTCAAGGGCGATGCTGCGCAGAGCGGCGCTCACGTCGGCCATGCAGGCGTTGGATTGCATGGCCCAGCGCATGTCAGAGGCGGGGATGAGATGCTGGCCGGAGATGCGCGAGAGATTTGCGATGGCCTTCACGCGGTAGTCGGGGTGCGTATTGATCCCGGTACCGACGGCGCTGCCTCCAAGGCCGAGTTCGCGCAAGGTGTCGCCGGCCTGCACCAGGAACTTCCTGCCCTTCTCGATGGCGACACCGTAGGCGGCGAACTCCTGGCCGAGACGGATGGGAACAGCGTCCTGCATGTGCGTGCGGCCTGACTTCATGATTCCGTCGAACTCTTTTGCTTTGGCAGCGAAGGTGGCGGCGAGGGTATCGAGGACAGGATAGAGGGTTTCGAGATTAAGCAGCGTTGCTACGCGCATTCCAGTCGGGAACACGTCATTGGTCGATTGGCCGTAGTTAACGTGATCGTTTGGATGGACGTGAGTGTAGTCGCCCAGTTGCACTCCGAGGATTTCGTTCGCTCGATTGGCGATCACCTCGTTGGTGTTCATGTGAAAGCTGACACCGGCGCCAGCCTGGAAGACATCGACGACGAATTCGTCGTCCCATTTGCCGTCGATGACCTCCTGAGCCGCCTGGATGATCGCTTCGGCCCGTGCATGGTCGACCAGGCCAAGGTCGCGATTAGCCTCGACGGCGGCGCGCTTCACCATTCCAAAGGCACGGATCAGCTGCGTATGAGCATTCAGGCCGGAGATGGGATAATTTTCAACGGCCCGCGCCGTTTGCGCGCCGTAGTAGGCGCGCGCGGGCACTTCGACAGAGCCGAGCGAATCTTTCTCTTTGCGCGTTTTGGCCACGGGATCCTCCCAAAGGGTCAATGTGCCGAAATTTCAGCCGGAGAACCACACCCACGTCTCAAATGCGAGACGTGGGCATCCGAATTCACGTCAGTATGGGAACTCCAGCGATGCGTGACTGGATCTTCGCCTGCCACTCCTTCGGTCCGGTGTGATGCACGGAGGTTCCCTTGGCGTCGACAGCAACCGTCACCGGCATGTCCTCGACCTCGAACTCGTAAATGGCTTCCATGCCGAGATCGTCGAAGCCCAGAATTCGGCAGCTCTTGATGGCCTTCGACACGAGGTAGGCGGCTCCGCCGACTGCCATCAGGTAAACGGCGCCGTGGTCGCGGATAGCCTCAATCGCCTCCGGGCCGCGCTCCGCTTTGCCAATCATGCCAAGCAGTCCGGTGTGGGCGAGCATGTGACGCGTGAAGGAGTCCATGCGGGTGGCCGTGGTGGGACCGGCGGGACCGACGACTTCGTCGCGGACGGGATCGACCGGGCCGACGTAGTAGATGAAGCGGCCTTTGAAGTCGACGGGCAACGTCTCGCCGCGCTTCAGCATGTCGGTCATGCGCTTGTGCGCGGCATCGCGGCCGGTAAGCAGCTTGCCGTTGAGCAACAGGACTTCACCCGGCTTCCATGTGGCAACTTCGTCGCGGGTCACGGTATCGAGATTGACGCGGCGGGCTGCAGAGACGTCGTAGGTGAGCGACGGCCAGTCTTCGAGTGAGGGTGGATCGAGCGCGACGGGACCTGAACCGTCGAGCACAAAATGCGCGTGGCGTGTAGCGGCACAGTTGGGGATCATGGCCACGGGTAGATTGGCGGCGTGAGTCGGGTAGTCACGGATCTTTACGTCGAGCACAGTTGTAAGCCCGCCGAGACCCTGTGCGCCGATGCCCAGTTGATTGACTCGCCTGTACAACTCGATGCGCATCTCTTCGATCTTGCTGGCGGGGCCGCGGGCGATGACCTCCTGAATGTCGATCGGCTCCATCAAAGATTCCTTGGCGAGCAGCATGGCCTTCTCGGCGGTGCCGCCGATGCCGATACCGAGCATTCCTGGAGGGCACCATCCGGCGCCCATAGTGGGAACGGTCTTGAGCACCCAGTCGATGATGGAGTCGGAAGGATTGAGCATGGCGAATTTGGATTTCGCCTCCGAACCTCCGCCTTTGGCGGCGACGGTGACTTCGACTTCGCCACCACGAACCAACTCGATGTTGACGACGGCAGGAGTGTTGTCGCGAGTGTTTCGGCGGGAAAATGCGGGATCGGCGAGAATCGAAGCGCGCAGCTTGTTGTCCGGGTGCAGGTAGGCGCGGCGAACGCCTTCATTCACCATTTCTTCGACGGTCAGATCTGCGTCCCACCGCACATTCATGCCGATCTTGAGGAAGACAGTCACGATGCCTGTGTCCTGGCAAATGGGCCGATGGCCTTCGGCGCACATGCGTGAGTTGACCAGTATCTGCGCCATGGCGTCCCTGGCAGCGGGCGACTCTTCAAGCTCATACGCCTGGGCAAGATTCTTAATGTAGTCCACGGGATGGTAGTAGCTGATGTACTGAAGCGCGTCCGCGACGCTCTCGATCAGGTCTTCCTGCCGGATCGTTGCCATTTCTTCTCTCCTCATTCAGGTTAAACGACCCGGGCGAAAGGCGCATCGCGTTGAAGCATCGTGAGGCGGGCTGCAGTGGCGAAACGGGTTGCGGGCGAAAATCGTCTAATCTAGAAAGATGAGCTTGTCAGGAAACGAAGCATCCAGCTTTGATGTCCTGGTGATCGGGGCAGGGCCCACGGGCATGGCTTGCGCAATCGAAGCGCAGCGTGCGGGGTTTCGCAGCGTGCTTGTGGACAAGGGCTGCCTATGCAACTCGATCTTTCATTACCCCTCCCACATGACGTTTTTCACGACGCCGGAGCTGTTGGAGATTGGGGACATACCGTTTTCAAGCCCGAATCAGAAACCTAACCGCAACGAGGCCCTGGAGTATTACCGCAAGGTTGCGGAACACTACGATCTGGACGTGCGGCAGTACCGGCTAGTGGAATCTGTAAGCGGAAGCGATGGGGATTTCCTCGTGCTGACCAAGGACAGGTTCGGCCGCGAAGAGGTGTACCGGAGCCGCAAGCTGATAGTGGCCACCGGCTATTACGATCTTCCGAATTACCTCGATATTCCGGGTGAAGAGCTGCCGAAGGTGCACCACTACTATGACGATCCACATCCCTACTACGACCAGGATGTGCTGGTGATCGGCGGAAAGAACTCCGCGGCCATTGCCGCTCTGGATCTTTGGCGTCACGGTGCACGAGTTACGCTGGTTCATCGGGGACCGGGTATGCACAGGCATGTGAAGTACTGGATTCTTCCCGATATCGAAAACCGGATAAAAAATGGCGAGATTGCGGCGCATTTCCTCAGCCGGGTAACCGAGATTGGCACAGATACGGTTACGATTGAGACCGCGCAAGGCCTCACGGAAATTGCAAACGACTGTGTGTTTGCGCTGACCGGATATCATCCCGATTTTGATTTTCTGCGGGCGCTCGGAGTGCGGCTGGACGGCAAGGATCTTTTGCCGGTATGCGATGCCGATTGCCTGGAGAGCAACGTGCCGGGGGTTTATCTGGCGGGAGTGATTGTGGCGGGCTCGCGCACCAACGAGATTTTTATTGAAAACGGGCGCTTTCACGGGCGGCAGATTGCCGCAGACCTGACGCAAAAACTTTCCCTGCGGACCGCGCTCGATCCCATTGCTCGCTGAAGGCGGAGTTTGCATGCCAAAAAGCCAGGACGGTTGGCCATGTCGATACTGAGGCCGCGAACGATTCGCGGTCAGTTGATGCGGGGCCTGATTGTCTTTGAAGTCCTGGTGCTGGCGTTTCTCTCGGTGGTTCTGATCAATCAACAACAGCAAGAACTGCATTCGCGTACGGCGCGTCGCCTCGAATATCAGGCTGGAGTGCTGGCGGTCCAGGCCAGCGTGGAGATGAGCTCGGGCCAACTCGACAAGTTTCAACGCGTGGTCGATACGGTGCGCGCCGCGCCGAGCATTCGTGCTGTCCAGATCACAGATGTGCAGGGCCGAACATTGCTGAGCAGCGATCCGGGGCTTAAAGGCAAGCTGACACTCTCTACAACGGAACGCACCTACCTGCGCGAGATGAGCAAGCCGCAGATCTTCTCGATCGACGACAAGACCACGGAGGCCGTAGCCCCAATACATGTCGATGGAGTCACACGAGGCTTTGTCTGGATTTATCCGGACGATTCGCGGGACCGCGAGGACCTACAAAGGCAACTCGCATACTCCTTGCTCACAGCCCTGCTGGGCGTTGTGGCCTGCACGATCTTTGCCAGCCTGATGGCCAAGTCTATCGTGAGGCCGCTGGGCACGCTGATGGCTGCCACGCGCAGGCTTATCCGCAATCCTGAAGACACGACTGCCTTCCCTCTGGCCGTGACATCGGCGAATGAAGCGGCCGACCTGACGATGGCCTTTAACCTGATGGTCGCTTCGATCCATGAACAACGGTCGGGCCTGAATGAGACGCTGGCGCTTTTGGATTCGATGTTGGCGAACGCGCCGATCGGCTTCGCATTTTTTGACCGGCGACTGCGGTTTGTTCGAGTCAATCAATTCTTCGCAAAGATGAACGACCTGGCTTTGAGCCGACATCTCGGACGAACAGTTCGCGAGGTTCTACCGGAGCCTGTGGGACGACTTCTGGAACAGAGCATCCACAAGGTCTTCGAGCACGGGCGAGCAGTGCAGGATCTGGAGTTGACCGTTCGCCCGGACGAAGATCCTTCCGTCGAACGTAATTGGCTCGCAAATGTCTACCCCGTTCGCACCGAAGCGGAAACCGTACGCTGGGTGGGAGTGATCCTGGTGGAGACGTCAGAGCGCCGGCGTGCGGAGGACGCGCTTCGCCGGACGGAGAAGCTCGCCGCAGCTGGCAGGCTGGCGGCGACTATCGCTCATGAAATCAATAATCCGCTGGAGGCGGTTACAAATCTGCTGTACCTGATTCGCCGGGGCAAGCTTGATCCGGCATCGGCAGAATTTGCCGATCTGGCACAGCTCGAGCTGGCGCGGGTTTCCGAAATAACACAACAGATGCTGCGCTTCTATCGCCAGTCGACGCTGCCCAGCCTGTCGAACATATCTGAGTTACTCGAGTCCGTCTTAACTCTCCATCAAGGACGGGTTACTTCGCTTCACGTTGAAGTGGTCCGCCGCTACATGCCGGACGTAAAGCTGCTCTGCTTCTCAGGAGAACTAAGACAGCTGTTCGCAAACCTGATCGGCAACGCGCTCGACGCGATGGCGCCGGGAGGCGGTCGGCTGTTGTTGCGGGTGCGCTATGCCGGTATGACGGGGGTCCGCATCACCGTCGCCGACACAGGGTCAGGCATGTCACCGGGAGTGCTGCGACGGATCTTTGAGCCATTCTTCACAACCAAGGAGGCCATCGGGACCGGACTGGGTCTCTGGGTAAGCGCGGAAATTGTCAGCAAACACAACGGGAAGATGCGCGTGCGCAGCCGCGCTCGCGGAAAGGACGGAAAGGGCGGAACGGTCTTCACGGTCTTCTTCCCTTTCGGCGTTGAACCGGCGATTGCCGGAGAGAAGCCGGCACTGACCGATCGAGCTGAGGGGGCGCTGGCCGAGAAACGCTCTTAGAGCGGATGGCAGCTAATCCGCCGGGTTGGGCTCAAAATCATCGGTGGTAGAGTTTGCCGGCGGCCGGATTTTGCCGGAGGGCGTGAGCCCCTTGAGCGCGCAGCTCGAGACATGATGGGCACCGGAGTATTTTGACTGCGTTACGTGAAAGCGATGCAGCCTCATGTAGCGCACGCGCAGGCCGCCGAGGGTATCAGGCATTGACTGCGGCGCGTGGGCGATATCCACGAGCACAAGGAGCGCAGGCTCTGTTGGATTGTCGCGGCTCTGCGCAACTCCTACGCCGAAAACAGCCGGGTCTTTCATCAGACGTGACGAGTATTCGCGGACAACAGCTTCAGCCCCGGCCAGGATGCTGTCGGAGAGATGAATGCCGCTGGTCACGGCGGGGGTGACAGGAGCGGTACTGCGAGCAAGAGCCGCAGAATCAGTAGGGATCAATTGGGTGCGCAGGCCATCGAACGTTGCCGGTACGGTGATGTGCTGCTTCGATTTGTCTGCGTACACGATGAGCGCCGGCTCGCCGGGATTGTCGAGGCTCTTGCCGGCTGCGGTGGCAAGGATACCGGTCTCGGAATTGATCAACGATGCACCAGTGGTCTCCGCGATAAACTGCGCCCGCGCCATCTCTTCAGACGAAACAGGCACGGCAAGCGCCGAGGCTTGCGGCGATTCGTCGTAACGAATGCAGGCTACCTTATGCGGAGTGGTCGTGCCTACCACGCTGAAGCGGCTGCCAGCCTGTGTCCCAAGCTCACGGAGTACGTCACCGATAGGGTTGGCCACGCTCAGGCCGGTGCCATCACCATCTGTGCCGCCGGCGAAGAAGAGTCCGACCGGCTGTGCGTTACCTGCATCTACGATCAGCGCGCCGGAGTCGCCGCTGTCGGAGAATTTATCTCCGGCGATTCCGATCTGTCCGCTAAAAGTCTTGGAGTAATAAGGCTGACTCTCAGCACAGTCTTTGAAGTAGTCGACCCGGACGCTCAGATCGACAGTCTCAACGGTAGAGCAGGTGAGCCCGGTCGTCCGGCTGCTTTTCGCAAGCTGGATGTCGCCGAGATTTGAGGCGTTCAAGGGCTCGCCGGTTCCGGCCATAGGCGGAGCGGGTCCAAGGGGGCTGCCGGGACGCACGCTGGCGTTCGGCTTCGGCGCTTCGAGCTGCAGGATGCTGCCAGTGTGATCTACTGCGCCGGATAAAACTGCAGCCAGAGCGGCGTCAACGTTGCTCTGCGGAGATAGCGAGCGGCACGTAATATTTCAAAGCGCCCACAGGCCGCAGGAGGGACCCCGCATGGCTCAATGGCACGCAGCCGTTATCGATCAGGCCGGGCTGGTCGATGGTGTCGCCAATCATCGCCTGGTCGGACTCGGCGAGCACATGGTTATTGCTGAGGATGTATTGATTGTGGGCGGTGTCCTCTACCAGGGCGCCGAGCGTGCCGCCACAACAATCGGCAATGTATGGATTACCGGAGTGATCCAGGTAGGTATCGTAGTCGTTGTCATTGCCGCCCGACGATCCGAGGGAAATGGCTCCGCTCTGCAGCGACTGGTTTGTCGAAGGGCTGCTGTTCAGTCCGTCATTATTGAGCAGAATCTTCAGCGGAGAGATGGCAGCGGTGCCATTAACCGCGGCTGAGAGATATACGACGCCGGGCGCGGAAAGCGACGAGGGCGCCGTGTAGCTTACCTTGCAGGTGGTGAACTGATCGAGGCTGTGCTGACAGCTCATGTGATCGATGAGGCCGAGGTTGCCTGGGTCGCTGCTCGCAGAGGGAGACGCGCTGAGCGACCACTCAACCGAACCCGCGTTGACTTCGGCGATCTCTGCTGTAGCCTCGAGAGTTCCCCCCGCGCTGAGTGCGGCATTCTCAGGCAGCAATGATTGAACGAATCCCGGTGTAACGCTGATGACGGCTGACGCTCTCGCGGTTGGATCGCTCTTGAGCTGCGCAGCTATGTGAATCTGGACTCTGTCGCGCGAAAGTGCCCCGGGCGGCGTGTAGGCGCCAGTGGAATCGATACGGCCCTCGCCCAGTGACGAAGCGTTCTCACCGTCAGAGATAGACCAGGTTACGGCGGCAGGCTCGCCCGATGGAAGAAGCGCGGTGAACTTGACCTGGCCGGTTGAGGACACCACCGCAGAAGATGGCGTGATCGAAAATGCGCCACTGCCAGCGCTCACGCCCGCAAGCTGCCCGGTTCCGCACCCAGCTACGAACAGCGCAAGTGAGGCAAACGCTAGTGCGATTCTCGGACTGAGTGGCCTGGACATAGAAAGTCAGCGGGGAGGTGGGAGCGGCTCCGTCATTATCCTAAATGGGGCAAGCCGAGAGCAAGGGCAACCTAACCCCAAAGGATTAGTCCCGATAGGTTAGCGGACGCAGAAATATTTGCGCTTATCGTCGGCCGAGAGATGCTGAGTGAGATGGGAGCGACGGGATGTATCAGGGCGAGCAAGGGCGGCGGCCAGTTCTATCCGCTGACCCGAACCACCAGCTTGCCGAAATGCGATCCGGACTCCATAGCCCTCAAGGCATTTTGGAAATGATGAAAGGCAAATACCTCATCGACGGATGGTTGCAGCGAATTTAAGGCAATTGCTTTATTCATCTCTTCGAAGTTGACGCGAGAACCCACATAGATTCCCTGGAGGTGCACCTGCTTGTGCAGAATTGGAGAGATCACCAGCGGCTCGGTTGACTGGCTGAGAACTCCGATCTGGGCGATGACTCCTCCGATGCGGACTGCCTTAAGTGATTGAGCGAGCGTGCCCGCGCCTCCGACTTCAACGACCAGATCTGCGCCAACACCACCCGTCTGCTCCAGCACCCACCGCGCCCAATCCGGGTTCTTCTTGTAATTCAACCCGGAGTCGAGGCCGAGCTTATGCGCACGCTGCAGCTTCTCGTCGCTGCTGGATGTGCCGAGGACGCGCGCTCCCATCAACCTGGCAAACTGCAAAGCGAAGATTGAGACTCCGCCGGTTCCCTGGATCACAACCGTGTCGCCGGCTTTGATGTGTCCGGCATGAACAACGGCGTTCCAGGCTGTTACGCCTGCGCAGGGAAGTGTCGCGGCTTCTTCCCAGCTGAGGTGCTCGGGGATTTCGACGAGCCCGCTTTGATCCAGCACGACATATTCGGCAATCATGCCATCGATATCACCGCCGAGCGCGCCGCGTTGCTTCTCTGCGGTGGGTGCGCCTTCGATCCAGTGCTGCATGAAGATGCCGGCTACGCGCTGGCCGGGCTTCCATCTTGTTACTCCATCGCCGACGGCGATTACCTCTCCGGCTCCATCCGAGCAGGGAATGCGCGGCAGCGCGAGCTTCGGGTTGTACTTGCCCAGCACGACGAGCAGGTCGCGGTAGTTCAGCGAAACGGCATGCACCTTGATCAGGACCTGACCGGCCGCAGGCTGCGGCGTCGGGCGCTCGACAATTTCAATATTGTCGATTCCAAAAGCAGGAATTTGCCAAACTTTCATCTTGGAGCTCCATTACGAAAGGATTGCGGCAACTCTCAGTGCCGCTGAATATCTCACGAGCGAACGGGGATTGGCAGTAACATCAAGGTATGGCGCGAGGTTGGGAGAGCAAATCTGTCGAAGAACAGCTTGCGGACCGGCAGGCTGACGGCAAGAGCGCATCGCAAAAGAAACAGCAGGCCTCTGCCGAGGCCGCGGACCGACAAAGGAGGCGCCAATCTCTGGAGTTGCAGCGTGAGCAGATTCTGAACGAGCGTACGTCGAATCCGCATCGCCGCGCCGCTCTTCAGGCGGCTCTGGCCGAGATTGAAGAGCAGCTGAGCCGCATATCGTAACCCGGATTGATACATAGTAAAGACTTCATGACTGCTTGCGGTTGAAGAGCAGAGAGTTTGCCTGATCGATGGTGGTCATTACCACGCGCGCGATATTGACGTGTGCAGGCCGGGTTGCCGCCCAGACGATGGCATCAGCCACATCGGCGGGCGTAAGGGGCGTGAGCCCCTGATAGACTTTCGCAGCACGCTCGGCATCGCCATGGAAGCGCACCAGGCTGAAGTCCGTTTCCACCATGCCGGGATCAACACTTGTAACTCGAACCGGCGTACCCAGAACATCCTGACGCAAGCCGTCATTGATGGCGCGCTCAGCGGCCTTGGTGGCGCAGTAAACGGCGCCGTTTGGATAGGTGATCTCGCCCGCTGTCGATCCGAGGCTGATGACGTGCCCTTTGCTACGCGCGACCATGCCGGGAACGACCGCGCGAGTGACGTAGAGCAAGCCCTTGACGTTGGTGTCGATCATCTCGTCCCAGTCGTCCGGATTGCCCTGATAGAGCTTTTCAAGGCCCCGGCTTAACCCGGCGTTGTTTACCAGGATCTCGATAGCCTGCCAGTCGGGCGGGAGGTTGGCGATCGAGCTCTCGACTGCGTTGCGGTCGCCGACATCCAGCGCGAAGGCATGTACAGCGGACGCGCCCGCTTCGAGCAGGCGAGGCCTCATCTCCTCGAGGCGGTCGACACGTCGCGCGCAAAGCAGCAGGCGCGCACGTTCGCGGGCGAAGGCGAAGGCACAGGCTTCGCCGATGCCTGAGCTCGCCCCGGTGATAAAGACAATAGAGCCGTTCAAGTTGTCCATGCAGATAATCGTAAGTTACGCGACGCTGTGCGTCATGCTTTGCGCCAGACGGTAGTATCCCGCCGCCCAGTCCTCATCTTTCATGCCAGCTTCAATGGCCTTCTGAAAATTCGCTTCGAAGAGATCGGCTAGCTCTGTTTTTACGTCGGCGGATTTCGCTGCTTCGCGGAAGAGGCGAATATCCTTTTCGCCAAGAGCGATGGTTCCTCCGGGATGTTCCGGCGGATCGAGCATGATTTTGCCGTATGCCTGGTAGAAGGGCGATTGAAAAAGCGCGTTGTTGATGGTCTCGAGATATACGCGTGGCTCGATGCCGAGCGCTTCGGCATAGACCAGGCCCTCGGAGAGCGAGGCGATCATAGCAGTAATGAGGAAATTTCCGCCGAGTTTTAGTGCATGGGCCGCTGACGGCTTCTCCGAAACGACGGTGACGCCACGGCTGAAGGTTTCGAGCAGAGGTCGAATCTTCTCCACGACCTGTACTTCTCCGGCAGTGACGGTCCACAGGCGGCCGTCTTCCGCGACGTTGGGGCGCCCGAAGACGGGAGCGGCGGCGAAATGCGTGTCCGCAGCGCGGTGTGCGTCGGTGAGACGATTAGAGAGCTTCACGCTGATCGTACTTAACGAAACATGAACGCTCTGGGGTTGCATGGCTTTCAGCAAGCCGGAGTCGAAGACGATCGCTTCGAGGGCGGCATCGTCCATGACCATGGTGAAGACGATCTCAGCCTGAGCGACCGCCTCGGAGGGGGTTTCAGCCGCGTTCGCTCCCAGGATTTTCAACTGCTCAGCATTTTGAGGTGTGCGGTTCCAGACCGTGAGCTGGTGGCCGGCATTCAGGAGGTGGCGAGCGACCGCTCTGCCCATCTTTCCAAGTCCAAGAAAAGCAATTTGCATACTTCTCCTCGGTTACTGCTGACCTTTGGATGAGCGTGAGCCGGGATTGGATTACAAAAGTGAAGGCCGCTCCAGGGAGCCCAACAAGCTGGGGAGCCCAACAAGCCGGGTTCAGGGAGCGGCCTTCGAAACGAAGAAGGTTATTGCTGGGGGACGTTCGAAACGCCGGTCGCGTAGGGCTGCTGTCTCGTCGGCTGCGGAGCCGGAGCCTGGTTCATGGATTGGCCGCCGGGAGCTGGAGCGGTTTCCTGTACACCGATCGCGTTGCCCGAAACGACAAGCTGGACGCGTCGATTCTCCGCACGACCCGAAGACGTGGAGTTATCGGCGACCGGATCGCTCTTGCCGTATCCGGTTGCGCTGATGTTCGGCTGGGCAACGCCTTCCGTCACCAGATAATCGCGAACGGAGTCGGCGCGCTCTTCAGAGAGTTTCTGGTTGTACTCGTCGGACCCGATGTTGTCGGTATATCCCTCGACCTGGAGCTTCAGGTTGGGGTACGAGAGGAGGATGCCGGAGACCTTCGCCAGCTTTTCACGCGCATCCGGCTTGAGGGAATACTTGTTGAAGTCAAAGAGCACGTCAGACATGTTGACGATGAGTCCGCGCGCGGTTTCGCGGGTGGCAAGGACTGCATTGAGTTGGTCTTTCAGGCGCTCCCGCATCTGCTCAGTCTGATCCGTGGCCTGGCGGGCCTGCTGCTGCGCAGCTGCCTGGTCAGCGCGGGCTTTTTCGGCGGCCGCTTCCGCCTGAGCCGCACGCGCCTGCGCCTCGGCTCGCTGGGTCGCTGCCTGCTGGGCCTGGAGAGCTGCCTGCTGCGCAGCCTCATTGGACTGCTGGACAGCCTGTGCGCTGGCCTCGCGCTGGCGCTCTTCATCCTCAGCCTTCATCTTGCGGATGGTCATAATGCGGGCGTCTTCGGCGGCCTGAACTGCTTCACGCGCGTAAGTGATTTCCTGCTTGCGCTCGCTCTTGTGGTCGTCCATGCCCTGGGCGTTCTGCAGGTCCAGACTGGCGGTAGAGAATGTGTCGGCGGCGTACTTCTGGGCGCCGGCAGCCGCTGCAATCTGCACCGCATTGATCGCTTCGTAGAGTTCGAGCGGGGATTTATCGTTGCGCGTAATCGGATTCAGAACCGTATGCTGACCGGCGGTTTGTGAATAGGCGCCGCGGGGCAGCAGCGAGAAATGGGCATTTACGGTTTCGATGATGCCCTGGGTTTTGTCGGGGAGCGGATAGTTCTGGTAAACGACCACATCGCTCGGCATAGTGACAGCAAAGTAGGGCTCGGCGGTAACGATCAGGCCATATGACTGAAGGTCAGTGGTAACGGTGATCTCACTCTTTGAGCCATCGGGCAGCACTTCGCCGAGATTTACCGGACGCCCCTCGGGCGTGATTGCCCAGAGCACGTAAGTGAGATATTCCACTCCGAAACTGTTGGCGGGAACCATGCCCTGAAACTTAGCGTCGATTACCATGCGGCCGCGGCGGCTCTCGACAGTTGCGGAGCCCTTGCCCTGTGGCAGCAGACTTGTTCCCTGGAAGCCGATCTTGGTGGCGCCGCTGCGATGGAAATAATTGATGGCGGGGATGTCCCGGCCTACAACTGTGATTTTGTAAACGGGCACGCCGTCGCGCCACTCCGCCTGCGGCTGCTGCCGTTGATTTTGCTGATCCTGCGGCCACTGCTGGGTTGCCGTCGGATTCATCTCCTGCGCGCAAGCCATGCCGCATGCCGCGCATACAAAGAACGTAAGTAACTGAACCTTTTTCATCGTCTAACCTCCTCCATTGCCCAACAAACAGGCGGGGGAACTATCACGCATCATGAAGGCAGCCGGTTATCAACGACAGCTGCCAGAGCGTGCTGAGGAGTTAGATGGAAGTCAGGCCGCGATGAATGGTATGAGCAGCGGCAAGAAACGGGATCAGAAGCAAAATAAAAATCAGCTCTGCGGGGCAACCAATCTGTGTGCAATTGCAAACATTGCCAGCTCGAGGCGCGTAGAAACACCGGTTTTGTCAAAGGTGTTTGAAAGGTGCCTCTTCACAGTTTCCTCGCTGAGGCCGAACTGCTTCGCGATGTCGCGATTGCTGCAACCCTCGACGATGCACCCGACCACCTGCATTTCACGCGGCGTGAGGCCGAAGGTCTTGCGCTCGGGAGGAGCCGCCTGCTTCATGAGATCGTGCAAGGCGCCAACGAGATTGACCACGCGACGGCCCCCGATCCAGTAGTCACCGGAGTAGACGGTCCGAATTGCGCTGGTGAGGTGATCGGTAAGAGCGTCCTTGAGCACGATCCCGCGCGCGCCAATCTGTAGCGCTTCAATGATCTGTTGGGTGGTGATGGTGCTGGTCAGCAGGATTATTTTGACAGTTGGCGAGCCGCTCATGATGGCGCGCATGGCCTCCAGGCCCGGCAAGCGGGGCATGGACAGGTCGAGGAGCAGAATGTCCGGAAGCAACTCGAGGGTCTGCGTGATGGCCTCGTCGCCGTCTCCGGCTTCGCCTACGACTGAAAACGCCTCGTCGGCCTGCAGCATGTTACGCACACCGATACGGACAACAGGGTGATCGTCGGCGAGGAGAATCCGAATGGCATTAGTCGACGGCTGCTTAGGCCTTACGGGCGGACTTTTGGGCTGTTTGGTGGGGGGAGTCATGCTCATAGTTTGTTCATAAGGATACGATGTAACTCGTCACAACACGACAACAAATTGTCGACTAACTTAGGCACGTCATCCGGCTGGTAGGCTCCGAGTTCCAATTCGGCAGCCGCCGAGGCCAGTTTCCGGGCACCGATCATGCCTGCGCTTCCCTTAAAGGTGTGGGCGGTCCGCCGGATAGATGGGAGGTCATTGGCGGCTCCTGCGGTCCGAATTTCCGGACTTCGGGCGCGAACGTCGCTCAGGCAAGCCTCGTAGACCTCGCGGACGGCAGTCGGGGGCATCATGCGCACCATTCGCTGGAAGACGCCTTCGTCGAGTATGGGCTGGCGACCAATCGGAGAGACGGGGCCGGGGAGTCAGCGCGGCCCTCAAGGGCGGCTCGCAGGGACGCGAGATCCAGCGGCTTTTTCACGAATGCGTCGTAGCCCTCCGCCGGGTCAGGAGTGGCGCTCATGGCCAGGAGCCTGGCGTTTGGAGCAAGGCTCCGGAGCGTAGAAGCGAGAGCCTGACCGGAAAGGCCGGGCATACGGAGGTCAACCAGAAGGACGGATGGCAGAGCATCCGGCTGGAGACGGGCGAGGAAGTCGACCGCGGCCGCCCCCCCACTGGCCTCAAGGATTTCATAGCCGTCAGATTTGAGCAGCAGAGAGGCAAGCGACAAGCTGAGGTCGTCGTCATCGACGACCATCAACTTCGGATGTCCGTTAGTGCTACTTACCAAGGGGGACGACATAGCTATACAACCATTAAACGCTCAAATCGGGGAAACAGATCTCAGTTATCGGCCTGCCTGGGCAGATATTCGGTTTTGATACGCTTCTTATAACGAGTTTGATATCAACACAGTTACAGCAGGCTGCAACATTAGATTTATCGTGCGTTCGCGGAAAATTCAACAATTTGTCGCATTGACTTCTTAGGCTCGGGTCTATGCGTAAAAAAAAACGGCCGAACTACGTACCGGGGCAAAAAAGTCACGCAGGGGCGGTCGTCGCGAGCGGCGAACACCGGCTACGTGAATTACATCAACTATTCGGCATTTCGTGCTGCCACCGATCAAGGATGCCGCGGGCAATGTGCTCAGTCCGTTTGGCAACGCTTCGCGGAATCCGGGCCGAACACCGGCTTTCTACGAAACAGATCTTGCTCTGAACAAAAACTTCAACACACCGATCGAGAGCTTGAAGATCCAGTTCCGCACCGAGTTCTACAACCTCTTCAACCATACGAACCTGTACCTGCCGAACACGATCAGCGGAACGCAAGGGAACGACCTCGGCAACCCTGGAAACTGGCGCTGCGCCGCCGATTTCAGCGATCAGCGGCGGCGCTCCGACCAGCGGCGGCCAGATATCCAGTACCTGGGAGCCGCGAATCATTCAGTTTGGTCTCAAGGTCATCTACTAAACGCACCAAGCTCTAAATGGCACTGGATGGGAGCCCGCGCGGCTCCCATTTCTTTTCCACCTGCGGGTGGATTGGTAGAGTTAACAACGATGGATCCCGATTCCTCCGGCAGCCCTGAGCGGCAGATAGCCGATCTGCGCGCGCGCGTGATGCGTCTTGAAGCTGCGCTGCGCAGGCAAGGCATTGCCTTCGACGATGAAACTCAGGGTGCGCTACCTGGTGTTCGAGAGACTCCGGTACAAGAGGCTCGGCCAGCACCGCTTCCGGCAGCGCCAGATCTGCCAGTTGAGCCACCTGTCTTGTCGCAGTCGACGATCGCCGCGGCCAAAGACGACCGCTCTCTCGAAAGCCGGATCGGTTCGCAGTGGTTCAACCGGGTCGGCATTCTGGCTGTGCTTATTGGAATGGCGTGGTTCCTCAAGCTTGCCATCGACAATCACTGGATTGGGCCCGCCGGGACGGGTGATCATCGGATTGATTGCCGGCGCTGCGTTGATTGCCTGGTCGGAGCGCTTCCGCAGCCGCGGCTTTGCAGCGTTCTCCTATTCACTGAAGGCTCTCGGCAGCGGCATTCTTTACCTGTCGCTGTGGGCCGCGTATGGTCTCTTTGCCCTGATTTCGAGTTCAACCGCCTTCGCCGCCATGATCGTGGTCACTGCGTTCAACGGCTACATGTGCTGGGTGCAGAACTCCGAGTTACTGGCTTTGTATGCGATTGTTGGCGGGTTCAGCACGCCGCTGCTGCTCTCCAATGGCGAGAACCATGAAGTTACGCTCTTCAGCTATCTGTTGCTGCTGAATGTCGCGGTACTGGTTCTGGTCGTGCTTCGCCCATGGTCGAGGCTGCTCTTCGGAGCATTCACCGGAACTGTACTTTTCTTTCTTGGATGGTCGATCCGTTTCTATTCCGACGCGCAGTTTGAGCGAACAACATTCTTTCTGTCGGTCTTCTTTCTTATCTTTGCGTTTGCGCCTCGACTGGTGCGCCTGCCGGACAGCGAGGAGCTACTATCGGGTGCGGATAGCCTTGCAGTGGTTGGGCTACCTCTGCTGAATGCCGCATTTGGATTTCTGGGATTCTACCTAATGCTTCAATCCACGGGGGCGGCGTGGGCTCAGCCCTGGGTCGCTGTCGCATTCGGCGCTTTCTACCTGTTGATCCTGCGGCTGCCGAATCGGGGAGCGTTACGCACCAGTCCATCTGCTCTCTCCGCGCTGCATCTGACGATTGCGGTTGCGTTTCTGACGATTGCTATTCCACTGAAGGCGCACGGCCGGTGGATCACCGTTGGCTGGCTCGTCGAAGGAGCGGCCTTGTTATGGCTGGCGCGGCGAGTGGCATCACGCTTACTGCGTGGGCTGGCACTGATCGCACTAGTTCTTGGACTGGCCGCATTGATCGTCATTCATCCTGCGGCATCGACGACAATCATCTTCAACCAGCGATTCGGCACGTACCTGGTTGGGGTCGTTGTTTTTGCCTTTGTCGCCAGACTCGCTTATGACGCGGGCGGCGATTCGGAGCCGGAGTTCGCGATATCGTGGCCGGTTACCGGCGCTGTCGCGCTGCTCGTTGTGAACGTGCTGATCCTGGTCGCTGTCGGATGGGAGATCCATAACTACTGGTGGTTCGTTCGCTATAGCGGCGACTGGGCGGTGATGCGCGATTACCGCATTTATGCGCAGTTCACGTATTCCGCGCTTTTCATGATCTTCGGGGCGATCCAGCTGGCGGTAGGCTTCTGGAGGCGCTCGGCGTTTCTGCGCTGGCAGGCATTGATTCTTCTCGCCATCTCCATTGGCAAGGTTTTCCTGATGGACGTGAGCCAGTTGAGCCAGGGCTATCGCATCATCAGCTTCCTCGGCCTCGGGGCGCTGTTGCTTGCTGTGAGCTTTGTCTACCAGAAGGACTGGTTGAACCTCCGGGGTTTGGAGCGGCATCCACAATGAATCTTCGCGGTGTCGGGTTTTGGCTGCTGGCAATCGCCACCGCCGATGTCCATCATTTCCGATATGAGCGGTCAATTGTCGGGACGCCGTCGCAGGCATCGCAGACGTGTGTGGCGCTTGATGGGACGGTCTACGGACATTCGCAGCCACTCCTCGCTGATCTGCGGCTTTACCGCGATGGAAAGGAGACTCCCTATGTCGTACGCATTGCCGAGCCAGTTGCCGCCGCGACCAAAAACATTGCTCCTCTTAACCTCGGTGAGCAACGCGGGCATGTCGTTTTTGACGCCGCGATGCCCGACGGTTCCTACAACGACGTTGAACTCGATCTAGCCGGGCGCGATTTCATTGCCATGGTCGATGTCTTCGGAAACCAATCGCAGACCGGCGGCGCGTCAACGAAGATCGGCACATACACAATCTTCGACTTTACGCGCGAGAAGCTCGGCCGGAGCACAGTGCTCCATCTCCCCGAATCCGACTTCCGCTATCTGCACTTCCGTGTCGATGGCCCGCTCAAGCCGGAAGATGTGACGGGGCTCAACTTGAGCCGCAGTGCCGAGTCCAAGGTGCGCTACATTACAGCAGCTGAGAGCGCGCAGGTCGTCGAGAAGAATCGCGAAACACTGATTGAGTTTTCGCTGCCGCCCAATGTGCCCGTCGATCGTGTGGAGTTTGTCCCGCAAGCCCAGCCTGCCAATTTCAGCCGCGACGTGACCGTCACGGTGACGCCGCAGAAAAGCGATCGGGCCGGCGAAGGTCGAGAAGCAGGGCCTTCCACGTCATACGGGAGCATTCTGCGGCTTCACGGCGTCCACAACGGGCATCAGATCGACGAAGAGCGCCTGAGCGTCGATCCGCCTGTATCTGCGACGAGCGACGCGACAGAGTGGGTCGTAAAGATCGACAATGGCGACGATGCGCCTCTGGCACTCCAGTCGGTCCGGCTGGAGATGCTCGAACGCACTCTCTGCTTCGACGCGACACCCGGAGCAAACTACACCGTCTATTACGGAGATTCGGCGCTCGCCGCTCCTCGCTACGACTACGCCACGTTATTCACGCCGGAAGTGAACGCAGCCCGCGCGGCACTCGGTCCGGAAAAGGATAATCCGGACTACAGGCCACGTCCTGACGAGCGGCCCTTCACGGAAAAGCATCCCGGGCTTCTGTGGACAGCGTTGGTGCTGGTGGTGGTTCTGCTGGGAGGCATTGCGTTGCGCTCGGCGAAGCAGGTTCAGTAACGATAGAGCCTGCTTCGGCCGGTCTTATCGCAGAGTGGTCTCCATTTCATTCAGCCAGTCGGGCGGCTTGAGAATCTCGCGAGGCTTGGTTCCCTCCGCCGGTCCGACGATGCCGTCGCGCTCCATCAAGTCGATCAGGTGCGCGGCGCGGCCGTAGCCGATGCGCAGGCGGCGCTGTAGAAGAGAAGTCGAGGCCTTGCCGAATTCGAGCACAAGGCGAACGGCGTCCTGAAAGAGCTCGTCGTTCTCGTCGCCGCTGTCTTCGGAAAGATCCGCCTCGCGTCCCGCGGAGTCTTTCGGAGCCTCGAGGAAGCCCTGAACATATTCGGCTTGGCCCTGGTTCTTCCAGAAATTTGTAACGGCTTCGATTTCTTTTTCGGTGACGAAGGGTGCGTGGACGCGCTGCAGACGCGAGGTGCCGGGGGGCAGGAAGAGCATGTCGCCGCGTCCGAGCAGCGACTCGGCGCCGTTTGAGTCGAGGATGGTGCGGGAGTCGACCTTGGTGGCCAGCCGGAACGACATGCGCGTCGGGACGTTGGCCTTGATAAGGCCCGTAATTACGTCGACGGAGGGGCGCTGCGTGGCCAGAACGAGGTGGATGCCCACGGCGCGCGCCATCTGCGCCAGCCTGGTGATGGCTTCTTCGACGTTTGCCTTGTCGAGCATCATCAGATCAGCCAATTCGTCGATGATGATCATGATGTAGGGCAATGGCTCTTCGTCCGGCGCATCGTCGAAGAGGCTGGGCGTGCCGTTCTCAAAGAGCCGGTTGTACTGGTCGATGTTGCGCACGCTGCGCGAGGCGAGGAGCTTCAGCCGGCGCTCCATTTCGCGTACTGCATTCCGGAGCGCATTGGCCGCGAGCTTGGGTTCGGTGATGATCGGCGTGAAGAGATGGGGGATGCCCTCGTACATTCCCAGTTCCACACGTTTGGGGTCGACCAGGATGAGGCGCACCTGTGCTGGGGTGGCCTTATAGAGCACGGACATGATCATCGCGTTGATGGCGACGGATTTGCCGCTGCCGGTTGAGCCGGCGATCAGGACGTGCGGCATGGTGGAAAGATCTGCCGTCACGATTCGCCCGTTGATGTCCTTGCCCATGGCCAGGGTGAGCTTGCTCTTCGCGTTGCGAAAATTCTCGGCTTCGATAACGTCGCGCAGCCAGATGGTCTCACGGTCGTGGTTCGGAACCTGGATGCCGACGGTGCTCTTGCCCGGCATGCGTTCGATCAGAATGCTCTCGGCGCGCATCGCCAGGCAGAGATCTTCGGCGAGTCCGGTTACGCGGCTGTACTTTACGCCGGCTTCGGGGCGGAACTCAAAGGTGGTGACGACGGGGCCGGGATTGATTTGCACTACCTGACCGAGAACGTCGAACTCCGCGCATTTCTCGACGAGCACCTGGGCCTCGGTGCGCAGCGCGTCCTCTCGGACGATTTGCGTGTCTTCGCTGCGGTGGAGGAGGGTGCTGGGCGGAAGCTTGAATCCGCTGACAGATTTGGGAGTGACCGTTGTGGTGTGAAGTTCGGCATCTGCCCGCTCGCCGATGGCGATGTTTTGTTCGCCGCGCCGACCTTCGGGTTGAGGGGCGGGCTTTGCGGCGGAGAGCGGCGGAGTCTCACGGCGAGGCACGAGTTGCGGCTTGAGCACGGGTGCCGGCGGTTCGACCACTGGCTCGGGTTCGGGCTCGGGGTCAGATATTGTGGCGCGCGGCATCTGCTCCCACACCGTCTGCTGGGAAGGATTGTCTGAGAGCATCTCGGCAAATCCTCGCTGGCGATGGCCGACCGATTCGTCTTCGTCGACCTCGACGATAGCGGCAACATTTCTGCGCTCGTTTTTTTCCAGTTTGGCAGCGGCCTTGCGGGCAGTTGCCAGCTCTTTGGCGCGGATCTTCTCCATCCGGGCTTCGGCCTTCAGCTCCTTCTTTTTGGCTCGGGTGGCCCGCCAGTTGATCCAGCGATCGCGCCAGGCAGCGATGAACGCGAAACGAATCGCCAGCCACTCGCGCGCGGTGTTGAAGCTGAAGGTGGTGGAGAGATAAATCGCGATGGCCACCATGGTGACGGCGACGACGCAGGCTCCGGGATAGTTGAGCCACTGCACCAGCGCATCCGACGCGAGACGGCCCACGAGCCCTTCAATGGGCAGTCCGTACATGAAATGGAGATGGCCGGGGAGCAAGCCAGCCAGTGCCGGCCCGAAAATCATGCACAGGGCGATGCCGATCAGCTTTGCGCCCGGCGAGCCTGTGGGACTCGATCGCAGCCAGGCCCAACCCAGCGCAGCGGCGAGGAGTGGCAGGCAAAAGGCGGTAAGGCCTTCCAGCTGCAGCAGAATGTCGCTGATCCAGGCGCCGATGAGGCCGGTCCAGTTATGCGCAGGACGGCCGGCGGCGTAGCCACCGACTGTGTTGAATGAAGGATCGGTGGGGCGATAAGAGACGAGGGCGAGGAGAAGGAGGATCGCGGAAACCAGCATCAGGAGCCCGATGAGCTCATTCAGGCGGCGGTTGCGGGTTGGCGTGGTGACCAGTTTCAGGGGTTTCATCAGGGCGCAATGCGGTGCGCGCCGCACGAGACGGCTTACACAGACCAGAACCCCAGAGCAACACCATTATCCCAGAGGCAGGTACGGCAGAGGGGCGAAAATTTGGAGAAAATGCCCGCGGGGGAATCGATCTCACCACCTCACTGAACTAGCCGGCGACGAGCCTGGCCCCGAAGAGCAGCAAGGCGATGCCGAGAAGAATCCGGTAAATGGCAAATACCGTGAATCCGTGCTTGCGCACCCACTGCAGGAACCATTCGACAACTCCAAGCGCCACGATGAAAGAAACGACGAGTCCGATGATAAGCACGATCCAGAGATGGGTGGTCATCACCAGAGGCGTAAGGCTTTCAACGGCTTCCGCAGCGTGCTTGTGCGAAGGATGAACTGTCTTGAGCGTCGCGTAACCCGTTGCGGCGATCATGGTAGGGATCGACACCAGGAAGCTGAATTCGAGTGCCGCGGGGCGGCTCATCCCAACAATCTGGCCGGCGGTAATAGTCGACATGGATCGGGAAGTGCCCGGAAAGACTGCCGAGCAAATCTGGCAGAGTCCAATCCAGATGGCCTGTCCGAGCGACATCTGCTCGACTTCAGTCGTTGCGGGGTCAGAGCGGGAGCTCCACGCATCGACGACCCACATGACGACGCCGCCGATCAGCAGCGACCAAGCCATCACTCGCAGGCTCTCGAGATTTTTGCCGATGGTCTTGGTCAGCAGCCAGGCGGGGATCGCGGTAACGACAAAGGCGATCATGGTAAGCGAAATGGGATGCGTCCAGATGGTGCGGTCGCCGCGCTCGCCCTGCGGGAAAGTCCGGAAAAACTGGATGATTCGAGCTGTGAAGACCAGCAGGAGAGCAAAGATCGCGCCGAACTGGATCACCACCGTGTACATCTTCCAGTAGGGATCTGTGAGGTTGATGTGCAGAAGTGCTTCGGTGATGCGCAGGTGTGCGGTCGAACTTACCGGAAGAAACTCGGTTAGGCCCTCAACGATGCCAAGCAGGACAGAAATGATGTAGTCGTTCAAAAGGCCTCCGGCCCGCAGTTGCTGCGCTGAATTGCAGAGATGTTCCCTACTTCGGAAGCGTCAGCCCGGCGGCGGTTGTCATTCGCGGTCGCTGCCGTAGATCGCAATACCCTGCTGCACTTTGTATATCAGACTGGCGGCGCGCGCAGCGTATTCCGACTGCGGGATACTTCGACTGCAACTGGTCGGCGATGTCAGCGGCGCGAGTGCGGTCTTCCTGGGCTTTGTGGCCGTCATTGTCCGCAGTCCACATATCACCGGCCGCAGCCATGCGCCACGCCGCTTTGTAGAGAGCCTCGGCAGCGCGGGGTGAGTCGGGGTGATCGTTGACGTACTTGAGGTAAATGTCTGCTTCTTTCTCGGGACATTTCTCGGAACCCTGCCAGTCGCCGCACAGCTTGTTGTCGATGCGGTCATAGGCGGCGAAGTCGGCCCACCTGGTGTGGGGAAAATACTTCTCAATCTTCTTCATCTCGTCTTCGTCCATCTGCTCACGAAGATAATTTTCCTTTTCATGGGCGGACGGCAGGGTTGACGCGTCGGCCTTCTGCAACTGCCAGCGGACATCGGCCGCGCGCCACATCGCCTCAGGCGTCAAGGGAGATTGCGGAAACATCTCTACCACGCGGCGGTAAAGAAGGCGGGCTTCGAGGGCAGCGCCCGGCGGGGGGTGCGGATCGGAGGCGGCATTCTCTGCACTGATCGCCTCGCCAAACAAGATCGCATCTCCGTGGGGTGTAGTGGTGTCGACGATTCCCTTATCGAGCATCCAGCCGGAGATGGGGATGACTTGCTGGTCCTGCTCCATCACCGGCTCGTCTGCTTTTCGAGACTCGGGGGCATCGATGTTGGCGAATACGCGCAGCCAATGACCGCTGCGCTCGGCAATCACCATCTCCCGGCCCGGGGCGATGATGCCGACGCGGTCGGCGGACTCATCCGGCTGAATGTATAGATTGGCGACACGAACGAGAGTAGCCTTGGTGCCGTTTTTCGGCGGCAGTTCCTGAGGCATCTTCTTCTGGCCGAAGGCGCAGGTCGTGACCAGCAAGAACGAGGCAGGAAGAGAAAGATTTATTTCCCATACGATAGTTTGAGACGTAAAGGTGCGGTTGCAAACGTCTCGGCTAGGATACGCTCCGCTATTCAGAATTCAGCCAAAACCGCTTGCAAGAACTGCAGGCTCCACGTTTCCGCCGCTCATCACGACAACCGCTTTTCGATAAGGCAGGAGTTCAGCCTGATGAAAGAGCATGGCCGCGGTTGTTACCGCGCCGCTCGGCTCCGGTGTAAGACGGGCAACATGCAACAGCGTTCGCATGGCATCGCGGATCTGGTCCTCAGAGACGGTGAGGATGTCGTCTACGAAGGCACGCACATGCAGGAAATTGAGCTCGCCGAGGCTCTGCGTACGGAGGCCGTCGGCGATGGTACGGGTAGTCATCTCAGCCGGCCAGGTCACCAGCTTCCCGCTGCGAAAGCTCTCCTGCGCGTCCGCAGCCAGTTCGGGTTCAATGCCGATGACGCGCACCTCGGGACGCTGATGTTTGATCGCTGCGGCTACACCACTGAGCAGCCCACCACCGCTGACCGGAGATAACACGAGATCGACGTCGGGGAGATCTTCGAGGATTTCCAGGCCGCATGTTCCCTGTCCGGCGATGATCGCGGGATCGTCGTAGGGCGGGATCATCACGTAACCGAACTCCGCCTGAAGCTGCTCGGCTTTGATTTTTCGCTCGGAGCTCGCGGGGCCAACGGTAACGATCTCGGCGCCGAGGGCGGCGGTGGCCCGCCGCTTTACTTCGGGAGCATTGGATGGCATGACGATTACCGCTTTGGCTCCGAGCTTTTGTGCGGCATAGGCGACACCCTGGGCGTGGTTGCCGCTCGAATATGTAATTACGCCGCGTTTTCGCTCCGCGTCGGTAAGCTGGGCGATCTTGTTATACGCGCCCCGCAGTTTGAAGCTGCCGACAGGCTGCAGATCTCTCAGCCTTGACGTAGACTTCGCCTGCGAACCCCGGCGTCAGGAGGCGAACGAGTGGCGTATGTGCCGCGACTCCGCGGAGCCGTGCCTGGGCCGCGCGAAATTCATCGAGAGTGACCAGTGTGGCGTTCATGATTCAGGGAAGGAATTTTGCCGGCAGAGGCTCTTCGGGCGTCTTCTGCTTCCCACAGGATCTGAACGATCTTCCACTGTGCTGCCGTCGAATACCGCCTGCATGCTGTTGATCCCGCGCGCCATCGGTTTGCCGTCCGGCGTTTCGCGTGACTTGATAGTGCTCCAGATATGCGCGATATGGCCATACTGCTCAACCGAGTATTTGACTTGGTGCTCGTAGAAGATCTTCGTCTGCCACGCTTGGCAACCCGCGTGATCCAGTCGTCGAGAGTGAGGATATGCGGTGCCCACTTGCCGTCCTTGCCTTTCACATAGCGGAATGAGCCGAGCGTCCGGCGTGAAGAGCTGCCTCATGCAGGTCCGATCCTTATTGCCGGGTCCGCTGATAGCGTCGTCGGTGGCTTTCATCAGATCGGGCAGCGTCGCCGCTGTGGGACATGAAGGACTGGTCTGAGCCAGAAGTGGTAACGCGGATATAACGGTCAGAGCAGCCGCGAAGAGCGAGAGCCTGCGCATGAATTGCCTCCGAAACTGGTGCTAGATCTCCAGAATGACTGGCATGATCAACGGCCGCCGGCTGGTGTTCTTCTGGATATATCGTTTCAGGTCGATGCGGATTTTTTCCTTGATGACACCGTAGTCGGCCTTCTCTTCGGCGCTGGAGTTTTCCAGAGTCTGGGTCACAACCTGGCGGCCCTCTTCGAGCAACTCTGCGTCTGCGCCGACGAAGCCGCGGGTGACCAGCTCCGGCTGCCGCTCCACCTTGCCGCTGAGCTTGTTGATGGTGAGAATCGCGAGCACGATTCCGTCTTCGGAGAGGTGCCGACGGTCGCGAATGACGAGATCTTCGACTACATCTGCCGTCGAGCCGGAATCAATGCAGACGCGACCGGCCGTCACGCGACCAGCTTTCTGCGCGTTGTTCTGGTCGAGCTCGAGGATGTCGCCGTCCTCAAGAATCAGAGCCAGATCAACGACGCCCGTGCCATGCGCCAGATCTGCGTGCTTCTTGAGGTGGCGATAGTCGCCGTGGATCGGGACGAAGAACTTGGGCTTGAGCAGGTTGATCATCAGCCGCTGTTCTTCCTGGCTCGCATGACCGCTGACGTGGATCAGCCCCGACGATCCGTCATCGAAGATGACGTGAGCATCGCGGCGGCTGAGATGGTCGATTACCCGGAAGATGCTCTTTTCATTGCCGGGAATCACACGGGAGCTCAGCACCACCGTATCGCCGGACATGATGCGCGCGTGCTTGTGATTGTCGACCGCGGCGCGGCTCAGGGCGCTCATGGGCTCACCCTGCGTTCCGCTGATCAGGATCATTACGTCTTCGGGCGCGTAATCGTTGATCTGTCCAGGATGAATCACAAGTCCCGGCGGGAGTTCCAGGTAGCCGAGATCCTGCGCAATCTCCGACGACTCGACCATCGACCGGCCCACAATTGCTACCTTTCGGCCGTGGGTGTGCGCCAGGTCCATGGCGATGCGGATGCGGTAGATCGACGACGAAAAGCAGCTGAAGAAGAGCTTTTTCTTCGTGCGGGAGAAAAGCTCGTCAAGGCGCGGCTTGACTGCCCATTCGCTGGGTGTGTAGCCGGGGCGGTCCACGTTGGTGGAGTCCTGAAGCAGAGCCAGCACGCCGCGTTTGCCGTATTCGGCAAAGGCATGCAGATCAAAGGCCTTGCCGTCGGGCGGCGAGAGATCGATCTTGAAGTCGCCGGTGTGGACGATGACACCGACGGGCGTGTCGATGGCGAGAGCGACGCAGTCGACCAGGCTGTGAGTGACACGGATGGGCTCAATGGTGAACGGGCCCAGTGAAAACTTTGCGCCTGGAGCGATTTCGATCAGCTCGGTGTCATCGAGCATCTTGTGCTCTTCAAGCTTGCCCTCGACGTAGGCCAGGGTGAACTCGGTGCCGTAGACGGGCACATTCAGCTCGGAGAGAATCCAGGGCAGGCCGCCGATGTGGTCCTCGTGCCCGTGCGTGAGGATGATGCCACGGACCTTCTCTTTGTTCTCGATCAGATAGGTGATATCGGGGACGACGATGTCCACGCCAAGAAGCTCGACCTCAGGGAACATCAGGCCAGCGTCGATGACGAGAATGTCGTCTTTGTAGCGGATGGCGAGGCAGTTCATGCCGAATTCGCCCAGTCCGCCGAGCGGAATGATCTGTAGTTTCGCGTCAGACATCGGAAACTACGATGGTAACAGGTGGCGGGCCCTTCCGAAGCCGCCGGGAATCAGCTTTATCGGATCAAATCTTCGAGCGCTGTGCTCAATTCCGTCTTCTCGTCGCGATATTTCACGATCACCGGCGTGTAGAGGCTCAGGCCCCAGTCCTGGCCCTTTCCCTTACTTACGGCACGTGCGCCGGGGACGACTACGGCGCCTTCGGGGATGATCAGAGGCATCTCAGCGCTGGCGCGATGCACGACGCCATTCGCCACATCATAAACGGGTGTGCCACGAGTGAGGATGGTTCCGGCGGCCAGCACGGCACGCCTGCGAACGACGGTGCCTTCATAGACGCCGCAGTTACCGCCCACAAGCACATCGTCTTCCAGGATGACCGGGCTCGCGTTAACAGGCTCGAGCACTCCGCCCAGTTGTGAAGCGGCGCTGAGGTGCACACGCTTGCCGACCTGCGCGCAGCTTCCTACCAGGGCGTGTGAATCAATCATCGTGCCTTCGTCCACGTATGCGCCGGTGTTGATGTACATGGGGGGAGCGCAGATGACTCCCTTTGCGAGATACGCGCCCGCGCGGATTGACGAGCCGCCAATCACTACGCGGATACCGTCTTCGGGGTTGAATCGCCGGACGGGATAGGTGTGCTTGTCAATGCAAGGTAAGCCGTCTCCCGAAGGCGTGAGATGCCCCAGGCGGAATCCGAGCAGAATTCCCTGCTTTACCCAGGCATTGACCCGCCAACCGGTGGGTGATTCCGGGTCCGGCTCCGCGGCGCGGATCTCGCCCCATTCAAGGGCGGCGCGAAGCTCTTCGAAGGCAGACATGGCTGCGGGATCGTCGACTGGCGAGGTGGAGGCGAAATACGTTTCAATGCGTTCTTTTAGTGTGCTCATGTCGGATCGAAAGTTAAGAGTTCAGCAGGTCGCCTTCGCGTCCGGGCGGTCCACCAGAAGGCCGAGTTCGTCTGCCAGTCTTTCCAGGCGGGTGCGGGTTCCCGCAGATACAGGCAGCATCGGAAGCCGATAGTACTCGCCGATCTTGCCCATCATCGTCAATACGGCTTTGACCGGGCCGGGACTTGTCTCCCAGAAATTCGCCTGTATCAGCCGGTAATACTTGCGGTTAAGCGAGCGCGCGGTTGTCCAATCGTTTTCGAGGGCGGCTTGCTACCATTTGTGCCATTTCGGCGGGAATCTCGTTCGACGCGACCGATACCAGTCCCGCGCCGCCAACGCCGATCACGCCCAGCGCCATGTTGTCGTCGCCGGCATAGATACGGAACTCATGCGGAGCACGCGTCATGAGCTCGGTAATCTGAGCAAGGTTGCCGCTGGACTCCTTCACACCGCGAATGTTCTCCTGCGCCTCGGCCAATCGCAGTATGGTCTCGGGATCGAGGTTAACTCCGGTGCGGGAGGGGATGTTGTAGAGGATCACAGGCAAGTTCACTTCTCTGGCGACCGCTTTGAAGTGTTCGAACTGCCCTTCCTGAGTCGGCTTGTTGTAGTAGGGGTTGGCGGAAAGAATTGCGGTCACGCCGGGGATCCGCGCTGCGATTTTCGACCTCTCCGCCGCTTGCCGAGTGGCATTGTGAGTGCAGCCGGCCCACACCGGAACGCGGCCGCCAGCAGCTTCCGTTACGATGCGCAGAACCTGTACCCATTCGTCGTCGCTCAGAGTTGGTGTTTCTGCGGTGGTCCCGCACGCTACCAGCCAGTCGATCCCGCTCTCGATCTGCCACTGCACCAGAGCGTGGAGAGCTTGTTCATCGAGGCTCCCGTCCTGGCGGAACGGTGTAACTAAAGCCGTGCCACATCCTGTTGGTACATCCATCACGTTTCGAGTCTACAGTCGCTCCCGCAGCGAGGGCGCAATGCGGATTCTTCAGGAACGATAAAATGGCGATAGACCAGGCCTCGAGAAAGACCGTAACCATAGAAGATGAATTTCGGTGCGTCAGGATTCTCACGAAAAATGAAGAGTCAGACCTGCCCGGCTGCCTAGGAATCTGTTTCCTGGTCGGATGACGTTTTTGTCTTCGATTCGTTCAGCACGGACCGTACCGCTGAAATCGGGCCCGATGGCCGCAGGGTGAATTTCGTTCAGCGCAAATTCGACGGATATTCTGAGTCAGCGAAATGCGGCTCTCGACGAGCTGCCGTTCCGTCACGACTTGGAACTTTATCCTTGATGCCGACTGAGGGCCGAGCATCCAGCTGGTCGCGGGAAATGCTGGTCGTAGTTAGCACGGTTCGCATCTCCCGTAGCCGCAACGGATGGTCGCATATGCCAGGTTGGATACATCCCTCCATGCCTGATAAATCTGCCTAGATAGGTCATCAGCCGCGGAATATAAAAGCCATTGACTGCGGGATCGGATGGCAGACCTCAATCGCCTGGTGCGGCGAGGGAAGGCTCGCTATACGCGTGAAGTTAACGAGGTCCTGGAGGTCGACGGGCAGATCCGCGAACTTAAATCACCACTGGACCACTTCCCGTAATTTCCAAAGGAATTGCCCACATGGGTGAGCAAGCACAATACCTACGTCGACGATGGAGGCTAAGGTCGTCGCAACGGGCTATCTCGAGCGATGCATCCTGGAAGACCGCAGCTGTTTGGCAATCGAGACTTCAATGCTCGCCGGGTCGCCCAGAAGAGCATCTTTTATCGCTCTCCTCAAATTAGGCTCGTCCGCTGATCAAGTGGATTTATATGGTAGTTTATCCGCCGAGCGATTCTCGACGGAGTGCGGGGATTGCCTAAGCTCAGAACCTGCAATATTTACGAATATTTCATGCTCGAAGACGCGAGAGCTGATGCGAAATGACGTTAGCCAAGTTCAGATGCGATCTCGCTGAACTCCCACACGCCGGTCTTGCCTGCGATCCACTCAGCAGCGCGGATCGCACCTTCGGCGAAACCGCGCCGGGAAAAGGCCTCGTGCTTCAGTTCGATCCGGTCGTTCGGGGAGCGGGCTTCGATCAACGTGGATGCCGGAGGCATCTCCCTCGCGCTTCGAGACAATCTCCACATTGACTGAAGGGTTCGCGGATTCGAGGACACTGCTTGATCGATAATGCCGTTCCCGAAGGAGCGTCTTTTTTGTCAGCGTGATGGGTTTCGGTGATGCTGTACTGGTAGTGGGGCAAAGCGAGCGCCAATTCTCTCGTTAGACGCAGCAACGCTTGCACTCCCACCGAGAAGTTCGTGCCGTAGAGTAATCCGGCATTGTTTCCGCTCGGCGAGACTGCGCATGTCGTCGAGTCGGTCATACCAGCCGGTCGTGCCCACGACCACGCGAGCGCCGTTGGCCAGGCAAGCCCGCAGGTTGTGGATAACGGCCTCAGGGGTCGTGAAATCGATCACCACGTCAAAGCCAGCAAGAAACGGGGCATTCAAGGCTGAAGCGTTGCGGTTCTCCTCTTCGCCCAGCACGCGCACCCCATGACCGTGCTCGTGCGCCACTTCTGCCACCAGGCTACCGGTTTTGCCGCGTCCCAGTACGAGAAATAACAACGCCGCCTACCTCACGCTTTCCTTCAATGCTTCCACGTCGAAGATTTCAGGGTCGGGATCGCCGAAAGAACTCGGCATGGAGAGATCGGATTGCTTCCTCTACATCATCGTCTTCGATCATGAAACTCATGTTGATTTCCGAGGCGCCCTGCGAAATCATGCGCACGTTCACGTGCCGGATGGCCTGAAATACCCGCGCTGCGATGCCGTTCTGTCCGCGAATGTCTTCGCCCACCATGCAAATGAGCGCTTTTCGCCCTTCGTACTTGACGTCAGCCAGCTGGCTGAGGTCAGCCGCGATATCCGGCAACTTATCGTTCGAATCGACGGTCAGCGAAACAGAGACTTCAGAGGTGGAAACCATGTCGACAGGGCACTTGTGCTTGTCGAAGACGTCAAAAATCGCTTTCAGATAGCCATGCGACATCAGCATGCGGCTCGCGACGACATCGATAATTGTCAGCCGGCGCTTTGCTGCGATCGACTTGAACGGGCTGCGGCAGTGGGGTGCGAGAGAGATGATCCTGGTGCCCTCATTCTGAGGATTGCGGGAGTTCAGCACCAGCACGGGAATATTCTTCTTCACTGCAGGAAGAATGGTCGCCGGATGCAGAACCTTCGCGCCGAAATAGGCCAGTTCGGCTGCCTCTTCAAAGCTGATCGTCTTCACGCGCAGCGCATTCGGACAGATGCGCGGATCGGTGGTCATGATGCCGTTCACGTCGGTCCAGATTTCGATCGAGCCGGCATCGAGACCGCCCCCTATAAGGGCGGCCGTGAAATCCGAGCCGCCGCGCCCCAGAGTGGTGGTCACCCCCTTCTCGGTTGCGCCGATGAAGCCGCCCATCACGCAGACCTGGCCGGCAGAGGCATGCGGCAGCACGTGCTGCTTCAGGCGTTGTTCGATCAGCGCATCCTGGGGGATAGCCTTGCCGTGTTGGCCGTCGGTGACGATGCATTGCCGCGCGTCGACGTAGATTGCGTCGAGATCCCGCTGGCGGAAAGCCTCGGCGATCATGCGGCTCGACAACCGCTCGCCCATGGAGACAACCATGTCGCTAATGCGCGGAGTCAATTCGCCGACTGCTGCAAGCCCGCGAAGCACTTCGTCCAGGCTGCAGAATTCCGCTTCGATCCACTGGCCGAGCTGAGCCATGACCTGTGCCGAAACCAGCGCACAAGCTGTCTCCAGATGGCGGTTGCGCAGCCGCGCGGTAATCGCCAGGGCCCCGGCACGGTCTCCCCGGCCGGCGGCATTCGCCGCAGCCAGAAGCTGGTCAGTGACTTTGGCCATCGCGCTGACCACGACGATCGGCGTCAGTCCTTTACTGAGCCGGCCGCGAACGATCCCCGCCGTACGGTTAATGGCAACGGCATCTTCGACGGAAGTCCCGCCGAACTTCATCACCACGAGCTGGCTCATGCGGTTACCGCGACCGTATCGAGTTTTTCCGCCTCCAGCTTGCCCAGCGATACCAGCAGCTCAGCATTCAGCAGCGCGGCGCCTGCAGCTCCGCGAATCGTATTGTGGGAGAGGACGGTGAACTTCCAGTCGAGCAAGCCGCACGGCCGTAGTCTTCCGACCGTGGCTGCCATCCCGCGGCCACGCATCTTGTCCAGGCGTGGCTGGGGGCGGTCTTCGAGATCGGTGAACTCAACCGGCTGCGAAGGAGCCGTGGGAAGGTCGCGGCCTGCAAGGGGAGCAAATTCCCGCCAGGCGTCCAGTATTTCTTCGCGGCTGGGATTTCTCGAGAACTTTACGCTTACGCTCTCGGTGTGGCCGTCTTCGACGGCGACGCGGTTGCAATGAGCCGTCATCTTAGCCGCGAGGGGACGCACGACCTTGCCGTCGCGTTTGCCGAGAAGACGCAGCGTTTCGGCCTGCATCTTTTCTTCCTCGTTCTTGATATAGGGCACGACGTTGCCGAGGATGTCCATGGAGGCTACGCCGGGGTATCCTGCCCCGCTGACAGCCTGCATGGTGCTCACGAAGATCGACTCGACTCCGAAAGCGCTCAGCCAGCGGCTTCAGGACGAGAACCAGGCCTATCGCCGAGCAGTTCGGATTGGTGACGATATAGCCGCCGGCTTCTCTGCGCCAGGATTGATTCTCGAGTATCGGCAGATGATCGGCATTGACTTCGGGAATGACCAGCGGCACATCCTCGTGCATGCGGAAGGCGCTGGAATTGGAAATGACGGCGCAACCCGCCGCCGCAAACGCAGGCTCTAGTTCACGAGCTATATCGGCATCGAGCGCGGCAAAGATCACTTTTGGCGCATCGTCGGGTGTAGCTGGCGAAATGGACATCTGTGCAATTCGTTCCGGGAGAGCGGAATCGAGTCTCCACTTCACCGCTTCGCCATACTTCTTCCCACTGGAGCGGTCGCTGGCGGCAAGCCATGCCACTTCGAACCACGGATGATGCTCAAGTAATTGAATGAACCGCTGGCCGACCATGCCGGTCGCGCCAAGAATTCCGACTTTTTGGCGTTGCATCGTAGCCTTTTCAAAGACAGCCCTGAGAAATGTACGAAGCTTCAAGCCCGTCAAGCCGCTGACATCAGTGGCTTTCACGAGCCGTCCCACCTCTATGGCTGTCCAATTTATCTTTTAGTGTATCCGGTTCTTAACATCCGATGAAATGCGGATTGATCGAAGGCAACCTTCCAGGTGACCAAAAGAGGAAAACGAATCCGGTGGTGTTCCCGTGTTCATCATTTCAACTGATGCCGGCGTATCTCCCTCTAAGCGTCATCCGCCCCGATGAATTCGATTCAGATACAGCCCAAACTTCAGGGGCGCTGCGTCTGGCTGCCGTGTCGCGCGACCATGGAATCGATACCGGCCTGTGGGGCGGAACTTTTCTTGTCTCGCCAGGAGGGCGGACCGGCATTCATCATCACGGAGAACAGGAGACTATCGTCTATGTTCTTGAGGGCTCATCGACGGTGCGCTGGGGTGAACATGGCGAGTCTCAGGCCACGGTGAACGCCGGCGATTTTCTGCACGTCCCGGCATGGACGCCGCACATGGAAATCAATCCATCCGACGATCGGCCGTTTCGCTGGATCGTGGTTCGAAGCACACCCCAACCGATTGTCGTGAATCTGCCGGACGATTACTGGGGATAGGCGGTGACAGTGAAGCCGCTCAGGGCTGCTGCGTGGCAGGCTCCATCGCGTACGTAAAATCCTGGCTCGCTGTCTGTTTTGATCCTACGGTTACCGTCGCCGTCTTCTGGCCGAGCTTTTCGTGGACAGCCACAATCGTATACGTTCCGGGCGGCAACCCTTTGATGGTGAAATGGCCGTCAGCGTCTGACACTGCGAAGAAAGGATTCGCTGCGACGTTGATGAAGGCTTCCATCCATGGATGATTGTTACAGCGCACGGGAATCATCAGCTCGGGTGTCGGCAACGTACGCATCTCTCCCGCGCCGTTGGGCGGCTGAGAAATGTCCACCGACTGATTCGTGCTGAGTTGCGGCGTCATGTGGACGTTGTGCATCGTCGGATCACTGTTGGTGAATTTGACCGGCTGCCCGGCCATGACTCCTACGACATGCGGAGTGAATCGGCAGCCCTTCTGGTCGATGACGATGGGATCAGAAGATGGCGCGTACAGCTTGTTGCCGAGACCATCCTTCACGTAGATGAAGACGTTTTGGAGTCCGCCATTGTGAACCACATACTGCTCGGTATAGTTGGCGTCTGCGACTGAGCAAACGGGATCCTGAGCCATATCGATCTGGATTCTCTGCGGCGCTTTGCCGGTGAAGTGAATCGTCCCACTGATGGCTCCCGCGGTGCTTTCGTCGATGGTCGTGTAGACGCCCTTCGACTCTGTTTCCCCGGTTTTCTTTTTGCATCCCGCACCGGCAAGCAGCAGCGTACACAGCGCCACCGTCATCATTCTTCGTATCTGCATTGCGAACTCGCTCTCTTCTAACAGCTAGCTGGCAGGTTGTGCGACTTCGAGCGCCGCGATCACCGCATCGGCAAATGCTTTGGTTCCGGCCGTGCCATGTACGTCGCGGGTCAGGGTCTTCTTCTCGAGATAGACGTGCTCGAGGGCTTTCTGGACTTTATCCGCCGCTTCAGTTTCGTCGATATGGCGAAGCAGGAGGATCGCCGACTGCAGGAGAGCGGTGGGGTTTGCGATGTCTTTGCCTGCGATATCGGGAGCCGAGCCGTGGACAGCCTCGAAGATCGCGGCGTCCACACCGATATTCGCTCCCGGCACGAGGCCCAGGCCGCCCACGAACGCGGCGCACAAATCGCTCACAATGTCACCGTAGAGATTGGGAAGCAGCAAGGTGTCGTATTGGTAGGGATTCATCACAAGCTGCATGCAGGCGTTGTCGATGATGTGTTCGCCGTAGGTGATGTCCGGATAACCCTTGGCTATCTCGCGCGCGCACTTCAGGAACATGCCGTCCGACAACTTCATAATGTTGGCCTTGTGAATGGCGTGAAGCTTGCGGCGTCCATGCTTGCGCGCGTACTCAAAGGCCCACTTGGCGATGCGTGTCGAACCTTTTTCCGTGATGACTTTAAGCGATGTCATTACGCCCGGAACCACCTCGTGCTCCAGGCCAACATATTCGCCTTCGGTGTTTTCCCGGACGATAACCAGGTCGACGTTCGGATAGCGGGTTTCGAGACCAGGCAGATTGCGGATCGGCCGGAAATTGACGTAGAGATCGAATTTCTTTCGGAGCGTTACGTTAATCGATGTAAACCCGCCGCCGATCGGGGTGGTCACCGGACCCTTCAGCGCAAGCTTGGTCCTCTCGATCGATTCGTAAAGGTCCTTCGGGACGTATTCTTCATACTTTTCGAATGCCTCCGCGCCGGCTGCATAACGCTCCCAGGCGAACTTTACGCCGGTCGCATCGAGAATGCGTACGACCGCGTCGGTGACTTCCGGGCCTATTCCATCGCCGGGAATCAGAGTGACTGCATGTGTCTTCGTTTTGCTCATAATCTTTGTCATCCTGCCGATTTGCTCTTCTTGCCCGGCTCACGCGCGGTGAGTAATTGTTCCAGTTCTTCCTTGAATTCCCGCACATCCTTGAAATCGCGATATACGCTGGCAAACCGGATGTAGGCGACCGTATCCAGCGCCTTCAGCCGGTTCATCAGCAGCTCTCCGATTTCGCTGGTGGTCCGCTCGCGCTCCGGCGACTCGGTCAGGAAGGATTCGGTTTCGTCGACCAGAGCTTCGAGCTTGCTCGCGGAAACGGGCCGCTTTTCGCAGGCGTGCAACAGTCCGCTGAGCACCTTCTGCCGCTCGAACTTTTCCCGGCGACCGTCTTTCTTTACAACCATGTAGGGGATCTCGTCGATGCGCTCGTAAGTGGTAAAGCGCTTGTTGCAACGTTCGCATTCCCGCCGTCGACGTATGGAATCGGCTTCTTTGCTCTCGCGCGAGTCAACCACCCGGTCTTGCGCAAACCCGCAGTAAGGACACTTCATTTCTGGATTGATTTTAGCAGCCGAAATTTGCCAACCGCTTTGCATAGTCGCATGATGGCTTGTTAGATCCGCGCATCTCATCACCATGACCAAGAGAGAACGCTCTATCCTGAAAGGCGCTTTGGCCGGACTCATTGGCGGACTTGCCGGTGCCGGCGCAAAAATGCTGGCGGAACAGATTTTCCCGCCGCGTGTGCAAGGGCAGACGTCCGCACCGATCGTCCTGGCTGAGCAGGTTGCTGGTCATCCGCTGCCGCACAGCCAGAAGCAGGCTGCCATGCATAGTATCCACTGGGGTTTTGGCGCCGCTGCCGGAGCGGTCTACGGCGCGCTCGTCGAGGTCGAACCATCGTTGGGCGCCTGGAAGGGTGCAGCTTTCGGACTCACGCTCAACAAGCTGACACACGAGTCCTTTTTGCCTCGGATGGGTCTGTCGGCTCCGAAAGAAGCGCAACCCACGCAGGAACGCATCAGCGAGTGGGTGACGCACGCTGTCTATGGGATATTTACCGACTCGGTCCGACGGGTCGTCCGGCGGAATCTGTAGACTCAGCCTAGCTAACCTGCTCAGACGCATGCTCGGCAGCGGCCAGGGCTTCCACTCCCGCGTGTTCGCTTTCCTCAGAGACTTTCTTCAATGAGACGCCCTCCAACCGAGCCCAGATCAAGCCCACGGGCACAATGGCCAAAAACGTGACCAGCAACAGAGTCGCCGCGCAGGCAGTGGCCGCCTCAGCGGTAGCTCCAGAAACGCCCGAGATCGCCGCAGCGACAATCCCGATTTGCGTGAACCAACCGAGTACCGGAAGCTGAATAATGCTGGCCCCACCACTGGCAATCATCAGGAGGACGCATTTGGAAAAGCTGATACCCGCCAGTTGCGGACTCGCCACGAAGGCCCGGCATCCCACAAAGTAAGCAAGTGCAATCAGCCCCCACATAGCAAGGGAGAGGGACGCGACAGCCGCGAAATCCGAGAACGATCGCATTGTGTCCAGCCCAGAGTGGAAGGTGCGAATCTTTTCTGCCATGGCCTGCCCGAGCTTCTTTGAGAAGAGGCCGAAGCTGTGCTCACAGAAGGAAGCGACGGCGTTGCCGCTCACGCGTACAGCTACTAGAAAGAGCGCACCCAGTGTCGTCAGCACGAGTCCACCGTACCGTGCGATGAAGGCGGATAACTGCGGCGAATGCAGCGCCAGACTGGAGAGATGTCCCGAGTGGCTCGTCGCCTTGACGATTTCGGCTTGCGGAACCGAAAGCACGCCAAGAGAGAAGATCATCGCCATGGCTCCCGCATCGAAGAGCCGTTCGACAATGTACACCGCGATCTGTGAGCTGATGGGCAGAGCAGTCTTCTTGGACACTAAGTAGGGCCTTACCAAATCCGCCACACGCCCGATGAGCGCGACCGCCGTAAAACCGATTACCTGCGTCCCGATTAAGGACAGTAGGGGAACTTTCTTGTTGTGCCGCAGCAGTAGAGCCCACCGTATGGAGCGGAGGATATAGCCAAGGTAGATAGAGCCGACAGCTATCGCGATATCGCGCCAGTCGGCCAGCTTGAGTTGCCGGAGGAAGACGTCCCACTCAAAGTGGATTTTCTGGCGCGCCACAAGCACCAGCGCCACAAGGGCGATAGCGGCAATAGCCAGAGAATCCAGCGCTTATTCTTCAAAATGCAATCTCCATGATTCGAGGGGCAGTCAGCGTGTGGCAGTTGCTAACTGGGTCAGCGAGTTCCTGCTTCTCGTCTTCTCGCGGGCGGCTACCCGGCGGTTGAACTCGTGGATCACGCGGGCGACGTAGGCCCGGGTTTCGCGGTAAGGCGGGACACCGTGCCACCGGTCTACAGCTCCCGGCCCCGCATTGTAGGCGGCCAGGGCCAACGCGAGGTTGTCGTGGTAGCGCTTGAGCAGGCTATCCAGATAAGCGGTTCCACCGTTGACGTTATCGCCCGGCGCGAAGGCATTGCTTACGCCGAGATTGGCTGCCGTACCCGGCATGAGCTGCATCAGGCCCTGCGCTCCGGTGCGGCTGACCGCGCGGACGTTTCCCCCGCTCTCCTGGCGAACGACACTGGCGAGAAGGTCCACATCGAGGTCGTGCGCGCTTCCGGCCCGGGCCAGCAGCTCGTGGAGCTCCGCGTCAGTAATCCTGCCATTGGCGCGGGAAGCCGACGTGGTTTTCGGAGGTGCGGCTGGCAAATCGACATGCTCGCTCGAGGCAATCTCGGCGGCGTCAACTTCGACAAAATTAGTGCTTCCAGAATCCATGTAGAGCCGTACCCGGTCGCCGGCGGCTGAGTGGTGATCGCAGATCAGGTCGAAGCCGTTGGTCAGGGTCACGTGCTCGGCGGCATGGGCTGCGCCGGATGCCACGAGAAGGCACAGCGCCGTGCGAACAGCAGTTCGCGGCGCACGGCGGCCCGTCTTCAGACAGAATCCGAGCACTGCGGTCACTCTATCACGCCGAGGTTTCACTGGTTCAGCTCCCTCGCGTACTGGACGGCGGCGGATTCGAGAACGCTCTCGATCATCTGGGCTACGCCGTCCTGGTCATTGCCTGGGGCGATTTCCCACCCGCGGCTGCGGGCGAGCGAGAGCAGGTCGGGGGCGCTGTTTCCCATGACGACGGGGCGGCCGGCGAGGTTGAGCATTTCGAGATCGTTGAAGTTGTCGCCGATGGCCATGATCTCCGCGGGAGGTATGCCCCGGATGGCCGCCCACTTCTCCAGGGCGACGCCCTTGGAGCAGCCCGGGCGGGAGTATGTCGAGGATAGACAGGTCCCGGGCGGGATATTCGGTGCGGTGCAGTTCCACCAGCCGGGCAAGGTGGCTCGATAAGAGCCAGGTTTCCGCCTCGCGCATGGCGTCGACTGTGCCGCAGAGCATTCCCTGAACCGGCTCGTCGCCACCGTTGAAGGCGTCTTCGAGGGGGACGAACTCCCTGATCCATGGGCGGTTGGCGTTAACCCAGGGGGCAATGTGTGTGCTGAGGCGGTCGATCGATTCCAACACCAGTTCGCCGGGTCCTTCGCAGTCGAAGGTGAAGACGGTTAAACCGCCGAACTGGCGAAGGGCTCCGCAGAGTAAGCGCGCGGTTTCGACGGGCAGAAAAAAGCGGTCGATGCGGTCTCCGGCGAGGGTCCGGGTCACCGTTCCATTGGAGGTGATGAGTATCGTCTCGGGCTGCAGGCCGACCGGGTGGATCAGGGGAGCAGCGTAGGCCTGACGGCGGCCGGTGGCGATGACGATCTCGATCCCGGCGGCTTCGGCCTCGAGGAGGGCACGACGGGTGCGGCCGCTTACCTGCCCTCCGACGGATGGCAGTAAGGTTCCGTCGATGTCGATGGCGATCAGCCTTACTGAAGGGGGCATAGATACGAGTTTACCGGACTGGTTATTTCCCGGCCTTTACCCGAATGGGGTACCCCCTCCCCTGTTCCTGGGGCACTTCCGTAACCGTTTCATTCCATTCGATTTAGTTCTCGCCACCTGTAACCGTTTCATTTCATTGGGGAAATCTGTAACCATTTGTTTCGGTTGGAGTTATGAGTACGGATTGCAAGGCTGCCTGTAACCGTTTCATTTCATTGGGGGAAATCTGTAACCGATTGCTGTGGCGGGAGTTAGCTTCTCTCGTAGACTTCCGCCAGAAATAGGGAAAGCCCGCCGAAGCGGGCTTTGGAGGTACTACATTCTGAGGTACTACTTTCTATTGTATCGAGTGGAGAGAAATAGGCCGCCACATATGTGAGCCTTTCCTCCGTCTGGAATGAAGCAGTTGCACGGAGCGTTGAGGCCGGGCTCTTGACAGCATGAAAGTGCGGAACTCAGCGAGCTATACCGGAGTGATGATTCCTCCGACTGGGGTGCGCTGGGGCAGCTTTTTCTCAGTCGGGCGCTTGAGGTTCATGGCTTCGGCGATCATGTCGACATATTTGAGGCCGGCGCCGGTGTTGAAGATGACGACCCGGTCGGATGGAGCGAGGAAGCCGGTGGCGATCAGGTGATCGTAGGCCGCGGTCGCGGCTGCGCCTTCCGGTGAGAGAAGCAGGCCCTCGTTCCGGGACCAGTCGAGCAGAGAGGCGAGGATGGTCTGGTCGTCGAGGGAGACGACGGTTCCGGCGGACTGACGGACGATTTCGAGGATGATGTAGTCGCCGTAGGGCTTGGGGACGCGCAGTCCGGCGGCGAAGGTGGCGGCGTTGTCGAAAAACTTGCTGGCGGCCTCGCCTGCCTCGTAGGCGCGGGCGACAGGCGCGCAGCCCGAGGCCTGGACGGCGATCATTTTCGGGCGCCTGGCGGGCTTGACCCAGCCGAGGGCTTCCATCTCCTCGAAGGCCTTCCACATGCCGATGAGGCCGACGCCTCCGCCGGTGGGGTAGAAGACGGCGTCGGGATACTCCCAGCCGAGCTGCTCGACGAGCTCGTAGCCCATGGTCTTTTTGCCTTCGACGCGGAAGGGTTCCTTGAGGGTGGAGATGTCGAACCAGACATCTTCTGCGGCCAGTCGGCCCGCGGCCTGCTCGGCTCTCTGCTCTTTTATCCGTTCGGTAACCATGCGGGCGCAGTCGGAGATGAGTCCGTCGACGAGGGTGACGCGGGCTCCGTAGGCGACGCCTTCGAGGTAGTTGGCCATGGGAACGTCGCGGGGCATGAAGATGTGGGCTTCGATTCCGGCGGCGGCGGCATAGGCGGCGAGTGCTCCGGCGGCATTGCCGGCGGAGGGAGCGGCAAGCTTTTTGAGTCCGTAATGGCGGGCCATGGTGACGGCCATGGACATGCCGCGGGCTTTGAAGCTGCCAGTGGGGTTGGTGGCCTCTTCCTTAAGGTAGAGGTTGGCATGGCGGCGGCTGTGGAGCATCGGCGTCCAGCCTTCGCCAAGGGTGACGGGCTCGACGTCAGGCAGGACGGCGGAGTAGCGCCACATGCTCTGGGCGCCTCCGGGCTGCGGGCGGGCGGAGGGATCAACCGCGGTCAGGTCATAGCGGACGTAGAGCGAGCCCGCGCAATGAGGGCAGACGGTCTGAGGCTGGTCGGCGGAGACGTGCTTGTGGCAGCGGGAACATTCGAGCGAGGCGATCGGGGGCATGAGGAAAGTTTAAGACATGACGCGGTCGCGATTTTGCCAAATGGATTTCAGGCTTTGCCCTATGCTGTATCTGGGCTGGAGCAACCTTGCATGCTGATTTCTTCTCGGTAATATCGGAGGAGGTTATCTGCTGATTACGCTCGGAAGGCATTTCAAATAGCTACGCCCGAGTGCCGGTGACGCAAATTTATGAAAAAGTCCAGGAAAAGAAAGTTTGCGGTTAGCGCTAGTGGAAAGCGAGCTTTGACGCTTACGCCGGAGCAACGACGGGAGATTGAAAGACTTGAGGCTATGCCGGACTCGGAGATCGATACGTCGGACATTTCGGAACTTGGTCCCGAGTTTTTCAACAATGCCAAAGTGGGACTGTTCCATCGACTGCTTGCCATTGGAAAAGAGTGCACTCCTCGGTTCAAGGAACCGTATGACTCGATCGATCATGGCGATCTGCTGTAAGACGAGAAGGGGCTGTCGAAATAACCGTTCCCTCAGCGGCTAAAGCCACGTTCATCTGAGCAGCTCATGGCCCGGCTGAAGCCGGGCCCCTTCAAAGACAGCCCTCGCGGGTTGTGACAGCATGCCATCTCAGCGCTGGTCCAACTGACGCTTCCCCACCTTAGCTGCGCGAAGGTGGGGCACCCGGCATTTACTCCGAGGCAGGCGTATCGTCCCCCCGGCTAAAGCTTGAAGAGCTCGCGGAGGCGCTTGGTCTGGGCGCGGCTGACGGGGATTTCCGTCTGCTTCTTGTCGTCCATGCGGAGCTGGTAGCTGGACTTGAACCAGGGGACCACTTCCTTGATGTGGTTGATGTTGACCACATAGGAGCGGTGCGCGCGCCAGAAGACGGTGGGATCGAGCAGCTCGAGCAGTTCTTCGAGAGTGCGGCATCGTGGACTGGCCTTCGATGGTCTGGGTGGCCACGGAGATGATGCCTTCGTCGATGGAGGCGAAGCAGATGTCTTTCTGATCGATGAGCAGGAGGCGGCTCTGGGCCTGGAGGACAATTTTTCCGCTGTGCACGCGCGGATTCTGTTGCTGCTGCTCAATGAGGCGGATAAGCGAGTCGAGTTTGAAGCCGCCGGGGCCGGCGAGTGAGTCTCCTTCGGGTTGTGCGGTCTCCTGCAGGCGGAGGCGGGCGCGCTCGACGGCCTGCAGCACGCGGGCCTTGTCGAAGGGCTTGAGCAGATAGTCGATGGCGTTGACGTCGAAGGCGCGCACCGCGTACTGATCGAAGGCGGTGGCGAAGATGATCTGCGGCAGCCGGTCCTTGTGCTCGATGAGCTGCTTGAGGACGGCGAATCCGTCGAGGCCGGGCATCTGTACGTCGAGAAAGACGAGGTCGGGCTGGTACTCGCGGATGAGCTCGACGGCCTCGATGCCGTTTGCGCCCTGGGCCACGACTTCGACGCTGCCGGCGGAGTCGAGCAGATACTTCAGCTCTTCGCGCGCGAGCTGCTCATCGTCGATGATGAGCGCGGTGATGGGCGGCGCAGAGGTGTGCATGAGTGAGGCCAACGTCCGAGTATAACGGGTTCGGCCATCAATGTTCAGCCTTCAGATGTTGAGTCGCAGGTCCGAGAATCGGCGACTCAGCGGGTGAAGGCGTGCAGGCGGCTGGGAGGGTGGTTGGCGGTAAGGTCGTGGCCGCAGTGGACGCAGAAGATATCGGTGATGCGCGCGCTGCGGTAGCAGTTGCTGCAGCAGGCGGCGACCTGATAGGCGCACTGCGGGCAGTAGTGGTAATTGCCTTCGATGTGGGCTCCGCAGGACGGGCAGCTGGCGGTGATGGGCTGGCGGAGCAGGAAATAGAGCACGGCTCCGATGCCGCCGGGGATGAGAATGCAGACCATCCAAAGGCGAGTGCTCATGCCGCGGCGGGGCGCGTCGTTGCTGATGTAGCCCATCATGAGGACATAGAGAGCGGCCAGGGCTCCCCAGGAGAGATCCAGGTAGAAGCGGAGCGCAAGCGGAACGCTGCTGGGGTGATGGCGGTGCGCGGGAAGGACAATCCAGAAGTAGTACTGGGTGAGGGCGAATGCCAGGAGAGCTCCGGCGATGGCCCAGCGGGGAATGAGGCGCAGCTCATCGGAAAAGCGCGTTTCATTTTCAGGGCAGCGTTGTGTCGGGTTGCTCATGATCTTGCTACTTTGCCGTCACTATCCGGGGGTTATCGCTCACCAGCGTCGCACATGCGGGCAGCTCCCACTCAGGATTCTTCGCCATCCTGTGTCCGCCGGCTTCGCAAATGAACGATGAGCGCCGCGAAGAGAGCGGAGAAGAGGGTGGCGATGAGTGACATGGTCATCGCCGGCATGTCCTGGAAGTGCTCGCCGTTGAACAGATCGTCGGCAACGCTCCAGATGGCGGGCGTGAGAAACACGATGAGCGCCGCAAAGGCGAGCAGAGCTATGCCGGCTTGACGGCGGCGGCGATGTCTCGGCAACGCGCATCTGGTAAGCGGCTGCCATCACGCTGCGGCGTGTGCGCTGCACCACGGCGAGATTGGCCGGGGAGTTGAGACCGGAAAGGGCGTCGATCAACTCGTGATCTATGTGCTGGTCGGGAGCGGACCGGATAGGCTGATTTGCGGAGGGGTGATTCATTGTCCCTCCTGCTGGCCGTTCATTGCCACGACGCGGGGTTTGAGCGCGGCGAGTCCGCGATAAAGGCGCGATTTGACGGTCGAAAGCGGGGCGCGGGTCACCTGCGCGATTTCTTCGAGCGAAAGCTCTTCGTGGAAGCGCAACACCAGGACTTCGCGGTGCAGCGGATCGAGGGTGAGCAGAGCAGCGGTGACGCGCTGGCCGTTTTCGCGGATCTGATAAAGATCGAAAGGCGTCGGCTCGTCGCTGGGGATCTCGTAGGCGCGATCTTCGCCGTCGACTTCGCACATCTCTTCCAGGCTGGCCATGGTGCGCTTGCGGCGCATATCGATCATGAGGTTGCGCGCGATGGTAAAGAGCCAGGTGTCGAAGCGGGCGGCACCGTTGTATTGGGTGCCACGGGTGAGGACGCGCATCCAGGTTTCCTGGAAGAGGTCTTCGGCCAGATCGCGGCTGCCGGTGAGGAAGAGCAAATAGCGGAGGAGGCGATGCTGGTACTGGATGATCAGCTGGTCCAGGAGTTCGGGGTCATGCCGCCGGAGTCCTTGGGCGATCAGTGCGTTTTCGGCCCGCGATTGCTCAGCGAGGGTCAGCGTTGCCGTACTCATCTCATTGTCAGAGACGGACCAAAGTCTCCGGAAGACGCCCTTTTCGACGAGATTTTCAAGCTCACGTGAGAAGCTCATGCCGAATCCTCGGAACGATATTGGATGAGCAGACATGAGCTGGGGAGAGTGGGTCTGCTAACTCTTCCATTATGATGCGGATGCGTTATCGCCTACAAGTCCAATTAAACTAGACGAAATGGAAATTCTGTACGGGCTGCATCCGGTCGAAGAGGCGCTGCGCTCAGGGACGCGGAAATTCGACCACGTGTGCGTGGCCCGGGAGAGGCACGATCCGCGGCTGCAGCGGGTGATCGATGCGTGCCGGGAGAACGGTATCCGGGTAAGGGCGGAGTCGAAAGATGAGCTGACCCGGCTGGCCAAAACGGCCGGGCATCAGGGCGTGGTGGCGATTGTCCGCGGGCGGGAGTTCCTGGAGCTGGAAGACCTGTTCGAGGGGCCGGAGCCGCGGCTGCTGTTAGCACTGGACGGGATCGAAGACCCGCAGAACCTGGGGGCGCTGCTGCGCACGGCTGACGCGTCGGGCGTGGATGGGGTGGTGGTGACCGAGCGGCGGGCTGCTCCGTTGAGCGCGGTGGCGGTGAAGGCGTCGGCGGGAGCGGCGGAGCATGTGCGGATCGCGCGGGTGGTGAACCTGGTGCGCGCGCTGGAGCAGCTCAAGGAGCGAAATATCTGGTGCGTGGGGCTCGACGAGCGGGGCTCGCTGAGTTACGACGATTACGATTTCACGTCGAATACGGTAATTGTGCTGGGGCGCGAGGGCGAGGGGCTGCACGAACTGGTCCGGCGGAGCTGCGATCACCTGCTGCGGATTCCGATGGCGGGACAGGTGGCGTCGCTGAATGTGTCGGCGGCCGGGTGCGGTGGTGATGTTTGAGGCGGCGCGGCAGCGGCGGGCAGGGCTGAGTGGAGTTCGTGGTGCGGCCGAGGCGAAGGAAGAGTCGCCGCGCAAGGAGAGAAAAGGTTTGGGTTCATGAGGATGAAGCAGTGGATCGCCGCGGTTGTTGTCTGCGGCGGATTGTGCGGGGCGGCGTTCGGTCAACAACAGGCCGCAAAGCCGCAGACAGGGCAGACGCAGCAGGCGTCTCCAAAGGATCAGCCAGGGACAGGGCAGTCTCCGGCAAGTCAATCTCCGGCAAGTCAAACAGAAGAGCAGCCGTCGAATCCGAATGCGAAGGTGATTTTTTCGCGATCGGACGAGGATGCGGCTCCTGCGAAAGCCCGACGCGCCGAAGGCCGAGACGGCGAAGGCCACGGATGCTGAGCGGGCCGCGGTCACGTTTACGGCTTACGACTTCGACATTCATCTTGCACCGCGGGAGCACACGCTGGCGGTTCGCGTGCGGATGGATGTGCGCAACGACGGGGATCAGCCGCTGAAGGTGATTCCGCTGCAGATTTCTTCGTCGCTGCATTGGGAGGGCGTGAGCCTGGACGGCAAGCGGCTGCCGATGGGACTGGCGATAGTCAACAGCGACGTCGATCATACCGGCCAACTGAATGAGGCGGCCGTCGAGCTGCCGAGTCCGCTGGCGCCGAAGAGCGCGCTGCATCTCGAAGCCGTCTACAGCGGCCCGGTGGAGATCGATGCCAAGCGGTTGCTGCAGCTGGGCACGCCGGACGATGTAGCGGAGCGGTCGGACTGGGACCGCATCTCGGAAGACTTCACCGGGCTGCGCGGCTTCGGGAATGTGGTGTGGTATCCGGTGAGCTCGGTGCCGGCGCTGCTGGGAGATCAGGCGAAGGTCTTCGCGGAGATCGGCACACAGAAGCTGCGGCAGTCGGATGCGATGGTGGCGATGCGGGTGTCGGTGGAGTTTTACGGGGCGGAGCCTTCGCTGGCGATCCTGAACGGACACGTGGTTGAAATGGAAAAGCCGACGGCGATGCCGACGAATGAGTATCCGGGTGTGGTCGCCTGTTCTCTTCCCGCGACAAAACTGGGCTTTGCCGTTCCGACGCTGTTTGTGGCTTCGCGAACACTGCATGAGGGCAGCGGCGTGCGAGTGTTCGTTCGCGAAGAGAATGCTGCAAACGCTCAGGGCGTGATGACGGCGGCGACCATGGTTCGGCCGCTTGTCGAGCAGTGGCTGGGCTCCAAGCCGAAATCGCCGCTCACGGTGGTCGATCTGCCGGAGGTGGACGATGCAGCGTATGAGCAGGGCGGTGTGCTGTTCATCGGGCTGGCGTCCGATCCGCCGGAGAAACTGGCGGAGACGACCGCACACGCTTTGGCGCACGCGTACTTCCAGTCTCCGCGCGAGTGGCTCAACGAGGGCGTGGCGAGCTTTATCGGCACGTTGTGGATTGAGCACATGCACAACCGGGAGATGGCTCTGGAAAAACTGGAGGCTTCGCGCACCGCGCTGGCGTTTGCCGAGCCGGGAAGTCCGGGCACCGGTCCGGGGCAGGACCTGCTCCATGCGTCGGATGCGATCTATTACCGGACGAAGGCGACATATGTGTTGTGGATGCTGCGCGACATGGCCGGAGATAAGCCGCTCGCGACTTCACTGCAGGCCTACAATCCCGCGGAGGACACGAGCGCCGATTATTTTGAGCATCTTGTCGAACAGGCAAGCGGCAAAGACCTCAAGTGGTTTTTCGACGACTGGGTATATCGCGACCGCGGCCTGCCTGATCTATCGATTGCAAAAGTGAACTCGAGCATAGCCGCGCACGAGGGACAGTACCTGGTCGCGGTGGATATCCTGAACGATGGTTTTGCCGAAACCGAAGTTCCGGTCACTGTCCGCTCGCATGACAGTACGCTGACCGAGCGGGTGCGACTGCCGGGAAAGACGAGGACCGCGCACCGCATGCTGATCCAGGGTGAGCCGGTTGAGGTGATCGTGAATGACGGCACGGTTCCCGAGGTGCAGGCAGGGATTCACAAGCGGACCTTCACAAACACGGACTAAGCAAACGATCTCCAACCTGCCGCGGTTCTCACGTCGCCGGGATCGATCGGCACTCATCCCCCCAAAAACAAATCCGTACGCGCGCGCTTGCGGATCAACTGTCATAAATGACAGTTCCGAACGGTCCCCACCGTAAGGTACTCCTCAATGGTCTTGACCTGGTCCGGAACGAGCTAGCCAGGTGTTCCGCAAAGAGTTCCTGACGTTCATTGAGTCTCAGGTATGGATGGCCCCACTGGTCAGAAGTCAGTTTGATCGTGGAGATCAATTCACAGCACCTCCTTGCCGGAAGCCTGATCTGGGCAGCACTTATTTGAGGGAGCGCGATGATGAACGAAAGAAAGACGGCGAGAATTGCTTTTCTCGTGACAGCGTCACTGGCGGCAATCCTGCTGCTCGGTGGAACGGCTGTTGCTCAGAGCCATTCTCTTGCGGGCGTAACCCCGCGGGCAGTGATACATGCGCAGGCAGCCGGCGCGAAGCAACCCAACATTATCGTCATCATGGGCGACGACATCGGCATGTGGAACATTGGCGCCTATCACCGCGGAATGATGGCGGGTAAGACGCCGAACCTCGACAAGCTGGCCAAAGAGGGAATGTTGTTCACTGACTATTACGCGGAGGCGAGTTGCACGGCGGGCCGGGCTAACTTCATCACCGGCGAACTGCCGATACGCACCGGCATGACGACGGTAGGTCAGGCGGGCGCCAAAATCGGGATTCCCGCCCAGGCGGTGACCATAGCCACGATCCTGAAGTCGATGGGCTACGCCACCGGCCAGTTCGGCAAGAATCATCTTGGCGACAGGAATGAGTTCCTTCCCTGTGTTCACGGCTTCGATGAATTCTTCGGCTATCTGTATCACCTGGATGCGATGGAGGACCCGGCGCATCCCAACTATCCGCAGAATCTGCTGAATACCGTCGGCCCGCGCAACATGGTTCACTGCTGGGCCACTGACACGGATGACAAGACCGAAATGGCCCGCTGGGGCCCGATTGGCAAGCAAAAAATAGAGGATGCCGGCACCCTCTATCCCAAGCGGATGGAGACTGTCGATGACGAGATTCGCGACATGTCTCTCAATTTCATTGACAAGGCCAAGAAGGACAACAAGCCGTTCTTCGTCTGGCTCAACCCGACCCGCATGCACATCGTCACACACCTCTCTCCGAAGTATGAAGCGATGCGGAACGCGGAGAATGGATGGTCGGAAGAAGAAGCCGGCATGGCGCAGCTCGACGACGATATCGGCATCGTCATGCAGAAGCTGAAGGACATCGGCGAGGACGAGAACACGATTGTTCTTTTCACCACCGACAACGGCACCGAAGTTTTCACCTGGCCTGATGGCGGTCAGACGCCATTCGCGCAATCCAAAGGAACGGTTCTCGAGGGCGGTTTCCGCGTGCCCGCGATTCTTCGCTGGCCGGGTCACGTGCCGGCGGACTCGGTGCAGAATGGCATCTTCTCCGGTCTGGACTGGTTGCCCACCTTTGTCGACGCGGCCGGGAATCCGAACATCACTGAAGAGTTGCTCAAGGGCAAAACCATCGGTGACCGGACCTACAAAAACCATCTGGACGGCTACGATCAGATGGCCGCCATCACCGGCAAAGGACCGTCCGCGCGCCATGAAATCTTCTATCTGGGCGAAAGCACAATTGGCGCGGTGCGCATCGACGACTACAAGTTCCGCTTCATCGACCAGCCCCAGGGCTGGCTGGGTGAAAAGACCCATCCTGACGTGCCGTACATCACCAACCTGCGTCTCGATCCCTTCGAGCGTACAGGCTGGCCCGGTAACGGGACGAAAGACGGAGCCCAGCAATACTTCGATTGGTTCAAGTACCAATTCTGGCGTTTCGTATTCGTCCAGCAGCTAATGGCCAAGGAAATCCAGACCTTCCTCGATTACCCGCCGATGCAGCGGGGCGCGAGCTTCAACCTCGACGCACTCAAGGCGGAGATGTCGAAACGGATGGCCGAGGCGGAGGCTGCAACCAAAGGCCCCAGCGATTAACAGGGACACTCACATCTGGAACTTTGGCGCTGGGATGCGCGTAGGCTTGTTTCAAGATGAGCCGACGCGATGGATATAGGACTCTGCGACGAGTTTCGACACGCCTGTTTCTGATTGCGTTGCTGCTCGCGGGGGGAGTTGTCTCCCGGGCAGCCGCGCAGACAACATTGCTGCACACGGGTGATGCGCTTCCCCAGATTTCCGGGGAAACTCTGTCGGATAAGCAACTCACGTTGCCTGCGGCGGCAGCGGGTCGGCCAGCTGTCGTGTCCTTTTCGTTCAGCCGGACGGGAGGCAAGGACAGCAGCCAATGGAGCGATCACGTCGAGAAGGACTTCCCTGCCGTCGGGCATTCTTACACGCTGATGATGATCGAGGCGGCTCCGAAGTTTGTGCGCGGGATGATTATCTCCGGCTCAAAGAAAGGGATGTCGCCGGCGGCGCAGGACCGCTGCATTGCGATGGAAAAGGACGAAGACGTCTGGAAACAGCGGATCGGTTTCACGACAGATGACCGGGCGTATGTGTTTCTGCTGGGGCCGGATGGGAAGATTCGCTGGAGGAGTTCGGGGGCGTTCACGGATTCTGAATACGCGAATCTCAAGAAAGAACTGGCACAAATGCAGCCGTGACGGTTACGTATCCGCGCTCCGTATCTGCGCTCATTGCTCCGATGCCGATGACGGCGATGCGAGCGTAGGATGCGCGAGCGTGCCGCCGATGCGGAGGGTGGCGTCATCCGCGGCAGGCCAGGAGAGATCGAGGCTGCGATCGAAGGTGATGGTTCCGGTGACGGGGTTGATCTTGTCCACCGCGTCGAATTTGAGAGCCTTATTGCCGATGGTGCCACTGGCCCGCCAGCGGCTGAAATGCACAGGCGAGAATTTTGCGGTCTGCAGGCTGTTGAGGCTGGCCCTTTCGAGGTTTGCGGGGCCTGCCGCGGCGGCCAGCGGCGCGCCTGAGCCGCTGGGTCCGATAGCACCAATCGACCCGTGGGACCAATCCCACTGGAAGGCGCCGTGCGCGGAGGCTATGAGATCGGCGGTGGAATATCCCTCGAGGGTGAGGCTGGCCGAGCCATTCGCGCTGCCCGCGCCCCACTTCTCATGAAAGAGCGCGGCGACCTGGGGAACGCTGACCCCGGCCCAGTTCACGTTGAGAGAGTAGACAGGATGGCTTCCGCCGGCTTCCACGCTTCCCGCAACGTTGACGGAACCGCCCAGAGCGCCGGCATCGAGCGAGGTGATTTTAACGCTGGTTCCGCGAATGCTGATTGAGCCATGGGCGTCGTGAAGAGTGAGATTCGCGAGATTGAGAGAGCCGATATGAATGACGCCGTCGAGCGGCGGCCAGGGCGCGGCTTTGCGCCCCACCTGAGCGAGGATGGCGCTGAGGAACTCGTTGTGGCGCCCGGCGCCCATCAGGGCGGACTCAAGTGCGCTCGCATCCAGGCTCGGGATATCGAGATTGAAGGTTGCCGGAGGCGCTTCGGCCAGGGGCAACTCGCCGTCCTGTTCGGCGGGGCGCGGAAACGGACAGGTGAATGATCCGTGTGCGGCGATGCCGTTCACGGTGATGCTGGCGTTGCTCCAGGTGACTTTGCCGGGAGAGAAATTGGCGGTGGCGGAGGCGATCTCGACCGGCTCCGGCAGCCAGCCGAGCCTGGCCTGCGCGTGCTCGATGCGAAGCGAGCCCGCAATCGCGACCGACGGGGGCGGCGGGGATGCGCTGCTGACTGGCGTCATCCCTTGTCCGGTGAGCCAGGGACCGGTGAGGGTAAGGTCAAGGTCGGCTGTGGACGGGGGTTCGCGGTCTGCCGGGCTCACGCCGGCCAGCGATGAGCCGAAGACGCTGGATGATTTGCTCAGAGATACCAGGCGAGCGAGGTCTGCCTGTCCGGCGAGGCGGAGTGAGAAGCCGGCGGCGGTGAATTGTCCGGAGAGCTCGGCGGGGTTTGGCGCGCCGAGGGCCAGGGGTGCCGGGTTGAGGAGAATTGCCAGGCGGGGTGCGGATTTGGCGGCGGCTCGGGCGTCGGGTTTCGCTGCTTTGTGTCCGGTGTGATGCGGCGGGACGGCGGCCGGGGTAGCGAAGTGGAGCGCGGGAAAGGTGAGGGGCTTGTCGACTCCGGGGAAACTGAGGGACAAAGAGTCGACTGCGGCTTCGCCGGTGAGGGTGGGAGAGGTGCCGCGACCTGAGCGCTTGGCCGGTGACATAGGTGAAATGCCCGTTGATCAGGCCGCTGGCGTCAAGCGAAGGCGTTACGCCGCGGCGCAGCAGACCCAGGGCGCTCACGGCAAAGGCGGCGGGCGTGTGGTTGATTTCGAGGGTGAGATTCGCTTCTGGATGTGCCGGGGCTTTGAGTCTCGGCGCTTTGAGTTCGCCGGTGAGAAGAAGATGGCCGTCACCGACGGGCCAGAGGCAGGTGAGGTTATCGACGGAGCCAAGGGCGCGATGGTAAACGGCGCGACAGCGGACATCGACAGGGAGAGGGCTGAGCGGAGTGAACTCCTGACGGTGGGCGTCGTCGACGCGAAAGCGGGCATCTGTGTCGAGGTTGTTGATGTCGCCGGTGAAGTCGGCCTCGGCGCGCAAGAGGCCGCGCCAGCCGCTGTCCTCGCCGAAGAGCATACGGCTCACCTGGCCCAGCGGCGCCTTGTTCCACTCGGCATGGAGCTTGACGGGGATCTGATCGAGGGCGGCGGCGCGGTTAACCGAGCCTTCGACGCGGATCAGGCCGGTGTCGGAGAGATCGAGGTCGAGGTCGGTTCGCGCGGGCTGCGCCTCAAAGCGAAGCTGCCACTGGTCGGGCTGGGCGAGCCAGATGGAGAGGTCGGCGTTGAAAAAGGAGAAGGGCTCTTTTTCGAGCGCCGTTTTTGAAGTTGATGCGGGCGGAACGGAACTCAATGTAGGGGAAGCGCAGGGCGGCGGTCGCGTGGCGCAGCCCGGTTGGGGCGTTGGGAGTGCGCGCGGCCTGGATGAGGAGCGAGCTGAAATTCCACTGGCCGCGGGCGTCGCGGACAAGATTGAGGCTGGCGTTGTCGAGGTCGATGCGGCTGACCTCAAGGCGGTCACGCCATAGAGAACTGGGGCGCAGAGAGACGGTGACGGATGGCGCGCGCAGGAGGGGTTCTGCGCCGAAGCCGGGGTCTTCCTCGACGACGAAGTCGGTGAGCGCCAGGCCGGGACGAGGCAGGAGCTGGAGCTGGACCGATCCGAGATGAACAGGACGGCCAAGGCTGCGGCTGAGACTGTCGGCGATGGTGTGGTGGTAGCGATTGATGTTGATCAGCGGAAGGACGATGGTCGCGATCACAACAAGCAATACCAGCGCGACTGCGATCCAACGCATTGGACTGCGTTGAGCCGGCGCGATACCCGTAACGGGCTCGCTCATGTTACTTCACCAGGTGAAGGGTTCGACGCCAGCGCGTCAGATCGAAGAAATGCAGAATGATGTGCCCGATGAAGCCGATGCGGTCGGAGATTCCGGTGCGCTCGTACTGGTTCTCCGGCGTGATGAACGACCAGTAGACGAAGAGCGGGCGGCCGACGATGTTCGGGCGCGGGACGAAGCCCCAGTAACGGCTGTCGAGGCTGTTGGGACGGTTGTCGCCCATGGCGAAATACATGCCCCTTTGGCACGACGAGATCGCCGTTCTGGATGTGATTGGGGAGATCGAGGGCCCATTCAGCGGTCACGTCACCGAGAGGCGGCGGCGGGACGGCGGGAAAGTCGTCGCGGTAGTCGTAGGGCTCGGTGGCTACCTGCGCGTAGGGCTCATTCTGGGCGACGCCGTTGAGGTAGACGGTTCCGTTGACGAGGTGGATGTGATCGCCGGGAATGCCGACCACGCGCTTGACCAGGTAGAGGTGCTCGCCGTTGGCTTCGAGCGTGGGCTTGAAGAAGACGATGATGTCGCCGCGGCGCACATTGCGGTAATGAACGAAAGGCGCCCAGTGCGTGGGCGGCGCGAGCGTGATGCGATCGACCATGACGTGATCGCCGACGAGCAGCGTCTTCTCCATCGAGGAAGACGGGATGGCGAAATTCTGGAAGATGAAGGTGAGGGCGAAGAGCCCGAGCACGAGGACGCCGCAGATGGAAGCGAAGGCTTCCAGTGGCGTTTCTTCACTGTGTTGATGGGTTTTGCCCGTTTTCTGTCCGGGTTGTTGCTCGAGCGCTTGCTCCATTGTTCCTGCTTGAATCTCCTGCCCCCGGTCAGCGAACGATGCGGAGGATTCGATCCCACCGCGCGAAGTCCACTACCTTGTTGATCGGGTCGTCGTCGTGTCCGAGTTTACCACTTGAGGTATCGAGAGCGGAGACGTGGGGCAACTCGGGCAGATCGGTAGTCGAGGGCTGGCGCAACGAGAAATAGATGATGAAGGGGCGGCCAACGATGGCATAACGGGGGACGAATCCCCAGTAACGGCTGTCGCGGCTGTGGTTGCGGTTGTCTCCCATGACGAAATACTGGCCGGCGGGAACGATCAGGTCGCCACCGGTGACGCGGGCGCGCATTTGCACCCACCAGTGAGCGTCGACGCCGGGATCGGTATAGGCGGCGGTCGGAAACTGGTCACGGAAGCTGTCGTCGTTGGCGGATTCATAAACGGCATATGGCTCGGTGACAGCTTCGCCGTTGCGGTAGAGAACGCCGTCGCGCAGATGGATGCGGTCGCCGGGTATGCCGACTACGCGCTTGACGATGTGCTCGGGCGGATCGAGCGGGAAGTGAAAGACAATGATGTCGCCGCGCTGGACGTGGCGATAGGGGAGCAGGAACGACCAGATGCCCGGCGGGCCGTACACGCTCTTGTTGACCAGAAGAAAGTCACCGACCAGCAGGGTGCGCTCCATCGATTCCGAGGGAATGCGGAAGGGCTGCAGGATGAAGGTGAGCGCGAAAAGGGCGATCACCAGGATGGTCAGCAGGGAGCGAACGGTTTCGAGCGGTGAGGGATAAATCAGGTGCTTCGGGGCGTGTCCCCGCCGTTCGTGACACGTGCTCGACGGGCGTGACCGTCTCGACCGGAGCTTCCACCAAGCGAGGCGCGGGGAAATGAGATTCAGCGCCCGTCTCGGGGATGGACGCTTCCGGATTGTGAAGGCTCTCGGTCATGCTTCCGTGAGGCTCTGCGCAGTCGGGGCCGGGCTGGTCCCGGTATCGGTATCGATCGTCGGTGGAGCAGCGTCCCGGCGGCGTTCTAATTTGATGATCGCTCGCCGGGCAGCCTCCTGCTCGGCTTTTTTCTTGGTGCCGCCGACGCCACGCGCCAGCGGCTTCGATCCGGCGTCGTTTCCGGAGACGAAGACTTCAACCAGAAAACGCTTGTGGTGGTCGGGACCGCTTTCGGCTTTGACGGAATATTCGGGTTGGCCGCGCTTCTGGGCCTGCAGAATTTCCTGCAGTGCGGATTTGTGGTCTCCGATGCTGCTGCCGCCCAGCATCTTGTCACGCAGGCCGGCGGCGATGGGATCGACGACCTCGCGCACGACGAAGGAACGCGCCGCCTCGATGCCGGCGTCGAGATAGAGCGCGCCGATCACGGCCTCGATGCAGTTGGCGAGGAGGGCATTCTTATGGCGTCCTCCGCTGCGCTCTTCTCCCCGGCCGAGGAGCATGTAGTCGCCGAGATTCAGCCGGGAGGCCACCGAACCCAGTTGACGGCGGCTGACCAGTTCAGCGCGCAGCCGGGTCAGCGAGCCTTCATTCAGTTCGGGATAGCGCCTGCACAACGCTTCAGCAACCAGCAGACCCACGACGGCGTCGCCGAGGAACTCAAGCTGTTCGTTGTCGGAGCTGGGATCAGAAGTGTCGATCACGCTCGCCGCCGAGGAACCACCTGCGGCTTCGGCTGCCTCGGCCCCGGCGAGGCGCTGCTCATAGGCCAGCGAACGATGCGTGAGGGCGCGCGTGAGCAACTCGGGCTGCGCGAAGCGATGCCCGAGCAGCAATTCGAGTTCAGCGACGCCTGATACCGTTTTCAATTCGCAGGCTTCTCCTCTGCCGCCGCAACATCCTCATTCCATGTTATTGCGGATGTGGCGATGCCGGGGCCGGGGTTTGTGGTTTGGACGGCGGATCTCCGGCATCGTCATCGCTGTCCGGAGCCTGATGATGAGGCAGGGCAAAGGGTTGCTGAACGCCCTTTTCGGCAGCGGTCCGGGTGTCGGGCTGGGTGTCGCGCATGGCAAGCGCGGCTTTGTATTCAACAACCGCTTCGTCGCGCTTGTCTTCAACGTCGAGAATGCGGCCGAGATAGATGTGCGCCCAGGCGAGCATGCGCGGATCGCTCGACAGCCGGAGGGTCTCGCGGAAGGCGGTTTCAGCCTGGTCAATGTTTCCGGTCATGAGGCTTGGCGCGGGCGAGAATGAAATTCGCCCGTCCGGCTTCTGCCGTATGCTGCTTGAGCGCGGTTTCCGAGAGACCGGCGGCGCTCTGAGCGTCGCCCTTCACCAGATCGAGTTCAGCCAGATCAAGGCCGTGCGGCCTGGAGGGCGCTCGACGAATGACGTCGGATGATCCCTCCTCGACAAACTGAATGCCTTTGAGGTGTCCTACCTCCTGATAAACGTCCATGCCGTAGACCATCTCTCCGATGCTCTCCTTGAGGCTGGCGGGCGAGCGCTCGAACTGAATCAGCTGGGTATAGAAGTACTGGGTGAGGACGTAGCCCTCGACCATGTCCCGATTGACGAGATCCTGGCGGATTGCCCCGTCTTTTTGAATCGCGGCCTGGCGCTGGCGGTAAACCGGATCGAGTTCACTGCGGGCGATATCGGCGGGGATCTTCGGGATTTCGACACCGGTTGCCATGGTGCGGGCCTCGATGGCGCGAATCATGCACTCGATCACCAGCGAAACGATGTCGCTGCGATAGACGTAGTCGATAGGCGCGTCGCGAACGGTCTTCAGGAAGGGCAGAAACCGGTCGATCGCGCCGGCGCGCGAGTAGAGCAGCGGTTCGATCTCGTAGTGGAGATAGGTGTGGCGCACCTCCTGCATGTGGATGGTGCCGTTGACCGGCGAGGCGACCACAACGTAATTCGAGCCGTATACGCGGGCGTTGGTTTCCGCGGGCGACAGCATGGGCTCGAGCACAACGAGAAAGCGGCGGTCTTCGTAGTTGCTGATCGGCATCTTCAGGTAGATATTCGTGTCCTGAATCATTTTGGTCAGCGGATCGTGCAGCCGGGAGATCTGCTCGTCGTAGGCGGCGCGGTTCTCCACCCAGATGGTGTGGAGCTGAATGGCCTTGGCGAAGTCGCGCAGCAGCGGCAGCACGTCGACCACCTGGGTTGAATCGGGCGGCAAGTCGGCCATGTCCACGCTGGGGGCAAGCTCGGGTGGAGGCGTGACATAGAGCGCGAGAGAGACGTATTGGGCCAGGTCGCGGGCGGCTTCCGCGAGCCGGTGCTGGTCGATGTATTCGCAGAGATGGAAGCGCGCGTCGCGCGCATCGACGGACTGCTGGCTGGCCTGATCGACCTGCTGACGGATGTGCTCGCGGATGGGATCGGATTCGGCCAGGCCGTTGTCGTATCCGCAGGCGTTGAGGCCGACGGCTATGTCAAACATCGCTTCGCTGGTCTGGAGGCTGATGGATGGTCCTCCGGGCTGAACGAGCGCGGGGGGCTTGGGCGGAGGCGGCATGGCGGGCGCCTGGGGCTGCGGGGACTTGGCCTTTGCGGTCTGTTGAGCAAACGCAGGACAGGCAAGGGCGAAGGCGACGGCTGCCACCGGGAGACAAAATCGAGTGAGGTAACGGGAAAACTGCATAGATCGGGGCGGAAAACTGCATCCGGGGAGATGCCAGCTCACCGATTTGAGTCTATGCGCCGGAAAGTGGAGGGGTCAAACTTCCAAGGCGCTAAACCGGACACGCGCGGTCGCGAGCAATCGGGCAACGGCAGATGCTAACCTCATCTTGTTGACCCTTCGCATGCCTGAAAGATTGCAAATCCCTCCGATTTCTCCCTCGATCGCCTCTCCGATCGCCGAACTTAAGACCGGGTCAGATCCCGGTCATATGACTGGCGGCGCGCGCTTTGTCCGCGCCTGCCTGCGGAAACCCGTGGACCGCACGCCGGTCTGGTTTCTGCGCCAGGCCGGACGCTATATGCCGGAGTACCAGGCGGTCCGGCGTCACCACACGCTGCTCGAAATCTGCAAGCAGCCGAAGCTGGCCGCGGAAGTCACGATCACCGCTGCGGAAAAGCTGGATGTGGACGCGGCGATCATCTTCGCCGATCTGCTACTTCCCTTCGAGTGCATGGGGCTGGACTTCGAATTCCAGGCCGGCGAAGGGCCGGTGATCCATAAGCCGGTTCGCACGGTGGATGATGTTGCCCGCCTGCGCACCGATCGGGCGTCTGAACTTGGCTATGTCGCTGAAGCCATCGCGCGCGTCGTCGCTCACTTCAAGGACCGGCTGGGAATCATCGGCTTCTGCGGCGCGCCGTTCACTCTGGCCAGCTACATGATCGAAGGCGGCGGCTCACGCAACTATGTCCACACCAAGACGCTGATGTATCGCGAGACCGACGCGTGGCGCAGACTTCTGGACAAGCTGGCTGCCGTCCTGCGCGAGTTCGCGCGTCAGCAGGTCGAGGCCGGTGCGGATGTAATCCAGGTCTTCGACAGCTGGGCAGGCGCCCTGAGCGTCGAAGATTACCGCGACTTCGTGCTGCCCACGACGAAAGCTCTCATTCGGGACATTCAGGCGATGGGGGTGCCGGTGATCTACTTCGGGGTCGATACGGCAAGCCTGCTGCCGGCAATGCGTGAGACCGGCGCCGACGTTCTAGGGCTCGACTGGCGGACACCCCTTGGCGCGACCTGGCGGAGCCTCGACTATAGCTGCGCTGTGCAGGGGAACCTCGACCCCATCACGCTGTTCGCCGAGCCGGAGCTGATCCGGCAGCGGGTGCGGCAGATTCTCGATCAGGCGGGCGGACGGGCGGGTCACATCTTCAATCTCGGCCACGGTATCGTGCCCACGACTCCAGTTGAAAATGTTCAGGATGTGGTGAGATTCGTCCGCGAGTATGTGCCGGAAACCCGTCATGTCTGAACGTACCGCGGTATTGCTGCTGGCTCACGGAACCCCTGACGCTCTCGACGAGATTCCTGAATACCTGCGGAATATCACGGGCGGACGGCCCCTGCCGGACAGCGTCGTCGAGGAGATTCGCCATCGCTATTCGCTCATTGGCCCCAGCCCGCTCACGCGCGCTGACGCTGGAGCAGGGACGCATGCTGTCGCGAGGAGCTCGGCCTCCCGGTCTACGTCGGCATGCGCAACTGGAAGCCCTACATCGCCGATGTGCTGGCGAAGATGCGCGAAGACGGCATTCAGCGTGCGGTGGCAATCTGCCTGGCACCGCAGAATTCACGGACGAGCGTGGGCCTCTACCGCAAAGCGGCCTTCGCGGCGGCGGACGGGATCGAGATCGAGTTCGTTGAGGGATGGGCAGATCATCCGCTGCTCGCCGACGCCTTCGCCGAGAGGCTGCGGGCGGTGTGGGATCCGTTCAGTGCAGAGACAGGCAAGCCCGTGCCGGTGCTGTTCACCGCACACAGCGTTCCCTGCCGGACAATCCAGACGCCGGCGTCGACCGAGGCGGGACCGGGACCGGATCCTTATCCGATTGAGGCCAAGCGAACTGCGGCGCTGGTGGCTGAGCGGATCGCCGGACTGACTCCCGATAACTGGTTCTTCGCCTTTCAGAGCCAGGGTATGTCGGGCGGTCCATGGATTGGCCCCACGGTTGAAGACACACTCACAGCGCTAAGCAAGCAGGGCGTTCGGCAGATCATTGTCGATCCGGTGGGATTTCTCTGTGACCACGTGGAGATTCTGTACGACATCGACATCGGCTTCCGTCAGTTTGCGATCAATCTCGACATGGAATTACGCCGGCCCGAATCGCTGAATGGGTCGCCACTGTTGATCGCCGCGCTGGCGGATGTCGCGAGTAACGCGTTAGCGCGACTGGCGCAGCCACAGCAGGCAAGATGACGAGACGCGTCGCGATTATCGGCGGCGGCCTGAGCGGTCTGGCTGCGGCTTACCAGCTTGCGCAGGAGGGCGTAGAGTTCACCCTGTTCGAGGCTTCCACCCGCTTGGGCGGCATCGTTGAAACCGTCCAAAGAGAGGGATTTGTCATTGAGTGTGGTCCCGACTCATGGGTGACGGAAAAGCCCTGGGCGCGCGAATTGGCGATCGAATTGGGGCTGGAGTCCGAGATCATCGGTTCGAATGACCGCTGGCGGCGCACCTACCTGCTCGACGACAAACGCCTGGTCGCCATGCCTGATGGAATGCGGATGATGGTGCCGACACAATGGGCTCCGGTGCTCAACTCACCGCTCTTCACGTGGCAGGCGCGACTCGCGTATCTGCGCGAACTCCGCCGCGCGGCAGAGCTGAAGGAGTCGCCGTTGGGCGAGGGGGAGGACGAGTCCGTCGCCAGTTTTGTCCGTCAGGCATTTTGGCGACGAGGTCACGCAAACAATCGCCGGGCCGCTGTTGGCGGGGGTGTTCGGCGGCAGTGTCGAGACTTTGAGCGTGCGCGCGGTGATGCCTGCCTTCGTGAAACTGGAGAGGGAGCACGGCAGCCTGATTGCCGGACTGCAGCAGAAGCAGGCGACGAGTTCAGATACCGTGTTTACCTCGCTGAAGGGTGGACTGGAGGGGCTGGTTCATGGGATGGCGGAGAGGCTGCCAAGTGACACGGTCCGGCTGGAGCACGAGGTTCGGTCAATCAGGACAGAAAGGCGACCGGTGGATCGTTGGTGAGAACGAGGATGCTAGCGAGTACGATGCGATATGATGCGTTGGCGACTCCCGCCCACGTTTCGCGGCAGTTGTTGCGTAGCATTCACGAAGAATTTGAGTCTCTGCTGGCCATGGACGCGACGTCCGCCATTGTCATCGCGCTGGCTTTTTTGCCCGAGCAGGCAAAACGTCTCAGAATCCCTCGCGGCTTTGGCTATCTTGTGCCGCAACGAGCAAGTGTGCGGGCGATGGATCAGGATCCGCAATTGCTGGCGTGCACCTTCGTCAACCAGAAGTTCGCTCACCGCGCGCCGGAGGGAGCCGTTCTGCTGCGGGGGTTCTTCGGCGGCGACACGGCACCGGCTCTGATGGGTGAAAGTGACGCCGCTCTGGTGGCGCTGGCCGTTCGGCGTTTGTCGCAGGCGCTCGGGCCGCTGCCGGAACCTGACATTGCGCTGGTGAGACGATGGCCCTTGTCGTTGCCGCAATATGCTGTTGGGCATCTGGATCGCATGGCCAAGCTGTCGGAGCTAACCAGCAGCTTCCCTGCTCTGCACCTGATTGGCAATGCCTATCACGGAGTGGGTCTGCCGGATCTGATACGGCAGGGACGCGATACGGCGCGCCGCATCGCGCGATCGTAGCCGGGCCACGGAAAGATTGATTGCGTGATATGCGGCAAATTGCCGAAGCTCGCGAAAGAGCGATAGCATCTGACGGGTTATGGAAACCACTCATGTGAATGCAGCGTCCAGCGGTACGTTTGCGCTGGGCGGAGATCTCCACGTTCACCGGCTCGGCTTTGGAGCCATGCGGATCACGGGTGAAGGCATCTGGGGCGAGCCTAAAGATCCGGAGCAGGCAAAACAGGTACTGCGCCGGGCGATCGAGCTCGGAGTGAACTTCATCGACACCGCGGATTCCTATGGCCCCGAGGTGAGCGAGCGGTTGATCGCGGAGGCTCTCCATCCTTATCCCGGGGATCTGGTCATCGCCACCAAGGGCGGATTCACGCGGTCGGGGCCGAACCGCTGGGCGGCGGTAGGGCCGGCCGGAGTATCTGCGGCAATGCGTCGAGATGAGCCTGCGACGGCTCAAGCTGGAACGCATCGAGCTGTGGCAATTTCACCGCATCGATCCCAAGGTTCCGGTGGAGGAGTCGCTGGGGGCGATCAAGGAGTTGCAGAAGCAGGGGAAGATCCGTCACGTCGGCCTTTCCGAGGTAACGCCGGAGGAGATCGAGCGAGCCGGAAAGGTGCTGCCGATTGTCAGCGTACAGAACCAGTACAACATCAGCGATCGCCGATATGAGCCGACTCTCGCTTATTGCCAGAAGCACAAGCTGGGATTCATTCCGTGGTTTCCGGTGGCCGCGGGCAAGCTGGCAAAACCGGGCGGACCGCTGGATGCAGCAGCGAAACGGCATCATGCAACGGTTGCGCAGCTCTCGCTGGCGTGGCTGCTCCATCGCTCTCCCGTGATGCTCCCGATTCCAGGCACGTCTTCGGTTGAGCATCTGGAAGAGAACATCGCGGCTGGAGCGGTGCAGTTAAGCGAAGACGAATGGAAGGCGATCGAGGAGCAGGCAAAGAACAAGCATTGACCGGCAAAACGACGGGCAGGTCCTTGAGGGTTTGGCGAAGGATCTGCCCGTTTTGTATTGCTGAGATGCTTTATGGGGCGACGATGAGGCCGCAGGCGATGCGGTCGCCGGCATTGCCTGACGGGTCGGTCTTCATATCGTCGGCCTTGGCATGGATGATGATCGACGTCCCCCCGTTGGCGAAGACGGAGTTCGGGGCAGCGGGGTCGAGGGTCACATCCTTGTTCATGAAGGTCGCCTTGACCTTGCCGTCGGCACCCACGGTAAGGTTCTGGGGCATGTCGCCGTTGTGGTGGCCTTCAGGGTTCTCGTAGCCGTGCTTCTTGCCGGCGGGATTGAAGTGTCCTCCGGCGCTCTTGAAGTCGGGCGGATCGCACTTGGCGTTCTGGTGGATGTGGATGGCGTGCTCGCCCGGCGGCAGGTTCTTGAGGGCAACCTTCAACTCGACACCGGCCTTCTCCTGCTTGAGCACGACGTCTCCGGCATCCTTGCCGTCGGCGGTCTTGAGCATGACCTTGACGGGCTTCGGGCCGGCGGCGAACGCGGCCAGCGGCAGGGCTACCACTGCTGACAATGCTGCCATGAGAAGCAACTTCGGGTATGTCTTCATGGGGTTTCCTCGCACGCACAAGGATACTCGAAGAGGCAAAGTTGTGACGTTAATACGGGCAATTTTCCGCGCACGGCGGAGGGCGCCTTGAGGACGGCAGGATACTGATTTTGGTGGAGCTAGTCGGGCTCGAACCGACGACCTCGTCGTTGCGAACGACGCGCTCTCCCAGCTGAGCTATAGCCCCACGGAGGCGGGAGACACTTCATCGAGTTTATCAGCGCGTCGGCCCGGGAGTACAGGGCGTGGAACAGCGTTCAGCAATCAGCGTTGAGTGACGGGTCTTGCGGCTTTCGCCACTTTGTCTCGTTCCTATTTCGGGAAATGCAGTGGACGGCGGTGGCAGAGTGACCGTGCCTTCTGCAGGTTTTGTTATTGATTTATTTCATGAGAGATTCTCGGCCATTTACTCCACGGTCCGATCAAACTTTCTTTATGGGACCCGGATACCCAAGGAGTTTGCGGTCGTTGGTGAGAAGGGTGATTCCTTCCACCATGGCTTGCGCCACCAGGATACGATCGAACGGATCCTTGTGCGTCGAGGGCAGCTGGTCCAGGTTGACAGCATGTTCGCCGGTGATGGGAAGTTCGGCATAACCATTATCAAGAAGCGCGCGACGGAACAACCTCGGATCCACGCGAAAATCGTCCCGTCCAAGGCTGCGTTTAATGGTGATCTCCCACAGGCTGGCCGCACTGAAGAGAAGTTCGTTTTCCTCGTCTTCGATCAGGAGGCGAACCGCTTTCGGCAGCCGGTTGGGATCGTCTGCAGCCCAGAGCAACAGGTGAGTGTCCAGCAGCAGCTTCACTCTCCACCACCGAAAAGGCGCTCAATTTCCGCACTGTCCATGTTGTTGAAGTCGTCCGGAATGGAGAACTGTCCGCGGAGAAAGCCGAGTCTGCGCACCTGTTTGCCGGTGGGCGTGTCGAGCGCCGTGACCTTGACCAAAGGCTTTCCGGCCTTCGCGATAATGAAGGATTTCCCCTTGGCGGCCTCCTCGACGAGGCGGGACAACTGAGTTTTTGCTTGATGAATATTGACTGTTGTCATTGATCGCCCCACTAGACTAAGTTCAGTTAGTTTAGTTCGTTTGATCGCAGATGTCAAAGAGCGTTTCGCCGTTTTCGCGGCACGGTGGAATAAATCATCGCGCCTCGCAGTTCTCCTCGGTGTGGGCGGGAAAGAGCAAGTCGAGTTCCCGCCGAGGAGAAGAAAGTGGACGAAATTTCGAAATACGAGGTAAGCAACGCCGGATCGACGGCGCACACCAGTCCGGACGGCAGCTCGGACGGAATCGACCGGCGCGGATTTCTGAAATGCATGGCATGGGCGGGAACGGGTCTGGTCTGGAGCTTTGCCGGAGGGGTGCCGGTATCGCACGTTTTCGGGGAATCGCGTCCTGCGCTCGAAGCAGACGGACTTCAGCTTCGTACAAATCAGCGACAGCCATATCGGGTTTAACAAAGCGGCCAACACGGATGTGACGGCGACGCTCGGGGTGGCGCTGGACAAGATCAACGGCTATTCCGGTGTTACAGACTTTTTGATTCACACCGGCGACCTTACCCATTCATCGAAGCCAGCCGAGTTCGACACACTGGAACAGGTGCTGGTCGGCGCGAAGCGGCAGGTCTTCTATGTGCCGGGCGAACACGACACGTCCGTCGACGACGGCCAGCTGTATCTGGAGCGATACGGTAAGGGTTCGAGGGGCAACGGCTGGTACAGCTTTGATCACAAGGGTGTGCACTTCGTTGGACTGGTCAACGTGGTGCAGCTTGAGGGGATGGGCAGGCTGGGGCAGCCGCAGCTCGATTGGATCAAGCAGGACCTGAGCGGCCTGAAGAGCAGCACTCCCATCGTGGTCTTTGCGCATATCCCGCTGTGGGCGGTGTATCCCACGTGGGGATGGAGCACGGCGGACAGCGAGCAGGCCTTTGCGATGCTGCGGAGGTTCGGCTCCGTGACGGTGCTGAACGGCCATATTCACCAGGTGATGCAGAAGGTTGAGGGCAACGTCTCGTTTCACACGGCGATGTCCACGGCGTTTCCGCAACCTGCGCCCGGCTCCGCGCCGTCACCGGGACCGATGAAGGTTCCGGCGGAGAAGCTGCGCGACGTGCTGGGCATTACTCATGTCGAATTCGTGCCGCGGAACCGTTCGCTGGCGACGGTT